>NZ_JADBEK010000001.1:10364389-11728778 GCF_014873145.1 Nonomuraea angiospora | reverse complement strand
GCTGCTGGCCGTGGCCGACTCGGGCAAGAGCGCGGAGAGCGGCAGATGAACGGGGGCACTCCGGCCGGGCTGCGGCCGCCGCGCAACCAGGCCGATCCGCGGGCGGTCGCCTGGTGGACGGTGCAGGGGCTGATCCTCCTGGTGCCGGTGGCCGCCGCCGCGGTGGCGGCGTACTGGATCCTCACCTCTCGGCCGGTCTGGCTGGGGGCGTGCGTGGCGCTCTTCGCGGCGGGCTGCGTGGCGCTGGCCGTCGTGGGGCCGCGGGCCACGTACCGGGTGGAGCGCTGGGAGGTCACCGACCAGGCGGTCTACACGCGCAAGGGGTGGCTGACCCACACCTGGCGGGTGGCGCCGATGTCGCGGATCCAGCGGGTCGACACCGCGCGGGGGCCGGTGCAGCGGCTGTTCGGGCTGGCGGACGTCACGGTGACCACGGCCTCCTCCGCGGGGGCCATCAAGATCGAGGCGCTGGACCACGAGCTGGCGGCCGAACTGGCCGAACGCCTCACCGCCCTCACCCAGGCCACGCCGGGGGACGCCACGTGAACGACCATGCCGGAGCGATCTCGCCTGAAGGGGGCTGGCGGCGGCTGGCGGGCCGGAGCCTGTGGGCCTCGGCGGTCAAGTCGCTGGCGATCGTCGCCGGCGTGGTGGCCGCTCTCCTGCGTTTCCTGACGGGCCGCGACTGGCCGATCGGCGGGGTCGTGGCGCTCTGCGCGGCGGCCGCGGTGCTGGTCGTCGCCGCCGTGGTGGCGTATGACGTGGCCAGGCTCCGTACGACGCGCTGGCGGCTCACCCCGGAACGCCTCGAACTGCGCTCCGGCCTCACCGTCCGCCAGCACCGCTCGATCCCGCTCGACCGGGTCCGCAGCGTGAACCTGCGGGCCGACCCGGTGGCGCGGGTGTTCGGCCTGACCGTGGTCAAGGTGGGCACGGGCGAGCACGCGGCCGAGGGGACCGAGCTCGTGCTCGACCCGCTGACCAGGCACGAGGCGGAGTCGCTGCGCCGTACTCTGCTGCGTCAGGACGAGCGGCCCGCCTCCGGCGAGGGGCCGCTGGCGCGGCTGCGCTGGTCGTGGATCCGGTACGCGCCGCTGTCGCTGTGGTCGTTCACGGGGGCCGCGCTGGTGCTCGGGGCGCTCTACAAGGCGCTGGACTCGTTCGGGGCCAAGGGGCTCGTCACAGAGGCGGCCGACGGGCTGTGGGACTGGGTGACGGCGCGGCCGCTGGTGGCGGTCCCGCTGATCCTCGCGGCGAACCTGGCCGTCGGCGTCCTGGGCTCCGTCCTGCTGTTCGCCGAGTCGTGGGGGCGCTACCGGCTGGAACGCGAGCCCGGCCGCCTCCGCCTCCATCGCGGCCTGCTGACCACCCGGTCCCTGACCCTGGAGGAGCGCAGGCTGCGCGGCGTGGAGATCAGCGAGCCGCTGCTGCTGCGGCTGGGCGGCGGGGCCCGCCTCAGGACCATCGCCACGGGGCTCGGCAAGGCGGACGAGCACGAGACCGAGGACGTCGCCGCCCTCACCCCGCCCCTCCCCCGCGCCCTGGCCTGGTCCCTCGCCGCCGAGATCGCCACCCTGCCCACCGCCCCGCCGCCCTCCGCACCCCAGGCGGGTGCCTCCGGCCACGGCACTCCAGGCACCGGACGCGACGCGAGCGCGGACGCGGGCGGGCTGGGGATGGGCTCGCTGGTGCCGCATCCGGCGGCGGCCAGGCGGCGGCGGATCGTGCGGGCGCTGGTGACGGTGGCCGTGCTGGCCGCCGCCGCCGGCCTGGCGTCCTGGCTGCTGCCGTGGCAGTGGTCGCGCGCCGCCGTCTGGGCGGTCCCCGCGCTGGCGCTGCCGTTCGGGATGTGGCTGGCCGTCGAGAGCGCCAGAAGCCTCGGCCACGCGCTCGGCCGCCGCCATCTCCTCACGAGGCAGGGCGCGGTGGTACGCAGGACGATCGCGCTCGACCGCAGGGGCGTCTCCGGCTGGACGATCACCGAGTCGTACTTCCAGCGCCGCGACGGCCTGCTGACCGTCTCCGCCGCCACCGCCGCGGGCAAGGGCCGCTACGACGTGGTGGACGTCGACCGCGGCGACGGCCTGGAGTTGGCGGCGCGGGCGGTTCCGGGCCTGCTCGAACCGTTCCTGGTGCGGGAAAAGAAATGAGCCGCGTGATCCCCCTCGGTTTGCCCATGCCCCTGTACTGGACAAACGTGATCGCGCGGCTCAGGTCCTGCAAGACATAAAGGTATTTGTCGCGCTTGCAAGCGGGTTGCAGCTCCATTAACCGTTGACAGGATGATCCGTCAGGGGGATGTTTCCCGCGCGCGGCCGTCACCGAGGAGGGGCGCCACGCCCCTCCTCGACCGGGTCTGCTAGCTGCCCGCGGGCTGCTTCGCCAGCTGGGCCATGAACGCCTCGGCCACGGTGACCACGCCGTCCATCGCCTCCTTCTGCGGCATGAACACGACCTTGGGCGAGGTGGCCGGCTCCTTCTCGGGCCGCTGGTGGCCGGAGAAGTCGATCCTCACGACCACCGAGCCCTTGCGCGTCAGGATCGAACCGGTCGACGCGGAGACCTCCCTGCTGTGCCGGTTCCGGATGTACTGCTGGTACGCCTGATCGCCCATCCCCTTGAGATCGGTGACCTTGCCCCAGGAGATGCCGCCGAGTGACGAGTCCTCGAACTGCTTGTCGCCGCCCCGCTGGCTCGCGTAGTAGCTCACGGCCGCCGGCTCGTCGGCGGCGCCCGCCCGGTTGGTGAACCGGTGCACGGTGATCAGGACGCTGCGGATCTTCGTGATCCCCTCGCCCGCCCCGGGCACGTCCAGGTTGAGCCAGCGGCACTCGGTCTGGGCGTCGGAGCCTGCCTCGGTGCCGCGCGCCCTGGTGGTGGGCTCGGGCACGAGCCGCGTGGCCACCTCGGTCACGGCCCCGCACTCCGCGGGGAAGGCCGCCAGGACGGTCGGCGAGGGCGTCGCGCTCGCACTCGCGCTCGGCGACGCGGGGGTCTGCGACGGCTCCGGCTGGGCCAGGACGTTCGGGTGCTGGGCCTGCCAGGCCGCCATGCCCTTGGCGAAGAACCCGGCCAGCCGGCTCACCTCGCGGATCGCGTTCTCCTCGGTGATCGACTGCGCGGTCTCGTTGCTCAGGATCTCCGCGTCCTTGCGCTGCTGGCCCGCCTGGTACTTGATCTCGATCGTCATGTCGCCGACCCGGGCGTTGGCCTGGCCGAAGGAGTACCACAGCATTTTGCCGCTGCGACGCCAGGTGTACTGGGCGTGCGCGGCGTCACCGACGCCCTGGATCTCCTTGATCGGGGAGATGTACTCCTTCTCGTCGGGCTTGAGCGAGGGCTTGGCGGTCGCGGCGTACCGGTCGCCGCCGTAGTCGACCTCGTACGAGTTCTGCGCCATGGCCCTGCCCGTCTTGGCGCCGTCGGCCTTGTGCTGATCGATCCTGACGTCGATCTCCCTGCTGCGCCAGAACTCGCCGAACGAGATGCGCCGGTTCTGCCATGCGCAGTTGAAGGAGACCGTGTACTCGCCCTCCCTGGAGTTCTTGGTGACGGTCGCGCCGGGCACGAGCCGGTCGGCCTCCTCCGCGGGCAGCATGGCGCACACGTCCAGGCCGACGGGCGCCGAGGAGGCGCCCCGCGACGGCCGCTCGCTCTGCGCCGCGGGCGGCTGGGAGGGGCGCGAGACCTTGCTGACCACGAAGTACGCGCCCACCCCGCCCATCGCGACCAGCACCACGACGGCGGCGGCCAGCGCGGGCAGCAGCCAGGCGGGCCGCCGGGGCGGCGGTGGCGGTGGCGTCGGAGGCAGCGTCGGCGGCTGGGTCGGCGGCTGGGTCGGCGGCTGGGTCGGCGGCTGAGTGGGCGGCTGGAAGCGCCTGCCCGGCACCTGGTAAGGGGTGGTGGACGGCTCCCACTCGCTACCGGGGTTCACTGGGACTCCTGAGGTTGCCCTGACTTGCGGGGAAACATGCTAGTCATCCCCCTTGCAAGGTACTTGCAGCACTTCCGCCCATTCTGGCAGCGGCCCCTCCCCGGCGGCGCCCACTTCCACCTCGGACAGTGCTCACTTCGACAGGGCTCACTTCGACAGGGCTCACTTCGACAGGGCCGCCGAGACCAGGCGGGCGGCGGCGAGGGCGGGCCCCTTGTCCGCCGGGTCGCTGACCGGAACGTTCTCGCGGTGCCAGACCACCTCGCCGAGCACGTTGCTCGTGCGGAAGAGCACCGTACTGTCCGACCAGCCCTTGGCGTCGCTGTTGATGTAGGCCTTGAAGCTGTTCTGGATGATCGCCGACTCCCCGATCCCCGGGACGTCGGAGACCGAGCCGCGGACCTCGCGCATCACCGTGCCCTCCGCGCCGGCGCGGCCGGTCTTCTCGCTGGCGAAGCGGCGCTGCGCCACCTGGGGACCGCCGAGATCGCCGTCGGGCCGCTCCGCCCAGGCGCGGACGACGATGCGGCGCCGGCCGTCCTCCGCGCCGTCACGCAGGATCCACTGGCACTCGCCCGGCCGGGTGGCCTCGCGCGCCGGCTTGGCCTTCATGATCTGGGCGGCCTGCTCGTCGGTGAGCAGCTTGCAGGGATCGGGCGCCGTGGCGAACCTCCCGATCTCGGGCCCGCCGCCCAGCGCGCCCGCGGCGTACCAGCCGCCCGCGCCCAGCGTCACGGCGGCGGCGAGCGCGACGGGCACCAGCCACCGGCGGCGCCGGGGCACGGGGGCGGGCCCGGCCAGGGCGCTCAGCGCCTGGCGGACCCGGGCCGCCGTGGGGCGGGCCGCCGGATCCTTGGCGAGCATGGCCATGAGCAGGCCGCCGAAGTCACGACCCGCCCTGGCCGGGAACGGCGGCTCGTGCAGCAGCACCGCCGCCGTCACCGCCGCGGGCAGCGCCCGCTCGAACGGCGCCCGCCCCTCCACCGCGGTGTAGAGGCTGGCGCCGAGCGACCACAGGTCGGACGCCGGGCTCGAGGGCTGCTCGTTGAGCCGCTCGGGCGCCATGTAGCCGGGCGAGCCCGCGCCGCCGAACCTGCCGCCCTGGCCGCCCACCGGCGTCGCGATGCCGAAGTCGGTGAGCATGGCGGAGCCGTCGAAGTCGAGCAGGATGTTCGCGGGCTTGACGTCGTGGTGGAGCATCCCGTGGGCGTGGGCGACCTCCAGCGCCGACAGCACGCGCAGCCCGACCGCGGCCACGAACCCGGGCGGCAGCGGCCCCTGCTCCTTGATCACCTTGTCCAGCGAGCGGCCGCTGACCAGGTCCATGATGATCCACGGCTGGCCGCCCTCCAGGACGACGTCGTGCACCAGCACGATCGCCGGGTCGCGCAGCCGTCCGGCCGACCTGGCCTCGTGGATCGCGAGGTCGGCGAACTCGGCCCGCTCGCGCGGCGTGAGCCCCTCCGGCACGCGTACCTGCTTGGCCGCGACCTGACGGTCGAGGATCTCGTCGATGGCCCGCCACACCGTGCCCGCGCCGCCCTGTCCGAGCCGCTCGATGAGGCGGTAGCGGCCGGCCAGCAGATAGAGGTCATCCGGCATTGCGCAACGCCTGCTCGCTCGCCTGGGCCGCTTTCAGCGCCCGCTGCCTGATCTCCTCGTCGGTGGGCTTGTCCGCGAGGGTGGTGAACTGCACGGTGACCACCAGATTGGCCAGGCGGTAGTAGACCTGGGCGGTGTGCACGCGGCCCGTGGGGCCCTTCAGCTCGAAGCCGAACGCCTCCTCGCCGACGCCGGCGATCTCGCGGACCGGGGTGCGCGTGGCCCGCTGCGAGGTCTTCGCGCCGATCTCGTCCCAGGTCCAGTCGACCGTGCCGGTCCGCGTCCACCAGCGCTGCTGGCCCTTGAAGAGCGCGCCGGCCGTGGCCGGGGTCATCGACCACGGGTCGACGGTGTCGGAGTCCTTCTGCACCTGCAGGCCCACCCCCGTGTTGGCGACCGTCCAGCCGCACTTGGGGCCGTCGCCGTCGGAGCTGGCCTGCGCCTTGGGCGGGCTCTGCGTACGCAGCAGCACGCCCACCTCCTCCTGGCTGATCAGCGTGCACACGTCCATGGGCGCCGTGAACGCGGCCGGGACCGCGCCCGCCCGGTCCCTGAGGACGAGGAAGGCGGTCGCGCCGCCCGCGCCGAGCACGAGCGCCGTCGCCGCGGCGATCCAGATCGCGCTCCTGCCGCGCCGCCTGACCCTGGTCGGCGCGGTCACGTCCTGGCTGACGGGCAGTCGCGGGGCGTGCCCGCCGGCGGCCACCTGCCGGAGCGCGGACACGATCACCCGGGCGTCGGGGCGGGCGGCCGGCTGGTGCGCCATCATGGCCGACAGCAGCGGCCCCAGCGGCCCGGGAGCGACCGGTACGGGCTCCGTCAGCGTGGCCCGCACCCGCTGGGCCGCCGACCCCTCGTAGGCCGGCGCGCCCGTCAGCGCGACGTAGAGCGTGGCGCCGAGCGACCACACGTCGCTGGCGGGCCCGCCCGGCTCGCCGGCCAGCCGCTCGGGCGCGATGAACCCGGGCGAGCCGATCATCAGCCCCTGCTCGGTGAGCGTGGCCTGGCCCTCCTGCCGGGCGATGCCGAAGTCGGTGAGGACCACCCGCCCGCTCTCGGTGAGGAACACGTTGCCCGGCTTGACGTCGCGGTGCTGCATCCCCAGCGCGTGCGCCGCGATCAACGCCTCCAGCACGTCGGCGCCGACCCGCGCTGCATGATCAGCCGGCATGGGCCCGAACTCTCGGACCGTCTCCCCGAGCGTGCGGCCCCGCAGCAGCTCCATGACCAGCCAGGGCCGCTCCTGCTCGACGACCACGTCGTGCAGCGCCACGATGCCGGGATGGCGCAGCCTCGCCGTGGCCTGCGCCTCGCGCACGGCCCGCATCACCGAGTCGGAGCGCTCCTTGGGTGACATGCCCTCGGCCAGCGTGAGCTCCTTGACCGCGACCTCACGATCGAGCATCTCGTCCCTGGCCAGCCACACCTTCCCCATGCCGCCCGCGCCGAGCGGGCGCAACAGGGCATAGCGGCCGGCAAGTCTTCCCGAGGACATACAGGGAAGGGTAACTAAGGATCAAGAGCGATGGTTATTCGTTCCTGTCGGTCCTTCTCTCTATGGTCTTGGAACGTGGACTCGGTTCAAGGCACTCTCGACGAGCTCGGCACTCCGCTGAGCGAGGTCACGTTCGTCGTTTTCGACCTCGAGACGACCGGCGGCGCCCCGTCCGACGACGCCATCACCGAGATCGGCGCGGTCAAGGTGCGGGCGGGCGAGGTGCTGGGCGAGTTCTCGACGCTGGTCGATCCCGGGGGCCCGATCCCGCCGTTCATCTCCGTGCTGACCGGCATCACCGACGCGATGGTCGTGGCCGCGCCGCGGATCGAGGCGGTGCTGCCGAGCTTCCTGGAGTTCATTCGCGGGGCCACGCTGGTGGCCCACAACGCCGGCTTCGACACCCGCTTCGTCAAGGCCGCCTGCGCCGCCCACGGCTATCCCCCGCCGGCCAATCCGGTCGTCGACACCGTCGACCTGGCCCGCCGCGTGCTGACCCGCGACGAGGTGCCCAACGCCAAGCTGGCCACGCTGGCGAGGTTCTTCCGCAGCTCCACCGAGCCGTGCCACCGCGCCCTGCAGGACGCCAGGGCCACCGTCGAGGTGCTGCACGGGCTGATCGAGCGGGCCGGCTCGTTCCAGGTGCACACGCTCGAGGAGCTCAAGTCGTTCGTCCGCGCCCCCACGCCGGAGCAGCAGCGCAAGCGCCACCTGGCCGAGTCGGTGCCGCACGCCCCCGGGGTCTACTTCTTCGAGGACGAGCGCGGCGAGGTCCTCTACATCGGCAAGAGCACCAACCTGCGCAACCGCGTGCGCTCCTACTTCACCGCGGGCGAGACCCGCCCGCGCATCCGCGAGATGATCGGCATCGCCGAGCGGGTGCGCCACATCGTCTGCTCGACCGCCCTGGAGGCGGAGGTCAGGGAGCTGCGCCTGATCGGTGGCGCCAAGCCGCGCTACAACCGCCGTTCCCGCTTCCCCGAGAAGGTGGTCTGGCTCAAGCTCACCACCGAGGCGTTCCCGCGGCTGTCGATCGTGCGCGAGCTCAAGGACGACGGGGCCACCTACCTCGGCCCGTTCGGCAGCGCCCGGCTGGCCGACGAGGCCCGCATCGCCCTGCACGAGGCGGTCCCCCTGCGCCAGTGCACCCAGCCCGTCACGCTGCGCACCCGGCGGGCGGCCTGCGTGCTGCACGAGATGGGCCGCTGCGGCGCGCCCTGCGAGGGCAAGGAGAGCCAGGAGGAATACGCGCTCCACGCGGAGAGCGCGCGCCGGGCCATGACGCTCGACGCCTCGCTCGTCTTCAGCGCCGTGTCGGCGCGCATGGAGCGGCTGTCGGTGGAGCAGCGCTACGAGGAGGCGTCGGTCGACCGCGACCGGCTGGCGGCCTTCGTCCGCACGGCGGCCCGCATGCAGCGCCTGAGCGCCATCACGCGCATCCCGCAGCTGGTGGCCGCCAGCCCGGCGTTCGGCGGCGGATGGGACATCCACGTCATCCGGTACGGGCGGCTGGCGGCGGCCGGGGTCATGCCGAAGGGCACCCATCCGACCGCTTTCGTCGCCTCCCTGACGGCCACCGCCGAGGCGGTCATCCCGGGCGCCGGCCCGATCCACGCGGCCAGCGCCGAGGAGACCGAGTGCATCCTGCGCTGGCTGGAGTCGCCCGGGGTGCGGCTGGTGGAGGTGGAGGGCGAGTGGAGCCTGCCCGCCTGGGGCGCCGCCCGCCACAAGGCCCGCATCGACCTCGCGTACCGCCACCTTGATCAGCTCCGCAATCGGGAGGGGCGACCTTTGAGGTGAAACGATAGAGTTGATGCATGGTCACGGCTATCGTCCACATCAATGCAGAGGTAGACCGGATCCCGGAGGTCGCCCAGACGATCGCCGAGATCCAGGGCGTCAGCGAGGTCTACTCCATCACCGGCGAATACGACCTGCTGGCGATGGTGCGGGTGGCGGCGTACGAGGAGATCGCCGAGGTGGTCCCCGGGCGGATCAACAAGGTGGCCGGCGTGCTGCACACGGAGACGCACATCGCCTTCCGCGCCTACTCCAAGCACGACCTGGACGCCGCCTTCTCCATCGGCTTCCCCGAGGCCGACTGACCCACACGGGCTGACCCACACGGGCTGACCCGTCCCGGCGCTCAGCACGGCGTGCCCGCCGCCGCTCCGCCTCGGGACCTCTCGGGCTGAGCGCCCGCGACCGGCGCGACTTCCCGGCTCCCGGCCGCGCCGCCTTCTGGCAGGCCCGCCTGCCAACCGCGCCGTCGGCCGGGGTCCGCCACCTCCCTGCCGCGCCTTCGGCCGGGGTCCGTCACCTCTCTCAGCCACGCCCGTCACCTCGCGAGAGCGCCTGTGACGGCGTTCCCCGCCCCGGCCGGGCGCGCCCGCGGATCCCAGGCACGGCACCCGCCTTCCCCGCGCCCAGGGGCGAAGACGGCGACGGGCCCGGACGAACGTGTCGTCCGGGCCCGTGCCGTGTGTGGCGAAGAGGTGGTGTCAGTGCGTGAGGCTGCGGTCGTCCTCGCCACCGGAGCCGATGGCGGCGTGCTCTTCCTCGTGCCCGTGTCCGTGCCCGTCGTCCAGCGGGATCTTCTCCCCGCCGTACGCCTTCGACATGCGAGCGCGCAGCTTGCCGAGCGGACCGCGCATGCCCTTCGGCGGGATGCCCGCGGTGTCCTCGGCCACCGGCAGCATCGCCACCGGCTCCTTGCCCCGCATGTGGGCCTCGATGTCGTCCGACGGCGGCGTGTGGACCTCGATGAACTCACCGTGCGGCAGCCGCTTGATGACGCCCGACTCCACACCGTGCGAGACGACCGCGGCGTCGGAGCGCTGCAGGCCGAGGCAGATGCGGTAGGTGATGATGTACGCCAGCGCCGGCGCGACGAAGATCAGCACCCGCCCGGCGTACGTCGTCACGTTGAGGCTGACGTGGAAGTTCGCCGAGATCTCGTCGTTGGCGCCCAGCAGCCACAGCACGCCGTAGAACGCGATGGCCGCCATGCCGATCGAGGTGCGGTGCGGGTTGTTGCGCGGCCGGTCCGCGATGTGGTGCTCGCGGTTGTCGCCCGTCACCCAGCGTTCGAGGAACGGATAGAGCGCCAGGCCCGTCATGATGATGCCCATCGGCACCAGCGCCGGGATGATCACGCTCAGCGGCAGGGTGCCCGCATGGGCCGTGCCGAAGAGGTTGATCTCCCACGGCACCATGATGCGCAGCGCGCCTTCGAGGAAGCCCATGTAGAAGTCGGGCTGCGAACCCGCCGAGATGTCCGCGGGCGTGTAGGGGCCGAACAGCCAGATCGGGTTGATCTGGGTGAACGTCGCCAGACCCGCCACCGTGGCCAGCGTGAACAGGAAGTACGCCCCCGCCTTCAGCATGAAGGCCGGGTAGAACGGCGCGCCCACCACGTTGTGGTTGTTGCGAGCCTTGCCCGGCATCTGCGTGTGCTTCTGCACCCACATGAGCACCATGTGAGCCGAGATGAGCGCCAGCAGGATGCCCGGGATGAGCAGGATGTGCAGCGAGTAGAACCGGGCGATGACATCCTCACCCGGATATTCCCCGCCGAACAGGAAGAACGTGATGTACGTGCCGACCAGCGGCAGCGAGATCGCCACGCCCTCGGTGATCCGCAGACCGGCGCCGGAGAGCAGGTCGTCGGGGAGCGAGTAGCCGGTCAGGCCCTCGGCGAGCGCCAGCGTCAGCAGCAGGACGCCGATGATCCAGTTGAGCTCGCGCGGCTTGCGGTAGGCGCCCGTGAAGAACACCCGCAGCATGTGGACCATCATGCCGGCCACGAACATCAGGGCCGCCCAGTGGTGCATCTGCCGGATGAGCAGACCACCCCGGACGTCGAAGCTGATCTCCAGCGACGACGCGTAGGCCTCCGACATCATGACGCCCTTGAGTGGCGCGTACGAGCCGTCGTAGGCGACCTCCATCATGCTCGGCTTGAACCAGAACGTCAGGAACGTACCGGTCAGCAGCAGGATGACGAACGAGTAGAGCGCGATCTCACCCAGCAGGAACGACCAGTGGTCCGGGAAGATCTTGCGCAGGTTGCGCTTGAGGAAATTGGCCCCGCCCAGGCGGTCGTCGAGGAAAGTCGACGGGCCGGCGATGGCCTTGGGCACGGCGTTCAGCTCGCTCATGCCTGGCCTCCCTTCTCCCTCGCCGCGCGCTCGGCGTCACCGCGTTCCCAGAAGCTCGGACCGACGGGGACCTGGAAGTCGCCCTGGGCGATCAGGTAGCCCTCGGCGTCGACCGTGATCGGCAGCTGCGGCAGCGGCCTGGCGGCCGGGCCGAAGATGACCTTCGCGCCGTCGGCCGCGTCGAACGTCGACTGGTGGCAGGGGCAGAGGATGTGGTGGGTGTTCTGCTCGTACAGGGCCGCGGGGCAGCCCACGTGCGTGCAGATCTTGGAGTACGCCACGATGCCGTCGTGCGTCCAGTTCTGCCGGACGCCGCTCTTGAGCTCCTCCGGGCGGAACTTGATCAGGATCAGCGTGGCCTTGGCGAGGGCGTTGAGGTCGTGCTCGTAGCCCTCGGGGACCACCGACAGGATGCCGCCGGGCGAGTTGAAGTCGGCGGCCCGGATCGGCTGGCCGGTGCCCTCGACGACGAGCCTGAGCGGCTTGCCCTCCTTGGTCTTCTCACCCCAGACCGTGTGGCGCAGCAGCTTGTTGAACTTCGCGCCCGGCATCTTGCTGTTGTCGAGGTCGCGCAGCAGCACCACCGGCACGAGGCCGAGGGGCGCGGCGGCCAGCAGCAGCGTGCGGCGCAGCAGCTTGTGCTTGACGAAGCCGCTCTCGTTGGCGCCCTGGACGAACGTGTCGGCGACGACCTCGCGGTCGTCCTCGGCGGAGGCCATCGGGTGGCGGTCCTGGACCAGGGAGTACTTCGGCATGATCATGCGTACCCAGATCACGATGCCGATCGCCAGTCCCAGGATCGCCACGGTCAGCGAGGAGCCCAGCGCGAGGTTGGACACCCCGGTCGCCTCGGGGCTGCCGACCTGGAAGACCACGTAGGAGATGATGAACGCGATCGCGGCCAGGAACGTGATCGTGAAGCAGAGCGCCACGATCTTCTCGGCCTTGCGGGCCTTGCTCTCGTCAGGCAGCGTGACGCCGGGGACGTTCTTCTCTACGTCCGTGGCCTCCGCGGTGCCCAGCATCGAGGTGCCCGGCGCGGGGGTGCCGATGACGCGCTTGGGTACGCGCTCATCGGGCTGCTCGATCTCGTGCTCGTTGTCTGTCATGACTTCTGTCGCTTCTTCGCGGTGATCCAGATGGCGGCGAGTGCGAGGACACTGAGGCCTGCGATCCACGCTACGAGACCTTCGGTCACCGGGCCAATGCGCCCGAGGCCGAAACCTCCCGGGTCCTTCTGCTCGCGGACCTGCGTGATGTAGGCGATCATGCTGCGCTTCTCTTCAGGCGTGATCGTCGTGTCGTTGAAGACCGGCATCGCCTGGGGCCCGGTGACCATCGCCTCGTAGATCTGGGTGGGGGTCGCCGAGTTGAGGTTGGGAGCGTACTTGCCCTGCGTCAGGGCTCCACCGGCGCCGGCCCAGTTGTGACACTGGATGCAGTTGGCGCGGAACAGCTCGCCGCCCTTGCCGGCGTCGCCGAGCTTGGCGTCGACCTGCTCCTGCCCCGGGACCTGCGGGCCGCCGCCGAGCGACTGCACGTAGGCGCCGATCTGCCTGATCTTCGTCTCGTCGACCCAGGGCGCCATCGGCTTGCGCGGCGCCTGCGGACCCGGGTTGGCGGCGGGCATGCGGCCGGTGCTCATCTGGAAGTCGACCGCCGCGGCGCCGACGCCGACGAGCGTGGGCGCCGTCTTGGTGCCCTCCGCGTTCATGCCGTGGCAGCTGGAGCAGTGCTTGACGAACAAGCTCCTGCCCTCGGCCACGTCATCGACCTTGCCTGCCGCCAGTGCCGCGTCGGCAGGCTTACCCGCCTGGACAAAGGCGGCGTATACCATCCCGACCAGCGCCAACGCCAAAATCAGGACGGCATATCTCGCGAGGGGATGCCGCCGCCAAGCGGTGATCCTAGTCACAGAGATCCCGTTCCTTAACGAATGATGTAGATGGTCGCGAAAAGACCAATCCAGACGACGTCTACGAAGTGCCAGTAGTAGGACACAACGATCGCGCTGGTGGCCTGCTCATGCGTGAAGCGCTTCGCGGCGTACGTGCGTCCCAGCATGAACAGGAACGCGAATAGGCCACCGGTCACGTGCAGGCCGTGGAAGCCCGTCGTCAGGTAGAACACCGAAGTGTAGGGGTTGGCGGACAAGGTCGCGCCCTCTGATGCCAGCTCGGCGTACTCGTACAGCTGCCCGGCCACGAAGACCGCGCCCATGAGGAAGCTGACGATGTACCAGAAGCGGAGCTTGCCGACCTGCCCCTTCTCCGCGGCCCACACGCCCAGCTGGCACGTCACACTCGACAGAACCAGGATGATCGTGTTGACCGTCGCGAACGGGATGTTCAGATGAGCGCCCTCGGCGGCCTCCAGGCCGACCTTGTGGAAGGCGGGGCCCCAATCGAAGCCGTTGCCCACGCTCACCGACCGGATGGTGAAGTACATCGCGAACAGCGCCGCGAAGAACATGAGCTCAGAGGACAGCCAGACGATCGTCCCGACACTGACCAGATTGGGTCTGCGGTACGACTGTGCTGTCGTCGTCGAAGTTATTGCGGATGCTGTCGCCACGGGCAGCATTATTGCGGCTTCGGTGGTCGGTCCCGCGCACGACCCCCCGGTTAGCAGGTACAAACCGGGAGGCAACCTGGGAGAATCGCCCCAAAACCCCCTGTCAGGCATGGTGGCCTGGGAATGCACACCGCCGCACCGGTACGATCCGAGGTGACCATACTGCTACAAGGAATAGCGAGCGCGACAGTGACGTCCACTGGGAGCACCGACGACACGATGAGGGTCCTCGTCTACAGCGACGACGCCGCCACCAGGGCCGAGGTGATCCAGGCCATCGGCAGGCGCCCCGCCGCCGACGTACCCCTCGTGGAGATCGTGGAATGCGCCACCGAGCCCAAGGTCCACCAGTGGCTGGGCTCGGGCGAGATCGACGTGGCCGTCCTCGACGGCGAGACGCAGCCCGCGGGTGGCATGGGCGTCTCCCGCCAGGCCAAGGACGAGGTCTACGACTGCCCGCCCATCTGCCTGATCATCGCCAGGCGCGACGACCGCTGGCTGGCCGACTGGTCCAAGGCCGACGCCGTGGTGCCGCAGCCGCTGGAGCCCATGGTCCTGGCCGACACCGTGGCCGACCTCATGCGGCGTCGCTCCTCGACCCGACTCAACGCTAAGTAGGTGCCCATGGACTCCCGGACGACCTGGCCCACCCTGCTGTCCGCTCTCCTGTCCGGGGAGCACCTCACCTCCGACGAGTCGGCCTGGGCGATGCGGGAGATCATGTCCGGCGCCGCGACGCCGTCCCAGATCGCCGGCTTCGTGGTCGCGCTGCGCGCCAAGGGCGAGACGGTGGCCGAGGTCGTGGGCCTGGCCCGCACCATGCTGGAGCTGGCCACGCCGCTGAGCGTGGAGGGGCCCGTGGTCGACGTCGTCGGCACGGGAGGCGACCGCGCCCACACCGTCAACGTCTCCACGATGGCCGCCATCGTGGCCGCCGCCGCGGGCGCCCGGGTCGTCAAGCACGGCAACCGCGCCGCCTCGTCCTCGTGCGGCGCCGCCGACGTCCTGGAGCACCTGGGCATCCGGCTCGACCTCACGCCGGAGCAGACGGCGCGGGTGGCCGCGGAGGCGGGCATCGCGTTCTGCTTCGCCCCGGTCTACCACCCCGCGCTGCGCTTCGCCGGGCCGACGCGCAAGGAGATCGGCGTACCCACGATCTTCAACTTCCTCGGCCCGCTCACCAACCCGGCCCGCCCGGCCGCCCAGGCCATCGGCGTCTTCGACGCCAAGATGCTGCCCGTGCTGGCGGGCGTCTTCGCCGAGCGCGGCGTCAGCGCGCTGGTCTTCCGCGGCGACGACGGGCTCGACGAGCTGACCATCGCGGACACCTCGACGGTCTGGGTGGTCAAGGACGGCACGGCCACGCAGACGACCTTCGACCCGTCCGTGCTCGGCATCCCGCGCGCCGACGTGGGCGCGCTGCGGGGCGGGGACGTGGCCTTCAACGCCCAGGCCGTACACGACCTGCTGCGGGGCAAGACGGGGCCGGTGCGCGACGCCGTCCTCCTCAACGCCGCGGCGGCCCTGGTGGCCCTCAACGGGCCGGGCGACGACCTCGACGCCGCCATGACGGACGGCTACGCCCGCGCGGTCCAGGCCGTCGACTCCGGCGCGGCCGCCGCCACCCTCGACCGCTGGATCGAGGTCAGCGCCGCCGCCAACGGCGCCTGAGCACCCCTTTCAGGGCGCGCCTCCGGCAAAGGGCGCGCCTCCCTCCGGGAGTACGCCCTCCGCCCGCTCGCCGCTGAGGCGCGGACGACGCCCCAGCCCCGGGACCGGCACGGCGGCGCGCACAACGCCCCAGCGCCGGGGCCCGCACGGCGGCGCGGGAGCGGACGGTGGCGCGGGAGCGGACCGGAGCAGCGGCTGAGCGGCCGGCCAGTGGCTCCGCCGTCGCCCAACTCCCGCGCACCCAGCCCGTCCCGTCCCTCAGCGCCGCCCGTAGACGGCTCAGCCCGCCCCGTTCCTCAGCGCCGCCCGTAGACGGCCTGGCCCCTCCCGCGCCCGGGCTCCCCCACGCCCGCTCGATTCCCCACCGCCGCCAGCCCCATGGCCCCCGTAGCGCCGTGCTCGGACGCTGAGGCGGCACGCGGACGGCGCTGAGGCGGCACGCGGGCGGCACCAGTGGCCCTAGGGCGGCACGCGCGACGCCCTAGGCGGCACCCGCGGCGCTGAGGGCACGCGGGCGGTGCTGAGGGCACGCGGGCGGTGCTGAGGGCACGCGGGCGGTGCTGAGGGCACGCGGGCGGTGCTGAGGGCACGCGGGCGGTGCTGAGGCGCCACCTGCGGTACTAGGGCGGCACGCGCGGTGCCCTAGGCGGCACCTGCGATGTCCGAGGCGGCGCCTGCGACCCTGGGGCGCGCACGATGACGGGGAGGGCAGGCCGGAACGGCGCCGTCCGCGGTGCGGCGCGGGCTCGCGTTGCCCCACGTCCCGTTGGGTGCCGGGCCCCGTCCTGGCGAGCGCGCCGAGGCACCGCCGGGCCGGGGCGCGTACAGCCCCGAGTGTGGCGAACCCGAAGCGTGACCGGCCTCGAGTGTGGCGAGCCCGGAGCGTGACCGGCCCCGAGTGTGGCGAGCCCGGAGCGTGGCCGGCCCCGGGTGTGGCGGGTCGGGGCGGGCCGTAATCAGCGGCGCGAATCGGTATCAGAACGTGATGGTCGGCCCGTCCTTGAGCACGCTCCACTTGAGCCAGTCCTTCCAGTTCTCCTGCCAGTGCCCCCACCCGTTCGTCGGTTCGAGCTTCCGCGGCGACCCCGTGATGATGATCGGATCCCCGATCAGCGTGTTCTTGACGAACCAGATCGCGTTCTCCGGGCTGATGTTCACGCACCCGTGGCTGACGTTCGAGTTCCCCTGGGAGCCCACCGACCAGGGCGCGCTGTGCACGTACTCGCCGCTGTTGGAGATGCGGACGGTGTGGTAGACCATCAGCGAGTAGTAGCCCGCCCCGCCGGGCCCGATCCCGGGCGAGGTCATGAGCGTGGCGTCCTCGCGCGACATCGCCAGGTGGATGCCGGAGGTGGTGTAGAACTTCCACTGCCCGCCCTGCCCCGCGCTCATCGGCATCTCGCGGATCTTCTTGCCGTCGCGCCGGACGTACAGCACGTGCTCGTCCGTGCTGCCCTTGGTGATCTGCGAGCGGCCGATCTTGAAGTCGAGCCGTACGTCGCGCTTGCCGTACATGCCGGGCCCGCCGCGCACGCCGGCCAGCTTCGCCTCCAGGCGCACCTTCGTGTACGCGGGCCAGTACTCCAGCGGCCGGAAGTCCACGTGACTGTCGTCGAACCAGTGCCAGGCGCCCTCCACGGGCCTGGAGCTGCGGACCGTGAGGTTGCGTTCGACGGACACCCGGTCGGCGATCGGCTTGTCGAAGGCGATCATGATGGGCATGCCGACGCCGACCGTCAGGCCGGTGTCGTCCTTGTTCGGGGTGATGGTCTGGATGTCGAAGGTCTTGTTGCCCTTGACCGTGGAGAACGCGCTGGTGGTCTGGGTCTGCTTGCCCGTGGCGTCCGCGGAGACGGCGGTGATCGTGTAGCTGGCCCCGGGGCGGGCGGTGACGGTGCTGCGCCAGTTGGTGCCGTCGGCGCTCAGGACGCCCTTGAGCGCCCCGGCCTTGCCACCGTCCACCCGTACGCTCTTGAGCGTGCCTCCACGGGCCGAGACGACCACAGGCTGGTCTGTGGGTACGTTCGCGGCCTTGTCCTGCGGAGAGAACGTCACAGCGGGCCCCTGGGCCCCGCCGGCCATGGCGACCCCCTCAGGCTTCGGGGCCGAGGCCCCCGAGCACGCCGCCAGCAGCGTCAGCGCCAGCAGACCGGCCGATCCATTCGCTACGCGCCCCACGTATGACTCCCTCGTCCCGACAACGAACCCCTTGCCCTGCTCACCACCCTGTTGCGCCCGAAAAGGCCCTTAGCGGCGGTCCGCATAGCAGACTTCTCATTACTACCCTCAGTGATCGAATAACCACATCGGATCACCGTTAAAGAACACAAAAAAACGGGCGTCCCCCCTCAAGGGAGACGCCCGTTCAGGCAGTCCGGGTCAGTGCGAGAAGTGACCCCGGTAGTACTGGAAGACGAAGCCGATCATGGCCATGATGACCAGGAAGAGCCCGATCAGGAACATCCAGAAGCCGATCACGAACCCGGCGAAGGCGAAGGCCGCCGCCAGGCACAGGAACAGCGGCCACCAGCTGCTCGGGCTGAAGAACCCGATCTCGCCCGCGCCCTCGCTGATGTCGGCCTGCTTGTCGTCCTCCGGCTGGGCGCCGATGCGCCGGGCGGTGAACATCAGGTAGTAGCCGACCATGAACGCGAACCCGACCGAGATCGCCATGGCCGTGGTGCCGACCGGCTCACCGTGACCCGTCGCCGCCTTGGTCCAGAACCAGTAGGCGACGTCGACACCCGCGAAGAACAGGCCGCACGCGAGGAACAGCCAACCCTGTACTTTCATCAGGCCTCGACCTCCGTCGCCGACGGCTTGGCGGACACGTGCGGGTAGTGCAGGTCGAACGCGGGACGCTCGGACCGGATGCGCGGCAGCGAGGTGAAGTTGTGCCGCGGCGGCGGGCAGGAGGTCGCCCATTCGAGCGAGCCGCCGTAGCCCCAGGGGTCGTCGACGGTGACCTTCGGCGCGCTGCGCCAGGTCTTCCAGACGTTGTAGAAGAACGGCAGCGTCGAGGCGCCCAGCACGAACGCGCCCACCGACGAGATCATGTTGAGGTCGGTGAAGCCGTCGGCGGGGCTGTAGTCGGCGTAACGACGCGGGAAGCCGAGCATGCCCAGCCAGTGCTGGATGAGGAACGTCGTGTGGAAGCCGATGAACAGCAGCCAGAAGTGCAGCTTGCCCAGCTTGTCGTCGAGCATCTTGCCGGTGAACTTGGGCCACCAGAAGTAGAAGCCCGCGAACATGGCGAACACGACGGTGCCGAAGACCACGTAGTGGAAGTGGGCGACGACGAAGTAGGTGTCGCTGATGTGGAAGTCGAGCGGCGGCGAGGCCAGGATGACGCCCGTCAGACCGCCCAGGAGGAACGTGACGAGGAAGCCGACGGAGAACAGCATCGGCGACTCGAAGGACAGATGCCCTCGCCACATCGTTCCGACCCAGTTGAAGAACTTCACGCCTGTCGGCACCGCGATGAGGAACGTCATGAACGAGAAGAACGGCAGCAACACCTGCCCGGTCGGGAACATGTGGTGCGCCCAGACCGTGATGGACAGACCGGCGATCGAGATCGTCGCGACCACGAGGCTGATGTAACCGAAGATCGGCTTGCGGCTGAAGACCGGCAGGACCTCGGTCACGATGCCGAAGAACGGCAGCGCGATGATGTAGACCTCGGGATGGCCGAAGAACCAGAACAGGTGCTGCCAGAGCAGCGCGCCGCCGTTGTCGGGGGCGAAGACGTGCGTGCCGAGCTTGCGGTCCGACTCCAGCACCAGCAGCGCGGCGGCCAGCACCGGGAAGGCCATCAGCACGAGCATGCTGGTCAGCAGGACGTTCCAGGTGAAGATCGGCATGCGGAACATGGTCATGCCGGGCGCGCGCATGCAGATGATCGTGGTGATGAAGTTCACCGAGCCGAGGATCGTGCCGAGGCCGGACAGGGCCAGGCCCATGATCCACAGGTCGCTGCCGATGCCGGGCGAGTTGATCGCGTTGGACAGCGGCGTGTAGGCGAACCAGCCGAACGAGGCCGCGCCGCCCGGCGTGAAGAAGCCGGACACGGCGATGAGGCTGCCGAACAGGTAGAGCCAGTAGCTGACCATGTTGAGGCGCGGGAACGCCACGTCGGGGGCGCCGATCTGCAGCGGCATCAGCTCGTTGGCGAAGCCGGCGAACAGCGGCGTCGCGAACATCAGCAGCATGATCGTGCCGTGCATGGTGAACAGCTGGTTGAACTGCTCGTTGCTGGTGAACTGCATGCCCGGCTGCGCCAGCTCGGCCCGCATGATCAGCGCCATGACGCCGCCGATCAGGAAGAAGCCGAAGGACGTGATCAGGTAGAGGTGTCCGATGATCTTGTGATCAGTGGAGGACAGCCACTTGGCGATCACCTGGCCCTTGGTCATGGGCCTGGCCGGCACGCGAAGGGGTTCGTGGATGGCGGTCACTGGGCACTCCCAGCCTGGTTCGTAATGTACTGGTTCCACTCATTCGGCTCGACGAGCTTCACAGAGAACAGCATGCGGCTGTGGTCGACACCGCAGAGCTCGGCGCACCGGCCCGCGAAGACCCCCGTGCGGCCCAGAGTGGTGATCTCGAACTTGCGGCCCGGGTTGCCTTCCTTGATGCCGGGGATGACGTCCCGCTTGAACAGGAACTCCGGCACCCAGAACGAGTGGATGACGTCGTCGGTCGACAGGTCGAACTCGACCTTCGTCTTCGTCGGCAGGACCAGCTGAGGCCCCTGGTGATAGTCGCTCACCGGCGTGCCGGCGACGGGGGCCAGCGTCTTGCCGTTGACGGTCGTGGTGAAGCGCCAGCTCCACTGGAAGGCCTCGACCTTGACCTTGACGGTCGCGTCACCGTCGACCTTGCTCAGCACCTGGCTGTCACGCGCGGTGAAGAAGAAGAACACCGACACCATGACCAGCGGGATCAAGGTGTAGAGCATCTCGATCGGCAGGTTGTAGCGCACCTGCGGCGGCAGATCGGCCGAGGACCTGCGCTTGCGGTGGAAGATGGCCGCCCACACGATCAGAAAGATGACGACCGCGCCCGTGGCGAGTGCGGCGATCCAGGCCCCGTTCCACAGGCTCTGGACCACGCCCGCCTGTTCGGTGACGTGGTCGGGAAGAAGACCACGAGACCAGTCGGCCTTCGGAACGTCATTAGCACACGCCGTAGCAGTGGCCAGCAGCAACGCCAAAGCGGCGGCGCGCGGCACCCTGCGCCGGGCCAACGAACGCCGCGTCGTACGGCGAGTCGGACTCACGGATCGCCTACCCCACAGATGAAGCCCAAGAGTCTTTCTCTTGGGCGCTTCTATTTCCAGATGCACAGCTGATTGCAGACACATTAGCGTGCAGGTGCTTCGCCCTACCGCGCGACCCCTCGATGGCGCCGCAAGTGGGACGATGAGTCTCGTGGCGTATTTCGACGCGGCTTCGAGCGAGCCGCTCCACCCTCAGGCACGCGAGGCGCTGCTGGCGGCGATCGACGTCGGCTGGGCCGACCCCGCGAGACTGTACGGCCAGGCCCGCCGCGCGCACCTGCTGCTCGAACAGGCCCGCACGGAGGTGGCCGAGGCGCTCGGCGCGCGTGCGGACGAGGTGTCGTTCACCTCGTCGGGCACGCAGGCCGTGCATCTCGGCGTGCTCGGCACCCTACACGGCAGACGCAGGGCCGGGCGCCACCTGGTCACCGGCGCGGTCGAGCACTCCAGCGTGCTGCACGCCGGCGGCCTGCACGAACGCGACGGCGGCACGGTCGAGACGGTGGGCGTGGACCTGACGGGGCGGGTGGATCTCGACCGGTTCGCCGAGGCGGTCGCCCGGCCCGGCACCGCGCTGGCCTGCCTGCAGACGGCCAATCACGAGGTGGGCACGGTGCAGCCGGTGGCCGAGGCGGCCGCGGCTTGCCGGTCCCACGGGGTTCCGCTGCTGGTGGACGCGGCGCAGACGGCCGGCAGGATGCCGATCCCGCCCGGCTGGTCGGTGCTGACGGCCAGCGCCCACAAGTGGGGCGGCCCGGCGGGCGTGGGCGTGCTGGTGGTGCGCAAGGGCACGCGGTTCCGCTCGTTCCTGCCCGAGGACGAGCGGGAGCGGCGGCGGGTGCCGGGGTTCGAGAACGTGCCCGGCATCGTCGCGGCGGCGGCCGCGCTGCGCGCGATGGCCGCGGACGCGGCGCAGGAGCAGGCGCGGCTGTCGGGGCTCGTGGCCAGGATCAGGGAGACGGTGCCGAAGATCGTCCCGGACGTGGAGGTGATCGGCGACCCGGTCGACCGGGCGCCGCACATCGTGACCTTTTCGTGTCTGTACGTCGACGGCGAGGCTCTGCTGACCGAGCTGGACAAGGCTGGTTTCGCTGTTTCGTCAGGAAGCTCGTGCACCGCTAGTACGCTTCGTCCATCGCACGTTCTTGAAGCGATGGGCGTGCTGACGCATGGCAATGTCCGGGTGTCGCTGCCCAGGGGCGCCTCCGCGGCCGAGGTCGACAGATTCCTCGCCGTGCTGCCCGATCTGGTGCGCCGCATCCGGCAGGACGCAGGAGTCGCATGACCGAGGTAACCCAGCCGGCTTTGACGATCGACGCGCTCGGGAAGAAGTGCCCGATCCCGATCATCATGCTGGCGGAGCAGATCAACTACGTCCCGCTCAACGCGGTGGTGGCCGTGCTGGCCGACGATCCGGCGGCCTATACGGACGTTCCGGCGTGGTGCAGGCTCAAGTCGCACCGGCACGTCGGCTCGTACGAGCTGCCCGAGGGCGGCTGGGCCATCCACGTCCGGCGCAATTACTGACATTCCCCCCGAAAGTGGGGTAGGGGCTTCCCGTACGAAGTCACCGACTTTCGGGGGAAAGCCATGACCAGAGGACATCCGCACGAGACCGCCCGTGACGTGATGCATCCGGGAGCCGAGTGCATCGGCGCGCACGAGACGCTCGACCGGGCGGCGCAGCTGATGCGCAACATGAACGTGGGGGCACTGCCCGTGTGCGGCCCCGACGAGCGGGTGAAGGGGATCATCACCGACCGCGACATCGTCGTCAAGTGCATCGCCTCGGGGCACGACCCGTCGAGGACGACGGCGGGCGAGCTGGCCGGGGGCCTCGTCTTCGTCACCCCGGAGACGTCCGTGGACGAGACGCTCACGCTGATGGAGCAGCACCAGATCAAGCGGCTCCCCGTGCTGTCGGACAACCGCGTCGTCGGCATGATCGCCGAGGCGGACCTGGCCAAGCACCTCCCGGACGACAAGCTCGCCGAGTTCATGCACCACGTCTACGCGAGGGACTGAGCCGTACGGGACGGCCCGAGGCCGCCCCGGCCGCAAAGGCCGGGGCGGCCGAGCGGCGTCTACGGGTGGTAGCAGCGCACGTGCTCGGCGATCTCCGCCGCGGCCTCGCTGCCGTACGCGGCGCCGAACCGCTCGAGGAAGACCTGCTGCCCGAGCTCGTACTCCTGGCCGCCGACGCGCTCGAGCACGTGGGTGGCGGTCAGGTTGCCGACCTGGCCGCAGCGCTCCAGGGGCAGCCCCCAGGCCAGCCCCGCCATGAACCCGGCGCGGAAGGCGTCGCCGACTCCGGTGGGGTCGGCCTTGCCCCGCTCGGGGGCGGGGGCGACGTGGATGGACGGCTCGCCCCTGCGGTCGATGACGGCGCCCTTGGGGCCGAGCGTGGTGATCCGGACGCCCACCCGGCGCAGGATCTCCTCGTCGGACCAGCCGGTCTTCTGCTCGATGAGCCCCTTCTCGTAGTCGTTGGAGAAGAGGTAGGCGGCGCCGTCGACGAGCTGGCGGATCTGCTCGTCGGCCATGCGCGCGAGCTGCTGGGAGATGTCGGCGGCGAACGGGATGCCGCGCCGGCGGCACTCGTCGGTGTGGCGCAGCATCGCGTCGGGGTCGTTGGGGCTGATCAGCACCAGGTCGAGACCGTCCAGGCGGTCGGCGACGGGCTTCAGCTCGATCAGCCGCGCCTCGGCCATGGCCCCGGTGTAGAACGAGGCGATCTGGTTGTGGTGCTGGTCGGTGGTGCACAGGAAACGCGCGGTGTGCTGGGTCTCCGAGACGTGCACGGAATCGCAGTCGACGCCGTGGCGCTCCAGCCACGAGCGGTAGTCGGCGAAGTCGTTGCCGACGGCTCCCACCAGGATCGGCTTGAGGCCGAGGCAGGCCATGCCGAACGCGATGTTCGCGGCGCAGCCGCCACGACGGATCTGAAGGTCATCCACCAGGAACGAGAGTGACACCCGATCGAGCTGCTCGGCGATGAGCTGATCGCCGAAGCTTCCTGGGAAGGTCATCAGGTGGTCTGTCGCGATTGAGCCGGTAACGGCGATGCGCACGGGATTCTTCTTCCTCGTTGTCAGCAGGCCTATGAGCCCCACGAGAATACGCGAAGGTCCCGCTCGCACAAAGGCGAGCGGGACCCGGCGGCCACCGACTAGTTGAAGGAGTCACCACAGGCGCAGGAGCCCGTGGCGTTGGGGTTGTCGATGGTGAACCCCGACTTCTCGATCGTGTCGACGAAGTCGATCGAGGCCCCCATGAGGTAAGGAGCGCTCATGCGGTCGGTGACCACGCTGACGCCCCCGAAGTCCGAGACCACGTCGCCGTCCATCGACCGGTCGTCGAAGAAGAGCTGGTAGCGCAGGCCGGAGCAACCACCCGGCTGCACGGCGACCCGCAGCTGCAGACCTTCCTCACCCTGCTGCTCAAGCAGGCTCTTGACCTTGGCGGCGGCCGCGTCAGTCAGGATCAGGCCCTGCGCCGTGGTCTCGCTGCTCTCAACCGTCATCTGCTGACTCCCTAACCCGGCTGTCTGTTTCCGACGTCCTACTAATGACGCTACCAACACCTGGCCCATGCCACACATTCCCAGGGCCCCGACCCCCGGAATAAACAGGTATCCCCCATATGTCATGATGAGTATCGTCACTTCGACGATAAGGGGGTTTGGCCATGGCCACCCAGACTGGGCTGCCGCTCTACGTCCTCGGCCAGGGCGCCGATCCGCACAGCGAGAAGGGGGTCGAATGCCCGGGCGAGCTGCCGCCCGCCTCGGACCCCGACCTGGTGGAACGGGCCCGCAAGGCGAAGGAGGCGCTCGGCGACCGGCTGTTCGTGCTCGGGCACCACTACCAGCGCGACGAGGTCATCCAGTTCGCCGACGTCACGGGCGACTCCTTCAAGCTGGCCCGGCTGGCGGCGGCCAGGCCGGAGGCGGAGTTCATCGTCTTCTGCGGCGTGCACTTCATGGCCGAGTCGGCCGACATCCTGACCGGCGAGCACCAGAGGGTCGTGCTGCCGGACCTGGCGGCCGGGTGCTCGATGGCGGACATGGCCACGTTCGACCAGGTCGAGGAGTGCTGGGAGGCTTTGGAGGACGCGGGGCTGGCCGATCAGGTGATTCCTGTCACGTACATGAACTCCAGCGCCGACATCAAGGCCTTCTGCGGCAGGAACGGCGGCGCGGTCTGCACCTCCTCCAACGCCCGCCGCGCCCTGGACTGGGCGTTCTCGCGCGGCGAGAAGGTCCTGTTCCTGCCCGACCAGCACCTGGGCCGCAACACGGCGGTGCTGGAGATGGGCATGTCCCTGGAGGACTGCGTCGTCTGGAACCCGCACCGCCCCAACGGCGGCCTCACCCGGGAGCAACTGGAGCGGGCCAGGATGATCCTGTGGCGCGGCCACTGCTCGGTGCACGGCCGCTTCACCGCGGAGTCGGTGGACGACGTGCGCTCGCGCATCCCCGGCGTGAACGTCCTGGTGCACCCGGAGTGCCGCCACGAGGTCGTGCTCAAGGCGGACCACGTCGGCTCGACCGAGCACATCATCCAGACCCTGGAGTCGGCCCCCGCGGGCTCCGCCTGGGCGATCGGCACCGAGCTGAACCTGGTCAAGCGGCTGGCGCAGGCGTTCCCGGACAAGAGCATCTCGTTCCTGGACAAGACGGTGTGCTACTGCTCGACCATGAACCGGATCGACCTGCCGCACCTGGTGTGGGCCCTGGAGTCCCTGGTGCTCGGGGAGGTCGTCAACCAGATCACGGTGGACGAGGACACCGCCCACTGGGCCCGGGTGGCCCTGGACCGCATGCTCGCCCTCCCCTAGCTAACCCACCTGGGCCCGGGTGGCCCTGGACCGCATGCTCGCCCTCCCCTAGCTAACCCACGCGGGCCAGGAACGCGGTCACCGCGGCCCGGAAACCCTCCGGGTCCTCGACCCAGGGCAGGTGACCGGCGCCCGGAAGGATCACCCGCGAGGCGTCCGGCAGCGCCCGCTCCAGCGAGTCCACCGCCCGGCGGGGCCGGATGTCCTCGGCCCCGTCGACGATCAGCGCCGGCACCGCCAGCGCCGCGCAGGCGGCCCGCAGCACCGGTGTGCCCCAGTCGCGCTTGCCCTCGGCGTTCAGGGCGGCGTTGCACTCGAAGTTGACGCCGAGCCAGGGGGTCGCCATGCGTTCGGCGTGCTCCATGGCCCGGTCGCGGTCGGCGAAGTCCGCCGACCACTGCAGCACCGCGAACTCACGGTCCTCGGCGGCCGTGCGTTCGCGGCTCTCCAGCTCCGCCCAGCGCTCCACGTCCCCGCTCACCGCGCCGCGCAGGCGCAGCCTGTACTCCTCGCGCCAGGTGTCGCTCGGGTCGATGCCCGTGCCGGAGACGTAGACCAGCCCGCGGACGCGGCCGGGGTGGTCCAGGGCGTAGCGCAGGGCCAGCTGGGCGCCCCACGAGTGGCCGAGCAGCACCATCGTCTCCAGGCCGAAGTGGCGGCGCACGGCGTCGAGGTCGGCCACCGTACGGGCCATCGAGTACGGGCCGAGCCGCTGCGAGCGGCCGCAGCCGCGCTGGTCCCACCGGTGGACGGCCGCGACGCCGGACAGCAGCCCGGCCACGTCCTCCAAGGTGTCCCACAGGCCCGGCCCGCCATGGCAGAAGACGACGGGACGGCCTTCGCCGCCGCGCACCGCCCAGAGCCGCACCCCGTCGTCGGTCACGATCATCTCTTCCATGCGGGCATGATCCACCCGGGGCGGGGCTCAGCGGAAGGCGGCGGCGTTGCGCCGGGCCCAGGCGGCGAACGGCTGAGGGGCCCGGCCCAGCACGCGTTCGACGTCCGGGCTGACCCGCCGCTCGGCCTCGGTCGGCTCGCCGAGGATGTCCAGCGTGGTGTCCGCGACCGGCGCGGGCATGAACGCCAGCATCTGCGCGCGGGCCTCCTCGCGGGTCTGCTCGACGAAGGCGATCGGCTCGCCGATCGCCTGGCCGATGGCCTCGGCGTTCTGCCGCGGGGTCACCGGCTCCGGCCCGGTGAGCTCGTAGGTCCGGCCGTCGTGGCCCGGCTCCCGCAGGACTGCGGCGGCCACGGCGGCGATGTCGTCGGGGTCGATGATCGGCAGCCCGACGTCGCCGAACGGCGCGGCGACCGTGCGGTCCGCGCGGATCGAGCCGGCCCAGGCGTACCTGTTGGAGGCGAAGCCGCCCGGCCGCAGGATCGTCCAGCGCGCCCCCGAGTCGATGACGGCGCGTTCCACCTCCGCTCCGAAGCGGCCGTGGGACGCGCTGTCCGGGCGGGTCACCACGCCCTGCGAGGAGAGCAGGACGATCCTGCCCGGCCCGCTCACCGCGGCGACGATCTCCTTGGGCTCCGTGGCGAACAGGTCGCCGCCCGTGAGGAGGAACACCGCGTCCGCGCCCTCCAGCGCCGCGCTCATGCTGACGGGGTCGGCCAGGTCGGCGGCGACCGCCCGCACGCCCTGCGGCACGTCGGCGTCCGTGATGCGGCGGGACACGGCGGTGACCTGCTCCCCCGCCTCGGCCAGCAGCCGGACCAGCGTCCGCCCGACGTTCCCCGTGGCGCCCGTGACTACGATCATGATCTCTCCCAGTTGTTAGTTAGTCGACTGACTTACTTGAGGGAGACCCTAGCACGGCTTCGCCGCATATAGTTAGTCAGGTGACTGACTCAATGGGTTCGCGGGCGAGGACCGCGGCCGCCAAGCGCCAGCGGCTGATGGCCGCCGCCGCCCAGGTCGTGCACCGGCAGGGGGCGGAGCGCACCACCATCGCCGACATCGCCCACGCCGCCGACGTCCCCGTGGGCAACGTGTACTACTACTTCAAGACCAAGGACGACCTGGTCGCCGCCGCCCTCGCCGAGCACGCGCGGCAGCTGGAGCTCCTCACCGCCCGCCTGGACGGGCTCGACGGCCCGAGGGAGCGCCTGAAGGCCCTCGTGGAGGGGTGGGTCGGCCAGCGCGACCTCGCGGCCCGCTACGGCTGCCCGACCGGGACGCTCGCCGCGGAGCTGGACAAACGCCCCGAGGGTGGCCTGGACGCGGAGGCCGGACGCGTCATCCGGCTGCTGCTGGACTGGGTCGAGCGCCAGTTCCGCGAGCTCGGCCAGCCCGACCCCTGGGACCTCGCCCTGACGCTGGTGGGCGCCTACCAGGGCATGTCCCTGCTGGCCAACGCGCTGCGCGATCCCGACGTCATGACCCGCCAGGGCGCCCGCCTGCTCGACTGGCTCGACTCCCTGCCCGAGGCCCCCGCCGCCTGAAGGCCGTCGAGAACGCACTTCGTGAGGTCCGCCGCCCTCTTCGTGAGGTAGGCGGCAGGAGGTAACGGACTCCGATCCTTTTTCGCGGCATCCGCGGGAGGCCGGGACACCATGAGGAGGTCCTGACGATCACCCTCTGAAGGAGCGATCATGGAACGTCCGTCGAGGCGGGGATTACTGGGCGGCGCCGCGCTGGTGGCGGGTGCCGCGACGCTGCCCGCGTCCCCCGCCGGAGCCACCGCGTCATCCGGCGCGCCGATCACCGGGCCGGTCACCGTCTACCCGGGCGACCCCCGCTACCAGGAACTGACCGTGGGCTACAACCAGCGCTGGGTCGGCGCGCCCGACTACGTGCGCGTGGTCAGCTCGACCGCCCAGGTCGTCGCCGCGGTGCAGGAGGCGGTCGACGCGGGCAGGCGGATCTCGGTGGTGTCCGGCGGCCACTGCCTGGCCCCGTTCGTGTTCAACTCCGACGTGGACGTCGTCATCGACCTGTCCGGGCTGGACGAGGTCTACTTCGACCAGCAGCGGGGCGCGTTCGCTGTCGAGGGCGGCGCCCGGCTGTCGGGCGTCTACGACACGTTGTTCAAGAAGTGGGGCGTGACCGTCCCCGGCGGGATGTGCCCCACGGTCGGCATCGGCGGCCACGCCACCGGCGGCGGGTACGGCTTCCTGTCCCGGCAGTTCGGGGCCGTGATCGACCACCTGGCGGCGGTCGAGGTCGTGGTCGTGGACCGCTCGGGCACCGCCCGCGCCGTGACGGCCTCGCGCGATCCGGGCGACCCCAACCGCGATCTGTGGTGGGCGTGCGCCGGCGGCGGGGGCGGCAACTTCGGCATCGTCACCCGCTTCTGGTTCCGCACGCCGGGCACGAGCGGCGCCAACCCGAGCCGCCTGCTCGTCAACCCGCCCAAGGACGTGCTGCTCAGCGCCGTCGGCATCCCGTGGAGCATGCTGGACCGCACGAAGTTCGCCACCCTGGTCACGAACTGGGGCGCCTGGTACGAGGGACACGCCGCGCCCGACTCCCCCGCCAGGATCCTGTCCGGCGTCGCCTCGCTCTCGCACCGCTCCAGCGGAAACGTCTTCCTGCTGACCCAGGTCGACGCCACCGCCCCCGACGCGGCGCGGATCCTCGCCGACTACCTCGGGGCCCTGACCGCCGGACTCGGCGCCGACGCCGTGGTGGCGGCCCAGCCGGCGCAGCGGCTCCCGTGGTTGCGCGCGGTCAAGCTGATCGCCGCCAGCATCCCCTCGTTCATCAATCCGACGCTGCGCGGCTCCTCCAAGTCGGCCTACCTGCGGCGCTCGTACACGGCCGCGCAGGCGGGCGCGATGTACGACGCGCTCACCCGTACGGACTTCGCCAACCCGGCGGCCGCAGTGACCCTGGCCGGGTTCAGCGGCGGCGCGATCAACGCCGTCCCCGCCACGCGCACCGCGCTGGCGCACCGCGACGCCGCGTTCTGGACGCTGTTCGAGACCCAGTGGCAGGACCCGGCCGCCGACGCCGCCAACATCGGCTGGCTGCGCGACCTGTACGGCTCGGTGTGGGCGGCCACCGGCGGCTATCCGGTGCCCGGCGATCAGGCCGACGGCTGCTACATCAACAACCCCGACCCCGACATCACCGACCCCGCCTTCAACCGCTCCGGCGTGCCGTGGCAGACCCTGTACTACAAGGGCAACTACGCCCGGCTCCAGCAGGTCAAGGCGGTCTACGACCCCCGCGACGTCTTCCGGCACGCCCAGTCGGTCTCGCTGCCGTAGCGGCACCTGGCCAAGTGCCGCACCCTACTTGACTTTGTCAGCGCGGCGCCGCCGGGCGCGCTTCCCGGCGCGGACGCGCGCTCCTAGCGTCGGACACACCGAGTGACGGAGGAGAACACCGTGATCCATCAGCTCATCTTCGCCGCGCCCAAGCCCGGGATGACGGAGGAGGAGTTCCAGCAGTACTGGCTGAACGTGCACGCCGTCCGGTACGCCAGCAAGATCCCGCAGATCAGGAAGTACCTGATCGACACCCGGATCCCGCTCCGGCCCGACGAGGGCGAGCCGCTGTGGAGCGGCGTCGCGGAGATCTGGCTGCGCGACGAGCGCGAGCAGCTCGAGTCGCTGCAGACGCCCGAGTTCCTGGAGGGCGCGCGGGCCGACGAGCCGCGCTGGGCGGCGTTCTGGCGCACGGTCGTGCTCGACACCGACGCGCACGAACTGGTGCCGGGGCCCGAGCTCGCCCCGCCGTCGGGCGTGAAGCTGATCGTGCTGGTCAAGCGGAAGGAAGGGCTGCCGCTGGCCGACTTCAGGAGCGCCGACCTCGGCCCGCACGCCGAGCTGGTCGCGCAGGTGCCGGGGCTGCGCCGCTACCTCCAGTGCCACGTCAGGGACGGTGCGTACGCCATCGGCGAGGCAATGCTCGACGCCGCTCACCTCCTGTGGTTCGACGACAGGGACGCCATGGAGGCGGCGCTCGCCTCGCCCGAGTACGCCAAGGTCGTGGCCGACATGGAGACGCTGGTCGAGCCGAGGTACGTACACCGGATGGCCGTCACCGAGCACTGGGTCATCGGGCCGGAGAGCCGCTGATGTCCGCCGGTGACCAGAAAAAGGGATACGACTACATCGTCGTGGGCGCCGGCGCGGCCGGGGCGGTCGTCGCCGCCCGGCTCGTCGAGCGGACCGGGGCACGCGTGCTCCTGCTGGAGTCCGGCGGCGACGCCGGTCTGGCGGCCATCCGCCAGACGGGCATCCCCGGCATGGCCTCGCTCTGGCAGGACCCCGCCGTCACCTGGCCGTACGTCACGGTTCCGCAGGCCGGGCTGGGCTGGCGGACGATCCCGCTGCCGCAGGGCAAGGTGCTGGGCGGCGGCAGTTCGGTCAACGCCATGCTGTACGTCCGGGGCAACCGCCGCGACTACGACGGCTGGGCCGCCCAGGGCAACGAGGGCTGGTCGTACGACGAGGTGCTGACCTGCTTCAAGCGGGCCGAGGACTACGAGGAGGGCGCCGGGCCGTACCACGGCGCGGACGGGCCGATGAAGGTGGCCCGCCTGTCCGCGATGTCGGAGGTGTCGCGCGCCTTCCTGCGCGCCGCCGCCGAGCTGGGCTTCCCCGGCGGGGAGGACTGGGACTACAACGGCGCCGCGCAGGAGGGCGCCTTCGCCTACCAGTCCACCAGGACGAAGGACAACCAGCGTTCGAGCACGGCCTCCGCCTACCTCGACCCGCTGCGCGGGCATCCCCGCCTCACCGTCGAGACCGGCACGACGGCGACCCGCGTGCTGCTGGACGGCGCGACGGCCACGGGCGTGGAGTACGTGCGCGACGGCGCCGTCCACCGCGCCGGGGCGAGCGCCGAGGTGATCGTCTCCTGCGGCGCGCTCGCCACGCCCAAGCTGCTGATGCTCTCCGGGATCGGCCCGGCCGAGGCCCTGCGCGAGCACGGGCTGGCGGTCGCCGCCGACCTGCCCGGCGTCGGCGCCAACCTGCACGACCACCTCATCCTCGGCGTCGCCTACGCCGCGCGGTCGATCCTGCCGCTGCCCGAACTGCTGGCCGAAGCGGGGCTGTTCCCGCCGGACGACCCCGATCTCCAGATGCTGTTCGGCCCCGTGCAGTTCGTGGCCGACGAGTACCGCGTCGACGGGCCCGCCTTCACCTTCGCCCCCGTGCTCGCGCGGCCGCGCAGCAGGGGCAGGCTCGCCCTGCGGTCGGCGGATCCCGCCGACGCGCCCCTGGTCGATCCCCGCTACCTCGAGGACCCCGCCGACCTGGCGGCGCTCGTACGCGGGATCGAGCTGTCCAGGGAGCTGGCGCACAGCAGCTCGATGTGCTCGTTGCACGACCGGGAGAGCGCGCCCGGCCACGGCGCCGACCTGCCCGCCTACGTCCGCGCCACCGCGACCACCGTGTGGCATCCGGTGGGCACCTGCCGCATGGGACGCGACCCGCTGGCCGTGGTCGACGCGGCGCTGCGCGTCCACGGGGTCGAGCGGCTGCGCGTCGCCGACGCCTCGATCATGCCGTCCATCCCCGCGGGCAACACCGCCGCCGCCACCGTCATGATCGGGGAGCGCGCGGCCGACCTGCTCACATGAAGGAGCCGACCGTGCCAGACACCTACAGGTACATCGTCATCGGCGCCGGCGCGGCCGGCTCGGTGGTGGCCGCCCGGCTCAGCGAGGACCCCGACGCCTCCGTGCTGCTCCTGGAGGCGGGCGACGCGCAGGTCACCGACGCGGTCACCACGCCGTGGCGGTGGAACGAGGTGCTGCTGACCGACCTGGACTGGGCGTACATGAGCGAGCCCCAGCCCGGCCTGGACGGCAACCGCGTCTACTCGGCCGCCGGCCGGGGCCTGGGCGGCACCTCGAACATCTACCACATGATGCACACCAGGGGCCGTCCCCAGGACTACGACGACTGGGCCTACCACGGGTGTCCCGGCTGGTCCTTCGACGACGTGCTGCCGTGGCTGCAGCGCCTGGAGGACCAGCGCGACGGGCACAACCCGCTGGCCGGCAAGGACGGTCCGATGACCGTGGCCGACGCGGCCGAGACGGGCAACCCGGTGTCGGAGACGTTCATCGAGGCCTGCGTCGAGCTCGGCCACCCGCGCCTGGACGACTTCAACGCGGGCCTGTTCGGCGCGGGCTGGCACCACGTGAACATCAAGGACGGCCGGCGCAGGGGCGCCCGCGAGTCCTACCTCGATCCCGCGCTCGACCGGCCCAACCTCACCGTGCTGAGCGCGGCACTCGCGGCCCGGCTGCTGTTCGAGGGGACCCGCTGCGCCGGCGTGGAGTACCTGCGCGAGGGCCAGGCGCACACGGCGCGGGCCGAGGCCGAGGTGGTGCTGTGCGCGGGCGCCATCCAGTCGCCCAAGCTGCTGCTGCTGTCGGGCCTGGGCCCGGCCGGCGACCTGGCCGAGCTCGGCATCCCGGTCGTGGCCGACCTGCCCGGGGTCGGGGCCAACTTCCACGACCACCCGCTGGTCATCGGGCCGATCGGCTACCTGGCCGAGCCGGGCGACGACCCGCGCGGCAACGTGACCGAGGTCGCGCTCTTCTGCGGGTCGCAGGACGGGCTGCCCGTCCCCGACCTGGAGGTCGCACTGGTCCACCGCGCGCCGTTCGGCGAGAAGTTCTTCGCCAACGTCATCCGCCGCGTGCAGACCGGCCAGCCGGTCGCGCCGGTGCGGGAGCTCGTGGACCCGCACGTGGTCCTCAGCCTGACCGGCCTGGTGTCGCCGGTCTCCCGGGGATGGGTACGGCTGGCGGGCACCGACCCCACCGCCTACCCGCGGATCAACGCCAACTACTTCGGCGACCCGGTGGACCTGGAGCGCACGGTCACCGCCGTGGAGGTCGCCAGGGACATCTACCGCACCAAGGCGTTCACCGGCAGGTGGGGGCTGACCGAGGTCGCCCCAGGGCCCGGCGTGACCACCCGCGCCGAGCTGCGCGCCTGGGTGAAGGCCAACACCGGGTCCTACTACCACTTCGCCGGCTCCTGCCGGATGGGCACCGACGCCTCGGCCGTGGTCGATCCCCGGCTGCGGGTGCGGGGCGTGGAGGGGCTGCGCGTGGCCGACGCCTCCGTCATGCCCTCGCTGGTCAACGCGCACCCGCACACCACGGTCGTGATGATCGGCGAGCGCGCGGCCGACCTCGTCCGGTCCCATAAGTAGAAGTCTCATAGGTAGCAGCGAGAGTGCCAGCACAACCTCGTCCTGTCAGCCGGCCCGGAACATTTCAATAATTCAAGGAAAGGGGGATGTTCGATTTATAGGGGTTGGTCGTATGACCGTCTACGCGGATTTGCATTCGCGCGAGATTTGGCTCTCTCCTTTCTGTGAGGACCTGTTCGCGTCTTTCCTCCGTTCCGATCAGCGCCGGTGGGGCGAGGTCTACGTCAACGGCCTGGTCTCCGTCCAGGGCCGCAAGTCGATCCGCCGGATCTCCAACCAGGTCGTGGGGCGGCCCGTCGACCAGTGCCTCCAGCAGTTCATCAACCAGAGCCCCTGGGACTGGGCGCCCGTCCGGCAGCGCCTGGCCCAGCTGCTCGTCGAGGCGATCCGCCCGAAGGCGTGGGTGCTGGAGGAGGTCGTCTTCCCGAAGAACGGGTCCAAGTCGGTGGGCGTGGCGCGGCAGTTCGCCAACTCCGCGGGCCGCCTCCTCAACTGCCAGCTCGGCCTGGCGGTCGTGATGGTGGGCGAGGACGGCGGCTGCCCGGTCAACTGGCGGCTGCTGCTGCCCCGCTCGTGGGACGAGGACGACGGCCTGCGCAGCCGGGCCCGCGTACCGGCCCACGAGCACAGCCGGCCGCACTGGCGGCACCTGCTGCAGGCCATCGACGAGATGGTGGTCGACTGGGGGCTGCCCCCGGCGCCCATCGTGGTGGACGGCAGGTCGATGCCCGGCGTGGAGCTCCTCCTCGCCGGGCTCGCCGAGCGCGGGCTGCCCTACCTCGTCCGCGTCGCCCCCGGCACGCTGCCGGCCGGCGGGGCCGGACTGCCCGCCCGCCCGGTGCTGGAGCCGTTGCGGCCCCGGCTGCAGGTCGTGCAGGGGCAGGCGGGCGCGCGGCCGCCCGGGGCGGGCCACCGCTGGTACCCGCGCTCGGGGGCGCGGGCGATGTGGCTGACCGACCTGGGCCGCAACCGGGTGTCCGACCTGGCCGGCCTGGTCGGGCTGCGCAACAGGGCGGCGGCCGTGCTCGCGTCGGTCGCCGCCGAGTCCGGCCTGCAGCACTTCGAGGGCCGCTCCTTCCAGGGCTGGCACCACCACGTCACGCTGGTGTCGGTGGCCCACGCGTACCGGCTGCTGGGCGGCGGCCTGGACGGACGGGAGACGGAGGAACTGTGCCTGCGCCCGCATGGCTGACCGGCCGGCTCGCCGGGATCGAGCTGTTCGCCGGGCTGTCGGACGAGCAGCTCGACTGGCTCGCCTGCGCCGGGACCGTCAGGGAGCTCGGCGACGGGCAGGCGCTGTTCGTCGAGGGCGCGCCGGCCGACGGCTTCTACATCCTGCTGGACGGCGAGATCGTGGTCTCGAAGCTGGTCGGCGGGCGGGAGCAGGTGCTCACCCGGCACCTCGGCGACGCGCTGGAGCACCAGTTCATCGGCGAGTTGCCGCTGCTCACCAGCGACGAGTACCTGGCCACCGCGCTGGCCGTGGGGCCGGCGCGGGTCGTGGCCTACGGCAAGGACGCGTTCTTCGACATGCTGGAGCGCTGCCCGCAGGTCTGCCGGGTGCTGCTGCCGGTGCTGGCCGGGCGCATCAACGCCATGGAGCGCCAGGCCGGGCGCAGCCGCATGCTGGAAGGGCTGGGCATGCTGGCGGCCGGTCTGGCCCACGAGCTGAACAACCCGGCGGCGGCCGCGCTGCGGGCCGCGCGGGAGCTGCGCGGCCTCGCGCCCCGGGTGGCCGCCGCCGCGGTCGAGTGGGGGCGCACGGGCGAGGAGGCCGAGGCGCGGCTCGTCGCGCGGTTCCAGGACCGGGTGGGCTCCGGGGCCGCGCTGGACCCGCTGGCCGAGGCGGAGGCGGCCGACGACGTCGCCGACTGGCTGCGCGAGCAGGGCCTCGGCCAGACCATCGACCTGGCCGACGACCTCGCCGAGCACGGCGTGGACCGCGCCGAGCTCGACGGGCTCGCCGCCGGGCTGCGGCCGGACGCGCTCGCCGCGGCGCTGGCGTACCTGGTGCCGGTGCTGCGCATCCGGACGCTCGCCGGCGACGCGGCCGAGGCGGCCGAGCGGGTGGTGGAGCTGGTACGGCGCACCTCGGCCTACACGAACCTGGACCGCGCGCCCCAGCGGGACGCCGACCTGCGCGAGGGGCTGGAGGCCACGCTGGCCCTCATGGCGCCCAAGCTGCGCAACATCCGCGTACGCCGGGAGTACGGCGGCGTCCCCGACCTGCAGGCCTTCCCCAGCGAGCTCAACCAGGTCTGGACCAACCTCATCGACAACGCCGTGGACGCCATGGGCGGCGAGGGCGAGCTGACGATCAGCACCAGGCGGGAGGGCGACCACGCCGTGGTGGAGTTCCGCGACACCGGCCACGGCATCCCCGCCGAGGCGCTGCCGAACGTCTTCCAGCCCTTCTTCACCACCAAGGACCTGGGCAAGGGGACCGGTCTCGGGCTCCACGTCAGCATGGACATCGTGGCGCAGCGGCACGGCGGCACGATGGAGGTCGACTCGCGGCCGGGCGACACGCGGTTCGTGGTGCGGCTGCCGCTGGCCCGGGACCCCGCATGAAGGGGGGTCAGCTCTCCGAGTGGTAGCGGTGGATCATCGACACCGCCATGGCGCCCTCGCCGACGCCCGAGGCCAGCCGCTTGACGGAGTTGGCGCGCACGTCGCCGGCGGCGAACACGCCCGGCACGCTCGTCTCCAGCAGCAGCGGCTGCCTCGGCAGGTCCCAGCTCGCCAGCCCCGCCACCGGACCGAGGTCGGGGCCGGTCAGCAGGAAGCCGTGGGCGTCCCTGCGCACGAGGTCGTCCAGCCACTCGGTGCGCGGGCGGGCGCCGATGAACACGAAGACGTGCTCGGCCTCCCGCGTGCTCACCTCGCCGCTGCGGGTGTCGCGCAGCGTGATGTGCTCCAGCCGGTCCGCGCCGCCGGTGGCGACCACGAGGGTGTTCGTCATGACCGTGATGTTGCCGGTCGCGGCGATCTCGTCCACCAGGTACGCGGACATGCCGCTGGCCAGGCTGTCCGCCCGGACCACCATGGTGACGTGGCAGGCGTGCCGGGAGAAGTGCAGGGCCGCCTGGCCGGCGGAGTTGGCGCCGCCCACGATCCACACGTGCCGCCCCACGCACGACTCGGTCTCCGTCAGGGCCGCCCCGTAGTAGATGCCGGCCCCCTCGAAGCGGCCCGCGTCCTCGGCGTCGAGACCGCGGTAGGACAGGCCCGGCGACAGCAGCACGGTGGCGGCGGTGATCTCCTTGCCGTCGGACAGGTTCAGCACGCAGGCCCGGCCGGCCCGGCTCAGCCGCCTGGCCTCGACGGGGGCCAGCACGTCCACGCCGAACCTGCGGGCCTGCGCCATGGCGCGGTTGGTCAGATCGACGCCGGAGATCCCGGACGGGAAGCCGAGGTAGTTCTCGATCCGGCTGGAGGTGCCGGCCTGGCCGCCCGGCACGTACGCCTCGATGAGCAGCGTCGCCATCCCCTCGGACGAGGCGTAGACCGACGCGGCCAGCCCGGTCGGGCCGCCTCCGACGATCGCCACGTCGTAGTGCGGGTGGCTGAGCTCCGTCGCCAGGCCCAGGGCCGCCACCACCTCGCCGTGCCCGGGGCGGGCCAGCCGGCGCCCGTCGGGCAGCACGACCTCGGGCGCCGCCGGGTCGCCCGGCTCCGCCTCCTCGAACCTGAACGGCAGGCGGTAGCGGGTGAGCAGGTCGCGCAGCCGGTGCGTGGCGGGCGCGAACCGGTGGCCGACCAGGCGGATGCCCTGGTACGGGGGCTCGTGGGCGGACTCCCAGTCCGACAGCAGGTCGTCGAGCACGGGGTAGAGCCGCTCCTCCGGCGGCTCCCACGGCTTGACGAGATAGTGGTCCAGCCGCACCTCGTTGATCGCCGAGATGGCCACGCTCGTGTCGGCGTAGGCCGTCAGCAGGACGCGGCGGGCGGCGGGGAAGCGCCGGCCGGCCTCCACCAGGAACTCGGTCCCGGTCATCTCGGGCATGCGCTGGTCGGAGAGGATCAGCGCGGCCTCCTCGCGGCGCTCGCGCAGCCGGTCGAGGATCCGCGTGGCCTCCACCGGCGAGCTCGACGCCACCACCCGGTAGCGCTCCTGGTAGGCGCGGGACAGGTCGCGCCGCACCGCGCGGAGCACATGATCGTCGTCGTCCACGGCCAGCAGAACCGGCCGCCGCTGCTCGGGCATGTCACGACCCTCCAGAATCGGCTACGGCCATTGTTTCCATTTTCCGCGCGGCCGCCCCCGGCACCTGACGAAGTGCCGGCGACTTTCATGGACTTGACGGAATCGGCGGGCCGGGCTTGTCCCGGAAAACCACTCGTTGTTTGAATCCACGCATGACGCGCACCATTCTTATTGTTCTCTCCGAGTACGGATATTGGGGAGAGGAACTCGTCGGCCCGCTGGCCGCCTTCGACCGGCAGGGCTACCGGAGCGTGTTCGCCACCCCCACCGGCAAGCGGGCGCGGGCACTGCCGCCCAGTCTCGACCCCGGGTACGTGGATCCGCCGCTGGGCCGCTCCGTGACCACGCCGGAGGTGGCCGTGGCCGCCAGGCAGCTCGACGAGTCGGACCGGCTGGACTCCCCGGTCAGCCTCGCCGAGTGGATCCCCGAACGCCCCTACAACAGCGAGGACGGATACCTGCGCAAGGTCGAGGGCTACTACCGGGAGCTCGCCCGGCTGGACCGCGACGTCGAGAAGTACGACGCCCTGGTGCTCGTGGGCGGCAGCGGCCCGATCGTGGACCTGGCCAACAACGGCCGGGTGCACGACCTGATCCTCTCCTTCGTCCGGGCGGACAAGCCGGTGCTCGCCGAGTGCTACGGCGTCGCCTGCCTGGCCTTCGCCCGCGACTGGGAGGACCGCGCGAGCATCCTGCGCGGCAAGCACGTGACGGGCCACTGCAAGGAGTACGACTACAAGGACGGCACCGGCTTCCTGGGGGTCGACTTCAACATGGGGCCGCCGCCGTACCCGCTGGAGTACATCCTGCGCGACGCCACCGCCCCCGACGGCCGCTACCACGGCAACGTGGGCAAGGAGACGTCGGTGATCGTGGACCACCCGTTCGTGACGGGCCGCTCGACCCCCGACTCGTACCTGTCCGGCGAGAAGCTGGTCGAGGTGCTCGAGTCCGGCCTGCGCCGGTACGGCTGGTGACCATGGCGACCCGTCCCGCCAAAGAGGCGATCTTCGAGCAGTTCGCGGCCGACGGCATCTCGGTGATGTTCGGCAACCCGGGGACCGTGGAGCAGGGGTTCCTGGACGTGCTGGAGGAGACGCCGGGCTTCCGGTACGTGCTGGCGCTGCAGGAGTCGGCGGTGCTCGGCATCGCCGACGGCTACGCCCGCGCCACCGGCGGGCCCGCGCTGGTCCAGCTGCACAGCGGGGTCGGCCTCGGCAACGGGGTCGGCCTGCTCTACCAGGCCAAGCGCGGCCACTCGCCGCTGGTGGTGATCGCCGGCGAGGCGGGGGTGCGCTACGAGGCGCTGGACGGCCAGATGGCGGTGGACCTGGTGGCGATGGCCCGGCCGGTGACCAAGTACGCGACCAGGGTGACCCACCCGGGCTCGGTGCTGAGGGTGCTGCGGCGCGCGGTCAAGATCGCGATGACGCCGCCGCGCGGGCCCGTCTTCGTGGCACTGCCGATGGACGTGCTCGACGAGGACACCGACGAGCCCGCCGTGGCCAGCACGATCCCCAGCCGGGCGACGGTGCCCGTGCCGGAGGAGCTGGAGCGGGCCGCGGCGGTGCTGCGCGCCGCCCGGCGGCCCGTGGTGCTGGCCGGGGACGGGGTCTCGGTGTCCGGCGCGCAGGAGGAGCTGGCCAGGGTCGCGGAGGCGCTCGGCGCCCCGGTGTGGACGGTGAACTCCTCGGAGCTGACCATCGACACCACCCACCCGCTGCACCGGGGCGACCTCGGGCACATGTTCGGCGAGCACAGCGCCGCCGCGCTGGCCGGGGCCGACGCCGCGCTCGTCGTCGGGACGTACCTCTTCCCCGAGGTGTTCCCGCTGCTGGCCAGCCCCTTCCCGGAGGGGGCGAAGATCGTCCACATCGACCTGGACGACTACGAGATCGCCAAGAACCTGCCGGCCGACGTCGCGCTCGTCGCCGATCCCAAGCCGACCCTGGCGGCGCTGGCCGGCCTGCTCGGCCCCGGCCGCCCCGGGCCCGCCCGCGAGCCGGCCGAGGTGTACGGCGAGAGCATGATGGACCTGTTCGCCGGCGAGCTGGCCGCAAGGGCCGGCGACGGGCTGGTGGTCTTCGACGAGGCGCTGACCTCCGCCCCCGCGCTGCTCAGGCGGCTGCCGCCGCGCCGGCCCGGCGCCTACTTCCAGACCAGGGGCGGCTCGCTCGGCGTCGGCATCCCCGGCGCGATCGGGATCAAGCTGGCCCGCCCCGAGGCCGAGGTGGTGGCCTTCACCGGCGACGGCGGCAGCATGTACACCATCCAGGCCCTCTGGACCGCCGTCAGGTACGGCGTGGCCGCCCGCTTCGTGATCTGCGACAACCGCCGTTACCAGCTGCTCGACGACAACCTCGAGCAGTACTGGCGCGAGCGCGGCATCGCCGCGCACCCCCACCCCCAGGGCTTCGACCTGTCCCACCCCCAGATCGACTTCGTGAAGCTGGCCGCGAGCCTGGGTGTCCCCGGCGTCAAGGTGAGCAAGCCCGCCCAGGTGGAGGCGGCGGTCCAGCGGATGCTCGCGGCGCCGGGGCCGTTCCTCGTCGATCTGATTACCACCTGAGAGGTACACCGTGCGTGAGAAGCGATTGGCCGGGCGCACCGTCGCGATCCTCATGGAGAGCGACTACGTCGAGCAGGAGCTCCACTACTACCAGCGGCGTTTCACCGAGGAGGGGGCGCGGGTCGAGTTCCTCACGCGGTTGTGGGGACAGGACTCGCTGACCTTCCACGGCCACGAGTTCAAGGAGCCGTTCACGGTGAGCGGCGACCTGGAGAAGGCCGACCTGAGCCGGATCGACGTGCTGATCGTGCCGTCCGGCATGGTGTCGGACCGGCTGCGCTACACCGAGGACGTCCACGAGCTCGCCCCCGCCGTGAAGCTGCTGAAGGAGGCCTTCGACGACCACCGGATCGTCAAGGGCGTCATCTGCCACGGGCTCTGGCTGGCGGCGCCCATCGCCGAGGCGGTCAAGGGCCGCCGCGTGACGTGCCACAACAACCTGGTCGGCGACGTGCGCAACATGGGCGCCGTCTACACCGACCAGGACGTCGTGGTGGACCGCGACCTGGTGACCGGCCGGACGGCCGAGCACTGCGCCGCGTTCGCCCGCATGATCATCGACCTGGTGGCCGCCGACCGCGGCACCGAGACGGTCTACCGGCCCGACTTCACCTTCTCCGACCTGGTGGCCGGCTACGTCACCGGCTTCGAGCACGGCGAGATCAGCCTGCGCACCAACGACGGGCGGCCGGTGCGGGTGCGCCTGACCGGCACCACCTCCGCCGAGTTCGTGCGCAACCTCTCGGAGCCGTACCTCGACGCCTCGGCGCACCTGGAGCAGCTGCTCACGCCGGGCACCTACGTGTTCGTCAAGGGGATCTTCTACCACGAGAACGGCTCGTACACGATCGAGGCCAAGACGCTGATCTTCCTGGGCAGGCAGCCCGGCCAGTACGCCTTCGAGCAGCCCGACTGGTGGGTCAAGCAGATCCGCGAGCTGGGCCGGTTCTACCGCAAGGCGCAGTTCGGGGCCGACGGCCCGATCGACTACTCGGCGTACCGGACCATGCTGCGGCTGGGCGGCGAGAAGGCCGGCCAGGACGTGCAGGAGACCGACACGATCTCCCGGATGGTCTACGGGATGTCCTCGGCCTACATGCTCACGGGCGAGGAGGACTTCCTGGAGGTGGCCGAGCAGGGCGCCGCCTACCTGCGCGAGCACATGCGCTTCGTGGACCGCGACGAGGACGTCGTGTACTGGTACCACGGCATCGACGTGCGCGACGGGGTCGAGCGCAAGCTGTTCACCTCCGAGTTCGGCGACGACTACGACGCGATCCCGATGTACGAGCAGATCTACGCCCTGGCCGGCCCGACCCAGCTCTACCGGCTCACCGGGGACCCGCGCATCGCCTCCGACATCGACGGCACGCTGCGGCTGTTCCGCAAGTTCTTCCACGACCCCGAGCGGGGCGGCTACTACTCGCACATCGACCCGATCCTGCTCAGCCCGCACCACGAGTCGCTGGGCCCGAACCGGTCGAGGAAGAACTGGAACTCCGTCGGCGACCACGCCCCCGCCTACCTCATCAACCTGTTCCTGGCCACCGGCGACGAGCGGCACGCCGACATGCTGGAGGAGACGTTCGACCTCATCGCCAAGCACATGCCCAGGAAGGACAGCCCGTACGTGCAGGAGCGCTTCCACGCCGACTGGACGCCGGACACCACCTGGCACTGGCAGCAGGACAGGGCGGTCGTCGGGCACAACCTCAAGATCGCCTGGAACCTCATGCGGATGATGTCGATCCGGCCCAAGGACGGCTACCGGACGCTGGCGACCGAGATCGGCGAGAAGATGCCGGGCTTCGGCAGCGACCCGCAGCGCGGCGGCTGGTACGACGTGGTCGAGCGCAGGCTCGCCCCAGGCCAGCACGTCCACCGGTTCGTCTGGCACGACAGGAAGGCCTGGTGGCAGCAGGAGCAGGCGATCCTCGCCTACCAGATCCTGGCGGGGCTGGTGGGTGAGGAGGAGTTCGTGCGCAGGGCGCGGGAGTCGGCCGCCTTCTACAGCGCCTTCTTCCTCGACCACGACGAGGGCGGGATCTACTTCAACGTGCTCGCCGACGGCCACCCGTACCTGCTCGGCAACGAGCGGTTCAAGGGCAGCCACTCGATGAGCATGTGCCACGCGGCCGAGCTGTGCTTCCTGGCGACCGTCTACCAGCGGCTGCTGATCGACAAGGAGCCGTTGACGCTGTGGTTCCGGCCGCGGCCCGACGGGTTCACCGACCGCGTCCTGCGGGTGGCGCCCGACGCGCTGCCGCCCGGCCGGGTCCGGCTGGAGTGGGTGGAGGTGGACGGCTCGCCGTACCAGCTCTTCGACGCCGCGGCGATGACGGTGAAGCTGCCCGACTCCGCCTCGCCGGTGACCGTGCGCGCCCATCTCGCGCCCGTGGAGGAGTGACATGTCCATGCGACTGTGGAAAGAGCCGCGCGGCGGGGTGACCGTCATCAGCCTGGACGGCCGGCTCGACAGCGAGACCGCGCCCCAGGTCCAGCAGGACCTGCAGGCGCTCTTCCCCGAGGACGGTCTCGTGGTGCTGGACCTGTCCCGGACCCTGTACATGTCGAGCGCCGGGCTGCGGGTGCTCCTGCTGATCTACCGGCAGGCCCAGCACGGCACGGTACGCCTCGCGCTGACGGGCCTGTCCCCCGAGGTGCGCGCGATCATGGAGGCGACCGGCTTCCTCGGGTTCTTCACCGTGGTCGAGTCGGTCGAACAAGGCGTGGAGGCGTTGACCGTATGACCGTCCTGGAGCCGATCGACGCCTACCCCACGCAGCGGATCGCCGGATACCCCGTGCGCGCTGGGCGGTCGCTGCCGTTCGGCGCCACGCGGGTGCCCGGGGGTGTCAACTTCTCGGTCTTCTCCAACCACGCCACCTCGGTGACGCTGGTGCTCTACCGGGAGGGCGAGCCCGAGCCGATGGCCGAGCTGCCCTTCCCGGAGTCGTTCCGGGTGGGCAGCGTCCACGCGATGACCGTGTTCGGCCTCGATGTCGAGCGCCTGGAGTACGGCTATCGCGTGGACGGCCCCCGCCGGCCGTGGGAGGGCCACCGCTTCGACCCGGACCTCGTGCTCAGCGACCCGTACGCCAGGATGCTGACCGGTCACGGCCCCTACCGGCACAGGTCGCGGGTGACGCTCGACGACTTCGACTGGGAGGACGACCGCCCGCCGCACCTGCCGCACGAGGACCTGGTGATCTACGAGCTGCACGTGCGCGGTTTCACCGGGCACCCCTCCTCCGGGGTCGCGGCGCCCGGCACGTACGCGGGGCTCGTGGAGAAGATCCCGTACCTGCGGGAGCTGGGGGTCAACTGCGTCGAGCTGATGCCGGTGTTCGAGTTCGACGAGACCGACAACGTGTTCACCGGGGTCAACTACTGGGGCTACAGCCCCATCGGGTTCTTCGCCCCCAAGGCGTCCTACGCGGCCACCGGCCGGGACCACATGCAGGTCGACGAGTTCAAGCACCTGGTCAAGGAGCTGCACCGGGCGGGCATCGAGGTGCTGCTCGACGTGGTGTTCAACCACACCGCGGAGGGCGACGAGCGCGGGCCGGTGATCAGCTTCAAGGGGCTGGACAACGCCACCTACTACATGCTCACCCCCGACGGGCACTACTACAACTTCAGCGGCACGGGCAACACGCTCAACTGCAACCATCCGGTGGTGCGCGGGTTCGTGCTGGACTGCCTGCGCTACTGGGCGGCCGAGTGCCACGTCGACGGCTTCAGGTTCGACCTGGCGGCGATCCTCGGGCGGGGGTCCGGCGGCGAGCTGCTGCACAACCCGCCCCTGCTGGAGTCGCTGGCGTACGACCCGATCCTGCGCGACCGCAAGCTGATCGCGGAGGCGTGGGACGCCGCCGGGCTCTACCAGGTGGGCAGCTTCCCCCACTACAGCCGCTGGTCGGAGTGGAACGGCCGCTACCGCGACACGGTGCGCAGGTACGTCAAGGGCGATCTCGGCGTCACCGGGGAGCTGGCCACCCGCATGGTCGGCTCGCCCGACATGTACAGCCGGCGGGGCGTCGCGGCCACGGTCAACTTCGTCACCTCGCACGACGGGTTCACGCTGCGGGACCTGGTCTCCTACGACCACAAGCACAACGAGGCCAACGGCGAGGGCAACCGGGACGGCGACGACGCCAACAACTCCTGGAACTGCGGGCACGAGGGCGCGACGGACGACCCGGCGGTGCTGGCGCTGCGCGCCCGGCAGCAGCGCAACGCGCTGCTGCTCCTGCTGGCCAGCCGGGGCGTGCCGATGCTGCTGGCCGGCGACGAGCTCGGCCGCACGCAGCTCGGCAACAACAACGCCTACTGCCACGACGGGCCGCTCACGTGGCTCGACTGGGGGCTGCGGGAGGAGAACGCCGACCTGTTCCGCTTCACCCGGCGCGCCATCGCCTTCCGGCGGGCGCACCCGGTGCTGAGGGGCGGCTCTCCCGGATCGGTCCACTGGCACGGCGTGAGCGCCTGGTCGCCGGACTGGTCGGCGCACTCGCGGGTGCTGGCCGCGCTGTTCGACGGGGGCGGGAGCGACTGCGTCTACGTCGCCGCCAACTCCCACTGGGAGTCGCACACGCTGGAGCTGCCACCCGCGCCGCGCGGGCAGACCTGGCACCTGTTCGCCGACACCGCCGCCGCCCCGCCGATGGACGCCTTCGAGCCGGGCTCGGAACCGCCGCTGGCCAACCAGTCACAGTTGTCCATCGGCCCCAGAAGCGTCGCGATCCTGGTCACGCATTAGGAAAGGGAAGCATGTCATGTCCTTCAGGATGAAGATGAACGTGGAGGGCGACACCGCCACGATCCGGCTGGCGGGCGAGCTCGACGGCAGCTCCGCCCCCGAGCTCAACGAACTGGTGTCGCAGGCCGTGGGGCGGCAGGTGGGCAAGCTGGTGCTGCTCCTCGACGAGCTGACGTACATGTCGTCGGCGGGGGTGCGCTGCCTGGTGTTCGCGCACCAGAAGCTGCCGCGCGGTTCGGAGATCACCTTGGTGGGGACCAAGCCGGAGGTGGCCGAGACGATCCGGCTCACCGGCTTCGACCGCAGCATCGTGATGCAGTGATGCTCGCCTGCCGGCTCAAGATCGATGTCCAGCACGTATCCCTGCCGGGTGTGGTGGCCGACTTCATCGAGGCGCTGGCAGACGGGGCGGGGCTGACCTCCCGCCAGGCGTACTGGCTGCGGCTGGCGACGGACGAGATCACCACGAACATCGCCCAGCACGGCTACCGGGGCGGGGCGGGCGTCGTGGAGCTGTCCGGGGAGATCGAGCGCGACCGGCTGCGGGTCAGCATCGAGGACGACGCGCCGCCGTTCGACCCCGCCGGATACGATCCCGCGCCGCGGCTGGCAGTGCCGCCCGCCCTGCGCGAGGAAGGCGGTTACGGGCTGCTCCTCGCCATGGGGAAGGTGGACGAGTTCCACTACGAGTACGTCGGCGGACGCAACCGCAACACCCTGATCATGCGACTGCTTGGAGGCGCGAATGCCGACGGCCCTGGTGGTTGCCGAGCCGGCTAACCCCATGTCCACGGCGGTGCTCGAACTCGACGGGGCGCTGCGCGAAGAGGGCTTCGAGGTGCAGCTCGCCGTCCCGGACGACCTGGTCCTGCGCCACCCGCACCCCGATCTGCTGCTGATCTCGGCGGCGCTGGGGCTGCAGCGGATGGCGCTGGTCAGCCAGCGGTTCCTGGTGGACGGGCGGATGCCCACGATCGTGGCCTTCCCCGACGACGACATCGCCGCGCTGGAGGAGTGCGTGCGCGGCGGGTTCGACTACGTGACCCGCCCGTTCCTGCCCGGCCTGCTGCGCAGCCGGGCGAACTCCTGCTGGGAACGCTGGCAGCTCAGCACCACGGTGGAGGAGATGGCGGCGCTGGCCAGCCTGCGGGAGTACGAGCGCGAGCTGCGCATCGCCCGCGACATCCAGGCCGGGTTCCTGCCGGAGTCGCTGCCGAGGCTGGACGGCTGGGAGATCGCCGCCAGCTTCCGGCCGGCCCGGCAGGTGGCCGGCGACTTCTACGACGTGTTCACCCTCGTCAACGGGCGCAGGCTGGCGCTGGTGGTGGCCGACGTGTGCGACAAGGGCGTGGGGGCGGCGCTGTTCATGGCGCTGATCAGGACACTGCTGCGGCACACGGCCGAGCACACCGGGTTCGTCCAGGACGTCGGCGACGACGCCACCGCCGTGGCCCTGGACGGCTCGCCGGGAGAGTCCGCGCTGCCCCTGCTGTCGCTGGGGGCGGGGCCGCTGATCCAGGCGGTCGTCGGGACCAACCGCTACATGGCCCGCAACCACATCAAGCAGGCGTATTTCGCGACGATGTTCTTCGGGGTGCTGGACCCGTACTCCGGGGACCTGGTCTACATCAACGGCGGGCACAATCCGCCCGTCGTGGTGCGGGCCGACGGCAGCCAGACGATGCTGCCGCCGACGGGGCCCGCGGTCGGGATCCTGGCCGACAGCTCCTACACCCTGGGTCACGTGCAGCTCGGGCCCGGCGACTCGTTGTTCGCCTACACCGACGGGGTGGTCGAGGCCAGGAACTCCGCCCACGGCCTGTTCGGCACCCCCCGGCTCCAGGAGGTGCTGGCCGGGGCCGGGGCGCACGCCTCCGGCCTGCTCTCGGCGGTCGACGCCTCGGTGCGCACCTTCGTGGGCGCCGCCGAGCAGTCCGACGACATCACCACCCTGGCGCTGAGCCGGAACCCGTCCTGAAAAGGCCCGGCCCGGACCACGGCCGCAGCACGTGGTCCGGGCCTCTCAGGCTGCGACCATGCTTCTCAGGCGGCGACCATCGACATGGCGACGGCGACGTCCCAGCCGGAGGCGGGCTCCCCGCCGTGGAAGCCCTCCGCCAGCAGCGTCGCCTCGTCCGCCCGCCCGGCCAGCAGCAGCGCGTCGATCAGGTACGCCGTCAGATGCGCCGCCAGCCAGGGCGGCCCCGCCTCCGCTCCCCCGGCGGCGAGCGCGAGCGCGCGCCGCAGGTGGAAGACCGCCTCCTCGGGCCGGGTCCGCAGGCGGGCCATGGCCTGCGCCGCGTGCACGAACAGGGCGGTCTCCCTGTCGGTACGCGTGATCGTCCCGACGTCGTCGGCGGCGCGGCCGTTCAACGCCATGATCCAGGCCCGGTAGGCGAGCAACAGCGGCCGCTGCGCCGGCCCGGCGGCCACCGCCGCGCGCAGCAGGAACTCGGCGGCGGCCTCCGGCCGGCCCCGCCCGCAGGCGAGGTTGACCGCGCGGGCGAGCGCCAGATGCGGCGTGCTCTCCACCATTCCCTCGGGCAGCGAGTCCAGGAACGACATGCTGTCGCGCCCCCTGCCGCGCAGCAGCAGCAGGTGCGCCAGCGGCACCGAGACGGTGTGCCCCTCGCCGCACCACGCCGCCGCCTTGCACAGCTCGAAGGCCCGGTCGAAGGCCAGCTCCGCCCAGGCGTCCCAGGTGGCCTTCACCAGGTGCGGGGTGGCCGCGGACGGGTCCATCGGCGGCAGCCACTCGGTGGCGCACTGGAACTCCCACCCGGCGGCGCCCCGGGTCAGGCGCTCGGTGAGCCGGCGCCCCACCAGGAAGTCGTGCAGCAGGCGGGGGTTGCCGCCGGTCGCCGAGTGCAGGGCGCCGGCGGTGGCCTGCCGTACGTGGCCGCCGGCCACCTCGGCCAGCAGGGCGGCCACCTCCTCGATCGTGAGCGGCGGCACGTCGACCGTGTACGCGCCCGGCTCGAACCGCAGGCAGTCCACCGGGTCGGGGCGCCGCGCCGCGGGCCCGGACAGCGTCGTGACCAGCACCCTGGCCCCCGGGCTCCCGCCCGCGGCCGAGCGCAGCGCCATCAGGCTCTCGTCCTCGCTGACCTGCGCGTCGTCCATGACGAGCAGCAGCGGACGGTCCCCGGCGGCCGCCCCGACGCGGGCGGCGACCTCGCCGGGACCGTCCGCGGGCCGCAGCCGGACGATCTCGTAGCGCGCCGCCTCGGACGAGGCGAGCACGCGCTCCACCAGCCGGCTGCGGCCGGAGCCCGGCTCCCCGGCCAGGACAATCGGGCCTGCGCCGGAAGCCCCGAGGGCTGACCGAATCGCGGCGATCTGGTCGCTCCGGTCGATGAAATGCCACTTCATCTGGATAATCCCCTTAATTGAATGGACAAATTCATGCTTTGGGAACAATGCCGTAACGTCAATGCCGAAATGACGCAATCCGGCTAGAGGTGACAAATATTCTGTGAGGCTTCTAGACTCAGCCTTGCGATCCTGATCTGCTGACGCGGTGGAGGCACACACGGGGGGTTCTGTGTCAGGCGACGGGTGGAGCCGGGACGAGCTCGCACGATTCCTGCGGAGCAGGCGCGCACGGGTCACGCCGGGGCAGGTGGGCTTCCCCGAAGGGGGACGCAGGACGAAGGGGCTGCGGCGCGAGGAGGTGGCGGTGCTCGCCGGCCTCAGCCCGACCTGGTACACCTACCTTGAGCAGGGGCGTGACATCAGGCCCTCCATCCAGGTGCTCGACAGCCTGGCCCGGGTGCTCGACCTCAGCGAGGACGAGCGCCGCTACATGCACACGCTGGTCCACGGCCAGGTCGTCAACCCGCAGCCGCTCGAAGGGCAGACGTGGTCGGGCGACGTGATGGGCCCGCTGGTGAGCCTCATGAGCGCCAGCGACTATCCGGTCTACGCCACCGACATCCACTGCGACCTGACCGCCTGGAACGACGCCGCCGCCGAGTGGTACGACGACTGGGGCAGCTACACGCCCGAGCACCGCAACATGCTGCGCTGGCTGCTGGTCTCGCCCAGGGCGAAGGAGCGGCTGCCCGACTGGGAGCGCGTCACCTGCGACGTCATCGCCCGGTGGCGCTCGGAGCTGGCCAGATGGCCGCACGACGAGCGGCTGACCGCGAAGATCACCGAGTTCTCCCAGCTGAGCCCGCTGTTCGCCGGCCTGTGGCGCAGGCACGAGGTGCAGGAGCACCGCAGCCTCACGCGCCGCTTCCGGCATCCGCGGCTGGGCCTGCAGACCCTGCGCATGGCGCTCATGATCACCCCGGACGAGCCGCTGGTCGGGCTCGTGATCCATTTTCCGATGCGCGCGAGCGAATAATGCCGTTTTCGCCGTCCCGGTATTTCGTCATCTGTTAATTGACACCTACGTGGGCGAGCCGGACCTTAGGTGATGTCGTTCGGCCAACCAACAAGGGCGCCCGGCATCGTCGAATTCATGATGACCCGGGCGCGGACGGGAACGGGGCCCCATGCACATCAACAGCGGGCGAGATCCCATCGCCATCGTCGGCGCCGCCTGCCGGTTGCCCGGTGCGCAGAGCCCGGCCGACCTCTGGCAGATCGTCAGCGGGGGCCGGGACATGATCGGCGTGATTCCCCAGGACAGATTCGACATCGACACCACCTCCGGCCGCCGCCGGCCCGATGTGCTGCGGGGCGCGGGCGGCTACCTGGACGACATCGCGGGGTTCGACGCGCGCTTCTTCGGCGTCACGCCGTTCGAGGCCCTGCGGATGGACCCGCAGCAGCGGTTGCTGCTCGAGGTCACCTGGGAGGCGCTCGACGACGCGGGCATCCCGGCCGAGAGCCTGGCCGGGAGCGACACCGGCGTCTACACGAGCCTGCTGCCCTCGGGGTACTGGGACCTGCTGCGCCGCTCGGGGATGTACGACATGCACGCCGCGCTCGGGGCGGCCGTCAGCGGCATCTTCCCCGGCCGCGTCTCCACCCTGCTCGACCTGCGCGGTCCCAGCATGGGCGTGGAGGCGGCCTGCGCGACGTCGCTGCTGGCGGTGCACGTGGCCTGCCGGGCGCTGTGGGCCGGCGAGATCGACCTGGCCATCGTCGGCGGCGCGAACCTGCAGATCGTGCCGGACCTGTATTTCGCGCTCGCGGACGCCGGGGTGCTGTCCAGCTCGGGCCGGTGCAAGTTCGGCGACGTGTCGGGGGACGGGTACGTGCGCAGCGAGGGCCTGGTGGCCCTGATACTCAAGCCGCTCTCGCGGGCCCTCGCGGACGGCGAGCACCCGTACGCGACGATCCTGGGCAGCGCCGCCACCCACGACGGCCGCACCGGCGGCTCGCTCGTCTCCCCCGGGCTGGAGGGGCACGAGACGATGCTGCGCAAGGCCTATCTCGACGCCGGGGTCTCCCCCGGCGAGGTCGACTACGTCGAGGCCCACGGGCCCGGCACCCCCGCCGGCGACCCGACCGAGCTGGCCGCGCTGGACCTGGTCCTGCGGGAGGGCCGGGACCCCGAGCGGCGCTGCCTGGTCGGGTCGCTCAAGTCCAACATCGGCCACACCGAGTTCACCTCGGGGATGGCGGGGCTGCTCAAGACGGCCCTGGCGCTGCGGCACCGGACCATACCCGCGACGCTGCACGTGGTGGAGCCGCACGCCGTCCTGCGGAATCCGGCCGCGGCCGTCGAGCTCGCGCTGCTCACCCAGGACTGGCCGGACCGGGGGACGCCGGCCCTGGCGGGCGTCAACTCCTTCGGCATGTCGGGGACCAACGTCCATCTCGTGCTCTCCGAGGCGCCGCAGGTGGCGCGGCCCCGGCGCGGCCGGGCCCGGCCCAGCTACGTCCTGCCCCTGTCGGCGCGGGACCCGAGGGCGCTGGACGAGCTCGCGGGCGCGTACGCCGACCTGCTCGACGGGGTGGACGAAGAGGCGGGCCCCGGCCTCCACGACGTGTGCTTCAGCGCGGGCGCCCGGCGCACGCACCACGAGTACCGGCTGGCCGCGGTCGGCGACGACGCGCGCTCGCTGGCCGCGTCCCTGCGGGAGTTCCGGGCGAACGGGCGGGGTGACGGGCGGTCGGTCCACGGCGGCGAGCGCCGCGCGGCCAGGCGGCCGAAGGTGGTGTTCGTCTTCCCCGGCCAGGGCGGCCAGTGGGCGGGCATGGGCAGGCAGCTGCTGGCCGCCGAGCCGGCCTTCGCCCTGCGCCTGCACGAGTGCGCGCGGGCGGTGGCCGCCGAGCTCGGCTGGTCCCCCGTGGACGCGCTGCTGCGCGGGGAGCGGCTGTCGCGCGTGGACGAGGTGCAGCCGACCCTCTGGGCGATGCAGGTGGCGCTGGCCGCCGTGTGGCGCGAGTGGGGCGTCGAGCCCGACCTGCTCGTCGGCCACAGCATGGGCGAGATCGCCGCGGCGGTCACCGCGGGCGCGCTGAGCGTGGCCGACGGCGCGGCCGTGGTCGCCAGGAGGAGCCGGCTGCTGCGCGAGCTGCGCACGCCCGGCGCCATGTGGGCCGTGGCGCTCGGCGAGGAGGCCGCCCGGCAGGCGATCGGCGCGCACTCCGGCCAGGTGAGCGTGGGGGTGGTCAACAGCCGGCACTCCACGGTCCTGTCCGGCGACCCCGCGCGGCTGGAGCGGATCGTCGGGCCGCTGCGCCGCGACGGCGTCTTCTGCCGCCGCGTGGACGTGGACTACGCCTCGCACGCGCCGCAGGTGGAGCCGGTGCGCGAGGCGCTGCTGGAGGCGCTGTCGAGCGTCAGGCCCGGCCCCTGCGCCGTGCCCATCCACTCCAGCGCCCGGGACCGGGTGATCGACGGCACGGAGCTGGACGCCGGTTACTGGTTCGACAACCTGCGGCTGCCCGTGCGCTTCGCCGCCGCCTGCCAGGCCGCGCTCGCCGACGCCCGGCCCACCGTGTTCATCGAGATGAGCCCGCATCCGGTGCTGCAGACGGCGCTGGAGGAGGAGGTCGAGGCGGCCGGCGCGACCGCGAGCGTGGTGCCCTGCCTGCGCAAGGACGTGCCGGACGCGGCCGCCCTCAGCGCCGCGCTCGGCCAGGCGTACGTGCTGGGCTGCCGTCCCCGCTGGGACCGCGTCCACTCCGGGGGCGAGTACGTCCGGCTGCCCGGCTACCCCTGGCAGCGGCGGCGGTTCTGGCCCGGCTCGGCCACGTCCCCCGTCCCTCCCGAGCCCGCCCGCGAGCCGGCCCGCGAGCCGGCCCGGACCGGACGCCCGGATCTGGCGGCCCTCTCGGAGACGGAGCTGACCGCCGTGGTGACCGACCTGGCGTCGCAGGTGCTCGCGGTGCCCGGACACGAGATCGGGATGGACGTGCCGCTCACCCTGCTGGGGCTGGACTCCGTGCTGGCGACCAGGTTCCGCGAGCGGGTGCGGCGCGAGCTGGGCGTCGAGGTGCCGGTCCGCAGCCTGCTCGGGCCGGGCACGCTGCTCGACCTCACCACCGAATTACGCTCGGCGGCCACCGTGTGAGGTGAGGCCGCCGCCGTCGAGACGGGGCTCCGGGTCGTCCGGAGCCTCGTCTCCGCTCTTTTGAAGGTGGCATTCCGACTGCTAGCACTAACTAATTCTTGGGCATTCCAGTCAAGAGCCGGAAGGATACGGGCATGGTGACAGCCGTGTTGGGAACGCTGGCCGGCGCCGCGCTCGTGGCGGCGGTGTGGCTGAGCGTCGTGCTGACCGTGTTCACCCCCCGGGGCAGGCCGAGCCGGCTGGTCCGCGGCGTCCTGCGGGCCTTCGCCGGCCCCATCCTCGCGCTGGCCGGCCGGGTCCCGCCCGCCCTGCGGGAGCCGCTGCTCGACCTGTGCGGGCCGCTGGCCGTCGTCACGGTGGCCGCGATCTGGCTCGGCGTGTCCTCTGCGGGGTTCGCGCTGCTGGAGGGCACCCCGCTGCGCGAGGCCGAGTGGGCGTCCAGGCTGCTGATGGTGGCGGCCATCACGACGTACCTGGGGTATTTCCTGGCCGCCTACGGCCGGCGGGAGCGGCTGGTGGCCAGGCTGGCCGGCAGCGTGTGCAACCCGCGCGACGCCGACACCATGCTCGCGTCCTACCTCAAGACCGGCTCGCGCGACCACCTCGACACCATGTTCGCCGAGTGGACGGTGTGGATGGCCGAGGTGGAGCACTCCCACCTCGCCCATCCCGCGCTCACGTTCCGCCGCCCCGCGGGCGACCTCGACTGGCTCAAGGCCGCGGTCATCGTCCTGGACGTGGCCGCGCTCATCGAGGCGCTCGCGCCGAGCTGGGCTCCGGCGCACACGAAGGCCCTGCTCGCGACCGGGACGCGCTGCATGCACCGGCTGACCCACGGGTTGTGCATCACGCTGCCGCCCATCCCGGTCAGCCTGCAGGGGCGGGAGGAGCGCAACTTCTCCGACACGCTGCTGCTGGCCCACGAGGCGGGGCTGCCGGCCGAGCGCGACCCGGCGGAGGCGTGGACCGTCTTCCAGGACCTGCGCACCGGGTACGCGCCGCACGCCTACGCCATCGAGACCCGGCTCCGTTACGACCGGGTCGAGGAGCCGGACGACGTGGGCGACTGACGCCCGCCGGAGTGTCCGGCCCCTGTCACGGTCTGTCCCGGATAGGCGATGACGCCGCTGAGACCGGCGCCCTCGGCGACGCGTACCTCGTGGCCGAGCGCGGTGAAGCCGTCGATGACGGCCGGCCGCTCCAGCGAGGAGTCCACCCTGGCCATCACGCCCACGTACGCGTCGCTGAGCCGCGCGCCCGGCCCGATGATCGCACCGTCCAGGCAGGCCACCCGTTCCAGGCGGCACCACGGGTGCAGGTCCGCCTCGTCGCCGACATACGAGTCGCGCAGCACGACGCCGGGACCGATCTCGACGTCCCGGCCGATCCACGCGCCGGGGCCCACGTGGACGAGCCCGGCGGCCAGCTTCTCGGCCAGCGTCAGCCCGCTGACCTCGTCGCGGCGGGCCAGCGAGGAGGGATGGATCACGGGCCCGTCCGGCAGCCGCAGGCTCGGGTAGCCGCCGGCCAGGGCCTCGGCCATGGTGATCAGGTAGTCGCGGGGGTTGCCCAGGTCACCCACCTTGGCCAGGGGCGAGCACACGACCCGGTGGCCGCGCGACACCAGCCACGGCAGCAGGTCGCCGCCCCAGTCGAGCGCCCGCCCGGCCAGCGCCGCCAGCTCGTCGGTGGCGCCCAGAGCCCGCAGCCTGGCGCAGTCCACCAGGTAGAGCCCGGCGTTGATGGGCACCCGGTCCAGGTCGGCGGCCACCGCCGCGACGGTCTCCACGGGCGGCTTCTCGATGAAGCGCTGGATCCGGCCGGCGCCGTCCGCGAGCACCAGTCCGTACGTGCCCGCCACCTCCGCCGCCGTCCGATGGGCCAGGCCGACGGTCACCACCGCCCCGCTCGCCAGGTGGTCGCGCGCCAGCGCCGCCAGGTCGAACTCGAACAGCGAGTCGGTCGGGAGCACCAGCGCGTGGCCGAGCAGGCCGTGCTCCTCGATCACGCTGAGCGTCGCCTGCCCCGACCCGGTGTTGAACCGGTCCGTACGCGGCCGCGAATAGCGCACCGAGACCCCGAGCCGCTCGCCGTACCCCAGCGCCTCCTTGACCTGGTAACGATTCTCCCGGCCGTTGGCCGCCACGTGGAAACTCGTTATTCCCTGGTCGCGCAGGGCCGCGACGAGCCATTCGATGACCGGCCGACCGAGAAAAGGGACGGCGGCCTTGCTCCTTATGTGACCGGAACCTTCGAGGGTGAGCGGGCGGGCGCGCAGGCCGCGACCGCCGGCCAGTGCGATGGCGGCAATAGAAGGCATGGCAACCTCCAAGGACAGCGGGCGGTGACTTATTCGTACCATTCGCGCCGGGAATATGGCCCGTTTCGGCCGCCGAACGCCGGGATTTCGTCAGGTCCGCGTCCGGCAAAAGCGCGGCGGTTTCCGTTAAGTCAGGGTGCCGCCGGCGCGGGCCGGATATTTATCGTGGGCCTCCCTGACGTGTCTCGCCAAGGAGGAGACCGTGCGCGCAGCCGTCATCACGCAACTCAACTCCCCGTGGGAGTTCCAGGACCTCCCCGATCCCGAGCCCGGGCCCGGCCAGGTCGTCGTACGCATCCAGGCGTGCGGCATGTGCTTCAGCGACGTGCTGGTCCACCGCGGCCACTGGCCGGTGCGGCTGCCGATCGTGCCGGGGCACGAGCCGGTGGGCGAGGTGGTGGCGCTCGGCCCCGGCGCCACCACCCTGCGGGTGGGCGACCGGGTCGGCGTCTCGTGGATGCAGCGCGGCGAGGGGCGCTGCCTGCAGTGCCAGAGCTGGCATCCGGTGGCCTGTGAGCACACCACGACCTGGATGGACCTGGGCGGCGGCTACGCCGACCTGATGGTGGCCTGGGAGTCGGGGTGCACGCTGCTGCCCGACGGCCTGGACTACACCGACGCGGCGGTGGCCTTCTGCGCCGGCTTCACCTCGATGAGCGGCCTGCGCAACGCCGAGCCCCGGCCGGGCGAGCGCGTCTGCGTGCTGGGCGTCGGCGGGCTCGGGCACATGGCGGTGCAGCTGGCCGCCGCCATCGGCCTGGAGACGGTCGTGCTCACCACCTCGCCCGACAAGGCCGAGTACGCCAAGGAACTGGGCGCCGCGGAGGGCGTCGTGGTCGGCGACGACCCCGGCAAGGCGCTGGCCGACGCCGGCGGCGCCGACATCATCCTGGCCACCACCACCTCGGCGGACCTCGTCGCCCGCGTGCTGTCCGGCCTGCGCTACGGCGGGCGGCTGGTCACGATGGGCGTCACCGGCCCGCTGAAGATCGACGACATGACGACGCTGCTGTTCAAGCAGTGCTCCATCAAGGGCAGCACCCACAACAACCGCTCCGACCTGGTCGAGGTGCTCACGCTGATGGCCGCGGGCAAGGTCCGGCCGCGCGTGGAGACCTACCCGTTCGCCGAGGTCAACGAGGTGCTCAAGCGGGTGGAGGCAGGCCAGGTGCGCTACCGCGCCGTACTCACCCCCAACTGAGGAGGATCCCCGCATGTCCGAGCCCCCGATCGTCATAGCGAACCGGGAGCACCTGTGGTGGCTGCTCAACGAGGCCTCCCAGCTGGAACACATGATCCTGAGCCAGTACCTCTTCGCCGAGGCCAGCCTCAAGAGCGGGACGGAGGACGGCCTGACGGCCGAGCAGGCGGACGCGGTCGCCGGCTGGCGCAAGGTCCTGCACTCCATCGCGGTCGAGGAGATGCTCCACCTGGCCCTGGTGTCCAACCTGCTGGCCGCCATCGGCGCGGCGCCGACCTTCACCCGCCCGAACTTCCCGCAGCGCTCGGGCTACTTCCCGTCGGGCATCCAGCTCGATCTGCTGCCCTTCGGCGAGCAGGCGCTGCGCCACTTCCTGTACCTGGAGCGCCCCGAGGGCATGCAGCTGCAGGACGCCGCGGAGTTCCGGCCGGTGCCGCCCACCCGCGTCCGCCTCGACCCCGCCGACCTCATGCCCAGGGGCCAGGAGTACGCGACGATCGGCCACCTGTACCGCGGGATCGAGGAGGGGCTGCGGGCGCTGTGCGCCGAGCTCGGGGAGCGGGCCGTGTTCGTCGGGTCCCCGAGCGCCCAGGCCACGCCCGAGCTGTTCCGCTGGCCCCAGCTCGTGGCGGTCACGGACCTGAGGTCCGCGTTCACCGCGATCGATCTCATCATCGAGCAGGGCGAGGGCGCGCGCGGCGACTGGCAGCAGGCCCACTACGGGCGCTTCCTGGCGGTGTGGCGGGAGTACGAGGAGCTGCGGGCGCGTGACCCGGGCTTCGAACCGGCGCGACCGGCGCTCGCCGCCTATCTCAAGCAGCCCTACGACATCGTGGAGCCCCAGCCGCTCATCACCGACCCCGGCACCCGCCGGACGGCCGAGCTGGCGGCGGTGGCCTACGAGCTGGTGCTGCACCTGCTGACCAGGTTCTTCACCCACACCGACGAGAGCGAGGAGCAGCTCGGCCTGCTCGTCGGCACGTCGATCAGCATGATGGCCGACGTGCTGCGGCCACTCTCCACCGCCATGACCACCCTGCCCGTCGGCCCCGAGCACCCTGGCCGCACGGCGGGCTTCGCGTTCGAGATGTACTACGCCATGAGCAACTTCGTGCCCTCGCGCGAGCCCTCCTGGGCGCTGCTGCACGAGCGCATGAGAGTGCTCGTGGAGCGCTGCAGGGCCGCCGAGAAGGCCGGCGGGCCGGCGTCCGCGGTCGCCGCGGTCGCCGGCGTCCGGGCGGCCGAGCTGGCCGAGCGGGTGCGCGCGCACGTGCCGCCCGCGCTGCTCCCGTCGTAGGACTTCACGAATTACCTCGCGCCGCCCGGCCGACTTGCCAATGTACGCCCCGGCTCTTTGACGTCGGCCGGGCCGCCGGAAAAAGAATTGACTCATGCGAGGTGTGATGGAAACCAGCGCCGAATTCACGGTCGCCGAACTCTCCGGCCGATGGCGCAGCCCGGTCGCCGCCGAAGTATTCCCGGGAATATTCGGGGTGGACGACTTCTGGCTGCACAGTCCTTTCTGGGCCATTCATTTCAATGCCTACAAGGACCCCGGCTGCGACAGCCGGCTCTTCGAGCTCATCATCACGGGAATGTTCGAGCTCCTCGGCCCCAGCGAACGCACGCCCGGTGCGCGCGACGCCGATTTCTCCCGGACCAAGGTCTGCCTGCGCCTGTTCGACAGCGGGCTCGTCGCCGGCGCCGACGAGGTGAAGGCGGGCGACGGCGACTGGCGGCCCGGCGAGTGGCAGGACGTCTCCCACGGCGGCTGCTCGATCCTGGACCTGCCGGGCGTGGACGAGTGCCCGCGGGAGTACGACCTGCTCGGCCTGGCCCGCTCGCACGGCCGGGACGAGGACCGGCTCTACTTCGGCCAGCGCCACCACGACGACCTCGGCTCGATCTGGACCCGCCGCGCCCCCGGCCTGCTCGACTACTACGTGGTCCGCGTGGTCGGAACTCCGCCCCAGGTCGGGGACGGCGCGGAGTGGGGGCCGGCGGAGTGGACCCACGTCACGAGCTCGTACACCCTCACCCCCGACGATCGGAGACACTCGTGACCACCACCCAAGCCGCAGTCGTCGAATCGCCGGGAGCGGCGTTCACCCTCCGGGACGTCGAGCTGGACGCCCCGCGCCAGGGCGAGATCCTCGTCCGGATGAAGGCCGCCGGCATCTGCCACACCGACCTCACGGTGGCGGCGGGGCACATCCCGTTCCCGCTGCCGGGCGTGCTCGGGCACGAGGGGGCCGGCGTCGTGGAGGAGACGGGCCCGGGCGTGACCAAGGTCAAGCCGGGCGACCACGTCGTCCTCACCTTCACCTCGTGCGGGAGCTGCGCCTCCTGCCGGATCGGCCACCCCGCCTACTGCACCACGTGGATCCCCCAGAACCTCATCGGCGGCAAGCGGCCCGACGGCAGCTCGCCGATCAGCAGGGGCGGGGTCGCGCTCGGCGGGCGGTTCTTCGGCCAGTCGTCGTTCGCCCGCCACTCCATCGCCGACGAGCGCAGCGTCGTCAAGGTCGATCCGGACCTGCCGTTCGAGCTGCTGGCCCCGCTGGCCTGCAGCGTCCAGACCGGCACCGGCGCGGTGTGGAACACGCTGCGCCCGGAGCCCGGCACGTCCATCGCGGTGATCGGCACGGGCGCGGTGGGCCTGGCCGCCATCATGGGCGCGGCACTCACCCCGGTCAGCCAGATCATCGCCGTGGGCCGGCAGGCGGCGCAGCTGGAACTGGCCGCCAAGATCGGCGCCACCCACACCGTCGACTCGACCGGCCTCGACCTGGCCGACGAGCTGCGGAAGACCACCGGCGGCGCCGGCGTGGACTACGTGGTCGAGGCGGTGGGCAACCCCGACGTGCTGCGCGCCGGCATCGAGGCGCTCGCCCCGCGCGGCGCGGTGGCCGTCGTGGGCGCCCCGCCGTACGGGGTGGAGGTCTCGGTCGACGTGCACCGGCTGCTGCCGGGGCGGCGGATCCTGGGCGTCTGCGAGGGCGACAGCGACCCCGACCGGCTCATCCCGCTGCTGGCGCGGCTGATCCGCGGCGGCCGGCTGCCCGTGCAGCCGCTCATCAAGGAGTACGACTTCGCCGACATCCAGGCCGCGGCGGACGACTTCAGGTCCGGCAAGAACATCAAGACGATTCTGCGGTTCGACGCGTGAGACGTTTGGAGCCAGGAATGAACACCTTCGAGCTCGGCGACTTCCCGCTCACCTCAGGTGACACGCTGCCCGGCGCGCGGCTGGCGTACCAGACCTTCGGTGAGCTCAACCAGGCCAAGGACAACGTGGTCGTGTTCCCGACCTTCCTCGGCGCCCCCGCCGAGGTGCTCAACGGCTGGATCGGCGAGAACCGCGCGCTCGATCCCCGCACCCACTTCATCGTGCTGCCCGGCCACTTCGGCCTCCCGCCGTCCTCCGCGCCGAGCAACACCCCGTCGCCCTTCCCCGCCGTCACCGTCGCCGACGACGTCATCGCCCAGCAGCGGCTGCTGGAGGAGGTCTTCGGCGTGCGCGAGATCCGGCTGGCGCTCGGCTGGTCGATCGGCGCGATCCAGGTGTACGAGTGGGCGCTGCGCTTCGGCGACCTCGTACGGAGCATCGCCCCCATCGCCGGGGCGCCGACCCCTCCGCCGTGGACCAAGCTCTGGCTGAAGACGGTGGTGGAGGAGCCCATCACCGCGGACCCGAACTACGCCGGGGGCGCCTACACCTCCGCGGCGAGCGTCAGCGGCGGCCTGGCCCGGGTCGCGCACGGCTCGGCGCTGACCGCCCCGCCCCGCACGTTCTACTACGCCGGCGCCGACGTCTGGCGCACCCTGGGCTTCGACAGCGTGGACGCGTTCGTCGAGGGCTTCTGGGAGGGCTTCTGGCTCCCGCAGGACCCCAACGACGTGGTCGCCCAGGCCCGCAAGGCCCGCTCGGCCTGGCCGGGCGCCGAGGGCGAGTCCCTGCGGGAGGTCCTGGGCCGGATCAAGGCGAGGACCACGATCGCCGCCTTCACCGGCGACGCGCTGTTCCCGCCGGACGAGCTCAGACAGTACGCCGAGTGGATCCCCGGCGCGACGTTCCGCCAGATCGACAGCGTCTACGGCCATCTGGCCACGTTCGGGCTGGCCGAGCCCGACGTGAAGGCCATCGACGACGTCATCAGACACGCCCTGGAGAGCTAGCCGTGGCCGAGGCGGAGTTCGTCAGGTTCCTGGAGGCGGCCCGGTCGGATCCCGGCCTGCTGGCCCGCTACTCCCCCATGGACCTGCCCCGGGTCCTGTTCCACGCCCGCAACGACGGGTTCGGTTTCACCGAGGCCGACGCCGAGCGCGTCATCGGCCGGCTGGAGGCGGACGTCGTCATCCACAAGGACAAGGAGCCGTTCGACGGCAGCAGCGCCCTGTGGCGGCACATGTGGGGCATGCGCTACCTCGACTACCTGGTCGACCACGTGGTCGCCCGCTACTCCCGCGAGGAGCTGGCATGAGCGAATCCAACGTCATCGGGTTCCTGCGCGATCTGGCCCAGCGGCCGGACCTGGTCGACCGGCTCAAGGACAAGTCCAAGGACGAGGTCATCGCGGCCGCCGCCGCGGCCGGGCAGCCGTTCACGGCGCAGGAGTTCAACGCGCTGATCTGGGAGCTGGAGGCGCGGCTGGCGGGCGAGCGCGGCGAGGAGTTCAACGAGCGGTTCCCGCTCTGGAGCCTGCTGTGGGGCCGGTACTACCTGGAGTTCCTCGTCTTCGACCTCGTGCCCAGCCTCGACGAGACCGGCCTGCTGGTCGGATTGGAGCACAAGCAATGATGCGAAACGCCCTCTACCTCGGGCGCGAATGGAACGTCGAGCACGACCTGCGGGCGCCGGTGACCGGCGCCGAGCTCAGGTACACCGTGCTCGGCGAGGGCGAGCCCGTGCTGTGCATCCACGGCACCAGCATCGCCGACAGCCTCATCACCCCCATGCGGTTCTATCCCCCGCTGCTGCAGGACTACCAGCTCATCAGCTACTACCGGGCCGGCTACAACGGCAGCACGCTGGACAAGCCCGAGCTGAGCATCGAGGGCGGCGCGCAGCACGTCGCCGAGCTGCTCGACCACCTGGGCATCGAGAAGGCGCACATCATGGCCTTCTCGTTCGGCGGTGTGATCGCCTTCCAGTTCCTGCTGTCGTACCCGGAGCGGGCGCACAGCGCGATCCTGCTGGAGCCGTACCTGCCGCGTGAGGCGCCGGACGCGATCCAGGCCAACATCGACGCCTTCATGAACGCGATGAAGCTGTACGAGACGGGCGACAAGCTCGGCGCGGCGCAGCTCTACATGGAGGCGGTGTGCGGGCCGAGCTTCCTGCCCGCGGTGGAGATGACCGGGCCGCTCGACGTGTGGGACCGCGTCGAGGCGTGCGTCGACACGACCTTCACCGTCGACTTCCCGGCGATCTCGCAGTGGGGCTTCAAGCCGTCGGAGGCCGATCAGCTGGTCTCGCGGAAGCCGGACATGCCGGTGCTGGCGGTCATGGGCCTCGACAGCGAGTCGGTGATGCCGGGCTTCCGCGACGCGCAGCGCTTCCTGATGAACTGGCTGCCCCAGGCGGAGCGGTGCGGCATCCCCAACGCCACGCACGGGCTGCAGAGCATGAACCCGGTGGCCGTGGGCGAGGCCGCCCACACCTTCCTCAAGCGGAACCCGATGTGAGACCCGTGCGCCCCGTCATCCGGCGGGGCGCACGTGGTCTAAGCGAAGCCTCGTCATCCGGCGGGGCGCACGTGGTCTAAGCGAAGCCTCGTCATCCGGCGGGGCGCACGTGTTCTGACCGAAGCCTCGTCATCCGGCGGGGCGCACGTGGTCTAGCCGAAGTCGTAGCCGAGCCGGACCGTCACCGTGAGGGACTGGCGGCCGGGACTGATGGAGGCGCTGGTCTCGGCCGCCGCGGCGGCCAGGGTGAGGGGCTGGGGGCCGCCGCCTCTGACGTCCTCGCTCACCGACACCACCCGGCCCAGCGGGCGCCCGGCCAGCTCGGCGTAGTGGGCGGCCTTGGCGGCGGCGTCGCGGAAGGCCCGGGTGCGCGCCTGCCTCAGCACGCCCGACGGGTCCGACACCTCGAACGCCAGGCCGTTCAGCCGGGCCTCCTCCCCCACCCCGGCGACCGTGTCGATGACGTGGTCGGCCCTGGACAGGTCGCGGACGATCACCTCCACCCCCTGGGCCGCCCGGTAGGCGGCCACCCTCGGGTAGACCTCGTACTCCGGGCCCAGCGACAGCTCCACCGTGCGCACGTCCTGCGCGGCGACGCCCTCCCGGGCCAGGGCCTCGGCCAATCGGGCGGCGGCGGCCCGGACGGCGGTGAAGGCATCGGCGGCGGAGGCCCGGCGGACCTCGACGCCCGCGTGCAGCCGGAGGATGTCGGGTGCGGCCAGGACGGCGCCCTCGCCGACGACGGTGATGTCCACGCCTGCTCCCCTCGAACGGGTCCCGCATCGATCTTAGATCGCCCGGCGTCATCCCGCCCGGCCGATGCCCGGCGCGCCCAGGACGGCCTCCGCGACCGCCCCGGGCTGCTCGATCTGGATCTGGTGCCCGCATTCCGGCAGGCGTACGAGCGTGGCGGACAGCGCCCCGGCCAGCCGCCCGTGGCCCAGGTCCCGCCCGCCGGCGCTGATCACGGTGACCGGCACGCCCGGGAACGGCATCTCCTCCCGCACCCGCAGCAGGTCGGCGACCATGTCGCGGCGGGCCAGCCACTCCCCCGCCGCCGCGGCGAGCACCTTGCCCGTGCGGTAGACGCCGTACGGGTCGGGCACGCCGACGAGCAGCCGGTGGGCGGCGGGCCCGGCCAGGCGGGCCACGGCGGTCGCGCCCCACGTGCCGCCCAGGACGGGCAGCCACCGGCCGGCGCTCCTGGCCGACGCCGACGGCTTGCACTCCGTGACGGGAGCCGGATCCACCAGGACGAGCCTGGCCACGCGCAGCGGGTGCAGCCTGGCGAACGCCTCCGCGTGCCAGCAGGCCACGCCGTGGGCGACGACGGTCACCTGCTCGGGATGGGACGGGGCCAGCGCGGCCAGGCGGGCCACCTCGGTGAACAGGGTGGGCGGGGCGGTCGCGTGCGGGCTGAGGCCCAGGCCGCAGCGGTCGAAGCGGATGACGTGACGGGTCCCGGCCAGCAGCCCGGCCACCGCGCCCCAGTGGAACCAGGCGCCCCCGAGCTCGGCCGTGATCAGCACGACGGGCCCGGCGCCCTGCTCGACCACGTGCGGCCCGGCGTATCCGCCTTCGTGATCGAGCGCCTCCGCCGTGATCGGCGGGACGGGCGGGTCGTCGGTGATCAGCAGGTGGACGGCCACGTACACCAGCCAAACGGCGAACAGCGTGAGCTGCGCCCGGTGGGCGAGCCCCACCCCGTGCCGGTCGGCCAGCGCGCCGGCGGTGAGCAGCGTGGCCGCCAGCCCCAGCCAGGTGAACAGCCACGACACCCACGACCGCCAGCGCGCGCTGAGCAGCACCATCGCGGCCAGCAGGGCGGCCGTGCCCAGCAACCCGGCCAGCTGGTGCACGTGGTGCGCGGACGACACGGCCCGCCGCCCGCAGTACGGGTCGCTCAGCGCGGCGCAGTCCAGCGGGAACAGCCCGGCCGCGAACGTGAACCCCCCGAACGCCGCCAGCGCCAGCCACGCCTGCCACTCGCGGGCCACCCTGGGCACCAGCGCCACCCCGGCCGCGCAGGCCAGCCCCGCCAGCGCGTCGCTGGTGCGGAACAGCCGCGTCCACGGCTGGTCGCGGGCGGCCAGCTCGCTGACGTACCCGTCGGTCCTGTCGACCTCCGGCGTGGTGAACTGGCCGGTGATCCACGCACTGCCCAGCACGGCCGCCACGATGAACGCGGAAGCCGCGAGGACGTACAACCTTCGCTCCACGTGATCATTAGATCACTCAGGGTGTCCGGTTACAGGCCGGGCGCGCCCCAGACCGGGAACCATCGGCCGAGATCCTTCTCCAGCGGCACCTCGCCCTCCAGGGCGCCCCTGACCTGCAGTTCGAGCGCGTTGTCGCGCCTCTGCGCGTCGAGCGGGGCGAACGGGTAGAAGGTCCCGCGCTTGTACAGGTACACGACGGCCAGCCCGCGGCCGTCGGCTTCGGAGCGGAACGACACCAGCGAGCACAGCAGCGACGGCCCGAACCCGGCCGACTCCAGCGAGGAGTTGACGGCGTGCAACTCGGTGACCAGGTCGCCGAGCGCGTCGGGCGAGCGGCGCACCAGAAGCCAGGTGTAGCCGTAGGAGTCGCGCGACTCCTCGACGCGCTCGCCGAGCAGCTCCTTGACGTCGCGTTCCAGCGTGGCGAACGCGCCGCCCTCGGCGGCCCTGAAGGCCACCGAGCCGAGGCCCGTGGGCACCAGCCCGGTCGCGGCCTGCAGCGTCACGGCCGCCGACGGCAGCGCGAACAGCGCGTCGAGGTTGGGCTTGACCGGCTTCGACCGGCCGAGCAGGGCGTCCAGCCAGCCCATGCCGGGCTCAGCCCCTTCCGAGCTGCCGGGAGATGTCCGACAGCTGTGCCAGCCGCCGTTCGAGCGGCGGGTGGGTGGAGAACAGGTTGGCCAGCGTCTGGCCCGGGGCCGCCGCCGGGGCGAAGTAGAAGGCGTTGAACGGCGCCGCCTCGCGCAGGTCCTGGGTCGGGATCCTGGCCATGTCACCGGTGATCTTGACCAGCGCGCTCGCCAGGGCCGAGGGGCGCTGGGTGAGCAGGGCGCCGGCGCGGTCGGCCGACAGCTCGCGGTAGCGCGACAGGGCGCGGGTGAGCAGGAAGCTGATCGCGTACACGACGACGGAGACGAGCAGGATGATCAGGCCGACGGGCACTCCGCCCTGGTTGCCGTTGCGGCGGCCGCCCAGCCCCGTGAAGAGGGCGAACCTGGTCATGAGCCCGGCCACGACCCCCAGGAACGAGGCGATCGTCATGACGGCGACGTCGCGGTGGGCGACGTGCGACAGCTCGTGCGAGAGAACCCCTTCGAGCTCCTGGGGCTCCAGGCGGCGCAGGATGCCGGTCGTCACGCAGACGACGGCGTTGTTCTGGTTGCGACCGGTGGCGAACGCGTTGGGGACGTCGGAATCCGCGATCGCCACCCTCGGTTTGGGCATGTCGGCGAGCGCGCACAGCCGGTCGATCAGGCCGTGCAGCTCGGGAGCCTCCTGCGGCGAGACCTCCCGGCCGTGCATCGCGAACAGCGCGATGCGGTCGGACAGGAAGTACTGCACGAACAGCAGGCCCCCGGCAATCACCAGCACGGTCAGCGCCTGTACGCCCACGGCGATCAGGACGCCGACGAACACGACGTAGAGCAGCCCGAGCAGGAACATCGTCACGACCATGCGCGTGGTCAGCCCACGGTCGGACGCGAACCGCGTACCCACGGCTCAGCCCGGGATGAGGCCCTGGTCGCCCAGCATCTCCCGGACCTCCTCGATCGAGGCGTCCGCGGGGGGAAGGATCAGCTCTGACGGCTCAAGGCTGTCGTCGGGAAGCGCCTTGCCCACCTGGCGCACCTTGTCGAGCAACGCGTGCAGCTTCGTACGGAAGATCGGCTCGTCGCCGACCTCGATGGCCGCCTCGAGCTCGGTGTCGAGCTCGTTGAGCACCGCGATGTCGTCGGCGGAGATCTGTACCTGGCCCTCGCCCATGATCCTGACAATCATGCCGGCTCCCCAGGCTGACGGAGCTGCTGGGTCCCGCCGTGCTGCTGCGGCTGCGCCTGGGGCTGGGCCTGCTGCTGCGGCTGGCCCTGCTCGATGGCGCTCTTGGGCGCGGGGCCCTGGCCCAGCTCGGCCTTCATCCTGGCCAGCTCCAGCTCGACGTCCATGCCGCCGCCCATGCGGTCGAGCTCGGCCTGGATGTCGTCGCCGCGGCTGCCGGTGTAGTCGTCGAGCGCGCCGCTGGCCAGCAGCTCGTCGATCGCCCCGGCGCGGGCCTGCATCTGCGCCGTCTTGTCCTCGGCGCGCTGGATCGCCAGGCCGACGTCGCCCATCTCCTCGGAGATGCCGGAGAAGGCCTCGTTGATCCGGGTCTGCGCCTCGGCGGCGGTGTAGGTGGCCTTGATCGTCTCCTTCTTCGTACGGAAGGCGTCGACCTTGGCCTGCAGCCGCTGGGAAGCCGTGGTGAGCTTCTCCTCCTCGGCCTGCAGGTTGTCGTGCTGCAGCTTCAGGTCGGCCATCTGCGTCTGCAGATTGGAGCGACGCTGCAGCGCCTCGCGGGCGAGGTCCTCGCGCCCGACGGACAGCGCCTTGCGGCCCTGCTCCTCAAGGCGCTGGGCCTGCTTCTCGAGGCCGGTTATCTGGAGCTCGACCCGCTTACGCGACGTGGCGACGTCGGCCACACCCCGGCGCACCTTCTGCAGCAGCTCGAGCTGCCGCTGATAGGAGTAGTCAAGGGTCTCGCGCGGATCCTCCATCTTGTCCAAGGCCTTGTTGGCCTTGGACTTGAAGATCATCGAAAGTCTCTTCATCACGCTCATGCGCGTCGGCCGTCCCCTTCTAGGTCGTGCTGGTGTTCACCCAATGCAGCGCAGCCGCCTTGGGATTACCCTACGCATAACGCACGAGGGCGTCACTAAGTTGCAGTCCAGGTAGGGTTGACGTCGTGTTGCGACGCCGTTCCCAAACCTCCGTGGACGACACCCCCGTCCCCGATGACGATCCTAAGCCCCAGGGTAAAGGTCGTCCCACTCCCAAGCGCCGTGATCAGGAGAGCAAACGGCGCCAGCCGGTCCATGCTCCGAAGGACCGTAAAGAGGCCTATCGGCAGATGCGGACCAAGCAGGCCGCCGAGCGCGACAGGGCCCGTCAGGGCATGCTCGCAGGTGACGAGCGGTATTTTCCTGCTCGTGACAAGGGTCCAGCGCGCAAGTTCGCGCGTGAGTGGGTCGATTCCCGCCGGTTGCCGAGCCAGTATTTCCTGCCGTTCTCGCTACTGATCCTGCTGGCGACGTGGATTCCGTGGCCCATGTCGATCCGCGCCGCGGTGCTGGGATACACGGTCACCATCGGCTGGCCGATCATGATGATCGGCGTGCTGTTCACCTCCGTCTACGTGGCGTGGAAGGTCAAGCGCCTGGTGGCGGAGAAGCTGCCCCAGGAGAGCACCCGGGGCGTGGGCTTCTACGCGGCGATGCGGGCGCTGCAGATCCGCAAGCTGCGCTTCCCGCCGCCCGCGGTGCTGCCGGGCGGCAAGCCGGTGCCCAAGAAGTAGCCCTCCCCGGCCTCCGGGGACGGCTCGCTCACCGAGCGTCGGACCAGCGGAGCAGGCCGCCCTTGACCGTGGCCCGCGCCCCGAACACGGGGCGGCCCTGCTCCAGCGCGTCCGCCAGGTCGCGCAGCATCGCGTGGTACGACGGCCAGATCGGCTCCGGCCGCACCATCGAGGCCACCACGTGGCCGGTGTCCGCGTCGACCTCGGTCAGGGTGCCGACGCGGATCAACCGGCTCATCGGGTCGCCCCTGCCGACCCGCAGGGCACAGTCCTCCCGCCACTGGTCACGGATCTCGCGCACGCCGCGCACCTGCTCTTCGCCGAAGCTGAAGCGGGCCGCGAGCGGGCCTGACATGCCGTTGTGGCGCAGCAGCGAGGCCCTCAGGTCGTCGGGGAACTCCAGGCCCGTCTGGGCCTCGGCCAGCGCGACGGTGCCGGCCCTGCCGGGGGCGCCCAGCGAGGCGTACGTCCGGGGCGCATGCTCCCGCAGCCACCGCTCGATGCGCCGCCACTGCCGGTTGACCGCCGCCCGCACGCGCGGGCTGATCGGGCGTACCGTCACCGGGCCGCTCAGCATGCACGCGGCCGGGATGCCCGGCAGCGCCGAGGCCGTGGCGGCCGGCGTGGGCGCGACCGCAGTGGCCGTCGGCGCGACAGCACTGGCCGTCGGCGCGACCGCAGTGGCCTCCGGCGTCGGCTCGACAGGAGTGGCAGCCGGCGTCGGCTCGACGGGCGTGGGCGTGGGCGTGGGGGCCGGGCTCTTTCCGGTGGCGCCCATCACCACGGTCATGGCCGACTGCTGAGCCTGGTAGACGGCCGCCCGCGCCTCGGACACCGCCTGCGGCCCCGTGGGGACCATGGCGGCGCCCAGCGTCAGCGCCACCGCCCCCGCGATGACGGCCCACACCAGGCCCATCCGCGTACGTCCGGCCGCTCGCGGGGCCGGGGGCGCGGGCGGCTGGACGGGCATCCGGGCGCGGCGGCGCAGCCGTACCCCGATCGCGGTCAGGATGGCCGCCGTCAGCGCCAGCCGTACGAGCTTCAGCACGTCGCGCACCCTATCCCGAAACCAATCACCCCATGGACCGGGATTAAGGTCTTATGCATGGAATTCCGACACCTCGGTCGTAGCGGTCTCAAAGTTAGCGAGATCAGCTACGGAAACTGGCTCACCCACGGCTCCCAGGTCGAGGAAGACGCCGCCAAGCAGTGCGTGCAGGCGGCGCTCGACGAGGGCATCACCACGTTCGACACCGCGGACGTCTACGCGGCGACGAAGGCCGAGGAGGTGCTCGGCCGCGCGCTGAAGGGCGTGCGAAGGGAGTCGCTGGAGATCTTCACCAAGGTCTACTGGCCGACCGGCCCCGGCCAGAACGACCGCGGCCTGTCGCGCAAGCACATCACCGAGTCCATCAACGGCTCGCTGCGCCGCCTGCAGACCGACTACGTCGACCTGTACCAGGCGCACCGGTTCGACTACGAGACGCCGCTGGAGGAGACGCTCAAGACGTTCGACGACCTCGTACGCCAGGGCAAGGTCCTCTACATCGGCGTCAGCGAGTGGAACGCCGACCAGATCGCCCAGGCGCTGAAGATCGCCGACGAGATGGGCTTCGACCGGATCGTCTCGAACCAGCCCCAGTACTCGATGCTGTGGCGGGTCATCGAGGGCGAGATCGTGCCGCTGAGCGAGAAGGAGGGCATCGGCCAGATCGTCTGGTCGCCCATCGGCCAGGGCGTGCTCACGGGCAAGTACCTGCCCGGGCAGCAGCCGCCGGAGGGCTCCCGGGCCACCGACGGGAGCGGCGGCAGCGCCATGATCGCCCGGTTCATGAACGACGACGTGCTGACCCGCGTCCAGGAGCTCAAGCCGATCGCCGCCGACCTCGGGCTGAGCATGGCGCAGCTGGCCGTCGCCTGGGTGCTGCAGAACCCGAACGTCTCCAGCGCCATCGTCGGGGCCAGCCGCCCCGAGCAGGTGCGTGACAACGTCAAGGCCGCGGGCGTGAAGCTGGACGCCGACGTACTCAAGCGGATCGACGACGTGCTGGGCTCGGTCGTGGAGCGCGACCCGGCCAAGACGCAGAGCCCGAGCACGCGCCCGTAACCCCGTCCCACCCGAGAAAAAGCCCCTTGAGCCACAATGGCGCTCAAGGGGCTTCTCATTTACCGCAGCTCACTCCTGGCGCAATGACAATCCCGTGTACTCCACGCGGTCCTCTTCCAGCAAGGCCACCTGCTCAACTCCCGATTCGAGCAGGTCACGCCAGTTCTCGCCGAGCCAGGACTCCGCGTCGGCCTGGCTCGGAAAAACTTCTCGCGGCAAGGGGCGATCCGTTACCTCACCACCATTTGCATTTTCATAACGCCACCGCCATGTCATGCCATACGCTCCTTTTCCGCGGGTTCGCCGGCGCACCCTCCGCAGGCACTGGAACCCTACTCCCGAGCTTGGAGGTCAATCGATGCTGCGCGCGTATCGTGTTGCGGCCGGGGTCGCCCTCGGGGCGGCCGCCTTCCTCTCACTCCCCTCCTCCGCTCTGGCCGACGCTCCGGCCGACCCTGGGGTCCCGCGGACGTGGAGCGCGTGGCAGAGCGACGGGACGGCCTGGCTGGCCGTGACGCCCGACGCCGCCCCGCCGGACGGCTCCGTCATCGGATGGCGCTTCTCCGTGGCCCCGGACGGGGCCAGGGGCGAGTCGCCGGGCGGGGACCTGCCGTCGTTCCAGGCGGTGTGCGGCAGGGACGCGGCCGGGTCCGGGCACAAGCGCGTGGTGGTCGCGGTGGACTTCGGCGACGGGGAGGCCGACGCCTACCCCGGCGAGCGGACTCCCGCGCAGAGCGCGCCGAAGTGCGTCACGGGCGCCGAGGACGCCACCGCCGCCCAGCTCCTCGCCTCCACCGCCAGGGTCCGCGTGAACGCCCAGGGGGCCGTCGTGGCGGTCGCGGACTATCCGTCCAGCGAGAAGGGCGGCAGCGAACTGACGGCCGCCGCCGCGTCCGCCGCGCCGTCCGGGAGCGGCCTGCCGATCACGCTGGTCGCGGCCGGGGCGGGCGCGCTCGTCCTGCTGGCGGGCGGCGCCGTGGCGGCCACCCGCCGCCGCTCCAGGACCGGCGTCTGACCTGGAACGTTCCATCCGCCCGGCCGGCCCGGGACTGCCGGGCCACCCACCGCCTCGGCGCCGGAACCGGCGAGCGCTACGCTCGGCGCGGTGAAAATCCTTGTCTCCGGCACGGCGGGCGGCGCGGGATGGCCGGAGCCCGGCTGCCGGTGCGCCTCGTGCGCCGGGCTCCCGCCCGGCCACCGGCGCCCGTTCGAGCTGGTCGTGGACGGCGTGGCCCGCTTCCCCTTCGACGATCCGCCGAGCGGCTACCGGGCCTGCGCGGGCGGGCTGGGGCTGGTGGGTCCCGACGGATCCGGGCTGCTCTGCCTGCCGCTGGGGCGGCCGGTGCCGGTGGACGGGCCCGCCAGGTACGACGTGGTGCTGATCGACCTGCTCGACCGGCCCGAAAGGCTCGGGGAGCTGCGGCGGGCGGGGCTGGCGGACGACCGGACCGCGGTGGTGGCCGTCGGGCTGGACCACCGGGTCCGCTCGGAGGAGGAGCTGGCCAGGCGCCTGCGGTTGTGGGGCGCCCGTGCCGTCCCCGACGGGACGGTGCTGGAGACCGGCCGCACGCCCGGAACGCGGCCCGTTCCCGACGGGACCGTGCTGGAGACCGGCCGCACGCCCGGAACGCAGGCCGTTTCCGACGGGACGGTGCTGGAGACGGGCCGGGCGCCCGGGACGTGGCCCGGCGGCGGTTGCGCGCGTCCGGGCGGCCCCGGCACGGCGCCGTGGCGGGCGTTGCTGCTGGGCGGGTCGCGGTCCGGGAAGTCGGCCGAGGCCGAGCTGCGGCTGGCGGCCGAGCCGTACGTCACCTACGTGGCCACCGGCCCGAGCGGCGCGGGGGACGGCGAGTGGGCGGCCCGCGTGCGGGCACACCGGGAGCGGCGGCCCGCGCACTGGGCCACCGTCGAGACCGCCGACCTCGTCTCGGCCATCGGGCAGGCCACCGCGCCGCTGCTGATCGACGGGCTCGGGACGTGGCTGACGGCGGTGTTCGACGAGCACGGGGCCTGGGAGGGCGACCGCGCGCCCGTCCGCGAACGCTGCGACGAGCTCGTGGCCGCCTGGCGGCGGACGCCCGTGCGCCTCGTGGCGGTCTCCGACGAGGTGGGGATGGGGGTGGTGCCCGCCACGTCCAGCGGGCGGGCCTTCCGGGACGCGCTGGGCCGCCTCAACGAACGCCTCGCCGCCGAGTCCGAGTACGTGGCCCTGGTGGTGGCGGGGCGCCTGCTGGAACTGTGACCGAGTACGTGGCCCTGGTGGTGGCGGGGCGCCTGCTGGAACTGTGACCGCTACGGGCGGACGGCGCGGGCGTACCAGCGGCCGTCGAGCCGGTCAACGTGGAGGGGGCGGCCGAAGCACTCCGAGAGGTTGTCCGGGGTGAGCACCTCCTCCACCGGCCCCGCGGCCAGCACCCTGGCGTCGCGCATGAGCATCGCGTGGGAGGTCGTCGCCGGCACCTCCTCCAGGTGGTGCGTCACCGTCACCGTGGTCAGGACGGGCCGGGTCGTGGCCAGGTCCTCGACGGCGGCGATGAGGTCCTCCCTGGCCGGCAGGTCGAGGCCCGCGAACGGCTCGTCGAGCAGCAGCACCGCCGGGTCCGCCATGAGCGCCCTGGCCACCCTGATCCTGGCCCGCTCCCCCTGCGAGCACACCCGGAACGGCCGGTCCGCCAGGTCCTTGCAGCCCAGATCGGCCAGCAGCCGGTGGGCCCGGTCACGCTCGGCCTCGCCGTACTTGTCCCACAGGGGAACGCTCGTCCCCGTGTGCCCGGTGAGCACCACGGTGTGCGCGGTCGCGCCCTCCTGCTCCATCAGCTCCTCGTCGATCAGCCGCTGGCTGGCCGCGACCAGGCCGATGTGGCGGCGCAGCTCCCGCACGTCCACCCGGCCGAGCTTGTGGCCGAGCACCTTGACCGCGCCCTCGGTGGGATGCCGGACGGCGCCCGCCAGGGAGAGCAGCGTCGTCTTGCCCGCGCCGTTGGGCCCGAGGATCACCCAGTGGTCGCCGTAGTCCACCTGCCAATCGACGCTGTCCAGCAGCGCCTTGCCGACAACTCGGACACCTACGCCTTCGAGTTCAACCACGTGCATCCCGCCACACTAGTGGGCCTACGATCGTCCGATATGCGCCTTCCGCATGGCCTGTCGTTCGCGATCGGCACTCTCAGCGTCTTCCCGGTGCGGGTCGAACGCGTGGACCGGGAGGTCGCGGGGCGGGCGATGACGCTGGCCCCGGTGGTCGGCCTCGCGCTCGGCCTGGTCGCCGGGCTGCCCTTGCTCCTGCCCGGGCCGCCGCTGCTGGGGGCGGCGCTGGCGGTCGGGCTGCTGGCCGTGCTGAGCCGGGGGCTGCACCTGGACGGGCTCGCCGACCTGGCGGACGGGCTGGGCAGCGGCAAACCGGCCGCTCAGGCGCTCGACATCATGAAAAAGTCGGACATCGGGCCGTTCGGCGTGATGACGCTGGTGCTGACGCTGGTCGTTCAGGTCGCCGCGGCGGCCGGGGCCGGGTACACGGCGCTGGTGACGGCCTGCGTGGCCGGGCGGCTGGCGCTGACCTGGGCCTGCCGGGCGGGCGTGCCCGCCGCCCGGCCCGACGGGCTCGGCGCGATGGTCGCCGGCACGGTACGCCGCCCCGCCTCTTTGCTGGTCACCCTGGCCGCCCTCCTCGGCACCGCCGCCGTCTCCCTGGGCCTCGCCGGGGAGACCGTGTTGCCGCTCGGCCTGGTCACCGGGCTCGGCGCCGCCCTGCTGCTGCTCGGGCACGCGCGGCGGCGCCTCGGCGGGATCACCGGTGACGTTCTGGGGGCGCTGGTCGAGGCGGCCACGGCCACCACGTTGGCGGTGTGCGCGATCCTCGGCTGAGCGCCCCCGGGATCAGGAGGGTGAGGCGACCGGCTCCGGCACGCGTACCGGATAGAAGCGGAGCAGGGCCGCGCCGACGAGCGCCATGAGGAACCACCCCACCAGGCCGGTCAGGCCGGCCAGCACCTCGTTGGGCGGCGCGGCGGCGTCGCCGAGCAGCATGACGGACTGGGCGACGGCGTTCAGCGAGCCGTGGGCCACGACGGCCGGCCACACGCTGCCCGTGCGCAGCCGCAGCCACCCGATCAGCACCCCGAACAGGACGCAGAACCCCACGAAGAACAGCGCCGCCCAGGAGCTGAGCCGCGGGTAGTTGTAGCCCAGGAGGGTGAGGGGGGCGTGCCAGAGGCCCCAGATGACGCCGGTGTAGACCAGCCCGAGGAGCATGCCGTTGGTGGAGACGAGCCGGGGCAGCAGCCAGCCGCGCCAGCCCCACTCCTCCCCCAGCGCGGGGATCGCGTTCAGCACGGGCCCGGCGACCACGGCGATCCCGATCTGCAGCACGATCGCCGCGGTGAGGCTCTCGGGCACGCCCACGCCCTGGGCCCGCAGCACCGCCCTGAACAGGCTGAACTGGTCGAGGTCGAGCGGGAACAGCCCGACGGCGGCGCTGAGGACCGCCGCCAGGAACAGCAGCAGCGGCACCCCGAGCCAGGCGGTCAGGATGAGGACGCCGGTGCGCCCCTTGCGCTCGCCCAGCGTGAGCCCGGTCTGCCTGGCCCACTCGCGGAACGGCGTGCGCGTGGCCGCCCACACGCCGAGCACCGCCACCGACGGGGTGAACATCATCAGCGTGGCCAGCGGCCGCAGCAGCGGCGAGCCGATCCCGCCGGCGAACCAGAGGGGCAGCGCCGCCGCCCACGACAGCCCGAAGGCCAGGACGATGAAGATGGGGAGAGGTCGTTTCATTGCTCCACTCGCTCCGCGATGAGGGCGTTGATGAGGGATGCGCCGCGTTCGGCGTCGTCGATGCTGATCGCCAGCCGGCCGCCGGAGCGGTAGCGGATGACCAGGCACTCGCCGCCACGCAGCATGATGGTCGAACTGCCGGGCAGCCCGCGGATGCCCCAGCCCCCGACCTCGGCCGGATGGCGCGTCTCCGACCAGGCCGACTCGATCTGCGACAGGGGGATCCTGCGCGCCGGCCAGCCGAGCGGGCCGAACTGGACGGCCATCCGGCCGTCGCCGACCTGCACGGACACGGAAGAGGTCAGCACCCCGGCCGCCAGCACGAGGACGAGCCCGGGCAGGACCGACGTCGCCGTCACGCCGGACACCAGACCGGTGACATAGAGCAGACCCAGCACCAGGGCCGCGGCCAGCGCGGCGAACGGGAGCAGCGCCAGCCACCGGTTGGCGACGTGGCCGACCCACACGGTGCGCCGGCCGGCCCCGAGCCGCAGCAGGGGCGGGATCCGGCGGGCGAAATCCGCGTCGGGCGCGCCCCTGCGCAGATATCCCGCCAGCACGGCGAGGCCGGTCCCGGCCGCGATGACCGCGAGGACCTGCCAGCCCGGCAGCCGGGCCGCGGCCCAGTCGGGCGCGTCGAGGTTGGCGAGCACGGTCGTGACGTTGACGCCGAGCGCGAGCGCGCCCAGGCCGAACAGCCCGCCCCACCACACGGTCCGGCTCTGCCTGCGGGCCGTGGCCCGCTCGGCCGCGGCCAGCGCGACCAGCCAGAGCACCGCCCACACCAGGAACATGACGACGATGTACGTGGTCAAGGACATCGAGCGGGAGGCCAGGCCGCCCAGCTCCCAGCGCGTGGCCAGCGGGTCGGGCAACCGGTCGCGCAGCGCCAGCGGCAGCGCGATCTGCGCGCAGATGACGAACAGCCCCCATATGACGGCGGTGATTCGGGGATTCACGGCAGGTCCTCCAGGATGGCGATGAGGTCGTCGCGGCCGTAGCCGTACTTGCGGGCCTCGTCCAGCAGCTCGCGCGCCCGCTGCGCGAGCAGGGCGCGACCGTCGGCGCGCCCCGCGACGCTGACCCCCCGGCCCCGCCTGAACTCCAGCAGCCCCTCGTCCCGCAGGTCGCGCAGCGCGCGCAGCACGGTGTTGGGGTTGATGCCGAGCACCTGGGCCAGGTCGCGGGCCGGCGGCAGCCGGTCGCCGGGCCGGTAGGAGCCCTCTCCGATGGCGCGGCGGATCGCGCCCGCCACCTGCTCGTGCAGGGGCCGGGCGTCGTTGAGATCGAGCGTCAGCAGCATGATGCTAATGACACTAGCACCATTCCACATGAATCGCGATTGGTAGGATGAACCCCTGTTTGTGAGTACGCAGAAGACCTGGATAGCATCGGTTTACGTGACCACTGTGCGGCTGAACTCAGCAGATCCAGTCTCCATCGACACCGACGCGTTGATCGTCGGCTTCAGGTCAGGACAGGACGGCCCCCGCGCCGCCACGGGCGCCGAGTCGCTCGAGGCCGCCTTCGGCGGCAAGCTCGCCGACTCCCTCCGCGCCGTCGCCTTCACCGGCAAGGCCGGCGAGGTGGCCAAGCTTCCCACGTTCGGCGCCATCGCCGCCCCGCTGCTGGTCGCGGTGGGGCTGGGCGACTCGCCCGACGCCGAGGGTCTGCGCCGCGCGGCCGGCGCCGCCGTACGGTCGCTCGCCGGCACCTCCAGGGCCGCGCTCGCCCTGCCCACCGGCACGCCCGAGGAGGCCGAGGCCGTCGCGCTCGGCGGCCTGCTCGGCGCGTACGCCTTCGCCCGTTACCGCACCAACGGCGAGCAGAAGGCCCCGGTCTCCGAGCTCACCGTGGTCTCGGCGCAGCCCGACGGCGTCGCCGATCGCGCGGGCGTGCTGGCCGACTCGGTCGCCCTGGTCCGCGACCTGGTCAACACGCCTCCGTCCGACCTGTGGCCGGCCAAGTTCGCCGAGATCGCCGAGCAGGAGGGCAACAAGGCGGGGCTGAGCGTCGAGGTGCTCGACGACAAGCAGCTCAAGGACGGCGGCTACGGCGGCCTCATCGGCGTCGGCCAGGGCTCGGCCAACCCGCCGCGCCTGGTCCGCCTCTCCTACACCCACCCCGAGGCCGGCAAGCGGCTGGCGTTCGTGGGCAAGGGCATCACGTTCGACTCCGGCGGCCTGTCGCTCAAGCCGTCGGCCTCGATGGACTGGATGAAGTCCGACATGGGCGGCGCGGGCGCGGTGCTCGGCGCCATGATCGGCATCGCCCGGCTCGGCCTGCCGGTCAACGCCGTCGGCTACCTCTGCCTGGCCGAGAACCTGCCGAGCGGCACCGCCCAGCGTCCCTCCGACGTCATCCACAGCTACAGCGGCAAGACCGTCGAGGTGCTCGACACCGACGCCGAGGGCCGCCTGGTGCTCATGGACGGCATCGCCAGGGCCGCGCAGGACGAGCCCGACCTGATCGTCGACGTGGCCACGCTCACCGGCGCGCAGATCGTCGCGCTCGGCTGGCGCACGGCCGGCGTCATGGCCAACGACGACGCCGCCAGGGAGCTGGTCGTCGAGGCCGCGAAGGCGGCGGGCGAGGGCGCGTGGGGCATGCCGCTCCCGGAGGAGCTGCGCAAGGGCCTCGACTCGCCGATCGCCGACATCGCCAACCTCCAGCCGGAGCGATGGGGCAGCATGCTGGCGGCGGGCATCTTCCTGAAGGAATTCGTGCCCGACGGCGTGCGCTGGGCCCACATCGACATGGCCGGGCCCGCCTTCAACAAGGGCGAGCCGTACGGTTACACCCCGAAGGGCGGCACGGGTGCCATCACCCGGACCCTCATCGGACTCGCAGAGCGGCACGCGAGCATCTGAAACAAATGAAAAGATGACGGCATCACGAACACCCCGACAAGGAGCCTTCCTGTGGCCTATGACATCGTCGTCCTAGGTGGCGGCAGCGGCGGTTACGCCTGCGCGCTTCGGGCGGCTGAGCTGGGCAAGTCGGTCGCGCTGATCGAAAAGGACAAGATCGGCGGCACCTGCCTCCACAGGGGATGCATCCCCACGAAGGCCCTGCTGCACTCCGCCGAGGTCGCCGACGAGACCCGCGAGAGCGAGTCCTACGGCGTCAAGGCGCGCTTCGACGGCATCGACGTGCAGGGCGTGCACGCGTTCAAGGACAAGATCGTGACGCGGGCCTGGAAGGGCGTGCAGGGCCTGCTGAAGGGCGCGGGCGTGACGATCGTCGAGGGCGAGGGCCGCCTGGTCGGCCCCAACCGGATCCAGGTGGGCCCGGAGGTCGTCGAGGGCCGCAACCTCGTCCTGGCCACCGGCTCGGCGCCCAAGTCGCTGCCGGGCCTGGAGATCGACGGCGAGCGCGTCATCACCAGCGAGCACACCCTCAAGATGGACCGCGTGCCCTCGTCCGTCATCGTGCTGGGCGGCGGCGTGATCGGCGTCGAGCTGGCGAGCGTCTACCGCTCGTTCGGGGCCGAGGTCACGATCGTCGAGGCGCTGCCGCACCTGCTGCCGACCGAGGAGGAGTCCAGCTCCAAGCTGCTGGAGCGGGCCTTCCGCCGCCGCGGCATCAAGTACGAGCTGGGCGTCTTCTTCGACAGCGCCAAGACCACCGAGACGGGCGTGGTCGTCACCCTGGCCAACGGCAAGACCCTCGACGCCGAGCTGCTGCTCGTCGCGGTCGGCCGGGGCGCGGTGTCGGCCGGCATGGGCTTCGAGGAGCAGGGCATCGCCATCGAGCGCGGCGCGGTCGTGGTCGACGAGCACTGCCAGACCTCCGTGCCCGGCGTCTACGCCATCGGCGACCTCATCCCGACGCTGCAGCTCGCGCACGCGGGGTTCGCGGAGGGGATCATGGTGGCCGAGCACATCGCCGGCCTCAACCCGCCGCCCATCGACTACGCGGGCGTGCCGCGCATCACCTACTCCGACCCCGAGGTGGCCTCGGTGGGGATCACGTCGGCGCAGGCGGCCGAGCGCGGCATCGAGATCGTCGAGCAGGTCTACGACCTCGCGGGAAACCCCAAGAGCCAGATCCTCGGCACTTCGGGCGCCGTGAAGGTCATCGCCCAGAAGGACGGCCCGGTCGTCGGTGTCCACATGGTGGGCCGGCGCATCGGCGAGCTCGTCACGGAGGGGCAGCTGATCTACAACTGGGAGGCGCTGCCCGCAGAGGTCGCCCAGCTCATCCACGCACACCCGACCCAGTCCGAGGCCATGGGTGAGGCGATGCTGGCCCTGGCCGGCAAGCCGCTGCACGTACACAACTAGTCCAAGCCCTCGAGATCAGAACGCGAGAGAAGAATAACGATGCCGGTCTCCGTACAAATGCCCCAGCTCGGCGAGAGCGTGACCGAGGGCACCGTAACCCGTTGGCTGAAGAAGGAGGGCGAGCGCGTCGAGGCCGACGAGCCGCTCCTCGAAGTGTCGACCGACAAGGTCGACACCGAGATCCCGTCGCCGGCCGCGGGTGTCCTCACCAAGATCGTCGTGGCTGAGGACGAGACGGTCGAGGTCGGGGCCGAGCTCGCCGTCATCGACGAGAAGGGCCAGGCGGCGGCCGCCGCCCCTGCGCCCGAGGCGGCACCCGCGCCGGCTCCGCAGCCCGAGCCCGAGCCCGCCCCGGCGGCGCCGGTCTCGTCGATCCCGCAGCCGGCTCCCCCGCAGCCCGCTCCGGCCCCCGCCCCCGCTCCGGCGCCCGCCCCGGTCGCGGCCCCCGCTCCGGCCCCGCAGGCCGCCCCCGCGGAGCCCGCGCCGCTGCCCTCGGGTGAGAGCCCGTACGTGACGCCGCTGGTGCGCAAGCTGGCCAACGAGCACGGGGTCGACCTCGACTCGGTCAACGGCACCGGCGTCGGTGGCCGCATCCGCAAGCAGGACGTGCTCGAGGCCGCCAAGGCCCAGCGCGACAAGGCCGCCGCCGCTCAGGCCGCCCCCGCCGCGGCTCCGGCTCCGGCCGCCGCCCAGCCGGCGCCCGCCGCCGCTCCCGCCCCGCAGGCGCCGGTCACCGCGGGTCCCGAGCCCGTGGAGGTCGACACCACGCTGCGCGGCCGCACGGAGAAGATGACGCGGCTGCGCCAGACGATGTCGAAGAAGCTGGTCGAGTCGCTGCAGACGGCGGCTCAGCTCACCACCGTGGTCGAGGTCGACGTCACCAAGATCGCGCGGCTGCGCGAGCAGGCGAAGGCCGACTTCCTGCGCCGCGAGGGCGTGAAGCTGTCGTTCATGCCGTTCTTCGAGCTGGCCGCCATCGAGGCGCTCAAGCAGCACCCGAAGCTCAACGCGACGATCAACAACGAGACCATGGAGGTCACGTACTTCGACGTCGAGCACCTGGGCATCGCGGTCGACACCGAGCGCGGCCTGATCGCGGCGGTCATCAAGAACGCCGGCGACCTCAACCTCGCCGGGCTGGCCCGCAAGACGGCCGACCTGGCCGAGCGCACGCGCGCCAACAAGGTGACCCCGGACGAGATCACCGGCGGCACCTTCACGCTGACCAACACCGGCAGCCGTGGGGCGCTGTTCGACACGCCGATCCTCAACCAGCCGCAGGTCGGCATGCTGGGCACCGGCGCCGTCGTCAAGCGGCCCGTCGTGATCGACACGCCTGAGGGCGAGGTCATCGCGGTCCGGTCGATGGTCTACCTGGCGCTGACGTACGACCACCGTCTGGTGGACGGCGCGGACGCGGCCCGCTTCCTCACGACGGTCAAGCGCCGTCTCGAGGAGGGCCGCTTCGAGGCCCAGCTCGGCCTCGCCTGATCCAGGGCCTGATTCCAGGGCCTGATTCAGGGCGTCACGGCCGGGCGGTTCCCTTCGGGGGCCGCCCGGCCGTTCGTCTGCCCGGAGCCTGGCGCGGCTGGCGCGTCCGTGACAGGGGGCGGGCGTACTGTGGGGCTATGGCGATCATCGTGACGGGGGCGTCGGGGTTGCTCGGGTCGGCGCTGGTGCCGGCGTTGCGGGCCGAGGGCTGGGAGGTCGTCCGGCTCGTACGGCGCCGCCCGCGCGCGGCCGACGAGGCCTTCTGGGACCCGGCCGAGCAGGAGATCGACCAGGCCGCGCTCGAAGGGGCGCAGGCGGTCGTGCACCTGGCGGGCGCGTCCGTGGGCGAGCGGCGGTGGACCCCGGCGTACAAGCGGGAGATCGTCGCCAGCCGCGTCCAGGGCACGCGGGTGCTCGTGGAGGCGATCGGCGCGCTGTCCGGCAGGCCCGAGGTGCTCCTGTCCGCCTCCGGGGTCGACTTCTACGGCGACACCGGCGACCGGGTGATCGACGAGAGCCAGGGGAAGGGCAGCGGCTTCCTGGCGGATCTGTGCGGGCGCTGGGAGGGCGAGGCCAGGCGGGCCGGCGAGGCCGGGGTCAGGACCGTACAGCTGCGCACCGGGCTGGTGCTCAGCGAGAAGGGCGGGGCGCTCGGGCGGATGTTGCCGATCTTCAGGATCGGGCTGGGGGCGCCGCTCGGGTCGGGGAAGCAGTACTGGTCGTGGATCACCGTGGACGACTGGGTCGGGGCCGCGGTGCATGTCTTGAAAAATCGTGACATTACAGGGCCAGTCAACTTCACCTCGCCCTCGCCCGTGACCAACGCCGAATTCACCCGTACCCTCGGAAAAGCCCTGCGCAGGGGCACGGTGCCGATCCCGGTGCCCGGCTTCGCGCTGTCGGCGGGGCTCGGCGAGTTCGCCCGCGAGGCGCTGCTGCCCGGCCACCGCGTCGAGCCGAGGAAGCTGCTCGACAGCGGCTATGTGTTCGCCCATACCCGCCTCGACGAGGCGCTGAGCGCCGTACTGTAGTGAGCCGTCCGTCTTCAACAGGTGGGAGAATCTTGACATGAGCCGGTCAGGACAGTCACACATCCTCGCCATCGGTGGTGGATCCTTCCGCCCGAGCAGGCGCTACAGCTTCGTCGAGGCCAGCGCGCTGCTGCGCTACGGCCTCGACCTGACCGGGCAGGACCGGCCGAAGCTGGGCCTGGTCGCCACCGCGGTGGGCGACTCGGACGACTGGATCCTGAAGATGTACGGCGCGTTCGCCGGGTGGGACGTCGAGTTGAGCCATCTCACCGTGTTCCCGATGCCCAATGTCGAGGATCCCCGGGCGTGGATGCTCGAACAGGACATGATCTACGTCAGTGGCGGCAGTGTGGCCAACCTGATGGCCCTGTGGCGGTTGCACGGCCTTGACGAGGCGTTCGAGGAGGCGTGGCGGGCCGGGGTGGTGCTTTCCGGCCAGAGCGCGGGCGCGTTGTGCTGGCACGTCGGCGGCAACACCGACTCCTTCGGGCCCGACCTGCGCGTGTGGGCCGAGGGCATGGCGCTGCTGCCCTACTCGTGCGGCGTCCACTACGACTCCGACCCGCAGCGCCGGCCGCTGCTGCAGGAGTCGGTGGCCAGTGGCGAGCTGCCGTCCGGATACGCCGCCGACGAGGGCGTGGGGCTCCACTACGTCGGCACCGAGTTCATCCAGGCGGTGACCGTCGAGCCGGGCGGCTACGCGTACCGGGTGGAGGGCGACGGGGCCGGCGGGGTCAAGGAGTTCAGGATCGAGCCGCGACTCCTTACCCCCTGATTACCCTTCGCGGGGGCGGGACCGGCACAATAGGCTCATGCGCCCCATCCACGGGGACGATCCCCACGCACTCGCCATCGTCCGCCTCGGCGTCGACGTCCCCTACGAGCAGGCCTGGTCGCTGCAGCGCTGGGTGCACGGCAAGCGGGTCGCCGGAGAGCTGAGCGACACCGTCCTGTTCCTCGAGCACGCGCCGGTCTACACCGCGGGCAAGCGCACCGCCCCGCACGAGCGTCCGGCCGACGGCACCCCGGTCGTCGACGTCGACCGGGGCGGCCGGCTGACCTGGCACGGGCCCGGGCAGCTGGTGGTCTATCCGATCGTCGGCGTCACCGACGTCACCGCCTACACTTGCCGCCTCGCGGAGGCCATGATCCAGATCTGCGCCGACTTCGGCGTCACGGCGAGACAGGTGCGGGGGCGCGGGGGCGTCTGGGCGGTCGGCGATCCCGCCCTGGGCCTGCCCGACCGCCAGCTCGGCGCGGTCGGGCTGCGCGTCGCGCGCGGCGTCACGATGCACGGCTTCGCCCTCAACTGCGCCAACGACCCCCGCTGGTTCAACCGCATCGCGCCGTGCGGCATCCCCGACGTCGGCGTCTCCTCGCTGTCGGCGGAGACCGGCCGCCGCATCGTGGTGGAGGAGGTCATACCGATCGCGGAGAAGCGGCTGGCGGAGGCCCTCGGCATGGAGTCGTACGATCTCCACGAAGAGGACCTTCTCCGCAGATGACCCACGGCCTACGATCGGCCGTGTGAAGCGTGTCCTCGCTCTCTTACTCGCCCTTCTCGTCCACCTGCTGACGCTCGGCTTTGTCGCGCTGGGCGCGTGGACGATCCTGGGGCACCCCGGATCCCTGCTCGCGTGGCTGTTCGGCGGCGCGAGCCTGGCCATCGCGTGGGCGCTGCGGCCGCGCCTGGGCGGCCTGCCCGCCGACGCCGAAGTGCTCGACCGCTCGTCGGCCTCCGAGCTGTACGGCGCCGCGGAGCGCGTGGCCGACCGGGTCGGCGTCCGGCGGCCGCGCAAGGTCGCCGTCATGGACCTGGACCCGCGCACGCGCTACGACCGCGTGGGCCCGCTGCGTACCCCCGTCCTGATGATCGGGCTGCCGCTGTGGCTGGCGCTGCCGCCCAGGCAGCGGGTCGCCCTGCTGGCCACCGCGTACGCGCGGGTGCCGACCGGCGACGAGCTCGTCGTGAGCGGGGCGCTGCTCACCCTGGAGTCGTGGCGGGACGCGCTGGTGGGGGCCGAGCCGCTGCGGGTCAGGGAGGAGGCGCAGACCAAGATCGCGGCCTCCTCGCTGGGCGCGGTGGACCATCCGGGGACCACGTACGAGGTGGCGGGGATGTTCGGCCGCCTGGTCGGGCGGGTGCTCGGCGGGCCCGTGCTCCTGGCCCGGTACGCGCTGACCCGGCTGGCCCACGCCGGCGAGAGCCGTACCCTGGCCCGGCAGCGGCAGCTCGCTCTGCGGGCCGCCTCCGAACAGGACCTCGCCGAGCTCGACGGCCTGGCCGGCGGCGGCTACCTGGCGCCCATGCAGGCGGCGGCGCTGCGCGGCGAGAGCGCGGCGGCCATCCGGCAGGGCGCGCTGGCCCGCGCCAGGATCACCGACGACGGGGTGCTCACCGCTCCCCCGCACTCGGAGCTGCTCGGCACGCGCGAGTCCGAACGCGTCGACGACGAGCTGCTCGCCCACTACACGCGCGCGATCCGCGGCTTCGGCCTCATCTCGTGACCCCCGGCCGGGATGCTTTTCCGGAAGACGTAAGGTGAGAACGTGACCGTTGCCCCTGAAGGCCGAAAGCTCCTCCGCCTGGAGGTGCGTAACGCCGAAACCCCTATCGAGCGCAAGCCCCCGTGGATCAAGACCAAGCTGAAGACGGGCCCCGAATACACCGAGCTGAAATCGCTCGTGCGCCGGGAGGGCCTGCACACGGTCTGTGAAGAGGCGGGCTGTCCCAATATCTACGAGTGCTGGGAAGACCGCGAGGCGACCTTCCTCATCGGCGGCGACCAGTGCACGCGCCGCTGCGACTTCTGCCAGATCGACACGGGCAAGCCGAAGGAGTACGACCGCGACGAGCCGCGCCGCGTGGCCGAGTCCGTGCAGCAGATGGGCCTGAAGTACGCGACCGTGACCGGCGTGGCCCGCGACGACCTGCCCGACGGCGGCGCCTGGCTCTACGCCGAGACGGCCCGCCAGATCCACGCGCTGCTGCCCGGGTGCGGCGTCGAGCTGCTGGTGCCCGACTTCAACGGCAACCGCGACCAGCTGGAGGAGGTCTTCTCCAGCCGGCCCGAGGTGTTCGCGCACAACGTCGAGACGGTGCCGCGGATCTTCAAGCGGATCCGTCCCGCGTTCCGCTACGAGCGCTCGCTCGCGGTGATCACGATGGCCCGCGAGGCCGGGCTGGTCACCAAGTCCAACCTGATCCTGGGCATGGGCGAGACGCGCGAGGAGATCGTCGAGGCCATGCGCGACCTGCACGCGGCCGGCACCGACCTGCTGACCGTCACCCAATACCTGCGGCCCACGCCCCGCCACCACCCGGTGGAGCGGTGGGTGAAGCCCGAGGAGTTCGTGGAGCTGCAGGCCGAGGCCGAGGCCATCGGGTTCGCGGGTGTGCTGTCGGGGCCGCTCGTGCGCTCGTCGTACCGGGCGGGCCGCCTCTACCAGCAGGCCATCGAGGCTCGCCAGACGGCCTGACCTCACCAACCTCCGGCCCCGGGACCCCTCCGGTCCCGGGGCTGCTTCACACCCGGCCGCGCTCATGACACCGCCACCCGCGCCGCCCGGGCACAGCTCCGCCGCCGGGGGCGCTTTCGCCGGTCGGCCGCGCACTCGCGTCGCTCAGCACGCTCCGGCCGCTCCTGCACGCTTCCGCCGCTTGACCGGGCTACCGCCGCTTGGCACACTCCCGCTGATCTACGCTCCCGCCGCTGAGCTGCACTCCTGCCGCTGAGCTGCACTCCCGCCGCTCAGGCACGCCCCGAGCACAACGCCGCGCCTCCCAAGGAGCGCGGCCCCTGGGGCGCGACGCCGAGTGAGGCGCGGGCCGGTGGCGCGGTGGGACGCCCAGCGGCGACGGCGCGTGGCAGGACCCGGCGGCACGCAGCACGGCGCCCGGCATCACGGCACCCCAGCACCCCAACGCCACGGCATCCCGGTGCCGCGGCACGGTGGTGGGAGGCGTGGTTAGCATGGCAGGCAGCCGACCCCCGGGAGCGGACATGGCCGTCCTCATCCGCACGAGTGACCTGCCCGCCAAGCGACGCCACGACGCCTGGCGGAGCATCGTGTGTGACACCCTCGGGCCGCTCGACTGCAGGATCGCCCCCGGCGCCCCGCTGCGGGGCGAGATCGTGACCGGCGGGCTGGGCTCGGTCACCGTCGGCCGCATCCGTACGTCCACGCCCCACAGCGTGCACCGCACCCCGGGCATGATCGACAGCGGCAGTCCCGAGATGTACCGCGTCGTGCTGGCCCTGGAGGGCAGCCCGCGGCTGTCCCAGGACGGGCGGGAGGCGCAGCTCAGCCGGGGCGAGTTCGCGATCTACGACTTCACCAGGCCCTACGAGCTGGCCTACGACTCGGCGGTGCGGCTGGCGCTGTTCAGCTTCCCGCGCGACCTGCTCGCGCTGCCGTCCGGCGCCGTGGACGCGCTCGCCGCCGTCCCCATCGCCGCCGAGAGCGGCGCCGCCGCGCTGGCCGTGCCGCTGCTGCGCCGGGTGGCCGAGGACATCGAGACGTACCGGCCGGGCAGCGCCGCCAGGCTGTCGGGCATCGTGACGGACCTGGTCAGCACCGCCGTCGCCGAACACGTCGAGCTGACGCGGGCGTTACCGGAGGACTCCCGGCAGCGCGTGCTGCTGATGGAGATCCACGCCTTCATCGAACAGCGGCTGGGCGACCTCGGCCTCGACCCGGCCACCGTCGCCGCCGCGCACCACATCTCCGTGCGCTACCTGCACCGGCTGTTCGAGGCGGAGCACACCACGGTGGCGGCCTGGATCCGGCAGCGGCGGCTGGAGCGGTGCCGCGCGGAGCTGGCCGCGGGCGGCACCCGGTCCGTGAGCGAGATCGGGGCCCGATGGGGGCTGCCGGACTCGACCCACTTCAGCAGGCTCTTCAAGAGCGCGTACGGGATCCCGCCCGCCGAATACCGGCGCCTGAACACCCGCGCCTGAACACCGTGCGCTGAACGTCAATCCGCCTGGCGCCCAGATCCAAGACCGGCGGCCCCTTCGATCGGCAGACTGAGGGCACATCGAAGGAAGGGACGAGGGAAAATGCAGCTGTTCGTCAATCTGCCGGTCAAGGATCTCGAGCGGTCGAAGAAGTTCTTCGGCGAACTCGGCTTCAACCTCTTCGGCATGGCCGACAACATGGCGTCGGTGATCATCAGCGAGCAGACCCAGGTCATGCTGCTGACCGAGCCGGCGTTCGGCTCGTACATCACCAAGGAGATCGCCGCCGCCGACACGGCCACGGAGGCGATCCTGGTGCTGGGCATGGAGAACCCGGCCCAGGTGGACGAGCTGGTCGACAAGGCGCTGGCGCTCGGCGCCACCCCGGCGGGCGTCAAGCAGGAGGACGGCATCCGCTACCAGCGCGGCTTCGCCGACCTCGACGGCCACCACTGGGAGGCGCTGTGCCTGGCGCAGCCGGCCGGCTGAGCGGCAAGGCGATCTCGGCGGACGGGACCGCCATCGCCTTCGACAGCTACGGTGAGGGGCCCGCGGTCGTCCTGGTCCACGGCGCGTTCGGGGTGCGGGGGCACGTCACGCTGGCCGGCGTGGCGGCCGCTCTGGCGCCGTGGTTCACGGTGTACGACTACGACCGCCGGGGGCGCGGCGACAGCGGAGACACCCAGCCGTACGCCGTCGAGCGGGAGATCGAGGATCTGGCGGCGGTCATCGAGGCGGCGGGCGGGTCGGCGATGGTGTTCGGGGGCTCGTCGGGGGCCGCGCTGGCGATCGAGGCCGCGGCGCGGAATCCGGCCGTGACGAGGCTGGCCCTGTGGGAGCCGCCGTACCACGTGGACGACAGCGCGCCCCCGCTGCCGGACGACTTCGCCGCGCGGCTGGAGGCGCTGGTGAGGGCGGGCAGGCGGGGCGAGGCGGTCGAGCGGTTCATGGTGGAGGCGGCCGAGGCGCCGCCGGAGGCGGTGGCCGCGATGCGCGCGCAGCCGTCCTGGGCGCAGGTCGAGGCGCTGGCCCACACCCTCGCCTACGAGGCCGCCGTGCTGGGGCCGGGCAACGCGCTGCCCGCCGGGCGGCTGGCCGCCGTCCGGCAGCCGACGCTGGTGCTGAACGGCGAGGACAGCCCCGGGTGGATGTCGAACGCGGGGCTGGCGGTCGCGGCGGCCGTGCCGGGGGCGGTACGGCGCGTTCTGGAGGGCCAGGCGCACAACGTGGCACCGCAGGCGCTGGTGCCCGAGCTCCTGGAGTTCTTCGCCACCACCTGAGCCCGCCCCAGCCCCCGCCCGAGCCACCACCTGAGCCCCCGCCCCAGCCCCCGCCCGAGCCTCCGCCCGAGCCTCCGTCTGAGCGCTGCCCGAGCCTCCGCCTGAGCACTGCCCGAGCCCCGCCCGAGCCTCCGCCTGAGCACTGCCCGAGCCCTGGCCGAGCCTCATTTGAGCCCCGTCTGAGCTGGTGGAGACTGGGCTCGTGGACTTCGACGCGCTCATCGCCCGGCTCGACCTCGCCACCAAGGTCCGCCTGCTCACCGGGGCCGGCACGTGGTCGCTCCCGCCGCTGCCCGAGATCGGCCTCGATCGGCTCGTCATGAGCGACGGCCCGATCGGCGTACGCGGCGGGCGCTGGAGCGCGGCCGATCCCTCCATCGCGCTGCCCAGCCCGACCGCCCTGGCCGCCACCTGGGACGTGGACCTGGTCCGCCGGACCGGCCGGCTGCTGGCGCGGGAGGCCCGGCGCAAGGGCGTGCACGTCCTCCTCGCCCCCACGATCAACCTGCACCGCTCCCCGCTCGGCGGCCGGCATCTCGAGTGCTTCTCCGAGGACGCGTACCTGACGGGCGAGATCGGCGCCGCGTACGTCGAGGGCGTCCAGGAGGGCGGGGTGGCGGCAGCCCCGAAGCACTTCGGGACCGGCCGTTTCACCGCGGACGTCCGGGTGAGCGAGAAGGCGCTGCGCGAGGTCTATCTGCGGCCGTTCGAGCGGGTGGTGCGGGCCGGGGCGTGGGGTCTCATGACCGCCTGCAACTCGGTGAACGGCACGACCATGACCGAGCACGCCGGGCTGGTGAACGGGGTGCTGAAGGGCGAGTGGGGGTTCGACGGGGTCGTGGTGTCGGACTGGACGGCGGTGCGTACGACCGAGGCCGCGGCGCTGGGCGGCACCGACGTGGCGATGCCGGGACCGCACGGGCCGTGGGGCGAGAGGCTGGAGGCCGCCGTGCGGGAGGGGCGGGTGCCCGAGTCGGTCGTGGACGACCGGGTGCGCCGCATCCTGCGCCTGGCCCACCGCGTCGGAGCCCTCCACGGCGCGGAGCCCCCACCCGCCGACGAGCGGCCCGCCGCCGACAGCGGCAAAACGCCGGCCACCGATGCCCGACTCGCCGCCGACGACGCGAAAACGCCGGGCACCGACGGCGCTGAGCCGCCGGTCGCCGTCGAGGGGGTCGCGCTGGCTCGGGAGGTGGCCGCGCGCGGCGCCACGTTGCTCACCAACGACGGCATCCTGCCGTTCCAGCAGGTCAGGACCATCGCCCTGATCGGGGCGGCCGCCGCGGAGGCCCGGGTCATGGGCGGCGGGAGCGCGCAGGTCTCCCCGGGCCGGGTCGTCTCGCCGCTGCAGGGGCTCGGCGAGCGGGCCGGGGTCGAGGTCCGGTACGCGCCCGGCACCGACCCCCGCACCCGCCTGTCCCCCCTCCCCGGCCCCGCCACGGCCGCCTTCCTGGACGCCGAGGGCGCGGTGCTGGCGGAGCAGCCGCTGGCGACGGCCGAGGCGCGGTGGATCGGCCGGTTGCCGCCGGGCGTGGACGTCGACCGGCTGGCGGCGGTCCGGCTGCGTACCACGTACACGCCGGACGTTTCGGGCGAGCACCGGCTGTCGGTCGCGGGCGTGGGCGCCTTCGCCGTCACCGTCAACGGCGAGACCGTCCTCGACGAGAGCATCGGCCTGGACGGCGGCGACCCCGCCAGGGCGTTCCCGCCGCCGCCCGAGCGGCGGATCGGCCTGGCGATGGCGGCAGGTCAGGCGTACGAGGTGGTCGTGACGCACGCGGCCGGGGCGTTCGGCGGGATGGCGTCCGTGTCCTTCACGGTCGGCCACGCGATCCCCGGCCCCGGCGAGGACGAGCTCATGGCCGAGGCCGTGCGGGTGGCGGCGGAGTGCGACGTGGCGGTGGTCGTGGCCGCGACCATGCCGGAGGTGGAGAGCGAGGGCTTCGACCGCGCGGACCTCAGGCTGCCTGGGCGGCAGGACGAGCTCATCCACGCGGTGGCCGCGGCCAGCCCGCGCACCGTCGTGGTGGTCAACGCGGGTTCGCCGGTCGAGCTGCCGTGGGCGGAGGAGGTGGCGGCCGTGCTGCTCACCTGGTTCCCCGGGCAGGAGGCGGGGGCGGCGCTGGCGGACGTGCTGTTCGGGGACGCCGAGCCGGGCGGGCGGCTGCCCACCACGTGGCCGCGGCGGCTGGAGGACGCTCCGGTGGCCGGCGTGACGCCGGTGGACGGTGTGGTGGCCTATGAGGAGGGGACGTCGATCGGCTACCGGGCGTGGGAGCGTTCGGGCCGCGCGCCGGCGTTCTGGTTCGGGCACGGCCTGGGCTACACGACCTGGTCGTACGACTCGATCGCGGCCGAGGGCACGACCGTGACGGTGGCGGTCACCAACACCGGCGACCGCCCGGGCCGCGAGGTCGTGCAGGTGTACGTCGACGGGGCGCTGGCCGGGTTCGACGTGGTCGAGGCGGCGCCCGGGGAGAGCGTGCTCACGACCGTGTTCCTGCCGGAGCGGGCCTTCCAGGTCTGGGAGGACGGCGGCTGGCGGACCGTGGAGGGCGTTCACACGGTCGAGGCGGGCCGCCACGCGGCCGATCCGCGTCTTTCGGCGACCGTGAGGATCTAGCCGTGCGCGAAATGGCGGGGTCACGTTTTCCATACCGCACCTGTTGGTTTGTATCCTTCAGAGCATGGCAAAGTCCGAGGATCCAGAGAAGCCGGGGCGCATCAAGCAGCTCCGCATGATCGCGCAGATCATCAAGCAGGCCAACCCCAAGGGGTTGCCCATCGTCTTCCTCTCGGCGGTGGGCACGCTGGCTGTGGTCGTCGTGATCGGCCTGGTCACGGACTACTTGTGGTATTCGGTGTTCATCGGTGTGCTGGCCGCGCTCACGGTCGGTCTGGTGGTGTTCGGGCAGCTCGCCCAGAAGGCCCAATATTCGATCTTGCACGGCCAGACGGGTGCCGCGGCGGCGGTGCTGCAGGGCATGCGCGGCAACTGGCAGGTCACCCCTGCCATCGCGGTCACCCGCGACCAGGACCTCATCCACCTCGTGGTCGGCTATCCGGGCGTCGTGCTGGTGTCCGAGGGGCCGGGCAACCGGGTGGCGAAGATGCTGGCGGCCGAGAAGAAGCGGGTCGCGCGGGTGGTCCTGGGCATCGAGATCTACGACATCCAGTGCGGTGACGGCGAGGGGCAGGTGCCGCTCGGCAAGCTGCAGCGCCACCTGATGAAGCTGCCGCGCAACCTCAAGAAGCCCGCGGTCAACGAGGTGAAGGACCGGCTGCGCTCGCTGCCGAAGAACATGCCGCTGCCCAAGGGCCCCATGCCCAAGGGCGCGCGCATGCCACGCGGCCCCAAGATGCGCTAGTGCTGTCCTCCTCCGCACGGGCCAACCGCTGGTGGTGGGACGGCAACGCCGACGACTACCAGCTCGAACACGGTGAGTTCCTGCGCGACACCGGGTTCGTGTGGTGCCCCGAGGGCGTCGACGAGGCCGACGCGCACCTCCTGGGCGAGGTGCGCGGGCGGCGCGTGCTGGAGATCGGCTGCGGGGCGGCGCAGTGCGCCCGGTGGCTGGTGACGCAGGGCGCGCAGGTGGCCGCGTTCGACATCTCGCACCGGCAGCTGCGCCACTCCCAGCGCATCGACCTCGACACGGGGCTGCGCGTGCCCGTGGTCCAGGCCGACGCCGAGTCGCTGCCGTTCGCCGCGGCCGCCTTCGACCTGGCCTGCTCGGCGTTCGGCGCGCTGCCGTTCGTGGCCGACCCGCTCGCCGTCTTCCGCGAGGTGCGGCGGGTGCTCAGGCCGGGCGGCCGGTTCGTGTTCTCGGTGAGCCATCCGATCCGGTGGGCGTTCCCTGACGATCCGGGGCCGCGCGGGCTGACGTCCGACCGGTCCTACTTCGACCGCTCCCCTTACGAGGAGCGCGACGAACGGGGCACGGTCACCTACGCCGAGCACCACCGCACCATGGGTGACTGGGTCAACCTGCTGGTCGCCTCCGGGCTGACCGTCACGGGGCTGCTGGAGCCGGAGTGGCCGGAGGGGCACGAGCGGGTGTGGGGCGGCTGGAGCCCGCTGCGCGGCCGGCACCTGCCGGGCACGGCCATCTTCAGCTGCGCCCGTATCTAGCGGCCATGGCGTGGAAGACCTCCTTGGGCTCCCAGCGCCGCTCGTCGAGCATCCTGACCACGCCGTAGGAGCCCAGGTCGGCCTCGCCGGGCCGGTTGAAGGCGGCGAACGTGAACCACAGCGCGGTCTCCACGCCCTCCTGCTCGAAGATGTCCATCAGCTCGGTGAAGTAGCGCACCTGCTCGCCCTCGTCGCGCACCGCGCCCTCGGGCACCACCCAGGCCGAGCCGCCGCGCTCGCCCGCGCCGCGGTACGCGCAGGTGCCGAACTCCGTCACGGCGACCGGTTTGCCGTGCTTGAACCGGGCGCGTAGCTCGTCCGCGAAGTCGTGGGCGTTGTAGGCGGCTCGGTAGGCGTCCACGCCCGCCACGTCGAACGGGGCCCAGTCGACCGGCTCCCACGGCGCCGAGGCGTAGCTCAGCCGGCCGCCGAACAGCGGCCGCACGGTCCCGGCCACCTTCGCCAGGTAGGCGTTGAAGCGGGGCATGACCTGCGCGAGGGAGGTCCACCACTCCATGCCGCCGGCCATCATGGCGCCGAGCCGGTCGCCGTACCCGTCGCCGTCGATGAAGCCGTGGCCGAAGGCGGTGATCTCGCAGCCGGTGACCAGCACGACCTCGGCTCCGTCGCGGCGCACCGACTCGGCGCGCCGGGCCGCGTCCGCGAAGAGCGCCAGCATCGCGTCCTGCGTGAGGTCCACGGGGAACGGGGTGAACCAGATCTCGAGCCCGGCCGCCGCGGCCTGCCTGGCGGCCGCCTCGACGCGCTCGGGGTCGCGGCCGGAGATGCGTACGGACGTGCAGTGCAGGTCCTCCGCGATCGTCCGCATGTCGCGCCGGACGTCCTCGATGTGAAACGACCTGCGGCTCAGGCTGTCACCCGGCAGGAACCCGACATCATAGTTGATCCCCTTTTTCATGATTTATCCCCTTTTTTACGTGTGTGAGGCCGTGCTCCAGGAGGTCGAAGGCCAGCTCCACGTCGCCCGCCAGCCGCCGGCCCGCCTCCTCCAGCGGCTCGCCCGTGGCGATGCGCTGGAAGAAGGCCTCCTGGACGGTGGTGACGGCGGCGCTGATCTGCCCGGCCATGAGCCGCGCGGTCAGATCGTCGCCGGGGTAGGCCTCCCCGAGGGCCTCGGCCAGCTCATGGCGCTCGCTCATGTGCACCCCGTGCAGCGCGCCCATCAGGGCCTGGCTCGACGAGATCACCCGCACCCTCGCCAGCAGCGCCTCGACGTCCACCGCTCCCGCGCCCTGGGCGGCCATCGAGCGGTAGTGCTCGCGCAGCGCCTCAAGGGGCGAGCGCCCCTCGCCCCGCCCGGCCACGATCGCCGCCAGGTCCTCCTTGACCCCTTCGATGACGAGGCAGTCCTTGGTCGGGAAGTAGTTGAACAGCGTCACCTTGGCGACCCCGGCCGCCTCGGCGATCTCGTTGACGGTCACCGCGTCGTAGCCGCGCTCGTCGAACAGCCGCAGCGCCACCTCGGCGATCCGGCGCCGCGTCTGCTCCTTCTTCCGCTCCCTCAACCCCATGAGGGCAGCATAAACCGTACCGGGTACGTTTTTAAACCCGGTACGGCTTTTTACTCGGCTACATGCGGACGACCATCGTGTTGGACACGCGGTCGTGCAGCCCGCGGTGGTCGCGGTCCCAGATCAGGGCGGGCAGGGCCAGGCACAGGAGCACCGAGCGCACCAGCGCGGGCAGCCAGCGCGGGTCGCCGCCGTCCATCGCCGCCACCCTGATGCCCGCCAGCCGGTGGCCGAACGTCTGCCCCATGAACCCGACCAGGATCAGGTATTGCACGGCGAAGACGAGCGCGGGCGCCCACGGCTGCTCGGCCGGATTCATCCTGAGCAGCAGCTGCACGACGACCCACGTGCAGATCATCCAGTCGATGACCAGCGCGGCGATCCTGCGCCCCCAGCCGGCGATCGACCCGCTGCCCTCCTCGGGCAGCCCCAGGCGCTCCCCCGGGTATCCGAGATCGACCCCGGCGGACCTGACCCCGCCCAGCCAGGTCTGCGTCCAGCGAGGCTCCTTGCTGCTCATGCCCCCAACGGTATCCGCCCGGCAGGCCGGTCGGCATCGTGACCCAACCGCGTCGCGGAACGGCCATCATGTACGCCATGCCACACGGGGATGACCTTGACGCGCGCTTCAACGAGCTGGTCGCGCAGATCGACGAGGAGCAACAGCGCAGGATGCGCGCCGCGGCCGTCAAAGGCGCGAAAGAACAGCGGCGTACCGACCGCACAGCCAGACGCGAGAGCAGGTCGGCGCACTTATCCGGAGAATCCGGGGGAAACGGGGGATACGGGCCCGAGCCGCGGCGGCGGGTCGGGCGGGCGTGGATCGCGATGGCCGTGGTCACCTCGCTGATCGCGTCCGCGGGGGTGATCGTGGTCTTCCGTCCCGATCTGCTCACCCCAGGCGTCGTCGTGGACGAACCCCCGGTGCCGATCGACGAGCCGGACGTCGAACCCGCCGGCAATCCGGCGGACGAGGCCACCCAGGAGCCGGCGGAGGGCGCCGGCGAGGAGCCGGCGAGCCCGTTCGCCGGATCCCCCGCCGAGAAGTACTCCGAGGGGGCCGCCGGCTTCGCGATGCCGGAGGCGAAGGCGCTGGGCGGGCTGTCGGAGAAGGACGTCGCGAAGGGCCTGAAGCGCACCCGCGAGCTGCTGACGGCGGCCTTCCTGGACAGGAAGACGCTCCTGGGCGGCAAGCCGTCGGCGTTCACCAAGCTGCTGGACGCCGAGCAGCGCGACTGGTTCTCCGAGTACGCGAAGAAGCACAAGAAGAAGGCCGCGCCCTTCGTCATCCAGTTCGCCAAGGGCACGGCCGAGTTCGCCACCGACGTGATCAAGGTGCACGGCCGGGTCAAGCTGGGCACCTTCAAGGACGGCGGCCGCCGCGGCGTCGAGCTCAAGCTGAACCACCTCGTCGTCTACGCCGTGCACCGACCGGGCCGGCCGGACACCACCATCCGGGTGGTCGCCCATCCCACCGGCAAGGTGTGGCTGTACCGTGAGGAGGGACGGCTGGTGGTGTGGCCGCTGAGCTGGGGGGCGAGCAGCACACCGGCGAGCTGCGACACGCGGGACGAGTTCATTCATCCGGTGTTCGAGGACTCGCCTCGGGGTACGGTGGCGCCCACGGGAGCGCCCATCGATCCGTACGAGCTGGAAGAGGACGATTCCGAGGGTTGCACCGCTTCCAAGGGCACCTGACCTGCGTAACATGTGCGAAACAATCGAGACACCACACGGAAACGGCCACGCCCTAGCGTCGGCATGATGGCCAGTCCCCAGGGAGGTTCGAGAGTGTTCAACTCCGCCGACGACGTCCTGAAGTTCATCAGTGACGAAGGGGTGCAGTTCGTCGATGTCAGGTTCACCGACCTGCCGGGGACGACTCACCACTTCACCTTCCCGGTAGAAAACTTCAGCGCGAGCGTCTTCACCGACGGACTCATGTTCGACGGCTCGTCGATCCGCGGTTTCCAGGCGATCCACGAGTCCGACATGCTTCTGCTGCCCGACCCGTCCAGCGCCGTGGTGGACCCGTTCCGCCAGCACAAGACGCTCAACCTGAACTTTTTCGTGCACGACCCGCTGACCGGCGAGGCCTACAGCCGCGACCCGCGTAACGTCGCGCGCAAGGCCGAGGAGTTCCTCCGGGGCACGGGCATCGCCGACACGGTCTACTTCGGACCCGAGGCCGAGTTCTACATCTTCGACGACGTGCGCTTCGAGACGAAGCAGAACGCCGGCTACTACTACATCGACTCCATCGAGGGCGCCTGGAACACCGGCAAGGCCACCGAGGGCGGCAACCTCGGCTACAAGCCGCGCTACAAGGGCGGCTACTTCCCGGTCCCGCCGATGGACCACTTCACCGACCTGCGCTCCGAGATGGTGCGCAACCTCATCGAGTGCGGCATCGACGTCGAGATGCAGCACCACGAGGTCGGCACGGCGGGCCAGGCGGAGATCGACTTCAAGTTCGGCACGCTGCTCAAGACCGCCGACAACCTGATGCTGTACAAGTACATCATCAAGAGCACGGCGCTCGAGTTCGGTCACACGGTCACGTTCATGCCCAAGCCGATCTTCGGTGACAACGGCTCCGGCATGCACTGCCACCAGTCGCTGTGGAAGGACGGCTCGCCGCTCTTCTACGACGAGGTCGGCTACGCGGGCCTGTCCGACACGGCCCGCTACTACATCGGCGGCCTGCTCAAGCACGCGCCGTCGCTGCTGGCCTTCACCAACCCGACGGTCAACTCCTACCACCGCCTGGTCCCCGGCTACGAGGCCCCGGTCAACCTGGTCTACTCCCAGCGCAACCGGTCGGCCTGCGTCCGGATCCCGATCACGGGCTCCAACCCGAAGGCCAAGCGCATCGAGTTCCGCGTGCCCGACCCGTCCTGCAACCCGTACTTCGCCTTCGCGGCGATGCTGATGGCGGGCATCGACGGCATCCGCAACAAGATCGAGCCGCCGGAGCCCGTCGACAAGGACCTCTACGAGCTGCCGCCGGAGGAGGCCCGCAACATCCCGCAGGTGCCCGGCTCGCTCACCGACGTGCTCAACGCGCTGGAGGAGGACCACGACTACCTGCTCGAGGGCGGCGTCTTCACGCCTGACCTGATCGAGACGTGGATCTCCTACAAGCGGGAGAACGAGGTCGACCCGATCCGCCTGCGCCCGCACCCGCACGAGTTCGAGCTGTACTACGACGTGTAGTCCGGCACGCGCACGGCGAACGGCCCGGGACCGAGCACGGTCCCGGGCCGCTTCATGTCACGCCGGGAACTCGAACCGGGGCTCGGCCGGGCCGAGGATCGTGTAGTCCGGCGGCGTCATGGACCAGACGGCGGCCAGCTCGTCCGAGAGCCCGGCCATGAGGGACTCGACGTCCTTCCCGGCCGTCTCGTGCAGCGCCTCGGCGACGATCAGGACGTCGGTGGTCGTGTCGCGGACGGCCGAGTGGCCGCTCTGGCGGTTGGTCCAGCGGCGGGCGTGCGCCCTGCCCTCCGCGTCGGCGAAGATCACCTCGCCGGGCGGCGGGTGCTCGGTCTCGCCGGAGAAGGTCAGGTACGTCTCGTCGCCCGCCGCGTACCTGACCTCCACGTACTGCGAGATCTTGGAGACGTCGAACACCGCCACCGGGATCGCGTACGCGAGGGAGAACGCGTTGCACAAGTCGATCAGCGGGTGCAGGCGCGGCAGCGCGCCCTCCTTGCGGAAGCGGCGCAGCAGGGACTCCGAGGCGCAGCGGTACTGGGTCGGCTTGAGGCCCATCTTCGAGAACGCCCGCCGCCACGCCTGGATCTCCGGCAGCTCGCCCTCCGAGGAGGTCTCGAGCCGCGCCGCGGCGAGCTCGCCGAGCTCGAGGATCGAGTCGTCGGCGGAGACGTCCGCCGAGACGCCCGACGCGACCAGCACGCCGGGGACGAGCTCCGGGAAGTCCCGCCAGATGTCACTCGAATGCTGGAAACGCACGCTCCACCTCACCATCCCCGACAAACCCCCGGCCCTGCGCCGATCACGATACTCGCAAGTCAGGTCAGGGCGGCAGTGCGGGCGCGCCAGGCGCCCGCCGCGTAGCACAGGCAGGTCAGGGCCGTCAGGACGGCCGCCGCCAGCAGGGGCCGGCCGACGACGCCCATGACCGCCACGCCGAGGGTCGCGCCGGCCTGGCGGAAGGCGTTCAGGACGCCGCCCGCCGTGCCCGCCGTCCCCGGCGGCGCGCTGTTGACCATGCCCGCCATCAGCGCGGGCAGCACGAACGACAGCCCGAACCCCATCACCACCAGCCACCACGCCAGCGCGTCCGTGAGGGCGACGCCGGCCAGGCCGGTCGCGAGCAGGGCCAGGCCGCACAGGATCGGCGGGCGCGGGCCGTGGCGGGCCACCAGGCGGCCGGTGAGCAGCGGGTTCACGGTCATGGGGAGGGTGAGCGGCAGGAAGGCCAGCCCGGCGGCCAGCGGGGTCAGGTGGCGGGTGTCCTGCAGCAGGAGGGTGAGGACGAACAGGGCGCCGGCGAAGGCGAAGTTGGCCACCGTGCCGGCGAGCAGTTCGGGCCAGGTGGCGGCGAGCAGGCCGCCGGGCAGCGCGGGGGCGTGGCTGCGGCGCTCCACCGGCACCAGCGCGGCCAGTACGGCCAGGGCCGCGACGCCCGCCAGGACCGAGGGGCCGATCAGGGCCTGCGCCACCAGGGCCAGGAACGCGCAGGCCAGCGCCTGGACCCGCCAGTCGATCCCGCGGTGGCCGCGCGGCGAGCTGACCCGGCGCATGGCCAGCAGGCTGATCAGGGCGAGGGGCGGGTTGAGCAGGAAGACGGCGCGCCAGCCGTACAGGTCCACCAGGAGACCGCCCAGCAGCGGGCCGGCGGCGAGCGCGGTGCCGGTGATGGCCGCCCACAGACCGGTGGCGCGGGCGCGGGCGGCCGGGTCGGGGAAGAGCTGCGGGAGCAGTCCGAGCGAGCCGCCCGTGCAGAGCGCGCCCGCCACGCCCAGCAGGGCCCGCAGCCCGACCAGCACGCCCAGGTGCGGCGCCGCGGCGCTCAGCAGCGAGATCGCGCCGAAGGCCACCACGCCGGCCTTGAAGATCCGGGCCGCGCCGTACCGGTCGGCCACCGCTCCCCCGACGAGCAGCGAGGCGGCGAAGGCGACCGTGTACGCGTTCACCGCCCACTGCTGCCCGGCCAGCGAGCCGCCGAGCGAGGCCCGCAGATCGGGCAGCGCGATCGTCAGCACGGTCGTGTCGAGGATCACGAGGAAGTAGGCGAGGGAGAATCCGAACATCATGCGCCCAGCCTGCTGAAACGCCGCATCCGCCCTCAACAGGCGCTGCCTCAGGGGGCGTTCGGGAAAACCGTATGCTGGCGGATATGGATTTGCGGCAGTTGCGCGGGTTCGTCGCGGTGGCGAGGACGGGTACCGTCACCGGGGCGGCGAACAGCCTCGGCCTCGCCCCCGCGTCGGTGTCGGAGCAGGTGCGCCGCCTGGAGCGGAGCCTCGGGGTCGCGCTCTTCGAGCGCACGCCTCAGGGCATGCGGCTGACCGAGCAGGGCGCCACGCTGCTGGCGCGGGCACCGGGGCTGCTCGACCACGCCGACGAGGTGCGCCGCGCCGTCACCGGGCAGCGGCGCAAGGTGCGGATCGGCGCGCTGGAGATGCTCGCCGCGGCCCGGATGCCCGCCGTGATCCGCCGTTTGTCGGAACGCCACCCCGACCTGGACGTGGACGTGCGCTCGCACACCAGGCAGTCGCTGCTGGCCGGGGTGGCGGCCGGCGAGCTGGACGCGGTGCTCCTGGTGGACACGGGCCCGCGGATCGGCGGGCTCGGGTTCACCATGCCGTACGACCCCGGCTCCGGGCCGGTGGCGCCCGATCTGGACTTCCTGGACGTGGGTGAGGTCGGGCTGGCGCTGGTCGCAGCGCCGGACGGGGATCGGGAGCCGCTGCTGGTCAGCCCGCCGGGCTGCTCGATCCGGCTGGCCGCCGACCGGGTGTTCGGCGCGGAGGTGCCGCGCAGGGAGCTGACCAGCATCGCCACCGCCCGCGAATGGGCCAGGCAGGGGCTCGGCAGCGCGCTGCTGCCGGACTTCGCGCTGGAGCCCGACCTGGCCTCCGGCGCTCTGATGCGGCTCGGCTTCGAGACGCCCGCGCTGGCGCTGCGGCTGGTCTGGCTACGCGGCCGCGAGCCCGCCCTGCGCGACGTCCTCTACGCCATGAGCGCCCCTACGGACGCCTGATGTGGTAGGCCACGTGCGGGAACAGGGGGTGGTCCGGCGCCAGCCGCGTGTGGCCGAAGTCGGTCAGGTGGGTCATGCCCAGGCGCTTCATCACGGCCTGGGAGCGGACGTTGCTCTTGGCCGTCATGGAGACGATCTCGTCCAGTCCGGCCTCCTCGAACGCGTACCTGAGCACCTGCCTGGCCGCCTCGGTGGCGTACCCGTGGCCCCAGGCGGGGCGTGCCAGCCGCCACCCGATCTCCCACGCGGGCAGGAACGGCGCGTCGAAGGTCTGCCAGATCAGGCCGGCGAAGCCGATGAACTCGCCGCTGTCGCGCACCTCCAGCGCCCACAGCCCGTGGCCGGCCTTGTCGAACTCCTCCTCGATCCTGTCGACGAAGTGGTCGCTCTCGGCGCGGGTGAGCGGGGCGGGGAAGTGCTCCATCACCTCGGGGTCGGCGTTCATCGCGGCGAATGGTTCCCGGTCTTCGTCGCGCCATCTGCGCATGATCAAACGCTGGGTGTCCATCCGACCTACGATAGGCCCGTCCGCGGCTTTCCCGCCGACGTCTCATCCGTCCTCCGGGGAGCAGAGGAAGGGACGACGCCCGCGGGGGCCTACAGGACGCGGCTGAGGAAGGCCTTGGTGCGGGGGCTGGTGGGGTTGTCGAGGACCTCCTTGGGCGTGCCCGACTCGACCACGACGCCGCCGTCCATGAACACCACCCGATCGGCCACCTCCCGCGCGAACCCGATCTCGTGGGTCACCACGATCATGGTCAGCCCGTCCTCGGCGAGGCCCTTCATGGTGGCCAGCACCTCACCGACCAGCTCCGGGTCCAGCGCGCTGGTCGGCTCGTCGAACAGCATCAGCTTGGGCCGCATCGCCAGCGCCCTGGCGATCGCCACCCGCTGCTGCTGCCCGCCGGAGAGCTGCCTGGGGTAGCTGCCCGCCTTGTCCTCCAGGCCGACGCGGCGCAGCAGGCCGAGCGCCCGTTCGCGGGCCTGCCCGCGCGGCTCGCGGCGCACGCCGACCGGCGCCTCCATGACGTTCTGCAACACCGTGAAGTGCGGGAACAGGTTGAACTGCTGGAAGACCATGCCGATCTCCCGCCGCTGGCGGGTGATCTCGCTCTTGCGCAGGTGCCGCACCTTGCCGCCGGACTCCTGAAACCCGATCAGCTCCCCGTCCACGAAGATGGAGCCGCCGTCGATGGCCTCCAGGTGGTTCACGCAGCGCAGGAACGTCGACTTGCCCGACCCGGAGGGGCCGAGGATCACCACGACCTCCCCCGCCTGGACGTCCAGGTCGATGCCCTTGAGGACTTCGAGGTGGCCGAAGTGCTTGCGCACGGCGTGGGCGTGGACCATGGGGACGGTCATGACGTCACCTCCGAGGGACGGCGCCGGCGGAAGGTCAGGAAGGCCCAGAAGCTCTGCGGCGCGTGCCTGGTGGCCCCGCGGGCGTAGTGCCGCTCGATGAACGACTGGCCGACGTACAGGATCGAGGTGATGACCAGGTACCAGACGCAGGCGACGATCAGCAGCGGGATGGTCTGGAAGGTGCGGTTGTAGATCGACTGCACCGTGTAGAGCAGGTCGGCCAGGGCGATGACGCTCACCAGCGACGTGGCCTTCAGCATGCTGATCACCTGGCTGCCGGTGGGCGGGATGATGAACCGCATGGCCTGCGGCAGCACGATCCTGCGGAAGGTGCGCGCGTTGCTCATGCCGAGCGCCGAGGCGGCCTCGGTCTGCCCGGGGTCCACCGACATGAGCCCGCCGCGGATGATCTCCGCCATGTACGCGCCCTCGTTCAGCCCGAGCCCGAGGATGGCCGCGAGCAGCGGGGTGATGACCAGGTTCGTGTCGGCGCTGATGAACTCCGGGCCGAACGGGATGCCGAGGGAGATCTTGGGCAGCAGGTACGACAGGTTGTACCAGAGCACGAGCTGCACCAGCACCGGCGTGCCGCGGAAGAACCACACGTAGAGCCCGCAGGCCGCCCGCGCGACGGGGTTCTCGGAGAGCCGGCCGATGGCCAGCAGCACCCCGAGCACCACGCCCACGAACATCGCGATCACGGTGAGCAGCAGCGTGGTGAAGATGCCCTGGCCGATGACCTGCGCGTTGACGTAACGGAAGACCACGTCCCACTGGAAGTTGGGGTTGGTGACCAGCAGGCTCACGAGCTGGGCGGCCAACACCAGCAGGATGATCGAGGCCACCCAGCGCAGCGGATGGCGCGTGCGGGACGCGCCCGCGACGTCGACGTCCGGCAGTCCGCTCATGATCCCGCCAGGTTGACGCCGGCCTTGTCCAGCTTGTTGTCGGACGTGCCCCACCTGTCCATGATCTTGGCGTAGGTGCCGTTGTCGATCAGCTTCTGGATGCCGTCCTTGACCACGTCACGCAGCGGCGAGTCCTTGCCGACGACGGCCCCCTGGTAAAGGTCGTCGAAGCCGTTGCTCTGCCCCTTGCCGGCCAGCTCCAGCTTGCCGCCGGACTGCGAAACGAAGTAGGTGAGCGGCGCCTGCGAGGAGAAGAACGCGTCGGCCCGGCCCGAGCTGACCGCCAGCACGGAGGTGGGCTGGTCCTTGTACGACTGCACGGTGATCTTCGGCTTGCCGTCCTTGGCGCAGGTCTCGGACTGGTTCTTGATCACGGCTTCGGCGGAGCCGCCGGCCATGACCGAGATCTTCAGCCCGCACGTGTCCGCCACCGAGTTGATCTTCTTGGGGTTCCCCTTCGGCACGGCGAAGACCACGAACTCCTTGACCCAGTCCACGAAGTCGTTGGCCTTCTGCCGGTCGGCGAAGTCGCCCACCGGGCCGATGGCCAGGTCGTAGCGGCCCGACGCGATGCCGGTGAGCTGGCTGGGCAGGCCGTCCACGGTGACGTGCTCGATCTTGACGCCGAGCACCTGTCCCAGGGCCTCCGACAGGTCGGCGGCGGCGCCGGTCATGGACTTGCCGTCCGCACCGGCGATCTCGTACGGCGGGAACGAGCCGTTGTTCACCGAGACCAGCTTGCCGGCGGTCTTCACCTTGTCGGGCAGCCGGTCGTACAGGGCCTGGTCCTTGCCCTGGGCGGCCTCGGTGCCGGAGGCGGCGGGCTGGGAGCTCAGCGCGCCCTGGGCCTCCTCGGGGTTGGCACCGCAGCCGGCCAGCAGGAGGGCGGCGCCGAGCAGGGCAGCCGTCGCGTACTTAGACATGTCGCTCCAATCGGGGGTCGACGGCGAAGCGCCGGTTCTCGAGGACGGGGAGGCTGAGGCGGGCTCGTTCGAGCTCCTCCATGGAGGCGTCGGCCCAGAGCAGGCCCGGCGCGTCGCCGAGGCGGGCCCGGGTGATGCCGAGCGGGTCGACGACCATGCTGGCGCCGATGTTGCGGCGGCCGCACTCGCCGGAGGCGGCCAGGTAGACGGTGTTCTCCAGGGCGCGGGCGGTCACCATGACCTCCCAGTGCCATTCCTTGGCCGGGCCGCGCACCCACGCGGTGGGCAGCGCGATCACCTGGGCGCCCTGGTCGGCCAGGAGCCTGGCCAGCTCGGGGAAGCGCACGTCGTAGCAGGTCATCATGCCGACCTTCCAGCCGGCCACGTCGATCACCACGGGCGCGTTCGTGCCGGGCACGACGTTGTCGGACTCGCGCCGGCCGAAGGCGTCGTACAGGTGCAGCTTGGTGTACGTCCCGACGATCTCGCCGTCCCTGGCGGCCACCAGGACGTTGAACACCCGGCCGTCGCCCGACGGGGTGTGCACGCCGGCGATCACGGTGGTGGACGAGCCGCGCGTGCGCTCGACCAGCCCGCTGACGAACGGCCCGTCCAGCGGCTGGGCGGCCTCGCGGATGCGCGTCGGCTCGTCGACGAACAGGGCCATCGCGCCCTCGGGCAGGACCAGCAGGTCGGCGCCGCCCTCGGCGGCCCGGTCGATCAGGTCCTGGCAGGTCTTGAGGTTGACCGCCCAGTCCTCCGCGGACGCGAACTGTCCAACGGCGATTCTCATATGTCGAAGACCTCCTCGGGTCGGATGCGGCGGTTGGAGATGCCCTGGGCGTGCAGTTCCTCGCAGAAGGCGGCGATCATGGCGGCGTTGGGCGCGACGCCGTACGGCATCCAGTCGGGGCCGAAGGTCCGCGCCGTCTCCGTCAGGTCGGCCAGCAGCCAGGGCGTGGTGTCGGCGAGCAGCCGCCGCCGGGCCAGCCAGTGCCGCTTGGAGCGTTCGAGCAGGTTCTGAACAGCTTGAGGCAGCCCCGGGTCGCGCTCGACGGCCTCGCGCTTCAGCGTCACCAGGTGGATGCCGGGCACGAAGCCGGTCTCCCGGTAGTAGGCCAGCTCGGCGGCGCGGTGGTCGGGGAGCAGGTGGCGGAAGCGGCTGTCCGGGGTGAAGAACTCGTCGGGCATGAACGGGGTCATGATCGCGTCGTAGCGGCCCTCGGCGAGCCCTTCGGCCAGGCCGTCGCCGGTCAGCGAGACGTTGTCGGGGAACGGGACGGGGCCGACGCGGTCCTTGCCGGTCTCCCCGGCGACCAGCGGGCCGACCGTCCACTCGATGCCCCTGATGTCCACGCCGGCGGCCCTGAGCAGGGCGCGGGTCCAGGTGTTGCCGGAGTCCGGCCAGCCGGTCAGGCCGATGCGGGCGCCCTTGAGCTCCTCCAGCGAGGTCAGCTCGCTGTCGCGGCGGACGAGGACGCACCGGTGCCGGAAGCCGCGCATCACGAAGACCGGCAGGCCCACCAGGCGGTCGTCGCCCGCGGCGCGGCCGAGGACGTACCTGCTGAAGGACGTCTCACCGCCGTCCAGGCCCGGCTCGCTCAGGACGTCCGGGGTGACGGCGCGGGACTCCAGGTCCAGCTCGAACCCCTCGGGCCGCACCTCCCCCGTCGCCACCGGTACGAGATGGTCCCAATCCCGCAGACCCAACCGAATATGCACAAACACCCCAAAGTTCCCTTGCTTTGAATTGCTGGAAACCTTATGTTCAGGCAACGCCCCACACAAGACGATCTTTGTTGCTGAACAAAGATTTACAGGAGGTCACGTGGAATCCGCCTGGCTGGCGCAGCGCATCGGCGAGCCGACCGCCCGCGGGATCGCCGCCGCCCTGACCGATCTGATCAGGCAGGGCACGGTCACCGCGCAGACGCGCCTGCCGACCGTGCGCAGCCTGGCCAGGGAGCTGGGCGTGAGCTCGGGGACCGTCGCGGAGGCCTGGTCGGAGCTGCGGCGGCACGGGATGATCCACACCGATCGCCGCCGCGGCACGGTGGTGCTCGGGCCGCCCGACGTGCCCCGTCCCATCCGTTACGAGCGCATCGGTCACTGGGGCGACCGGCTGGCGATCGACCTGGCCATCGCCTCCCCCGACCCGGCGCTGCTGCCGCCGCTGGAGGCCGCGCTGATCGCCGCGGCCGGCGCGGAGGGGCTCAACGACTACGCCCGCGAGACGATCACGCCGCGGCTGCGTGCCGCCGTGGAGCCGGACTGGCCGTTCCCTGCGCAGGGCTGGCTCGCGGTCGGCGGCGGCTACGAGGGGGTGCAGCTGCTCTGCCAGACCACCGCGCTGCCCGGCGACCGGATCGCGATCGAGGAGCCGACCGCCGCCCGGCTGCTGGACATCCTGGAGACGATCGGCGTCCAGATCGTGCCGGTGGCCTGCGACGAGCAGGGGCCCGTCCCCGAGTCGCTGGCCAAGGCGCTGCGGGCCAGGCCGGTGGCGTTCGTGTACCAGCCGCGCGGCCAGTCGCCCTGCGGCCACGCCGTGACCGCCGAGCGCTCGGCCGAGCTGGCCGCCCTGCTGGAGCCGACCTCGACGCTCATCGTGGAGGACGACGGGATCGGCGAGCTGTCGGTCTCGCCGATGGTGAGCATGGGGACGCGTTTTCCGGACCGTACGGTGCTGGTGCGCTCCTACTCCAAGTCGCACGGCCCCGACCTGCGCATCGCGATCATCGGCGGCGCGGCGGACGCGGTCGAGCGGGTGCGCGTGCTGCGGAGCTTCGGCATCGGCTGGACCAGCAGGATCCTCCAGGACACCCTGGCCCACCTGCTCGGGGACGGCGAGGTGCGCGAGCGCGTGGCGCACGCCCGCACGGTCTACGCCGGGCGGCGGGCGCGGCTGAAGGCGGAGCTGGCGCAGCGCGGCGTGCCCACCGGCGGCGGCGACGGGCTGGTCCTGTGGGTGCCGGTGCGCGAGGAGTCGGCGGCGCTGGTCACGCTGGCCGCGCACGGCATCTCCGTGGCGGCCGGCAGCCGGTACGTGATCGGCCCCGCCGCCACGCACCACCTGCGCCTGGCCACGGCCCGGCTCACCGACGACCCCGGCGAGCTGGCGGCCCTGGCCGACGTGATCACCCTGGCGGCCAGGGGCGGCCTCAGCGGCGGCTCTTGATCCCGGTCAGGCGGCGCAGCACGTCCCACCAGAACGACGCCCCGAACAGCAGCGCCACGTACGTCAGCAGGAAGCCGGGCCAGTGGCTGGGCGTGGTGATCCGCTGCCACCACAGCCCGCCGTTCCAGTGCACGGACGGGTCGCCCTCCGCCGGGAACGACACGCTGACCAGCGCGTGGTCGAGCATCTTGACCAGAGCGGGCTGGCTCAGCGTCTCGGTGACGCACGGCACCGGGTCGCCGCCCGTGCAGCGGGCCTTGAGCTCGTTGTACGCGTCCGTCCCCGACCCCGCCACGGCCGTCACCGAGGCGCGGAAGGCGTTGTCGCGCAGCAGCGTCTTGGCGTACTCCAGCCCGTCCATCGTGAACACCAGCGTCACGACCACGCCGAGCACGGCCAGAACCCACTTGACGTAGCGCTTGTAGAGCATGGACAGCCGCTGCATCTCCCCGTCGAACCAGCTCTCCACCCCCTGCCTGAACCGGTCGAGGTCGCGCTGCGCGGTCTCCCACACGCCCTTGAGGTGGCCGTAGAGCGGGCTGCGCATGGCCTTGAGCTTCTCCAGGAACCCCTCGACGCCGTCCGGCTCCCCTGCGGCCAGCTCCATCAGGGCCACCGCGAAGCGCGCGGGAGGGATGTTGGAGATGCTGGTGCGGCCCTTCTTCGGGTGGTCGATCTCCTGGACCCGCTGGTAGAGCAGGTTGACCATGGCGTCCTCGGCCTTGCTCTCCTGCGCCGGCAGCGTCCCCGGCTCGGGCGGCGGGGGCTGGTCGCTGTGCTTGGGCCGGGGGTCGCGTACGAAGGGCAGCGCCGCGAAGACGTCGCGCACCTTGGCGGGCAGCCACGACCTGCCCTGCGCGTCGGACCCGTCCATGGTGTCCCTGAGGTAGGCCCACAGGAACTTGCTGCGAATGGCGAGCATCCGCACGAACGCCTCGTTGATCCCGCTCACCAGCAGCGACAGCAGCAGGAACGACACCACGAGGCCCAGCGCCAAATCCACATAAACGGATAACACGCGGGCTTTGATACACCCGTACGCGCCGCCGATCAAGCCCCGTAGAAAACTCTGTCCATGACCTGTCGTGCGCGGCGCGTCACGCGGCGGTAGTCGTCGAGGAAGTCCTCCGAGCCGTCCGGCGGGTAGCCGAGCGTCTGGGCGATCAGCTTCCGCTCGCCCGAGTCGCGCGGGACGCTGTCGCCCGGACGGCCCTTGACCAGCATGATCGCGTCGCGGATGCGGGAGGCGAAGCGCCACGCCTCGACCAGCACGGCCTCGTCGGCCGGGGCGAGCAGCCCCTCGGTCACGGCCGCGCGCAGGGCTTCGAGCGTGCGGGTGGTGCGCAGGGACCCCAGCGTGCCCGCGTAGCGCAGCTGCAGGAGCTGGGCCACCCACTCCACGTCGGACAGCCCGCCGGGGCCCAGCTTGGTGTGCAGGCCCGGGTCGGCGCCGCGCGGCAGGCGCTCGGCCTCCATGCGGGCCTTGAGCCGCCTGATCTCCCTGACCGCGTCGTCGGGCAGGCCGCCCTGCGGGTAGCGCAGCTCGTCGACCATCGCGGTGAACTCCCGCCCCAGCTCCGCGTCGCCCGCCGAGAACCTGGCCCGCAGCAGCGCCTGCGACTCCCACGGCGACGACCAGCGCGCGTAATAGGCGCGGTAGGAGGCCAGCGTCCGCACCAGCGGACCCTGGCGCCCCTCGGGACGCAGGTCGGGGTCGATGATCAGGGGCGGGTCGGGGGCGGGCAGCGAGAGCAGCCTGCGCACCTCGTTGGCCACGGCGAAGGCGGCGTCGGTGGCCTCGCGCTCCCCCACGCCCGGCAGCGGCGAGTGCACGAACATGACGTCGGCGTCGCTGGCGTAGGAGCTCTCCATGCCGCCGAGCCGGCCCATCGCGATGACGGCGAACCTCGTGACGCGGGGGACCTTGGCGAGGGCGACGTCGAGGGTGGCCTGGAGGGTCACGTCCGTCAGGGACGACAGGGCGCCGCCGACCGCCTCGATGTCGACGAGCCCGAAGATGTCGGCCACGGCCGTCCGGAACAGCTCTTTCCGCCGAAGCGCCCGCACGGCCGCGACCGCCGGCTCGGCGTCGCCCTGGTGCCTGGAGACCGCCGCCGAGGCCTCGCCGGCCAGCGACTCCCGGGAGCGCACGGCGAGCTCGGCGTCCGAGCCCAGCATCGCGACCGCCTCGGGCGCGTTCATGATCAGGCCGGTCGCGTAGCGGCTGGTGCCGAGCACGCGCGACATCCTGGAGGCCACCGCGGTCTCGTCGCGCAGCAGCCGCAGATACCACGGCGTGCTGCCCAGCTTGTCGCTGACCTGCCGGAACCCGAGCAGCGCCGCGTCCGGGTCGGGCGTGTCGGCGAACCACCCCAGCATGACCGGCAGCAGCGTGCGCTGGATGGCCGCCCGCCTGGACACGCCCGCGGTGAGGGCCGCGATGTGGTGCAGCGCGCCGCCGGGATCGACGTAGCCGAGCGCCTCCAGCCGGGCCTTGGCCGCCGTGGTCGACAGCCGCGCCTCCGACTCCTGCAGCCGCGACACGGCCTGGAGCAGCGGCCGGTAGAACAGCTTCTCGTGCAGCCGCCGCGCCTCCATGGCGTGCCGCCGCCACCGCGCCGTGAACTCCCCCACCGGATCGGTCTGCATGCCGAGCGCGCGGCCCAGCCTGCGCAGGTCGGACTCGTCCGAGGGCACGATGTGGGTGCGCCGCAGCCGGTGGAGCTGCAGGAGGTGCTCGATCTGGCGCAGGTACGAGTACGCCTCCGCCAGGCCGCGCGAGTCGTCGCGGCCGACGTAGCCGCCCCGGGACAGCGCCGCCAGCGCGGGCAGCGTGGCCCTGCGGCGCAGCAGCGGGTCGAGCCTGCCGTGGACGAGCTGGAGCAGCTGCACCGCGAACTCGATGTCGCGCAGCCCGCCCGGCCCCAGCTTGAGCTGGCGGTCGCCCTCGGCGCGCACGTGAGCCTCGACCCGGCGGCGCATGGCCTGCACGTCCTCGACGAAGTGCTCCCGCTTGGCCGCCGTCCACACGAGGTCGTTGACCGCCTCGACGTAGGCCGAGCCGAGCTCCAGGTCGCCCGCGACCGGCCGGGCCTTGAGCAGCGCCTGGAACTCCCACGTCTTGGCCCAGCGCCGGTAGTAGGCCAGGTGGCTGCCGAGCGTGCGCACCAGCGGGCCCGACCTGCCCTCCGGCCGCAGGCCCGCGTCCACCTCCCACAGCGAGCCCTCGGAGGTGGTGGCGGAGCAGGCCCGCATCATGGCCTGGGCCAGCCGGGTCGCGGTGCGCAGCGCCTTGGTCTCGTCGGCGCCCTCGCGTGGCTCGGCCACGAAGATCACGTCGACGTCGCTGATGTAGTTGAGCTCCCTGGCGCCGCATTTGCCCATGCCGATGACCGCCAGGCGTACGTCGCCGTCGTCGACCTCGGCCCGGGCGATGGCCAGCGCGGCCTCCAGCGCGGCGCCCGCGAGGTCGGACAGCTCCGCCATGACCTCGGCCAGCGTGGCCTCTCCCGTGAGGTCGCGGGCGGCCAGGTGCAGCAGCCGGCCCCGGTAGGCCACGCGCAGCGCCTCCAGCGGGCGCTCGGCGGTGGCGGCCTCCCCCGGCCCCGCGCCGACCGCCTTCAGCAGCTCCGCCCGCGCGTCGGCGGGCAGCGGCCCGGCCAGGAGCGCGACCTGGCCGGGGTGGCGCACCAGATGGTCGCCGAGCGCGGCGCTGACGCCCAGGACGGCCAGCAGCCTCGTGCGCAGACCCTCGTCGCGGCGCAGGACGTCGAGCACGGCGGGATCGCGCTCGGCCAGGCGGGTCAGCGAGACCAGCGCCTCGTCGGGGTCGGCCACGTCCACCAGGAACTCCATGAGCTCCTCCACTTCGGCTCCGGCCTGCCGGACGAGCTGGGCGGCCCTGGCGCCGTCGGCGAAGCCGAGCCTGGCGAGCCGCGCGGCGGTGGATTCGATCCTGGGCACCCCTCCATCTTGACAGGACTTCGGCGATAGCCTAGAAACGCAACGTTGCGTTGCATTTTGAGGAGGTGATCGGCGAATGGTTCCCTCTGCCGTCACGTGGGGCCTGCTGGCCGCGTGGGCGGTGCACGACGTGGAGGAGCTGGCGACCATGGCGGGCTGGACGCGTTCGGCCCGGCCCCGGCTGGAGGAGCGGCTGCCATGGGTGCCGTGGGAGCGGCTGGAGGTCTCGCAGCGGCACGTGAACGTGGCCATCGGGCTCATGGGCGGGGTGATGGCGGGGGCCTCGGCGCTGGGGGCGCGTACGGGCGGGCGGAGCCCGGTGTTCCAGGCGGCGCTGCTGGGGTTCGGGGCGCACGGGGTGATGCACCTGGCGCAGGCGGCGGTGACGCGCGGCTACACGCCGGGGGCGGTGACCGCGCCCGTGGTGGTCATCCCGTTCTCGGTGTGGGCCTGGCGGCGGCTGCGGGCCGAAGGCGTGCCGGTACGGACGGGGGCGTCGGGCTGGGCGGGCCTGGCCGCGCTCCCGGTCGTGCTGGCCGGCGTCCACACCGCGGCCCACGCCCTGACCCGCCCCCGCTCACCCGACCCCGAAGGCCCCCCGCCTCGCGGCACCGCAGCAAGCCGGACGGCCGCCCGCTCACACAGGACCGAGGGCACGCCGCCTCGCGGCACCGCGGCGACCCGGACGGCCGCCCCCTCACACGGGGCCGAGGACGCCCCACCTCGCGGCACCGCGGCGACCCGGACGGCCGCCCGCCCGGATCCGGCCGTGGCCGGGCGGACGCGGTGGTTCAGGCGCGGCCGGCGGTCCTGACCACCTCCGCGAACGCCTCCGCCACCGGCCGCCAGGTGGCCACGAGCGCGCTCTCGGCGGCCTTGACCTCGGTGTTGAGCTCCTCGGCCGCGTCCAGTCCCGACCCGTCGGTCCAGGACGTGAAGATCTCCGGCGTGGCCTCGGGGTGGAACTGGATCGCCCACGCGGCCTCCCCGAGCCGGTAGGCCTGGTTCGGATACTGCGCCCCGGTCATCAGCGGCACCGCCCCGTCGGGCAGCCGCGTCATCGCGTCCTGGTGGTACTGGACGGTCACGGCCGTCCCGACCCCCGCCAGCAGCCGGTCATCGGCCGCCGCGGGCAGCGCGACCACCTCGCGGGCGCCCACTTCGAGCCCGTTCGTCCCCCGCTCGACGGTGCCGCCGCAGGCCATGGTCATCAACTGCGCCCCCAGGCAGATGGCCAGCGTGGGCGTGCCCTCATCCACGGCCCGGCGCAGCAGGTGGCGGGTGGCGGGCTGCCAGGGGCTTCGCTCGTCCTCCCAGGCGGCCGCCGCACCGCCGAGCACGATCAGCCCGTCCGCCGGGCGCGCGGGGATCTCCTCGCCGAGGTACGGCCGGACGACGTCACAGGGCAGCCCCAGCCAGTCACCGAGGTATCCGAGCCCGGCCTCGTCCTCGTGCTGAACAACGGTGATACGCATATCAGGGCATTATCCGGAATATCGCTACAATTCCCCACACCTTCCTCCTGCGTGCCGATCACCCGGATGCCTAAGCTCCGACCATGAGCTTCGAGTTGGACGATGTCGGCGGTCTGCGGATCGCCACGTTCGGCACGGGACCGCGTTCGATCATCGCGGTCCACGGGATCACGGCCTCCCTGATGGCCTGGGGCGCGGTGGCGCGGCGGCTGCCCGAGGAGTGGTCGATGGTCGCCATGGACCTGCGCGGCCGCGGGCACAGCGCCTCGCTGCCCGGGCCGTACGGGCTGCCGAGACACGCCGAGGACGTGCTGCGCGTCGCCGACCACGTGGGCGCGGGCCCGGAGGCGGTGCTGACGGGGCACTCGATGGGCGCGTACGTGGCCGCCCTGGCCGCCGCGGAGCGGGACTTCGCGCGGGTCGTGCTGGTGGACGGCGGCCTGCCCTTCCCTCCGCTGCCCGAGGGGGTGGACGCCGACGAGGCGATGGAGGCCACGCTCGGGCCGGCGCTGGCCCGGCTGCGCCAGACGTTCCCCACCGCGGACGCCTACGTCGACTTCTTCAAGGCGCATCCGGCCTTCGCCGGCCACTGGAACGCCGACGTGGAGGCGTATGTCCGCTATGACCTGACGGGCCCGGACGGGGCGCTCAGGTCACGCGTGGCCCCGGAGGCGGTGCTGCAGGACGGCCGCTGGCTGCGCCTGGAGTCGGAGGCCATCGCCGCCGCCCTGACCGCCATCACCTCACCGCTCTCCCTCCTCAGGGCGCCGCGCGGCCTGCTCAACCAGGACGTCGGCATGCTGCCCGACGACCTGGTCCGCCCCTGGGTGGCCCGCCTCCCGGGGCTGCGGGACGAGGTGATCCCGGACTGCAACCACTACACGATCCTGTTCGACGACCGCTGCGTCTCATCCCTCGTCACCCACCTCACCACCCCGTCCTGACACCGCGCCGTCCTGACCTGAAAACGCGCCGGGCGGGGCCTGCCACCGCGGCCCGAGCGGCGCCACATCCGCATATCGCCGCACCGCCGAACCCGCGCACGCCGCTCGGTATCGCGCACCCGACCGTCCTTCCGGGCCGACGGGCAGGCGCGAGCCGGGCGGGCGGGCGGGCGGACGCGAGCCGGGCGGGAGTCAGCGCTGCCGGGGATCGGCGGGTGGACGCGGAAACGGCCCCCGAGCCGTGCTCAGGGGCCGTTCAGGAAATCGCCGGGACCGCAGGTCAGCGTGGAGCGATCCACGTGGCGCGAGCGGCGGCGACCAGCGTGCCGTCCGCCTCGTAGATGGCGCTCTGGCCGTACATCTTGCGGCCGTCACGGCCGGTCGGGCGGGCCACGACGGAGTAGCGGCCGCCGGGGTAGACCGGGCGGTGGATCTGCACGGCCAGGCGGCCGAGCAGCGCGCTCTCCCCCGGGCCGAAGTGCGCCCAGCCGGTGATGCAGTCGAGCACGGCGCCCACGATCGAGGCGGGCACGCCGTCCTCGCCCGTCACCGTGAACGGCACCCGCCAGCCGGCCGCCACCAGGTCCGTGCCCTCCACCGGGCCGGGGAAGATGCGCAGGCCGTCACCCGGCTCGCGCAGCCCGCAGGCGAAGCACTCGGCGAACGGGTGCGCCTTCAGCCCCACGAACCCCGCCTCCGCGCGGGCGGCGTCGTTGAACGGCACGAACCCCGGACCCTCCAGGTCCTCGGCCACGGGGATGGCCTCGACCAGCAGCTTGTCGCCGTCGTAGAGGGAGACGGAGTTGGCGACGTGCTCCAGGCGCAACTCGGTTCGCAAAGGGGTCGGCGCATGCAACGTGACCTCGACCGCTGATCGGCCCCCGTTCAGCGCCTCCGCCATGGTGCCCGCGATCCAGCCGCCGTTGGCGACCCCCGCCGGGCCCCGGAAGCGCTCGGGAACCGTCAGCACTGTCTGCAGGGCAGACGTCGTCATGCCACACCCTCCAATATCGCCGCATACGGCGACAAGTCCAGAAATGTCAATAGAAGCAGGCCGATTTTACTCGACGCCCGGTTTCACCAGATCTCGGGGGTCCTGAGGCTGATCGACACCACCACATAACGCCTCGAAGGGGCCCGAAACTTCCCACCCACCGACACGCTATGCGTCACACATCGCCGGGATGTGACTCGGAGGTTAGAAGCAACGAAAATCGGCCCCACTCCGGGCTTCCCCGATGTGAGGCCGATCAAGGCGTTCCCTTTACCCTATCCCGGGTTTCCCTCGCCCCGTGACCAAACCGCCCGATCCGAAGTGCGCATCCGGGGCCAACCTCGGAGAAGCTGTAAGCAACACGAGAGAAGCGGGGGTGGGTCTGTGCAGGCGGCGAGGTTGCGGTTTCCGCCGGGGTCGCTGGTCATCTTGACGGGGCTGCCGGGGGCGGGGAAGACCACGCTGCTGCGGCGCCTGTACGGCCTGCACGGCGCGGAGAGCCTGCCCGTCACCGTCGGAACGGTCGTGGTGATCGACACCTACCAGTCCAAGCAGCACTGGCACGAGCGGCTCGGCTGGGCCCCCGGCCCGTTACGCCGCGCCGTGGTCTTCGTCACCCACCTGAGCCGCATCCGCCGCGCCCTGGCCCTGGGACACTCGATCGTCGCCCACAACCGGGGCTGCGCGCCGTACGTGCTGCGGGGTTTCGCCTGGCTGGCCCGCAGGCACCGCGCGAGCTTCCACCTGCTCCTGCTCGACGCGCCGCCGCAGGAGGCGCTGGCGGGGCAGGTGGCCAGGGGCCGGGTGGTCGCGCCCCGGACGTTCGCGCGCCATCAGCGCAGGTGGGAGAGCCTGTCGGCCAGGGTGAAGTCCGGCGACCCCGGGCCCGCCGCCGGCGCGTTCATCGTCGACCGGGTCCAGGCGGGGCGGCTGCAGGAGATCGTGTTCGACCGGACGCCGACGCGCACGCGATGAGATTTGCGCGCGCCGGATGTCGATACGGCCGCACCGCGTTCGTGTGAGAGGTGACGGAAAGGAAAGTCACATGAAGCAGTACGTGCTCAGCATGCACCAGCCCGACGGGCCCCCGCCCCCGCCCGAGATCCTCGACCCGATCATGCGCGACCTCGGCGCCGTCGAGCAGGAGATGCGGGAGGCGGGCGTCTGGGTCTTCTCGGGCGCGCTCCAGTCACCCTCCGACGCCCGCGTGGTGCGGATGCGCGACGGCGAGCCGCTCACCACCGACGGCCCTTACGTGGAGGGCAAGGAGCACATCGGCGGTTTCACGATCATCAAGGCGCCCGACCTGGACGCGGCCCTGGAATGGGCCCGCAAGCTGGCCGGGGCCGTGGCCCTGCTGCCCATCGAGGTCCGCGAGTTTCAGGGAGGCGTCTAGAGCACCGGCAGGTAGCGGCCGAGCTCGAACTCGGTGACGTGCCGCCGGTATTCGCGCCACTCCGCGCGCTTGTTGCGCAGGAAGAAGTCGAAGACGTGCTCCCCGAGCGTCTCGGCCACCAGCTCGCTCTGCTCCATCACCGCGATCGCGTCGTTGAGGGAGCCGGGCAGCGGCTGGATGCCGAGGGCCCGCCGCTCGGCGCTGGTCAGCGTCCACACGTTGTCCTCGGCGGCGGCGGGCAGCTCGTAGCCCTCCTCGATGCCCTTCAGGCCGGCGGCCAGGATCAGCGCGAAGGCGAGGTAGGGGTTGCACGCCGAGTCGAGCGACCTGAACTCGATCCGCGTCGAGCCGCCCTTGTGCGGCTTGTACATCGGCACCCGGACCAGGGCGGAGCGGTTGTTGTGGCCCCAGCACACGTAGGAGGGCGCCTCGCCGCCCTGACCCGCGATGGCCTCGGCGCCGCCCCAGAGCCGCTTGTAGGAGTTGACCCACTGGTTGGTGATGGCGGTGATCTCGGCGGCGTGCTTGAGCAGCCCGGCGATGAACGATCGGCCGATCTTGGACAGCCGGTATTCGGACCCGGCCTCGTAGAAGGCGTTGCGGTCGCCCTCGAACAGCGACATGTGGGTGTGCATGCCGGAGCCGGGGTGCTCGGTGAACGGCTTGGGCATGAAGGAGGCCCAGATGCCCTGCTCCAGGGCGACCTCCTTCATGACCAGGCGGAAGGTCATGATGTTGTCGGCCGTGGTCAGCGCGTCGGCGTAACGCAGGTCGATCTCCTGCTGGCCCGGGGCGCCCTCATGGTGGCTGAACTCCACCGAGATGCCCATCGACTCCAGCATCAGCACCGCCTGGCGCCTGAAGTCGTGGCCCGCGCTGTGCGGCGTGTGGTCGAAGTAGCCGCCGGAGTCGATCGGCTCGGGCCGCGCGCCGGCTTCCGGGCGGTTCTTCAGCAGGAAGAACTCGATCTCCGGGTGGGTGTAGAAGGTGAAGCCCATGTCGGCGCACTTGGCGAGCGTGCGCTTGAGCACCCAGCGCGGGTCTGCGTGCGACGGCGAGCCGTCCGGCATCAGGATGTCGCAGAAGATGCGGCCCGCGCCCGGCGTCTCGCTGCGCCAGGGCAGGATCTGGAACGTGGCCGGGTCGGGCTTGGCGAGCATGTCGGACTCGTAGACCCGCGCGAAACCCTCGATGGCCGAGCCGTCGAAACCTATGCCCTCGGCGAACGCGCCTTCCAGCTCGGCCGGGGCGATGGCCACTGACTTGAGGAAACCGAGCACGTCAGTGAACCACAGCCGGATGAACCGGATGTCGCGTTCCTCGAGCGTGCGGAGCACGAACTCCTGCTGGCGGTCCACGGCGTCCCCTCTATCTGTCACTACAGGTCCAGCTACCAGCATGCCGCGCCCGTGTTTCGCACACGTTACGGGGGGTGCCGGTGCGAGCCTCGCTGACAAAGGCCCCGCCCCGAGCTTACTGTGATCACGCAGTCAGTCTCGGGGGAGGCATTGGTGGCTATCGACCTGCTCAATCACAAGCTAGATCGGGCATTCGACCACATCGACGCGAGCGGCAACGGCGTCGTCGAGCGGGAGGACCTGCTGGGTCTGGGCGCCCGCATCCTGGTGGGCTTCGGGGAGTCCCCCACCTCGGTCACCGGGGCCAGCCTCGTCGACGGCTTCGACGAGATCTGGTCGGCGCTGTCGAAGGCGCTCGAGCGCGACGTCGACTTCGGCATCGCGCGCCCGGACTTCCGCGCCGGGATGGTGGCGGCGTTCGTCACGGGCGACCAGTACGACACGGTGTTCAGACCCGCGACGGTGGCGGTCGCCGAACTGTGCGACGGCGACGGCGACGGGGAGATCGGGCCGGGCGAGTTCCGCACCTTGCTGAGCGCGTTCGGCGTGGCGTACGACGACGTCGACGTGGCCTTCGACCGCCTCGACCGCTCGGGCAGGGGCACGCTCACCGCGGACGAGCTGGTCCTGGCCGCCTCCGACTACTACCGCGGCGCCGACCCCAACGCCGCGGGCAACTGGCTCTTCGGCCCGCTGTGAAGGCGGGCATGAGGACCGGCGTGAAGACCGCTGTGAAGAGCACCGACAACACCACCACCGCGAGCACCACCGTGTTCGCGACGGTGCGTACCGCGCTGCGTTCGGCCCTGACCTCGGTGCTGCCGCTGCCGCGCAGGGGCGGCTCGGCGGCGATGGCGCTGCTGCCGCTCACCGAGCGGGTGCCCGCGATGGCGGCCCCGTGCCGGATGCACCCGGCCGTGTACGCGATCGAGGCCGCGGTCATCGACTGGGCCAGGAGGACCGGGCTGCGGGCCGCCCCGGGCGTGGGCTACCACCGGATGGCGGGCCGGGCGTTCGCCGAGTTCGACGCGGCCGCGGCGGCGCTGTTCGCGCAGTGGCTGACGTGGCTGTTCCACCTGGACGACGAGCTGGACGAGGGCTCGTGCCCGCTGGACATCTTCGACGGCATGCTCAGGGGCGCGGCCCGGCATCCGCTGGAGGCGGCGTTCGCGGATCTGTGGCGGGTGACGAGCGCGCGGATGAGCGACCGGTGGCGGGCCAGGTTCGCGGTCGGGCTGCGGCGCCAGCACGACGCGTGCCGTACGGAGGCCGACAACCGGGCGGCCGGCCGGATGCCGACGCTGGAGGAATATCCGGCGCTGCGCAGGGGCACCGTGGGCCCGTACCTCTATGACCTGGTCGAGCCGTGCCTGCGCGTCGAGGTGCCCGGGTGGGTGCACGAGTGCGAGGCGTGGCAGCAGCTCGTGAGCGCGTGCAGCGACGTCACGGCGTGGTGCAACGACGTGGCCTCGCGGCCCAAGGAGCGCGGCGACGTGCACAACTTCGTGGTGCTCGCGATGCGCCAGCTCGGGCTGGGCGAGCGGGAGGCGACGGCCTGGGTGCTCGACCGGATCGCGGCGCGCTGCCAGGACATGCACAAGGCCGCCAGGCGGCTGCCGCTGGAGGATCTGGAGCCGAAGGAGGCGAGGGACGTCAGCAAGGTCGCCTGCGCGTACCTGGCGGCGCCGCGCGCCCACCTCGACTGGCTGCTGGAGTCCAAGCGCTACGCGTGACCCGCCAGCGTGTCGCCCGTGGGGGTGCGGCGGTAGACGACCTGCTTGCCGACCCGCATCCCCACCGTGAGTCCGCCGCCGCTGAGCACCCCCAGGTGCTGGCTGACCGCGCCGGGCGTGAGCGCCATGCGCGCGGCCAGGGCCGAGGTCGTGGCGGGCTCGGCGAGGGCGAGCAGGATCTGCGCCCGGCTCCTGCCGATCAGCGCGGCGAGCGCGCCGGGCGCGGGCGGCGGGCCCTGCTCCCACAGCGTGCCGACGCCGAGCACGGGGTAGACCAGCATCGACTGGTACGGCGCCGTCATCACCGCCACGGCCGCCGGCCCCCAGAACGCGCTGGGCACCAGCACCAGCCCGTCGCCGTGCAGGCCGCCCGCCTCGCACCAGGGCCGGTCGATGAGCAGCCGCTCCCCCGTCCACACCACGGCCGGATCGAGCGCGGCGAACAGCTCGCGCGCCCCGCCCTGGGCGAGCTGCCGTGACCGGCGCAGCACGTCGCGCTCCAGCAGCCCGTACACGCGGGGCCAGAACTCCGCGAAGCACGCCTCCCAGTACGCCTCCAGCGTGGCGGCGACCCTGGCCACGCCCGCCTCGGGGTCGGCCATGAACCGCTCCAGCACGGCCGGGTCGGTCCCCACGATCTTCGCCGCCTCCTCGCGGGCCCGCCCGGGATCCGCGCTCCTGACCCGCTCCAGCTCGGCGGCGAACTCCGGCATCGGCGTGTCGGGCGGCGGCGTGATGAAGTCGGCCATGTAGCCGCTCGGGGGCACGAGCGCGAACAGCTCGGCCAGGTCGAGCGCCGCCAGGCGGGGGCGCACGGCCTTGAGCCAGGGCAGGTGGATCGACTGCCTGGCCGGCCCCTGCAGGGTGCGCAGGCTGGCGACCAGCTCCCACATCGGCGAGAACGCGAACCGGATCCGGGCCACGTCCTCCGGCTTCAGCACCCACTCGACCGACATGCTTTTAGCCTGCACTAAATCGTTCGCCCCCACAAACGCGGCATATCAGGCTTGTGGCGTGTCGAGCACAACTCTTCAGCCAAGGTCGTTTTTCCGGTCCCAGATGGGCGGGCTGCCCCGCGCCTTCTGGGCCCTTTGGGGCGGCACGGTGGTGAACCGCCTGGGCACCATGGTCATGCCCTTCACCGGCGTCTACCTGACGCAGAGCCGCGGCCTGTCGGTGGCCGCGGCGGGCCTGGTGATGGGCGTGTTCGGGGTGGGCTCGCTGCTGTCGCAGCTGGTCGCGGGGGTGCTCACCGACCGGATCGGGCGCCGCGCCACGCTGTCGGGCGGGATGCTGGCCACGGCCGCGACCATGCTGGCGCTCGGATACAGCTCCTCGCTGCCGGCGATCGTGGCCTCGATGCTCATGCTCGGCCTGGTGATGGACGTCTACCGGCCCGCCTCGGCCGCCCTCGTCGCGGACCTGGTCTCGCCCGAGGAGCGGCCCCGGGCGTACGGGCTGCTGTTCTGGGGGATCAACCTCGGGTACGCGGTCGGCGTGACGGCCGGGGGCTGGCTGGCGAGCTTCGGGTTCCTCTGGTTGTTCTGGATCGACGCGCTGTCCGGCGTGGTCTTCGCCGTGCTGGTGTGGCGGGCCGTCCCCGAGACCAGGCCGGCGGCCCGGGAGTCCGGGGGCGGGTTCGGCGTGGTGCTGCGGGACCGGGTGATGGTCGGGTTCACGCTCGTGGCGCTGGGCAACGCGCTGGTCTACGCGCAGACGTACACCATGCTGCCGGTGGCGATGACGAAGGTCGTGGGGCTGTCGGCCGGGGAGTTCGGGGTGGCCATGGCCCTGAACGGGATCCTGATCGTCATCGTCCAGCCCCTGGTGTCGGGGTGGCTGGGGCGCCGGGACCCCGCCCGCATGTTCGCGCTGGGGCTGTCGGTGATGGCGCTCGGGTTCGCGATGACGGCGTTCGTCGAGAGCACCCTGGGACTGGTGGTGACGATCGTGGTGTGGACGGCGGGCGAGGTCATCACGGCGGGCATCCCGGGCGCGGTCGTGGCCACGCTGGCGCCGCCGGAGCTGCGGGGGCGGTATTCGGGGCTGTTCGGGTTCTCGTGGTCGCTGGCGGCGATGCTGGCGCCGCTGGTCGGCGGGCCGCTGCTGGAGGTCGGCTCCCAGGCTCTGTGGTTCACGATCGGCGGGGTGGGGGTGCTGTCGGCGGCGGGCATGCTGCTGCTCGGACCGGCAATCAGGCAGCGTTGAGAGGACGCCTACCGCATGGCGCGAAACCCGTTGGCGTAACACAAACCGTCGATATGATCACGCTGTGGAGTTGGTAGCGCGGAGGCGGGCGCATGTAGCGCGTCTTGATCTGAGCACGGCCCAGGTGGTTGCGTTGGACAGTCAAGCGCATACCGCCCGAGCGCTGTGGAACCTGCTGCATGAGTACTTCACCTTCCGCCAAGGCCTGTTCCCCACGTCGGCAGAGTGTGATCGGGCGATCAGGCAGGCCCGCCATGAAATTGACTGGGTGGGGCGACTTCCCGCTCAGGCCGCTCAGTCGGTGCTGAAGAACTACCGACAGGCGTGGACGAACTTCTTCAACCCCGACCATCCCGCCAAGCGGCCCACGTTCAAATCCCGCCGGACGCGGTTGGCGGTCGACGTCCCCCAAGCACGAGACCTGCAGGTCAGACGACTCAACCGGCGATGGGGCGCGGTCAACCTACCCAAGATCGGCCGGACGAGATTCCGTTGGACCAAGGATCTTCCTGGCGTCACCAAGGGGGGTCCCGCCGGGCGGATCACTGGAGCCCGCCTGGTCAAGGACGCGTACGGGTGGAACATCATGTTCCGCGCCGAGATGCTCACGACGCCGCGCTCTGCCGAGCATCCCGGCCCGCAGGTGGGGATCGACCGAGGCATCAACGTCGCCCTGGCGCTCTCCGACGGGACCATGCGCGAGCACGGTCCCTGGCTCAGCGACGGTGAGCGTGAGCACCTGCGCCGCTTGGAGAAGAAGAGTGCCCGCCAGCGCCGCAGTCATGTCCACGGCGGGCCGATCTCTCGTCGATTGGCCCGCACCTACGCCAAGATCGCCAAGGTCCGCGCGAAAGCCAAGCGCCGTACCTTGGACTGGCAGCACCAGACCACCACCGAACTGGCCGGCACGTTCAGCAAGATCATGGTGGAAGAATTGAAGATCACCAGCATGCTGCGTTCGGCCAAGGGCACCACCGGACGGCCCGGCGTCAATGTGGCACAGAAGTCCGGACTGAACCGAGCGATCGCCGCTGAGGCGTGGGGGCGGACCGTCGCCTTCTTGGAGTACAAGAGCGCCGATCGGGCCGGGCGCGTCGTCAAGGTTCCCGCGCCGGGCACCTCACTGACCTGCCACCGGTGCGGCCACTGCGAGCCCGACAACCGGGCCGGGGTGATGTTCTCGTGCAGAAATCCTGGTTGCGGATGGGGCGGCCATGCCGACACCAACGCCGCGATCAATATCAGAAACGCCGCAGGGACTGCGGTGCCAGGACGTGGAGACCTCGGGGTTACCCGGTCTACGAAGCGTCAACCCCCGCACGCTGCTTGACTGCGACGTGACGGGAGAATCTCCGGCCTTCGGGCTTCTAGCCCCCGGGGAGGAGTTCAAAGTTACGCCTGACATGCCTAGGCTTGGCGCGTGGCACACGCGAACACCCTCATCGGCGACCTGACCGCCGAACACGGAGCCCACTTCGTCGTCTTCACCAAGATGTTCCTCACCGGTAACCCCCGCAGAGGAACTGGCGATGCGTATGCCGTTCGGACTCCCAGCAGGGTGTGACATGCTGACATTCACCGCGCTGGGACCGTTCCAGGCCTGGGCCGACGGCGCCCCTCTCGATCTCGGCGGCCAGCGGCAGCGGGCGGTGCTCGCGCGCCTGCTCGTCGCCGGCGGCCGCGCCGTGCCCGTGAACACCCTCATCGACGAGCTCTGGCCGGGCGCGCCGCCCGCACAGGCCCTGTCCACCATTCAGGGGTACGTCTCCCGCCTGCGCCGCGCCCTCGAACCCGATCGCGCACCCCGCGAGGAGGCCCGCGTGCTGGTCTCCGCGCCGCCCGGATACGCCCTGCGGGCCGCGACCGAGCAGGTGGACGCGTGGCGGTTCGAGGCCCTGGTGAAGTCGGAAGGCGACCCGGGCCGGGTGTGGGCGGCCATGGACACGGCGCTGGAGCTGTGGCGGGGGCCCGCGCTGGCCGAGTTCGGCGAGCTGAGCTGGGCCGCGACGGAGGCGGGCCGGCTGGAGGAGCTGCGCCTGATCGCCGTCGAGCGCCGGGCCGGGGCGGGCCTCGCTCTGGGTCGGGCGACGTCGCTGGTGGCCGACCTGGAGGCGCACGCGTCGGCGTACCCGCTGCGGGAGGAGGCGTGGCGGCTGCTCGCCACGGCCCTGTACGGGCTGGGCCGCCAGGGCGACGCGCTGGCGGCGCTGCGCAGGGCGCGGTCGGTGTGGCGGGACGAGCTGGGCCTCGACCTGTCGGCGGGGCTGCAGCGCCTGGAGGCCGACATGCTCGCCCAACGCCTGGAGTCCCCCGCCCCCGACGGGCGGCCACACCTTCCGGCGGAGACCCCCGCCGCTGGGCACGCCGCCGTAACTGGGCACGCCGTCGCTGGACACGCCGCCGCTGGGCCCGCCGTCGCTAGGTCCGCCGCCGCTGGATCCGCCGCCGTTTCCGACGCCGCGCCGGCGCTGCGGGTCGTGGTGGCCGACGACCAGGCGCTCGTACGGGCGGGCGTGCGGGCGATGCTGGAATCCGAGCCGGGGGTGACGATGGTCGGTGAGGCGACCAACGGCGAGGAGGCCATCGCGCTCGTGGCCGAGACCGGCCCCGACGTGGTGCTGCTCGACATCCAGATGCCCCACCTGGACGGCCTGGCCGCCGCCCGCCGCATCCTGTCCGAAACCCGGCCGCCGAAGGTGATCATGATGACCACGTTCGGCAGCGACGAGAACCTTTATGCGGCGTTGCGGGCGGGAGTGAGCGGATTCATCCTGAAAACGTCGGCTCCCGAGCAGTTCCTGGCCGCGATCAGGGCCGCGTCCGCCGGGGACGCGCTCATCGACCCGACGATCACGACCCGGCTGATCGCGGGCTTCGCGGGACGCGTCGACCCGGACTCTCCCCCGGCGCTGGCCGGGCTCGCCGACTCCCAGCTCGACGTGCTGAAACTCGTCGCCCGCGGCCTGACGAACCGCCAGATCGGCCAGACGCTCTCCTTGTCCGAGGAGGAGGTGGCCCTCATGGTCAAGTCGCTCTTGGAGCATCTCGGGCTGTTCGACCGGGCGCAGCTGGTTATGGCCGCGTACGAGTCAGGTTTTGTTACACCCGGCGAAAAGAGTTCCTTTTCGTCGCTTTGACGATAAAAATCGCGCCGTACTAGGCTTGGCGACGTGGCACAACTGCGTATCGCCCTGGCCCAGATGAACCCGTCCGTCGGCGACCTTGACGGCAACGCCGAGCGGCTGATCGCGTGGACCCGCGACGCCGCCGACCGCGGCGCCCATCTTGTCGTCTTCACCGAGATGTTCCTCACCGGCTATCCCGTGGAGGACCTGGTGCTGCGTACGTCCTTCGTGGACGCCAGCATCCGGACCCTGGAGGAGGTGGCGCGCAGGCTGGAGCGGGAGGGCCTGGGCGACCTGCCGGTGGTGGTCGGCTACGTCGACCGCGCCGGACTGGCGCCCCGGGTCGGCCAGCCGAAGGGCGCCCCGCTGGACGCGGCCGCGCTGCTCCACAAGGGCGAGGTGGTGACCCGCACGGCCAAGCACCATCTGCCCAACTACGGGGTGTTCGACGAATACCGCTACTTCGTGCGCGGCGACCGGCTGCCGATCTTCCGGCTGCACGGCGTGGACGTGGCGATCGCGGTGTGCGAGGACCTCTGGCAGGAGGGCGGCCCCGTGGCCGTCGTGGGCCAGGCGGGCGCCGGGCTGCTGATCTCGCCGAACGCCTCGCCGTACGAGAAGGAGAAGGACGACGTACGCCTCGAGCTGTGCGCGCGCCGGGCACGCGAGGCAGGCTGCGCCCTCGTCTACGTCAACCAGGTCGGCGGCCAGGACGAGCTGGTCTTCGACGGCGACTCGATCGTGGTGGACGCCTCGGGCGAGCTGGTGGCGCGGGCGGGCCAGTTCCGGGAGGAGCTGCTGACGGTCGACCTGGAGCTGCCGGTCTCGGACGCCGAGACGGGCTCCTTCCCGTACGACGCGGGTGACGGCTCCACCATCACCGTCGAGCGCCTGGTGCTCTCTCAGGACCCCGTGGAGCCGTACGAGCCGGCGCCCGCGACGATCGCGGAGCACCTGGACCTGCACGGCGAGGTGTACGCGGCCCTGGTCCTGGCGGTGCGCGACTACGTGGCCAAGAACGGCTTCCAGTCGGTCATCCTGGGACTGTCCGGCGGCATCGACTCGGCCCTGACCGCCACCATCGCCTCCGACGCCATCGGCCCCTCGCGCGTCAACGTGGTGCTCATGCCCTCCCGATACTCCTCGGACCACTCCCTGGCCGACGCCGAGGAACTCGTCCGCAGGCAGGGCGTCAACTCCCGGATCGCCCCGATCGCCGACATCGTCGACGCCTTCGAGAAGGAGATCGAGCTCTCGGGCCTGGCGGCCGAGAACCTCCAGGCGAGGGTACGCGGCATGATCCTCATGGGCCTGTCCAACCAGCACGGCCACCTGGTCCTGACGACCGGCAACAAGAGCGAGCTGGCGACGGGCTACTCCACCCTCTACGGCGACTCGGCCGGCGGCTTCGCCCCCATCAAGGACGTCCCGAAGACGATGGTGTGGGAACTGTCGAGGTGGCGCAACGCCAATTCGCTGCCACAATTCCTGCTCGACGCGAAAACCCCCATTCCCGAAAATTCCATCACCAAGGAGCCGAGCGCCGAACTCCGCCCCGACCAGCGCGACACCGACTCCCTCCCGCCTTACGAAATCCTCGACCGCCTGCTGGACGATTACGTGGAGAAGGACATGGGCTCGAAGGAGCTCATCGCGGCCGGCCACGATCCGGAGCTGGTCACGAGGGTCATCAGGCTGGTCGACCTGGCCGAGTACAAGCGTCGCCAGTATCCGCCCGGCCCCAAGATCACCCCGAAGAACTTCGGCCGCGACCGCCGCCTCCCCATCACCAACAGATGGCGCGAAACCACCGATTAAACGGCCATAACCCTTATATCTCAACACGACGATCAACCCAAGAAATAGCCATTACCGCTCCGCTAATATGGCCCGGCCGACCCTTCGGGACGCCGGGCCTTGTCAGCGGAAGAGGCGCAACATGACATTTCTGATGATCGTGCTCGGGGTGGTGGTCGCCGGCTCGGCCGTGGCCGTCGGGGCGCTGCTCGGCCCCGTCACCCGCCGGATGACCGCGGACGTCAAAGCGCTCGCGCCGGACCAGCGGGCCGAGGCGGTGACCGCCACCCGGACGATGCTCATGCAGGTCGGCTCGCTCGTCACCGTCGCGCTCTCCCTGGCCGGCCTGGTCGGGACGTTCTACTTCAGCTCCCAGACCGTCTCGCTCGAGATGCAGAAGCAGTTTCAGGCGCGCTACGACAAGGCGCTGAAGGACCTCAGGTCCAGCGACTCCAGCGCCCGCGTCCAGGGCCTCTACGAGCTGGAGGACATCGCCCACGAGGCGCCGTCCTTCGCCTGGAAGGTGACGCTGAGCATCGCCGCCTACCTGCAGGACCGTGCCCGTGGCCAGGCGACGCCCCGCCCCCACCTGACCGTCGAGGCCGCCCTGACCGTGCTCGGCCGCCGCGACCGCAAGTCCGACCGCGGCCCCGTCTCCACCGGCCCCGTGGCCGCCGACGGCGTCACCCTCCGCTCCACCGACCTGTCCGGCACGGACCTGCGCGGCATCGACTTCACGGACGCCACCCTGCCCCAGGCACACTTCACCAATGCGGACCTCCGTACGGCCCACTTCAAGAACGCCGTCCTGCCTCAAGCCCGCTTCACCGGCGCGGACCTCCGCACAGCCGACTTCACCGGCGCCGACCTCCGCCAGGCCGACTTCACCGGCGCCCAACTGGACGGCACAACCTTCCGCAAGGCCCACCTGGAAGGCGCCCTGGGCCTGCCGGCTCTGGACCGGAAGACGCCGCCAACGCGGAAGTAGAGAAAGCCTCTCACCAGACGCCTCTGGGTGTGATGTGGTTCCTGGCGCGTTTTGGCCGGCGATTTTCCAGTGGAGAGAGGGTCCCTTGCTGGTGATGTGGTTTCCGGCGGCTGTTTGGCGGAGGGTTTCCCCGCGTGGGGAGGGGGTCACTTGCTGGGTGACGTGGTTTCGGAGCGAGCAACCCTATCCCCCTTAGCGGGACCTATCCGCCACTGGACGCTGACACCAGGCCCGCCTCGTAGGCGATGATGACGAGCTGAACGCGGTCACGGGCGTGCAGCTTGGTCAGCAGCCTCGACACGTACGCCTTGACCGTGGCAACGCTCAGAACCAGATCGGTGGCGATCTCCGTGTTGGACAGCCCACGAGCGATGAGGGTCAGCACCTCGCGTTCCCGGTCGGTGATGCCGTCGAGGGACCGATGGCGCGGACCGGGCTGAGGGCGAGCGGCGAACTCCTCGATCAGCCGACGGGTGACACTAGGCGCGATCAGGGCATCTCCAGCAGCGACCACGCGAATCGCCGCAAGAATGTCATCAAGCGCCATGTCCTTGACGAGAAACCCGGACGCCCCGGACCGCAACGCCCCGTACACGTAATCGTCCTCGTCGAACGTCGTCAGGACGATGACGCGGGCATCGGTGGGACCGGCCGTGATCAAGCGGGTGGCCTCAATGCCGTCCATGCCAGGCATGCGGATGTCCATCACCACGACATCGGGCCGCAGCTCCTCGGTCAGGCGAACCGCCTCCGTACCCGTTCCCGCCTCGCCGACGAGCTCAAGATCCGGTGCGTCAGTGATGACCATCTGCAGCGCGGTCCGAATGAGCGGCTGGTCATCGGCCAGCAGTACACGGACGTTCATCGCACCCGCGCCGGTACGGGCAGGCGCGCCACCACCCGAAAACCGCCTTCCTGGCGAGGCCCGGCATAGAAGACGCCATTCAACAGACCCACTCGTTCACGCATCCCGACCAGACCATACCCAACCCCCGCCTTACGCCCCCGGCCACCCCCAAACCGACGCCCAGCACCAGAGCCTGAGTTGTGGGCAGGAACAGCACCGAGACCAGGACCAGAACCCGAGCTGAGGCTGGCGTCGGAACTGGGGGCGGAGCTGGGGACGGAGCGGGAACTACGGTCGGCGGCGGGCTTGAGATCGCAAGCCGGGGCTGCGGCAATGTCCCGGCTGAGGTCCGGCGAAGGACCCGAATCGAAGCCCAAGGAAACACCCGGACTGCAGCCTGTGGAAGGCCCCGAATCAGAGTCCGAGGAAAGATCCGGACTGCGGTCTGAGGAAAGCGCCGAACCGGAGCCCAAGGAAAGACCCGGACTGCGGCCCGTGAAAAACCCCGGAGCGGAGTCCAAGGAAAGAACCGGACTGGGCTCCGAGGAAAGAGCCAAACTACGGCCCGAGGAAGGACCCGGACTGCGGTCTGAGGAAGGCCCCGAACCGGAGCCCAAGGAAAGACCTGGACTGCGGCCCGCGAAAAGCCCCGAACCGGAGTCCAAGGAAAGATCCAGACTACCGCCCGAAGAAAGACCCGAGCTGCGGCCCGACGAAAGGCCCGGGCCGGAGTCCGAAGAAAGGCCCGGGCTGGTGTCCGAGCAAAGATCCGGGCCGGGGTTCGAGCAAAGATCCGGGCTGGGATCCAGGGGAAGGCTCGGGTCAGGGCTAGGTGCGGGGTCGATGACCTCGATGGCCAGCTCCTCATCACCGAAGTCGACGGTCACCTGGCACGACGGGTGCTCGGCATGGCGGGTGACGTTGGTGACGGCCTCCTGGACAATGCGGTAGGCGGACATGTCGATCTCCGGAGGGAGCGGACGTCGTACACCCCGCCAGCGCACCTGGACCTGAACACCGGCGGCCGTCGTCGTCGCGGCAAGCCGCTCCAGGCCGCTCAGCCCGGCCGGGGCCAGGTCCGGGCCAAGCGGGACCAGACCCGAGCCGAAAGGGGCCAGGCCCGAGTCGAACGGGGCAGTCGAAGGTGCGGGGCCCGATTCGGGTGGACCGAGAGACACAGCTGGCGGCACCTGGACCGATTCGGAGTGACCGGACGTCCGCTGCGGCGGCCCGACTGACGCGTACCTGCTGACCGACGCGTCCGGTCGCTGCTCGGTCAGTGCGGGCCGATCGGACAGCGCGCCCGGTTGCTGGTCGACCGGCATGGAGCGGCCGGACGACTCGCTCTGCAATGGTCGGACCGGATTGGGCAGGACGCCCGGTTGCTGGTCGACCGGCATGGAGGGGCCGGACGACTCGCGCTGCGATGGCTGGGCTGGAATGGGCAGGACGCCCGGTTGCTGGTCGGCCGACAGGAAGCGGTCCGACGACTCGCGCTGCGATGGTCGGGCCGGATTGGGCACGGCGCCCGGTTGCTGGTCGGCCGACACGGAGCGGCCGAACGACTCGCTCTGCGGTGGTCGGACTGGAATGAGGTGAGTAACGGGCGTCGTCTCTCGTGGGTGGGTTGGCTCGGGGTGGCGGAGGGCGCCGAGCATCCGGCGTAGGCCTGACAGTGTCTCGCGGCCGACCGTCTCGATCTCGCCCAGCGCTTCGCGGGCGCGCACGGGCTGAGTGTCGATCACTCGCCGGGCGGCACCTGCCTGCAGGGCGATGATGCCGATGCTGTGCGCGACCATGTCGTGGAGCTCGCGGGCGATCCGGAGACGTTCGCTGGTGATGGCTTGGGCGGTGGCCTGGACGCGCAGGCTCTCGGCGTGGACATGGGCCTGGTGCACCGAGCGGCCGACCAGCCATGCGATGACGGCCGTCATGGCGACGGCGAGCTCCGCCGAGGTCCCGACGACCCACCCGAAGAGCAGCCGCGTCCCTAGATAGCCCGCCAGCGTGATGAGCGAAATGGTGATGGCGGCGATGCTCGTACGGCGTGGGGCAGTGGCGGCGATGAAGTAGAGGGCGGCGTCGACCGCCAGGAACTGGGCCGAAGGGATCTCTCCTACGCCCAGCGGCATGCACGCCACGGCGGAGGCGGCCAGCAGCAGGGTCAGGGCCGGGAGTGGGCGGCGGGCCAGCAGGGTGCTGCCTGTCACGACCAGCGCGGTGGCCACGATCAGGAAAGACAGGCCGTCCCAGTGGTAGAGCAACGCGCCGGGGCTGTAGGCGGGCTCCGCCTCACCTGGCAGCCTGACGCGCATCAGGAACGTGAGCGCCAGGCCCGCACACCAGGCCAGCGCCGTCCAGAGGCCGGACGGCACTCGCCTCAGCAGCGGGAGGGGTGGGGTGACCTGCATGGGCCGATGGTAGCTGCGTGATGTTGGGCGGGGCATCGGACCACGGTCGTACATCTTGGGTCCACCCGGAGGCGTTGGAATGCGGTCGTGGGTTCGATGTGGCAGGGATGTCGGGTGCGGCAGCGTCGCCTGAGTGATCGAAATCTATGGAGAAGTCCCACATAGCGGGATGGCGACCCGAGCCGACCGAGCGACACAAGCCGACCGGGCGACACAAGCAAGGCCGCCACGGTGGTCAGCAGCCAGGCGAGTGTGGCGGTACGCGAGGCCAACGAGCTGGGCGGCCAGGCAAGCGCCGCCCAACGAGAAGCCGGCGGCGGGATACGCCTGGCTGGCCAGGACGGCGCCGCCGAACGCGACCCGAGCGGCATGGTACGCAAGGCCAGCAAGCTGGTCCGCCGAGCAAGCACCGCCCAACACGAAGCCAGCCGCCGGATACGCCTGGCTGGCCAGGATGGCGCCGCCGAACCCGAGCAGAGCGGCATGGTACGCAAGGCCAGCAAGCTGGTCCGCCGAGCAAGCACCGCCCAACACGAAGCCAGCCGCCGGATACGCCTGGCTGGCCAGGATGGCGCCGCCGAACCCGAGCAGAGCGGCATGGTACGCAAGGCCAGCAAGCTGGTCCGCCGAGCAAGCACCGCCCAACACGAAGCCAGCCGCCGGATACGCCTGGCTGGCCAGGATGGCGCCGGGGTGTGGGAGGTGGCGGTGGGCCAGGGAGGAGGGAGCGCTTCGGGGACGGAGTTGGTGGCGCTTTCTGGGTGGTGCGCTTGTCGCCGTTGCTGTAGGCGTGCCGGTTTCGGGGGCGGCGTGGCCGGGGGCCGTGCCAGCGCCCGTGCCCGGAAATCTAGCGCCGCTCGGGAGTGCCGCTCCCGCTGCCCTCGCGCGGCGGTATGCCGCGAGCCGGGAGGACATCCGGGCGGCTGAGTGGATGGCGGTCCGGTATGGGCATCTGTGGCGGGCCGCGATGTTGCGGGACATGGCGGATCCCTCCCGCCGGTTCCTGGCCTTCGACGGGCGTGACGGCGGGCGGGCCGTCGAGGTGTTCGGCGATCTGGCGACGGCCCGCACGATCGCCGTCCTGGTCCCCGGCTCCGACACCAATCTCGACAAGTACGGGCTGCTTCGCGGCGGCTCCATGCGGCTGCGGGAGGCGCTCGGGGATCGGGCCGCCGTCGTCGCCTGGCTCGGATACCGGACTCCGAGCACCGTCAGTCTGGCCGCGATGTCGGCCGGCTGGGCCGATCAGGCCGTCCCTGAGCTGCGGGCATTCGTACGGAAGCTCGCCGCCGCCAAGCCTGCCGCCGCGATCTCGCTGCTGTGCCATTCGTACGGCTCCGTGGTGTGCGCGCGGGCCGCGCCCGGGCTGGATGTCGGCAACATCGTCCTGTACGGGAGCCCCGGTGTGATCGCCCCCAACGTCGCCGCCCTGCGGACGAGGGCCACCGTCTGGGCCGGTCGGGCTGGCGCAGACTGGGTCGCGCGCATCCCGAGTGTGCGGCTCCGGCTGCCCTTCCTCACCGCCGGGTTCGGCACCGATCCGGTGTCCCCGCAGTTCGGTGCCCATGTCTTCGCGGCGGGCGATGGTGGGCACAGCGACTATCTCCGGTCCGGTTCGCCGGCGTTGGAGAGCATCGCCAGAATCGTCACCGGGCAGGCCGTTCGCGACGTGGGCCGTCATGCGTGAGCCCGCTTGCACGGACGCGGGTGGCGTCCGACCCGGGCAGCACCGCGCCCTCGCGCCGTTGCGTGGCCGCCTGCCGTTGCGTGGCCTCGTCCCGTTGCGTGGCCGCCTGCCGTTGCGTGGCCTCGTCCCGTTGCGTGGCCGCCTGCCGTTGCGTGGCCTCGTCCCGTTGCGTGGCCGCCTGCCGTTGCGTGGCCTCGTCCCGTTGCGTGGCCGCCTGCCGTTGCGTGGCCTCGTCCCGTTGCGTGGCCGCCTGCCGTTGCGTGGCCTCGTCCCGTTGCGTGGCCGCCTGCCGTTGCGTGGCCGCTTCGGGCGGGTTGCCCACGGAGGGTCGCCTGAGCAGCACCGCAGTGTCCAGCCGGCGCGCCGCCGCGCATGGCGGGTCGGGCGCGCCGCCGCGACTGGATGGCGTCGCGTACTCGCACCGTTGCGTGACCTCGTGCGGCGAGTCGAGCGGGCTACCCCGCCCCATCGTGACCGCGCCATCGACGCACTCCGGGCACTGGCCATCGGGGGGGTCGTGCTCGGGCACTGGCTGGTGACGGCGTTGGTGCTCGACAGCGGCGCGATACGGGTGGCCAGCCCGCTGCGGTACATGCCGCAACTGGCTCCCGCGACCTGGCTGTTCCAGACGCTGGCGGTGTTCTTCCTTGTGGGCGGGTACGCGGCGGCGAGGAGTCGGGGCGCGTCGGCCGGGACCTACCGGCAGTGGCTGTGCGCCCGGCTGGCGCGGCTGTCCCGGCCGGTCGGTGTCGTGCTGGCGGTCTGGAGCGTGACGGTGGCCGGGATGCTGGCCGCCGGAGCCGACACCGTGACCGTGACCAGGCTGGTCAAGCTGGTGCTGTCGCCGATGTGGTTCCTGGTGGTGTTCGCGGTGCTGACGGCGGCGACTCCGCTGGTGGCCCGGTTGCACCCGATGTGGCCGCTGGTGACCGTCGCGGTGATCGATCTGGTTCCGTACGGCGGGGGCGGGTCCTCGTGGGCCGGCGCCGTCAGCGTGCTTGCCGGGTGGCCGGCGTCCCATGGCCTGAGCGGGCCGCATGGCTTCATGAACGACCTGGCCGGATGGCTGACGTCCCACGAACTGAGCGACGCGCTCGGCTCCGGATGGCTGACGTCCCACGAGCTGGGCGACGCGCTCGGTTCCGTCAACGTCCTGGCCGGGTGGCTGGTGCCGTACTGCCTGGGTGTGGCCTGGGCACGGGGGGCGTTGCGGAGTCGTACCGCCGGGTGGGTGTTGCTGGTCGGCGGGGCGGTGGGAGCCGTGGGGCTGGTGCTCGGGGCCGGGTATCCGGCGGCCATGGTCGGGGTGCCCGGCGCGGCCGTCTCCAACCTCGACCCGCCCACGCTCGCGGCCGTCTTCTTCGGGCTGGCCCAGTGCGGGGCGGCCCTGCTCCTGCTCGGCCCGCTGCGCCGGGCGCTGCGGCGGCCGGTCGTGTGGGCGGCGGTGGCGCTGGTGAACCTGTCCGCGATGACGATCTTCCTGTGGCACCAGAGCGCGATGATCCTGGTCACCGCGCTCGGGCTGCTCGGGGGCGAAACCCTCCCCGGCCTGCACACGGTGCCCGACGGACCGGCGTGGGTGCTGGCCCGGCTGGGCTGGGTGCCGGTGTTCGGGCTGGCGCTGGCGGTGTGCCGGGTCGCGTTCCACGCTCGCGAGCGGGCGCCGTCCAGGAAGAGGCGCTTGGCGAACGCGTAACCAGTGGGTTACGCTTTTGCCGTGGACGAGGTGGCGGGGGCGATCGCGGACCCGGTGCGGCGGCGGATCCTGGAGATGCTCAAGGACGGGCGGCTGTCCGCCGGGGAGGTCGCCGAGCGGTTCGCCATCAGCCGGCCCGCCGTGAGCAGGCACCTGCGGGTGCTCAGGCAGAGCGGGCTGGTTCGCGCAGAGCTGATCGGCAGGCAACGCTTCTACACGCTCGACCCCGAGCCGTTCGACGCGCTCATCACCTGGCTCGCGCAGTTCGGACGACCCTCGGGGTGGGAGCACCGCCTGGACGCGCTGGAGACCGAGGTCTACCGGGCCCGCCGCGAGCGCCGCCCGACCACAGCGACCGGAAGCAGCAGAGAGGAAGAGACCGCATGAACCGCATCCCCACCGGCCGGTTGTTCAGGACGAGCGAGGGGAGCGACCTCGTTCTCAGCCGGACGTTCCGCGCGCCCGTCGAGGACGTGTGGGCCAGCATCACCGAGTCCGACCGCACCGCCCGCTGGTTCGGCCCATGGGAAGGCCACGGCGCGCCCGGGCAGACGATCAAGGTCCGGATGGTGTACGAGGAGCAGGCCCCCTGGTTCGAGATGCGCATCGAGGCGTGCGAACCACCGAAGCGGCTGGCCGTGTCCGCGCTCGACGAGTTCGGGGCCTGGCGGGTCGAACTGCTGCTGGAGGAGCGCGACGGCACGACGGAGCTGCGGTTCGTCCACCATCTCGACAACGAGGACGCGATCGGCGAGGTCGGCCCCGGCTGGGAGTACTACCTCGACATGCTCGTGGCCGCCCGCGACGACTCCCCCACGCCGGACTTCGACGACTACTATCCCTCGATGCGGGCCTACTTCGCCGAGCTGTCCCAGCGGGGCTGACAGATTGTCGGTGGCGGCTGGCACAGTGGGCGCGTGCCTCAACCGCTCAAGGACATGATCAACGCCCGGTCCATATCCGTGCTGGCCGACGGGCTGGCCGCCGCCTGGGCGCCGTTCCCGCGGGCCGCCTTCACCGCGCGTGCCCTGGCCGGGCTCGACGGGCTCGAGCTCAAGGACCGCGTCCGGCATGTCGCCGCGGCCCTGCACGACGCGCTGCCGCTGCCCTATCCGCAGGCCGCCGAGGTCGTGCGCGAGGGCGCCTCGCGGGTCACGCTGGACATGTGGAGCGGCTGGCCGGCCACCGACCACACGGCCGTCCAGGGGGTCGACCACCTGGAGGCGGGGATGGGCACGCTGGCCGTGCTCACGCCGTACGCGACGGGCGAGTTCGCCGTACGGCCCTACCTGGAGCGCTACCGCGACGACGCGCTCAAGATCATGTACGGCTGGGCGGAGTCCCCCGACGAGCATCTGCGCCGCCTGGCCTCGGAGGGGTCGCGCCCGCGGCTGCCGTGGGGCGCCCGGGTGCGCTGGCTGATGACACCGGGGCCGACCCTGCCCCTGCTCGACCGGCTGCGCGACGACCCGAGCGAATACGTCCGCCGCTCGGTCGCCAACCACGTCAACGACCTGGCCAAGGACCATCCGGAGGTGGCGGTGGAGCTGCTGGCCCGATGGCGTTCCGACGGCGGCTCGCACGTGGAGAAGGTGCTGCGGCACGCCGTGCGCGGGCTGCTGCGCGCCGGCCACCCGGAGGCGCTGGCACTGGTGGGCGCCACCCCGGGCAGCGGCGCGGTCGACCTGCTGGCCCTCGAGTCCGACACGGTGGCCGTCGGCGGGAGGCTGTCCTTCGCCGTCACGGTCACGGCGGGCGCGCCGGGTCCTGTGCTGCTCAAGTACGCGATCCGGCGGGCGGGCTCGCGCCGGGTCTTCCACCTGGGCCAGCGGGAGGCGGCGGGGCCGGGCGCGACGTTCACCGTGCGCAAGAGCCATTCCTTCCGTCCGGTCACCACCCGCGACGAGCCGCCGGGCACCAGGGAGCTCGACGTGATCGTCAACGGTAGGGTGGCGGCCAGCGCCGCGTTCACGCTGGTGGAGTCATGACCATCGAGCTGGGCGTCACCTGGCGCCTCGACGGCCGAGGACGCCTGCCAGGACCGGAGGAGCCATGACCACCGACCTGCTCCGCATCGAGCTCGGCGTCGTCTGGCGCCTCGACGGCCGAGGACGCCTGCCGGGGCCGGAGGAGCTGGTGATCGGCGTGGCGGCCGACGGCCTGACCGCCGCGGTCCGCGCCGACGTGCCCGACCCGGTCGCCACCGAGCTTCTCGACCTCGTCTCCCAAGGCGTCCCGTCGTCCCCGGGCCACCCGCCTGACGTCCTGGCGCGGTGCGACGCCCTGCTGGGCGGCGGGCGGGCGGTGTCCGGAGGGCCGTGCTATCTGGTGCGGCCGCCGCTCACGTTCGAGGCGCCCGCCGACGTCATCACGTCGGACGACCCGTCGCACGCCGCGCGCCTGCGCCCGCTGCGCCCCGCGGGCTGGGAGCCCGAGGAGTGGGACGAGTTGCTCGCCGGCGGCGCGGGCGCGCCCTGGGCGATGATCGTCGAGGACGGCCAGGTGGCCGCGATCTGCCACAGCGCCCGGCTGACCCCCGAGGGGGCCGAGGCGGGCGCCTGGACCTCGCCCGCCTTCCGGGGCCGCGGGTACGCGGCGGCGACCACCGCGGCGTGGGCGGGCCTGCTGCCGGGTGTCCGCCTGTTCTACAGCACGAGTGCCGACAACCACTCCTCCCAGCGGGTGGCCGGACGGCTCGGGCTCGACGCGATCGGCTGGCTCTGGCAACTCACGCCCCGCGACTCGACGGCCTCACCAACGTGATGCCGTGCCGTCATGGAGGACCTCCCGTTCCCACCGTTCCCGAGGCTGGGTGTGCAGGCGCCAGTAGTGCTCGGCGATGTCGTCGGGGTCGAAGGCCGTGCCGGGCGCGACCGGTCCGGCCACGGTGACGCTGGCCACGTGCACCCCCGAGGGCCCGTACTCCTGGTCGAGCAGCGCCGCCAGCGTCCGCACGCCCGCCTTGCCGAGCGAGAGGCTGACGTACTGGGCCTTGGGCTCGGGCATCCCCCCGGTGATGAGGAACGACCCGCTGCCGCGCCGGGCCATCGCGGGCGCCACGTGCGCGGCCGCGACGAGCGCCCCCACCACGTTCACGGCCCAGGCGTCCAGCTGGGCCCGCACGCTCACCTCGCCCGGCGCGTCCGGCCGGATGACCGCGGCGTTGTAGACCACGGCGTCCGGCGTGCCCAGCTCGGCCGCGGCCGCGTCGAGGGCCGCTCTGAGCTGGTCCTCGTCGGTGCTGTCGGCCTTGTACGCGAGCACCCCGTCCAGGTCGAGCGTCGTGCCGGTACGCGAGACGAGCGCGACCGGCAGCCCCTCCCGCGCGAACCGGCGGGCGACGGACCGGCCGATCCCCGGCCCCGCTCCGATGATCACAACTCCAGGCATCATTCGGCCCCTTTCCGTTGTTGTGATCGGAAGCTAAGGCGTCACATCGATGTGAAGGTCAAGGGACACATGAGGATCGGAGAGCTGGCCCGCCGCACCGGGGTGAGCAGGCGGCTGCTGCGTTACTACGAGGAGCAGGGGCTGCTGCGGCCGGTGCGGCTGCCCAACGGCTACCGCGAGTACGCCGAGCCGGACGTGGCGGCGGTGCGCCACATCCGTACGATGCTCGCCGCCGGACTCCCGACGACCGTGATCGCCCTCCTGCTGCCCTGCGTCCACGACGACGGCGACGGGATGGTGCCGACGGCATGCCCGGGCATGGTGAGCAACCTGCGGAGAGAGCGCGAGCGCATCGCCGGGACGATCGAACGGCTGCAGACGTCCCAGCGCGCCCTCGACACCATGCTCGCCACCGTCCGGCCCCCGGCCTAGCGCCGGGCAGGGCCTGGGCGCAGGTCGGTCCGCGCCTCGCCGGTGGCCGGGTCGTACGGGTAGGAGACGTGCTGGTGGATCATCACCCAGGAGCCGTCCCGCCGCTCGAACACCCGCGTCCCCCGCGACCACGTCTCGGCACCCCCGCCGACGCGAACCCGGTTGAGTCCCCACGCGACCGCGAGGTCCTCCCTGGCCATGACCTTCAGCTCCGGCATGTCGAAGCGGACGTCGGGTCCCTCGTCGAGGCCGCGCGCGCAGACCTCCCGCACCGCCTCGACGCCCACGTACTCGAGCGGCGCGTCATGCTCGTACGACACGACGTCGTCGGCGATGGCGGCCATCATGCCGTCCAGGTCCTTGGCCGCGGTGCCCGCGTACCACCGCTCGTGCACCCCGCGCACCTCCCGCACGGCCGCCGCGTCGTCGGCGATCGGGAACGAGTGGTGCTCGTGCGCGACGACCCACCGGCCGCCCTCCTCGCGCAGGCCGAGCGTCAACCGCAGCCGCCGGTCGTCGGCGGGCATGCCGCACCGCAGCAGCGCGTACGCGAAGGCGACGCCGCCACCGGCGACGACGTCCAGCGACTCGATCTCGAACGCCGCCCCCCGCGCCTGCCACTCGAAGAACGGCGGCCAGGCCTTCTCGTACGCCTCGATGCCGCGAACGTCCTCCGGCACGTCGAACATCACGATGTCCGCCGCGTGGTCCGCGAGGACCGTCTCCAGGTCGCCGCGGTGCACCGCCTCGGCCCAGCGCAGGACGAGGTCGCGGATCTGGTCTTCGTTCGTGGACATGGATGGGGTCCTTCCGGGTCGGCATCTTCGTTCCGTACGTACAACCCGGGCGGATCCCGAAACTCATCGCACTTCCTCGGGAAGACCGAAACCGGCGAAATCGGCCTCCAGGAACGACACCACCTCCGCCACCTGACCATCGCCCCGCACCACCAGCAGGTCCAGCCCCGCCGGGAGGAAGGCCGCCCGCTTCTCGTCCCACATGTACGTGCCGAACGCCACCTGCCCGTTGGCCCGCGCGGGCAGCATCCGCCAGCGCTCCTTGAGCGGCCCGCCGAGCAGGAACCCCCGGATGCCCTCGCGCCCCTCGAACCAGGCCGCCAGCGGCGGCATCGAGTACTTCGCGTCCTCGGCCAGCATGGCCACGATGGCGTCCACGTCCCCGGCCTCCCAGGCGGCCGCGTACCTGCGGGCCAGCTCCCGGCTCCCCGCCTCGCCCAGCTCGCCGAGGGTCTGCCGCTGGGTGGTCGGGGGAAGCACCTCGGCGAGGTTCTTCCTGGCCCGCTGGAGGGCGCTGTTGACCGCCGCGACCGTGGTGTCCAGCAGGTCGGCGACCTCGCGGGCGGCGTACCCGAGGACGTCGCGCAGCAGCAGCACGGCCCGCTGCACGGCCGACAGGTGCTGCAGCGCCGCCACGAACGCCAGTTCCACGCTCTCCCTCGCCACTGCCCGCGCCTCGGGCCCGAGTCCCGCCGTCCAGGCCATCAGACTGTCCGGGTACGGCTCCAGCCACGCCACCTCGCCACCGGCCGGGTCGAGGTCGGCGGGCAGCTCGCGGCGGCTCCGGCGTTCGATGAGCGTGAGCGCCCTGTTCGTCGCGATCCTGTACAGCCACGGTCTGATCGACCCGCGGTCCTCCAACCGCGCCAGGTTCCGCCACGCCCGGTCCAGCGTGTCCTGCACGGCGTCCTCGGCGTCGTGGACGGAGCCCAGCATCCGGTAACAGTGGGCCCGCAGCTCGTCCCGCAGCGGCCCGACCAGCCGCCCGAACGCCACGTCGTCCCCACCCCGCGCCGCGACCAGCAGCTCCGCCGCCGTCACCTCGCCCGCCGTCACCTCACCCGCCGTCGCGTCGCCCGCCATCGCCTGTCCCCCTCCCGGTGCGCCCAAGCTACCGCGCCCGGATCGCCGCGCTCTGCCACGATTGAGGAGAGATGACCGCCCAGAACACCACGACGGGGCCCCTGCGCCGCCACACCAGCGGCACGTGAACGGCGGCGAACCACACCCAACCGGCCCCCGTGACGCCGATGCCCGGCTCCAGCACGCCGGGGGCGCCGCCGCCACCCATCGTCACCGGCACGCTCACCGCCGCGACGAACCCGGCCAGACAGGCGTCCACCACCCGCGGCCAGCGCTGGGCGAGGGCGCGAAGTCGGCGCAGCAGCACGGCCGCGCCCGCCAGGGCCACCGCGACCCAGGCCAGCGACACCGCCGCCCCGGCAGCCGGCCCGAGCACGAGCACGCCCGCCTCGGCACTGGTCACCGAGGCCCCGTGCCGTACCAGCAGATCCCGCAGCTCCGCGGCGCGCGCGCAGCGGACCAGCACCTCGACCACCCGGGCGGACGCGATCCCGTGCGTGCGGGCCAGCGCCAGCAGGTGCTGGTACGCCGTGCGGCCCCGTGCGCCGGCGTGACCTCCATCAGCGCCCCGACCTGCCGGAGCGGATCGGGGTGTTCGGCGTAGGGCCGGCCGTTGACGGTCGCCGTACCGTGAAGGACAGTTCGCGTACGGCGGTGACGCCGCCGTACCGCTTGGTGAGCTCCCGTACCTCGATCATGCCTTCGACGCCAGAAGAGGGCCTTTCGCCCGGCGACCGACCAGAGGCCGAACCCCGAGGCCCCGGATCGCCGCCGGAAGTCGTGCCCGTTCCGCTCACAGCAGCAGCGTCAGGCCGCCGATCGTGTAGCAGACCATGAGGACGAACAGCGGGATCTGCCCCGCGACCGCGCGGCCAGGCGGCAGGAGGCGGACCGAGCGGTCGTGGGCGGCCACCACCCCCACCACGTGGCCGATCACGATGGCCAGCACCTGGACGACGGCGATCGTGGCGGGTTCGACGGCGTTCGGGTCGGGCTGGGCGGCCATGCCGAGCGCCAGGAGGATGCCGTGCCTGCCCTCGATGACCAGGAGGGAGAAGTAGTGGGCGATGAGATAACCGGCGGCGATCGGCACCAGCGAGTGGGCGAATCGGGCGGTCAGTCCCCTGGTGCCGCCGATCAGCCCGGCCGCGCCGAGGCAGGCGGCGTACAGGAGGGCCACCCCCGCGACGGCGGCCAGCAGGCCGAACGTGCCCAGCCCGGTGCGGCCGAGCGGGCCTGACTGGAGGGCGTTCACCCAGGCGGGGGTGCTGGAGAAGCCGTCGTACGCGGTGCCGCCGAGCAGGACGCAGACGGTGGCGACCAGGCCGGGGGCGGGCTGGATGGCGTCGAGGCCGTCGAAGGGGCTGCGCAGGACGCGGTCGCCGTTCGCCCTTCTGCCGAGGGGCGACAGGTGGCCGATCAGGGTCGAGTACACCTCGAACGGGTCGCCGCGTTCCAGCCAGGCGTGGCCGTACACGAGGGTGCCCGCGAGCTGGGCGAGCGCGTACAGGGCGCAGAAGGTCAGCAGCGTGAACGGTGCCGCGGGCTCGGGCGCGACCAGCTCCGTCCAGGTGAACGCGAGCAGGCCCGCGGCGGCGGGCCAGTAGCCGAGCCCGCGCGGGAGCGGGCGCCGGGGCCGGTCGGGCAGCAGCCGGAACGGGCTCAGCGCCCGCCACACCGGGCCGAACAGCAGCGACGCCGGGACCAGGCCCACCCAGAAGAGCACATACACCAGGTACGGCCCCGCGTTCCCGTCCGCGGGACCCGCCACGAGCCAGCCGATCGTGTAGACGGCGAGGACGAGGGTCAGCACGCGCGCCGGGCGGCCGGGCAGGCGCAACGGGATCGCCAGGCCCGCCCGGTCGCCGCGGAAGCGGGAGTCGGCCCAGAGCAGCCCGAGCGCCAGGAACGAGACGACGAGCGCCGCGAAAGCGCCCGCGTAGGCGTAGAAGAGCGGGATCGGCAGGTCGCCGCGCGTACCGATGCCGTGCGCGAGGACCCCCGCCGTCACCGGACCGCCAGTTGGGTGAGGACCAGCTTGCTCCTGTGGGTCTCCACCTCGAACACCCCGGTCAGGCCGGCCGTGAAGCGCACGGTCGCGGGCACCCCCGGCCGCAGCTCGGCCTCGATGTCATAGCCGTGAACGTGCAGCTCGTCGGCGACGTCGCTGGTCACCGTGATGCTGACCTGCCGTCCCTTGGCCACCTCCAGCCAGCCCGGCGGCGGGCTCACCTGGCCGCGGGCGACGGTGATCACGGCGTCCGCCTGCCCGCTCGGCGGCGCCGTGGCCACCTCGTGGCTGTTGCCCGGATTGTGGTGGGTCTCCGCCAGCGGCCCGCACGCCGTGACGAGCCAGGACGCCAGCACGCACCCGGCCACGTATCCGGCCATGCGGACGGTCCGGCTCACGCGCTCACCCCGGCCTCGGCGGGTGTCTCCCGTACGGTGCCCCCGCGCCGCGGCGCCAGCACCACGACCGCGCAGAGCACCCAGAGCCCGGTCAGCAGCCCCCGGATCCACCCCGGCCCCAGCGGGACGACGGGGATCAGGTACACCAGCCGGTCGAAGGCGTCGGCGCAGGCCAGCAGCCCCACCACGATCGTGAGCCAGCCGAACGCCGGCCGCCTGCCCCGCAAGGCCGCGCCCAGGCAGAGCCACCACGCCCCCATGAGCAGCAGCGCGACCCCGGCCTGCGACGTGCTGTCCACGGCCGCCGCCACCACGTCGAGCACGAGCCCGGCGGCCCCGGCGACGCTCCCGGCCACGATCAGCCGGTGCCGGCGCCGGACGATCGCCGTCACCGCGGGCGCCACGCCGTTCCTCGACTGGCCGTCGCCACCGTGCCGGCGTGCGCTCCCCGACAGGACGTCGCCACCGTGCCGGCGTGCGCTCCCCGACAGGACGTCGCCACCGTGCCGGCGCGCGCCCCGCCGCGAACGCCACCAGAACAGCCCCAGCAGCAGCCCGAGCACCGCCGAGCCGCCGAGGGCGAGCTGCGTTTCCACCTTGCCGAGCCCCGACGCGCCGAACCAGTCGCACCCGGCCGGCAGCCGGGCCTGCGAGGCGCTGAAGTCCGCACACAGGTACAGCTTGACCAGCTTCACGGGCTCGGCCAGCAGGCGGTTCGCGCCGCCCGACAGCGCGGGCGCCGCGGCGGCGCAGACCGGCAGGACGGCGGGCGACGACGTTCCCGTGTCCCTCTGCCAGCAGTTGCCGGTGCCCTGCCCGTCCCACCACACGTCCAGGCCGTTCGGCCGCCGCTCACCCGTCGGGCTGACGCCGAACACGTTGCCCTCGTAGCGGTTGTAGTCGGAGGTGTCGGCCTGCTTGGCCAGGTCGTTCTCGCCCCTGATGAACGCGGGCACCCCGAACAGGTGGAAGGCCGCCCGCCGGTGGCCCCAGACGTGGTTGTTCCTGAAGACGTTGTAGTTGCCGCCCGCGACCAGGATGCCCGTCCCCGGGGGCACGCCCACCTGCGAGCACACCACGCCCCGCTCGTAGCCGCGTTCGGCCGGGGGTTTGGCGCAGGTGCCGTCGCGGGTGTAGCGGTAGTAGTCGCGGTTGTTGTCGTAGATCCGGTTGTTCTCGAACTTGGCGTGGTTCTGCGGCAGTCCGGGGTGCGAGGGCCAGAGGCTGTCCATGGTGGCGCCGACCATGTTGTCGTAGAACTCGTTGTCGTGCACCCACATCGAGTCGCCCGCGGTGCCCGAGTAGCCGAGCGCGTTGTCGTGGCTCTTGCAGCGGCGGATCTCGATGGCGTACCTGGGGACGTCGTGGCCGCGGCCGTCGTTGAGGTTGGAGGCGCTGCCCGGGTAGAGGCCGCCGTCGCCGTTCCCGTACGCCTCGCAGTCGGTGTAGAGGCCGTGGTCGCTGGCGAAGGTGAGGAAGCCGTACTCGTCGTTCCAGCGGGTGAGGACGCGGTCGATGACGAAACCGTCGGTTTCGAGCACGTACAGGGAGTTGAACGTGGTGCGCTGGGCGGTGAAGTTCCGGAAGTAGACGCCGTCGGTACGGTCGGCGCGGACGGCGTTGAGCTTGCGGTACTCCGCGTCGATCACGACGTCGAGCGGGCTGGCTCCGGTGCCCTCGATCTGCAGGTCCTTCTTGCCGAGGATGGCGACGAGGTTCTGGTTGTGGGGGCACTGCCGCTGCTGGTCGAAGGAGAGGATCTGGTAGCCCCACGTGGACCAGCGGGCGGGGAGCCGGGCGCAGGCGCCGGTGGGGGCGGGGCGGCTGGGTTCTTCGCGGTAGAGCCCGGGGAGAATGGCGATCGTCATTCCGGGGCGGTCGACCCGGTCGACGGCTTCCTGGAGGTGCCTAACCCCTTTTTGCTGACATTTCGTGAAAAGGTCGAGGTTGCGGGCTTTGAGCTCCTCCGGAAATTTCGCGATTCGACGCTCAAAGTCGGCTTTATCCGTCTTGCACACCAGCAGATCCGGCTCCCCGGACCGCAACACCGGCACCGTCCCCGTACCATCAGGCAGCGTCACCGGACGCTCCTCATGGGCGAAAGCGGTGCCGCCGGATAACAGCAGACCTGACGCGAGCACGACGATTGTCGCGATTTTTCGTATGGGGGGCATGGCCGCGAGATTAGAACAATGCTCACGTTCTGCCTAGGCCAGAACGATCAGCCCCCCTTGCCGCAAACCCCGCCCGAGACAAGGCCCGGCGGGGGCGGCGCTGACACGCCCCCGCCGGGAGTCATCACCCCCGGGCCCCCGTACCTCCGCAACGGCACTCACGCCAACATCCGGAGGGCACAGCACAAGCCCGGGACCTGCACAGGTGGCCGTCGTCCGCCGTCAGGGGGCCATTCCCGCCAGAGCCACGTCCACCACGCGTTCGGCGAGATCCGGCGCGAGGTCACCGGCCGGACCCCACTTGGTGAACCAGAGCATGGTGCCGGTGAGGACGGCCATGCCCATGGAGACGTCCAGGTCGGCGCGGAGCTCGCCGTTGGCGATGCCGCGCTCGATCACCGAGCGCATCGCCTGCCTCCGGGGCTCGATGGCCCGCTTGACGAACCGGTCCATCAGCTGCGGATAGCGATCGGCCTCACTCATGGCGATCTTCATCACGCAGCGGTTGCGGGCCACGCCCGACTCGCTGCGCATCGCGTCGAGCAGGGAGATCAGGTCGTCGCGCACCGACGTGCCGGTGAGCGACGGCACCGGGGCCTTGAGCGTGGCGAGGGCGTCGACGACCAGGTCCTCCTTGTTGGACCAGCGCCGATAGATCGTCGTCTTGCCGACACCCGCCCTCGACGCGATGGCCTCGATGGACAGATCGGAGACGCCCATGCCCTCGCCGATCAGATCGAGGGTGGCCTCGATGATCGCCTTCTCGGCCTTCTCGCTGCGCGGACGCCCCGCCGGACGGGCAGTCCCTGATTCCTGGATCGTCATCGCTGCCTCACACTACAGCTGGTTCTTTCTGTTCCGCCTGCGTGATTGGGCGCGTCTTGCCGGGCATCCACCTTGCCACCACCGCGACACCGACCAGCGCGATCACCGCCGACACCAGCGCCGTGACGTGCATGCCGTCGACGAACGCGGCGAACGCGGGCTTGATCAGCGCCTGGCCCTTCTCGCCGAGCGACTGGGCGACGCCCATCGTCTGCACGATCGACTCGCCCGCGGTGTGCTGGACGTCGGCGGGCAGGCCGGCCAGCGAGGGCGTGATCTCGCCGCGGTAGTTGGACGACAGCACCGAGCCGAGCACGGCCACGCCGAGCGCGCCGGCGACCTGGCGGACGGTGTTGCTCATGGCCGAGCCGACGCCGGCCTTCTCCCTGGGCAGCGACTCCATGATGGCGGTGGTCGCGGGCGGCATGATGTTCGCCATCGCGGCGCCCTGGACGAAGAAGATGACCTCGATGAGCACGATCGGCGTGTCCTGGTCCATGAGCGCGTAGCTGGCCAGGGCGGCCGTGACCACGACCATGCTCACGGTGGCCGACAGCTTGGCGCCGAACCGCTCGTTCACCCGCTGGCTGAGCGGCGCGAAGATGAGCTGCGCGGCGGCGAACGGGATCATCAGCGCCCCCGCCTGCACCGGCGAGAAGCCCAGCACGGTCTGCAGGTAGAAGGTCAGGAAGAACATCCCGCCCATCATCGCGAAGAAGACGATGCCCATCATGCCGATGGCCGAGCTGAAGCGGACGTTGCCGAAGTTGCGGACGTCGAAGATCGGGTGGTCGATACGCCGCTCCCACCACACGAACACACCCAGCACCACCAGCCCGAACAGCGTCGGCACCAGGACCTCCGCGCTGAGAACGGTGCCGAGGCCGCCGCCGCGGATGATGCCGTACACCACGGCCACCAACCCGATGATCGACAGCAGCACACCGACCGGGTCCAGCCTGGACGGCTTCGGGTCACGCGACTCCGGTACGAGAGTCGCGATGAGGATCATGGCGATGATCACGATCGGCACGTTGATCAGGAAGACCGAGCCCCACCAGTAGTGCTGGATCAGCAGGCCGCCCGTGATCGGCCCGATCGCCACCGCGAGCCCCACACCCCCGGCCCACACGCCGATCGCCTTGCCCCGCTCACCGGGCGGGAAGACGTTGGAGATGATCGCCAGCGTGGCCGGCATGATCGCCGCCCCGCCGATGCCCATCGCCGCCCTCGCAAAGATCAACTGCGTCGGATCCTGCGAGTAGGCGCTGGCGAGCGAGGCCAGTCCGAACAGCGCCATGCCGATGAACAACATCCGCTTGCGCCCCGTCCGGTCGCCGATCACCCCGAACGTGAACAGCAACCCGGCGAACACCAGCGTGTAGGAGTTGATCGCCCACTCCAGCTCGCTCTGCGTCGCCCCCAAACCGACCGTCTTGTCGGCGATGGTCTTCATCGCCACGTTGAGGATGGTGTTGTCCAGCACGACGGCCAGCAGGCTGAACACCAGAACGCCAAGGATCCCCCAGCGGCGCGGATGGCCCGCGTTCGGATCCACTACTTCGTCTCTCACGAAGAGCCCCCCAATTTCGATACGTACGAGTTTCGCAACGACACCGTATCGCAAGCTATTCCGATACGCAACGGTCCCGTTTCGTAAACCCTGGGTTAACTCTCCCCAACGCCCCCTCGCCCAGCTATCGACGGCTGCCCTCACCGCTGCGGCGGCCAGCAGGAAGCACACCCGAGACCTCGACCGCACCCACGGTCAGCGCCCGAGCCCCTCGGCCAGGCCCACGGTCGGCGCTCGAGCCCCCGGCCAGGCCGACGGTCGGCGCTCGAGCCCCCCGGCCAGGCTCACGGTCAGCGCCCAAGACCTCGACCGGACCCACAGTCAGCGCCCAAGACCCCCGGCCAGGCTCACGGCCAGCGCCCAAGACCTCGACCGCACCTACCGCCAGCGCCCGAGACCTCGGCCACCGAACTGCTGCCGTCCGAGGCGAAGGCGCACCCGGCTCGGCGCCGACGGGTGCGTTCAGCAACTGGCTGGCGTGTTCTCAGGCCGCGCGAGCCGCCGACGATCGCCCGACCCACGCGCCGCCACGCCCCGCGCGCATCGGTCGGATGACCGGGACCCGGCCCTCGGCTTGAGAAGCCGCCGATCGCCGGGAGGAGAGGCGGCCTGCTGGTCACCGGCTCAAGGAGCCTCGGCCGGTGCTGGAGTGGACCCGGCCGGCGCTGGAGTCGGCTCGGTCGGCGCTGGAGTCGGTGCTGGAGTCGGCTCAGTCGGTGCTGAGGTGGGTCCGACGAGTGACGAGGGTGGTGAGGCCGTCGGGGTCTGGGTCGAGGTGGGGAGGGGGTCGGCGGGGCGGCGGGGCCAGAAGGGGGCGGCGGCGAGCACCATGGCCACTCCCACCAGGCCAGCGAGCACGAACGCCCACGTCGGCCCGCTCGCGTCGATCACGGCGCCCGCGATGGGGGCCGAGGTCGCGCCGCCGATCAGCAGGGCCGTGCCGTGGAAGCCCATCGCCTCACCGCGCGCCGCGGAGGGCACCCACCGGGAGAGCACGTCCACCGTGGCCGACAGTGCCGGCGCGCAGAGGATGCCTGCCGGGAGGAGCATCACGACCAGCCATTGCCAGCTGCTCACCAGGCTGACCGGGATCGTGAGCAGGCCCATCAAGGCGATGAGCACCAAGGGCGAGAAGCCACGCGACAGCCCGCCGTACACGAAACCGCCGGTCAGGGAGTAAACGCACCAGATGGCCACGGCGAGGCCGACCCACTGGGTCTGGCCGGCGTTGTTCATGGTCGCGATCAGGGACAGCTCCGTGGCCGTGAGCACGAACGTGGCCGCCGCCGCCGTCCCGAGCAGCGCCACGAACCCGGGCGTCAGCCACTGCCGCCGCGACACCTTGATCGATTGCGCCTCGAGCTCCTCGGGCGATCGGGTGGGCGGGTTGAGCGCGAACATGCCCAGGCCCGCCGCCGCCGTGGCGACCGCGATGGTCGTCATCGTCACCTGGCTGCCCAGCATCGTCAGCCCGGCCACCGCGAGAGCGGGACCGGCCATGTACGCCAGCTCGACCAGCATGGAGTCGAGCGCGAACGCGCTACGCCGCTGGGCGACCGGCACCATGGCGGCCAGGCACTGCCTGGTCACGCTGAACACCGGCAACGCCAGCAGCCCCGCCACCGCCGCCGTCCCGATCAGGGCCGGGAACGGCAGCGCCCACGCGCACGACCAGAACACCGCCTGCGCCACGGTCGTGACCATGACCACCGGACGTAACCCGTGCCTGTCGACGAACCTCCCCGACAACGGCGAGCCGATCGCCATGCCGATGGTGTTGGCCATGGTGACCAGCCCAGCCTTGCCGTATCCGAGGTCGAGCGCCACGGCGACGTGCAGGGTGAGCGTCATCCCCATGGCCGTGGACGGAACCCGCGCCAGCAGCCCCATCAGCAGCAGCGCGGGAACACCCGGGATCTTGAGCAGTCGTCGGTAAGGGGCGAGAGCCATGTCGATTCAACCTCCGCGCTGATTCTGGCAAGAGGCACCGACAGTTTCGCCACAGGTTTTTCGGCACGCGACAGCGCGTGCCATCATCGGAAGAAGTCCGGGGACGCCACTGGGGCGCCTCGAGACGTTTCTGGAGGGTTCACACATGTCCTCTTCAACCACACTGTACGGGGGCGTCTCCGGGCGCCGGGTCACCGTTCGCGACCTTACCGCCGCCAAGGAGCGCGGAGAGCGGTGGCCCATGGTCACCGCCTACGACGCGATGACGGCCAGGGTCTTCGACGACGCGGGCATCCCCGTTCTGCTGGTGGGCGACTCTGCGGCCATGGTCGTCTACGGGTACGACTCCACGCTGCCCGTCACGGTCGACGACCTCCTGCCCCTGACGGCGGCCGTGGTGCGCGGCTCGTCCCGGGCGCTGGTGGTGGCGGATCTGCCGTTCGGGTCGTACCAGTCCTCGCCCCAGCAAGCGCTTGAGTCGGCCGCGCGCTTCATGAAGGAGGCCGGGGCGCACGCCGTCAAGCTGGAGGGCGGCCGCCGGGTCGTCCCGCAGGTGGAGGCGCTGGTCTCGGCCGGTGTTCCGGTCATGGCCCACCTCGGGCTGACCCCGCAGTCGGTGAACGTCCTGGGCGGTTACCGCGTTCAGGGGCGCGGCCAGTCGGGCGACGAGCTCATGGCGGACGCCAAGGACCTGGAACGGGCCGGGGCGTTCTCGGTGGTGCTCGAGTGCGTGCCGGCGGACCTGGCGGAGCGGGTGACGGCGTCGCTGACGATCCCCACCATCGGCATCGGCGCGGGCGCCGGGACGGACGCGCAGGTTCTGGTGTGGCAGGACCTGATGGGGCTCACGCCGCGGCCCGCCCGGTTCGTCAAGCGCTACGCGGATCTGGCCGCCGAGATGGATCGCGCCGTCCGCGCCTTCGCCGCCGACGTGGCGACGGGCGCTTTCCCGGCTGCTGAGCACACGTACAGCTGACGGCGGGCACCACTGACGCCTGATGGTTGTGGCTGGACTGGGCGTCCCGGCTGGGCATTCCGGCTCGGGCGTCCAGGGCCAGGCATTGGCGGCGGGCATTGGGGCGGTTTTGGGGCGGTTTTGGGGCGGTTTTGGGGCGGTTTTGGGGCGGAAGTCCAGGCGGGCTTGGGGGGCGGAAGCCCGGGCGGGCGTTGGGCGGAAGCCCGGGCGGGCGTTGGGCGGAAGCCCGGGCGGGCGTTGGGCGGAAGCCCGGGCGGGCGTTGGGCGGAAGCCCGGGCGGGCGTTGGGCGGAAGCCCGGGCGGGCGTTGGGCGGAAGCCCGGGCGGGCGTTGGGCGGAAGCCCGGGCGGGTATTTCAGGTCAGTCGGGTGTCCAGGGCCGGGGTGTCCAGGGCCGGGGCGTCAATGGCGGGCGTCCAGGGGCGGGCGTGGAGCGAGGGTTCGGAGGGGGCACGCGCTAGGTCCGTGACGGTGCAAGTGGGAGAAGTCAGGGGGTGAGGGTGCTGGGGTCGGTGTTGGAGCCGCACAGCACCACGGCCACCCGCTCCCCCGGAGCCGGCGTGTACGCGCCCGCCAGCAGCGCGGCGTACGCCGTCGCGCCCGCCGGCTCGGCCGCGACCCGGTGACGCGCCCAGAGGGTACGCCGGGCCTCCACGATCGCCTCGTCGGTCACCAGCACGCTCTCCACCCGAGGCGAGGACAGGATCTCGAACGCGATGCCGCCGATCTTGGTGGCGCCCAGCGCGTCGGCGGCCACCCCGCTCACCTCGACGGGCACCGGATGTCCCGCGCGCAGCGCCTCGTGGAGGGTCGGGATCCGCTCGGGCTCGACCGCGATGATCCGCGGCCCGGATCCGGGCGTCACAGCAGAGCCGCTCGCAGGGACGGAGCCGGAGGTGCCCAGGGTGATGCCGGCGGCGAAGCCGCCCCCGCCGACGGCGACCACCACCGTGTCCACGCCACCCGTCTGCTCGACGATCTCCAGCCCCGTGGTCCCCTGCCCCGCCACCACCTCGGCCTGGTCGTACGCGTGCACCGCCAACGCCCCCGACTCCGCCGCGCGCTTGGCGGCGGCCTCGGCGGCCTCCGAGTAGATGGCCCCGGTCTGCGTGATGTGGGCCCCCAGCGCCTCGAGCCCGGCGACCTTCACCGGGCTCGTGACCTCGGGCACGAAGATCTCCGCCCGCACCCCAAGGACCCGCGCCGCGTAGGCGACGGCCAGCCCGTGGTTGCCGCCGCTGGCGGCGATCACCCCGCTGGGCGGCAGCTCGCCCGCCGACAGCATCCGGTTGAAGGCCCCGCGGACCTTGAACGATCCCGAGTGCTGAAGCAGCTCCAGCTTGAAGAAGACGCCGGGCGAGACCTCCAGCACCGGCGTACGCAGCACGAGCCCGTCTATACGGCCGGCCGCCGCCAGCACATCCGAGTAATCCACACAGGCCACTATGCCAGCGCCTGCTCCACGTCGGCCCACAGGTCCTCGGGGTGCTCGATGCCCACGGCGATGCGTACGGTGCCCTCGCCGATCCCGTGCCTGGCCAGTTCGGCGGCGCTGAGCGAGCGGTGGGAGGTCGTCGCCGGGTGCATGACGAGCGTCTCCACGCCGCCCAGCGATGGGGCGAGGAGCATGAGGCGTACGGAGCTCATGAACTTCTCCCCCGCCTCCCGCCCGCCGGCGAGGTCGAACGAGAGCACCCCGCCGAAGTCGGACAGCAGCTTCCCGGCCAGGTCGTAGGAGGGGTGGGTGTCCAGGCCCGGCCAGTGCACGGCGGTGACGGCGGGGTGCGAGGCCAGGCGGGTGGCGAGGAGGCGGGCGTTGGAGCAGTGGCGTTCCATGCGCAGGGCGAGCGTCTGCAGCCCCCGCAGCGACAGCCAGGCGGCGAAGGGGTCGGCGGAGGCGCCCAGCTCGATCGCGAAGTGCCAGACCTTCTCGTAGAGCTCGGTGGAGGCGAACACGGCGAGCCCGCCCACCACGTCGGTGTGCCCGGACAGGTATTTGGTGGTGGAGTGTACGACGATGTCCGCCCCGTGCTCGATGGGCCGGCAGAGCAGGGCCGTGGCGAACGTGTTGTCCACCACGGACAGGATCCCCAGCTCGCGGGCCGCCGCGCACATCCCCGGCAGGTCGGCGACCAGCGTCATCGGGTTGCTGATCGTCTCCAGGTAGACGAGCCGGGTCTCCGGGCGGACGGCGGCGCGCAGGGCGGCGGGGTCGTTCTCGGGCACGTACGTCACCGTGATCCCGAACCTGCCCACCAGGTCGTTGATCATGGCGGCGGTCCCGCCGTACAGGGACTTCTGCGCGATGAGGTGGTCGCCGGGCTTGAGCAGGCCCAGCAGGACGGTGTTGATCGCGCCCATGCCCGAACCCGTGGCGATGGCCCCGACCCCGCCCTCCAGCCCGGAGACGGCCTCCTCCAGGGAGCGGACGGTGGGGTTGGTGTAGCGCCCGTACACGAACGGCCCGTCGGCCCGCCCCATCGCGTCGGCCATCACGGCGGGGTCGTCGAAGATGAATCCGGAGGTCTGGTAGATCGGCACGGTGATCGGCCGGCTGCCCTCGATGACGGGCTGCGGCACGTGGACGGTGCGGGTCTCGGGGCGGAGCTCAGAGGGATGAGAATCGGTCATGTGTCAAGGATCGCCCTCAAAACGGTCCAACGTCAGAGCCAATGCGGCAGAATTGGTCCATGAATGGGGCCAATCTCGCCGACGGCGACCTCGTCGATCTCCTGGGCCGCTGGGCGTCGGGCCGCGGCCCGCTCTACCTGCTGCTCGCGGCCCGGCTGCGGGCGCTCATCGACGACGGCGTGCTGCCGCCGGACCAGGCGCTCCCGCCGGACCGGGTGCTGGCCAAGCGGCTCGCGGTGGGCCGGGGCACCGTGGTCGCGGCGTACGACCTGCTGCAGCAGGAGGGCCGCGTGGTGCGCCGCCAGGGCAGCGGCACCCGGGTGGCCGCGCTCGAGCTGCCGGCGACGCGCGCGGCGGACGGCGTGGCGGCCAACCCGCTCCTGCTCCACATCCTGCACCCGCCGGACGGCGTGCAGCTCCTGACGTGCGCCGCGCCGGACGACATGCCGGAGGCGATGTTCGAGGCGTACGAGGAGGCGGGCGCGCGGCTGGCCGACACCCGCGACCTGGGCTACCAGCCCGCGGGCAACCCGGCCCTGCGCGCCGCGCTGGCCGCCTACTACACCGGCCGCGGCGTGCCGACGACGGCCGAGGAGATCATGGTGACGACGGGCGCCCAGCAGGCGCTCACGCTGCTCGCCGGACTGCTGGTGGCCCCCGGCGACACCGTGCTGACCGAGGCGCCGACGTACCCGGGGGCGCTGGAGGTGTTCCGGCACGCCGCCGCCGTCGTCCGGCCGGGGACTGCGGAGGATCTGCGCGAACGCCCCGCGCTGGGCTACTTCGTCCCCACCAGCCGCAACCCGGACGGCGCGGTCATGGACAACCCGGCCCGCCGGCGGCTGGCCGCGCTGGCCGCCGAACACGACGTGCCGCTGATCGACGACGAGGTGTGCGCCGAGCTCTGCTTCACGGGCGGGACGCCGCCGCCGCTGGCGTCGTTCGAGCGGGGGGAGCACCTCATCACCGTCGGCTCGCTGAGCAAGCTCGTGTGGGGCGGGTTGCGGGTCGGGTGGATCCGCGCGGCGGCGCCACTGGTGTCGCGGCTGGCCAGGCTGCGGGCCGTGTTCGACCTGGGGGGCGAGGTCTTCAGCCAGCTCGCCGCCGTCGCGCTGCTGCGCCGCCTGGAGGAGGTACGGGCGGCGCGCGTGCGCACGTTGCGCCGGCGCCACGACCACCTGTGCGCGCAGCTGCGCGAGCGGCTGCCGTCCTGGGAGTTCGAGCCCGCGCTCGGCGGCCAGACCATCTGGGTACGCATCCCGCACGGCGATGTGGACTCCTTCGCCCAGGTGGCGCTCAGGCACGGGGTCGCGGTGCCGCCGGGCAGATCGTTCGACCCGCTGGGCGGGCACGCCGACCGCATGCGCCTGCACTTCCTGTTCCCCGAGGACGAGCTTTCGCGAGCGGTGAACAACCTGGCCCTGGCCTGGGCGGTCTTCGACGGCGCCGATCGTCCGGTGTCCCGGCACACCCTCGTCGTCTGACAGGGTGGGCCTATGCAGACGACCTTCGTACTCGTGCACAGCCCTTCCGTCGGGCCCTCGACCTGGGCTCCCGTGGCCGAGTCGCTGGAACGCCGCGGACACGCGGCCGTGGTGCCCGACCTGACCGGCGTGGCGACGGGTGACGCGCCGTACTGGCCGCGGGTGGTCGAGGCGGTGCGCGCGGTCACGCCTGACACGCCCGTCGTGCTGGCCGCGCACAGCAACGCCGGGTTCTTCCTGCCGCTGATCAAGGAGGGGCTGGGCGAGCGGGTGGTGGCCTGCGTCTTCGCCGACGCGCACATCCCGCCGCGCGAAGGGCTGATCAAGGTCGCGGAGGAAAGCTTCCTGCCGTTCCTGCACGACCTGGCCGGGCCCGACGGCGTGCTGCCGCGCTGGACCGACTGGTGGGACGAGGAGGACGTGGTGGCCATGCTGCCCGACCCCGCCGTGCGCGTCAGGGTGGCGGCGGAGCAGCCGCGGCTGCCGCTCGGCTACTACACCCAGCCCATCCCCGTGCCCGCCGGGTGGGACGAGGTCAGGTGCTCGTGCCTGTGGTTCGGCCCGCCGTACGAGAAGGTCGCCGAGGAGGCGGGGCGGCGGGGCTGGCCCGTGGTCCGCGTGCCCGGCCGGCACCTGCACCAGCTCGTCGACCCCGAGGGCGTCACGGACGCGCTGCTCAAGCTCTCGCGCAAGTCGTGAATTCTTCACTGTCGCCCCGCGACTCCCCTGGAAACACTCGTACGCATGACAGCGATCGAAGTGACCGGGCTCAGGAAGAGCCACCAGGGGTTCGAGGCGGTGAAGGGCATCTCGTTCGAGGTGGCGCAGGGCCAGATCTTCGCGCTCCTCGGCAGGAACGGCGCGGGCAAGACCAGCACGATCGAGGTGCTGGCGGGCTTCCAGCGGGCCGACGGCGGGAGCGTGCGCGTGCTCGGCCTCGACCCGTACGCCGACCGCGCGGCCGTCAGGCAGCGCACCGGGATCATGCTGCAGGAGGCCGGGTTCTTCCCTGACCTGACGGTCGCCCAGACCGTCGACACCTGGCGCGACTTCACCGCCGCGCCCCGCCCCCGCGACGAGGCGCTGGAGCTGGCCGGGCTGGCGGACAGGCGGGGCACCAAGGTACGCCAGCTGTCCGGCGGCGAGAAGCGCCGGCTCGACCTGGCCCTGGCCCTGCTGGGCCGCCCCGACGTGCTGTTCCTCGACGAGCCGACCACCGGCATGGACCCCGAGGCCCGCAGGAACACCTGGACCGTCGTCCGCGACCTGGCCAGGCAGGGCACCACGATCCTGCTGACCACGCACTACCTGGAGGAGGCGCAGCGCCTGGCCACGGCCATGGCCATCCTGGACGCCGGCGAGATCGTCGCGTCCGGCGACATGGCCGAGACCCTGGCCGCCCGGTCGGGGCGGGTGGCGTTCCGGCTGCCCGCGCACGTGGACCCGGCCGAGCTGCCGCTGCCGGTCACCGTGGAGGGCGAGACGGCCGTCTGCCGCGCCGACGACCCCGACCTGGCCGCGCAGACGCTGCTGACCTGGGCGGCCGGGCACGGCGTGCGCCTGTCGGGCCTGGAGGTCCGCGCCGCCACCCTCGAAGACCTCTTCCTGGAGAGCGCCCGATGAGCCTGACAGCCACCCTCGAAGACCTCTTCCCCGAGGACGCCCGATGAGCCTGACCGCCACCTACCGCCTGGGCACGCGCCTGTTCTGGCGGGACAAGAGCATGCTGTTCGGCTCCGTGCTGACCCCGGTCGGGCTGGCCGTGGGGATGCCGCTGCTCATGAAGAACGTGCTGAACCCCTCGGCCGCCACCGCGATCTTCCAGAGCACGATCTCCGTGCTGCTGGCGATCACCGCGTTCATGAACGTGGCCGTCGCCCTGGCCACCCGCCGCGACCAGCTCGTACTCAAGCGCCTGCGGGCGAGCCGGCTGACGGACGGGCAGATCCTGCTCGGCCAGATCGCCAGCACGGCCACGCAGACCGTGGCCATGATCGCGCTGAGCACGGTGGCCGTGCGGGTCGTGGCCGGCGTGCCGTTCCCGGACGACCCGCTGGGGTTCGCGGCGATCACGGTGGCGGGGTCGGCGGTGCTGTCGCTGCTCGGCGCCGCGTACACGGCCGCCATCCCGCGCGCGGAGCTGGCCGCCGCGTTCACCATGCCCGTCTTCCTGGTGTCGGGGGTCTCCGCGGGCGCGATGGGCCCGATCCCGCTGCCCTCGTGGCTGCGGCCGGCCCTGGACCTGCTGCCCACCAGCGCCGTCGTGAACGCCGTCAAGACCGGCGACCTGGCCGTGCCCGCCCTGGTCCTGGCCGCCTGGACGGTCGTCGGGCTCGTCGCGCTCCGGCTGTGGTTCCGCTGGGAACCGCGCCGCTCATAGAGATAATCGTTCCCTGTGGTCTCCTCCTCGGCCAGGCGGCTCGCGACCGGCCTCATCACCGCCGTATCGGCCGCCTACTCGCTGCTCGCCCTCACCTACTTCCTGTACGGCCCCGGCTACGGCGCCACGGCCGCGGTCGCCACGCTCGCCGTGATCTCCACGCACTACCTGAACATGCGGGCCGGGCTGCGCGGCGAGCGCCCGCCCGCCTACCCGCTCACGATGGTGCTGCAGGCGTTCGTCACGTACCTGCCCGACCTGCTGCCCGGCGGCATGTCGGGGGTGACGGCGCCGATGCTGGCCGGGACGCTGCTGGTGTTCCTGCCGCTGCGCTGGGGCGGCGCGCTGGTGGGGCTGATGATGCTGTACGAGGGCACCGTGCTGTGGTGGGTCGGGGTCCCGACCATCGTCACCCTCTTCTACGTGACCACCGTGCCGGCGACGGGCGCCATGACCTACGCGCTGGTGCGGTTCACGCGCATGGCGGCCGACCTGGAGGAGGCCAGGGCCGAGCTGGCGGACGCGGCCGTGCTCAGGGAGCGCCTGCGCATCTCCCGCGACCTGCACGACGGCCTCGGGCGCAGCCTGACCGCGATCGCGCTCAAGGGCGACCTGGCCTCCCGGCTCATGGAGCGCGACCCGGCCGCCGCCCGGACGGAGGTGGGCGAGCTGGTGCAGGTGGCCAGGGAGGCGGCCCAGGACGTACGCCACGTCGCCAGGGGGTACCGGGCCCTGTCGCTGGCCGACGAGGTGAACCGGGCGGTGGCGCTGCTGGAGTCGTCAGGGGTCGGCGTGCAGGCGCACCTGGCGGACGTGACGCTGCCGGGCCGTTCGGAGGAGGCGCTGGCGTGGGCCGTGCGCGAGGCCGTCACCAACGTCCTGCGCCACAGCCGCGCCACGACCTGCACGATCACCACCTCGGTGAACGGCGGCGTCCTCCGGCTGGAGGTCGCCAACGACGGCGTCCTCACCGAGCCCGGCCCCGGCGGAGGGGGTCTCACGGGGCTGGCGGAACGCGCGGCCCAGGCGGGCGGCTCGTGCACCGCGGCCCGGACCGGCGCCGGCGGCTTCCTCCTGGCGATGGAGGTCGCGGCGTGAGGCGGGACGGCCAGGCGAGACGGGATGGCTCGGGCGCGGAGGTCGGAGGTCGCGGCGTGATCAAGGTGCTGCTGGCCGAGGACATGCACATGATCCGCGCCGCGCTCACCGCCCTCCTCCGCCTGGAGCGGGACATCGAGGTGGTCGCGGAGGTGACCCGGGGCGACGAGATCGTGCCCGAGGCCCTGCGGGTGCGGCCCGACGTCGCGGTCGTGGACATCGACCTGCCGGTGGTGGACGGCATCACCGCCGCCGCCACGCTGCTGGAGCGCCTCCCGACGTGCCGGGTCCTGGTGCTCACGGCCATGGGGCAGCCGGGCCACGTACGCCGGGCCCTGGCCGTGGGCATCGAGGCGTTCCTGGTCAAGGACGCCCCGGGCGACCGGCTGGCGGAGGCGATCAGGCGCACCGCCGCCGGGCTGCGCGTGCTGGACGCCGAGCTGGTGTCCTCGGCCATGCAGTACGGCGAGAGCCCGCTGACGCCGCGCGAGTCCACCGTGCTCAGGGAGGCCGCCAGGGGCGCCTCGGCCGAGGAGATCGCCTCCCGCCTCCACCTCTCCCCCGGCACCGTGCGCAACTACCTCACGGGGGCGATCACGAAGACGGGAGCCCGCAACAAGATCGACGCCATCCGCATCGCCGAGGACGCGGGCTGGCTGTGACGCGCCCGTCCCGCCGACCGGGGCTGAGGTCCCTTCGCGGAGCGCACCGGCACGGTCAGATGTCGGTGATGCGCAGCCCGGCGTGGGCCTTGTAGCGGCGGTTCACGGAGATGATGTTGGCGGTGAGCGCCTCGATCTGGTGGGAGTTGCGCAGCCGCCCCCCGTACACGCCGCGCACCCCCGGGATGACCTCGGCCAGCGCCTGCACCGTGTCGGTGGCCTCGCGGTCGTCGCCGAGCACCAGCACGTCGAGGTCCACCTTCTCCACGGCCGGGTCCATCAGCAGGACCGCCGACACGTGGTGGAAGGCCGCCACCACCCGGCTCTCGGTCAGCACCGCCGCCGCCTGCTGCGCCGCGCTGCCCTCCTCCACCGGCAGCGCGTAGGCGCCCTGCTTGTCGAACCCGAGCGGGTTCACGCAGTCGACGACGATCTTCCCGGCCAGCTCGGCCCGCAGGGACTCCAGCAGCGACTTGTGCCCCTCGTACGGCACCGCCACGATCACGATGTCGGCCTCGGCGGCGACCGCGGCGTTCGCGCCCCCGCTCGCGCCCGCCCCGATGTCACCGGCCGCGTCCTGGGCGCGCTGCTCGCTGCGCGAGCCGATCAGCACCCGGTGCCCCGCCAGCGCGAACCGCCGCGCCAGCCCTTTCCCCTGGTCACCGGTGCCGCCGAGGATGCCGATGGAAAGCCCGCTCACATCTGTCATAAGCCCGATCATGCCAGCTCGGCCGCCAGGTGCTCGCCACGGGGTGGGCCGGGCCCGGTCGTGCGGGCCCGGCCGGCGTACGAGCTAGCAGTTGCCGATCGCGGGCAGCCCGAGGATCCGCAGGGCCAGCCACTCGATGGCCAGCGGACCTCCTTCGACGGCCCCCGTGACGTGGTCCGGCGCGGGCAGCGCGGTCCACCGGACGTTCACCCCGGCCCGGCAGTATTCGGACCGCAGCGTCGAGCCCACGGACAGCGGGATGATCTGGTCGCCCCGCGCGTGGTAGAGGAACATCGGCACCCGCGGAGCCGTGGCGCCCAGGCGGTTCTCGCCGAGCCGGGCCAGCCACTTCGGCTGGTTGAGCAGGTCGATCGGGCTCAGGTCGGAGAAGCTCAGCCCGGCCAGCTTGCCGAGGTCGCCCACGCAGTCGTCGGCGGCGTCGGTGAGCAGGGCGCGACCGCGGTCGTTGAGGTCCGCCTGAAGGTTCAGCTCGGGGTAGGCCGCGTCCAGCCCGACCCCGGCCGCCGCCGCCAGCCCGAAGTCGGACCCGCCGTCCAGGTGGTCGGCGACCGCGTGCAGGTCGGCGGGCACGCCTCCGGCCGCGACGCCCTTCAGCCGCAGCTCGGGCGCGTACGAGGGCTGCAGCTGCGCCGCCCACCCGGCCGACGCCCCGCCCTGGGAGTAGCCCATGACGGCGACGGGCGCCCGGCTGGACAGCCCGGCCCCGGACACGCGGGTGGCCGCCCTGATCGAGTCGAGCACGGCGTGCCCCTGCGAGATCCCGGCCATGTACGTGTGCGGCCCGGGCGTGCCGAGCCCCTCGTAGTCCGTGATGGCCACCGCGTACCCCTTGAGCAGGAACAGGCTCACCAGCGCGAGCTCCGCCTCCCGGCCCTGGCTCATGCTGAGCGAGGGGGCGCACTGGTCGCCGAGCCCATGGGTGCCGACGGCGTACCCGACGATGGGGCGCGCGCCGAGCGGGTAGCCGCTCTTGGGCACGAGCAGCGTCCCCGACACGGTGTTGAGCGAGCCGGTGGCGGACGTGGAGTTGTAGAGCAGGTGCCAGGCGTTGACCGGAACCTCCAGGAGCTTGCCCGGCAGGAGGTAGACGGTGGTGGGCTGGGCGGAGACCACGTCTCCCGGCGCCGCCGCGCGGGCCGGGGTCGAGATGAGGGACATGATCAATAACAGGACCATGGACATGCTGACGCGGACACGTAAGGACATGTACCGCCCCTCTCCGTGAGGACCACATACTTGGGACGGCGGCGCCGCGAGCCGATCGTTACCCGGGAGTAACCTCCTGTCAAGGCCCGAAATGACGGGGAAACGCCCCACGTGTCAACACATCACTCCCGAATCAGCCACCCCGCGGGTGCGGCGTCAGGCACCATGGGGGCATGGACTCAGGATCGGTGGCCCTGCTGCGTGAGCTCCTGGCCGAGACCGGCTGGCTCGAACGCGCCCGCGAGCTGGGCGTCGCCCTGCGGGCCACCCGCTCGCCCGGCGGCCTGCTGCTGGTGGGCACCCCCGACGACGAGCCCTGGCACCTGACCGCGCACCTCGCCGACGAGGCCAGGTTCTCCGGGCTGGCGCAGCTCACGCCCACGCTGGTGCGCTGGGCGCCGCCCGCCGACGCGCCCGCGCACCTGCGCGTGGGCATCGAGCGCCTGGAGCGCGCGGCCCGGGGCGAGACGCTGTTCGTGCTGGCCGAGCGGGAGGCTCCGGTGCCGCTGCTCGAACGCGTGGACGACGCCCGGCGCACGGGCGCGACCATCCTGGCCATCGAGGGCGGCGACCGGGAGCTGGCCGGGCTGGCGCACGACCGGATCGAGGTGCCGCGGGACGGGCTGGTGACCTTCGACGGGGCGCAGCACCTGGTGAGCGCGGCGGCCGGGGAGCCCGAGCGCCGCGCCGGCCTGCGCGAGCGCCTGGCCCGCCTGCTGGAGAAGGTCAGCGGCCCCCAACTGACCGACTAGCCCCGCCTGCCGGCCGGCCCAGGCTGGGGACGCCCCGGCTCGGCGGCGCCGGCGGCACTGTGCAGGCGTCCGCTCAGGGACGTCTCCAGCGCCGCCGTGGCCTCCTCGATCGCGCCGATCACCACGGCCTGCACGGGGTCGGGCTCCCCCGACCGGGTACGGCTCACCCGCGTGACCGCGTCCAGCCGGCGCGCGCCCACGTCACGCACCTCGCTCACCCGCACCTCGCCCTCCGGCACGTCCAGCAGGGCCAGCGCGGGCACGATCGCCACCCCGTGCCCGGCCGCCACCAGCGACAGCGTGGGCCCGAACTCGGTGATGACGTGCACCTTGCGCGGCTCGTACCCGTGCAGTCCCGCCAGCCGCTCCAGCGCCTGCCCGCACGCCTGGTTCGGCTCGCTGGCCACCCAGGGCAGCCTCAGCAGCTCGGCGACCGACCCCGGGTCCGGCTGGTCGGGCGGCAGCACGATGCGGTATTCGTCCACGTACAGCAGCCGCGCGCTCAGCGACGGCTGCGACAGCCCGGGCAGGCTCATGTCCTGCTCGGTGATGAGCACGTCCACCGCCCCCATCCGCAGCTCCTGCAGCGCGGGCTGGCCGTAGATCTCGTGGAGGACCGGGGTGATCCTGGGATGGCGGGCGGCCAGGTCGCGCATGGCGGGCACCAGCATGTGCGTGATGACCGTGGGGAAGGCGGCGATGCGCACCGGCCCGGCCAGCCGCTCGGTGAACCGGGTGAGCTCGCGCCTGGCCTCCAGCAGCTCCTCCTCCACCCGCTCGGCGTAGCCGGCGAGCACGCGCCCGGCCGGGGTGAGGGAGACGCTGCGCTGGGAGCGGTCGATGAGAGCCAGCCCCACCTCGCGTTCGAGCTGGGCGAGCTGCTGGGAGACGGCCGAGGGGGTCAGATAGAGCGCTTCGGCGGCCCGCATGACGCCGCCGCGGCGGGCGACCTCGTGCAGGATGCGCAACCGCCGTGGATCGATGTCCATGCAGGTCAGCTTACGCGCACCTTTAGCAGTCTTTATTTGCGCTTTACGACCATCGCTCCGGACAATGACGCCCATGGACCTCCTCTTCGCCGTCGTCGGCTGGATCGGCGCGGTGCTGCTGCTGGCCGGGTACGTCCTGGTCACGCAATCCCGGCTGCCGGGCGACGGCGCGGCGTACCAGCTCATGAACCTTCTCGGCTCGCTCGGGCTCATGGCCAGCAGCGCCTACAGCGCCGCCTGGCCGTCGGCCGGCCTCAACCTGATCTGGGCCGGCATCGGCGTCCTCGCCCTGATCAAGCTCGCACGGGTAGGAGCGTCCACATGATCGTCGAACTCAGCCACCACATCGTCGACGGAATGGTCACGTATCCCGGCATCCCCGGCCCGAAGCTGGGGGTGCACCTGAGCCGGGAGGACTCGCGCGAGGTCTACGCGCCGGGCACGGAGTTCCACATCGCCACGATCACGCTCGCCGCCAACACCGGCACCTACCTCGACACCCCGTACCACCGCTATCCCGACGGGCCCGACCTGTCACAGGTGCCGGTGAGCAAGCTGGCCGACCTGCCCGGCCTCGTGGTGCGGGCCGGCGCGGGCCGCGAGGTGGTGATCGACGAGGACCTGGACGTACGGGGACGGGCCGTGCTGATCCACACCGGCTGGGACCGCCACTTCGGCACCGACGCCTACCTGCACGGCCACCCCTACCTCGCGCCCAAGTCGGCGCAATGGCTGGCCGAGCAGGGGGCGGCGCTGGTGGGCATCGACTCGCTCAACATCGACGACACCCCGCCGCGGGGCGAGCGCCCCGCCCACACGATCCTGCTGAAGGCGGGCATCCCGCTGGCGGAGCACCTGACGGGACTGGCGGCGCTGCCCCCGGACAACTTCCGCTTCCACGCCGCGCCCCCGATGGTCGCGGGCATGGGGACCTTCCCGGTCAGGGCGTACGCGGTCGTGCCCTAGTCGTCGTCATTCTCGGCCTCGTCCCAGGCTTTGTTGCGGTCGGCGGCGCGCTGCAGCGCCCCGGCCGCCTCCTGCTCGGAGGTGTAGGGACCCATCCGGTCCTTGTTGGGGCAGCCCTGGTCGGGCTCGACCCGCATGTGCTTGAGACAGAACCACCACTGGCCTTCGCTCACGGGGTCAATTCTGCCCCGTAGACTCATGTTTCATGACGACACTGCTCCAGCCCGGCCGAGTTTCGCCCATGCGAAAGGTCCCCGCCCACATCGAGCGGCCGGAGTACGTCGGCAAGAAGCGCCCCAAGACCGGCGAGTCCGACGTGAAGAGCCCCGAGATCATCGAGCGCATGCGGGTGGCCGGCCGGATCGCCGCCCAGGCGCTCGACGAGGTGGCCAAGCACATCCGGCCCGGTGTGACGACCGACGAGCTCGACCGGGTCGGCCACGAGTTCCTCATCGACCACGGCGCCTACCCGAGCACGCTCGGCTACAAGGGCTACCCCAAGTCGCTGTGCACGTCGATCAACGAGGTCATCTGCCACGGCATCCCCGACGACACCGTGCTCCAGGACGGCGACATCGTCAACGTCGACATCACCGCCTACATCGGCGGGGTCCACGGCGACACCGACGCCACCTACCTGGTGGGCGAGGTCGACGAGGAGTCGCGGCTGCTGGTGGAGCGCACGCGCGAGGCCATGATGCGCGCCATCAGGGCGGTCGCGCCGGGGCGGCAGCTCAACGTGGTGGGCCGGGTCATCGAGGCGTACGCCAAGCGCTTCGGCTACGGCGTCGTCCGCGACTTCACCGGCCACGGGATCGGCACGACCTTCCACTCCGGGCTCATGGTGCCCCACTACGACGACCCGTCGCTGCGGGTGGAGCTGGTGCCGGGGATGACGTTCACGATCGAGCCCATGCTGACGCTGGGCACCATCGAGTACGACATCTGGCCGGACAAGTGGACGGCCGTGACCAAGGACCGCAAGCGCACGGCCCAGTTCGAGCACACGATCGTGGTCACCGAGACGGGCAGCGAGATCCTCACCCTCTCGTGACCCGCGTCAGCCGCGTCTGGGCACCACTCCGGTCACGGTCGTGCCCTCGCCGAGCACGCTGTTGACCGACAGGCTCCCGCCGAGCTCCGCGAACGCGGCCCGCATCCTGGCGATCCCGCTCCCCGCCCCCGGGGTGTGGAAGCCCTGGCCGTTGTCGCTGACCGTCATGCGCAGCCCGCTCTTGGAGACCGTCACGGCGATGGACACGGTCCGGGCCCGGCTGTGCCGCTCGACGTTGGCCAGGGCCTCGTCGATCGCGGCCATGACGGCACTCGAGACCCGCGAGGACACGTCGGTGGCCGGCAGGGCCCAGGTCTCGACGGCGATCCCCGTGCGCTCGGACCATTCGGCCAGACAGCTCTCAAGAGCCTCGGCCAGGCTCTGCCCCCCGCGCATCCGTGTCTCTTCTGACAATGGTTCTCGCCTTCCTGGGCACACCGGGCTTACGCCGGTCCCCACTCCGGCGCCCTCACCTGGCGGTGCGCGTCCCCCCTCAAGGCCTGCGCACGCTGGTCATGGGGTTATGCCCGTCTCCCCTGGGAGACAGGCTACCTGGCGGTACAGAGACTTGTAGTGGGAAGATAGAAGGCCATGGCCGAACGGCTACTCGCCGGAAACCTGTCACTCACCTTTGTCGGCGCGGTTGAGACGGGCGAGGTAGTCGTTGTAGGAGTCGAGTTCGGAGTCGCCCGAGCCGCCTGAGCGATCGGCCTTGCGGTCGGTGCGCCGCGCCTGCCGCTCGTCGTCCTGATACCACTGGATGGCGATGGCCAGCAGCACGATGAGCGTCGGGATCTCGCCGAAGCCCCAGGCGATGGCCCCGCCGTCCTGCTGCGTCTGCAGCAGCGTGGCGCCCCAGGTGCGGCCCAGCTGCTCGTACCAGCCGGAGGCGATCACCGTGCCCGTCATCATCAACGCCACCCCGAAGAACGCGTGGAACGGCATGGTGACGAAGAGCATGAGCAGCCGCCCGACGTACGGGAGCCGGTTGGGCGCGGGATCGACCCCGACGATCACCCAGAAGAACAGGCACCCGCTGAGCAGGAAGTGGAGGGTCATCCAGATGTGCCCGAGGTGCTCCTCCATGGCCGACTCGAAGAGCGGCGTGAAGTAGAGCGCGTACGTCGAGGCGATGAAGATGGCCGTGGCGACGACGGGATGCGTGACGACCTTGGTGAACCGGCTGTGCAGGATCGTCGTGATCCACTCCCGCGGCCCCCGGTCGCCGCGCCGGGTGGCGGGCTTGAGCGCGCGCAGGGCCAGCGTGACGGGGCCGCCCATGACGAGGAAGATCGGCACGACCATGGAGAGCGTCATGTGCTCGATCATGTGGATGTCGAACATGACCTTGGCGTAGCGGGCCAGCCCGCTCTGCGTGGCGAACACCAGCAGCGCGATGCCGACGTACCAGGAGGCCGTGCGCGCCCACGGCCACTTGTCGCCGCGCTTGCGCAGCCGCCGCACGCCGAACCCGTAGAGCCCGGCCAGCACGGCGGCGACCGTGGCGAAGAACAGGTCGAACCACCACATGGTGAACACGTTGCCGAGCGTGATCTCGGCGGGGAGGGGGAAGCCGAGCAGCTCGAAGGCCCGGTCGGCGGGGACGCTGAACTCGGGCGGCGGCGTGCGCGACAGCGCCACGGCCACCCCGACGGTGGCCAGCATGAGCACCATCTCGCCGCCGGCCAGCCGGGTGAACGCGCGCGGCCTGCCCTTGCCGAGGTCGGCCAGCGTGCGCTGGCGGTGCCAGTAGCCGACGTAGCCGAGCAGCACGAACGCCACGATCTTGACCACGGCGAGCAGGCCGTACTGGGTGGTCCACAGGTCGGACACCGCGCCCAGCCGCGCGATCAGGCTGAACACGCCGGACAGCCCCACCCCGGCGTAGCACCACACGGCCATGTCGGAGAACCGGCGCGCGGCCACGTCGAGCTGCGGCTGCTTGCGGACCGCGTGAACGGCCAGCACGGCGAGCCCACCCACCCACAGGGCCAGGGCGAGCAGGTGGAGGGAGACCGCCGACGTGGCGAGGTCGTGGTTGGGCGAGGAGGAGGTGTGGCCGGTGAGCGGCGCGGGCAGCAGCGTCACCAGCGCGAAGACCAGCAGGCCGGCCGCGGCCCCCGCGGTGATGGCGCCGCGGGAGAACAGCGCGATCGCCACCCCGAACAGCACCACGAGCGTGAGCGCCACCCCCTGCGTGGTCTGGGTGGCGTAGCTGGTGAGGAAGGTGCGGTCGAGGATCTGGGGAACGGTCCTGCCGATGGACTCGGCGGTGCTGAACACGATGGCGACGAAGGCCGAGCCGGCCCAGGCCAGGGACGCCCACGAGCCGGCCTTGACGTATTGGGTGGCGGTCCTGCCGAGCACGCCCTTGTCGTTGGGCAGCAGCGCGGCGGCCATGAGCAGCAGGCCCACGGTGGCCACGCCCGCCATGTCCATGAGCAGCTTGGACAGCGGCAGCCCCCACCGGACGACCGCGCCGGAGTCGGGCAGGCCGGGGATGATCCTGGGGAACGCCCTGCCGCCGGCGATCATGCCGATGACCAGGGCGACGACCGCGGCGGCCGCCCCCGCGAGCGTGAGCCGCGCCGCCTTGCTCATGGCTTCTTCTTCCGCGCGCTGAGCAGGAAACCGATGCCGATGCCGACGAGCGCCCCGATCACGATGATCAGCCAGACGGGGAAGCTCACCGGCTGGGTGGCCGAGGCCTGATCGGTGGCGGGCGAGGTCTGGGCGGGCTGGGGCGCGGCCTGCGTGGCCGGTGCCGAAGCAGCCGGTGCCGCGCTCTCGGAGGCGCTGAAGGTCAGGCCGGGGGACGGTGTCTCCGCCCCCTTCACCTTGAACGGGATCTCGCCCTCGATCGGGTGCCCGTCGGACGACACGACCCGGTAGGCGATCGTGTATTTCCCGTCGGGCACCGGCTCCTTGACCGCCTGGGTCACCACCTTGCCGTCGGCCTCGGGCTTGCCGCTCTGCAGCTCGGCGCCGCCGGGGCCGCGTACGATGACGAACGGCAGGCGCACGCCCGCGGTGAACTCCAGCCGCACCTCGTCGAGGCTCTTGACCTCGGCGTCCTTGGCCGGGGAGCTGCTCTTGAGCGCGTCGTGCGCCAGCGCGGGAGCCGCCGTGCCGAACACGAGCAGGAGCAGGGCGGCGGCGGTCGCGGCGAGTGCCGCAAGCGGGGATCTCTTCATGGCACCCCCAAGGCTACCGACGCCACCGCCCGGTCCGGACCTCGCTACAGCCCCGCGCAGGCCAGCGCCCGATGGTAGGCCTCGACGGCCCCGTCCGCGTCGCCCAGCATCTCCATCGTCTCGGCGGCGGCGTACCAGGTGCTGGCCACCTTCCGCGAGTCGGGCAGCGGCGTGAGCCGGTCGCGTACGGCATGCGCGTGGGCCTCGGCCTCCGCGAAGTTCCCCAGGGCCCCGTGGGCCCGGCTGAGAAGCAGATCGGCCTCCGCGCCGAGGGCGCGGGCGTTGCCTGGCAGCACGGCCTGCCCGGCCTGGATGTGACCGAGGGCATCGGCGGCCGAGCCGAGGACGATGTCGGCCCGGGCCAGCTCGGTCTTGGTTCGGCCCAGGTCGACGGCGCTCGCCGAGGTCTGCGTCAGCTCCCCCGTGGCCCGTTCCAAGATGTCACGGGCGGTCTTCGCCTGATCGGGACGTATCCTCATCAGCTGCGAGCCGAAGAAGGATCGCACGCGAGCGAGATTGCGCGGGTGGCCGTTCTCCGACTGCACCGCCAGTGCGCGCTCGGCGAAACCGAGCGCCTCCTCACCGTGCCCGGTGCTCTGCGCCACCAGCGAGGCGTTCCAGCAGGCGGCGACGATCGATCGGGGCGTACCCAGCAGGTCGGCGGCGTTGAGCAGCTCGGCGGCGAACTGGGTGGCGCGGAGCAGGTCGCCGCGGTAGAGGTAGGCCGACAGGAGCGTGGAGCCCAGCTCGACGAGGACATCCGTCCAGACCGGACGGGTGTGCGCCCCCAGGACCTGCTCTCCGACCTCGACCGCCTCGGTGAGCCTGTCGCGGTCGCGATAGACCCGGCAGAGGGCGATGGCGAGCTCGATCGCCCGGTCCGCCGTGGTCTCCTCGCTCCGTAGCCGGGTGAGGATGGAGATCGCCTCGTCGAGGTCGCCGGCCGCCTCCGTGGCCAGTGCCAGCCCGAATTCCGTATCTTGACGAAGCTTGGTGAGACCTGTCAGGTTGTTGTCCGTCAGTAGCTCAGCGAAGCGGGTCCGAGCCTCGGAGACTTCACCGTTCTCCAGGGCGAGCCGCGCGTAGCCCAGCGCCAGCTCGATGTCCTCCATCTGCTCGGCCGTGACACCGTTGACCAGATAGGAGAGGGAACAGTCGAGCTTCTGAGCCAGCAGCTCGAGCACCGCCGGAGTCGGGGTGCGCTTGCCGCTCTCGATCAGAGAGACGTAGCTGTCCGACAGCTCCGGGTGTGCGAGCTGCGCCTGAGATAGGCCTCGTTGACGCCTGACCGTCTTAATACGGAGTCCGACCATGTCAGATGTGGTCACCGCTGCCGCTCCCTGAGATTATTACGTCCGAGCACCACACATAGGCTAGGGAGAGAGAGACCCCATGCGCATCCGTGCCGCCCTGTCCGTACTTGTTGCCGTGATTGCGGCCGTTGTGGCCGTTGGAGGTAATGCTACGACCGTGAGTGCCGAATCGTCTCTAGCGATTCAGGCCGATGGCGTCCCCTGTTGCTGACCTGTTGCCGAGCGGCAGCCGACGACCTCGCGATCCGGAGCCTACCTGGGCGCCCCCGTATCCCTGAGCCTGAGGAAAAGGCCGACCCGGTCCGCCGTGCTTGACAGGCTCCTCCCCACGAGCTCTTCCACTCGCCGGACCTGGTAGCCAACCGTTTTCACGTGCACGTGGCGCCGGTTCGGGGCAGGCGTGCCACGAACCGGCGCAGTCGAGGAAGACGCCGAGCGCGCGCACCAGCTCTGGCTGGTGCCTGCGCTCCCAGCCGGGCAGCGGCGACGGCAGCCGGGCCGCGAACGAGCGGCGCACGCCGCCTGACGGGGTGACCAATATTCGCACAATTCGTCGAACTCGACTGTAGCGCCACCGTCTACATTTCACCTCTCTTCACGCCACAACGATCTTTACTATGCTGCCTTCTCCGCGGAAATCCGGGGCGATCGGGGAGGCGGCATGAGCGAAGGAATCTTCATCCGCCTTCTCGGCGAGGTGACCGCCGAGTTCCGCGGCGCCGAAGAACCCATCGACCTCGGACCGGCCAGGCAGCGGACCGCCCTGTCGATCCTGGCCGCGGTGGCCCCTCGCCCCGTCCCCATGGATCGGCTGGTCGCCGGCGTCTGGGGGGAGAACGCCCCGCGCAATGCCGAGCAGAGCGTCTACACCTATGTCGCCGGCCTGCGCCGTGCCTTCGAACCCGATCGCGGGCGGCGCGAGCCGTCGCGCGTGCTGGCGGGAACGCCGGCCGGCTATGTCTTACAGGTGGAGCCCGTTCAGGTGGACGCGCTGCTGTTCGCCGAGTGGGTCGAGGAGGCCAGGCGGGTCCAGCGCGCGGGAGACGACCCGCAGGCCGTGCGCCGCCTCGACGAGGCCCTGGCCCTGTGGCGCGGCACCGCGCTGAGCGGGCTGCCCGGCCCGTTCGCGGAGGCGGAACGCGATCGCCTGGAGCAGCTCCGGCTCGCCGCGCTGGAGCTGCGCGCGGAGAGCCTGCTGCGCCTGGGCCGCCACCGGGACATCGTCGAAGAACTGAGGGACCTCACCCGCCGCAACCCGCTGCGAGAGCGGGTCCGCGAGCTGCTCATGACCGCACTGTTCCAATCGGGCAACCCGGCCGAGGCTCTGCAGGTCTATGAGGAAGGCAGGATCCTGCTCGCCGAGAAACTCGGCGTGTCACCTGGCGAAGGCTTGCGCCGATGCCACGAGATGGTGCTGCGAACCGACGCGGCATCCGCCACGAGCACGCCGGCGCCTCACGAGACACCACACCAGTTGCCCCGCCCGCTGGCGGAGTTCGTGGGCAGGTCCACCGAGATCGCGCGCCTGAAGGAACGGCTCACGCCACGGGGCCAGACATCGCCGAGCCCGTTGGTGATCATCACCGGGCCGCCCGGCGTGGGTAAGTCGGCGCTCGCTGCCTACGTCGCCCACCTGGCCATGGACCGCTTCCCCGATGGGCAGCTCTATGTCAACTGCCGGGGCACCACGCCCAAGCTGCGCGCGCTCACTCCGCTCGACGTGCTCGGGCGGTTCCTGCGCGCGCTCGGCGTGCCACCCAGCGCCGTGCCTGCCGACCTGGACGAGGCGGCGGCCGCGTGGCGCAGCCGCCTGCACGGCCGGCGGGTGCTGGTCGTGCTGGACGACGCCGCCGACCTCGCGCAGATCCGGCCGCTGCTGTCGGCCTCGCTCGGCAACACGCTGCTCGTGACCAGCCGGGAGACCATGAGCTGGGGCGAGGACGCCGTCCAGCTGGAGCTCGCCAGGATGTCGCCGGCGGAGTCGGCCACGATGCTGGCCGACCTGGCCGGCGCGAGCCGGATCTCGGCCGACGCGGGCGAGACGGCCAGGCTGGTCCGCCTGTGTGACGGTCTCCCGCTGGCCCTGCGCATCGCCGGGGCGCGCCTGGCCGGTCGCCCTGACTGGAGCGTTTCCGCGCTGGCGTCCCGGCTGAGCGACGAGCGGACCCGGCTGCACGAGCTCGCGGCCGGCGACCTGGCGGTCCGCTCCAGCCTGGCCGGCAGCCACACCGCGCTCGAACGCGGCTCGCGCCCCGTGGACCGGCTGGCCGCGCGCATGCTGTCGCTGCTGGGGCTCCTGCACGTGCCCGAGATGACCGCGGAGGTGGCGGCGGCGCTGGCCGGCGTCACCTCCGGTGAGGCGGAAGCGGCCCTGGAGCGGCTGGTGGACGCCCACCTGCTCGAGCGCGCCGCCCCCGACCGCTACCAGCTGCACGACCTCGTCCGTCTTTTCGCCGGAGAGCTGCGTCCCGCCGACTGGCGCGGGCCGCTGATCCGCGCGCTGTCGTACTTCGCCGCCTCCACGCGGCTGGCCAGCCACGTCAGCGACCCTCATCGCATGCAACCGGCGGCCCCGGTCGACGCGATCCCGCATTCGGTCGGCAGCCCGGATGAGGCGATGGCGTGGCTGCACGAGGAGGAGGCCGTGCTCGCCGCCGCGGCAGTCCAGGCGCTCAACTCCCCCGACGACACGATCGCCCAGCTCGGCGTCAACCTCACGTTCGGCCTCCTCTGGCACCAGGTGCGAGGCAATCGCATCGTGGAGATGAACGAGCTGAACACACTGGCGCTGCAAGTGAGCGAGCGCCTCGGCGACGAGGCGAGCGCCCTGATCGCGCACGGCCACATCGCCAATGCCCTACGCATCACGGGACGCACGGACGCTGCCGTCGTCCACCAGCTGTCCGCGCTGGAGCTCGCCCGGCGGATCGGCGACGCCTTCAGCGAGATGCGCGCGCTGGGCAACCTCGCCAACACCTACAACACGGGAGAGCGCCATGAGGAGGCGTTGCCCTGGGCGGAGCGCCAGCTCGCGCTGGCCAGGCGCATCGGCGCGCGCGTGGGCGAGCGCTTCGCGCTGATGTCCATGGGGAACGCCCACGTGGGCGCAGGACGTCCGGAAAAGGCGCTCAAGCCGCTGCACGAGGGCCTTGCCGACGCCGAGGAGGCGGAAGACGGGATGCAGGAGGGACAGTTCCGTTTCATACTCGGCGAGGTCTACCTCGACCTGAACGATCCGCGGAAGGCTCTGGAACACTTCCACAAGGCCGTGGAACTGCTCACGGCGCATGGTTACCGAGTCGGGGTTCTACGCGGCCTGATCGGGTTGTCACGCGCACACCGGATGCTGGGGGATCTCGACCTGGCACTTTCCTGCATCACCGAGGCGGCCGCGTCCGGCGGAGCATTCGGGCACGTCATCTGGGAGCGGCGGCTGAGGGAGGAGCGGGCGGCCGTGGACGAGGCGCGGGGCGTCATCCAGGCGGGCCCGTGTCCCTGAGCGCCAGGAAGAAGTCGACCCGGTCGGCCATCGTCGACAGGTTCCTCCCGGTCAGCTCCTCGATCCTGCGGATCCGGTAACGGACCGTGTTCACGTGCACGTGGAGCCGCTCCGCGCAGGCGTTCCACGAGCCGGCGCAGTCGAGGAAGATCCCGAGCGTGCGCACCAGCTCGGACTGGTGCCGCCGGTCGTAGTCGAGCAGCGGCGACAGCAGCCGGGCCGTGAACGAGCGGCGCACGTCTCCCGGCACCGTGGCCAGCAGCAGCGCGTGCGTGTAGATCTCGTCGCTGGTGACGACGCCCCCGGAGCGGGCCTCGGCCAGGCGCCTGGCGTGCCCGGCCTCCTCCACGCCGCCCTTGACGGCGCCGGCGCCGGTCAGCGCGCCGCTCACGCCGACGCACACGCGGGTGCCGGGCAGGGCTGCCAGCACCTGCGCCCCGGCGCGCAGCCGGTCGGCCAGCTCGGCCGTGGTGCGCTCGCGCAGCGGCACCACGGCGATCGCGCCGTCCGCGCCCGCCGCCGCCACGACCTCGCGGCCCAGCAGCTCCTCCACGATCTGCCCGCCGAGCGTGGCGGGGTCGGGCCCGCGGGTGGCGCCCTGCCTCGGTGCGGTGGCGTTGACGACGGCGTACGGCTCCGCCGCGTCGATCCCGCAGGTCCGCAGCCTGGCGTTGAGCTCGGCCGCGTCGGACTCGGCCAGCGCGGCCCCGACGAGCTGCTCGGTCAGGCGGCGCTCGACCCGGCGGCCCTCCTCCATGCGGTTGCGTTCGAGGCCGACGCAGGACGCCAGCTCGTGGCCCAGGTCGGCGCGGCCCATCAGGTCGCCGTCGCAGGCCAGCGCCCAGCCCGCGGCCCGGTGGCCGCGCCCGACCGCGAAGATCGTGTGGTCGCCGACGCGGGCGGGCAGCCGCGGCGCCGTCAGGTACGCCCTGGCCAGCCGTACGGGATCCCCGGCCGCGCCCACGATCACCTCGCCCGACGCGGACAGCACGGCGCCGGTGACGCCCAGCTCGGCTGCGGTCAGCGCGAACAGCTCGCGCAGGTCGGCGCCCTCGGCGATGGCCGCGACCAGCCTGCGGTGGCGGCCGAGCGCGTCGCGCACGTCGCCGGCCAGCCGCGGCACGACCAGCTCCGCCAGCGTCCGGAACGACACCTCCGTCGGCACCTCGACCAGCGGCAGCCCGGCGGCCTCGCACGCGGCGACCAGGTCGTCCGGGACGTGGTCCAGCCACGCCTGCCCGGCGCCCAGCGCGGCGACCCCCGCCTCCACCAGCGCCGCCACGAACCTGGCCGAGTCTCCCGGCTCGTGCCACCACATCAGCCCCGACAGCACCAGCTCGCCGCCGCTCAGGTAGCGCCCCGGCTCGGGCAGGTCGGTGATGTGCACGGTGCCGAACTCGCGCGAGGGGTCGCCGGCGAGCAGGGTCAGGCGCAGTTCGTCGATGGCCAGCAGGTCAGAGATGCGCACTTGGAGGAATATACAAGGCGCCGAGGTCAACCGCTGACCGGGATTTCACGCGACGCGCATAGGATCCGGCGCGGCGGCGGGGCTCTACTGGGAAGATGACGGAGACCGCGTACACGACCCTGCACGGCGCCGGGGTCGGCGAGAGCGCGCGGCGGCCCGACGCGACGCTGAAGGTGACCGGCGAGTTCGCCTACGCCTCCGACCTGTGGCTGGACGGCATGGTGTGGGGCGCGACGCTGCGCAGCCCGCACCCGTCGGCCTGGATCCGGTCGATCGACGTGGGGCCCGCGCTGAAGATCCCGGGCGTGCTGACCGTGCTGACGCACGAGGACGTGCCGGGCGAGAAGTTCTACGGGCTCGACCACAAGGACCAGCCGGTGCTGGCCATCGACCAGGTCCGCTACCAGGGCGAGCCGGTGGCGGTGGTGGCCGCCGACCACCCCGAGACCGCGCGCAGGGCGGCGGCGGCCATCGTGGTCGAGTACGAGGTGCGCGAGGCCGTGACCGACCCCCGCCGGTCCCGGCGTTTCGTGCGGCACCAGCCGGTGCGGCGGGGCGGCACGTTCGAGGCCGAGGTCGTGGTCACCGGCGAGTACGAGGTCGGCATGCAGGACCAGGCATTCCTCGGCCCCGAGTCCGGCCTGGCGGTCCCGGCCGAGGACGGCGGCGTCGACCTCTACATCGCCACCCAGTGGCTGCACGTGGACCGCGACCAGCTCGCCCCCTGCCTCGGCCTGCCCCCGGACAAGGTGCGCCTGACGCTGTCCGGCGTCGGCGGCGCGTTCGGCGCCCGCGAGGACCTGTCGATGCAGGTCCACGCCTGCATGCTGGCGCTGCGCCTGAACCGGCCCGTGAAGATCGTGTACGGCCGGGAGGAGTCGTTCTTCGGCCACGTGCACCGCCACCCGGCCCGGATGCGCTACGAGCACGGCGCGACCCGCGACGGCAAGCTGGTCTACGTCAAGGCCGACATCCTGCTGGACGGCGGCGCGTACTGCTCCTCCTCCCCCGCCGTGGTCGGCAACGCCGCGTCGCTGGGCGTGGGCCCGTACGAGGTGGAGAACGTGCAGGTGGACGCCACCGGCGTCTACACCAACAACCCGCCCTGCGGCGCGATGCGCGGCTTCGGCGCGGTCCAGGCGTGTTACGCGTACGAGTCGCAGATGGACCGGCTGGCCGAGGCGTGCGGCCTGTCGCCCGTGGAGATCCGCGTGCGCAACGCCGTCTCCCAGGGCTCCCACCTCATCACCGGCCAGGTGATCGACTCCCCGGCCCCGCTCGCCGAGATGCTGCGCGACCTGGAGGCGATGCCGCTACCGTCGGCGGCCCCGAGTGACCTGCGGTCGATGCCCGGGGGCGTGTCCCAGACCACGCACGGCGAGTCGGTGCGGCGCGGCGTCGGCTACGGCGTCGGCATCAAGAACATCTGCTTCTCCGAGGGCTTCGACGACTACTCCACGGCCCGGGTCCGCGCCGAGCTGGTGGGCGGCGAGCCGCACGTCACCGTCCACACGGCCGCCGCCGAGGTGGGCCAGGGCCTGGTGACGATCCAGGCCCAGATCGCCCGCACCGAGCTGGGCATCGCGAACGTGACCGTGGCCACCGCCGACACCTCCGTCGGCTCGGCCGGCTCGTCGTCGGCCTCGCGCCAGTCGTACGTGACCGGCGGGGCGGTGCAGGCCGCCTGCGAGGCGGTGCGCAAGCGCTTCAACGGGCTGCCGCCGGAGGAGGCGCTGGAGAAGTACGGGCCGATCGAGGAGACGCGCGAGTACCGGCACCGCCCCACGTACCCGATGGATCCGATCACCGGGCAGGGCGACTCGCACACCCAGCTCGCCCTGTGCGTGCACCGGGCCGTCGTGGACGTGGACGTGGAGCTGGGCCTGGTCAAGGTGGTCGAGCTGGCGGCCGTCCAGGACGTGGGCCGCGTCCTGAACCCGCAGGCCCTGGAGGGCCAGATCCACGGCGGGTCGGCGCAGGGGCTCGGGCTGGCGCTCATGGAGGAGATCCAGATCCGCGACGGCCGGGTGCTGAACCCGTCGTTCACGGACTACCTCATCCCCACGATCCTCGACATGCCGCCGATGCGGATGAAGATCCTGGAAAACGCGGATCCGGCGGCGCCGTACGGGCTGCGCGGCGCGGGCGAGCCCCCGACGCTCTCCTCCACCCCCGCCGTCGCCGCCGCCGTGCGGGCCGCGACCGGGCTGCGGTTGACTCGGGTTCCGATTAGGCCAGAAGATATCGCGTTGTTTGATGACGGATCGACAATGGGGGTATCCGATGGCAAGCGCTCGTGAAGCGGCCGAGGCGGAGTTCCGGCGCTTCGACACCGACGGCGACGGCCTGCTGACGGCCGACGAGATCCGCCGGGCCAACGAGGCGCTGGGCGGGCAGGGCGCGTCCGAGGGCGAGATCGAGGCGTTCATCAAGTCGGCCGACAGCGACGGCGACGGGACGATCGGGCTGGAGGAGTTCATGGGGCTCGTGGGTCACGGGCGCCACGAGAAGGCGTGATCTCCGCGCCCTCCGGGTAGCTATGCGCCATCCCCCTTGATCATGCGAAGGGGGATGGCGGGTGCTCGACCGTTTCTTCGAGCTCACCGGGCGGGGGACGACGGTCGGCCGCGAGGTGCGTGGCGGGGTCACCACGTTCGTGGCCATGGCCTACATCATCCTGCTCAACCCGATCATCCTGGCCGGCGCCACGGACGTCACGGGCGCCCGGCTCTCCGTCGCCCAGCTCACCACCTCCACCGCGCTCGCCGCGGCCGTCTCCACGCTGCTGATGGCCGTCGTCGGCAACGCGCCCTTCGGCCTGGCCGCCGGGCTCGGCCTCAACGCGGTGGTCGCCTACCAGGCCGCCCCGCACATGACGTGGGCCCAGGCCATGGGCCTGGTGGTGCTGGAGGGCTTCGTCATCATCGTGCTGGCCGTGACGGGCCTGCGCACGCTGATCATGAACGCCATCCCGCTCGCGCTCAAACACGCCATCAGCGTGGGCATCGGGCTGTTCATCGCCCTGATCGGCCTGGTGGACGCCGGGTTCGTGACGCGGGGCACGGGCACGCCCGTGCAGCTCGGCGCCACGGGCCACCTCATAGGCTGGCCGGTCGTCGTGTTCTGCTTCGGCCTGCTCCTGATGATCGTGCTGTTCGTACGCAGGACCCCGGCCGCGATCCTGATCAGCATCGTCCTGACGGCGGCCCTGGCCATCCTGGTCAACTCGGTCGCCAAGGTCCCGCCTGGGACGTGGGGCGTGGTGACGCCGCACGTGCCGGAGCGCCTGGTCGCGGCGCCGGATTTCGGGCTGGTGGGCGCGTTCGACCTGTTCGGCGGGTTCGGCAGGGCGGGGGCGCTGACGGCGGCCGTGGTGCTGTTCACGCTGGTGCTGTCGGGGTTCTTCGACGCGATGGGCACGATCATCGGCGTGAGCGACGAGGCCGGGATGGTGGACGAGCAGGGCCAGGTGCCCCGGCTGGGCCGCGTCCTGACCGTGGACGGCGTGGCGGCCATGATCGGCGGCTCGGTGAGCTCCTCGGCGAACACCGTCTTCGTCGAGTCCGCCGCGGGCGTCGGCGAGGGCGCGCGGACCGGCCTGGCCAGCGTGATGACCGGGGCGCTGCTGGGGCTGACGCTGCTGTTCACGCCGCTGGCCACGGTGGTGCCCGCCGCCGCTGCCGCGCCCGCGCTGGTGCTGGTCGGGGCGCTGATGATGACGCAGAGCAGGAACGTGCCCTGGGACCAGCTGGACGTGGCCATCCCGGCGTTCCTGACGATCGCCTTCATGCCGTTCACCTATTCGATCACGAATGGGGTGGGCGCGGGCGTGATCGCCTACACCCTCGTCAAGGCCGCCAGAGGGCGCTTCTCCGAGATCCCGTGGCTGCTCTGGATCGTCTCGCTGATCTTCGTGGCCTACTTCGCGATCGACTGGCTGGAGGAGCTGTTCGGTTAGCGGATGTCGCCGCTGTTGCAGGCCACGCCGTTGCCGTCGACGTCCACGTACCAGGAGTATTCCTCGTGGGTGCCCTTGAAGTAGGGGCCGTCCCCGGCTGCCACGGCCTCCTTGCAACCGGCGTAGCGCTTGTCGGGGGTGCGCCGGGGGCCCGAGGCGGGGCTCGTGCCGCCGGGGTTGCCATTTCCCGTGGTGCCCGTGGTGCCCGGGTTGGCGGGGTTGGTGGCGGTGCCTGGGGTGGTGTTCTGCTGGCCCGGAGGGCTCTGGTTCTGCTGCGGGGTGCCGCCGGGCTGCTGCGGCTGCGAGGATGGGTCCGTGGGCGGTGGGGACGTGCCCGGCGTGGACGCGCCCGGCGTGGCGCCCAGCAGGCGGGTCACCAGCGCGTCGGCCTCCTCCTTCTCGAAGCCCGAGATGCTCATGCTGTCGCCGTCCATGTACTGGGTGACGACGGGCGCGGCCAGCACGACCTTGGGCGCGTCAGGCTGCGCGGGGGCCAGCACGATGGCCACCTGCCGCTGATCGGGCACCAGCTCGTCGATGAGCTGCACGAGGCGCTCCTTGAAGCGCGGGGCGATCGCGATGCGCACGGAGTATTGGCCGTCCTTCTCGCGCACCGGCTCGATCCGCTGCACGGCGTCGACGGTGACGCCGTCCTCCAGGAGGTAGCAGTTCTTCTGCTCCTCGTCGAGCACGGCCTCCGCGCCGGGGCACGGCGCGGCCTTGGCCTCCCGGACGGGGGCGAAGTGGATGGGCACGGCGAGCTGCTGCGCCGGCGCGGCACCCAGGAGCGGCATGTCGGGATTTTTGGTCATCAGGACGGCGATCGAGCCGACCACTCCCGCGACCAGCACGACGAGCACGAGCGAGACGATCAGCAAGATGGTGGTGGCCTTGCTGGCCTTCGGCTCCCCGGGGTCCGCGGGTGGCGGCTCTTCCGGCTTGTCCATCTATGGCGATCCCATCCTGACGTTCGGACTGCCGGTGAGCCTATCGAGGTACGGCGGCACCAGGGTAATCAGCCCGATAATCCTCACCTTTTCGGGGCAGAGAGGAAGAACGGAGGCGTAAGCGCGCAAGAGCGAGAAGAGTTCGCCCATGAAAGTCGGTGTTCCGAAAGAGCTCAAGAACAGCGAATATCGGGTGGCCCTTACCCCGGCCGGAGTACACGAATTCGTCCGCCACGGCCATCGGGTCCTCGTGGAACAGGGGGCGGGCGTCGGCTCCGCGATCCCCGACGACGACTTCGCGGCGGCGGGGGCCGTCATGGTCGCGGACGCCGACGAGGTCTGGTCGGCCGCCGACATGGTCATGAAGGTGAAGGAGCCGGTGCCGGAGGAGTACCACCGGCTGCGCAAGGGGCAGGTGCTGTTCACGTACCTGCACCTGGCCGCGTCCAGGCCCTGCACGCGGGCCCTGCTCGACTCCGGCACCACCGCCGTGGCCTACGAGACCGTCCAGACGGCCGACCGGGCGCTGCCCCTGCTCGCGCCCATGTCCGAGGTGGCGGGCAGGCTGGCGCCGCAGGTGGGCGCGTACCACCTGATGCGCTCGGGAGGCGGCAGGGGCGTGCTGATGGGGGGCGTCTCCGGCGTGCGCGCGGCGGAGGTCGTGGTCATCGGAGCCGGCGTGTCCGGCATGAACGCCGCCGCCATCGCCCTCGGCATGCAGGCGGAGGTGCTGCTGCTCGACAACAACATCGACAAGCTGCGCCAGGCCGACCTGATCTACCAGGGCCACTGCCAGACCGTCGCCTCCAACACGCTGGAGATCGAGCAGGCGGTGCTGGAGGCCGACCTGGTCATCGGCGCGGTGCTGGTGCCCGGCGCCAAGGCGCCGACCCTGGTGAGCAACGACCTGGTGAGCAGGATGAAGCCGGGCTCGGTGCTGGTGGACATCGCGATCGACCAGGGCGGCTGTTTCGAGGACTCCCGGCCGACCACGCACGAGCGGCCCACGTACCGGGTGCACGACTCGATCTTCTACTGCGTGGCCAACATGCCCGGCGCGGTGCCGCACACCTCGACGTTCGCGCTGACGAACGTGACGCTGCCGTACGCGCTGGCCATCGCCGACCTGGGCTGGCAGCGGGCCATGCGCGAGGACCCGGCGCTCGCGCTGGGCCTGAGCACCCACGACGGCCACCTGACCAGCCGTCCGGTGGCCGAGGCGCACGGTCTGGAGTGGACGCCCGCCGAACACGCGCTTTCTTGAGCCTTCTGTCCATCACATCCCGTGCGAGTTACGCTAAGTAGCGCTAGGCTACTTAGAGTAACTGATCGGAGTCATGATGGCGCAGAAGAGCAGCTTCCGCGAGAGCGCGGAGCGCAACTTCAAGGACTTGGACGCCGACGGCGACGGCTTCCTGACCCGATACGACTACCTGGCGCTGGCCCAGCGGCGGCTGGAGCAGACCGGCGTGCGCGCGGACGCGCCCGAGGCCGAGGCGGTCGTCAACGCCTTCCTCAACGCCTGGGACACCCACGCCAGGGCCCTCGACACCGACCGCGACGGGAAGATCAGCAAGGAGGAGTACGTCACGTCCTTCGAGTCGCTGGTACGCACGGGAGCGCTCGAAGCCGTGCTCGCGCCGATCACCCGGGCCACCTTCGCGGTCGCCGACCGCGACGGCGACGGCTGGATCACCATGGAGGACTTCCGCACGGTCTGGAACCGCGCGGACACCGACCTCGCCGCGGCCTTCTCGCGGGTGGACGCCGACGGCGACGGCCGCATCTCCTTCGAGGAATACTCCCGCGCCCGCCAGGGCCTCCTCATCGACGGGGTGTGAGACCCCCGTCACGGGCGTCGGCCGGAGTGCCCACACCCACGAGGGGGCGGCCACCCCATCAAAGGGGCCGCCGAAGGGGCCACACCCACCCGCCCCTCCGGCCTACGGCGGCCGCTCCTCGCTCCGGCCGATGCCCACCGGCCGCGCCGGCTACTTCTGCGACTGGCTGGGCGACGGCGAGATGGTCTCCATCGGCGGCTGCTGCTGGTTGCCCGTCGGCTCGGGCGGCAGCGGCGACTGGTCCGCCGTCGTCGTGATGGCGTCCCCGCCCCCGCACGTCGCGCCGGGCTCCGGCGTGTCCTTCCCGTTCTGGAACTTCTTGATGAACGCCCCCAGCTTGGGGTCGGCGGGGTCGTTCAGCTTGAGCTGGTGCCCCCACGACGACGCGACCACCGGCGCGGGCAGGTTGGGGTACGGGCTGACCAGCATGTAGTCCTGCTGGCCCGTGGACGTCGCCACTTCCTTCAGCTTGTCGATCTGCGCCTTGGGCAGGTCGGGCCGGTAGGTGATCCAGACGGCCCCGTGCTCCAGGGAGTGCACGGCGTGCTCGTTGTGGATGGGCTTGTCGTAGATCGAGCACGCCTGCCAGTAGTTGTTGTGCTGACCGCCCACCGGCGGGGTCTCCTTGTAGGTGACCGCGTTCCACACGTGCTGCCCGGCCTCGTACTTGTAGTTGGCCACGGCGTCCAGCGAGTTCTCTCTGGCCTGCTTGACCAGGTAGAAGCCGACCACGCCGACGAGCACCACGATGATCAGACCGCCCGTCCCCCACATGAGCAGCGCGGCGCGGCGTTGTTTGCGCTTCTGCTCGGCCCGCATCTTCGCAAGATGCTCGCGCCTCGCCTGCGCCTTCTCCTTCGTCATCGTTCCTCCATCGGCGTACCAACTCCGGTCACCCTATTGCCTCCCGGCGTATGCGGAGAATAAGGCGCTTATAAGCGTCCGATCACGACGCCATCGATGGGTACGCTGGACGGGCCATGGAAAAACCCGTGAGTAGACCCATCCTGATCGCCTGCGGCGTGCTCGTGCTCGCCCTGGCCGCATTTTTCCTGTTCGGCCGTGACGGCACGCCCGGCGACACCTCGCCCGAGGCCGGATTCGCCCGCGACATGGCCACGCACCACGCCCAGGCCGTCGACATGTCCTTCATCGTCAGGGACAAGGGCCCGGCCAAGGAGATCAGAAACCTGGCCTTCGACATCATCAACACCCAGGCCAACCAGCGCGGCATGTTCCTGGGCTGGCTGCAGCAGTGGGGTCTCGACCCGGCGACCGACCAGAAGCCGATGGCCTGGATGAGCGGCCACGGCCACGGCGGCGCCGCCGCAGCCACGCCCGGCTCCATGCCCGGCATGGCCACGCCGCAGGAGCTGACCCAGCTCAAGGAGGCGCAGGGCACGCAGGCCGAGGTGCTGTTCCTGCAGCTGATGATCCGCCACCACGAGGGAGGCGTGCAGATGGCCGAGGGGCTGCTCAAGCTGTCCACGCGCGCCGAGGTCGTCAGCATGGCGCAGAAGATCGTCCAGGGGCAGAGCGGGGAGATCAAGCTCATGACGGAGCTGCTCAAGCAGCGGGGCGCGCAACCCTACCCGTCCATCCTCAAGCCTCAGTAGCGCCATGGACGCCGACGCCGTCGTGGTGGGCTCCGGGCCCAACGGGCTCGTCGCCGCCGTCACGCTGGCCCGCGCCGGGCGCAGGGTGCTGCTGCTGGAGGCCGCCGACCGCTTCGGCGGCGGGCTGCGCTCCGGCGAGCTGACGCTGCCGGGCCGGGTGCACGACCTGTGCGCGACCGTGATGGCGATGGCCGTGGCGTCTCCCGCGCTCCGGGCGCTGGACCTTCCGGGCGTGGAGTTCGTCCATCCCCCGGTGCCCGTGGCCCATCCGCTCGACGGCCGTCCTGCCGCGCTCGTGCACCGCGACGCCCACCGCACCGCCCAGGGCCTGGGCCGCGACGCGGGCGCGTGGCTGGCGACCGTGGGCGCGGCGGCCCGCGCCGGGCTCCCGCTGGTGGACCTGCTTCTCAAGCCGCTCGGCCCGTGGCGGGCGACGGGGCCGCGCACGTTCGCGCAGGCGGCCAGGTTCGGGCTCGCGGCGGCCCTGCCCGCCACGACGTTCGCCCGGCGGGCGTTCAGGACCATGGAGGGGCGGGCGCTCATCGCGGGCATGGCCGCCCACTCCGTACGCGACCTGCGCGCGCCCATCACCGCCGGATACGGGCTGATGCTGGCCTCCCTGGCCCACCTGGCGGGCTGGCCGCTGGTGCGGGGCGGGTCGCAGGTGCTGGCCGACGCGCTGGTGGCCGAGCTCAGGTCGCTGGGCGGGGAGGCGGTCACCGGCCACCGCGTGCGCCGGCTCTCGGAGCTGTCCGCGCCGACGGTGGTGCTGGACGTCTCGCCCCGGCAGTTCCTCGCGATGGCGGACCTGCCGGCGGGCTACCGGCGGCGGCTCGCCCGCTTCCGGTACGGCCCCGGCGTCTTCAAGATGGACTGGGCCCTGGACGGGCCGGTGCCGTGGCGCGACCCGGCGGTGGCGGACGCGGGCACGGTGCACCTGGGCGGGACGCTGGAGGAGATCGCGCTCAGCGAGGCGGAGACGAGCGCCGGGCGGCACTCGCCCCGGCCGTACGTGCTGGCGGTCCAGCCGTACGCGGCGGACCCGACGAGGGGCGGGCACACCTTCTGGGCGTACTGCCACGTGCCCGCCGGCTCGACGGTGGACATGACCGACGCCATCGAGAGCCAGATCGAGCGGTACGCGCCCGGCTTCCGCGACCGCGTCCTGGCCCGCCACACGATGGGCCCCGCCGACCTGGAGGCCGCCAACCCCAACCTGGTGGGCGGCGACATCACCGGCGGCCTCACCAGCCTGGTCCAGTTCCTGCGCCGCCCCGTCTGGTCCCCGGCGCCGTGGCGCACCCCGCTGCCGGGCGTCTTCCTGTGCTCGGCCTCCACCCCGCCCGGCCCGTCGGTGCACGGGGTGGGCGGCTGGCAGGCGGCCCGCCTCGCCCTGCGGTCCGCCCCCAGCAAGCCCTGACGGCCGCCCTACGCGCGCATCTCGTCGGCCAGGGCGGCGGCGAAGGCGTCCACGTCGGCCTCCGTCGTGTCGAAGGCGCACATCCACCGCACCTCGCCCGTCGCCTCGTTCCACGTGTAGAACCGGAACCGCTTGGCCAGCCGCTCCGTCACGTCCCGGGGCAGGATCGCGAAGACCGCGTTCGCCTCCACCGGCCGGGTCAGCCGCACCCCCGGGATGCCGCTGACAGCCTCGGCCAGGCGCCGACCCATGGCGTTGGCCTGGCGGGCGTTGCGCAGCCACAGGTCCCCCGACAGCAGCGCCTCGAACTGCGCCGACACGAAGCGCATCTTCGACGACAGCTGCATGAACGTCTTACGGAGGTAGTCGACCCCGGTCGCGGCGGCGGGATTGAGGACGACGACCGCCTCCCCGTACAGCAGCCCGATCTTGGTGCCGCCGAAGGAGAGCACATCCACCCCCGCGTCCGTCGTGAGGGCCCGCAGCGGGACGTCGAGGGCGGCGGCGGCGTTGGTGAGGCGGGAGCCGTCGAGGTGGACGAGCAGCCCCAGGTCATGCGCGTGCGAGCAGATCGCCGCGATCTCGTCGGCCGTGTAGAGGGTGCCGAGCTCGGTGGTGTTGGAGATGGACACCACGCGCGGCTGCGCCCGGTGCACGTCGCCGAACCCCCACGCCTGCCGGTCGATCAGCTCCGGCGTGAGCTTGCCGTCGGGCGTGGGCACGGTGAGCAGCTTGATGCCGCCCGCCACCTCGGGCGCCCCGCCCTCGTCGGTGTTGATGTGGGCGCTCTCCGCGCAGATGACCGCCTCCCAGTGGGCGGTCATCGAGCGGAGGGAGACGACGTTCGCGGCCGTGCCGTTGAAGACCGGCCAGGCCTGCGCCCGCTCGCCGAAGTGCCGCTTGAAGACCTCCCCCATGGCCTCGGTGTAGACGTCCTCGCCGTAGGCGGTCTGGTGGCCGCCGTTGGCGGCGGCGATGGCCTGGAGGATTTCGGGGTGTACCCCGGCGTAGTTGTCGCTGGCGAACGCCTTGAGCCGGGGGTCGTGCCGGGAAGTCACGCAGTAAGGTCCAATCGGGTGCCGTTGACCTCGGCGGCGGGGCGGTCGTAGAGGCCGCCGATGGCCGCCGCGAGGTCGTGTACGTCGGTGAAGCCGGCGAACTTCGCGTCGGGCTTCTCGGCCCGCATGGCGTCGTTCACCAGGGCCTTGACCACCAGGATGGTGGCCGCGCTGCCGGTGCCGGAGAGCGCGTCGGCCAGGGAGAGCGTCCACGCCTCGGCCGCCGCCTTGGCCGCCGCGTAGGCGGCGCCCCCGGCGGAGGGCCGCTCGGCCGCCTTGGCCGAGACGATCACGAAGCGGCCGTTGTCGCTGTCGCGCAGCAGCGGCTCGAAGGCCAGCGACACGTTCTGGAGCGTGCGGATCAACAGGTCGTGCAGGAGGTCCCAGTCGTCGAGGCTGGTCTCGGCGAACGAGCCGGCGCCGCGCCAGCCGCCGACCAGGTGCACCACGCCGTCCACGCGGCCGTGGTCACGCTCGATCCAGTCGGCCAGGCCCTGTACGGCGGTGCGGTCGAGCAGGTCGACGTCCTCTTTGTCGACCGCGATCACCGTATGGCCATTTTTCCGGAAATATTCGGAAACGGCCTCCCCGGTCGGCCCCCCAGCACCCGTAACCAGAATGATCATGCGCGAAGTCCCTTAGTCGATTCGACCACTTCGCCCAGCTTACGGCGCAGTGCCTCGTAGAACATGCTCAGCGGGAACTCGTCCGCCAGCACCGCGTCCACCTTGGCCTTCTGCTCCTCCGGCAGCGCCTGGACCCCCTTGGCCCAGGTGGAGCCGGGGTGCGGCGCCACGTACGCGCTCACCAGCTCGTACGCCGCCAGCCAGTGCGCCAGCTTGGACCGGTCGATGCTGTCGCGGTACAGCTTCTCGACCTCGCCCCGCAGGTCGGCGACCCCGTCCGCGACCCGCTCCCAGTCGATCGTGAGCCGGTTGTCCGTCCAGCGCACGATGTCGTTGCGGTGCAGGTACGCGAAGAGCAGCTGCCCGCCGAGCCCGTCGTAGTTCCGCACCCGCTCCCCGGTGATCGGGAACCTGAACAGCCGGTCGAACAGGATCGCCACCTGCACGTACCGCGCGTGCGGCACGCCCCGCGCCTCCAGCTTGACGGCCTCGCCGAACGCGGTCAGGTCGCAGCGCAGCTCCTCCAGCGAGTACAGCCAGTACGGCATCCGCTGCTTGATCATGAACGGGTCGAACGGCAGGTCGCCGTGGCTGTGGGTGCGGTCGTGGACCAGGTCCCAGAGCACGAACGTGTCCTGCGCGAGCCGCTGCGAGGCCAGCAGCCTGGCCGCGTCCGGCGGCAGGTCGAGCTTGAGCGTCTCGGCGGCGGCCTGCGACACCCGCCTGAACCTGGCGGCCTCCCGGTCGGCGAAGATCCCGCCCCAGGTGAAGCGCGCCGGAGCCTGCCGCACCGCGACCGTCTCGGGGAAGAGCACGGCGGAGTGGGTGTCGTAGCCGGAGGTGAAGTCCTCGAACGCGATCGGCACGAACATCGGGTTGTCGTAGCCGCCCGCCTCCAGCTCGGCCAGCCAGTCCGGCCAGATCGTCCGGATCCAGACGGCCTCCAGGTTGCGGGCGGGGTTGCCGTTCTGGGTGTACATGGGGAAGAGCACGACGTGCTCCAGCCCGTCCTCGCGCTGGGTGTCGGGGTGGAACAGGTCGAGCGAGTCGAGGAAGTCGGGCACGCCGAGGTCCTGGCCGGCCCACTTCGCCAGGTCGTCCCGGACGGCCTGGAGGTATGCGGCGTCATGCGGGAAATATGGCGATATTTCGCCCAGGCGTGTCCCGATCTCGGCCACCAGCGCCTTCGCCCGCTCCTTCTCCTCCGGCACCGAGCCGTCCTTGACCTGCAGCGGCCGCAGCTCCTCGACGGCCGCCTTGAGCCGGGCGAACCCGGCCGCCTTGGCCTCGTCGCGCGACCCGGTGGCGGCGCCGGCGTCCGGGACGCGAGCGGCCCAGGTGACCACGTTGCCCCAGAGGCGCCGGTGGTCGTAGTCCTCGATGGAGTCGTCGCCGAAGAGGTCGGAGTCGGCGAAGGCGACCACGCGCCCCTTGCCGTACCGGACGGCGGCGGCCAGCGGCGCGCCCGCCGGGTCGGCGGTCGGCGAGGTCGCGAACAGCACCTCGCCCGCGCCCTCACTGGAGACCGTGAGGACGCCGGTGCGGTAGAAGCAGGCCGTGCGGACGCCGGCGAGCAGGCCGGAGGTGGTCGCGGGCTCGGCCAGCACCCAGGTGGCCACGTCCCGGTGCGCGTGCCTCGGGTCGCGCACGGTGGTGTGCGCGACGCCCACGCCGAACCGCCCGAGCAGCTCGCGCAGGTTGTTGCCGTACTTGTCCTGCTCCTCCTCGGCCAGCACCACCAGCCCGCCGCCGCCGGCGACGAAGGACTCGATCGCGTCCAGCTCGTCGGCGGTGAAGAGGGGGCTGCCCTGCCCGATGGTACGTTCCCACCGCTCTCCCGACGGGTGCGCGATCACCAGGACGTCCTGCTCGGCGAGCGTCTCGGGCGTGAGCGCGCCGGAGGTGTGGGCGCCGACCGTGTGGCCCAGGTGCCGCAGCAGCCCGGCCGCGCGGGCGTAGCTGTTGTCGTCGGGATGGGCGGGGTTGATGGCCTCGGCCACCTCGCGCCGGACGGTCCACGACTCGCTGTGGGCCTCGTCGAACAGCACCCGAGGGAACGCTTGCATGAAATATCTCCTGTATCTACCGCCTTCTGACGGAAAATATACACATGACACCCCATGTCCCGCCAAACCCTCAGGCGGCGCCCGGCCTGACCACCCCGGTCTCGTACGCGAACACCACGGCCTGCGCGCGGTCCCGGAGCGACAGCTTCATCAGCACCCGCGCCACGTGCGTCTTGACCGTGGCCTCCCCCACGTACAGCTCCCCGGCGATCTCGGCGTTGGTGAGGCCGCGCGCCAGCAGCCGCAGCACCTCCAGCTCGCGCGGCGTCAGCTCGGCCAGCCGGGGCGAGGGCGTCGGCTCGGCCCGCCCCGCGAACGTGGCGATCACCCGGCTCGTCACGGCCGGGTCGAGCAGCGCGTCACCGGCGTGCACGACCCTGATCGCCTCCAGGAGCTGCTCCGGCGGCGACACCTTCAGCAGGAACCCGCTGGTGCCGGCGCGCAGCGCGGCGTAGAGGTTCTCGTCGGTGTCGAACGTGGTCAGCGTGATGACCTTGGGCGGCGACGGGTCGTCCAGCAGCTCCTTGGCCGCGGCCAGCCCGTCGAGCCGGGGCATCGAGATGTCCATGAGCACGATGTCCGGCCGCGTACGCCTGACCACGGCGACGGCCTCACGCCCGTCGGACGCCTCGCCGACCACCTCCATGCCGGGGTCGCTGTCGACGACCATGCGCAGCCCGGCCCTGACCATCGCCTGATCGTCGGCGATGACTATGCGAATGCCCACAAGCCGGAGGGTAGACGCCGCGCCCCCACCTTGAACACCGCCAGAACACCCAGGCCAAGCCGCACGCAAGTGAGTCACAAGTCACGACACGTGGACGCTCTGCCGGATGCGGGTCTGGGTGGCGTCGTCGCACGTGGTCTTGGCGCAGAAGTACATCACGAGCATGGTCTTGGGCCGGCGGTCGATCACGTAGCTGACGAATCCCAGCCTGGTCCCGGTCGCGGGGTCGTGCAGGGAGCCGTCGAAGCGGGTGGCGGGGCTGGAGCCGGCCTGGTCCGGCACGGGCTTGCCGACGTCGACCTGGCCGGGCAGCAGGGCCTCCATCTTGGCCTTCATCTGCTCGGAGCTGCCGCCGGCGTCGAGGGTGTCGGAGACCTGGACGTAGACGCCCGAGGCGGAGTCGGGGTCGTCCTCGACGACCTGGGTGATCGCCGACCAGTCCGCGCCGGGGCCGGCCACGAACAGGGACTCGAACTCCTGGGCGTGCGGCGAGACCACCGCGAACAGGTCCTGGTGGGTGCGCACGGTCCAGTCGCCCGGGTACTCGAAGGTGAGCGGCGCGGCGGCGCTGGTCTTGTAGCGGGACCAGGTGTCGCCTTGGTGGTTCATGATGATCATGGCGACGAGCGCGAGAGCCGCGGCGGCGGCGACCAGCGTAGTGGCCACGATCGGGACGCGTCCTGGGCGCTTCTTGGGGGCGGTCGGATGCGTGGGCGGCGAGGGGGCCCGGTCCGACCCGATCGGCGCGAACGAGGACCCCAGCACGGGTGCGGGGTGCGGGCCGGAGCCGGGGCCGGTCGGGGGGCTGCTCTGGGGGCCGGTCGCGGGTCCCGCCGTCGGTCCCGTCGTCTGTCCCGGGACGGGCGCGGGGTACGGCGCCGGGTGCGGCCCCGAGTGGGGGCCCGAGTGGGGACCCGAGTGGGGACCCTGGCGGGGCACGAGGTGGGGCCCGCCGGCGGGGCCGCTCATGAGATCGGGCTGATGCCCGCTGATCGCGTCACGCAGCGCGGTCACGAACTCCGTACAGGTGGCGTAGCGCTGCTCGGGCGCCTTGGCCAGCGCCCGCATCATCACGGCGTCGATCTGCGCGGGCAGGTCGGGCCTGAGCTGCGACAGCGGCGTCGGCTGCTCGGCGAGGTGGGCCCAGAGCAGCGCGATGTCGTTCTCGCGCTGGAACGGCAGCCGCGCCGAGAGCCCCTCGTAGACCACGCAGGCCAGCGCGTACTGGTCGGCGCGGCCGTCGATGTGCTCCTTGTTGATCTGCTCGGGCGACATATAACGGGGCGTGCCGATGAACTGGTCGGTCTGGGTCAGCCCGGAGATCGACGAGCGGTGCTTGGTGATGCCGAAGTCGGTGAGGTAGACGTGGTCGCCGGCCAGCAGGATGTTGGCCGGTTTGACGTCGCGGTGGATCAGGTCGTGCGCGTGCGCGGCGTCGAGGGCGGCGGCGACCTGGGCGAAGATCTGGTTCGCCTGGCCGATCGGCAGCGGTCCGCGGTCGTAGATGAGCCGGCGCAGGTCGAGCCCGTCGACGTAGCGCATGGCGATGTAGAGGACGCCGTCGGCGTCGGCGTTGGCCTCGTAGATCGGGATGATGTTGGGGTGCTCGATGCTGGCGACCGTTCGGGACTCCAGGATGAACCGCTGCCTGAACCGGTCGTCGACGCTGAGCACCGGGTTGAGGATCTTCAGCGCCACCCGGCGGCTCAACCTGGGGTCGAGCGCAAGGTAGACCACGGCCATGCCGCCCTTGCCGACGATGTCCTCGATGTAGTACCCGGCCACCTCCTGGCCGATGAGCGATCTTTCGTTCAATGGCATCACGTCTCGATGGGGTGGCCGCAGTAGCCGCAGAAGCGATGCGCGGGCCCGAGTCGCATGCCGCACGAGGTGCAGTACTTGACCGCCGGGTTCGGCGCGGTCATCACCTGCTGTTGTTGCTGGGGGACCATGGGGAACGCCTGCGACCGCCGTACGACCACGGTCTGGCCGGCCGCGTCGTCGAGCGGTGGCGCGGTCGCCGCCAGTGGCTCTGGCGGCTCTGTCACCTTTTCAGGAGCACGGCGGCGCCACAGCAGATACGCCCCGCCGGCGGCGGCCATGAAGAGGATTCCGGCCGCCACGATGAACGGCCACAGCGGGGTCGAGCGGGTGGTGGTGGCCGCCACCTGTTTCGTGCCCTGGTCCTCCGGCCCGCCCCGTTTCTCCAGCGAGGTCTTCAGCAGCTTGGCGGCCACCACGTTGCCCGGATAGAGCTCCAGCACGCGCTGGAAGCCGGGCGCCGCCTCCGTGTAGTACTTGGTGTGATAGCGGGTCAGCGCCGCCTCGAACGCCGTGTCGATCGCGCCTCTGCGCGGCACCACCTTGGCGGCGGCCAGGATGCCGTTGATCTCCCTGATGCCGATCATCTTGCCTTCTTTGCCACCGCCCACCAGCAGGCCGATGACGTGGCCGTTCTTGTCGCCGATCACGGGGGCGCCGATGAGTCCCTGGTCGGCCAGGCCGCCCAGCTTGACCGGCTCGTCCACCTTCTTCTCCGGGTCGGCGAACGGCCTGCCGGCGTCACCGCCCGCGCCGCCCGCACCGCCCTTGCCGAGGTGGGCGATCTCGACGGTCTCCAGGACCTTCGGGCCCGGCCGGCCGAGGAAGCCCGCCACGTTGGTGGGCGCACCCTCCTGCGCGGGCACCTGGTCGGCGAGCGGCGCGGTGGGCATGCCGACGCCTCCGGTCACGGGGGTGACCGGCACCAGCACGGCGGGGCTGTCGGGCGTCGGGCCGGCCTTGATGCACTTGACCTTGATGCCGCCGGGGCTCGGCGGCGACACGTTGGGGTAGGCCGTGATCTCGGTGGTCACGTTGATGATGCAGGTGGCGGTGTCGGTCTTCGGCGGGTAGCACTCCTGCAGGTGGTGGTTGAGCAGGTCGTCCTTGAGCTTGTGCTTGTCGTAGTCGAGGGGGATCTTCACCTTGTGGTGCTCGGCGAAGACCTTGTTCGCGGCGTAGATCGCGACGTCGTTGGGGTTCACGGCCAGGCGTCTGAGCGCGATGATGGCGCCGTCGGGGTTGACGACGGTCCCGGTGCCCGTGGCGAACGGGATGTCGTAGGACCGCTCCACATGTTTGAGCTCGCCGATGTGGTCGAGCAGGGTGATCTCCACATGGGACACGGCTTCCACCCGCACCACGGCGGGGGTCACCAGGTCGGTGATCCCGCTCGGGTGCTCGTGAGCCGCGACCGGCATCGCGATCAGCACCAGTGCCGCCGCGACGCCACCGGCAAGAGCTGTGAGGCGCGCCATCTCCGCTCCCAACGCAGGTCTAGGACCAGGGTCCCAAGCACATGCTGTAAGTCAATAGACCGCCACGTAGACAAGCGCTTGCTAGGGGGAATAACGTACCCGGGTGGACTACACGATCGGCGTAGATGTCGGTGGCACCTTCACCGATGTGGTCCTTGGAGGCACGTCCGGCGCGGTTGCCGTGGCCAAATGTTTGAGCACCCACTACGACCCCATCGCGGGCATCGTGGCCGGCGTTACGCGCGCCCTCGGCGACCGCGACCCGGCGCAGGTCAGGCGGGTCGTCCACGCGACGACGCTGGCCACCAACGCGGTGCTCGAACGCAAGGGGGTCCGGGTCGCCTTCGTCACGACCCAGGGCTTCCGCGCCGCCGTCCCGCTCGGGCGCTACGCGCGGGTCGAGGAGGACCGCTACGACCTGCGCTTCTCGCCGCCGCCCCCGCCGGTGGCCGCGGGCGACTGCTTCGAGGTGGTGGAACGCGTCTCGGCGCGCGGCGCGGTGCTGACGCCGCTGGACCTCGATTCGGTACGCCGGGCCGCCGCGGCGATCACGGCCCGCGGCATCACGTCGGCGGCGGTCTGCCTGCTGCACGCGTACGCCAACCCGGCCCATGAGCGGCAGGTCGCCGAGCTCCTGCGCGAGTCGATCCCGGACGTGGTGACGTCGTCGGAGATCTGGCCGGAGATCCGCGAGTACGAGCGCGCCACCACCACCATCATGTCCGCATATATCGGTCCATTGATGGCGTCGTACCTTTCGCAGCTCCGGGAGCGGCTGGCCGAGATCGGGATCCGCGCGCCCGTCCACGTCATGGAGTCGAGCGGCGGCGTGATCTCCGCCGAGCTGGCCGCCCGGCGCGCGGTGGCCACGATCGAGTCGGGCCCGGCGGCGGGGGTGCTGGCGGCGGCCGGGACCGGGTTCCCGGACGTGATCTCGTTCGACATGGGCGGGACCACCGCCAAGGCGTGCGTCGTGCGTGGCGGGGCGCCCGAGATCACGAACGAGTTCCACGTCGGCGGCAAGGGCAGCTTCGGCGGCCGGCGGGCGGGCACCGGCGTGCCCATCAAGACCCCGGCCATCGACCTGGCGGAGGTGGGGGCGGGCGGAGGCAGCGTCGCCTGGCTCGACGCGGCCGGCGCGCTCCGCGTCGGCCCGCACTCGGCGGGCTCCTCCCCCGGGCCCGCCTGTTACGGCCTGGGCGGCTCCGAACCCACCGTCACGGACGCGAACCTGGTCCTCGGCTACCTCTCCTCCGCCTCCCTCCCCCTGACCCCGGACCTGGCCGCCAAGGCCCTCGACCGGCTGGCCTCGCCGCTCGGGGGCTCCCGGGAGGAGGCCGCGTACGCCGTGCACGAGATCGTCTGCGCCTCGATGGCGTCGGCGGTGCACGTGGTGACGGTGCAGCGCGGCATCGACCCGCGCGGCTTCGCCCTGGTCGCCTTCGGCGGCGCCGGGCCCATGCACGCGGCCCGGGTCGCCGAGCGCTTCGGGATCGGGACGGTGGTGGTGCCCGCGCACTGCGGCGTCGCCTCGGCGGCCGGACTCCTCACCGGCGCCCTGTCCACCGACCGCGTCCTGTCCCGCCTGGACGCCCCCGACCCCTCCGCCGTCTTCACCGCCCTGACCGCCGACGCCGCCGCCGACCTGGGCGTCTCCCCTTCGGATCCCGGGGTGCTGGTGTCACGGTCGGTGGACGTCCGCTTCAAGGGCCAGTCCCACGACCTGACCGTCGAGTGGACGCCTTCGCACGAGGTGCTGGCGTCCCGCTTCTTCGCACGGTACGAGGAGGTGTACGGGATCGCGCAACGGGGCGAGATCGAACTGGTCAGCTACCGCATCCGCCTCACCGCCCCCACCACACCGCCGGACGCCGACTCCACCGCACCGCCCGGCACACCCCCCGCCACGCCCACCGCCCCCGACGCGAGCGCCCCCGTTTCCCGCCCCAGCCCCGGCCCGGAGGACACCACGCCCTCCTCCGACCCGCACCAGCACTTCGGCGCCGGTGCGGCGGGAGGCGGTACGGCGGAGCCCGGCGCAACGCGTGCGGCGGTCGGGAGCGGAACGGCACCGAGCGGGGCGGCCCGGGACGGGGCGGCAGCGGCCGTGCCCCGGGGGAGGCGGGTGTACTTCCCGGAGGCCGGAGGGTACGCCGACGTCCCCGTCCACACCAGGGACACCATGGCCGGCGCCCCGCTCCCCGGCCCCGCGATCATCGAGGACGCCGAGTCCACGATCGTCGTCCCGCCCGGCTGGACCGCCACCCTCGCCGAGACCCGCGCCGTCCACCTCACCAGGAGCACGACATGCCAGACCTCCTGACCGCCGAGGTGCTCAGGAACGCGCTCGTCGTGGCGGCGGAAGAGGCCAGCATCGTGGTGGTCCGCTCCGCGTACTCGACGTTCATCGTGGAGGGCTCCGACGCCTCGGCCGCCGTCCTCGACGCCCGGGGCCGCCTGATCGCCCAGTCCATGGCCACCACCCTCATGAACAGCATGGCGCTCAAGGTGGCGCTCCCCGAGCTCCTCAAGGACATCCCCCCGGACCGGATGAGCCCGGGCGAGGTGTACGTGCTCAACGACGCCTACCGGGGCGGCGTGCACACCAACGACCTGCTCGTCTACCGCCCGGTCTTCGTCGGCGGCACTCCGGCGTACTTCACCGCCACCATGATCCACGTCTCCGACCTGGGCGGCCTCTCGGCGGGCGGCATGGCCCCGCTGGCGACGGACATCTTCCTGGAGGGCCTCCAACTCCCCCCGGTGCGCCTGGCCACCGAGGAGGGCCTGGATCCGACGGTGGAGGCCATCCTGCGGGCCAACAGCCGTACCCCCGACAAGGTCATGGGCGACGTGCGGGCCCTGGTGGCCGGGACGGCGGTGGCCGCCGCCCGGCTGGAGACCCTGGTCGGCGAGTACGGCGCGGACGGCCTGAGCGCGGGCGTCGACGACTACCTGGACTACACCGAGGCCAGGACGCGCGCGGCGCTCGCCGAGCTGCCGGCGGGCCGGTTCGAGGCGGCCTACCCGATCGACGATGACGGCATAAATCCCGAAAAATCGCATGAAATCCGGGTCGCCGTCACCCTCGGCGACGAACGAGCCGTGCTGGACTTCGCCGGCACCGGCCCGCAGGTCCCCGCCGCGATCAACGCCTCCGCCTCGCAGTCCCTCGCCGCCGCCGTCTTCGCCGTCCGCTGCTTCCTCGACCCCACGATCCCCATGAACGACGGCTGCCTGCGCGCCATCGACGTACGCCTCCCCGAGGGCTCCCTGCTCAACGCCCGCTCCCCCTACCCGTGCGGCGGCCGGTACGTCCCGATCTACGCCGCCATGGAGGCCGTCTTCCAGGCCATGTCCGACGCCGTCCCCGAGCGTGCCATCGCGCCCAGCGGGATCCTGCAGCCGTTCTCGATCGCCGCCGTCGGGGCGCCGTACTGGATCCACCTCTCCTACGACTTCGGCGGCGTGGGCGCCCGCCGGGGCCTGGACGGCCCGGACGCCACGGGCGTGCACTTCGGCATCGGCCGCAACTCGGTGCCGCAGGCGGAGCCGGTGGAGAGCCGCTGCCCGCTGATCGTCGAGTCCGTCGAGACCATCCCGGACTCGGGCGGCCCCGGCCGCTTCCGCGGCGGGCTGGGCTCGCGCACGGTCTACCGTTTCCTAGCCGACTGCCACGTCACCACCCGCGGCGACCGCCTCCGCCTCCCGCCCCCGGGCCGTGACGGCGGGCAGCCGGGGCGGCTGGGCGGCTTCTTCAAGCGCCACCTGGACGGGACGGTGGAACGGCTGGCGTCCAAGGTCAACAATGTACGGTTCGCGGCCGGGGAGGCGTTCATCGTGGAGACGACGGGCGGCGCCGGCCTCGGCCCACCGTCCGAACGCGACCCGGAGGCGATCCTGGCCGACCTCGAGGCTGGGCGCGTCACGGCCCGAGGAGCAGCCGAGGATTACGGGTTCCAGCTGCGGAGGCGCATCAACTCGGCGGGGTCGAAACTCACAGGGAAGGGCGACGACAAGGCGACCGTGGTTCCTGCCTTGTAGGCCACAGGTCCTGCGTAGGTGCGACCATCGAGCTCGTAGAGGTAGACCGTCGGCCCCTCCATGGGCTCGACGCGCCAGTAGAGGGGGATACCCGCCTCTGCGTATGCCGCCACTTTGGTTGCTCTGTCATGGGCCTTGCTGCTCGGGCTGACCACCTCCACGGCCAAGAGTAGGTCGCTGGGTGCGTACATGAGATCAACCGCCTCAGACACCTGCTCGGGCACGACGACAAGGTCGGGGATGTAGAAATCCTCGTTGCTCGGGCTGACATTGACGGTTGTCAAGCACTCCAGCTCAGGCGGTGCCGCAGCTTGGAGTATGGTCAGCAACCGGGTGATGACCCGCTGGTGCCTGGGGGTGGGGGCAGGGCTCACTACTAGGCTCCCGTTGAAGAGCTCGTAACGGTTCCCGTCGTCGGGGAACTTGAACAGGTCGTCGACAGTGAACGGCGCGACAGGAAATGCGCCCGCCGTCGGGTCGATCGTCGCCATTGCGGTCACCCACCAAGTATCGGGAACCTTGCCCTCGCCCACATGCTACTTGCCCAAATTCCGTTACTTAAAGTCACGAGGTCGCCACGCCTCGGCGCCCTGCCGCACGGCCGCGTGGACGGCGCGGGCCGCCCGTGCGCCCCACTCCGAGCGCGGACCGCCGAAAAGCTCCTCCGGACCGTGCGCCGGCGCGGCCACGCACACCGCGTCCGACGCCGTGCCCGTGCACGAGTAGCCCGCCTCGATCAGCGCCTGGGACTTCGCCTCCGTGACCGTCATCACCGCGTTGACCAGGGCCGCGTCCGTCATGGCCACCGGCAGCACGGTCACGATGTTGACGGTCCCCACGCGCATCGGCGCCAGCTCCGGGTCCGCGCTCCCCTCCGGGGCGGCGGCCCAGGTCGGGACGCGGAGGCCGACGGTCGCGTACGCCTGCACGCCGCCGTCGGCGGCCTGGACGCAGCGGTCGACGGAGGCGGCGGTCAGCATGCCGACGCCCTCCCCCTCCGGGCCTAACGCCAGCAGGTGATCGACTGGGTCCATCCGTGAATACCCGGCCACCACCTGCGCGTTCAGCACCCACTCGCGCGGGCCGATCCCGCCGCCGAGCAGCGCGGAGGAGATCATCCGCCAGCCCGGCCCGAACTCCCACAGCAGCGCCCCCAGCCGCGCCCCGTCCTCCACCCGATATGTGAGCTTCATGGCCCTCCCCTGACGAGGTGCACGACGGGCCGGCCGTCGGGCCCCGGCTCGATCTTGACATGGGCGTCGAAGTGCCGTCCCACCAACGGTTCGGTGAGCACCTGGGCGGGCTTGCCGGAGGCCACCGCGCGCCCGCCGGCCAGCAGGAGCAGGGAGTCGGCGTAGAGGCCGGCGATCGTCAGGTCGTGCAGGGTGGTGACGACGGTCAGGCCGTCCGCCCGCCGCAGCCGGTCCACCAGCTCCAGCACCTGCTGCTGGTGCCCGAGGTCGAGGGCCGTCGTGGGCTCGTCCAGCAGCAGGACGGGCGCCTCCTGGGCGAGCGCCCTGGCCAGCACCACGCGCTGGCGCTCGCCACCGGACAGCTCCCCCGCGCGCCGCATGGCGAGCGCGGTCAGGTCGAGCCGTTCGAGCACGCCGGCGGTGACCTCCCGGTCGTGCGCGCTCTCGCGTCCCAGGTAGGGGATGTACGGGGTGCGCCCGAGCAGCGCGTAGTCGAAGACCGTCATGTCGGGCGGCAGGGCGGGGCTCTGGGGGGCGTAGGCGAGCAGGCGGGCGCGTTCGCGGGGCTTGAGCCGGGCCGCCGGCCGGGAGTCCAGCGTGACCTCGCCCCGGTGCGCGACGAGGCCCATGACGGCCTTGAGCAGGGTGGACTTGCCCGCCCCGTTGGGCCCGATGATCGCCAGCCACTCGCCGCCGCGGACCTGGAGCGAGACGTCGGAGACGACCTCGCGGTCGCCGAGCCGTACCGACAGCGCCTGAGTGCCGATCACGTCGCCGTCCGCCTGGTCATGCGCAGGACGCCGACGAAGAACGGCGCCCCCACGAACATGGTCACCACCCCGATCGGCAGCTCTGCGGGCGCGATCACCGTACGCGCGATGAGGTCGGCCAGCACCAGGAAGGCCCCGCCGCCGATCAGCGAGAGCGGCAGCACGACCCGGTAGGAGCCGCCCGCCAGCCGCCGCACGATGTGCGGGATGACGATGCCCACGAACCCGATCAGCCCGCTCACCGCCACGGCCGCCGCCGTGGCCAGGGAGGCGGCCAGCAGCACGGTCAGGCGCACCCTGGCCGCCGGCACGCCGAGGCTGGTGGCCTCCTCGTCGCCCACGGACAGCACGTCCAGCATCCGCCCGTGCAGCAGGAGCAGCACGGCCGAGACGGCCGCGTACGGCAGCACCAGCCAGAACTGGTCCCACCCGCCGCCGACGTCGCCGAGGATCCAGGAGTAGACGCGCTGCAGCTCCTCGACCTTGAACTGCTGGACGAACGTCTGGATCGCGGTCAGGAACGAGGTGACCGCCACCCCGGCCAGCACCAGCGTCGCGGTGCCGCCGGAGCGCCCGGCGGTGTTGCCGAGCGTGTACGCCAGGAACACCCCGCCCACGGCCCCGAGGAAGGCCGCGACGGGGATGCTCGCGCCCGACTCCGGCAGCAGCACGATGGCCACGGTCGTGGCCAGGCCGGCCCCGGCCGCGGCGCCCAGCAGGTACGGGTCGGCGAGCGGGTTGCGGAACACGCCCTGGTACCCCGCCCCCGCCATGGCCAGCAGCCCTCCGACCACCGCGGCCACCAGCACCCGGGGCAGCCGCAGCTCGAACAGCAGCCCCTGCTCGACCGGCGCGAGCCCGGAGTCCACGTGGACGAACGGCAGCCAGTCCACGGCCTGGAGCACCACCTGCCAGGGCGAGATGTCGGCCGCCCCGTCCAGCAGCCCGGCGATCATGCAGACGGCCAGCACGCCCAGGGCGCACGCGATCCAGAGTGGTCTGGCCCTGGACGGGCCGGCCTGTGCCGCCATGGTCAGCTCTTGGCCCCGGCCTTGGCGACCGCGGCGCCGATGGACTCGGCGAGCTGGACGACGCGCGGCCCCCAGCGGGAGGCCAGGTCGTCGTCGAGCTGGATCACCTGGTCGTTCTTGATGGCCGACAGGCCCTTCCAGCCCGGCCGCTTGGCCAGGGTGTCCTTGCTCTGCCCACAGCACTTGACGTCGCCGAGGAAGATCATGTCGGGGTCGGCCTGGGCCACGAACTCCGCCGACAGCTTGGGATAGCCGCCCGCCTGGTCGGGCGCCTTGTCCGCGATGTTGGTGAGGCCGAACAGGCCGTAGACCTGGCCGATGAACGTCTGGGACGTCGCCGCGTACGGCGTCTGGTCGAGCTCGTGGTAGTACGTGAGTTTCTTGTCCTTGGGCGCCTCGGCGGCCAGCTTGTCCATGGCCGTCTTCATGCCGGAGACGACCTCGTCGGCCTTGGCCTGGTTGCCGGTGGCCGCGCCGATCTCGGCGATCTCCTCGTACGCCTCGTCGAGCTTGGTGGCGGCGGGTTCGAGCAGGACGGGCACGTTCACCTTGCCCAGCTCGGCGACGATCTGGTCGATGTCGTTGGAGACGATGACCAGGTCGGGCTTCTGGGCGACGATGGCCTCGACGTTCGGCTTGAAGCCGGACAGGTCGGTCTTGGGGGCCTCGGGCGGGTAGTTCGACTGGTCGTCCACGGCGACGACCTGGGAGCCCGCGCCGATGGCGAAGAGCGTCTCGGTGTGGGTGGCCGAGAGGGAGACGATCCGCTCGGGCTTCTTGGCGAGGGTGACCTTGCCGTTGCCCGCCTCGACGGTGACGGGGAAGCCCGCCGCAGAGGCGGGGGCGGAGGAAGCGGTGGGGGCGGCGGAGGGGGTGGCCGTGGTGCCGGTCTGGCCGCACCCGGCCAGGATCAGCGTTCCCAGCAGCGCGCCCGCGAGGGCCGTACGTCGGGGCCTCACGAGAAGTCCTTTCACTGTCGGAACCGAGAGACCCGCGTTTGAGCGACGGATCACCCTTTTCCACGAGGGTTGATGACGTCAGCGCAGAGGCAGGCGACCTGGCTATGACAGTTGCGGGACAGCGCCGGACTCTCACCGGACTTCGCTGCGACCCTGCGCATCGGACAAACGCTATCAATCCTCCGGATGCCCGCGTCGTCAAGGGGCCAGTTGGGACTCCGCTTCGGCGATGATCTCCTGGAGCCGGAGCCCGTGGGCGGCGTCGAGAGGGTGGCCACCGCCGTTCCGCACCGTTGCGGCGAACTCCTCGGCGATGGTGTCCAGGGGGTCGTCGTCGAAGTGCGGGAGCACGGCGCTGCCGGTGCGGCCGTACACGGCGAACGTCTGGGGCGGCAGCTCGCCCACGGCGCTCATGCACAGCGACGCCTGGGAGACCGCGCCGCCCTCGTGCTCGAGCAGCAGGCCGGTCCAGCCGAGCGGGTTGCCGTGCGCGCGCACGCCGGTCACCGGGCCGAGCGCGGCGCCCAGCAGGTCGATCACGTGCGGGCCGACGTCGAGCAGCGCGCCGCGCTCCAGCCGCCAGGGGGTGGCGAAGGGGTGGTCGCCGAGGAGGGTGCCGGAGATGTTCACGGCGTGGCCGCCGAACGGCTGGATCTCGGCGCACCGGCTGAGGAAGGCGCGGGTCTGGACGGCGTATCGCAGGGTGAGCACCAGCTGGGACGCCACGCCCGCCTCCGCGACGGCCTCGGCCAGGCGCCGCGCACCGTCCAGCGTGTCCGCGAGGGGCTTCTCCAGCAGCAGCGCCTTGCCCGCGCGGGCGGCCCGGACGGCGAGCTCGGCCTGGACCGCGGGCGGCACGCAGAACGCCACGGCCTCGCAGGCGTCGAACAGCTCCTCGACGCGCTCGAACACCGGCGCTCCGAGCCGGGCGGCGGCCTCGGGACGGCGGGCCCACACTCCGGCCAGCCGCGTGTGCGGCCCCTTGGACAGCATCGGCGCGTGCGCCATTTCCGCCCACGGGCCCGCTCCGACCAGCCCGACCGCCACCGGCTTCATGAGACCTCCCCTGTTCACCGCACGTATGGGGAGGATCTTCCCACATCACAGCATGACGGCCGGTTGGCTCGATGGGCGGGCGCCCCGCGCGGCGCCCGCCCATCGGCGTCAGTGGGGCCCGGTCAGCGGGCCCAGTCAGTGGGCCCGTCGTTCAGGTCGCGCCAGCGCTGGACGGCGTGCTGCGGGCGGTGGGCCAGGGTGCCGGAGTCGATGGTCAGGGTCTGACCGGTGATGCAGCGGGCCTCGTCGGAGGCGAGGAAGCACACCAGGTTGGCGACGTCGTCGGGGGTGCACGGCCAGGGCAGGAGCCGTTCGGCGGCCTTGTCGGCGAGCTGCCCTGGGCTCAGGGCCCGCTGGGCGGCCTGGGTGAGGACGAGGGCGGGGGCGACGGCGTTGCAGCGCACGCCGCGGGAGCCGTACATCGTGGCCACGTAACGGGTGAAGCCGATCAGGGCCGCCTTCGAGGCCCCGTACGCGGCGTGGACCTCGTCCCCGACCAGGGCGGACACCGACGACATGAGGACGATGGCGCCGCCGTCCGGCATGGCGGGCGCCGTGTGCTTGACCATGAGCATGGCGCCGCGCAGGTTGACCTCCATCGTGCGGTCCCAGACCCCGACGTCGAGCGAGTCCAGGTCCCGGTCGCGGCCGTAGACGGCGGCGTCGAGCGCGGCGGCGTTGGAGTGCAGGACGTCCACCCGGCCGAACGACTCCACCAGGGTCGCGACCGCCTCCTCCACCTGCTTCTCGTCGGAGACGTCGCAGGTCAGAGCCATGGCCGTGCCGCCGTGGGCGCGGATGGCGGCCGCGGTGGACTTCGCCCCGGCCGCGCGCAGGTCCAGGACGCCGACGCGGGCGCCCTCGGCGGCCAGCCGCGCCGCGCAGGCCGCGCCGATGCCCGAGCCCGCGCCCGTCACCAACGCGACCCGGCCGTCGAACCGGCCAGAGGGGCGGCCGGAGGGGCCGCCTGAGGGGCCGCCGCTCACCACTCCACCGCCAGGGACGTCAGGCCGCGGCCCACGATCGATTTGCGGTGGGCGACCGGCGCGCCGGGGACGAGCCGCAGGTCGGGCAGGCGGCGGCCGAGCACGTCGAGCGCGGTGCGCAGCTGCAGGCGGCCGAGCGCGGCGCCGACGCAGAAGTGGATGCCGTAGCCGAAGACCAGGTGCTCGGCGGCGTTCGGCCGGTCGATCAGGAAGCGCTCCGGCTCGGGGAAGACGCTCTCGTCGTGGGCGGCGGAGTCGGTGGAGAGCAGGACGAGGGCGCCCGCCGGGATCGTCACGCCGTGCAGGAGGATGTCGGTCACGGCGTAGCGGAACGAGCCCAGCGACGCGCCGTCGATGCGCATGCACTCCTCGGCGGCGTTCGCGACCAGGTCGGGCGGCACCGGCCAGGCGCCCTCCCGCAGCAGGCGCAGGACGGTGTTGCCGAGCTGGTTGGGGACGGTGTCGTTGCCGCCGAGCAGGATCGTGGAGATCAGCTCGACGACCTCGCGGTGGGTCAGCTCCGCGCCGATCAGGGAGGTCATCAGGGACGTGAAGTCGTCCCGCGGGTCCTTGGCCCGGGAGGCGACCAGGCGGTCCACGTAGTCGAGGTAGGTCAGGAAGCTGTCGGCGAGTTCGAGCTGGCGCCGCGGCGGCTGCGGCGACAGGAAGAGCTGGAACCAGTCCTTGACGTGCGCCTGCACGAACGCCTCGTCGGACTCGGGCACGCCGATGAAGCGGGCGGTCAGCTTGATCGACGGCTCGTGGCCGATCTCGCCGACGAAGTCGGCGCTCTTACGCGGCTCCAGGCGGTCGAGCAGGTCCTCGTTGAGCCGCCGGAACTCCTGCTCCATGGCCGCCACGGCGCGCGGCGTGAACGCCTTCGACACCGATCGGCGCAGGCGGGTGTGGTCGGGCGGGTCCACGTTCGCCACGAAGCTGGACAGGAACGAGCCGTGCTCGCCCAGCTTCTCCCTGGTCTCGCGGGTCAGGCTGCGGGAGATCGTGAGCGAGCCCTCGGAGGAGAAGCGCCGCGGATCGCCGTAGGCCGCGCGCACGTCGGGGTAGCGGGTCAGGACGTACGCGCCGAGGTGTTCGCTGCGGAAGACCGGCCGCTCGTGGCGCAGCCTGCGCAGGAAGTCGTACGGGTCGGCGACGTGCCAGTCCGAACTGACGTCGAAGTCCTCGATGTCACCGGTCATGCGAAGATCCTCCGCGGGTTGTCGACGAGCATCTGGTGGACCTGGTCGTCCGTGACGCCCCTCTTGCGGAGCTCGGGCACGACGTCGCGGGGGACATGGAGAAGGTGGTAGTTGGGGTGGCGCCGCCGTACGACGTCGGCGTCGAAGCGGTCATTGAAGCAGTACGAGTCATGACTTAAGACCATTTTTCCGGCGTGTCCGCGCTCGCACATCTTCGCCACGATCTCCACGCGGTCCTCGAACGGGCTGATCGTCTCGATGCCGAAGCGGTCCATGCCGAGGTAGGAGCCGTTGGCGATCAGCTCCTCCAGGTAGGCCACGTCGGTGGAGTCCCCGGCGTGCCCGATGACCACCTTGCCCAGGTCCACGCCCAGCTCGCCCAGGAGGCGCTGCTGTTCGAGGCCGCCCCTGGAGGCGCTGTGGGAGTGCGTGGTGATCGGCGCGCCGGTCTCCAGGTGCGCCTGCGCGACCGCCCGGAACACCCGCTCGCAGCCCTTGGTCATCCCCAGGTGGTCGGAGGCGCACTTGAGCATGGCCGCCTTGACGCCGGTCCGGCCGATCCCCTCGACGATGTCCCGTACGAAGAACTCGGCCAGCCGGTCCGGCCCCCCGAACAGCGACCCCGGGCCCCGGTTGGCGAAGTACGGCGGCAGCGCGTCGTAGGTGTACAGGCCGGTGGCGGCCACGATGTTCACGCCGGTCAGCTCGGCCACGCGCTGGACGGCGGGGATGTATCTCCCGAGCCCCACCACGGTCAGGTCCACGATCGTGTCGATGCCCTCGGCCTTGAGCGCGTCGAGCTTGCCCGCCGCCTCGCGCGCCCGCGTCTCGAGGTCCCATCCCTCGGGGATGTCCGGCCAGTTCCACAGGATCTCGGGGCTCAACCCGAAGACGTGCTCGTGCATGAGCGTCGCCCCCAGGTCCGCCACCGGCCCCCGCACGGTCTCAGGCATCCGGGCCTCCGAGGCTCACGACGGGGAACCTCTCGTGCTCGAACGGCCGGTTGACCTCGAGCCCGAGCCCGTCGGTCTGCCGGTAGGGCAGGCCGGTGTAGAGGGCGTCGGCGTCGAAGTACGTCACGGTGAACGACAGGCGCGGGCTGTCGCGGCGGTTCGCGGGCGCGCCGTGCACGGTCAGGGCGTGGTGCACGGTGGCGTCGCCCGCCTTGAGGTCGAGCGGCGGCGACAGCTCCAGCTCCTTGAGCCACGGGTGCTGGGTGAGCTGGTCGTCCCCCGGCCGGGTGAAGCTCCGGCCGAGCAGACCGTAGCGGTGCGAGCGGTCGTAGAAGCGCAGCGACCCCATGTCGGCGGGCACGTCGGCGAGGGCCAGCCAGACGGTCAGCATGGCCGAGCGGTCCATGGGCATCCAGGGGAAGTCCTGGTGGAACTCGGTCGCGCCGTGCTCCCCCGCCTCCTTGACCAGGAGGTTGGTGACCTGCACGCGCACGGCCCGGACGCCGCGCAGCAGCTTTACGGCGTTACGTCCCATCTCGGGGCTCGACGTCAGCGCGCCGAACATCTCGTCGCTCGCCGCGATGTCCCTGGACTGCCCGAACGCCTCGTCGACCAGCGTCTCGTGGCTCCTGGACCGCCCGTTCAGCATCCCGGTGGCGCGTTCGCGCAGGGCCGCGGCGGTGCCCGGGTCGATCAGCCGGCCGAGCCGCACCCAGCCGTGCTCACCGAAGAACGCCGCCTCGTCGTCCGTCACCTGGCGCACCGGGATCTCCATGCCCACAGTCTGGCACCTGAGCAAGCGCTTGGTAAACCCGCGATTTGCCCTCCGCCGAGCCGCCCGGCCGGCGGGCGCGTACAGTGTCGCCCAAGCGCTTGCTCGGGACGACGGGAGGCACCGTGCGGCGGTTCAGGTTCGGGGCGGTGGTACGGGAGGCCGGGTCGGGCGCGGCCTGGGCGGAGAAGGCCCGGCGGCTCGAAGCGCAGGGGTACGACGTGCTCCTCGTGCCCGACCATCTCGTCGGCCCCAGGTTCGCGCCCATCGCCGCGCTGACGGCGGCCGCCTGCGCCACCACCAGGCTACGGGTCGGCACACTGGTGTTCGCCAACGACTTCCGGCATCCGGCCGTGCTGGCCAAGGAGGCGGCCACGCTCGACCTGCTGTCCGGCGGACGGCTGGAGGTCGGGATCGGGACCGGGTGGATGGCGCGCGACTACGACGGGGCCGGGCTGGCCCTGGAGCCGCCGGGGGTGCGGGTGGAGCGGCTGCGGGAGGCCGTGGCCGTGCTCAAGGGGCTCTGGGGGGACGGGCCGTTCAGCTTCCAGGGCAAGCACTACCGCATCGACGGCCTCGACCAGCGGCCCAAGCCCGTACGGAGACCGCACCCACCGATCGCGCTCGGCGGAGGCGGGCCGCGCATGCTGCGGCTGGCGGCCGAAGAGGCGGACGTCGTGAACCTCGGGATGCGGGTCCGGCCCGACGGGAGCGGGCCCGACGACCGGGACGGCGGGCCTGCGGCGTTCCTGCGCAAGCTCCGGATCGTGCGCGAGGCCGCGGGCGAGCGCTACGACGCCCTGGAGCTGGGGACGAGCGTCATGCAGGTGGGCGAGCGGAAGGCGGAGGAGGCGTGGAGCGCGGCCGACAGCTCGTCGCTCGGCGAGACGCCGCAGGTCCTGCTCGGGACCCGCGCCGACATCATCGACAAGCTCCGCTACTGGCGGGATGAGCACGATATTTCGTATTTCGTGGTGCATCACGAGCGCGACCTGGACGCCTTCGCCCCCGTCGTCGAGGAGCTCGCCACCTGACGCCGGGCCGGAACCGGGCATACCGGATGATGGACTCCATGGAAGAGATGCTGCTGCTCCGGCACGGTGAGACCGAATGGAGCAAGGCGGGTCAGCACACCGGACGTACGGACCTGCCTTTGACGGAGCACGGCGAGGACCAGGCCAGGGCGTTGGCGCCGCTGGTCAAGGGGCAGTCGTTCGACCTGGTGCTGGTCTCCCCCGCCCAGCGCGCCCGGCGCACGGCGGAGCTGGCCGGCCTGAACGGCTACGAGGTGGACCCGGACCTGTGGGAGTGGGACTACGGCGGCTACGAGGGGATCACCACGCCGAAGATCCGCGAGAGCCACCCCGGCTGGTACCTGTGGCGGGACGGCGTGATCCCCGGCGACGCCGAGCACCCCGGGGAGAGCGCCGAGCAGGTGGCCGCCCGCGCCGACCGGGTGATCGAGCGGGCCGGGAGGGCCGGGGGGCGGGTGGCGCTGGTGGCGCACGGGCACTTCCTGCGCGTGCTGGCCGCCCGCTGGCTGGGCCTCGGGCCCGAGGAGGGCAGGCTGCTGAAGCTGGACACGGGCACGTACTCGCGGCTCGGCTACGAGCACGCCGAGCCCGTGCTCCTGACCTGGAACGCCCCGATCAGCTGACGGATCAGCCGACCTTCGAGCGCACGGCCGACTCGTGCAGGGCCCGGCTGACCAGCCAGCCGCGCAGCGACCCCAGCGCGGGGTCGTAGGAGAGCGGCTGCTCCCACAGGGCCGTGAACACGTTCTGGGTGATCTCCTCGGCGTGCGCCCGGCTGCCGGTGACCCTGACCGCGACCCCGTACACGTACGGTCCGTGCCGGTCGTAGGCGTCGGCCAGCGCGTCGAGGTCACCGGCCGTCAGCCGCGTACGTAACTCCATGTCGCTGTTCATGGCCTCACTCCGCGAGGCGGGCCCGGTCGCCCTGATGCCGTCGCCATCAATCGCACCCCAGCGTGGCGGCGGCGCTGATCATGTCGCGGGCGAGGGCGGAGTCGCCCTCGGCGGCGTACGGGAAGGAGTCGGGCGGCCGGCGGTTGGCCAGCAGCCGGCAGAAGTCCACCGCGCCGGCCGAGACCAGCACAGCGACGTGGCCGGAGGCGGGCGACAGCGGGATCGTCCAGGTGCCGCCGCCCGGCCCGGTCAGCACGACGGTGGCCGAGACGTCGCGGCGCGGCTCCCGCATCGCCCGGGGCAGCAGCGCCAGCCCGAACTCGGCGATCATGTGCACGTGCTCGGGACGCGGCGGCTCCTGGGAGCGATCGGTGGCGGCCCTGATGTCGTCGGCGTGCGTCCACGTCTCGAACGTGCGCTGGATCAGGGCCTGGCGCAGCGGCGCGCGGGCCGGCCGCGCCCCCGCCAGCGCGACCTCGACGCCGAGCAGCACCTCGCTGCCGGTGGAGACCCGTTCGAGGAGGCCGCCGGCCTGCTCGCGCCAGCGCCGGTGGACGGGCAGGCCGCTCGTGCCGCGCACGCCCATGAAGCGGGCCACGGTCGCGTCGTTGGCCGCCAGGTGCTCCACCAGCCCCCTGACCGTGCCGTGCCCGGCGATCGGGGCCTCCCACTGGGGCCCGCTCAGCTCGGCGAGCAGGTCGTCCATGAGCGCGACCTGCTCGGCGTACGGGACCATCACGGACGACACGCCCAGCACGGCCGGGCTGCGGCGGCGGCGCGGAGAGGTAGGAGTCCGTCATGGCCACCTCCGCAGCCGACGCTAACCCGGCGGGACCTCCGGAGCCAGGCGGCAACCGGGGAACGGTGCCAGCAGCGTCTCACGCCAGGGCCCTTCCAGATAGTCGCGGGCCCGTTTGCTCCAGTCCAGAAGCCGGGAATCGGGCGCGACCTCGTCGTCGAGGCCCAGGGCGGCGTCGCGGGCGCGCTGGGTGGCCAGGTGGTCGTCGAGGGAGACGGCCCAGACGGTGACGGCCTCGGTGTCGCAGAACAGCACCTCGTACAGCCCGGCCAGGGTGTGGCCGTGCTCGGCGAGCAGCGGCGCCCGCTCGGTGCGCACCGCGTGCAGGTAGTCGAGCGCGGCCCCCGGGCGCACGCGGGCGCTCTCGAAGAGGTAGAGCTCGGCGGCGGGCGCCTCGGACAGCGGCGGGCAGCCGGGCGCGGCGCCGAGGGGCCGGGAGAAGGCGGAGAAGCGCAGGTCGTCGATGTCGGACAGGAAGAGCCGCTCGTCGACGCCCTGGTAGATCTCCATCATCTGCCGCCAGCCGCCGTCCCACCCGCCGTGGCAGTCCCAGAGCGTGACGGCCTTGAACTGCGGATGGCCGGTGATGCCGACCGCGTAGAAGGCGCCCACCAGGTCGATCTCGCGGGACCTGATGGACATGCCGGAGGTGAGCGAGGGCGCGGCCCGGCTCTCGTCCTCGCGCTTGTAGCGGGTCAGCCAGGTGAGGTACTCCAGGGGCCGCCTGGAGTTCATCGGCCGGAAGTCGACCTCCTCGATCAGGTGGATCGCGCGCCGCACCACGCCTCCTCTACCAAGCGGTTGCTTGGCACGAGGATAGCGATCAGGTCAGCGCTTGGGAAGGTTGCGGCCCCCGCCCCGTGAGCCACTCCAGGACCCTGCGGTGCCCGGAGGCGGCGTCCTCGAAGTGACCCCAGTGCCAGTACCGCGGCTGGTCGCGCAGGCCGGTCACCCAGGTCCGGTAAGAGACGGAGGCCCCCGCAGTGGCGGGCGCCACGCCATACGTGCGGATCACGACCTTGCCGCCGGGTGCGAACAGCACGTCGTCGGCGATCGGATACAGGGTCATCTGGTCGAGCATGACCCCGATCCTCTCGGCAACAGAAGGCCGGGCTGTTAAGCCTCCGGCGCGCCCCCGTTAAGCGGGCGCGCCGGAGGTTACAAGGCTGTTAAACGAGCAGGCCGTCGAACTCTCCGTCCTTAACCCCGAGCACCAGGGCCCGGATCTCGTCGCGGGTATAGATGAGGGCAGGGCCGTCGGGGAAGCGCGAGTTGCGGACCGCGATCCCCCCGTCAGGAAGCTCGGCGAGCTCCACGCAGTTGCCCTGCGAGTTGCTGTAGCGGCTCTTGCGCCAGGCGACCTGAGTCAGGTTCGCCGCGGGCATGCCGTTGTAGGTCTGGTTCATCTACATCTTTCTGAGAAGACCGCCGATGAGCTCGACGGTGCCCCCTGGCGTGGTGCTCTCCACGCACAACTGCTCCATGGCCGTGAGGTACGGGTCGATGTCCTCGCGTTTGTCCAGGTACAGGGCACCCCAGAGCTGCTCGACGTAGACAACGTCCGACAAGTCGGACTCGGGAAACCGCAAGATGCTGAACGCGCCCCCTTCAGCGGCGTGCTTGCCGAACCTGAAGGGCATCACCTGAATGGTGATGTTGGGAAGGGCAGCCACTTCCAGCAGATGCTGGAGCTGCTCCGCCATGACCTCCCGCCCGCCGATGGTCCTCTTGAGCGCTGCCTCGTCGATGACGGCCCAAAGGCGGGGTCCGTCCTTCTGCGTGAAGCGCTCCTGACGCTGCATGCGCATATGCACGCGGCGTTCGATTTTGTCCGGACTCAGACCGGGGTTGCCAAGCTGGAATACCGATCGCGCATACGAGGCGGTCTGCAACAGACCGGGCACGAACTGCACCTCGTAGGTGCGGATCATCTCGGCGGCCTCCTCCAGGCCCACGTAAGTGGTGAACCACGAAGGCAGCTCGGCCGAGTACTTGTGCCACCACCCGGGGGTGTTGGCCTCGCGAACCATTTCCAGCAGGGCACGGCGCTCGGCATCGTCGACGACGCCGTACAGGGTGAGCAGGTCTTCCACGTCACGTGTCTTGAAACCGACGCGCCCGAGCTCCATCCGGCTGATCTTGGACTCGGACGCCCGGATGTGGAATCCGGCCTGTCCGCGGTCGAGCCCGCAGGCCTCACGCAGGCGCCTGAGACTCGCCCCCAGCATGATGCGCCGTACGGTCGAAGCAGAACCGGGCGGATCAATGGACACGTGCTGCTCCTTGTTCGTTTCCTTGCGACGCGGTGGGCCGCGTTCGGCGGTCCACCGCAAGTAGCGGAGTATGCACCCATGGTGGGCCGCCTCCGGCGGACCGCCACGAGTAGCGGAGTCTGCACTTACGGTGAGCTGCGATCGGCGGCCCACCGCATGTTGCGGGGTATGCACGTACAGTCTGTCACTTCACGGCCGAAAGATCATGGGCCGCGGACAAGATCCCCTTTCCCCCATATTGACCATTTGAGGGCAACCGTAGCGCCTGCACGGGTTGTCTGCACGTGCATTCGCTCTTGCACCTGCACGAGAGTTTGTCGCAGAATGATCACGTGCAATCCACCACGGCACCCGGCCAGTGGACCACGTTCGATTGGTGGCCTCCGGTCGGCTGGTGGCCGGAGGCGGCCCGCGATCTGCTGGTCCCCGGCCCGTCCGCGAGCGCCACGTTCGTGCTCCCGCCCAGCCCCGCCTCGGTCCATTCGGCCCGCAGCTTCACCACCGGCACGCTGTCGGGATGGGGGCTCACCGAGCTGTCCGAGAACATGGAGCTGGTGGTCTCCGAGCTCGCCACCAACGCGCTGCGCCACGGCCTGCATCTGGACGAGCCCCACTGCCAGCGCCCCGTCCACATGTCCCTCGTCCGCCGGGGACCCCTCGTGACCGGCGCATTCACCGATCCCGGCTCATCGGTGCCGGTGCTGCGATACCCTGGCCCCCTTGACACCGGCGGCCTCGGACTCCACATCGTCGAATCACTCAGCCTCCGCTGGGGCTGGTCCGCACTTGCACCTCACGGAAAGATCGTCTGGGCAGTCCTCTCCTGACCGGGGGTGATCTGCATTACCGTGGATGCTCATGGCTCACGGTGAGTCCCCGCGTGCGACCCCATGAGAGTTGCTCACAGATGGAAGATCACCTGCTCGGCTGGCTGCGAAAACTGAACGAAGACAGGCTGGGCCGTATCCTGGCCAACCGGCCCGACGCCATCGCCGCTCCCTGGCCGCGGCGGCTCGACACCCTGGCCCAGCGGCTGAGCAACGGCTTCGCCGTGATGGAGGCCCTGCGGGCCCTGCCGCTGCCCTGCCTGCAGCTCGCCGAGGCCGCCCTGGCCATGACCCGCCCCACGGCCGAGCGGCTGGCCGGCTTCGTGGACGCGCCGGTCGAAGAGGTGACCCCGTGGCTGGAGCACCTCTACGACCACGCGCTGGCCTGGCCGGGCGACGACGGCGTCATCCATCTCGCGGAGGGCGTCGCCCGCTGGTGGTCCGCCCCGCTCAGCCTGGGCGAGCCGCTCGACCACTACCTCAACTCCTGGTCGATCGGCAACGACGCGCTGCACGCGCTGGCCCGCAACCTCGGCCTGTCCTCCCACGGCCACAAGCGCCGCGTCATCACCCGAGTCGCCGAGGCGCTCGCCGACCGCGAGCGCCTCAACGCGCTGCTGCGCGGCGCGCCCGACGGCACGATCCCACTGCTCGACCGGTTCGCCTGGCAGGGCCCGGCGCTCAACGTCGACGGCGGCCGGTTCGTCACCCCCGGCACGCCGGAGAAGTGGTGCGCCGACCACGGCCTGCTCTTCCGCCCGAGCTGGCACGTCGCGGAGATCCCCCGCGAGGTGGCGATCTGCCTGCGCGGCCCCGGCTACCACCCGGCTTTCCGGCCCGAGGCGCCCGAGGTGGCCACCATCCCGGTCGACCCCGAGGAGGTCGACCATCTGATGACGCTGGCCGCACCGCACGTGGTCGAGCGGTGCGCCGCCCTCCTCGACAACACCGCCAAGACCCCGCTGCCCCTGCTCAAGACCGGCGGCGTGGGCGTGCGCGAGGTGCGCAGGGTGGCCAAGGAGACCGGCTGCGACGAGGACGAGACGCGGCTGCTCCTGGAGGTCTGCGCGGTGGCCAGGCTGCTGGCCTGGGACGAGCGGTCGGGCGGCATGATCCCCACCGAGCGCTTCGACCGGTGGCGGCTCGACGAGGGCTCGGCGCGGCTGCGGGTGCTGCTGGCGGCCTGGTGGCGCATGGAGCGCTCGTCGCTGCGCAAGGTCGACGGCAAGTACGGCACCGTGCTCGGCGACGACCCCTCGGGCAGCGCGATCGCCAGGATCCGCAGGGCCGTGCTGCCCGTGCTGTCCGGCCTGCCCGCGGGCACGGCGTTCGCCGACCGCGACAGCCTCGTGGCCAACGTCCACTGGCACGCGCCGCTGCTCGACCTGGAGCTGCTGCTGGCCGCCGCCCCCGCCGTGCTCGACGAGGCCACGCTGCTGGGCCTGCTGGCCAACAACGCGATCACCGATCTCGGCCGGGCGCTGGCCGGGCTCACCGCCGGACCGGGCGACGAGAACGACGACGCCGTGCCCATGGTCGAGCACGACCCCGTGCTGGCCGAGGCGGCCACCAGGGCGCTGGCCAGCGTGCGCAGGAGCGCGCTGTTCGGCCCCGACCTGACCGCGGTCGTGACCGGGCCGCCGTCGGCGGAGCTGGCGGCGCTGCTCGACCGGGCCGCCGACCGCGAGTCGCGGGGCGCGGCCTCGGTGTGGCGGTTCACGACCGAGAGCGTGCGCCGGGCCCTCGACCACGGCTACGACGCCGACGCGCTGCTCGACGAGCTGGCCGGGGTCGGCACGATCCCGCAGCCGCTCGAATACCTCGTACGCGACACCGCGCGCAGGCACGGCGAGGTCACCGTCACCACCGTCGGATGCGTCGTCCAGGCCGGCGACCCCGCGCTGCTGGCCGAGATCGCCGCGCACCGGCGGCTGGGCCGGCTGGGCCTGCGGCTGCTCGCGCCCACGGTGCTGGTGAGCTCCGCGCCGGCCGACCGCACGCTGGCCGCGCTGCGCGAGGTCGGCTACTCCCCCGTGCCCGTCGCCGACACCGGCCAGATCACCATCCACCGCGCCAGGCCCGAGGAGCCGCCCAACGGCAAGCTGATCCTGCTGCCGGGCGGCCAGGTGGCCGAGCTGTCGGAGTTCCCCGGCCTCGCGGAGCTGGAGGTCCCCTACATGCTCGCCGAGCCGACGCCCGACCCGTACGAGCACGCCCGCCGCCTGGTCTCCGCCGGCCGGACCGCCGACGACAGGAACGGCCGCACGTGGGCGATCATCGGCCGGATGGCGACCAGGCTGCCGACGGCCCAGCAGTCGCTGCTCGGGTTCGTGGTCGACCGGGGCGTGCGCGCCGGCATCACGCTCACCGACGGGCTGACCGCCACGATCAGCCACGGCGAGCTCAAGGGCGCCGCGCTGGACGCGTGGTGCGAGGAGGCGGGCGACTACCTCGAGTTCCCCCTCGCCGAGATCGTCGAGGTCAGGGGAGCTCTTTAGCCTTCTTCAGGTTGGCCACCAGCCCTTCGAGGAAGGCCGCGTAGCCCTGGTAGCTGTAGGGCGCCTCGGCGTTCCACGGGTAGAGCTGGCCGGCCTTGACCGCGGGGAGCTTGGCGAAGGTGGGCTTCTTCATCATCTCCTCGGGCTTGAGCGACTGGGTGCGGGTGTCGTAGAGGATCACGTCGGCGTCGTACTCGTCGGCGTTCTCCCAGCTCAGCGTCTGGAAGAAGCCGCCCTCGTCCACCTTCGCGGGCTTGACGACGTCGAGGCCCGCGTCCATCAGGTGCACGATGTCCGGGTACTCCGGCGGGTTGACCACCCACATCGCGTCGGCGCCGCCGGACATCATGAGGATCTTGAGGTTCCCGAACCGGGCGAGCTCCTTGGTGGCGGCCTCCATGCGGGCCTTGGCCTCGGGCACGCCCTGCATGTCGGCGCCGAGCGACCTGGCCAGCTCCTCGTACTTGCCGATCACCTGGGTGGCGCTGCGGCCGGTCAGCATGATGCCCGCGGTCGGGGCGACCTGCTCGATGGTGTCCTTCGACTTCTCGGGCACGTACCAGAGGGTGCCCTTGACGTACATGCTGCTGACCAGGAGGTCTGGCTGGAGCGCGATGTACTGCTCGACGTTGAACTCGTCCCACACGTTGCCCAGGCCCTGGACCTTGGCGAGGTCGACGTTGCCGACCTGCGGGTCCTTGGAGCCGTCCTTGAGCTTGTGCGGGCCGAAGACGGCGACGGGGCGCACGCCGAAGTCCCACAGGGCGGCCGCCGCGCCGACCTGGGCGACGATCCTGGACGGGGCCTTGGGCCGCTCGACCTTCTTGCCGCGGTCGTCGGTGAACGTCCAGCCCTGGGCCGCGCCCGGAGTGGCAGGGGCCGAGGCGGCGGGGGCGGACCCGCCGGTGGCCGCCGGCTCGCCGCCGCACGCCGCCAGCGTCAGGGCCGCCGCGAGGCCCGCGGCGGACGCCAGGAAGCCCCTGCGAGGCAGAACCGGTCCCGACATGTCCATCTCCTAAGGTTAGGCTTGCCTACTTACTAGCTGTTTAGATTAGCCTTGCCTAAGTTTGACCGCTACGAGAGGGGGTCGGGTGCGCCCGGCTGACGACACGGCCACGACCGTGGAGGACGATCCGCCTCCGACCGGCCACCCCGCTCCCGCCGCGGGTCCGAAGGGGCGGGCCTTCGTGCTCGCCACCGGGCTCGTCGTCACGGTGGGCGTGCTGGCGCTCGTGTCGATGGCGAGCGTGGCGCTGGGGGCGCGGTCCGTGCCGTTCTCGACGGTGATCGACGCCTTCCTCGCCCCGGACGGCTCCAACGACCACACGGTCATCCGCGAGCTGCGCGTCCCGCGCACGCTGCTGGGCCTCGGCGTCGGCGCGACGCTCGGCCTGGCGGGGGCGCTCATGCAGAGCCTGACCCGCAACCCGCTGGCCGACCCCGGCCTGCTGGGCATCAACCAGGGGGCCGCGCTCGGCGTGACCCTGGCGCTCGGCCTGTTCGGGCTGTCCGATCCGGCGGTCTACATCTGGTTCGCTTTCGGCGGCGCCGCGCTGGCCTCCGCCGTCGTCTACGCCCTGGCCTCCGCGCGCCGCTCGGGCTCCAGCCCGGTACGCCTCGCGCTCGCCGGCGTGGCCTTCGGCATGGTGTGCACGGCGGTCGCCTCGGCCATCCTGCGCATGGACACGCAGACGTTCGACCGGATGCGGTTCTGGCTGACCGGGTCGCTGGCCGGGCAGACGGCCGACACGCTGCTGCGGCTGGCGCCGTTCATGGCGGCCGGGCTGGTGCTCGGGCTGCTGCTGGCCAGGCCGCTCAACCTGCTCGCCCTCGGCGACGACGCGGGCCGGGCGCTCGGCGTGGCCGTGAACCGTACCAGGGTCCTGACCGGGGTGGCCGTCACGCTGCTGTGCGGCGCGGCGACCGCCGCCGCGGGGCCGCTGTGGTTCGTGGGGCTCATCGTGCCGCACGCCGTGCGCGCGGTGGTAGGGCCCGACCAGCGGTGGGTGCTCCCCTACTCGGCGCTGGCCGCGCCGGTGCTGCTGCTGGCGGCCGACGTGGTGGGCCGGGTCATCGCCCGGCCCGGAGAGGTGCAGGTGGGGATCGTGTGGGCGGTGATCGGCGCGCCGATCTTCATCCTGCTGGCCAGGCGGAGGCGGGTGGCGGCGCTGTGACCATCCGGGTCGGCCCCTGGTCCGTACGGCTCGCGCCCCGCGCCCTGCTCGTCGGCGCGCTCCTCGTCGTGGTCGCCTGCGCGGTGACCGTGGCGGCCATCTCGACGGGCGAGTTCACGGTGCCCGTGCCCGACATCGTCTCCGCGCTCTTCGGCCAGGGCACGCCGGTCGCCGAGCTGATCGTCAACAAGCTCCGCGCCCCTCGCGTGGTGACCGGGCTGCTGGTCGGCGCGGCGTTCGGGCTGAGCGGCGCGATCTTCCAGAGCCTCACCAGGAACCCCCTGGGCAGCCCCGACTTCATCGGCTTCACCGCCGGCGCCTCGACGGGCGGCATCGTCGCCGTCGTGGCGGGCGGCTCGGCGATGGCGATCGCCGGCGGCGCGCTGGCCGGGTGCGTGGTCACGGCCGCGCTCGTGTACGCGCTGGCCTTCCGCGGCGGCGTGCAGGGCTACCGGCTGGTCCTGGTCGGCATCGGGGCGAACGCGCTGCTGCTGGCGGTCAACTCGTACCTGCTGACCAAGGCGAACATCAACGACGCCGCCACCGCGGGCGCCTGGCTCACCGGCAGCCTGAGCGGGCGCGGGTGGGACCATGCCGTCCCCGTGGCGGTCGCGCTGGCCGTGCTGCTGCCGGTGTGCGCGTTCGTGGCCCGCCCGATGCGGATGATCGAGATGGGCGACGACGCCGCCAAGGCCATGGGGATCCGGGTGGAGGTCGTGCGCGCGGTGGCGATCACCGCCGGCGTGCTGCTGGCCGGGGTGGCCACGGCCGCCGCGGGGCCCGTCGTCTTCGTCGCGCTCGCCGCGCCGCAGCTCGCCCGGCGGCTCACGCGTTCGGCCGGGGTGACGATGGGGGCCTCGGCGCTCATGGGCGCCGTCCTGCTGACCGTCGCCGACCTGGCCGCCCAGCGCGTCCTCGCCCCCACCCAGCTGCCCGTCGGCGTGCTGACCGCCGCGATCGGCGGCACGTACCTCGCCCTGCTCCTGCGGAAGGACCGCCACTGATGGCCCGTTTGTCAGGTACTGATCTCACCCTCGCCTACGACCAGCGGGTCGTGGCGACCGGCCTGAGCGTGGCGATCCCCGACGAGTCCTTCACCGTGATCATCGGCCCGAACGCCTGCGGCAAGTCCACCCTGCTGCGCGCCCTGGCCCGGATGCTCAGGCCGGAGTCCGGCGCCGTCCACCTGGACGGGAGCGTGATCACGTCGCTGCCGTCGAAGGAGGTGGCGCGGCGGCTGGGCCTGCTCCCGCAGAGCTCGGTCGTGCCGGACGGGATCACCGTGGCCGACCTGGTGGCCCGCGGCCGCTACCCGCACCAGCGGCTCATGCGGCAGTGGTCGCGCGCCGACGAGGCGGCCGTGTCCGAGGCCATGCGCGCCACCGACGTGGCGGAACTGGCCGACCGGATCGTGGACGAGCTGTCGGGCGGGCAGCGGCAGCGGGTGTGGCTGGCCATGGCGCTGGCCCAGGAGACGCCGATCCTGCTGCTGGACGAGCCGACCACGTTCCTGGACATCTCCCACCAGATCGAGGTGCTGGACCTCTGCGCCGACCTGCACGAGGCCGGGCGCACCATGGTGGCCGTCCTGCACGACCTGAACCAGGCCTGCCGGTACGCGACCCACCTGATCGTCATGCGGGCCGGCGAGATCGTCGCGGAGGGGGACCCGACGGAGATCGTCACGCCCGAGCTGGTGCGCCGGGTGTTCGACCTGCGCTGCGAGATCATCCCGGACCCGCAGTCCGGCACCCCGCTCATCGTCCCCGAATCCCGCCGCCGCGTCTCCACCTCCGCCTGACCACCCCCCGGCGGTCAGGGGGCGGTGGTGAGGGCGGTGGCGAGGGCGGTGACGGCCGTGGCCGCGCGGTCGGGGCCGTAGGCGTCCTTGAGGGCCGCGGCCGCCTCCGCGCCCGTCGCGGCCAGCAGCGCGTGGGCCAGCGGGTCGGCGTCGACGCCCGGGCGGCACTCGGCCAGCAGGATCGCCACGTGCCGGTGCCAGAAGCGGTAGGCCCCGATCCGGTAGCGGGCCCCCGGGCTGGCGGTCTCCGACATGCGGACCAGGTCCAGGTGGGCGAAGAGGTAGTCGAGATAGGCGGCCACGAAGGCGGTCAGGCGCTCGGGCGCGGGGGCGCCGGGCCCGAGGGGCGGCGGGCCGGACAGGACGCGCTGCTGCAGCTCGCGCTCGCGCGCGTCGAGGAGCGCCACGGCGAGCCCCGACTTGTCGCCGAAGCGCCGGAAGAGCGTGCCCTTGCCCACCCCGGCCGCCGCGGCGACGGCGTCCATCGAGACCGCCTCCACGCCCTTCTCCGCGAACAGCCGGGCGGCCGCGGCCAGCACCTTCTCCCGGTTGCGGGCCGCGTCCGCCCGCTCCTTCACCGGCTGGCCGACCAGAAGCTCCAGGGACTCCGACATGATTCGGACTCTAGTCCAATTGCACCCGAGCCTGCTCAGAGTGCTCCGCAGCGGCGCACCACGAGCAGTGCCAGTGCCCGCGTGACCTCGCGCAGCTCCTTCAGCTCGACCTGCTCCCTGGGGGCATGGGCGTACCGTACGTCCCCGGGGCCGTAGTGCAGGGTCGGGATCCCGCCGGCCGCGTACAGCCGCAGGTCGCTCCCGTACGGCGCCGCCGCCTCTGCGGGCCGCGCGCCCGTGACGTCGGCGACCGCCCGGCCGACCTCGTCCAGCAGCGCGTGCCCGGCGGGCAGCCGGCCGCTGGCGAACTGGCCGCCGGGCCACGTCACCACCGGCGGGTTCGCGCGCAGCCAGGGGTGGGCGACGCCGGCGACCGCCTCCTCGAACGCGGCCCGCGCCTGCGCCGGGTCCTCGTCCAGCCGGACCCCGAGCCGCCCCTCGGCGACCAGCAGGTCGGGCACGGTGCTGGCCCAGTCGCCCGCGCGCACGGTGCCGACCTCGATCGGGTACGGCGCTCCGTCGCCACGGAAGAGGCCGGGCCGAGAGGGATCGGGAACGTCCCGGTTGCGCTCGGTCTCCAGCCGCCTGATCGCCTCGAACACCGGCCAGAACACCTCGACCGCGCTGACCCCCTCGTGCCGGGTGGCCCCGTGGGCGGCCCGCCCGGCGATCTCCAGCCGGAAGGTCAGCGCGCCCGCGTTGGCCGTGATGACCGCGCCGCTGGTGGGCTCGGTGATGACCGCGGCCTGCGCCGTGTGCCCCCGGGCGAGCGTGGCGAACGCGCCGAGCCCGCCGTCCTCCTCGCTGATCACGCAGTGCACGGCCAGCGGCCTGGCCAGCCTGACCCCGGCCTTCTTGATCGCCCGCGCCACGGCCAGGTTCGCGACCAGGCCCGCCTTCATGTCGCAGGCGCCCCTGCCGTGCAGCACGTCGCCGCTGATCCGGGCGGCGAACGGGTCGCGCCCCTCCCACTTGGACAGGTCGCCGGTCGGGACGACGTCCACGTGCCCCTGCAGCGCCAGCGCGGGCGTGCCCTCTCCACCTGTCACGGCCACCACGCCGTAGCCCTCGCTCCTGGGCGCCTCGGTGCCGGGGAAGCCGGGGCGGGCGGCCAGGCCGGGGAGGTCGAGCTTCCAGACGTCCACGTCCATGTCGGCCTCGGTGAGCAGGCGGGCGAAGCGGTGCTGCAGCTCCGACTCGGCGTCGGTGCCGGTCACGCTGGGGACGCCGACGGTCTCGGCCAGCAGATTCACGGTCTCGGCCTCGTCGATGGCGTTCAGGACGCCGGCCTCCACGTCGCGCATGGTGCACACCTTACTCATGAACCCGGATCGCGTTTCGTGGCGATACAGGACGTGCGGACATGGGTGAGCTGGATCGTGGTGGTGCCGTTCGCGGGGTGGGCGGCGGTGCGGTTGAGCGGGTTCGAGCCGGACTGGCCGTGGGTGCCGGTGGTGGCGTACACGCCGTACGCGGTGTGCGCGGCGGTGGTGAGCCTGGCGCTGGCCTGCCTGCTGCGGCGGTGGGCGGCGGGCACGGTCGCGCTGGTCACGGTGCTGGCGCTGGTGCCGGCCGTGCTCCCCCGGGCCCTGGCGGACGGCAACCCCGACGCCGGCGGGCCGGTGCTGCGGGTGCTGGCGGCGAACCTGCTGGTGGGGCGGGCTGACACGGCCGAGCTGATGGCGCTGATCAGCAGGTTGCGGCCGGACGTGCTGACGTTGCAGGAGTTCACGCCGGACGCCATGCGGCGGCTGGACCGGGCCGGGGTGCGCGCGAGGTTGCCGTACGCCGTCACGCGCCCGAGGGAGGGGGTCGGCGGGTCGGCCGTGTACGCGCGCCACCCGCTCACGGCCGGGCAGGCCATCAACTACGGCGGCTTCGGGCAGGCCAGGGCCTGGCTCAGGCATCCCGGCGGGGCCCGCGTAGAGATCGTGTCGGTGCACCCGTGCGCGCCCAAGCGGATCGGCCGGCAGCCGTGCTGGCAGTCCGGCCTGGAGGCGCTGCCGCCCGCGGGCAAGGAGCCGCGGGTGCTGGCGGGCGACTTCAACGCCACGCTCGACCACATGCCGGTACGCGCCCTGCTGGCGAGCGGCTACCGGGACGCGGCCGACGTCATGGGGCGGGGGTTCGTGGCGACCTGGCCGCAGGAGGGGTCGCGGGTGGACCTGCCCGGCGTGGCGATCGACCATGTGCTGGCGGACTCGCGGATGGCGGTGCGGGAGTTCCGGGTGCTGCCGTTGAAGGGGACCGACCACCGGCCCGTGTTCGCCGAGCTCAGGCTGCCGTGATCGCGACTTCCGGAGTCTCGCGGGTGTCGTGGCTCGTAAACTGTGGGCTGTGGTAGAGCCCAAGTTCGAGATTCAGATGCTGCACGACCGGGTCATGATCAAGCTGGAGCCGGAGGCCGAGGAGCGGCGCAGCGGCTCCGGGATCGTCATCCCCGCGACGGTCAAGATGGCCAACCGGCTGGCCTGGGGCGAGGTGTGCGGCGTCGGCACTAACGTGCGCTCGGTCAAGGTGGGCGACAAGGTGCTCTTCAACCCGGACGAGCAGTCCGAGGTCGAGGTGCACGCGCAGGTCTATCTGGTGATGCGCGAGCGCGACCTGCACGCCGTGGCCACCCAGGAGACCGACCACGGCACCGGCCTCTATCTATGACCCGCGGGTGAAGGAGAGCCAGAGGTCCGCGTCCCACGTCGTACGGGGCAGCTCCGCGAGCACGCGCGTCGCCTTGCCGGTCAGATCCAGCACCACCAGCCGGTAGGCCGTGCCGCGCGCCACGACGGCGATGACGTGGCTGTCGTCCCACCAGCCGAACAGCGCCTCCGGCCGGGCGTTCACCCGCTGGGCGATCTTGCCGGTGGCCGGGTCGACCAGGCAGAGCTGTTCCTTGAAGCGCGACGGGCACCAGGTCGTCAGGCGGGTGCCCGACGGCGAGAACGAGTCCTCGGGGCCGGTCGGCAGGCCGGCTCCGGCGTAGGTGCGCAGGACCGCGCCGTCCAGGGCCCGGTAGATACGCAGCCCGGTGCCGTACCTGGAGACGAGGTTGCCGTCGGGGCTCCACCAGAAGCCCGCTTTCGCGCTCAGGCCGGTGACCCTGATCGTGCGCGCGGTCCTGGCGGCCACGTCCACGACGGTGTAGCCGATCACGCGCCACGTGCCGCCGGTCTTCTGCTCGACGGTGAGCGCGACCTGTTTCCCGTCGCGGGACCAGGAGGCGTAGGAAGCCGTCAGGGGCTTCTTGACGGTCCGGATCCGGTTGGCGGCGCCCGTGGTGCGGTCGGTGACGATCAGGGAGTCGAAGCCCGACCGGTACGCCCTGGGCACGCCTGCCGTCAGCCGGCCACCGGGCGCGACGGACACTTCGGACAGCGCCTGCTCCCAGGTGAACGTGCTCTTGGCCGTGGACCTGAGGTAGGTGCGCTTGGTGCCGAGGCCGTAGGCGGTCAGGCGTACCGGATCACCCGTCGTTTCGCGATATTTCACACCCCCCGTGCCGGGGAGGACGAGGTCCGCCTGGGCGGCGGGCCCCGTGAACCCCGCGGTCACGTGGCCGGAAAGCGTTAAGGACAGCGCGATGGCGATTTTGGCGATCACGCCCGCAGAATAGGCAGTAAAGCGCGGAATATCGGTCCGGTATACCGGACCGATCTATATGTGACCCCGGACGAACGCGATCGCGTCGAAGCCGAGCGTGCGCAGGCCGAAGTAGACGATCACCGCGGCCGCGGCCACCGTCACGACGAGCACGACGACGCGCACGAGCCAGCCCTGCCGCTTGTACCACTCCATCCAGGCGTGCAGCGTGCGCTTGCCGAACTCCAGCACCCTGCGCGCCCAGTGGAACTCCACGGCCAGCACCGCCAGCCCGGCGAACACGACCGCCCACCCCGGTCCGGGGAAGGGCACCATGATCAGCCCGGCCACCACCATGACGGTCCCGATCACGCCGAACACGATCTTCAGCGTGAGCGCGCCCGTGCGGGTGGACCTGATCCCGTCCAGCCACCCGTGAAGGCCCGTACGGCGTTCGGGCATGCTGGAATGCTCGGCGGCCTCACCCTTGAGCAGGTCGGCGTCGCCGGTGTCGGAGTTCTGAACCTGCACAATTCCCCCCGGCAGTCGGTATGTCACCCAGGATACGGGCCGCTACTGGGTGCCCACTTGCAGGCGACTAGCAATGGCGAAAACCCTGCTGACGGCAAAATTTCCCGCCAGAAGAGGCTACTTCCGGCAAACATCGGTTAATGTCTGCTATGCCCGAGGTCTTGCTTCGCACCGTCACCGGTCCCGTACGCGCCGCGGCCATCACCGGCCCCGTACTCCCCCATGAGCACCTGCGCACCGACATGCGCTGGGCCGTCGGCATCGACTCGGACCCGCACCGGTGGCTCGACGAGGAGTCGGCCGTCACCGCCGAGCTCCGCGAGCTTCGCCAGGCTGACGGCCTGGGCCTGGTGGTCGACCTGACCTGCGTGGGCATGGGCCGCGACGCCGCCGCCCTGGCCCGCATGGCGGCCGGCAGCCGGGTGCCGGTGATCGCCTCGACCGGCCTGTTCGCCGAGCCGTTCACGAACGTCGGCGACGCGGACGTGGACACGCTCACCGCCCGGCTCATGGACGAGATCCTCAGCGGCGTGGACGACATGGGCGTCTTCCCCGGCGTGATCGGCGAGGTCGGCACCTGGGGCGCCGAGCCGACGCCGCGCGAGGAGCGCTGCCTGGTCGCCGCCGCCCGCGCCTCGCTGAAGTCGCGCCTGCCCGTCGCCACGCACGGCGCGCATGCCCCCGCGCTCCTGGAGATCCTGCTCGGCCAGGGCCTGCCGGGCTCCCGGGTGGCCGTCGGCTACGCGGGCACCGACCTGGGCGCGGCCAGGAAGATCGCCGAGGCGGGCGCGTACGTGAGCCTGGGCGTGCTCGGCCTGGGCGCCGACCAGGCGGCCAGGATCGCGCTCGGCCTCATCGAGGACGGCCACGCGGAACGCCTGCTGATCAGCACGGGGCTGAGCCGGGTGGCGCAGCTGCGCAAGTACGACGGGCCGGGCTACGCGCACCTCTTCCACGCCCTGCTGCCGCGCCTGCGCGAGGCGGGCGTCGGCGAGGACACGATCGGCCTCATCACCACCGCGAACCCGGTGCGCTGGCTCACAGCCGGAATGGCTTGACCCCAACCAATGTCAAGGTTGCAGACTCGCCTGCATGACCTTCACACCAGCGGAACTTGACTACCTGTCCTCGCAGCACCTCGGCCGGCTGGCCTCCGTCTCGCCCGGCGGCCAGGTGCAGAACAACCCGGTCGGCTTCTTCGTCGACGCCGCGACCGGCACGATCACGATCGGCGGGCACGCCATGGGCGCGTCCAAGAAGTTCAGGAACGTCGAGAAGGGCAGCACCGTGGCCCTCGTCGTCGATGACCTGGCCTCGGTCGATCCGTGGGTCGTGCGCGGCATCGAGATCAGGGGCACGGCGGAGGCGCTGAGCGACGTCGACCCGCCCGTGCCGTACTTCTCGAGAGAGATCATCAGGATCACCCCGAAGAAGATCACCTCGTGGGGGCTGGAGGGCCCGCGCCAGACCCGGAACCTGTGAAAGCTCGCTAGGATCGGGGCAACACGAGCCTTGGCCGGGTGGGGATGGTGACGGAGCAGACGCACAGGGCCGGCCGCCTGCGCCGGTCGTTCGCGGCCCTGTCACGCCTGCCCCGGTTCGGCGACGTCCCCGTCGTGATCATGCTGGCGTGGGCGGGCTGGCTGGCCGTCCCGTGGTCGTTCAGCGGCCTCGCCCAGGCCCGCGCCGCGGCCGCTGCCGCCGCCGCGGACGCCGAGTCACCGCCGTTCTCCGCCGAGTCCGTGCTCTCCGAACCGCTTTTCGCCGAACCACTTCTCGCCGAACCACTTCTCACCGAGCCGCTTCTCGCCGAGCCATTTCTTGCCGAGCCGCTTTTCGCCCAGCCCGTACGCGCTGAGTCCCCGGCGCTTGTCGCCGAGACCGGCGCCGCCGAGCCGGTGGCGTGGGGCATCCCCGCCGCACAGCCCCACCGGCTCACGACGGTGCGTTCCGGCGACGGCGCCGGGCCCGACCTGCCGGCGGCGGAGCGTTCTGCCGACGGCGCCGGGCCCGACCTGCTGGCGGCGGAGCGGGCCAGGATCGCCGGCGAGGTGCACGACGCGGCCGGGCACGGCCTGGCCGCCATCGCCATGCAGGCCGGGATCGCCCTCGTCACCCTCGACGACGACCCCGAGCAGGCGCGCGCCTCGCTGCGGGCGATCAGGGAGACCAGCACGACGGCGCTCGCCCAGCTGCGGGCGGCGCTCGACGGCATCGACCCGCCGGGGGCCGACCTCGCCGGGCTGATCGACGGCGTGCGGGCGGCGGGCCTGCCGGTGGACGTCGAGCCCGCGAATCTCACCGTGCCCGCCCATCTCCGGACCGCCGTCTACGGGGTGGTGCGCGAGTCGCTGACCAACGTGCTGCGGCACGCGGGGCCCACCAGGGCGCTCGTGCGAGTGGGCGGCGCTCCGGGCGAGTTCGTGGTGGAGGTGGCCGATCGGGGCGCGGGCCGTACGAGCTCGGGTTCGGGTTCGGGCTCGGGCGAGGGGCGCGGGCTGGCCGGGATGCGCGCCAGGGTCACCGAAGCGGGCGGCCACCTCGCCGCCGGGCCGCGCGAGGGCGGCGGTTTCCAGGTGACCGCCCGGTTCCCCCGGACCTCCGCGTGACCACCCCGGACCGCGCCCCCACCCCGGACCGCGTGCCCTCCCCGGACGGCGCCTCGGCCCAGAACCGGGTGCCCTCCCCGGGCGGCGTGACCCCCTTGAACGGCGCAGCCACCCCGGGCGGCACAACCGTCCCGGACGGCGTGACTGCCCCGTACGGCCCGACTCCCCTGGACGGCGCGGCCACCTCGGACGGCGCTACCTCCCTCGGCGGCGCAACCGTCCCGGATGGCACCACGTCCCTCGGCGGCGCGACCGTCCCGGACGGCGTGGTCAGGGTGGCAGTCGCCGACGATCAGGCGGTCGTGCGGATGGGGCTGCGGGCCCTGCTGGAGCGCGCGCCCGGGATGGAGTACGTGGGCGAGGCCGCCGACGGCGCCGCCGCGCTCGCGCTGATCCGCCGCACCCGCCCCGACGTCCTGCTGCTCGACATCCGCATGCCCGGCATGGACGGCCTGGCCGTGCTGCGGGCCATCGCCGACGACCCCGGGCTGCGCGCCACCCGGATCGTCGTGGTGACGACCTTCGCCGTCGACGAGTACGTCTTCGCCGCCCTCCAGGCCGGCGCCAGCGGCTTCCTGCTCAAGGACAGCGCCCCTGAGGAGCTGGTCAACGCCGTACGCGTGGTGGCGGCCGGCGAGGCGCTGCTGTCACCGGCGATCACCAAGAAGGTCATCGGGATGTTCGGGCGGCACGGCACCGAGCCGGTCGAAGGGCTGGAGACGCTCACACCCCGCGAACGGGAGCTGGTGGCGTGGGTGGCCACGGGCCGGTCGAACGAGGAGATCGCCAGGGAGCTGGTGATCAGCCCCGACACCGTACGCACCCACGTCAGCCGCGCCATGCTCAAGCTGCGCGCCCGGGACCGGGCCCAGCTCGTGGTCTTCGCCATCCGAGCCGGGCTCAGCGTGTGACTCAGCGCAGGAACCCTTCGTAGTTGCGCTGCTGGAGCTGGGACTCGATCTGCTTGACGGTGTCCAGCCCGACCCCCACCATGATCAGCACGCTCGTCCCGCCGAACGGGAAGTTCTGCTGCGTACCCGGATCCCGGAGGATCGCGAACGCCACCAGCGGCAGCAGCGCCAGCACCCCCAGGTAGAGCGCCCCGGGCGCGGTCAGCCGGGACAGCACGTACGCCAGGTAGCGCGCCGTGGGCCCGCCCGGCCGGATCCCGGGAACGAATCCCCCGTAGCGCCGCATGTTGTCCGCCACCTCCACGGGGTTGAAGGTGATCGACACGTAGAAGTAGGCGAAGGCGACGATGAGCAGCACGTACACGCTCATGTAGAGAGGATGCGTCCCCGAGGTCAGGTTGAGCTCCACCCACGTCCGGGCCGAGTCCCCCAGCATCGGCGCCGCCAGCGTCGGCAGGTACAGCAGCGAGGAGGTGAAGATCACCGGCACGATCCCCGCCTGGTTCACCTTCAGCGGGATGTAGGTGTTGCCGCCCCCGTACATCCGCCGACCCACCATCCGCTTCGCGTACTGCACGGGGATCCGCCGCTGCGCCTGCTCCACGAACACCACGGCCGCCACCAGGCACAGCCCGGCCGCCGTCATCACCACGAAGCTCACCGGGCTCATCACGAAGATCTTCGCCATGTATCCCGGGAAGACGGCCACGACCTGCGTGAACATCAGGATGGACATGCCGTTCCCGATGCCCCGGTCCGTGACCAGCTCGCCGAGCCACATCACCACGCAGGCCCCGGCCACCATGGTCAGCACGATCACGGCCACGGGCAGCAGCCCTTCGTCACGCAGCAGCGGCTTCGAGCACCCGGGCAGCAGCTGCCCGGAGCGGGCGAGCGCGACGATCGTCCCGGCGTTCAGCACGGCGAGCCCGACGGTCAGGTACCGCGTGTACTGGGTGATCTTCGCCTGGCCCCGCTGCCCTTCCTTCCTGAGGGCCTCCAGCCGGGGCACCAGCACGGCGAAGAGCTGCATGATGATGCTGGCCGTGATGTACGGCATGACGCCCAGCGCGAACACCGACAGCTGCAGCATCGCGCCCCCGCTGAGCATCTGCACCATGTCGAACAGGCCGCCCCTGGCCGACCCCACGCACTCCCGCACGGCCACCACGTCCACCCCCGGGGAGGGCATGAGCTGCCCGAGGCGGAACAACGCGATGAGTCCCAGCGTGAACAGCAGCTTCTTACGCAGCTCCGGCACCCGGAACGCCCTGGTAAAGACGGTCAGCATGGTCAAGGAGTCTGACCTGGGCGGCGCCCGGCGTCGTCCGCCGAGACGAGGCACCCGCGTACGCAAATCCGCGTACACGAGCATCAGTCCAGCACGCCATCAGGACAGCACGCCGCCCCGACAGCGACGCCGCCCGGCCGCACACCGTCACAACGGCACGCGGTCAGGACGGCACGCGGTCACGACGCCACGCGGTCAGGACGGCACGCGGTAGTCGTCGTCGCGGGCGTCCAGGATCGCCATGTGCCCCGGCAGGTGGCCGATCGCGTACTCGACGCCGCTGGCCATGACCGCCGCCTGCGGCGTCACCCCGCACGCCCAGAACAGCGGCACCTCCCCCTCCCGCACCTCGACCGGATCGCCGAAGTCCGGCCGCCCCAGGTCGCGGATCCCGATCCCCGCCGGGTCGCCGACGTGCACCGGCGCCCCGTGCACCAGCGGATACCGGCCGCTCACCTCGATCGCCGTCTTCACCAGCTCGTCCGGCACCGGCCGCATCGACACGACCAGCGGCCCCGACAGGCTCCCGGCGGTCTCGCAGGCCACGTCCGTGACGTACATCGGCACGTTCGTCCCCAGCTCCAGGTGCCGCACCGGCACCCCGGCCGCGAGCAGCGCCCGCTCGAAGGTGAAGCTGCACCCGATGAGGAACGGCACCAGGTCGTCCCGCCACTGCTCGACCACGTCGCCGAGGTCCGCGACCGGCTCGCCGTCGCGGTAGAGCCGGTATCCGGGCAGGTCGGTACGGAGGTCGCCGGGGAACAGCGGCGTGGACCAGGCGCCCGGCTCCCCCACGTCCAGCACGGGGCACGCCCGCGGGTTGAGGTGGGCGAACAGCAGCAGCTCGTAGCGCAGCCGCCGCGGCACCGCGATCAGGTTGGCCTGCGTCCACCCCCGGCACCACCCCGCCGTGGGCACGCGCTCGCCGGCGCGGAAGCGCTCCCGCGCCTGTGCCGGGCTGAGATCGGCGACGTTCACTCCCTGACAGTATCCGCGTTCAGCGCCGCGCCCCAGGCGGCGCGGCCCGCGTGATATCGCGGGTTTCCGGGGTAGCGGGCTCGCCGTGCGTCTCGACGTGAACCTCCTCGACTACGTTCTCATCGCGATCTACTTCGCCACCGTGTTGGCCATCGGGTTAGCCGCCCGCAAGCGGATCAGCTCCAGCCTCGACTTCTTCCTGGCCGGCCGCGGCCTGCCCGCGTGGATCACCGGGCTCGCGTTCGTCTCGGCCAACCTGGGCGCGATCGAGATCCTCGGCATGGCGGCCAACGGCGTGCAGTACGGCGCCATGACCGTGCACTATTACTGGATCGGCGCCGTGCCCGCCATGGTGTTCCTGGGCATCGTGATGATGCCCTTCTATTACCGCTCCAAGGTCCGCAGCGTCCCCGAGTTCCTGCGCAGGCGCTTCAACGGCGCCACGCAGCTGCTGAACGCGATCACGTTCGCGGTCGCGCAGATCCTCATCGCGGGCGTGAACCTCTACGCCCTCGCCCTGGTCATGGAGGCCCTGCTGGGCTGGCCGCTGCCGGTCTCGGTGGTGGTCTCCGCGTTGATCGTGCTGGCGTACATCACGCTCGGCGGGCTCTCCTCGGCGATCTACAACGAGGTGCTGCAGTTCTTCGTGATCCTCGCCGGGCTGATCCCGCTGACCGTGCTCGGGCTGATCAAGGTGGGCGGCTTCTCGGGGCTGGCGGACAAGGTACGGCAGAGCACTCTCGGCGAGGGCGGCCTGCACACGTGGGCGGGCACGGCGGGTGACAACCCGATGCACGCGCACTGGATCGGGATCGTGTTCGGCCTCGGGTTCGTGCTGTCCTTCGGCTACTGGACCACGAACTTCGCCGAGGTGCAGCGGGCGCTGTCGGCCAGGAACACGAACGCGGCCCGGCTCACGCCGATCATCGCCGCGTTCCCGAAGCTGTTCATCCCGCTGGTGACGGTGCTGCCGGGGATGATCGCGCTGGTGCTGTTCAGCGGCTGGGGGCAGGAGCAGGAGTACAACAACGCGATCCCGCTGCTCATGCGGGACCTGCTGCCGAACGGCGTGCTCGGGGTCGCGGTGACCGGGCTGCTGGCCTCGTTCATGGCGGGGATGGCGGCCAACATCAGCGGGTTCAACACGGTGTTCACCAACGACATCTGGCAGTCGCACCTGCGGCCGGACCGCGACGACGGCTACTACCTGCGGGTGGGCCGGATCGCGACCGTGGCGGGCGTGGCGCTGGGCGTCGGGACGGCGTTCATCGCGGCCGGCTACTCCAACATCATGAACTACCTGCAGGCCCTCTTCTCGTTCTTCAACGCGCCGCTCTTCGCGACGTTCATCGTCGGGCTCTTCTGGCGGCGGATGACGCCGTGGGCCGGCTTCTGGGGGCTGCTCGCCGGCACGCTGGCGGCCTTCGCGTCGTACATCGCGTTCAAGGCCGGGATCGTGGACTTCGGCACCGAATTGAACGCCAGCTTCTGGGGCGCGGGCGTGGCGTTCGTCGTGGACGTGATCGTGTCCGTGGCGGTCACGCTGGTCACCACGCCCAAGCCCGCCGAGGAGCTGCGCGGGCTCGTGTACGGGCTCAACGCCACCGACCTGGAGGACGACGCGCTGGCGGGCGACGCGCGCTGGTACCGCTCGCCGGTGCTGCTCGGCACGGGCGCCCTCGTCCTGGCCGCTGTGATGTACGGGGTGATCCTGTGAGCGACATTCGGATGGTGATCGGCGGGTTGTTCCTGGTGTACGGCGTGATCCTCGTCGTCGCCGGGGCGCTCGGAAGCGCGATCAACCTGTGGACCGGCCTCGCCATGGCCGTCTTCGGCGGCGCCTTCGTGGCCTGGGCCCGAGCCAAACGCCTCTGACCGCCCCCTCCCTGGCCCGGCAACCGGCCCTGACCGCCCCCTCGCGGCCCGGGCCGGCCGGGCCCTGACCACCACCTTGCGCGGCCCTGGCCCGGCCCATCTTGACCGGTCCTTCGCGGGACGGCTCGGTCCTTCGCGGGACCGGCTCGGTCCTTCGCGGGACCGGCCCGAGGCCAGAGCATCCACCCGCCCTGACCGGCTCCTTCGCCCGTTCGTCCTCGTCGTCGGCCCGGCCCTGCGAGCAGCGCGCACACCGCCGAGACCTCATCCGGGCAGCGGGTACTCAACCACGCGGCCCCAGTCCACCACCGGCGCGTGCCATCTGGCCCTGAACCCTGCAGTTCACAAGCCGCAGATCATGCCCGCGATGGCCACAGGACAAGGGCGGGACTCAGCACCACCCTCAGTACTCGACCTCGAACGTGTGGGCCCCGAGGGCGTAGCCGTCCTGCTTGGGCACCACGTACCCATGCTCGATCAGGTGCTTGAGGCTCTCGCGCACCTGCTCCTCGCTCAGCCCGGACGCCCGCACCAACGCGGCCGGTACCGCCACACCGTGCTCCACCGCCAGGGACGCCACCGCCTCGTAGACGTAGACGTCGATGTCCGACAGAGCCTGTACATCGTGGCCGTCGGTCATGATCGCTGTCTCGCCCCCTCCCTCAGCCGGTTCGGGTCGACCTCGCGGTCCGGGTTGCGGCGAAGGTACTCGGACTCCAGTTCGTTCATGCGGGACGTGTGCACCGCCAGAGCGTCGTCGGACCCGTGGAAGAAGGTGTCGCTCCGGGTGGTGTGCAATTGCCGCAGCTCGCGGACCAGATCCTCGTCGCTGAGCTGCGCCGGATCTATTCCCATCGTCGTCATGGGCTCCCCCTACCCCAGAGACCCCCGACAATATCTGTCACATTTCCTGACATATGGGCATTGTTTGTAAGAGATCGCCGCCTTACCGTCCCCTTATGGACCTCGAGCTCAGGCACCTCAGGATCGTCCGTGCGGTCGCGGACGCGGGAAGTGTGAGCAAGGCCGCATCCCAGCTCGGGCTGGCCCAGCCGGCCCTGACCGCCCAGCTCAAGCGCATCGAGCGGGTGCTCGGCGGCACGCTGTTCGAGCGCGACAGGCATGGCGCGCGACCCACCAGGCTGGGCGAGCTGGTGCTCTCCAGGGCACGAGTACTGCTTCCCGCGGCGCAGGAGCTGCAGGAAGAGGCCGTACGTTTCGCCGCCGCCCCCTCCCCCGGATTCCGCATCGGCGCCACCAACGGCCCCATACTGGGCGGCCTGGTCGACCGGCTCGCCGCGGAAGGGGCCGTCAGCACGTACACCTCCTGGTCGGCCCACGAGCTGACCAGCATGGTCGAGCTCGGCCGCCTCGACTACGTGCTGACCGGCGCCTGCGGCGACTCCGGCACCCTCACCGGCGCGCTCGTATGGGAGACGATCAGCCTCGACCCCGTGTTCTGCCTGGTCGGCGAGGACCATCCGGCCGCCAAGGAGAAGGAGGTGGAGCTCGCCGACCTCGCCGGCGAACAGTGGGCGGTGACGCCCGGCGACGGCTGCTTCGCCGACTGCTTCGCCACGGCGTGCGCGCGGGCGGGCTTCACCCCAGGCACGATCTACGAGACCGACGTGTCCACCTGCACCCACCTCGCCCAGGTCGGCCGCGCGGTCGTGCTCTGCCAGGCCACCCACCAGGCCGCCCAGGGCCTGACCATGGTGCCGTTCGCCGGCGCGCCACTGCGCTGGCGCCAACTCCTCGGCCACCACCCCACCGCCCGCGAGGCCGACTGGGTGGTGGCACAGGCCAAGCAGGCCCACCTGGACGCCGTACGCCGCAGCCCGGTCTACCACGACTGGCTGGTACGCAACCCCGGCTACGGCACCGCCCCGTAAGCCCCTCCCCCGCCATAGTGCCCGCCCCGAAGACCACTACCTGGGCTTGGGACCCAAAACACCACACCGGGGCCCACACCATCCCGGGGGCACCCCCACCACCCGGGAGGACCCACACCACCCCGGGGGGCCCACATCACCCAGGGATCCACATCACCCGGGGACCCACAGCATCCGGAGGCACCCACACCACCCCTTGGCCATCCGGCACCACCCCGAGGGGCAGCCCACACCCCGGGGAGGGCACCCCACCCTCCCCGCCTCAGGCGATGCCGTACTCCCACCCCGGCCGCCACTCGAACGGCGCGTCAACCAACTCCTCCAACGGAGCCCCGTCCAGCAGATTCTGCAACGCCCACCGATTGGCGGAATGCGACACCACGAGCACCAGACCCCCCTGCCACTCCTCCATCACCTCCCGCAGAAACCCCGCCACCTCCGCCACGACCTGCCGATAACTCTGCCCACCCGGCCACGGCGTATCGATGTGCCTGCTCCGCAACGCCGCCACCTCACTCACCGGCCGTCCGTTGTAGATGCCGTAGTCGCACTCCCTGAGCCGCCGACCGAGCCTGATCTCCTTGCCGCTGCCCGCAAAAGAGATCTCCGCCGTCTGCACGACCCGCCGCAGGCCGGAGGCGTAAACAACGTCCACCGCCTTCCGCCGCTCCCCCAGCTCCACAGCCAGGTCCCGCCCCCGCGCGGACAGCTCCCCAGGTAACCACCCGGTGGCGATGCCCGTCTCGTTGTCCACGGTGACGGAGTGCGTCTCGTAAACCAGCGTCACGGCCACGCGCTACCGCCCCATCAATCCCTTACGACTCCGCTTGAAGCGAAGCCCTCGAATATGATCGACCGAGGCTCCAACAACACTGCCGGGCATGGAATGATATCCGCGGAGACCCGTCTCCCGTTCGGCCGGACGCCACAACCGCATCCGATGCTCTAGCCTTAGCATGCGCAGGGGCTCGGCACGGTCTTCCGACGTCCCACCGCACGCCACACAACTTAATCCAGGGGCGGTAGCTCAGCCGGTCAGAGCATCGGACTCATAATCCGTGGGTCGTGGGTTCAAGTCCCACCCGCCCTACTCTTCAATACCGCGTTCGACCTGGGGTTTCTCGGTTCTCGCCAGCCTCGGACTTCGTTGTTGATCATGGTTGGTTGCTCGCTGGTTGCTCTTGTGTACGGACCGTGTATCGCGGTAGATCATTTAGGGCGTCACCGTCAACTCAGACCCCAGAGATGACCATCAGAAGATCAAGCCAGAAGGTCTGCGCAGCGTCGCCGGTCAGCGGTCGCCTTACGGATGGTCAAGAGTTGTCCAAGCCGGCTCGTCCTGCCCTGTCCGGTGCCAAAACTCGCTCGTAGCGCTGGCCTGCGGTTTCGTGCGTCGTCAAGCGACTCTGCGATACTCGTGGATCAGGCCGCAGACGGCGCCTCGTCGCTCTATTCGAGCCGTGAGCTCGACTACCCCGGCTGGATCGTGAAGGGGTTGGCGTAGTGACAGTGCCTGATGCGGACGGTGCTCGTTGTAGTGGCGCTCGTATTCGGCCAGGACCTGCCGAAGGTGGCGCTCACCAAGGACCAGAAGGTGATCGAGGCATTCGCGCCGGAGCGTGCCGACGAACCGCTCGGCGAACGCGTTCGCCCGCGGCGAGCGCGGCGGAATCTTGAGGGCGTGCACGTCCGCGCCGGTGAGCACCTCGTCGAATTCTCCGCCGAACTTGCCATCCCTGTCCCGGATCAGGAACCGGAACCCGTCGGCTCGCTCGCCCAGTTCCATCAGCAGATTGCGCGCCTGCTGCGCCGTCCAAGCACCCGTCGGATGAGCTGTGACACCGAGGATATGCACGCGCCGTGTTTCGATCTCCATGACGAACAATACGTACAGGCGTTTGAGGAACACCGTGTCGACGTGGAGAAAGTCGCATGCCAGGATGCCGGAGGCTTGAGAGCTGAGGAACTGGCGCCAGGTCGGTGAAGCCCGGCGCGGCGCTGGCCCAAACCCCGCCGCCGCCAGGACCCGGCGGATGGTCCCCTCCCCCAACCTGTATCCAAGACCGAGGAGTTCGCCCTGGATGCGTCGATGCCCCCATCGGGGATTCTCCCGCGCCAACCGGACGATCAGATCGCGGGTCTCTTCGGAGAGTGGGGGTCGGCCCTGCTTGGCGGGGTAGGTCCACTTCTTCTTGGCCAGCCTGCGGTGCCAGGCGAGCAGCGTGCCGGGCGTCACGATGCGATGCAGTCGAAGGCGAGCGGGTAACAGCCTCGCCAGTGCAGCCAGCAGCGCCCGATCGGCCCAGCCCGGCCTGGACCGGGCGACCTGGCGACGCAGCACAGCGACCTCATGCCGCAATATCAAGATCTCCACCTCTTTGGCAGCGCTGCCCCGAGTGAGCAGCACGAGCCAGCCGAACACCCTGACCACCAGCAGATACAGAAGTCGAAACAGCACGAGAACTAAGCCTAGAAGACCAGGTCAGGCCCCTGCATCAGTTCTGGCACCGGACAGGACTTCACACGCCCGCCCAATTGGAGATTGATAATCATTTCGGCTGCCCGTTTGTTACCTCTGTCTATTTTGACAGGGAGGGAGAGGCAGCGAGCCTGACGGGTTCACCGTCCGAGATCAATTACCGGGTCAACATTCAGAGACGAGCCGCTAGCGTTCTGCTCGATGTCCGAGCTCACCGGGAACTGGCACGTAGCCACCTTCAGGACAGTCATCACCTGATTCTCCCAGCAGCGGAACGAACTCGCCGAGGCCCAGGCACTCCAGGCATCCTGGGCACAGACAGCGAGGCAGCGCTCCAGGCTGGTGAACCCGCTGGCGGGCCCAGGATCGAATTCCCACTGTCCCGTCCCAGCTGAGCTCGCACAGATCGCGAACCCATGACCTCGGTGACCTGCGGTGCGACAGATCGGCTGAGACCTCCTGATCCGCGGCCGTGCCAGTGAACTTCGCGCAACTCGCCAGAACGCTCGTCGCGTTGGTCCAGGTCATAGCGTCTTCGTCTCGCCGAAGATGGCACAAATGAGCGGATGCGCCAAGTCTACTGAGACTGGGTCCGGCCAACTGGGACGAGACAAGCGCGGCTGCCGACCTCTCACCACATGACACCTGGCTGTCATGCCGGTCTGCCCCGCGCCTCAGAAAGTCATGCCCTTAGCCCTTGAGATAGTCAATGTCCATGACTACAGTTCTGGCCATGGATCATGCCTTGCTGTGCGAGCGCCTCTCCGCCCTGGTGGCCGTTGAGTCGCCATCCGGTCACACCGAGGGGCTGGAGCGGTGTTATGCCCTGATGCGATCTTGGGGGGAGCCGCTGCTCGGCAGGCCGGCGGAGATCGTCGCGGTAGGCGGGACTCCGCACATGCTGTGGCGTGCGCCCGCAGAGGGCGGGGTGCTGCTGCTCGGTCATGCCGATACGGTGTGGCCGCTCGGCACGATCATCCGCCGTCCGTTCCGCGCCGAAGGCGGTCGCGCGTATGGTCCGGGTGTTTTCGACATGAAGGCAGGGCTGGTCACGGCGTTCGCCGCGCTAGCCGAGTGCCGCGACCCCGCCATAGTGAGCATCCTGATCACCGGCGACGAGGAGATCGGCTCCGCGACCTCGCGGGCGCTGGTCGAAGACATGGCCGGTGCCTGCGGCGCCGTACTCGTACTGGAGCCCAGCCAGGCAGGAGCGCTCAAGACGGCCCGCAAGGGCGGGTCGTTCTACAGTGTAGACATCACCGGCAAGGCGGCCCACGCGGGACTGGAGCCGGAGCGCGGGGTCAACGCGCTGCTCGAACTCGCCGCGCAGGTAGTGGCCGTGTCGGAGCTGGCTGACCCCGAGCGTGGTACGACGGTCACCCCGACGGTCGCGCGCGCGGGCACTGCCACGAACACCGTGCCCGCGCACGCGCACCTGCGCGTGGACGTCCGCGCTTGGGAGCTGGCGGAGTTGGCGCGCGTTGACGAGCACATGCATGCGCTCGCCCCGACCGTCCCGGGAGCGGTGGTCCGGGTCGACGGCGAGGTCAACCGTCCGCCGCTGGAGCCCGCGAGCTCCCGGGAACTGTACGCGGCGGCCCGCAAGGCCGCGGCGCGCCTCGGACTGCCAGATCCCGAAGAGGTCGCGGTGGGGGGAGCATCCGACGCCAACTTCACCGGCGCGCTGGGAATCCCCACGCTCGACGGCCTCGGCCCGCTGGGGGACGGCGCCCACGCGGAGCACGAGTGGGTCGACCTGGCCTCACTCGCCGACCGGGCGCGACTCGTCGCCGCTCTGATCGACACGCTGACGCGCTCGTGACCGTTCGGCGCGCACCTCGATCGCGTCGAGCATCATCTCCAGGCCGACGTCGAAGGCGGACGGGCCGCCGAGGCTAGGGAGCCGGTCAGCATAGTGGGCGATAGCGGGGTACGTGTCGGCGTCGAGCTGCCGGTACTCCACCTGCCAGGCGAGTTCGTCCCTGCGCCACACCTCTGGGTCGAGCGCATGGACGGCCGCCTCCAGGCTCGCCACGGAACGCACGAAACTGCCGAACGCGCGCTGCACGAGCGCCACCTCCTCGTCATCGACTCCGGCCCGCCGTACAGCGTCCAGGGTGAAGTCGACGCTGGAGAATTCCGTGGGCCGTCGCGTGGTGCGCATGACCATCTGCTGGGCGAACGGCGCATAGCGGAGGTAGTGCTCGCGTACCCGCTGGGCGATGTTGCGCAGGTCGGCGCGCCAGTCGTCGGTGGGCGTGACGGTGCCGCCGTAGGAACGGCCTCTCAGGCTGTCGACCAGTTCGAGAAGCAGCTCATCCTTGTCCTTGAAATGGCGGTACAGCGAGGTCGGGTGGGCCTCGAGCTCGCTTCCGAGCTCCTGGAAGGTCAGCGCGTCCAGGCCGTCGCGCAAAGCGATCTTCTCGGCTGCCGCGAGGATCACCTCCCGGTTGAGGCTGTCACGCGCGCGCCGTGGCCGCGCCTCCGCCTTGGAACGCTTCTCCTTCGACTGGCGTGCTGATGCCACCAAAGCCTCCCTCGTCGACCGATGAGCCACCGCCGGTTCACGCATTTTCGCACCACCTGATCGGAGCACCGGACTAGAGCATAGTCAACGTGACTGACTAGAAACATGCCTACTACCCTTGCCTGGCTTCTGACTTGCCAATACTCTCCCTCTCATCACCCCCAGAAAGGTCAGAGCATGAGCACCAGGTTCAGACTCGGAGCAATTGGGCTCGCCGCCCTCGCCCTCCTCGCGGCCTCGTGCACGAGCGGAGGCACCGGCACGGCCCTGAAGTCCGATGCCCGCCCTGCGGCGGCCGCGCCGGTGCGTCAGGGGGGAAGCATCGTCATCGGCGCCGAGCAGGAACCGGACTGCACCGACTGGATCGCGAGCTGTGCCACCTCGATCTGGGGCACCTGGATCATGGACATCCCGACGATTCCACGGGTGTTCGAACCCAGGAAGGTCGACGGCACGTGGGGGCTGGCGGCCACGAACGTCATGGCGTCAGAACCCGAGGTCGCCGCAGGACCCCCGCAGAAGGTCACCTACCGGATCAACCCGGCGGCCGTATGGTCGGACGGCGAGCCGATCACGTCGGAGGACTTCGCCTATACGGCACTGGCGATCCGGGACGGCAAGGACGTCCTGAACCGGACCGGGTACAGCCACGTCACCAAGATCGACACGCCTGATCCCAAGACGGCGGTCTTCACGTTCGACGCTTCGTACGCGAACTGGAAGGGCCTGTTCAGCGACAGCAGTGGCCTGCTCCCCAGCCACCTGCTCAAGGGCAAGGACCGCAGTGCCCTGATGAAGGACGGCTACACCTGGAGCGGAGGCCCGTGGAAGATCGAGTCCTGGACGAAGGGCGTCTCGGTCGTCCTCGTGCCCAACGCGAACTACTGGGGCGACAAGCCCAAGCTCGACAAGGTCACCTTCCAGTTCACGGCGGACACCGCCGCGGCGTTCCAGGCGTTCAAGACCGGCCAGCTCGACGCGCTCTACCCCACACCGCAGCTCGATTCGATCGACCAGATCAAGAGCGGGCTGCCCAACGCGAGCTCGATCATCGATCCCGAGTCGGGCAACCTTGAAGCGATCTGGTTCAACAACGCCAAAGCGCCCTTCGACTCCGTGACGTTCCGCCAGGCCGTCTCGCACGCGATCGACCGCAAAGCGGTCGTCACTCGCCTGTACGGCGCGCTCGGCGTCAACGAGCCCGCCCAGAGTGCGCACACCCCGCTCGTCGGCCGCTACGGGGGCACCGACTTCGCCCAGTACATCCCCGACCTCGCCAAGGTCGACTCCCTGATGCGGGGCGACGGATGGGCCAAGGGATCCGACGGCATCTGGGCCAAGGCGGGAAACCGGGCGACGTTCTCCGTCAGCACGATGACCGGCAACAAGCGCCGCGAGCTGACCGAGCAGATCCTGCAGGAGCAAATGCGCGCCGCCGGCTTCGAGGTGAAGATCGACAACACTTCGGCCACGGACCTGTTCGCGAGCAAGCTCCCCAAGGGCGACTTCCAGATGGGCCTGTGGACCCTCGTCGACACCTTCCCCCAGCCCTCGCTCGAAGCGTCCTTCTCATCGAGCGCGGTTCCCACCGAAGACAACGGCTACTCCGGGCTCAACATGTCACGTATCGACCTGCCCGGCCTCGACAAGGTGCTGGACACGGCCGCGTCGTCACTCGACGAGGCCAGGCGCGTCGACGTCTCCCGCCAGGCGGACAAGCTTCTCGCCGACTCCGCCGCCCTCCTGCCGCTCGACGTGATCCCCAACATCCTGCTGTGGAACAACAAGATCGGTGGTCCGCTGGCCATCGACCCCGCGCGCGGTCCGTTCTGGAACCTCGCCCAGTGGGGCCTGGCGAGCTGAGAAGCCGATGTTCGCCTACCTCGCACGGCGGCTGCTCTACTCCGTCCCCGTCGTACTCATCGCCTCCTTCCTGCTCTTCTGGGCGGTCAGGATCGCTTTCGACCCGCTGGCCAAACTGCGCGGCGGGCGCGACCCCGGCGCGCTCGCCCGCGCGGCGGAGCGCCTCGGCCTCGACCAGTCGATCCCCGTGCAGTACTGGCACTGGCTCACGCGGTTCGTCACCGGCGACTGGGGAGTCAGCTCGCGTACGGCGGGCCCGGTTCACGGCCTGATCCTGCCCGCGCTCGGCACCACCCTGCAGCTGATCGTCTGGGGTGTGCTCGTCGCCGCGGTGATCGCGCTGGCCGTCGGCGTCTACTCGGCGGTGCGGCAGTACTCCGCAGGCGACCTGGCCTTCACCGGGCTGTCCTACCTCGGCGTCGCGATGCCGCCGTTCTGGCTCGGGCTGATCCTCATCCAGATCCTCGCGGCCTGGCCGCAGGAACTGCTCGGCCTGACCGATCCCCCGCTCTACTTCGTGGGCCTGCACTCCCCGGACGGCGGCGGCCCGCTCGACTACGCGCGCCATCTCGTGCTGCCCGTGCTGACGCTGACCGTGGGCCTGGTGGCGAGCTGGAGCAGGTTCACTCGGGCGACGATGCTCGACGCCCTCACCAGCGAGTACGTGCGGACCGCGCGGGCCAAGGGAGTGCCGAAGCGCCGGATCGTCACGCGGCACGCCCTGCGCACCGCGCTCGGCCCCTTCGTCAGCGTCACCGCCGTGGACGCCGGCCTGCTGTTCGGCGGGCTCGTCGTCACCGAGCAGATCTTCGCCATCCAGGGCATGGGCCGGTTGTTCCTCGACTCCCTGCTCGCGGGCGACGTGTTCGTCCTCGTGCCGTGGACGCTGGTGATCGCGGTGGTCGTGATCGTGTTCAACCTGCTCGCCGACCTCGCCTACGCCGTACTCGATCCGAGAGTGAGACTCCGATGACCGCGGCGTCTTCGTCAGAACGCACCCCGTGGCAGCTGGCCCGCCGGCGGTTCCTGCGCCACCGTCTGGCCGTGGCCGGGCTCACGGTCCTCGTGCTCCTGCTGCTCGGCTGCTTCGGGGCGGACCTGATCGCCCCCTACGAGCGCGGCGCCCAGAACCTGGCGCTCGGGCCCATGCCACCGTCGGCGGCGCACTGGTTCGGCACCGACGAACTGGGCCGCGACTACCTCACCGAGCTCCTCTACGCCGGGCGGATCTCGCTGGCGATCGGCCTGTCCGTCGCCGTGCTCGCGACCATTGTGGGCACCGCGCTGGGCGCTGCGGCGGGCTTCTTCGGCGGCTGGGCAGACGAGATCATCATGCGGATCACGGACCTGTTCATCGTCCTGCCCGCGATCGTGGTCCTGGCGGTCGTGCTCCAGAGCGCCGGCCGTTCCCCGGTCGTGATCGTCCCGGTGCTGGCGGCCATCGGCTGGACCACGGTGGCCAGGATCGTGCGCGGCCAGGTGTTGTCGCTGCGGGAGAAGGAGTACATCGCCGCGGCGACCGTGCTCGGCGTGACCCGGCCGCGCATCATCGTGCGACACATCCTGCCCAATCTCACCGGCGTCATCGCCGTGAGCACCTCGCTCGGCGCGGCGAGCGCGGTGATCGTCGAATCGACGCTCTCCTTCCTGGGGTACGGTGTGCAGCCTCCGGAGTCCAGTTGGGGCAACCTGCTGAGCCAGGCATCCGGGCTGATCGGCACCGGCAAGGTCTACCTGCTGTACTTCCCCGGCCTGTTCATCCTCCTGACGGCGCTGGCCATCAACTTCCTCGGCGACGGCCTCAGGGACGCCTTCGACCCGAAGGGAGCACGCCCGTGAATGCCCTGCTGGAGGTCGACGACCTCACCGTTCAGCTCCCCACGGACAGCGGCACCGTCGCGGCCGTCACCAGGCTCTCGTTCTCCGTCGCGCCCGGCGAGACGCTCGGAATCGTCGGCGAGTCGGGCTCAGGCAAGAGCGTCACGTCCATGGCGGTGCTCGGAATCCTCCCCGGCCGCGCCCGGGTCACGGGGTCGATCCGGTTCCGCGGCGAGGAGCTCTTGGGCCGCTCCGAGTCCGAACTTCGCACACTGCGGGGCCGCCGCATCGCGATGATCTTCCAGGACGCGCTGACCGCGCTCACGCCGGTGCACACCGTCGGCGCGCAGATCGCCGAGGCCATCAGCGTGCACGACCCCTCGGTCACCCGCTCCGCGCTGCGTGAGCGGGTCGTCGAGCTCCTCGACCTGGTCGGCATCCCCTCGCCCGCCAAGCGCGCGAACCAGTACCCGCACGAGCTGTCCGGCGGCATGCGGCAGCGCATCATGATCGCGATGAGCATCGCCAACGAACCGGATCTGCTCATCGCCGACGAACCGACGACCGCCCTCGACGTGACCGTGCAGGCGCAGATCCTTGACGTGATCAGACGGATCCAGCAGCGTACGGCGACCGCGCTCATGCTGATCACCCACGACCTGGGCGTGGTGGCCGGCGTCGCCGACCGGGTGCTGGTGATGTACGCGGGCACGAAGGCCGAGGAGGCAGCCGTCGAACCGATCTTCTACGCGCCCGCCCACCCCTACACCAGGGGTTTGCTGGCCTCGCTCCCCCGGCTCGACGCCCGCCACGGCGAACGGCTCTACCAGATCCCGGGCCAGCCCTCGCGGGCGCCGGGCTGCCCGTTCCATCCGCGCTGCGAGCACGCCCGCGCCGGTCTGTGCGACACGACGGTCCCGGCGCCGGTCCGGATCGGCGATGGACACACGGCGTCCTGCCTGCGTACGGCTGAGCTGGAGGAGGTGCGGCCGCGATGACGGCGCTGCAGGTCACGGACCTCGTCAAGACCTATCCGGTACGCAATGGCATGTTCCGCCGCCGGTCCGGCACCGTGCAGGCCGTCTCCGGGGTGTCGCTGCGGATCGAGCGGGGCAAGACGCTCGGGCTCGTCGGGGAGAGCGGCTGCGGGAAGTCCACGCTTGCCGCGTGCCTGGTACGGCTCGTCGAACCGACCTCGGGCCAAGTGCTTCTCGACGGCACCGACTTCACGGCGCTGCCGCCCGCCCGGTTGCGTCAGTCACGGCGGCGCATCCAGATGGTCTTCCAGGATCCGTACGCCTCGCTCAACCCCCGCATGACCGTCCGGGCGATCCTCACCGAGGCGCTTGAGACCCACGGCCTCGACACCGGGCGCGTCCCCGAACTGCTGGACCTCGTGGGACTCGACCCCCGGTACGCCGGACGGTTCCCGCACGAGTTCTCCGGAGGGCAGCGCCAGCGCGTCGGCATCGCCCGCGCGCTCGCCATCGAGCCCGACGTGATCGTGCTGGACGAGCCGGTCAGCGCGCTGGACGTCAGTATCCAGGCCGGCGTCATCAACCTCCTGGAGGACCTCCAGGACCAGCTCGGGCTGACCTACCTCCTGATCGCGCACGACCTGTCGGTGGTACGGCATGCCAGCGACGAGGTAGCCGTCATGTATCTCGGCCGGATCGTCGAGCAGGGACCGCCGGACGAGCTCTACCAGCGTCCCCGCCACCCCTACACTCAGGCACTGCTGTCGGCGGTGCCGATCCCCGACCCGCGGGCCGAGCGCGCCCGCCGCCGGATCATCCTGACCGGCGACGTCCCGAGCCCGACCGACCCCCCTTCGGGCTGCCGCTTCCGGACCCTCTGCCCGAAGGCAAGCTCGATCTGCGCCGCCGAGGTCCCCCCGCTCGTCACCGACGCGCGGGGCCACGGCGTCGCCTGTCACAAACCGGAGTTGATCAATGTCCTCTGACGCTTGGCGCGACCGCTTCAACACTCCGATCATCCAGGACATCCGTCCTTGTCCCGGCGACATCAACCTTGAAATGATCTACGCGGCGGGCCTCAGCGACGCCGAGGTGTCCATCTGGAATCCGGCCACCGGCGAGACTCTGCAGGTGCCGGACCTGCCGCCGCACGTCGCGAACCCGCTGCCCGCCGCGGACGGACGGTCCGTACTGGTGCTGCACGACGAGGACGGCGGCGAGGTCGGCCATCTGTGGTCCTACCCGGTCGACGGCGAACCCGTCGACCTCACACCCGAGCTGCCCCCTTACACGCTTCGCGGCATCGACGTCGCACGCGACGGCTCGGCGGTCGTCATCGCGACGGTCACCGACGAGGGATTCACGCTCTACCACCTGACCGGCGCAGCCGCCCACCGGCTGTACCGCAGCAGGAACGAGGCATGGAACAGCCTGGTCTCCGCTGACGGAGCGCTGGCGAGCATCGACACCACGGACCACAACCCCGGCATCCGCCGCTTCGCCGTCACGGTGCTCGACACCTCCGACGGCGCGGTGCTGGCGTCGGTCTCGGACGGGCCGCTCGCGCCCCTGCGCGGGGTCCGGTTCTCACCGGTCGCGGGAGACCCCCGGCTGCTGCTGAGCACGGAACGGACCGGGTTCGCGCGGCCCGCGGTGTGGAACCCCCTCACCGGTGCGCGGACCGACGTCGAGGCGCCCGAGCTGACGGGTGAACTCGTCCCGCTCGACTGGTCCGACGACGGCGCCCGGCTGCTGCTCGTCCACGTCGACGGCGGCATCCACCGCGTGTACGAATACGACCTTCAGGCCGGTCGGCTGCTGCGCGTGTCCCATCCTGACGGCGCCTACTTCTTCCCTGAGGTGGCGTGCGCGGTGACCAACCAGTGGGGCTCACATTACGGGCCCGGTGGTCAGATCCGGCTGCTGCGCCAGCGCGCCGACCTGCCCTTCGAGATGCTCGCCCTGGACCGTGGCGAGGGCGAGCCGCGCAGCGTCCTCGCCCCGCAGAACGTCGTGCCAGGGATCCCGCTGCGTTCGGTCACCGTCACCTCCAAGGACGGGACGGCGCTGCAGTTGTGGGTCGCGGCGCCGGAGGGCGCGAGCGGGCCGGTGCCGCTGATCCTGCGGGTGCACGGCGGCCCGAACCTCGCCGACGTGGGCGGGTACCATCCCGCCGCGCAGGCGTGGCTGGCCGAGGGCTTCGCCTATGCGTCGCTGAACTACCGGGGTTCCGTCACCTTCGGCAGGACGTTCCGCGAAGGGTTCTGGGGAGCCGTCGGTGACCGCGAGCTGGAGGACGTCGAGGCGGCCTGGCGGTGGCTGGTCGACGAGGGCATCGCCGACCCTTCGGCCGTGTTCATGACCGGTTCCTCCTACGGCGGCTTCCTGACGCTGCTCTCGCTCGGCCGGCTCCCGGACCTGTTCGCAGGCGGGTTCGCCTTCGTCGCGCTCGCCGACTGGAAGCTCGCCTACGAGGACATGCACCCCGCCCTGCAGGCGGCCTGGCGCGGGTTCTTGGGCGGCCGGCCTGAGCTCGCCGAAGAGCGGTTCCGGCTGAGCTCCCCCATGACCTACGTCGAGGCCGTGCGGGCGCCCGTGCTGATCAATCAGGGGCGTCACGACACCCGCACACCGGCCCGGCAGGCCGAGGAGTACGCGCGGCGGCTGCGTGCCGCCGGCGGTGACGTGCTGCTGCGCTTCTTCGAGGGCGGGCACGAACCCGTCGGCAACGACGGGGTGGCGGGCAAGATCGAGCTGGAGCTTGAGCTGGCCCGCAAGGCGCTGCGCGGGGAACGCTGGTCCTGAAGGCCCCCTGGCCAGGGCCCCGGTCTCAGGTCCTGGCCAGGAAAGCCTCCAGCTCTGCGGTGACGAGAGCCGGGACTTCCTCCGGCAGGTAGTGGTCGCTCGGCAGCGCCGTACCGCTGACGTGCTCGGCGTATTCGTGCCAGACCTTCAGGACATCGTAGTGTCGGCCGACGAAGCTGTGCTCGCCCCACAGCGCCAGCACCGGGCAGCGCAGGCGCCGGCCCGCCGCCGCGTCGGCGTCGTCGTGCTCCAGATCGACGCCGGCCGCCGCCCGGTAGTCGGCGCACGACGCGGCGATCGCGGCGGGGTCGGAGAAGCAGCGGACATACTCCCGGACCGCGGCCTCGTCGTAGGCAGTGCCGCCGGAGTGCCGTGCCGTCATCCGGCTGCGGATCCAGAACTCGGGATCGTTGCCGATCAGCCGCTCGGGGATGCCGTTGCCGGCGGCGAGGAAGAACCAGTGGTAGTAGCCGAGGCCGAACGCGGCGTCGGCGTGCGCGAACGTGTGCCGGGTCGGCACGACGTCCAGGACGGCCAACGCCCGGACGGCGCCGGGGTGGTCGAGGGCCATCCGGTGGCCCACCCTCGCTCCTCGGTCATGGCCGACCACGGCGAAGCGGTCGAATCCCAGCTCCCGCATCACGCCGACCTGGTCGCGGGCCATCACTCGCTTGGAGTAGACGTCGTCGGTGACCGGCTTTGGCTTGCCGCTGTCGCCGTATCCGCGCAGATCGGTCAGCACGACCGTGTGCCGGGAAGCCAGCGCCGGGGCGACGTGGTGCCAAATGAGGTGCGTCTGCGGGTAGCCGTGCAGGAGCAGCACGGGCGGCCCGTCGCCTCCGACGAGCGTGTGAATGGCGAGGCCGTCCACGTCGACGGCGCGTGACTGGAACGTGCTGGGCAGCGGGGCACTCATGCTTTCCTTCAAAGGGCTTCGATGATCGCGCGGGTCATGTCCTCGGTGCCGGCCTTGCCGCCGAGGTCGGGGGTGCGCACGTCGGTCGTGGTGAACACGCTCTCGATGGCCGCCATGAGATTCGCCGACGCCTCGGGGTGCCCCAGATGGTCGAGCATCATCGTGGCCGTCCAGATCGCGCCGACCGGGTTGGCGATCCCCCGGCCCGCGATGTCCGGCGCCGACCCGTGGACCGGCTCGAACATCGACGGGTAGGCATGCGTCGGGTCGATGTTCGCGGCGGGCGCGAGGCCGATGCTCCCCGCGACGGCGGCGGCGAGGTCGGACAGGATGTCGCCGAACAGGTTGGACGCGACAATCACGTCGAACTGAGCCGGATCGAGCACCAGTTTGGCGCACAGCGCGTCGATGTGCTCCGAGCGCAGCGTCACTGCGGGGCGCTCGGCGACCCGTTCGGCGACGATCTCATCCCAGAACGGCATCGTGTGGATGATCCCGTTCGACTTCGTCGCGGACGTCAGCCGCCCGCCGCGCCGCTCGGCCAGGTCCAGGGCGTAGTCAACAATGCGGGTCACCCCCGGCCTGGTGAACACCGACTCCTGCACCGCCATCTCGGCCGGAGTCCCCTGATACAGGCGCCCGCCGATCTCGCTGTACTCGCCCTCGACGTTCTCTCGTACCACCACCAGATCGATGGCCTGCCGCCCGTCGAGCCCCCGGATCGGCCGCAGGTTCACGAACTGCTGGAACCCCCGACGGATCGGGATCAGCAACCCCCACAGCGACACATGATCGGGCACACCGGGCCCGCCCACCGCGCCCAGGAAGATCGCGTCATGGTGACGTATGAGATCGAGCCCGTTGGCGGGCATCATCGCGCCCTCGGCCAAATATCGCGCGCAGGACCAGTCGAACTCGTCGTAGGTGAGGGCGATGGCGTGCCTGCGGCCGACGGCGTCGAGGACGGCACGGGTCGCGCCGCACACCTCGACACCGATTCCATCCCCGGGGATCACAGCGATGCGGTGAGAGTGCATGGCACCGATTCGAGCAGCCCCGCCAGGTCGCGTCCAATATCTGCTACCTATCTGACCGATCGTCACTGCCTTTCGGTGGCCATATCCAGGAACGCGCGCGATGCGGGGCCGAGCCCGCCCTCGTGGCTGACGTAGGCGACTTCAAGGTAGAAAGCAGGATCGAGGTCTGCGACGACGGCGCCCGCCCGCTCGGCGATCTCCCGCCACGACTCGGCCAGAACGGCGATGCCGCTGCCTGCGAGCACCAACGGCAGGATCGCCTCACGGTGTTCAGTCTCCACCGCGATCGTCAGCTCGACGCCGGATTCGATCAGCGCGTCGACGACCGCGCGCATCCCCGTACCGGTCTGCCCGGCGATCACGCGCAGGCCGGACAGGTCGCTCGTCGCCACCCGCGCACCCGTCTGGAACGGCTCGGCGGCCGGCGTCACGACAACGAAGCGCTGCCGAGCGACCGGATGCAGCCCTACCCCGGGCCGCTCCGGGAGTTCTACACCGGCCAGCAGGCCCAGCTCCGTCCGGCCGGTACGCACGGCCTCCACCACCTCATCCACGGTGGCACCAGCGCGGACCACCACCCGAACGCCCGGGTACTGCGCGGTGAAGCGGGTGATCACCTCGGCGAGCGGAGCAATGGCCTGTGACGGCATCGCCGTAATCTGCAGCCGGCCGGTCCGCAGCCCGCGCACCGCCTCGACAGACTCGACGGCCAGACCCAGCGCGTGGACGGCCATCCGCGCGGGCCCGACCAGTTCCCGGCCCGCCTCGGTCAGCACCACCCCGCGGCCGACCCGGTGGAACAGAGCGTCGCCCAGCTCGCGCTCCAGCTGCTTGATTGACTGCGACAACGAGGGTTGCGCGACATAGAGCACCTCCGCCGCGCGGTGGAATCCACCGTGGTCCACGACTGCGAGAAAGCGCTCGAGCTGCCGGAAGTCCATCACAGGATCATCCCGTTTGCGGCGACGCGGGTCCAGGAACGCGCCACCGTCTGACCGGCAGCCAGACGGGCGCGTCGCGAGCAGACGCTGGGCGCGGCCCCGCACTGTGGAGCCTGATCACCGGGCGAGACACTGCTCGTGCCCTACCAAGCAGTGGAGCGGGTGGCGACGCCACCCGCTCCAGCCTGCCCGCGGCCTCTACGCGCCTGGGCCGGCCAGACAGACAGCCTGCTTCAGCTCGACCGCGCCGAAGGAGACGCTGAAGCGCTCGCACCGGATCGTCACCGTGGAGAACTTGTCCATGTCGGTGCCCCGAGGGATCGCGTAGTTCTGGTTGCCCTCATTGCCCTTGAGATCCCCGAGGTCGATGTGCTTACTGTCGTTGAGGTTGCCCCCGCTGTCCGGCCTGACCGGCTGATCTGCGGGTGCCGATTAGTCATCCGGCCAGGTCAAGCCGCGTGTCGGTAGTCCTTCAGTACACCTCCGAGCCGATCACGTCGGCGGATGCCCAACGAGGCGATCGAGGCCGAGTCGATGCCGGGATCAACGAGTGGTCGAAGCGGAGAAGCCTGCCGGAGAGCCCGATGAGGCCGGTGTTCGTTACAGAAAGTCTCGAACTCGCGCAGCGCAGACAGAAGGTGGCGCTGATTTCAGATCAAGGTTCGATCCAGCAGCTCGCGTCGATAGGTCTGAACCCATCGCTCCATGACGGAGTTCATCCGCAGCATACGTACACCGCTCTTGATGGAGCGTATCTCGGCACCGGGAGCAATAGTCAAGACCTGTGGATCATGAGTTCCTAGGCGGCTGTGGGGACGGGTGATTCTGTCGGGCGTTCGACGAGCTTGCCGTCGATGAAGGTGGCGCCGGCGCGGACCAGGGCGACCAGGTGGGCGCCGTTGACCGCACGCCAACGCCGTTGGGCGGCGGCGAACGCCGCCGCGCCAAGGGCGCCGGGTCCCACAGCCTGCTCTCCAACGCGGACCGAGTGCTGATCACAGTCGTCTACCTCCGCCAGATCTGCTCCCAGAAGGTCCTTTCGGACATGCTCGAGGTCAGCGACTTCACGATCGGCTATTGGATCGCCGAGACTCGCAAGCTGCTTACCGAGCAGCAGGTCACGGTCCCCGCCACCACCATGCGGTTCACCACCGCCGCACAGCTGCGCGATTTCCTGGACAACGACGACGCCCCAGCCCAGCGGCCCCGGATCTCTGAAACGCTCTCGCACCCCGCTCTGACCGGGATGAGCCGCGAAGAACTCCGCCAGATGATCGAGCGACTCACGCCGCTCCAAGCCGCCCGCCTTGAACGCCTCCGCTACCAGCGACGCGGTGGTGAACGACTCCCCGGAGCCCGAGGCGGCATCTTCCAACAGAAGATCACCGACGCCGAGCGGATCCTCGCCGCCATCCTCTACCAGCGGAAAGCCTGCACACGGCAAGCCCTCAGCGAACTGTTCGAAGTCAGCCCCGCACGATCGGCAACACTCTCATCGAGACCCGCCCACTCCTGGAACACGACGGCTATAACCCCGCACCCGCTCCAACCCGCCACTGAACCGCAGCCGCTCTCCTCGCCTCCATCTCGCCGTGTTGATTCTTAACGGCTTCTGTGAAACCAGCAGCGCTGTGCTCTGGCCTGTGGAAATACCTCGGACAGCGCGGACCAGAAGCCGAGCGCGCCGTCGCCGACCGCGAGCGCCGGCGCCCGCATGCGGCAACGGCCAGCCTAGCGACGGCTAGATGGGTGATTCCAAGGGGTGCTGTGGGATCAGTGGTCGTAGGCGGTGAGTGATCGGGCGGTGGGCTGGCCGGTGTTGTCGTTGTGCCAGATCACGGTGGTCAGGGCCAGGATGCGGGTGATCACGCGGATGGTGACGCCCGCTGGGGTGCGTCCGCCGTGACGTTCGAGGTCGAGCTGGCCTTTGAGGGTCTGGTTGATGGACTCGATGGTCTGGCGTAGGAGTTTGAACAGGTGCGCGCCAGGTCGTGGGAGTTCGCCTTTGCGGGCTTTGCGGAGCAGGTGGATGCCTTCGGTTGCCAGGGTGTGCTCGAAGTCGCGGCCGTAGTACTGCATGTCGGCGATCAGGTCCTGGCCGCGATGGCGCTCCAGCAGGTCGGGGTCGGCTTGAAGCATGCTCAGCAGGGTGAGGCGTTCGTCGGCTTTGGCGCCGGTCAGGGCGAAGGCGACGGGCAGCCCGCCCAGGGTGCACAGCAGGTGCAGGCGCAGGCCCCAGAAGAAGCGGGAGTGGGAGGGGCAGTAGCCGTATTCGGCCCAGCCGGCCAGGTCTGAGCGCTGGGTGGTCTGGCGGGAGCGGCCGCACTCGATGGGGGTGGAGTCGGCTACCCAGACGTCGTCACTCCATAGGCTGGTGTCGCGGCCCAGGATGCGAATCAGGTGCAGGATGAGGCCGGTGGTGGCGCGTAGGCGCTTGTTGTAGCCGGACTGGCCAGGCAGGTAGGGGAACAGGCCGGCCAAGTGGACGCGGGCGTAGCGCAGCCAGCGCCGCTCGGAGGTGAAGCCGAGCTGAGGTCGAGGCAGAGATGCGCCGCCTGGCCCGGTCAAGCCTTGCTCCAGGCAACCTTGACGCAGAGGGCATGATTGGACCGTGGATGCCGAATCGTCGGCCGACTACGCCGATCCGGACATCTGGCGGAGGTTGGCGGCCGCTGCAGCTACGCACCTGCCACGGGCCGGTCGGTTTGCCAGTTGGGTGCGGTGTGAGCCGGGGTGGGCATGGCGTTACAGAATCCCGGACTTCGACCTTTGGGCGGTCACCTCGGGGAAGGGCGTGGCGAGATTGGCCGGCGGGTCGATCCACCTGTCAGCCGGGACGATATTGATGCTTCGGCCCGGCGACGAGGTCGACGTCGACCAAGACGAGGACGATCGACTACACGTTGGCTACTGTCATTACGACTATCCGACTCCACCTGCCGCACGACTGCTGGCACCGCGCGTTGTGAGTCTGACAGAACCATCGGCGGTCTGGCAGCGGCTCCGCACAGTGATCAGTGCCATCCACCGCCGCGACAGTTCGGGGCCGGTTCAGGCCTCGGCAGACCTGGCCGCGCTGTTGATGGAGGTGCACATCCAGGCGGCCCGGTCAGCGGGCGCCCTGCCGCCTCCGCTGGACCCACGAGTGCAGCTTGCCACCAACATGCTCCGCTCGCGGCTCGACCAGCGCACGACATTGGCCGAGGCCGCGGCGGTCGCGAAACTCGCTCCGGACACGTTCTCGCGGCTGTTTCACGCCGCGACGGGTCGGACGTTTCGTGCGTACTGCGTCGCGGTGCGGATCGAGCGTGCTCGAGAGCTTCTTTCCGAGACCGCCCTGAACGTCACGGAGGTTGCCCAGGTGTTGGGATACACCGACTATCGCCTTTTCGCCCGTCAATTCGCACAACACAATCAAGGCTGCCCACCAAGTCGCTGGCGTGGTTCAAACCCCGGTTGAGCCCACACAACCCCCGGCTCGCGCCGTCGTAGCCCAGGTGCCCCTTGATCTACGGTCGATTGCAGCCGTTCCACTTGGAAAGGATCGATCACGCACTTGGCAAGCAAGGGGCATGACATGGCCACGCACGCGGATACGACTACCGAGTTCGGCTATCCCGGCGCTCTGTACCGGTTCGACAAGCCAGCCACATTCGTGGAGTCGATCGATGAGGTCGGCGAAGCCGATGTCGCGAGGTTCGCGGTGGAGGGTTACCTCGCCGTGCGCAACGTGCTGGAACCGCGCGAGGTCAACGACGTCCTGGACGGCCTGTCCCACGTCTTGACCAGTCCGGGACAGGCGGACATCCAGTACGAGTCATGGGCCGCAGATCGCCTGGACACCGCGACCGGAATCGAACGCATGGACCTCGTGCGGAGGTTCATGTGGTTCGTCAAGGAGGATTCTCGCCTGCGCGAACTGGCGACCGATGAGCGGATGCTGCGAGTCGTCCGGCAGTTGGCAGGCAGCGAGGATCTCACGATGTTCCAGGACATGGCGCTGCTGAAGCCGCCTGGGGGTGGGCGGGAGAAGCCGTGGCATCAGGACAATGCCTTCTTCCCCTACGAGCCCGGGACGCCGATCGTCGGGGTATGGATTGCCCTGGATCCTGCCACGCCCGAGAACGGCTGCATGCATGTGATCCCAGGCAGTCACACCGAAGGCCCCGTCGTGCACTTCAGGCGTCGCGACTGGCAACTGTGTGACGACGAGGTCGAGGTGACCCGTGACACAGTCGTTCCGCTCCCGCCGGGCGGAGTTCTCTTCTTTCACGGCCTGCTGCACCACGGGACCCCGGCCAACCGTACTGACACTCGCCGGCGCGCTGTTCAACTGCACTATCTGCCGGCTGGTACGCGGGACATCCCGCAAGAGCGTCGGCTTGAGATCTTCGGGAGTGAAGGCAAAGACGTCACGTGCTGATAAACCCAGAGCACGGGCACCACCGGCGCCCTAAGTCCAGGGGCGGGGGAAGGTGCCGCTGTCCAGCCGGTCGCCTGCGATGAGTCCGAGGGGTGTCGGTCACGATGTGCTTGGTTCCGCTGTAGCGGGTGGCCTCGTCCATGTAGATGACGACGTGCGCGAGGCGGGCCTGGTCGGTGCGGTTGGGCAGCGCCATGTGGCCGGTGTAGCCGCTGTGGAAGGCGCGGTCGCCGGCGCGGAGCGGGCAGGGTGATCCGGCCGTCTTCGCGGTACGCCGCCACAAGCTCGTCCGGCACCTGGCCGTCGGCGCCGACGTCGCTGCTGGACCACCCGGTCGTAGGTGTAGACATGCCTGCCACACTGCACAGGCATACGCTGTTCGCCGGGGGCCGGTCCTGGCGGGCGTCCACTTCTTGGATCTCGATCTCGAGCCGCACGCCCACGACTTCCTCGAGATCGCCGCGATCGGAACCGGTCACGGCCGGCACGTGACCTGCGCGGGCGAACGTCGGCTGCGGCGCGGGCAGGTCATGGTGCTCCGCCCCGGTGCTGGCACGGGTTCCGGGACTGCGTCGATCTGACCGTGGCCAACTGTTGCCTGTCCGCCCAGGCGCTCCGGGCCTAGCCGGCGGTGCTGTACGACATCCCGATGACGCGTCGGATGCCGTGGACCGATCCGCTGGCATCCGGCACGCAGAGCGTGGCGGTCACGCCATCGATCCGGCCATTGCCGACGAGCCATCGCGGAGATCGCCCTCCTCGAACGGGACCTCGGAGCCGATCAGAGCCGGCCGGGCCGCGTGCTGGGCCGGCTGGTCACGGTGCTCGGCGCCCTGGCCGACGGAGGTGACACCGAACAAGAGACGCTCGAATCCGCCATCCATCCTGCGGTCGCCGCCACCATCGCCCGACTCGAGGAGGCGCCTGCCCATCCGTGGCGGCTGGAAGAGCTCGCGCGGGCGCGAGTGCCGAAGCGGGCTCTCATGAGTCCGCGAGAACCGCCTGCGGGGTGAGCAGGGTGACGGGGCCAAGCAGACCCGAGGCCAGCTGGGAGGGGAACGTCCAGGCCGTGGGGGTGGACTCGTGGAGAAACGGCGCCAATGTGTTGTACACCGTTATGTCGATCCGTACCGTGCGGCCCGCGGTGCCAGGCAGGGCGAACCGGTACGGGCCGCAGAAGGCTTCCCCTGCTTTCTCGCCGTCGACCGCTACCTCGACGGTGCCGCGTACCCGGCCGAGATCGAGCACCGGGACCCCGGCCGAGTCGGATCCGGACGGAACCGACACCGTGCGGGAATAGCGCATTCCGCCGCTCCATCCAGCAAGACCCATCGCGTGCCAGTTGCCCAGCGGGACAGGCACCTTCTCGGTGCGGACGGTCACGGGGCCGGAGAGCACTCCACCGCCGCGCAGGACGACGGTCGGTTCGGTGACGATCTCCAGCGCGGTCGGTGCCTGCAGGGGGCGGCCGAGGTCGAGCGTGGTTCCGTCGAGCCGCTGTTCGACGCAGTCCAGCAGGACCCGGGCACCGAGGCGGAGGGGCAAATGTACCGAGATCGCTCCGGCCGGCAGAATGGTGCGCAGTTGTTGCGGCGCTGGCGTGATGTCGTCCGTGACGTGTATCGCGTCCACCGTCGTGCCAAGGGCCGGTGCACCATGCAGCCATGGCGTTCCGTGCAGCGGGTGCGGTCGTACGGCCGCGTGACAGGGCTGCAACTCGGCCCAGCGACCGCGGTGTTCAATGCTGCGCCCTCTCCAGCCGCCGGTCTCGGCCTCCCATCCGGAGCCGCTGACCAGAGTGACGACCGAGGAGTTCGTACGGGCGACGAGGTCGACGTAGACCACGTCCCCAGCCTGCGTGCTGTCGGCGACGATCTCGAGCAGGTGCTCGCCTGCCTCCAGACTGAGGTCGTGACGGAAATAGTCGGGCGTCGCGGCCCAGGCGGAACCGTAGTACTCGACCCTCTCCTGCCGGGCGACCACGGCGCCGTCCAGAAATGCGGTGACGCCGGTGGCGGCGCCGACAATGAGGACGCCTTCGGTGGCGTCTTGCCGGAGGTGTACGCGGGCGCGGTAGGTGACCTGGCCGTCGGGACGCACCGCTGGTGGTAGTCGCATGAACTGTGGTCTGGGCGAGAACTCACCGGGACGAGTCAGGCAGAAGAAGCTGCCGAGGGCGTCGGTCTCGGCAGGTGTCCCGAGGCCGACGTGGATTTCGGCGTCGGACAGCTCGTACTCGATGACGTTCAGGCGTTGATCGATATCGATCCGGGCGGATGCTAGATAGCCGTTGCCTGTCGGGAGCTCCACGCCGTTCCACCACAGACGTTTGCCGGCCGCGGCCCCGACGATCAGCTCGGCGGCACCGAGCCGGTCAGTCTCGACGACGGCTCGTACCCGCGAAATCGTGCCTGTTTCCGGCCTTCCGACACGGATGAACTCCTCGTTGACCAGCCCCTTGTGGCCGAGAGTGCCGGGCCCGGGATCAGCCGCGCCGCGGCTGGAGGAGTAGAGCGAGACCCCCCATCCCGCATCGTCGTCCACCAGCGGCCATTCGCCGGCAAGGATGCGGCCGACGGCGTCGCGGTCCAGCGCGGCCGGCGCCCGCTCGGTCGGAACGGGTCCGAGCACGCGGACGCGGTTGCCGTAGGTCGCCCTCGCTGCCTGCTCGGCGTCTCCGTTCTGCCAGGTGAAGCTCCAGATCTGGAGTTGGTCGACCGGTGTCGCTGCGGGTGGTGCCAGGTCGCCCCACGTATTGTCCATAGTGGGTACGAGCCGGCCGTACCAGCCGCTTGAAAGGTCCGTCTCGACAGTGGCAGGCGAGGGTGCCTCGGGTGCCGTGAGAGGTGCTTCGCCTTCCCGCCAGACCACGATCGCGGCTGGTGCGCCGTCCAACAACACCTTGATCGTGGACTGCTGACCCTTGACCGTGATGGCTGCGGCCTGGCGTGTGCCGGTGGCGGGGTTCCAGACCTCGGCCTCCGCGACGACGGCGTTGACCCGGACAGTCGAGACCGGAGCGTAGCGCCCGGGGTCGAAGTCGTGATCCGCCCACATCCCTTGGGGAGCGTCACGCAGAGGGTAGGCACTTGCGTTGGGAAAGGCTCCCGTCACCAGGGCGACGGCCTCGGCTCCGCTGCGGCGGACGAGGAGGGGCACGTCGCCCGTGGCGTAGCCGGTGAGGCCGGCCACGGCCTTGGCGGCGGACTCGGCGTCCGTCACACGTTCGAGACACGGATGGGCGACCAGCTCGGTGATCACGGAGTCGTCTCCGTCCATGCCTGCCGCAAAAGGCGGCATGCGGCCCACGACCTCGCCCACATCACCGCGAACTTCATGTCGTAGGCCGTTGCGTTCCGCAAGAAGGCCGACTCCAGTGGCCGCTCCAGGTAAGGACGGTCGCTGTACCAGTACCAGTCGAAGAGGAAGGCGTCGACACCGTGCTCGGTGGCCATCGCCATCTTGGCCGCCATCACGGCCGGATCGGCCTCATCCTGGTAGCCATGGAGCGGGACACGGGGCTGCTGGTGCCCTTCGAACCGCGCGGTCGCCCGCTTCATCAACTCCCACTCGGTCCACCCCTCGCCATGCCACTGCTCGTTGCGAGGATCGATGTGGTAGTTCGGGAAGTAGTACGCCGCGATCGTCACGGCCTGCTCGGTCATGCGCCCCCCGTCCACCGCCGCGCACCGCGCCCATGGTCAGCCGCTGTATATCGCTTCTCTGGCATGACTTTGATGCTATTGAGGTGGAACTTCATACACCTTGGCGTGGATTGAGGAAAAGTAGGACACAGTTGACCGATCGCTCGCCAGGGCAAGGTGGCGCACCGGGAGGCGTGCATTTAGACGATCACTCTCCGGATCGCAGAGCGCTGCCTATGTGCCTCGAGCCCGGCTTGAGCGACGGCAACACCAGCGAGGAAGGCCGGCGCGAAAGCTCACCGCGAATGCAACCGCTCGCCAAACGCGGCAGTGCCGTCCCAGGACTTCTGCCGGCCCGTGGCGCCCGTTTCGGTGTCGCTGTCGGGTCACTTTAGTCCCAATATCGCTCAACCTGGTGCTAGCGGTGGCGGTGGTACGCGGTTAGTGTCCGAGACACGAATTCCCACGCGCTCCACGGGCCTGTCGTGGTGCTGTGCAGCGTGGTCGAGAGCCGGTTCCGCTGGGCTGAGCGGTGGCGATCAGCGTGCCACCCCAAATCGGATCGATGGAGGTCAGTTATGCCTGTTCGCAGGTCGGATTCTGGTTTCGGTGACGGGCCGAGCCGGCGGGACGTCCTCAAGGTGGCAGCGGCAGTGACGGGCGGGGCCGCGCTGGGCCTGCCGGGTGCCGGCCCAGCCGCGGCAGCGGGTGAACAGGTGCCGCGCGCCGACCGTACGCTGGTCGGGGCGATCCGCTGGGATGCCTATACGGGCCTGGACACGAGGCATGGCATGGGCGTGAACCGCCTCCTGTCGCCGGAGAAGTATCACTTCCGGATGCCGTACTACTCGGAGATCACCGTGCCCGAGCCGGTGCTGGTCAACCAAGGCTTCGATGCGGAGGCGACGGGAGGTGCCCCGTCCGGCTGGACCGTGTCGGCGGGGACCGGCACCGAGGTGTCGGTCGTGCAGAGCCCTGATCGCGAGGGCAAGAGCGTGCACCTGCACGACACGTCCACCGCGGGAATGGCGGCGATGTCTCGCACGTTCGCCGGCCAGGATCGAGCCGTCACCGTACGGTGGGACTGGAGGGAGACGGCCGCAGGCGGCTGGTCCCGAGCGTTGGTGGGCGGTGGATCGACCACAGTCGTCGACATTGCCACCCGGCGGGAAGGCGGCGGCAAGCAGCTGGTGTGCCGTACCCCTTCAGGAACCTGGCAGGTCGTCCAGGCCATCGCCGACGACACCTGGTACTCGATCAGGGTCATCGTCGATCCGGCCCCGCCCGTGGGGGCCACGCCGTGGGTGGACATCTTCGTCGACGGGGTGCGCAAGGTCTACCACACCCCGTTGCTCGGCTCCCCCGCGACGCTCGACAGACTCCACTTCCAGACCAACCCGAGCCAGACCTCCGATCTGTATGTCGACAACGTCAACGTCGAGGTGACCGAGTCGGTCAACTGCGACGAGACCAGCCAGGCGATCATGGATCAGCAGATCCGGTACGCTCACGCGGCCGGTATCGACTACTGGGCCATCGACTACTACTCCCACCCGGAGCTGAGGCAAGCCAGGGACCTGTATCTGTCGAGCGCGTACAAGAATCAGGTCAACTGGTGCGCCCTCATAACGGAATGGAACTGGGACACGTATCTGCCGGAACTGGTCACGCGATTCGGCGAATCGAACTACCAGAAGGTGCTGGGAGGACGCCCGCTGATCTACTTCTTGGGGCCCACCACCGCTGACCGGGTCGCCAAGATGCGAGCCAGGACGGCCGAGGCAGGACTGGCCGATCCGTACGTCGTGGTCATGAGGTGGACCGCGAAGGACGCGGCGGAGACGAAGACCGCGATGGGCGCCGACGCGGTGAGCCGCTACTCGACAGGGCAGACCAATGGGGCGCCGTATTCGTCGCTCACCGACCTTGAGACCCGTCTGTGGTCTGAGTACGCGACCGCGGCAGGGCAGGTCATTCCGACAGTGTCGACAGGCTGGGACTCGCGCCCCCAATACGACTATCCGGTGCCCTGGGGGTCGCAGCCGTCCGATGACTACCTCAGACACAAGGACATCTGGACCCAGCAGGCGACGGCCGCACAGATCGCGACCCACCTGGGCGGGGCGATTCGCTGGAGCAACACCCACCCGGGGAGCACCCCGGCCAACGCGGTCCTCATCTACGCCTGGAACGAGTACCTCGAGGGGGGTTGGATCTGCCCGACACTGCACGAGCTGAAAGACTCCGGCAGGCCGCTGCGGCTGGACGCCATCGCGGGCGTCCCCCGAACCGGAGTCGCCCGACCTTTCAATCCGTAGGTTCGGAGTTGGTGGCCCGGGCGCCCTACCACTTCCACCTGCGGTTTCCCGCGATTCCGTAGTCGAGTCGCCAGGGCCGGCGTCGCCGCACCATGCCTCAGGCCATGTAGCCGCAGAGGGGAAGACCGCTGGCCAGGACCAGCTTGTGGGCTCGTTCGTGGCGGTGCAGCAGCGCCACGGGAGTGCGGAGGCCAGGTGCCGCACGATCGGGCGAGCGCGATCCACCCTTCCCGACTGAAGGCGGTCAGCAGTTCACATGCTCGTGGAAATTGAGTGCCTTCAATGACGGTCTGGTCGGAAGGGAGAGAGAATGGGGTCACGACTCTCGGTGAGGATCTCCGTCGCGAGCAGTCGGCCCAGGAGTGGTGCGAGGGTGATCCCGCTGTGTGCGGAGAGTTCGTAGTAGCCGGGGAGGTTTGCGCTTTCGCCGATGGCCGGCTTGCCGTCGGCGGGTGTCGGTCGTGAGCCTCGGGTGATCCGTCGTGGAGTGATGTGGCCTGCGTCCGGGAACATCCGTCGGGCTCGGTTGAGGAGGGTTTCGGCGGCGCGTTCGGCTGTGGTCTGGTCGTGGTCGAAGAGGCGGTCGATGTCGTGGCTGTGCAGAAGGGCACGACGAGACCCGTCAGGGCGGATGCCGAGCTGTCGGGTGCGAACGACGGTGGTCACGAGGTCTGTGGCGGTGTCCGTTGCCACGACGAACCCGGGCGTGACGTGAAGTGGCGGACGCGAGACGGGGAGTTCGATGTCGGCGGCTCCGGCGCCCGTGGCGTTTACGACGCGGTCGGTCTCGGTTCGGTCACCGTCGGCGAAGGTGATCTGGAGGCGGCCTGATCTGGTTGGGCTGATCGCGGTGGCTTTGCGGTGGTGCGTGATGAGGCCGGTGAGGAAGTGCGCCCGGAGTGCTTCCGGGTCGGCCCATCCGTCGGAGGGGAACCACGCGACCGCGAGTGGCGGTGTGTCCAGGCGCAGGTGGGGTTCGCGTTCGCGGAGCGCGTCCACGGGGAGGATCTCGCCGCCGTATCCGCGGGAACGGGCGGCGTTGACTCGCTGCTCGGCGATGCGTAGGGAGTCCGGGTCGGTGGCGACGAAGTGCTGGCCGGTGAATCGGACTGCGGCTTCTCCGAGGGTGTGGGTGATGCGGCGGTACTCTTCGACGGCGCGGTCGTTGAGGGCGGAGAGGCCGGGGTCGGTCTTCGCGCTGCCGTTCACACACGCGAAGGACGCCGTCGTCGACCGGGCATTGCGCGTGTCCGCGTCGATGACGGTGACGTGCGCGCCCCGGCGAGCGAGATGGTGTGCGGTGGCGGCTCCGAGGATGCCGGCGCCGAGGACGGTGACACGAGTGGGCGCGGTCATGGGAGGTCTGCTCGGTTGCCGTCGCCGTCGGGGAGGAAGACGTGGATGTCGTCTGGGTGGGCGTGGACAGTGGCGGTCTCACCCGCGCCGGGGCTATATCGCTCTCGTACGCGGAGCGGTGCGGAGAGCCCGCCGATGTGGATCATGTGATCGTGGCCGAGCATCTCGCTGAGCGTGACGCGGCCTGTCACGGTGAGGGTGTCTGGTCCGGCGTCGCCTCGTGTGAGCGACTCGGGGCGGATGCCGAGCGTGATGCGACGTCCTTCGAACGTGTGGGTGCCAAGAACTCAGACACCCTATGCGACCTGTACATATTCATGGATCAGCCCGCCGAGGCGGTCACGTCGGATAACCTTGCTATCGTCCTCGACCGGGTCGGGAAGGGCTCGCAGCGGGGCGGCCTGGCCCAGGGAGCGATGCGGGCGATGCTCATTGAAGTGGGTCTCGTAGGCGGCCAGCACGCGTCGTAGATGGCGGGCGTTGACGATGAGAATTCGATCGAGGAGTTCTCGGCGCAGGCCGCCGATCCAGCGTTCGACAAGCGCGTTGGCCCGCGGAGCGCGAGGTGCCGTCTTGAGGATGCGGATGCCTGCGGCCGTGAAGACGTCGTCGAACGCCGTGATGAACTTCGTATCTCGATCGCGGATGAGGAATCTGAACCCCTCCGCTCTGTCCCCCAGCTCGATCATCAGGTTCCTGGCCTGCTGGGCAACCCACGGCCCGGTCGGATGCTCGGTGACGCCGAGCACATGCACCCGGCGAGTGCTGATCTCCATGACGACCAGGCAATACAGGCGTTTGAACAGCACGGTGTCGCAGTGGAAGTAGTCGCATGCCAAGATCCCCTCAGCTTGAGCACGCAGGAACTCACTCCAGGTTGGTCCCGCGCGTCGTGGCGCGGGGTTGATGCCGGCCTTCTTCAGGATGAGCCACACGGTGGAGGCCCCGACCCGGTAGCCCAGAGCGGCGAGTTCCCCGGCGATCCGCCGGTAACCCCACAGCGGATTCTCCCAGGCCAGACGAAGTATCAAGGCCCGGATGGAGGCGCGGGTGGGAGGTCGCCCCTGGCTGCGGCGCTTGAAGGTCCAGCGCCGCCGCATCAGATCGGCGTGCCAGTGCAGCAGCGTGCCCGGCGTCACGAACAACCGCCGACAACCGGCCGGAGACAGCAGCCGCGCCAGCGCGCTGATCACTGCCCGATCCGCCCACGACGGCCGAGGCCTGGCCACCTGCCGACGCAACACCGCGAGCTGATGCCGCAACACGAGGATCTCCGCGTCCTTCGACTGTCGCGAGCGAGCCAGCAACACCAACCAACCAACCCGCGAGCCGGATGAAGATCAGGTAAAGGAACCGCAGCGCCATGAACAGCGATCATGCCCGCCAGAACGGGAACGCCAAACCTCAGGTCAGCTCCAACGGCCGAGTTTCGGGCACCCACATGTTAGCCGAAGAGCAACCATCGAGCAACCGGCGGTGGGATTGCGTGGCCTTGACCGTTCCGATTTGATCGGTCTTGGGGTATCGGTCCCGCCTCATAGGTACCCCTGGAAGGTCCCCTTGGTGAGACTCGCCGCGGACACCGTTAAGAACGTGCACCACGCCGTTGGCGTGCGGTAAGCGCTGCGCAGGTCCTCCCGCCCCACCCCATGCGTGCGTGAGGTGTCCACGTCTGAGTGAGCCCTGATGGCCCGACCGTGAACGAAGCATTCCCGCGTCGCCTGAGGGAGACCGCATTCGGCCGAGCCCGAGGTTGCCATGTACGACGAGCGTGGACGACGCCGCCGGTATTACTCCGCTGACCGGGACGGCGCTGCCCTGCTGGGCAAGATCTTCAACGCTTAGGCGATGGCCAACGTCGTTGCCCAGAATCGAGCGGCGCAGAGTCTCTTGGCGCTGTGACCAGAGATGATCACCGCGGTGGCGGGTAGGTCGCCCCTGCCAGGTGGATGGTGCCGGACAAGCAGGAGGCAGGTCTGCGTGCTGCTGACCCGCCTCCTGCGAACCTCGCCTGTAACTAGCTGGTAGGCAGGTGAATCACCGTCCCGCCCTTGTCTGCGGCCTGGCTCCCTGATCGCGAAGCAACCACCAAGGTCGTGGCGGGACTGACCTGCCCGCTCAACGCACACAACGCTACTGCCGTGATTGCCGCCAATGCCCTGAGAATGCCCAGTGGATGGCCTGGTCGGACGTATTTCGATTGCAGAGAATTAAGTGCCTTGCCGCGACCCCATCCCGTCCGCCACTTGAGGACGATCGGGCGTTGCAGGTTCACGTTCGGACGGGCTGATGCTCTGGCTACGGATGGGGCCGGCCGGCCGATGAGTGATGCCGCGCTTGAACCGCGGCAATTCGGCGCGATGGTCGAGACGGGAACTCACATGGGAACGATCAGCAACTCCACGTTCGTCAGCTTGGACGGCGTGGTCAATCACATGGACAAGTGGCACTTCGACTACGTCGACGACGAGTCCAACGAGCTGGCGCTGGAGCAGCTCCGGGCCGCGGACGCGATGCTGATGGGCCGCAAGACCTACGAGGTGTATGCCGGCGCCTGGCCGGGAAGGGACGGCAAGTACGCGGACGCGATCAACGCCATCTCCAAGTACGTCGCCTCCACCACCCTCAGCGAGCCGGTCTGGCACAACACCAGCGTGCTCGACGGCGACCTGATCGAGGCGGTCCGGGCGCTGCGCGCCAAGGACGGCACGTCGATCCTGATGCACGGCTACGGCCCGGTGGCCAAGGCCCTTTTGCAGGCGGACCTCCTCGACGAGCTCCACCTGTGGGTACACCCGCACCTGGCCGGAGTCGGCGACGCGGGCGACCTCCTCATCCACCCCGGCCTCACCAAGAAGCTCGAACTGACCGGGACCCGCACGCTCGGCTCCGGGGTCGTCGTCCTCACCCTTCACAACCCCGACGCGTGACCGAGCGGGGCGGCCGATGACCGCCACGACCATCCCGGGCAAAGTTAGGCCGAAAGGAGCACCACTACATGTCTGAAACGCCGCCACGGGACGCAAGCGGCGGATTCACCGTGCATCGCCGCCTGCACGCCAGCGCCGAGCGGGTCTTCGCGGCCTTCGTCGAGCCGAGCAAGCTCGAACAATGGTTCGTCGTGCCCGGCTATCACACGCCCGCTGATCGGATGCGCGTCGACGCCCGGCCGAGCGGGCGGCTTGATGCAGTCATGATCTCGGACGCGAACGGCTCGGAGATCCCCTTCGGCTTCGCCTACGCTGAAGTGGACCCGCCGCGCCGGGTGGCCCTCCGGTTCCAGGAGCCGCAAGAGCTGGTCACCGTGACACTGTCCGACGCCCCCGACGGGGTCGACCTCACCTACGAATTCGTCTCCTGGCCCGGACCCACCGACCAGGACGCGTCCCGGCGCGGCGTCGATGACATGCTCGATCTCATCGCAGCAGGGATCCAGCGGGGCACTATCTAGTGCTCCGTTCCGTCGAGTTCCTGGACCTTGGTGGAGCAGCGCGCGTACCGATCTGGATCGGTGCTCGAAGGCGATCGGCGCGAACGCGACTGGTGGCGGCACGCCTTGGTACGCCTGGTCACTGACGTGGCCAAGGGCAGCCCGTGCACAGAGCCGGCCCATCACCGCGCGGGCCGCTACTCGACCTGTGCCCGACCGGACACAAGGGCTGCCCGATCGACATGACCAAGTGGACTACGAACCTCGACGTGGACCTGATGGGCTTCGTCCCAGGCGACGCGGTGACGCTCATGGAGGTCCTGGAGGAGACGCCGCCGCTGCTGGCCGACCCGGTCGAGCCGACGCACGCCCGCCTGATACGGCGCTGGCGGCGGGCCAGGGCCCTGGTCGAGCACGCCGCCAACGACGACAGCGCCACCATCGGGGCCCGGGTCATGGTGCACGAGCACCGCAAGGAGGTCACCCGGGACGTTCAGCACGAGGTGACGCTGATGCGCGGTGGTGACGTCCCCGCCGAGCCCGCCCTGCTGGCCCTGGCCTCCGACATTCTCGAAGAGGTCGTCGTCCGGGCTCGCACGGGTCGGGCGTACGCGGCGGCTGGGGAGTTGAGCAGGCCCAGGCGGAGGCCGCCGCGCTGCGGAGCTTGGCAACGCATCCCGAATCCGCCGCCGTGCTCGACCTGAACGCGCGCCTGACCGGTGCAGAGATGGCGCTCAGCAAGGCCGATCGGGACGGACGGCGCGCTGGGCGTGGACGCCCGGCTCCGGCCGCGCGGGCGCCGACGTGCGCACCGTAGCCGCCTCGCTGACCTGGCTGGGGGAACGGCTCTACTACCTCGCCGCGAGCGGGGTGCCGCCCTTCGACGACGAGCAGGTCCTCATCGACATCCTCACCAGCGCCTGGACCGCGATGCTGCACGGCCGGCCGGCTCCCGAGCGGTGAACGTCCAGGACCGGAGCTTGTCGGGGTTGCGTACCGCCCAGATGCGCTTGATCCGGTCGCCCGCAATGTCGAAGGCGAACACCGTCGCGGTGACGCCGTCCTGCCGGGCCACCAGACCGGGCTGGCCGTTGACCGTGTGCTCCACCAGCGTCAGGCCGGGCGCCCCGCCGAGAATGCCGATCCAGGCGTGCGCGATCCGCTCGCCGCCTTCGATGGGCTGAAGCAGCGCGCTGACCAGGCCGCCTCCGTCGGCGATCGACGTGGCGTGCGGGTCGAGCAGAGCGATGAGGGCGCCGATGTCCCTGGCCTCCCACGCCTGCTTGAACTCCCTGACGATGCCGGCCTTGCGGGCGTTCGGAGTCGCGGAGAGCTGGGCGGCGTGGACGCGGCGGCGGGCCGAGGAGGCCAGCTTGCGGCATGACTCCGGGGTACGCCCGACGATCTCGGCCACCTCGGCGAAGGGGTAGCGGAAGACGTCGTGCAGGATGAACGCGACGCGCTCGGCCGGCGTCATCGCTTCGAGCACGACCAGGAAGGCCATGCCGACCGACTCGTCCAGGGTGACCCGGTCGGCCGGGTCGGCCGGCCGCGCGCTGTTCCACTCCGCGGGTTCGGGCAGCGGCTCGGGGATCCACTGGCCCGTGTACCGTTCCCGCCGCACCCGTGCCGAGCCGAGCAGGTCCAGGCAGATCCGGCCGGCGACCCTGGTCAGCCACGCGCTCGGGGACTCGATGTCCTCCCGCTGCCGCGGGGACAGGGCGTACCAGCGGGCGTAGGTCTCCTGCACGGCGTCCTCGGCGTCGGCCAGTGAGCCGAGGAGACGGTAGGCGACGTTGATCAGCCGGCGCCGCTCCCTCGTGATCGCGCTCAGCCCGGGATCGAATGGGGTGGTCATGGTGTGAAGGACTCCCTTGGTCGCGTCTTCCTCACCGGTCAGACGACGCAGCGCCCCCGATTGTGAAGTGGCACGTCACTTCACAATCCGCGGCACTGCGTCGTCATAGCGGCGAATCCGCCATCCAGAAGACGGAGAACCAGGAGGCAACGATGAACGACTTTCAGGCGGCCGCGGACCGCGTCGAGATCGAGGCGCTGCGCGGCGAGTTCACCGACGCGGCGATGATGGGCGACCATGACCGCTTCGCGTCCCTGTTCACCCACGACGCCGTGTACCGCATCCCCGACGCCGGCATCGAGCACGCCGGCCGGGAGGCGATCCGCGCCGGCACCGGGCAACTGTCGCAGGCGTGGGACTACTTCGTGCAGACCACGCACCCGGGTGCGATCCTGCTCGACGGCGACACCGCGTCCGGCCGCGCCTACGTCTGCGAACTCGGACGCCTGCGCGACGGCGGCTCGATGCTCAACTACGCCCTCTTCCACGACCGCTACCGGCGCACCCCCGAGGGCTGGAAGTTCACCGAACGCGTCTTCGAGGTCAGGTATTACGACACCACCCCGCTGCCGGGCTCGGCCCAGGTGACGGCGGCACAGTTCACAGAACCGGCGTCGGAAGAGCGCCTGGAGCGAGCGGCCGCCGCGCTGAGGGCGCACAATTTCGCCGTCGAGATCCTCGACGACGTCGCCGCCGCGCGTACCCACCTCAAAGCCCTGATCCCCGCGGGCGCCGGCGTGTTCACCGCGGCCAGCGAGACCCTGCGCCTGTCCGGCATCGACGACGACATCAACACCGGCGGACAGTACCAGGCCGTCAAGCCGCGGCTGCTGGCCATGGACCGCGCCACCGAGGCCGACGAGATACGGCGGCTGCAGGCCAGCCCCGACGTCGAGGTGGGCAGCGTCGCCGCTGTCACAGAAACCGGCTCCATCGTGATCGCCTCGGGCAGCGGCAGCCAGCTGCCCGGGTACGCCGGTGGCGCCGGCCACGCCATCTGGATCGTCGGGGCGCAGAAGGTGGTCCCCGACCTGAGCACCGCGCTGCGCCGCGTGGAAGAGCACGCCTTCCCGCTGGAGAACGTCCGGAGCCAGGAGGTGTACGGGGTGCCCAGCGCCATCAACCGCCTTCTCATCCTCAACGCCGAACCCCACCCCGGACGCGCCACCGTCCTGCTGCTCCGCGAAGCCATCGGTTTCTGAACCCACCCGACCCTGCGCCTGCCGACAATTCCATCCATGCAGCTCAAGCGGCATGTGAGTACTCGTGGAGGACACCGCCACGCCGGGCTCGTCGGCGTATCTTCAAATCGGTGACTCTGCGCCTGCCGACAATTCCATCCACGCAGGTCACGCCGCTTGTGAGTACTCATGGAGGACGCCGCCGAGCCGGTCTCGTCGGCGGACATTCAGGTCGATGATTCGCTCTGGGTCCGTGATCGGATCGGGGACGGTGCGCAGCGGGGCTGCTTGGTTCAGGGCTTGATGTGCTCGGTGCTGGTTGTAGAAGTGTTCATATTCGCGCAGGGCGTGCCGCAGGTGGTGTTCGTTCCAGATCAGACAGCGGTCGAGATGATAGGCGTCGTAGGGCTCGCCTATGCGGATCCATTCATCTATGTGGGCGCTTAACTGGATCGGTGGCTCGGCGAGCCCGTCTCGTACCGCTTCCCAAATCCGCTGCAAGGACCATACGTCGTGGTCGAGCTTCTTATCGAAGCCGGTGTTGAACTCGCTCTTCAGGGCGTCGAACCGTTCCAACACCGCCGACGAAAGTGTCCCCCCACCCATCAGCACGACGACAAGAGTGATGCGGCCGCGGGGATCGGTAAGTACAGCCTTGACCTGCTCAGCGTGGGCCTCGAACCGCTCGTTGAACCGTTCGAACTTCTGCTGGTCGATGGAGGTCAGCCCATCCCAGAATGCGCGAGCATCGTCGATGCCGAAGCCGGCAGTTCCCCTGTCCTTCCATTTGCTCTGAATCAAGAGCAGGTGGAGACCGTTGTCGGCGAAGGCGATCGCATCGATGCCGACGTCGTTCGCACCGTCGATGACGGCATCGCCGGCTTGCTCCGGAGTGAGATTGGCAAGCCGCCGGGCCACGAAGGCAGCCAACGCTCGGCTGAGGAACTTCCGCTCGAACTCCTCCGGCGACATCTTCGTCGCATCGGCCATGTGGATCAGGCCGTCGAACTCCTTGTGCAGCGCATCCGCAACGTGACGAACCTGCAACGGCATCCCGCTTGGCTTGACCATGAATTCCCCTTGTCGGAACGTGAGACAGAGATCATGGCACCACTTGCCCGCAAATCCGAGCCTGTGGGTGCCAAGAACTCGGCCGCCCTATGCGACCTGCGCGTATTCGTGGATCAGCCCGCCGAGGCGGTCACGTCGAATGACCGTGACGTTATCCTCGACCGTGTCGGGAAGGGCCCTCAGCGGAGCAGCCTGGCCCAGGGAGCGCCTGCGGCAACACCATCCAGAGCATCGCACACACCCTCCTATCCGATCCTGCCCTCGACTACGAGGAACTGGGCGTCGACTACTACGACACCCGCGTACACCACAAACGGCAGATATCCAGCCATATCCGCGGGCTGCAACGCCTGGGCTACCGCGTCACCCTCGAACCCCTCGACACCGGCGGAGCGGCTGCATGACACCCACAGCACTTCAACCGAAGAGCCAGACCCCGATCTCAGCGGCGTGAACACCGCTGAGATGTTGCCACGCGTTGGCTAACGCCGTGTTTTCGGGCCAGGAACCTGAACCCCTCCACCCTGTCCCCCAGCTCGATCACCAGGGTTCTTGGCCTGCTGCGCAACCCACGGCCCGGTCGGATGCCCGGTAACACCGAGGACGTGCACACGGCGAGTCCTGATCTCCATGACGACCCGGCCATATAGGCGTCTGAACAGCACGGTGTCGCAGTGGAAGAAGTCGCATGCCAGGATTCCCGTGGCTTGAGCACGCAGGAACTCACTCCAGGACGGTCCCGCGCGTCGCGGCGCTGGGACGATGCCGGCCTTCTTCAAGATCAGCCACACCGTGGAGGCCTCCCTCGCCAGACGAATTGCCAGGGTCCGGATGGAGGCGCGGGTAGGAGGCCGGCCAAGGCTACGGCGCTTAAACGTCCGCCGCCGCACCAGATCCGCGTGCCAGCGCAGCAGCGTGCCCGGCATCACGATCAACCGCCGACGACCGGCCGGGGACAGCAGCCGTGCCAGCGCGCTGATCACTGTCCGATCCGCCCACGACGGCCGAGGCCTTGCCACTTGCCGACGCAGCACTGCGAGTTGATGACGCAAGACGAGGATCTCCGCGTCCTTCGACCTCTGTGAGCGGACCAATAGCACCACCCACCCCGCGAGTTGGGCGAAGATCAGATAAAGCATCCGCAACGCCATAAACAGCGATCATGCCCGCAAGAATGGGAACGCCAAACCCCAGGTCAGCTCCGACGGCCGTGTTTCGGGCACCCACAGGACCATCGTGGGATTCGCCGACGACCACCTGATGCCGCTGGTGGACGAAGGGCTGGGCAACAGCTCGTACCTGCTCGATCTGGGCGATGGCCGGGCGCTGGCCGTGGACGCCGCCCGTGACCTGCGGGCGCTGAAGAGCACGGCACGCCGGCGTGGCCTGACGGTCGCGTATGCGGCCGACACGCACCTGCATGCCGACTTCCTGTCCGGCGCCGTCCAGCTCGCCCACGACCACGGCGCCACCGTGCTGGCCTCGGCCGCGGGGCACCGGGCTTTCCCGCACCGCGGCCTGGCCGACGGCGACGAGGTCGATCTGGGCGGGTTGCGGCTGCGGGCGCTGGCCACGCCCGGCCACACCGACGAACACCTCTCCTTCGTGCTGCTGGACGGCGGCCGGGAGGTCGGGGTGTTCACCGGCGGGTCACTGATCGTGAACTCCGCCGCCCGCACCGACCTGCCCGACGGAGCGGCGAAGTAGTGAAGGCGGCCACCCTCGACCGGCGGACCGGGCGCCCAGTGCCTGGCGGGCTGCTGTGCCCCGAGATCTTCGGCCCGGACCGTGACGACGCGTGCACCTCCTCGGAACACCACAGCTCTCAGGAGGCGGGGCAGGTCTGCGGCCGGTGCGGACGCTGCATGCCGGTCCCGCGCCAGGAGCGCGAGCGCCGCTTCGGCCACATCGAGCTGCCCGTGCCGGTGGTTCACCCCTGGTACGTCACCGGCGCTGCCGGCGCCCGGCTCGCTCGTTCGCTGCGCATGAGCGAGGAGGAACTGCGGCGGATCGCGGGCTGTGAGCTTGCGCTCGTCACAGACCCCGATACCACGACGCTGTATCCAGGGCAGTTGGTGGATCCCGAGGACTGGCCTTTCAACCCGATCCGCCCGCACGCGGCCACGGCCGTGACAGGCGCTGCGGCCATGCGCTTCCTCCTGGACCGGGCGGCCGTCACCGACGCGGCTACCCCCTCCCGCGACACGATCTTGCTCCAACGGCTGCCGGTGCTCCCTCCCTCGCTGCGGCCCTGCTTCCGCGCGGACGACAGCCAGACGCGGAACAGCGACCTCAACGACCTTTACAGCGGCGTGTTCACCAGCATCGAGACTTTCGCCCGCATGGACAACTCCTGGCCCGTGATCCCGTGGCTCGGCGCATATCAGGCGTTCCAGTCGCGGATCGACGCGCTCCTGGGCGGAGCCCGTGAGCCCGAACCCGTCCAGGGCACCAACGCCAGGCCACGGGTCAACCTCGCAGCGAGGCTCCTCTCTCGCTGGACCACCGGCCCGTTGCGTGACGACTTCCTGCACCGCTCCGTGGACTACAGCGCCCGGGCGCGCCTGGTGATCGGCCGGCTGCTGGACCGCGCCGAGGACGACGCCGACCCTGGCACCGTCACTCTCGGCCGTGACCTGGCGCTGCGTCTCGTCGAGCCGCACCTTGTGCACGCCCTCGTCGCCAACGGCGCTGCCAAATACCCATCGAGCGCGCATGTGATGATCCAGGACCGCTCCGAGGAAGCCCTGCGACTGCTCGAGACGGTGTGCGAGCGTTCCCTGATCCTGGTCGCCTTCCCGCACGGGCCCTGGCGGTTGATCGCCCTGCGTCCGCAGGTCGATGAGACACCCGCGCTACAGGTCACGCCCGAACTCCTGGACCTGGTCAGCTGGGAGAACCTCGGCAAACCGGTACGGATCTTCAGCGTGCTCACCGACGAGGCGCGTAAAGAAGCGGCCCACCTGCTGACGCTCGACGCCCTGCGCACCGCCCCCGCCGCCCGCCCTCCCCGGCCGAGCACACCGAACTCCTTCTTCGACCTGCCCTGCGCGGACCTGCCCGCCCGCCTCGCTGAGACGGTTTTTACCGGCGACGCGCTGCCCATTGCCCCCGACGACGGCCTTCTTCTGTGCGACCCCGGCTGGCTCTCCTCCCCTGGGTCTTGACAACTCCGTGGCGAGCCCGATCCCGGATGTGCGCCATGCCTCGGGCCGACGTCCTGTTCCTGGGTGGCCTCCAGATTCAAGCCGCGAAGGGCGTCATCGGATCGCGCGCCACGTTCCTGTTCGCCCCTTTCAACCAGGGAGTAGGGGCAGTACCCGGATGGCGAGGTCGCGGCCTGGCCGCACACGCGCCAAAGGCGGCCAGGGCGTGATGATCGGGGCCTGCTGATCTATCTGAGCGTCCCAGCCCGGGCCATCACGGTCGCCTCGATGCCGTCCCTTCCGGCGCCAAGGCATCCACGTCATGCCGGACGCACAGCTTCCTGACGGATTCGCGCCGGTCAGCATGTCGGCCAGTCCGTCCGGCAAGGGTACCTCCGACGGGAGTCGAACCCGCACGTAGATCCTTTAAGGGATCCGCCTCTACCTGATGGGCCGCGTAAACAGCACCTCATCCAAGGCGACGAACGTGAAAGACCACAAGGGAAGCAGCAGGGGAGGCCACCGTGGCCGGGCACCGGGTCAACCTCGGTGCGTGGGTGAAGCCGGCGAGACAGGGACCCGCTTGCCGAGCTGCGGGCGCTCCCCAGCTCTACCGCCACGGTGGCCTAGTCATCCCATCCCTGAGCGCCCCCGTAGTGGGGTCTGATCAGAACCTGGACGGTGGTGGCCGTTGCAGGGCGTGTACCCCCGCGCCGTCCGGACACTGCATCGGCTAACGACCCACCATCACCGGCGCCTGGCCGACCACGCTCCCGATCAGCGGCCCTGAACTAACGACGCTGCGCCAAAGTATCGACATTGCGTTCGAGCCGGGGTGCGCGCGGGAAGCATCGCGAACCCCGGCTCCGCCCTACGTCAGGCCGAGTGCCACGCCAGCGACAACCGGGCCGCGACATCAAGCCCCGCCCCATCGATCGGCTTGACAATGACGTGATCAATGAGCAGAGCGAGCAACTCCCTCTGCGCGGCCGGGTCCGCGCTCGCCCACCAGCTCTCCACGCTCGTCGTGTCGGGCGGCACGAGCTCGGCTCCGCGGCGATGCGCAAGCGCCAGCAGCAGATCGGGCGCCGCGGCGGTCCGCAGCTGCTCCAGCACCTGCTCCACCACTGCCGGCACCAGCACGCGCGCCGCGATGCGCACCCGGCCGCAGCCGTCGGCCGGACAAGCGAAGGTGATGACGCCGACGGTCATGTCGGGGGTCAGGTCGCCACCGCAGCCGCGGCGCGTCACCAGTCCTGCGAGGACCAGGTCGGCACGCCAGCCGTACTCGACCGCAGTCTCCTCGCGGCCGGGGAGCACGCGATCATCACGGCGGCCTGCTCGGCGGTCAGATCGCCGGCGGCGTACGCGGCGTGCCCGAGGGCCACCTTGTTCCCAGCATCGATGCCCTCGACGTCCGCTGGCGCAGGCGGTGGCGCTGGGTCGTCGGGACGAGGCGGTACGACGGTGAGGCGGCGCTGGGCAGGCGCGTCGCCCGATGGCTGATCGGCCATGGTGACTCCTGGGGGAAGTAGTGCCGGCCCAGCGTAGGCACCGGCACCTGGCCGCGTCATCCATTCGCAACCGGCCGGGACTCTCCAACAGCGTTCGATGGCTTCCGACGGAGTTCGATGTCGTTCGGCAACAGCGCGAGGCCGTGGCGGGAGCCAGCAGGGCACCGAACGGCGCTGCATGTGCTGATGGGCCCGATTCCTGTTTGCCGATGCGGGAGGCGACGACCATCAGATATTCCGCGCCGCCGTCGCCCAGATGCGTGCCGAAGCCGGGCTCGTCCAGCGCACCGCTGTGAGACTTGAGGAGGTCGACCGCGTCCTGATCGGCCGGCTGGCCCGTGAGTGTTCACAGGGTGTTCACACCCTTCTCGTCCGCACCGGAGACGATCACATGCGTGAACACGCGCAGAACGACCGGCCGTGCGGCCTTGACCATCTTTACCGTGGTGGCCCTGTTACTGGGCGGCCTGACCCCTTCCGCGACAGCGGCCGTGCAGGACTTCGTCCTCACCCTCAACGCCTCGGACCTCGGCATGGACCCCGCCGGCCTGCGGGACATCGTGCCGGAGATGCAGGCGGACATCAGGGAGCACGGCGGGCTCGGCAAGGCGCTCAAGCAGGCACTCGCGGACAGCGAGGTGAGCACCACCGTCGACACCACGGAGTGGTCGAACGTCGACGGCACGGTGGACGTGACCTCCGGCGGCGCCGGCCTGGCCGTCACCATCCCGGCCGGGGAGGTCTCCACCGCCGGCTGGTGGACGGGGTTCGCCGCCACGGTGATCGGCTGGACCACCGGATACGGGCTCAGGGTGCTGTGCATCTCGGGCCTGACCTCCACCGGGGTGGGGGTGGCGACCATTCCGCTGGTCTGCACCCCCCTCCAGACCACCGTCACCGGCATCATGACGGCGCTGATGACGCACACGTTCAACAGAACCCTCGGCACGCCCGCGGCGACCAGGGACATCATCATCGCCGGGCTGCTCGGACTGGCCGGTGGCTTCCTGTGGGAGAAGTACCTCGCTCCGTGGGCGAAGGAGAATCTCGCCGCGGCCATGAGGAAGGTCGGCACCTGGATCAGGTCCAGGGTGCCCTGGGTCAACTCCTGGCTCGGAAGCGGCGCCGCCGAGGGGGCGGACGCACTCGGCGAACAGCTAGAGGAACTGGAGGACCTCCTCAACGAGGCGATGCGTGACTGGGGCGGGCTGCGTACGTCGCTGCGCGTGATGCCCCTCGGCGACTCGATCACCTACGGCGTGGAGAGTTCCGACGGCAACGGCTACCGCGACGAGTTGTACGACTACCTGAAAGCCAGCGCGCCCGACGTCGACTTCGTCGGGTCGGTGAAGGCCGGCTCGATGAGCGACCGCGACAACGAGGGTCACCCGGGCGACCGGATCGGCGAGATCGCGGCCTTCGCCTACTGCACCGTGCCGCGCTACCAGCCGAACGTGATCACCCTGCACGCCGGCACCAACGACATCAACCAGAACTACAACCTGTCGCAGGCTCCCACCCGGCTCAAGAAACTGGTCAACCAGGCGCTGACGCACTCGCCACGTGCCGCGGTGCTGGTCGCCAAGCTCATCCCGACCGGTAAGGACGGGCTCCAGCCGCGTATCGACGCCTACAACGCGGCGCTGCCCGGCATCGTGGAGGACCTGCAGAGCGAGGGCAAGCACGTCCTTCTGGTCGACATGAGGCGCGTGCTGGTCAGCGACGGGCTGGAGAACGACGCGCACCCGACGGACGCGGGCTACGCCAAGATGGCCGACGCCTGGTACGGCGCCGTGCTACAGGCGAACGCCAAGGGCTGGCTCCAGAGCCCGCTGCCCGAGCAGGCGGACGCCGGCTGCAACCCGACGGAGTCTCCCATCGACGACGACCCGGGGACGGACTCCCCCATCGGGTCCGGCGAGACGGCTCTCGGCGAGGGATGGCGCGCGCTCGGCGTGATCGCGTCCGGATACGGCACCAGGGTAGGTCGCACGATCATCGCCGAGCTCAACGGTGACCAGCGGGCCGACTACCTCCAGGTCGCCGCGGACGGTCACTTCCGGGCATCGGTGAACACCGTCGGCACCCCCGGGCAACCCGACTGGGTGGACGTGGGCACGTACGCTCCGGCAGCCAGCGACGCCTCCACACCGATCGATGTCAACGGGGACGAGGTGCGGTTCGCCGACCTCAACGGGGACGGACGCGACGACTACCTCCTGGCCGGTTCCGACAGCAAGGTAGAGGCCTACATCAACTTCCCCGGGTCGGGCGACCAGCTCAGATTCGTCCGCTGGGGGACCGTCTTCGACGAGGAGTCGTTCAGCCGGGACAATCTGCGATTCGCGGACGTCACCGGGGACCGGCGCGACGACATCCTGCGGGTCGGCGCGGAGGGCGCGGTCCACGTCTACCAGAACATGTGGGACCCCAACAGCCCGCCGATCAGTAGCGAGTCACAGCCCCCGGACTGGGGACTGTGGCTCAACTGGGCCGGCGGCACCCGGGGCTCGTCGCTGGAAGCCGTCCGGTTCGCCGACGGCGACGGTGACGGCCGGGCCGACTACCTGCAGGTTGGCGTGGATGGCTCGGTACACGCCTTCCTCAACCGTGGCGGTGGGGGCAACGGCAGCTTCGAGGCGCGCTACGACTGGGCCCACTCGTCCGGCTACCCCCGCCCGTACGTCCAGTTCGCCGACATCAGCGGTGACGGCAAAGCCGACTACCTGGTCGTCTACGACGGTGGCGCCGTCCGCGCCTGGCTGAACCGCGGCGGCAACTAGGAACAGCACCGGGGCCGCGTCGATCGACGCGGCCCCTTCCGGCCGGCGCCCGAGGCGACCGAAGCTATGAATCCGTTACCGAAAGAAGGTGAGACCAGGGCCTGCGGCGGGGATGGTGGATCTCCAAGTCCAGCAGAGGGCTTCCTCTCACGCGAAACTAGGCGTGCCTCTGCATGGGCTTTTCTCCATGGACGGCGCTCGTTCCCGGTGATCCCCCGGATCAGGCTGCCTCCTGCTTCACCCCACCGCTACGACGGCTGGGCGACGGTGGACTTTCACCTCCGTTCGGACAAACAGCGCTTTCCATGGCGCATTGACACGTTTCTTACTGGCCACCCTTATCGGCCGGGCCCTTGATGTGGAAGGGCACGATCTTCCCTTCGTGTTCGCAGCCGCCGTCGGCGTGGGCGCGGGGGTTGAGGCAGGTGTCGCGGCGAAAGGCTGGACCGGCCAGCGGCAGGTCCACTGCGGGGCAGCCCGGCAGCCCGGCACGCCGGACGGCAAGCGAACACGCATGGTGCACACCTCCTGCTATCGCAGCCTCCGGGCACGTAACCGCAGGAGACCGGCCACATTCTCACCCGCCGAGCCCTCGGGGCTTGCTTGAGCCGTGGTGCGGGGAAAGCCCGCTCGCCCGGTTCCGAGGGGGCGACGGCACGGCAACGTGCCGCCGCTACCCGACACCGGCTGGCCGGAAGGTTGTGGATCAGGTCGCAGTGGTGTTTGCCGCCTTGTACCGTTTCGGGCGGCTGGGTGATCAACGAGTGTTGGACGGTGCGTGGTGACGGAACTGACGGCGTACGAGGCCGGCTGGCGCAAGGTCTGCAGCGACCTGGACAACCATCCCCGGATCAAGATCCTTCACGCCTCGCAGGGTGAGCTCGACACGGGTTTCACCGATGTCGCCGCCTCGTGGGCGGCTCTTGTGGGCGAGCAGGAGGTCAAGGCGCCTGCCGCGCTGGAGCAGTGTGGTCTGCGCTTTCGGGGCCTGGGGCGCCAGTGGATGGGTGAAGGGCCGTACGTCAACGGTGAGTTCTACCTCACCCACATCGCGCGGGCGGGAAGCCCAGGGCTGGAGGAGGAGTGGATTGAGTCGTGGACGGGCAAGGAGCTTTTCCGGGCGTCGCAGCTGCGGGTCATCGATTGCCATCCCTTCACGGGTACGGGTCACTATGTCGCACTGCGGCTGCTTCCAGGTAAGGGCGAACCCGAAATCTGGTGGGTGGCCGAGCCTTACTATGGCGCCTGGAAGATGGACGTTGGCTACCGCGAGTACCTGGAGATGCTTCAGCTGACCAAGGGCGCCTCCTCCTGGCAGTTCTTGTTCACCCGGGCGCCGCTGAGTAATGAAGAGTTCGAGCGCGTGCGCGATCGCATTGAGAACATGCTCGACGCATTGCCGGTCCTGTTCCCCGAGCACGACTACAAGCCGCTCACAGAACGCTTCTCCGCACGTCTTCTAGACGGGTGTAGCTAGATCTCACTGACCTGAGCGATCAAGTCGTAAGTGCATATTCCTCCTGGTGATGGGCGGAATGAATGCGGTGGTGTTCGCGGTCTAGTGAGCTGGTCTTGAGATGCGGTCGCAGTAGCGGCAGATACGATCGATGATCTGATCCGCGGTTTTGGTCCACCTGAAGGGCCTGGCGTTGTCGTTCCAGGTCTCGATCCACTCCTCCAACGCGGTCTTGAGAGCGTCCAGGGAACAGAAGTAGCCCTCGGCGTGGTCGTGCTCAAGGCGTTTCCCTGGCCTTCGATACTCTCGATCAAGCGGCTGTCCGCCGGTTCCTCAACCCCTGGGAAGTCTGCGACCTCATCGTGCGATGACGTCCCTTGGCGTTGGGGCGGTGTTTGGCCCTGAGCTGGCCACGGGCTCAGGGCGGCTCGGGGAGCGGGTATCCGAGCGGACGAGGAACCGCGGCGGCGCAGGACCTCGAGCGGCAGCGAGGTCCAGAGAACGGCAAGAAGCGCTCGGTCCTCTGGTACGAATCTCAGTCTGGTGTCGGCGCCGGACCGTCATGCTGACAATCCACAAGGTGTGCTGCCCGTGCAGCGGGTTTCGCTGCTCGACATCGCGGGGTATGGTTCCGGTACCGATCAGGGCCTTCGGCAGTACCGGCGGCACCAGCGGACATCGACTTCATCGCACGGGGGCTTGGCCGTACCTCGCCCACCAGCGATTTCCCCTGACTGTGTGGCACCTGACGCCGATTGGTGGTGTCAGGGCGCTGGTGGAGGTCGGAGTTCGCGTCGCTGGGCATGGCGATGCCGGCTCTGGGCCGGGTGCTGCGACAAGGTGATCTGAAGTGCGGGTTATGGGACGGGTGGTGGCCTGCTCCGGCCCGTGAGCGGCGAGCGGTCGAGGCGCTCTGCCGGGATCTCGTGGATGCCGGCGGATGCGTCGGGCTCGTCTGGGGGCTGGTGGGTGTGGCGCCACTGGTCGAGGAAGTGATCGTTGGCAACGGTGACGAGCAGCGCGACCAGGATGGTCTGGGCGAGGCGGCCGTGGACGAGTCGGTTCTTCGGATCACTCAGGTCGAGGTCGTGGCCCTTGAGACGGCCGTTCAGCCCCTCCGTCATCGCCCTGACAGTGGAGTACGTCCCCCGCCACAAGGGGCTGAGGTAAGGCAGATCCTGGCGGAACTTGTCGAGGTGACCGAGGTCGCCGGCGTGCAGGGTGACGGTGTGCTGGTGGCAGATCTTCGGCAGTTCGCCGGTCTTGTGGTCGGGATTCGGGGGCAAGACGCGGGGTTTGGCCGCGGGGTGAGCGGCTCGCTGCCGGGCATCGGTCAGGTCGACCCGGTCACCTGTCCCCGTTTCGACCGCCTCCACCAGCGCGGGCCCAGTCGACCCGCTGCGTCGGTCTCTATTCCACGCGGGTGTCTCCCGCATGTTTCCGCGACACGACCCGCGCCGCCTCGACGATCTGTCCTTCACCTGGGGTGAGGGCGGGCCCGGAGTTCCGGGTCTGCCACCAGACCGATGCGGTGATTGCGATGTGCAACGCACAGGGAAGGAGCATGATGGCTGATCCGACGCCATCGGACCGGTCGTTCGCCGCGGTGAAGTCCGCGTGCAGGACGAGCAGGACGAGGAAGCCGATCGTGTTGTTCACCGCGTGGATGACGATGCCGATCTCGAGTCCACCACTTCTCCAGGTGATGATCGCGAGAGTGGATGCGAAGACGAGGTAGTAGAGGTTCACCCAGGGGTCGGTCGAGAAGTGCACCACGGCAAAGAGGACGCTGGATACGGCGACGCCGAGCAGCAGCGCTACGCGCGGGCTCTTGGCCCAGCTCGCGGCGACCCGGAACACGAGGCCGCGGAATCCGTACTCCTCTCCGGCAGCCTGCAGAGGCGTCAAGAGGAGGGTGACGAGGAAGACGGAGGCCAGTCCGACAGTCGACCAGGTGGTCGTCGTGTTGCCCATCACCAAGTTGGAGACGACCAGGTTGATCGCCCACAGCGGGAGGACGACCAGCATCGCCTTACCGAAGACAGCGGTGCGGAAGACACTCCGTACCGAGGTCAACGAGGCGGCCCGGACTCCGTACAACCATCTTTGGATCAGCATGCTCCACGGAATCAGGAGGGCGATAGGGAGCATCGCTGCGACATGGATGCTCGCGGTATACCCGCTCAGCCCCAGCGCGGCGTCGATACGGAACGCGACCTGGACCGCTCCGAACGTGAGACCGAACATTCCGCCGACGAGCAGGATGATCGCCAGGACGCCCCGGCCGACGCGACGTCTGTCGCCCGCGAGGACGCGCTGATACTCCACTCCGGGCGGAATCGGACGAGGCGCGAACGGGGACGTCCTCGCCGGAGAGTCCGTGGAGGGCGGTGCACTGGATTGGCTATGCATGCCATCCATCCCATACGGGCGTGCAGTCGGACGGTACTGCCGTCATGTCATCGGAACAGGTGACACAGTGTCACTATCGGCGGTGTTCGAACACCGGAGAGGCTCGAGGCATGAAACTGCTCAGAGGTCTTCTCATCGCGATCGTCGTCGTCGGCATCCCCAGTGCGTTCATTCTGCTCCTCAGCCGGAGCAACCCCGACCTCATCGGGTTCCTGCCGGAGGACTGGGAGTCGTTCATCATCCAGAACGATTGGATCGGGTACCTCGTCCTCGGCATCGAGGTGCTGGCTGCGCTCGGCGCCACCGGGCTCGGATCGCTCATCAAGAAGCGCGAGAACGCCGCCTAAAATGGGGGGATCGAACCATTCGCGAAGGCGGGCCGTCCGCTGACGGGCTCCGGTACCCGTCAGCGGATCCGGCACGCGACGATTCTCACGATCACGGTCGCGGTCGTCCCCATCGGGATGCTGGCCGTGGCCGTGACCTCCACCTCGTGGTGGGACGGAATCCTCGTCGCCATAGGTCTTCTCGTGCCGCTGCTTCTGCTCCGGCAGTGGGCTCCCGACGGTTTCCCGAACGGCAGCATCCTGGTCCTGGTTCTCTCCGCCGCGAGCTGGGCGTTCAGCGCGGCGCTCGGCGGCAGCCCGCTGGGCGTGTTCGCGCTCTCCCTGGCCGGCGCGATGATCCTGACCCGGTTGCCTCGTCATCGCTTCATCGCCATACTCGGCTTCTGCGCGGCCTCGGCGGCGCTCGGCGCCATGGTCTTCATCACGCGGCCGTTCACTCTTCTCACCGCGGCGAACTACCTCCTCATACCGGCCGGCACGACGCTGTTCATCTGCATCGTCATGGCCCTGGTCGAACGCTACTCCGACATCCTCCTCGCCCTGGAACGCGCGAAACAGACCGAGGCCGAGCTCGCCGTCGCGCGGGAGCGCATCCGCTTCGCGAGCGACCTGCACGACATCCAAGGGCACACACTCCACGTGATCAAACTCAAGACCGCCCTGGCCAAGCAGATCACCGACTCCGACCCGGTCGCAGCGAAGCGTGAACTCGACGAGGTGCAGCGTCTCATCGCCGACACCATCGCCCGCACACAGGACCTCGTCCACGCGCAGCGCCGCCTCAACGTCGCCTCGGAGGCGGAGAACGCCAAGAACCTCCTCGAGGCCGCCGGAATCGCCGTGACGATCGCCACGATCAACCCGGTGGGAGGTTCCGAGAGTGCCCTGCTCGCGCAGGCGCTGCGCGAGACCACGACGAACATCCTGCGCCACTCGAACAGCACGCGCACGACGATCACGATCGACACCCACCGCATCGAGATCGTCAACGACGGCGCCGATACAGGCCCGCTGCCCCCGCTGGGCGGCCTGGGCACCCTCCGCCGTCGGCTGGAGGAGAGCGGGGGAACGCTCGACCTCGCCCGCGAATCCGGAAGCTTCCGCACCACGGCAACGGTCCCCGCACCGGCGCCGGTCGCATCCACGAGCGAGCACGACCGATGAGCCCCCAGCCCGTGACCGTCCTCCTCGCCGACGACGAACGGCTCATCCGGTCTGCCCTCGCCGCTCTTCTGCCGCTCAACGGAAACATCGCGGTCATCGCGGAAGCCGCCGACGGCGCCGAAGCGGTCAGACTGACACGGGAGCACCGGCCCGACGTCGTCGTCATGGACCTCGACATGCCCACCATGGACGGGCTCCACGCCGTCGCAGAGATCCGCGACAACGACCCGGACCAGATCATCGTCCTCCTCACCCGTCATGCCCGGCCCGGCGTCCTACGAAGAGCGCTGAAGGCCGGAGTCCTCGGCTTCCTCAGCAAAGCAGCCGACCCCGAGTTCATCGCCGAGATCATCCACACCGTCGCCAGACGACAACGATGGATCGACCCCGGTATCGCCGCCCTCGCCATGACCGACGACTGCCCACTCACCGAACGCGAACTCGATGTGCTCCGTGAAACAAGCGAAGGCTACGCCGTCACCGACATCGCACGCCGACTACACCTCGCGCACGGCACCGTCCGCAACTACCTCTCCAACGCTATGCAGAAAACCCAAGCCGCGACCCGCCACGACGCCGCCCGCTACGCCCGCGAACACGACTGGCTCTGACCTGGCCACTTCATCGTCCCGAAACCGCGCTCGCGTGATCCGCTCTGTCCGGGCGTGCGGAGACGGGCGCGCACGTGACGCAACTCGGGGCGCGTGGCGATGAACGCTTCGTTCAGGATCACTGGCGCTGGCACTGGCCTTCGGGTGATCCCGCCGTCAGTGACTCGGGGCGATCGTGCCGCGCCGGGCCTTCACCTGATACAGCGTTCCGCCGCCCCGCGGCCGATACCTGGCGCATGATTCTTCGGCAGTTCGCCGGTCTTGTGGTCAGGGGTCGGGGGCAAGACGCGGGGTTTGGCCGCGGGGTGGGCGGCTCGCTGCCGAGCGTCGGTCAGGTCGACCGTAGAGGGGCGGCTGGGCCCGCGCTGGTGGAGGCGGTCGAAGCGGGGGCAGGTGACCGACGGGGAGGTGCCTGCCGCTGGGCACTGGTAGCGGATATTGCCGTCTGCGTTCGCGCTCTGTTTGAGACGCAGCAAGTACGGCTCTCGCGCGGCGATCAACGCGGTGAGCTCTTGCGATGGTGTGCGGATGGCGGCGTCGTCCAGGCCGGTGGTGGCCTGTGCGAGCCTGTCGGGGATGAGCGGGCAGGCCAGGGAGCCGTCGATGAGCAGGGCGCCGTGGGCGCTGCCCTGCACCCCTCGTTGATCCACTTTGTAGTCGAGTGCGAGTTGGTAGCCGAGTTCGCGTGCGGGTTGGGCGAAGTGGGCGGGTTGCTGGTCGGTGTAGGCGCGGTCGACGACGGCGAAGGCTGCGGGCAAGCCGAGGGTGGGCAGGGGTTTGAGGGTGGTGATGGCGTTGGCGCCGATGCGTTTGTGTGGGGTGTCGAGGACCAGGCCGAGCGCCAGTTGTGGGAAGGAGCCAAGTGCCGGGCGGGTGCGGGCGGCGACGGTGAGGGTGGCGCTGTAGCCGTACTCGGGTGGGCCGTTTCCGGCCGAGTGGTGCCAGCCCGCGGTGATCTCGGTGGAGGCGATCAGTTCGCCGGTGGAGCGGTGGGCGCGGGGTGGGCGGGCGAGGACCGGGGTGGCGGTGGTGTCGATGCCGACATCGCCGCGGAAGTGGCGGAGGTAGCCCCGGCCTTTGGGCCAGCGCACTGGGGTGAGCACCAGCGCGGTGACGATGTCTTGCAGCAGTTCCCCGTTTATGCGAGTGTGCTGGGTCGTCGTCCTCCCAGACGGTGGCCAGCGCGTCGGCTTGATGCTGGGGCAGGCGGGCGCGCCGATCGTGGCGGGCTGGATCCAGCAGGGTGGTCAGCCGGTCGAAGGCTCGGTAGAAGCGGCGGGAGGAGGCGAGCACCTGGTGGATGTCTTCGGGGTTGATGTCGGGCAGGCCGAGTCGGTGGCGTGCGGCGGCGGCGCAGGTTCTGCTCGGCGCCCACGACCGTAGTCTCACCACCCAGACCAACCAAGCGCAGATCGCCGCGCTGGCCGTCGTCTTGTCGATCGTGGTCAGACGTCGCGGGAGTTGTAGCCCTGGAGGTGGGAGCCGCTACCGAAGGACGGATTGGTGATCGGCTCGAGATTCCAGGCGACGATGCGGTGCGGTCGGATGCGCAGGGTCTCGTGGTCGAAGGCCGGGTGGAGCGGTGGGTCCAGGAAGACGATCTCGGCGTGACCACGCAGTTCGATGCCGCGGCCGGTCTGGCCGAGGGCGTTGGGCGTCGGTGACTGGTCGTCAATGACGAGGGAGACCCGGGGATCGGCTAGGACGTTCTTATATTTGCGGCTCTTGCTCAGCTCCGGGCCGCCGATCTGGACGGTCTCGGTTGCGGGGTCGAACCAGATCACGACCGGTTGAGAGTGGGGAGACCCGTCGGGGCCGAGGGTGGCCAGGCGGCCGAGTTCCTGCTCCGACAGGTATGCGTGCTCTGAGTCAGTGAAAATCATGGCAGCAGTCTGCGACCTCAATCGTGCTTAAGGTCAAGCGATCCGACCGAGCACACCGCGGGTTCGACCGCATTGCGGAACTCAGGGTTCAGGTTGCCTTCCAGACCCGCGGGGCATAGAGCCCGCGAGCCGGCGGAGCGGTTCGGACAGGTGCTGGGCCAACCACCGCAGCTCGTCCGCGTGCCGGGAGCGAGCCAGCAGAGTGGGGGTGTTGCTGCCGTCCTCGGCATCGTGGGGCAGCGCGGAGTGCCGTAGCTGGTGCGGTGTCCAGCCGCCCCACTGCAGGAGTCCGGCGGCGCCGGTGATGCTGGGGCGGGCCAGCGGCCGGGTGAGGGTCTCGAACAGTTCCGCAGCGCGTCGGTAGGACGGCCGCGTCCGGCCTCTTCTTGATCGTGTCGAAGGCCCCGTGCAACCGCTTGTCATCACTCTGATCGTTCAGTGTGCGTCGTCGTTGACGCTGTTTCTGGTGCTGACCATTGCGGTTCTGCGTGTCCTGCCTCGTCTGGCTGTTCCACTTCGAGATGGCAGCCAGCCTCCCCGAAGCCGTGTTGCTGGGAAACGATCACAGCGATCCTGGGAGGCGATCTCCTCGCCCCCTCTTGCTCCCCAGGCCGGCCCTGTTCGTGAACACCCCACGGGATGCCAGTAGCTGCTGTCGCGGCCACATCCGGTGTCCTTGTCGCTCCAGCAGAAGGTGAACTCCGAGGTGTAGGCCAAGGACCGGCCCGATCACATACCCCGAGCCTGGCGCGGCCCCCTGCACGCCCACCACCCGCTGCCGCTGCATCGCATCCACCGTCCGCCCGTTTGTCTCTGCCTGCCGTCCCTGGCCTGGTACGTCGTATCCGCTCAGTTCCGCAGCCGTCTTTGATGCTCACAACCGGGGGCCCGGGTCAGGGCTCAAGGTGATCGGACACATCGCCCGGCCCGGACGGGCGGCCCGGCGATCAGCACGTCCCCGCCGTCGGGGTGCTTGGGCGTCAGCGTCAGCTTCACCTTGTGCGTACGGCCGCGACTGACCCCGGCCTCCACGTCGGCGGTGACCACCCACGCCTTGAACCCCGCCTTGGCCTTGGCGTCCGCCTTCAACTCCACGGCGAACTCCAGCTCGATCGGCCCCACCGCAAAAGCGATCTGGCTGCCCGCCCCGGCCACCGCCGCCGCCAGCAGCTCATCACGCAGCCCCTCCACCGCCTGAGCCAACTCGATGTCCACCCGCTCCCGTTTCGCCGCCCGTCCCCCGAGCGGGGCTCTCGCACATCTTTGTCCGCTGCCGTTGGGGTCCTCACCGTAGAACAGGCGCGTCGCCACCCGGGACGGACACAGCAGTTTTCATGTGGCCAGAGCCGGACGACCAGCATCCGGATACCGGGGCAGCAGCCGTCCCGAACGGACCTCCAGCCAGACCAGGAAGATCGCGCAGTCTCGCCAGCCGAAGGCCGATGAGCGGCTGCAGGAGGCCGGGCCGCGCCTTCATGGTCACAACAGCAAACGGTGATCCGAGGTTGTTGAACACGGAAGGTTGTTGAACAGCTTCTTGAAGGCTTCCAGCGCGGCCTGTCGGACAGCTTCGACCAGTCAGCAGAAAATGATCGTTAAATGAAGAACCATTATCCACCACTCGACTCCGTCTCCGCCGCCTGCCCCGTCCAGTAAGCAAGCTGATTCCGGGTGGCCAGGGTGTCGGGGTGTTCGGTGCCCTGAACGCGTTCGCGTACGGGGAGCAGGGCGGCGAACTGATCGCGGGCGGTGGCCGCGTCACCGGCCTCCCCCGTCCAGGAAGCTAGGTTGTTCCGGGCGGCCAGGGTGTTGGGGTGCTCGGCGCCCAGGACGCGTTCGAGGATGGGCAGCAGGACCGTGTACTGGTTACGGGCGGTGGCCGCCTCCCCTGCCTCCCCCGTCCATCGGGCGAGGTTGTTCCGGGTGGCCAGGGTCGTGGGGTGCTCGGCGCCCAGGACGCGTTCGAGGATGGGCAGCAGGACCGTGTGCTGGTCGAGTGCGGTGGCCGCGTTCCCCGCCTCCCCCGTCCACCAGGCGAGGTTGTGTCGGGTGGCCAGGGTGGCGGGGTGCTCGGCGCCTAGAACGCGTTCGCGTACGGGGAGCAGGGTGGCGAACTGGTCGCGTGCGGTGGCTGCGTCCCCCGTGCCTGCCGTCCACCGGGCGAGGTTGTGCCGGGCGGCCAGGGTGTCGGGATGCTCGGCGCCTTCGACGCGTTCGAGTACGGGGAGCAGGGCGGTGTATTGGTCGCGTGCGGTAGCTGCGTCCCCCGCCTCCCCCGTCCACCGGGCGAGGTTGTGCCGGATGGTCAGGGTGTTGGGGTGTTCAGCGCCCAGGACACGTTCGAGGATGGGCAGTAGGACCGTGTACTGGTCGCGTGCGGTGACTGCGTCCCCCGCCTCCCCCGTCCACCGGGCGAGGTTGTGCCGGATGGTCAGGGTGTTGGGGTGTTCAGCGCCCAGGACGCGTTCGAGTACGGGGAGCAGGGCGGTGTATTGGTCGCGGGCGGTAGCTGCGTCCCCCGCCTCCCCCGTCCAGGAAGCTAGGTTGTTCCGGGCGGCCAGGGTGTTGGGGTGCTCGGCGCCCAGAACGCGCTCGAGGGCGGGCAGCAGGGCTGTGCACTGGTCGCGTGCGGTGATCGCCTCCCCCACCTCCCCCGTCCAGATGGCGAGGTTGTTCCGGGCGGCCAGGGTCGTGGGGTGCTCGGCGCCCAGGACGCGTTCGAGTACGGGGAGCAGGGCCATGTGCTGGTCGCGTGCGGTGGCCACGTCCCCCGCCTCCCCCGTCCACCAGGCGAGGTTGTGCCGGGCGGTCAGGGTGTCGGGATGTTCGGCGCCCAGCGTTGCCAGAGCGTGGGTATAGATGTCTTGCTGGAGCTGGACGGCGGTGGTGTAGTCCCCGCTGGCATCGAGAAAGTCGACCAGGCGATGCAGGCCAGGGGAGTCTGCCGGCAACACGGCGCGAGCGTGTGGCAGGAGTGCTTGATAGCCAGGCCAGGTACTGATCGTCCTCGGATTGTCAGGGAGCGCGGCCTGGACCAACTCAGCCGCGCTGTCGCGGATCTGATCGCGTTGGTCGGGCGCGAGCCGATGCAAGGTGACGGCCTGGACGAGACGGTGCACGCTGACCAGGTCCTCCGGCTGGCCAGGGACAAGCTCGACAAGGCTGGGGGTGAGGGTGATCAGGCTATAGGACTCCAGCAGTGCCAGCGCCTCGTCGACCTGCAAGAGGTCGGTCTCCGGAAGGCCGTCCAGCACGGAGCAGGGCAGATTGTCGGGGGCAAAACAGGCCAGCAGGTTCAACAAGTCGATGGCCAGCGGGTTGATGGCCTGGATGCGAGCGTGGCTGATGGTCAGCACTTTGGCTACTACGCGCTCGGCGTCGCCTCCGGCTGTTGCGGCGGCATACATGCGGGCGGGGATGTCCTTGAGCAACTGCAGGTACGCAGACAGGTTCATGCGGGGGGTGCGGGCGATGTAGGTGCCGGCCTGGGCCAGGGCCAGAGGCAGATCCCCCAGATGTTCGGCCAGCTCCCCTAGCCCGTCGCTGTTGGCGGAGTCCGGAGGGCCGATCAGGCCGGCCAGCAGGGCGATCGCGGCTGGGCGGGGCAACAGCTCCAGCCGGAGCGGGGTGATGTTCAGGTGCTGCCAGCCGATGTCGCGGCGGGTGGTGATCAGTACGTGACCGTGGGCGAGACGGGCCAGGTACGGCTCGACATCGGCGACCTCCTCGACATTGTCGAAGATGACCAGCCAGCCGGGGTGGGTGGCCAGCCAGCTCAGTGCCCAGGCGGCGGCTTCCTCCACGGTGGCCTGCTCGGCGGCCACCGAGTCGATGCCGCATGCCAGCGCCCGAGCCAGGGCGGCCAGCTCGACGCGAATCTGGTCGGGGCTGTCGGCGTCGATCCACCACACCAGGCCGTAGTCCTGGCGATGGTGGTGGGCATACTGCAGGGCCAGCTCACTCTTGCCGACGCCACCCAGCCCGAGTACGGCCTGACTGATCACCCCCGGTCCCGTCGTGTCCCGCAGCGTCTGGCGCAGAGCCGTCATGGCTGCCTCCCGGCCGACGAAGGCCCCCGCGGGGCGGCGCGGCAGGCCCGACAGCCCGGCCGGGACCGGCACGGTACCGGCCGGGGGCAGTGGCCGCCGTGGGCCCTGCTGGGTGATCTGGGTGATGCTCTGGTCGCGAGCCGCCTGGTAGACCCGGCCATGCTCACGAGCGACGCCCTTTGTCTGGATGTTCAGCCGCTCTTGGGGGCCGTCTGGCAGGAGAGTCATCGTTCGTTGATGGTCTGGTCGCCGCCTGCTTGGTACACCCGGCCCTGGTCTGAGGCGTGCGCCCGCATCTGCACGTTCCGGGCGCCGTCACCGGTCGAGATGACGCCGGAGTTGTCGCCGCCTCCGGCGACCGCACGCTCGCCGGACGCCGACACCGCAGGCGGCGTGCTCTGCCCGGCCGCTGTCGGGGTGTGTTCGGCCCGCAGTTGCGCCCGCAACGCCACCACAGCGACCACCAGGGCGGCCGCACCCAGCGCCATGCCGGTGAACATGCTGACCACGCTGGCTCGCTGATCCAGCACCTGAAGCACATAGTCGGGCAGGTGCAGCGGATCGGCGAAGAACCACAGCAACCCGGCCGCCAGACGGAGCACCAGCACGACGACCGCAGCGATCACCACGACCCGCCATAACCGCAAACCCGGCCGACGTCCAGCCGCAGACGACGTCTTCGACATGCCTCCAGCGTGCCCCCGAACCGGCGCGAGCAGACTGAAAGTAGCGAAGGCGTTACCGGTTCCCCCGCCTCTGCGAATCGGTCGTTTACGGGACGGTGACGGGGGCCGCGCCCTGATCGGCATTTCCGCAGGAACGATTGTCCCGAAACCCGTCCCTCCGTGCCGGGGGTGCGACCGCGGCCTACCGGACAGCCCGGGCGGCGCGGACCCGTGTTTTACTCCTGATAACGTTCCTTCTCGCGAGCGAAATCGCGAGCGAAAGGCGCCTCCCCATGCCGCTGCCCCCCGACGAGATCAGGCGCCGTCTGGCCTACATCAGATACCTCCACAATCACGGAGTCGAACAGGCCCGCCTGCCCGAGCCGCTCTCCTGGTTCTCAAGCTCGCACTCGGCACTGATCTCCCGGTTGCGCAAGGCATGAAGCGACTGAACAAGATCCGCAACACCCTCAAGCACAACGGCGGCCATCCCGACCAGCCCACCATCAACCTCGCCGCTGCCGACACCACCACCTTCCTCGAGGCCAGCACGCCCCTGGTCTTCCAGCTGGACTACGAAGCTGTGTCCATGGCCGACATGATCCCTCAACAGCCGGTGCGCGACCTGGTTCACCAGGCGGAGACCGCAAGCGCGGACGGCAGGCAGATGGCGGCCATGGTCGCGCTCGTGGAGGCGTTCGAGGAACTTTTCAAAGCCTCGCCTCTCGACGACGACTACGCCGTCAAGTCGCTCCTCCGCCTCGGTCCCACCATCAACTACCCGCTGAAGGACGGGGAGATCGCGCGAGTGCTGTACCCGCCGGAACCGCCCAGCCCGGCTCCATCACCGCTGCCGGGTTCCTGCTCGTGCTTTCGGCTCTGGCCTGGGCTCCGCTGGTCAACGAGTTCCTGCTCCAGGTCATGGGCTTGTTGCTGCTGGTCTATGTTGTCTTCGCGTTGCTTGCCATCGGCGGCCGGCGCAAGGCCAGGTCTATCGTCACCATCGCGGCCACCCTGCTCATGGTGCAATTGCTTCCTTTTGCCTGGTGGGGCTTCACCAGCTCGACCCCGTCGTCGGTAGGCCAGGACACCGCAGTGGTGAACATCCTCGCGATAGCCGCCTCCTGCGCTGGACTCCTGCTGCTGTACCTGCGGGGCAACGACGCCTATTTCCACAACTCCGAGGAACGACGCCGACTTCGCAAGGCGTCGCGACGACGTTGACGGCCAGCCTGGGTACGCTTGCGTGTGCCCATGAGTTGCTCATGAGTACGGCGAGTGAGGTAACTCTAGGGATTCAAGGATCTCTTCGGTCGGTTTTGATCCAAACGAACGGCTTGACGTCCTCGTTCCAGATGTTCACCCGCGCCAGAATATCGTTCTCCCGCGTGGTGACTATCGTGTGGGAACGTGAAGATGAGCTGACGGGCCATGGCCGTGATGGCTCTGCGTGGCGGTTCACGGCTCGGTGTTGACCTGCTGGCTCTGCGTTCCGGTGCGCCTGCGCCAGTGCGGCGGCACGCTCTGCCGCGGGTCCACTTGCCGGCACCCGCCGACCAAGCCTCAATCCTCTCGACCAGCGTTCACGCGCCAATCAGTTCATCCTGCCTCCACTCAGCACGCTGGGCAGCGCATCGGTAGAACCGCCCCTGCGGAGGAATGACGCTATTCCCTGTTCTCGTGCGAGGAAGGGAGGGACGCGAGCCAGGCGGCGGCCTGGCGGAGGTGATGCTCGTCCAGTCCGTGGTGCGGGCCCACGTGGATGATGCGAAAATGGCCCACGCTGCCGTGCCGCTCAAGGAAGGTCGTGTCAGCCGGGTCGAGGTCGTCGTCAAACCACACGAACGGCCGACCGGCCACGTACTCGGCGACCGGTGGTGTCTTCGGGTGGATGCCAGCTGCGCCCGTATGGGCGTTGACCTCGATCACCGGCAGTTCCGGCAGACCGATCCTCGGTGCGATCTCATGGTTGGCGTAATGCTCCCAACTCGTGGCCCAGACCAGATCAGCACCGGCTCTGTCGGCGAACTCCAGCAACAGCCGTCCGTGGCCGGGGTTGAGGATGACGTCGAAGGTGCCGATCGGCGACTGCGCTCGATGCGGCTGCCAGCCAGGGCCGGGTCGTACCTCCGGGTTGAGCACGCCGTCCACGTCGAGCAGCACCAGCGGGCGAACAGGGGACGCGTGCGGCCGGTTGGTCATCATGGCTTTCATCAAACCGGTTCTCCAGGAAGCGAGTGGACATATGGAAAAGATTGCGCCTGCCGAAAACTCCATCCATGCAGTTCAAGCGGCATGCGAGTACTCGTGGAGGACTCCACCGAGCCGGTCTCGACGGCGTATGTTCAAGTTGGCGATATCCTCTGGATCAGTGATCGGATCCGGGACGGCGCGCAGTGGGGCCGCCTGGGCCAGGGTTTGATGGGCGCGGTGCCGGTTGTAGAACCGTTCGTACTCGCGCAGGGCGTGCCGCAGGTGGCGTTCGTTCCACAATAGGCAGCGGTCGAGGAGCTCACGGCGGCACGATTGCACCCACCGCTCCATGACCGTGTTCATCCGCGGCATCCGGATACCGGTGAGCACGGTCTGGATGCCGGCCCCGGCGAGGATCTCCTCCATGCGAGCGGGGAACTTCCCATCCCGGTCGCGAATCAGATAGCGCGCCCGGCAACCCGCGTCGTCCAGATCCATCATGAGATTCTTCATCGCCTGGAGCACCCAGCTCGCGGTCGGGTGAGCGTGTGGGTGCCAAGAACTCGGCCACCCTATGCGACCTGCGCGTATTCGTGGATCAGCCCGCCGAGGCGGTCAAGTCGGATGACCTTGATATCGTCCTCGACCGGGTCGGGAAGGACCCGCAGCGGAGCGTGTACCGCTTCAAAACTCGTACACGTGGTTTGAGCTGGTGTTTCGTCGGGTCTGTTATGCGGCCCGGTGGTACTCGTTGATGGCTCCGCTGAGCACCTTTCGGCGCTGAATCCGGCCTTCCAGCGGCACCACGACGTCCTCGTCTTGATCGGGTGGGCGTTGTTGGCGGGACTGGTGCGGGCGGTGCGCGTTGTAGTGCACGGCGTACTCGTTCAGGGCCGATCGAAGGTGTCGTTCGTCGTAGATCAGCATCTGGTCGGTGCATTCGGCTCGGACGGTGCGGATCCAGCGTTCGGCGTAGCAGTTGGCTCGGGGCGTCTGCGGCGGAGTCTTCATCGCCGTGACACCAGCCCCGGCAAAGATCTCATCGAAGACGGCAGTGAACTTGGTATCCCGGTCACGGATGAGGAACCGGAACGAGGTGGCCCTGTGCCCGAGGTCCATGAGCAGGTTGCGGGCCTGTTGGGCCATCCAGGCGCCGGTGGGATGGGCGGTAACGCCCAGGATGTGAACGCGTCGTGTTTCTACCTCCATGACGAAATACATACAGGCGTTTCAAGAAGATCGTGTCGATGTGGAAGAAGTCGCAGGCGAGCAGCCCTTTCGCTTGCAGCCGTAGAAACGTCCGCCAAGAGCTGTCGGGGCTTCGTGGCGCTGGCCCGGTGTCGGCGTGAACGCAGGATCCGTCGCACGATCGCTTCGCTAACCTGCACGCCGAGGTGAACCAGTTCGCCGTGTACTCGCCGATACCCCCACGTGGGGTTCTCGCGGGCCAGACGGAGGACCAGATCCTGGATCTCCTTGCTTGTTCCAGGACGGTCAGCACGGTGGGGGTAGGTCCATGCGCGTTTGATCAAACGCCGATGCCAGGCCAATAGGGTGCTTGGGGTGACCAGCCGGTGAGCTCGCAGCGCTGTCGGCAGGAAACGGGCCAAAGCCGCCAGGACCGCTCGATCGGCCCAGTCCGGCTTCGGCCGGACGATCTGCCGTTTCAACACGGCAACCTCATGCCGGAGCACCATGATCTCGGCATCTGTGGACGCCTGACCACGCCCCAGCAACACCAGCCAGCCGAACACTCGAATCGAGGTCAGATACAGCAGACGAACCGACACAGATCGCGATCTTGCCCGCGAGGGCCTCTGAAGGCCAAAGCCACAGATCAGGCACCAGCCCATGAGTTATGAAGCGGTACAAGCCGAGCACTTTATGGCGAACTGGCTCGACACCATCAAGAGCGTCGCCCATGGCGACAGCTGATCCCGCAACGGCCAAAACGCTCAGGCCAGGATCGGTGGAACCGTCAATAGCGATAGAGAACGTTCCGTCCCGCTCCGTCCCACGCCGACTCTTCCTACATGTCACACGGGTGGCGAGGGCCTGCCGCCGGGCAGATACCGGCTGGCCTCGCCGTATGACCTGGATACCCGTTGGGCGGCCAAAGGCAGCGAGCTGCTGCGGAACGGCTACAAGGTGCACATCACCGAAACCTGCCACCGCAGCGCCGATGCCCACGATGGAGCCGATGGCACCGGCACCACCGGCCCCGACACCGGCCTCGGCACCAACCTCGGCACAAGACCGCCGAATCTGATCACGAACGTGGCCACCACCGACGCCACCGTGCCCGACACGGCGATGACCGAGACCATCCACCAGCACCTGGCCCGGCGCGGCCTGCTGCCCGCCGAGCATTACCTGGACGCCGGGTACTCCTCTGCCGAACTCGTTGTCGCCGCCCGTGAGCAACACCAGATGACGGTGGTCACGCCCTTGCGGCCCGACAACTCCCTCCAGGCTCGCACCGAAACGGCTACGACCGCACCGCCTTCACCATCGACTGGGAACGTCGGCAGGTCACCTGCCCGCAAGGACAGACCAGCACCTCCTGGACACCCTGCCGACAAAAAGACCGCCCGATGATCGTGGCCGCCTTCCCCCTCAACACCTGCTGCCCCTGCCCGGTGCGGACCTCATGCACCAGCGCCCAGCACAGCGGCCGCCACCTCACCCTGCACCCACGAGCGATCCAGGAAACCCTCGACGCCGCCCGCACCGAACAAACCACGCCCGCCTGGCACGACCGATACGCCCTCCGGTGCGACATCGAAGCCACCATCCACCAAACCGTCACCGTCACCGGCCTGCGCCGCGCCCGCTACCGCGGCATCAAGAAAGTCCACCCCGAACACATCGTCTCCGCGATCGCGGTCAACCTGATCCGCCTGGACGCCTGGCGGAACGGCCGCCCTCTGCAGCGCAAACGCACCAGTCACCTGGCCCGACTCGAACCGCCCTGACCGCCTGAAATGAGTTAACCAGCAAGGTCCTTCACCCCGAATTGCCGCTGTTGCGCGAGAGCAACCGCTCCGACCTGGCCACCCGCCCCCGCAGCGCGGCGTTCTCGGCCCGAACTTCGGCCACCTCCGCCCGAAGCGGCATTCTCGGCCACGAGGGCACGCGTCAGAGCAATCAGCTCCTCGCGAGACATCTCCTCCAGGCCGGAACCCGAAGATCGAATTACCCTCGGGGGGATTGATCAAACTCACGGACGGTCACACCAGCGGTTCCGTCGTCACCCAATGCGCACGAGGTGAATGCTTACACGACAGCATCATGGGAGCGAAAGTTTAATTTTATTGCTGACGATATTGATTGCTTCAACCCGAACGGGGATTTCGTCGCCAGGCGACGGCAATACTTCTATGCCCTTTCGCTCGAATTCGGCCACGGGGATCAAGCCCTCTATACCGTCCTCCGGACGCACGAATACCCCGAATGGTACAACTTTACTAACTTTAGCCCGAAGAGTCTTTCCAAGGCAATCGCGCGCAAATTTCAACAGCGGCCTCGGCTGCAACTCTTTAAGGGATAGCGATATCTGCATTCGTTGCAGATCGACCGCCAGAACAACGACTGCCACACTTTGTCCGACAGAGACAACTTCAGACGGGTGATTGAAGTTACCCCAGGATAGGTTGATGCTAGTTATCACGCCCTCCATATCGCCGAGATCAACAAAAACGCCGAAGTCCCTGATATGCGTAATTACCCCATTGCAAACCTGGCCAATCTCTAGGGCGGCCAATACGCTTCGATATGCCTCGCCTTCTCCGGCGCGGCCCATGACAGCATTCCTTTCATCGTATATTGATATTACAGAGCTTGGCGGGATGTCAATTTTGATAGTTCCCCATATTCCTCCTGACCCCTCTGCAGGAGTTTTTGGTGTGCGTAACGGGCGTGGAGGCCACTGTGCCGTATGCCAGCCCGGAATGGACAGCATCCAGGCTGGCATACGAGGAGGTTCTACTTATCTCAGAGTACCGGCACAAAGTTGATGTGTCGGCCCCTTGGTACTGCTACCACGTATATCCGTTCCCCAGGTCATCCTGGTAGTAGTTGATCCATCGCATGCCTGCGATATAGGAGTTAAATCGAGCGATCTCACCGCGCGGAATAAGCCACTGATGCTGACCTGGCTTGTTGTCGTGCGTAGTCATATATTTGCTAGGAGGAAACGCCTTGAGGAATCCCGGTCGCATTGTGTACTCATAATATCCGTCCTCGTGCGTCCCCCGTGCTGCATACTGCCGAGCCACCTCTTCGGTGTCGCCGAGATAGGCCGCGGGCGTGATGGCGGTGTCATCGCTGAGGTCAAGTCTGATGACGGAAGTGTCGGTGCCAGGTGCTTGAGTGTGGGCATGCGTTACGGCATCGACGTCGCGATCCTCGGTGAGCTCGCGGAGCCAGCGCGCCTGGTCACTCTCGCCCGGGAGGCCGAGGCGGCCGGATGGGACGCCGTGCTGGTGTGGGACCATGTGGCCTTCGCCTGGGGCACACCGTCGGCGGACCCGTGGGTGGCGCTGGCCGCTGCGGCCCAGGCGACCTCGCGTATCAGGCTGGGCACGGCGGTGACGGCCGTGGCCCGGCATCGCCCGGAGATCCTGGCCCAGACCGTGGCGACGCTCGACAGGCTGAGCGGGGGCCGCGTGATCTTGGGAGCCGGGCTGGGCGGCGTGAGGGAGGAGTTCACCGCCTTCGGCTCAGCGCGTCCGGGCGGGGCGGTGCTTGATGAGGCACTCGACGTAATGACCTCGCTCTGGTCCGGTGACGAGGTCCATCACCGGGGCGCTCATTACACCGTGGACGGGGTGCGGCTCGCGCCGTTGCCGTTCCAGCGCCCTCGGGTCCCGGTGTGGGTCGGCGGCACGGCCGCAGGCGCCCTTCGGCGGGCCGCCCGCTGGGATGGCTGGATCGTCGCCGGCGACGACCAGGAGGGCCGCATGACGCTCTCGCCCGACTCCCTGGCCGCTCAGGTCAGCGAGCTGCGCCGGCACCGGGCCACCGCAGGCGATCTCGACGTGGCGGTCATCGGAGTGAGCGGGCCGGGCTCGCCGGTGCGGGCCTACGCCGAGGCGGGCGCCACGTGGTGGCTGGAGCACCTCCACGGCTACCGGGGGTCGGTGGAACGGCTGGTGCAGCGCGTGAAGGCGGGCCCACCCGCGTGAAGCACCTGCGGTGCGGGGGCGGCACCTTGGCGTCTGCGGGGGCATTCAGCAGCGCAGGCGGGCGATGTAGCCGGGGCCTGCCGGGTCGCGTTCCAGATCCTCCAGGGTCCACGCCGACTCGGCGACGGCGGCCGCGAGTTCGTCCGGCGTCGCGAGCCAGTACTCGAACCACGGCGTCGTCGTCGCGCCGTCTCATACCCAAGATACGCAACTGCCCGCGAGCCCGCCCGCGGCGAAGGTTCCAGATGTGGTAGTCGGCCTGATCTGCGCCGCCGTCGCTGGGGTCCATGCCCGAGCCGATCAGCTGTGGCCCGGGCGGGCCACTGCAGCACGGCGCCGCCAGGACCTCGGGCGCCTGCGCCGGGCCTCCCAGCAGGCCAAAGTAGCCATGTAAGGCATGTTGGCTGGCCTTTCAGGCATGTGCTCCGGAGGCGACACCACGCCGACGATAACGATGGACCACGGGTGGCACCCGATCCCTGCCGAGAGGGGCAACTCGTTGGATGGGTGGCCGAGAAGGCGATGGATGCACCTCTCACGGCGCACCCACACCGTGCCCATTGTGGTCAGGACCTTGTCGGCGACGCCCCATACGGGGTCCGCCTGGGGCGGCGGGCGATGGGACCACCTTCTCCGAGGCCGTTCTGGACGACGATGATCCAATGTGCGAACATATGTTCGACAATTGCCCTTTAGAATGGAGTGCATGTGCGCCTCTCAAGCTCTGGCCGTGCTCCTCTTTCCCGCCGATTAGTCGCCCTGGCTGGGTCCCTGTTCCTGGCAGCGTTCCTGCTGGTCGCTCAGGCACCCGCCGCCTCGGCCGCCGACACCGTCATCGACCTCGGCGTCGCCGCCGACAGGGGCGGCGACGTGGTGGGACAGAGCGGCAAAATCTTCGTCGCCGCCGACGATCGGATCGTGGTCACCAAGAGCGACGGCGCGCTCATCGACACGATCAGCGGCCTGTCCGGTGCCGTGGCTCTGTCCGTGGCGGACAACGGCAGGAAGGTGTACGCGGCGCTGCGCGATTCGCATGAAGTGATCGAGATCGACATCGCAACGCTCGCCATCACCAAGCGGATCGACCTCACCGCCTACCCGTGCCCGTCCACGCTGGCCCAGTCGTACGAGCGGCTGTGGGTCGGATACGGGTGCGGCCAAGCGGGGGAAGGAGGCGTCGTCGCCCTCGAGCTGTGGAGGCCGACACCCACCCTCGTCCCGGTCTGGCCAGGCACGACGCAGCCTCCGCTGGTCGCTGTCGCCGGGAGCACACTGGTGGCGGGAGAGCCGGGAGCCGACCCCGCCTCGATCAGGGTGTACGACGTCAGCACCACCCCGGCCACTTCGCGCGGTGAGATCCGCGCTGACACGTCCCTGCGGGACCTCGCTCTCGCCGACTACGGGTCAGCGGCGCTGTCGGCGCTGGCCGACACCCACCGGTTCGACGCCTGGGACACGATGACCAACGCCAAGACACGCGCCTACGACAGCGGCGAGCTGAGCGAGCACGGCCTCCCCACCGCCGTCGCGGCCAGCCCGAACGGCGCCTACGTCGTGGGCGGCTGGAACTCCTCCGCGGGCGACGCGGCGGAGATCGTGGTGTACGACCCGGCCACGGCGGAGGTGATCTACTCGGCCGACCACCAGGGCAAGGCGCTGGTGGCGGGCAGCATCGCCTTCTACGGCGTACTCACCTATGCGGTGCTGAAGGAGCCTGACACCGGGCGGATGCACCTCTGGCGGCTGCCGCATTCGCCTTACCACGCCTCCACCCTGACCATGACGGCTCCCTCCGAGGCGACCGCGCTCAAGCAGCTGACCTTCAGTGGGCGGCTCACGCTGAGCACCGGCGCGCCGCCCGGCGTGCAGACGCTCGAGCTGTACCGCTGGCTCCCCGACGGCACCTCCCGGCCCTTCCAGGAAGTCACCACGGAGGCGGACGGCACGTACCAGTTCACCGATACCGCACCGAAATGGGGGTCGTACGAATATCGGTTGTACTGGCCGGGCAACTCATGGTTCAGGGGCAGCGGCGCCTCGGCCATCGTCGAGGTGGGCCTGTACCAGCCGGTGCTCACGGTGACCGGCCCGACCACCGGCGTCGTCGGCGAGCGACTCGAATTCGACGGAACGTTCGCCGCCGACGGCATCACCTTCCCGCTCACCATTGTCACCGTCGTACGTAACGTCTCCAACCCCGATGGCACTACCTCGAAAGCCCTGGCCAAGATGACTGCCGCTGCCGACGGGTCGTTCAGCTTCGCTGACACGCCGACGACGGCCGGAAAGCACACGTACGTCATCCAGCTGGTGGGGAACTCGACAATCGAGCCGGCGAAGACCACCCACGTGGTCGTCGTCTCCCAGCCCCCCGCGTAACGTCCCGACGGGGTGACGGCGATCCGAATCGCCGTCACCCCGTCGTTGGGCACGCCGAACCACGGAACTCAGCCCGCTTGGGTCTTCCCGCCACGACGTGCACTTCGTAGTAGTCGCCGGGCGCGCGCGCTCCGGTCGGATGGTCAGTTCCCGGGGCTCGTTGGGGACGGCCCAGCAGTCGGACACCGTGACGCCAGCCCGTTCGAGGGCGTCGGCCCTGGACGCCTTCTCAGAGCGCGGCGGCGCGGGCCAGGGTGCCGGCGACCGATGCGGACAGCATGTCCTGCAAGGTTGAAGCGAGGTTCATGCGCGTCATGAAGGGGCCAGCGCGACCGTCCGCCACCGCAGCCCGCCGTGCCGTCAGCGCTGGCCATCATGCCTTACGCGCCTGGGCAAGATCATCTCGCGACGCGGTCCCGCAGGACGCCCCATCATCGCGCTGGATCATCGGGTTCGGCGGATGAGGTAGCGGACGTGGGGCGTTTCCAGCCACTCCTCGTCGAGTTCCCTGCCGGTGAGCCGGCCGATGGCCGTGAGGGCCGTCGTGATCATCTCCTCGGTGGGCGATCCCACGTCCACGGGAACGTCCCAATCGGTGGGCATCCGCAGACCCTCGGCGTACTCGTGCAGCGGGTCCAGGATCTCCTCCAACGGCGCGGAAAAGGTGAGCCGGCCATCGATCGCGTACTCCACGCGGTGCGCGCCATCACCGTGCCAGCCGATCGCGATGGCCCTGCCGCCGTCGCGTGAGAGTTCCGACAACCGAGGTTCTTCTGTGACGTCCATCCACTGGACCTGCACCGCCAGGGTCCAGGCGTCACAGGGGCCGACGAGGATGATCCCATCCTCGTCACCGGGCATCTCATCACCCTCGAAGCCAAGTCCGATGTCCTCCAGCGTGAGCTCCGTCGCGCCGGCTGGGTCGGCGCCGAGCCGCCGGGCGGTCTCCTCCACCGTCAGTCCTTCGGCCCAGACAGCGGCGAAGCCGTCCGCGATGTTCTCCCAGCGGGACTCGAGCAGGTCGTACAGGTGGGTGGGGTTCGGCATGTCCATCCGATCGAATCTGGTGTGCCGCTCCCCGGTCGCGGGGAGCGGCACACCAGACGGGCTATCTCAGATCACGCTCACCCAGAAGGCGTCCTTGTGGAAGACGCGGTTCTGGACTTCGAAGAGCTGTTTATGGTTTCCGGCGTTCTTGTTGTGCTCGATCAGCACGGGCCTGATGGAGAAGTTCCAGCTCTGCGAGTGGGGATCGTGGTCGTCCGCACGATATCCCGGCCCCTCCTTGGTGTTGTTGAACGGATACTCGTCACATTCCTTGCCCGCCCTTTCGGCGGCGGTGTAGTCGAGGTTGCAGATTTTGGTCTTCATGGTCTTGTTGCGGCCCCTCACGTACACGCCGTCGGCCGTCTTGGCTTTCTTGTCCACATTGTGCAGGGCCGTGCCAGGCCAGTGCCCAGGGAACTTCTTGCCGGTGATCGGCTTGCGTGGGGAGTCCGTCGTGGTCTCGTCCGGGACGGTCTGGTCGGGCAGTTCGCGCGTGTGCCAGAGGTGCTCGGCCACGAGCGAGACGGCTTTCGCGCCCGGCGGATCCACCCGGGACATCCGGTAGATCCTGCTGACCTTGTTGAAGATGCAGCCTCCGTAGTAGGCCGTGTAGTTGTCGGACAGGTCGCAGCGGAGGGTGGGAGCGTTGTCCGTCGCCTCCGTGGCGTCCCTGGGCCTGTCCCACATCGGGACCGTCGGGGCGTGCAGACCGATCCAGGAGTAGACCGTGTTCCTGATGTCGGGAAGCCAGCCCTTGTCCTCGATGCTGATGTATGGCCGGATGGTGCAGTAGGAGATGCCGTGATATGCCTCCTTCTCCACATCCGACTTGTCCTTGGTGGCCGTGCTGCGGAAGGTGAACCAGTATTCGTCCTTCCCCGTGACCTGAGAGTCTGCCTTCCAGTCCTCGGCGTCCTTGGTGATCGTACTGACGGGCCGGCCAGCCCCGTCCTTAACCTTGCTGTTCGTCAGGTTGCAGGTGGCGCCGTTCGGGGTGCTCGACTTCGCCTTGATTTCGAGCGTGACGTCATGGTCGTCCGTCTCCATGATGGGCGCCATGAACTTCGACTCGGTGTAGACGACGTCGTCGATCCTGACCCAGACGTCGATGTCCCTCGGATGGTGGGCGGTGCCGGGGTTGCTCGCGTCTTCCCGCGCATGTTCCCCGTTGGTCTTCCAGCCGCCGACGTAGGCCTTCATCACCGCAGTCGCGGAGATGATGACGGCGCCGACCTTCGTTTTCTTGCTGTCGGAGTAGATCTGCCAATGGTGGTGACGGCTGGTGCAGTAGGTGTGCACCCGCCAGTACTCCATCACGTGGCTCTTCGTGCCCTGTGGCTGGTTGGGGAACTTCGTTTCCCAGAGGTTCTGGCACTGCCGGGTGGACACCCGGTTGTACGGAAAGGACTCTCCCGCGGCGACCGTGGAGCCGGCCGTCGTCCGCGGTTCCGGCGTGGTCTCCTTCTCCTCCTTGCCGTCCTTGCCCTCTTCGGTCTCCTCGGTCGTGCCGGTCTGCTCGCGGGCCGGCGCGACCGCAGAGGTGGTGGCGCCGGCCGACGCGTGCAGCCCTGCGACGTCCTGCGCGCTCAACGGCCGCTGGTAGACGCGCGTCTCGTCGAGGTCGCCCAGCATGCTGGTGCCCAGCGTCATCGACGTTTCCGCGTTCCACGGGGTCACGTTCACGGGAGCGGACTTCACGGGACTGCCGTTGAGGTAGACGGTCGCGACCTTCCCCGTGGCGTCGTAGACACCGGCGAGGTGGAACCACTCGTTCACCGGCGGCTCGACCCCGGTCAGCACGCCCTCGAACGTCGCGTCAGTGGTGTCACCATCGGTGAAGGTGAGCACCAGACCGTGGTCGGCGGTATTGCCGAGGCGGAACGGCGCCTGATGGGCACCCTTCTGCTCGACGACGGTGTAGTCGCCGTCCTTGTCGCTCCACCGCAGCCAGGCGGCGACGCTGAAGCTCTGGTCGGTGCGGATCACCGGCCCGCTCGTCGCCGCCAGCGGCTCCTCGCCTGGGTGGATGACGTCGACGGTGACCTGCTGCCAGTCCGACCAGGCAGAGGAGGCGTCGCCGGCGACCGCGCGCAGTCGCCAGCGGACCTTCCACCCGTCAGTGAGCGTGTCCGCCGGGACAGTGATGCCGGCCTGGGTGCCGGAGGCGACGTCGTCCACGGCGCCGGACCAGATCTGGCCGGTGCCCTGGCCTTCGGGTGCGGCCGGGTCGTGCTCGATCTCGGCCTCTGCCCGCAGCGGCTTACCGGCGGGGTCGACCACCTGGGCGAGCAGCGACGGGGTGCGCGTAGGTGTGACAGTGGTGCCGTTCACCTGCTCGGACGGGGTGACCTGCAGCGCGCCGACGGCCGGGTCGGAGACTGCCAGTCCGACCACGGCGAGCCGACCGTGGTGGCGGCATTCACCGCACGGACGCGCCAGCGCACCTTCCATCCGTCGGTCAGCTTCCCGTCGGGGATGGTGGCCGACGCCTAGGTGCCGGAGGCGACGTTGTCGAGAGCGGCGGTCCAGATCTGTCCGGTGCCCTGACCGGTCGCGGGCGGGTCGTGCTCGACCTCGAACTCGGCCCGCAGCGGCTGGGCGGCCGGGTCGGTGACCGTGGCGCGCAGGGCCGGGGTCAGGCTGGTGGCCACGGTGCCACCGTCCACCATCTGGGAGGGGGTGACCTGGAAAGCACCGACCGTGGGGTTCGGCACGTCCACGGTGGCCGTCTGCCAGTCCGACCAGGCCGACGTGGTGGAGGCGGCGGCGTTGGCCGCGCGGGCCCGCCAGCGGATCTTCCAGCCGTCGGCCAGCTTCCCTGCGGGGACGCCGACGGTGGCCTGGCCGCCGGAGGTGACCGCGTGCGAGGCGCCGGTCCAGATCTGGCCGCTGCCCTGCCCGGCCGCGGCCGGGTCGTGCTCGACCTCGAACTCGCCCGTGAGGCTGCCGCCGGCGGTGTCGGCGACGATCGCCGCGAGTTGCGGGGTGAGCGAGGTCGTCACCGTCGCGCCGTTCACGGTCTGCGCCGGGCTGATCGCCGGGGCGGAAACGGTCGGCACGGACGCCGGCCCGCTGGTGATGAGGGTCAGCTTCGGCGGGCTGCCGAACTCGTCGGTGTTCTCCGCCGAGGTGAAGACGCGGTAGTTGTTGACGTTGGCCTCGCCGGGGGACTTGAGCACCAGGCCGTGGTCGGCGGCACCGGCGGCCCAGTCCTGGGCGATGCCGGTGACGTTCCACTCCATGCTGTCCGGCCAGGTGGCGCAGTCCATGCTGACGCCCTTGAAGTTGGTCGAGGCGTCCTCGGTGGTGAAGGCGGGCTTGTTGGCCCAGTACACGTTGCCGGGGTCCCAGGCGCCGGTGAGGCGGGCGACCTGGATGCCGTTGGCGAGCGCGGCGCCGCAGCTCTGGGCGTCGATGGTGTTCATCGACAGCTTGGCGTCGGTGACGGTGGAGCCGGTCAGGTTCGGGGTGTCGAACTTCAGATGCACCCGGTGCTTGAACCCGCCGGTCCTGGTGCCGGCCATCATGTACGCCGCCGTCGGGTCACCCGGGAAGTCGGCGTCGTTGTCGGAGGTCACCTCCACATCGGCGTTCACCGGCAGCGTGACCGCCGCCGCCACCCGTACCGGATAGGTGGTGCCGGCCACCCTTGGTCGAACCGTAAGGCCAGACCCGCACGACCTCCAAGAGAAGTGCTGGATGGAAGCGTTGGCGGGCGGGACACGCCCGACTTGATCGGGGTCCCGGTAGCAATCGCGGAAAAAACAACGAACCCGTCTCTGACCTGCGTCGCAGCCAAGCAGTTGTGGGGGGTGGTCGGTCCAGCTACGGTCGCGTCGTCGGCATCGTCGGCCTGTCGCACACCGGCCGGCGGGTGGCACACCTGCTGCGGTCCTTCGACCTCACCGTGCTCGCGAGCGACCCCTACGCCACCGAGGCGGACGCCCAGGCCCTCGGCACGGCCCTCGTTCCGCTGCCCGACCTGCTGCGCCGCAGCGACATCGTGACCCTGCACGCGCCGTCGCTGCCCGAGACCCGGAACCTGCTGAACGCCGACCGCCTCGCGCTGCTTCCCGACCACGCCACGGTCATCAACACCGCCCGAGGCAGCCTGATCGACACCGGCGCGCTCACCGCCGAATGCGTGAGCGGGCGGCTCAGCGCGATCCTCGACGTCACCGACCCCGAACCGCTGCCGGTCGACTCACCGCTGTTCGGGCTGCCCAACGTGCAGCTCACGCCGCACATCGCCGGCGCCATGGGCACGGAGGTCCATCGCCTCGCCGAGACCGCCCTCGACGAACTCGAGCGGTACGCCAAGGGGCTGCCTCCGGCGTACCCGATCCACATGCGCGGCCTTGCCCGCATCGCATAACGCGCCCCGCAGCCGGGCGAAGATCTCCGTGGCAGAATCTCCAGGATGACAATCCCCGACAACGTCGGTCATATATGGCGCACCAGTGTCCTGTTGCAGAGCGCCCGGTGGACGGGACGGCACCTGGCCCGCCTGGCGGGGCCCGCCCTCATCGCGTCGTTACCGGCGGCCATCGTGGTGTACCTGGCGGCCATGCCGCTGGTCGGGGATGCGGGCGGCCTGGTCAACGGGCAGTTCGCACTGCTGTCCGCGCTCCCTGGACCGTTGGTGGGCTGGACGGTCGCGATGGGGGTCGTCTCGATGCTCGCGCACGCCGTGGTGCTGCCCGCGACTGTGCTGATGGCGGCGGGGCTGATGCTCGACCGCTCCGTGTCGCCGTCCGCCGCGCTGCGGACCGCGCTGCGGCGCGCGCCCGCCATGCTCGCGGCCGGTGCGATCATGCTGCTCGGATGGGCGGCGATCGTGGCCGCCGGGCTCGGCGTGGCGTGGGCGACCGCTCAGTCCTGGCTGTCGATCTTCGTCATGGTGGGGCTCGCGGTGCTCGCGGCGCCGTTCCTGCTGGCCGTGCCGGCCGTGATCCTGGAAGGGCGTTCGGGATGGCGGGCGCTCGGCCGCGGCTACCGCCTGGCCGGCGATCGGCTGGCGCACGCCGGGGTCGCGCTACTCGTGGGCGTGCTGGGGGTGCCCGCGCTGGCCTGGCAGGGGCTGGTCCGGCTCATGCCGCTGTTGCCCGACTCGATCGCGGCGGCCGTCACAGGTGTGGGGTACGGCCTGGTGGGCGTGCTGGCCACTGCCTTCCAGGGGGTCGTGCTGGCCAGGATGTTCTTGTTCCTGCCGTACGAGAGCGGGGAGAAGAGGGTGTCCGAGGAGGTCCTGCGCCTGCTCCCCGACGGACCGCCCGTTTCCGCCAGGCCCGTCCGGGTGGTCGCGGCGCTGGCGCTGCCGGGTCTGCTGTACGGCGGCGTCGCCCTGACCAACCCGCTCGGCTGGGTGGAGGTCTCCGAGACGAACGTGACCGAGGGATGGACACTCAGGTCAAGGGGCTCGGGCGGCACCGGCGGTCCCTCGCTGTCCGCCGTCGACCTGCGTGCCGTGTACCCCGGCACGGACCTGCCGCTGACCATGGTCATGGACAGCGTGTACAGCTCGACCAGGCTGCTCACCTGCGTGGACGCCGCCTGCCGGGACACCTCGTTCGCGTGGGCCAGGCAGGAGCGCACCAAGACGGGACCCGTCGGTGCCAGCGCCCGGCTGGCCGACGGCCGCCTGGTCCTGACCGCCTGGAACGCGGACCCCCAGGTTCGGGGCCGCCTGGGGAACGCCGTCCGGCTCGGCCTGCTGATCTGCGACGGCAAAGGGTGCGTGCCCCCGGCGGGCGGCAAGCCGCTGTCCGAGCCCACCTTTTACCCGGAAGGCAGCTCCGTGGCCCTCGCCGTACGCCCGGACGGCGGCCTGGTCGTCGTGGAGACACGCCGGAACGAGAGGCCGGCGGGCCGGCCTCCGTCCGAGCCCGGGTCGGAGACGGTCCTGTTCACGTTCTGCGACGATCCGGCCTGTTCCCGGCCCGAGCGGAAGATGGCCGCCGAACTGGAGTCGCGCTTCGATGACAGCGGTTATCGCAGCCTGGCGGTGGCGGTCGGCGCGGACGACCGTCCCGTGGCCGCGCGGCTCAACTCCAGGAACGGCGCCCTGTCCGTGATCACCTGCGCCGACGCGGACTGCACGACGCCGCGCGTGACGACGGCCCGGGACGGCCGGGACACGGAACCTTCGTACGAGAGCCGCGTGCGCGGGGGTGTGTCCATGGCCATGCGTGCCGACGGTCGCCCGGTCATCGTCCACCGCGACATGCGGGACGGCTCGGTCAGCCTGCTCGACTGCCGTGACCGTGGCTGCGCCCGGATCGACCCGGTCGCGCTGGCGGGCCCGTCCCACAGCACGCTTCCCGCAGTGGTTACAGACGCGGCCGGGCGGACGCTGGTGGCCTACCAGGACCTCGCCGCCCACCGGATCATGCTGGCCGCCTGCTCGGACGGCCGGTGCGAGAGCGCCGCCGTGGGCAGGATCCGGTACGGCCCCGGCGCCGGCCTGGCCATGACCCTGGACGGCCAGGGCCGGCCGGTGATCGCCTGGACGGACGACAACGGGCTGCGCTACGGCAGCGAATGGGCCCTCAAGGTCACCACGGTGCTCAACGCGAGGATCCTCACCGGGCCCCGGCCGGAGCCCCCGGCACGCTGATCACACCAGTCCGCAGGACCGCCAGGCGATCGGCACGCGCGGCGACCACTGCCCGCCGTCGCCGCGCACCACCACGTACGCGGTGAGCGGCGCCGCGAACGAGCTGCCACCGCACAGGACCCGCCCCGTGTCGACCGAGTAGCTGCCCGCCGGTCCGTTACCGCCCGACTGCGCCGTGGCCCGGCCCTGCCACAGCACCCGGTCATCCGAGGCGCGCCTGACCTGGACGGCGACCTGGGTGCCCGGCGTCAGGTAATAGCCGCGGACGCCCACGGTCTGGTACGGCCCCTCGTTGGTGGTGGAGCAGGTTTCACCGTCGCACGAGGGCCCGTTACCGGCGTGGTTGCGCTTCATCATGACGACCCAGGCGAGCCTGCGGGCCGCGCTGCCGTTGTCCTGCCGCGCCTGGGAGCGGGAGCTGGGGACCACGCACCGGTAGTCACCGGTGTACGCCTCCCGCCAGACGAACCCGGTCGTGCACGCGTGCCAGACCCCGGAGGCGTTCTCCGACCGCGTCCGGTCGCGTACGGCCGGGTCCACGCAGACGTGGTCGCTGGACCGCGCGCCGCGCCAGACGTACCCGCTGGCGCAGGTGTCAGGGGCGAACGCGGTCTCGGCGCCGGCCCCCGTAACCCCGAGCACCGACATCGCCAGGCATCCCGACGCGGTCATCGCCGCGAGCCTGCCGGAACGTGTGAGCATGTTCTTCCCCCGGGAGAGATCAAGGAACGGATCGCGGGCGGGCACTCCCAGCCCCGTGATCGCATCCTGTCCCGCGGCCCACCGCCGGACATGAGTAGCCCCTACTCATATCCGGCTCTCCGGAGTGGGCCCTTGCTCAGGCCGCCACGACCGGCGCGACCCCCGCCGGGAGCACGGCCCCGTACTACCCGTGGTTCGTGGACGGCGAGTAGAGCATCGACACCGGGCGGGTGGCGGCGTCGAACGACGCCGCTGCCCCGGTCGCACCCATCCCGCTGACCCCCCACGGCTCGTGGACCATGTTGACGCCACCGTGTTGCCACTCGTTGATCCACACGAGAGCGGCGTTGATCTCCCTGCAGCGCCGCAGGTTCTCGGGGGTCGAGGAATAGACCGTCGCCGCGAGTCCGAAGCTTGTGGTGTTGGCCAGGTCGATGGCTTCGGCGAAGGAGTCGACCACGGTGACGGGGGCGACCGGCCCGAAGGTCTCCTCTTTCATGATGCGCATGTCCGAGGTGACCTCGGTCAGCACCGTCGCGGGGTAGAAGTATCCGGGCCGGTCTGGTCGCCCGCCACCGCAGAGCAGCGTCGCCCCGCGGTCGACGGCTTCGTGGACGTGGTCGTGCACGATCCTCCTCTGGGTGTCGTCGACCAGTGGTCCCAGGCCCGGGGAGTAGGGGTCGTCGCTCATCGTCCAGCCTTCGGCTTCGGCCACGAGGGCGGCGATGAACTCGTCCGCGACCGCGCGGTGCACGTAGATCCGCTCCGACGACGTGCAGATCTGTCCGCTGTTGAGGAACGTCGACGTCGCGACCGCCTTGGCGGTGGCGGCCACGTCGACGTCGGCGTCGACGAGGACGGGGTCGTTCCCTCCCAGTTCCAGGATCGTTCGCTGAAGGCGCTTGGCCGCGGCGACGGCGACGCTGCGGCCCGCCTCGACAGACCCGGTGAAGTGCACCAGCTTGACCGCCTCGTGCTCGGCCAAGGGCTTGCCGGCGCGCGCGTCGCCCAGGAGAAGGTTCACCACGCCTGCCGGAAGGTCGCACAGCTCGACGAGCCGGGCCGCGGACAGCGGCGCCTTCTCCGAGGGCTTGATCACCACTGTGTTGCCGGCGGCGAGCAGGGGGCCGAGGGCTCCCAGGATCGAGGTCACCGTGAAGTTCCAGGGCACGATGAGTGCCAGCACGCCCAGCGGCTCACGGATGACCACTGTCCGTCCGGACTCGCCCGGAGCTGTGACGTCGGCGACGAACGGATAGGACCGCGCCCGCTCGATGCCGAGCCGGAACGAGGCGATTCCGCCCGCGATGAACTGCTCGGCGAGCGGGACAGGCTTGCCCATCTCCCGGTTCTCGAGTTCCGCCAGCTCGCGCACATGCCGTTCGAGGAGGTCGGCGGTGCGGCTCAGCCGGCCGAGGCGGTCCTCGAGGTCGAGCCTCGCCCAGCCCGCGTGCGCGGCCTGCGCCGACTCCACCGCCGCCGCGGCGTCGGCGGCCGATCCGGCCGGAATCAGTGCGACGACCTGTTCGGTGGCCGGGTTGACGACGCTGCGGAGTTCCGGGTCCGCGGCTTCGACCGGGGTGCCGTCGATGATGTTGCTCAGGCGCTTCATCTGCTCGTTCTTTCTGGATCGAAGCCGGCTTCAGTGGAGCCTGCGGGCCATGTGCTCGCCGAACATCACGCAGGTGAGATGGGTGTTGGCGCGTGGGACGAAGGGGAAGACGGAGGCATCGACGACTCGGAGACCCTCGAAACCGAGGACCTCGCACCGGGGGTCGACGACCGTCTCCGGCGCGTTCGGATCTCCCATCCGGCACGTGCTCGTCGCGTGCTGCGTGTCGACCACGCTGGCGCGCAGGTAGTCGCGCAGTCGCCCTGGTGTGTCCAGGGCATCGCGCAGCGACGAATTGACCCGCCAGAGATCGCCGTCGGCGATCTCCGCGAAGCTGGAGTGGGCCACCAGGTCGCCGAGGAGCCTGATGCCCGCTTCCAGGCGGTCGATGTCGCGCTCGTCCGACAACATGTTCAGCGCCACCCGGGGCTGCGTGCTCGGGTCGGCGCTTCGAAGCTTCAGCGTTCCGCGCGAGTAGGTCCGGTTGACGAACACCCCGACGGCGCCGGCGCCGGCGCGCACTTCGGCCGCCGCCATGGCCAGCGCGTTCTGGTTGAGGGCGGCCAGCATCATGTCGTTCCCGCCGGGCACGGTGCCGCTGCTGTAGCGCACGCAGCAGTTCGTGTGCCGGTCGGCGGGCCCGGCCGAGGCCGCTTCGGTGAGCGGGATGCCGATCAGGGCCATCGGATGGTCCTGGAGCCCACGGCCCACCGGCAGATCGGCACGGACCTCGATGCCCAGCCGTCGGAGGTCATCGGCGGGGCCGATGCCCGAGCGCATGAGGATCGAGGGCGAGGCCGTGGCGCCCGCGCTGAGCACGACCTGGTTCGCGTGGAAGGCCGATCCGTTGGCCAGCCGGACGCCGACTGCCCGAGCACGTTCGAAGAGAACCACGTCGACCAGGCTGTCGCCGCGGATGGTGAGGCCCGGGTTGTCGCGACGTGGCTCCAGGTAGGCGTCGTGGCACGAGACCCGTCGACGGTCGATCGAGTTGATGGGGTAGGGAGAGACGCCGGTCGCGCCGGGCGCGTTGACGTCCGGGGCCCACCCGAAACCCGAGGCGAGCGCTGCCGCGCGGAGCGCCTGGTCGACCGATCCCCACGTGTCGACCGGGGCCCGGTAGACGGGGATCGGGCCGGCGGTGCCGTGGTAGTCCTCGTCGCCGAAGCCGGCGTCGGACTCCAGGGCGACGAAGTCCGCCATGACCTCCGCGGACGACCATCCGGTGCAACCGGAGGCCGCCCACTCGTCGAAGTCCTCGATGGGCGGCCGGATCGCGATCTGCCCGTTCACCGTCGAGCTTCCGCCGAGGCCCTTGCCTCGCCAGTACAGGTAGGGCTCCTGGGCTTCGGTCCTGGTGGCCAGATGCCCGTCCCACAAGAACGCGTTGTAGTCGGAGTTCAGGATCGCGTTCAACGGATTCGGCGACCTCCATGCCTCCGGAAGCTGCGAGGCCGCGTAGTCCCGGCCGGCCTCGAGCAGCAGCACCCGCTGTCCCGCGTCGGTGAGCCGTGCCGCGAGTGCCGAGCCGGACGAGCCCGCTCCGACGACGATGGTGTCGTAGCTGCCTGCTGATCCCATCTGGCCTGATCCTTGGTCTCGTCGCTAGGCGGTGAGGTCGAGCGTGTGAACGGTCATCTCGCCGAGTGCCGCGGGAAGGGGCTCGACGCCGAACCCGGGTCCGCCGGGGATCGACACCGCGCCGTCCTTCATGACGATCGGCTCGGTGATGTCCTGGGCGTAGAACCGATCCGAGCCCGAGATGTCGCCGGGCAGCGTGAAGCCCGGGAGCCCGGCCAGCGCCGCGTTGGCGGCTCGGCCGATGCCGGTTTCGAGCATGCCGCCGCACCAGACCGCGACGCCGTGCGCCAGCGCGAGGTCGTGGATGCGTGCCGCCTCGAGGTATCCCCCCACTCTTCCTGGCTTGATGTTGATGACACTCGCCGCCCCCAGCGCGATCGCGTCGGCGGCCGACCGCGCGTCGACGATCGACTCGTCCAGGCAGATCGGCGTGGTGAGCAGGCCCGCGAGCAGAGCGTGTTGCCGCAGGTCCTCCTCGCCCAGCGGCTGTTCGATCAGCAGCAGATCGAAGGGGTCGAGTCCGCGCAGCCGCTGGGCGTCGGAGAGCCGGTAGGCGGTGTTCGCGTCAACCTGCAGCGCGATGTCGCCGAACCGCTCGCGCACCGCCTTGACCGGCTCGAGGTCCCACCCGGGCTGGATCTTGAGTTTGATGCGCGCGTAGCCCTGGTCGACGAAGTCGCCCACCCGGCCGAGCAGGTCGGGAATCGACTTCTCGATGCCGACGCTGACCCCCGACGGCACCGAGACGCGGGTCACACCGAGCTGCGCTGCGAACGACATGTTCCGAAGCCGCAGCTGGGCATCCAGGATCGCCATCTCCAGAGCGCCCTTGGCCATGCGGTGGCCGACCACGTGCTCAAGTGCCGCGCCGACCGTCGACGCCGACACGGCGTGACCCGCGGCCTGCCACTCGAACAGCGCGGGCACGAGGAATCGCCGCAGGACCTCTCGTGCTCCCTCAAGGTATTCCGGCGAGTAGAACGGCTCGGCGAGGGCGACGCACTCACCCCACCCTGTCACGGTGCCGCCGTGGTCTGAGGCCGTGACCCGGATCAGGAGCGGAAGGCGCTCCGTCTGGGTGGAGAACGAGGTGGTGAACGGGTGGATCAGCGGCATCCGGACCGTGATGAGCTCGACACGCTCGATGTGCATTCTCAGGTGCTCCTCGTGAGGCAGTAGTGACCCCGGCGGTCGAAATCGACGACGACCCAGCCTTCTTCCAGCAGCCCACCCAGCGCCCGTCGTAGCGCGAGCCGCCATGAGATCGCGAGCTCGGGTTCGTGGCGCCGTAGAGCCTCGATGTCCGAGGGGATCTCCACGACGCATCGGGTCAGAGACTCCGCCCTGCCGAGGTCGAGCTGGGGTCGCCGGTCCACGGACCTCAGCACGGCGGGGCCGTGCTTCTTCTCGGCTCGTGAGGGCGCCGTGGCCTGCCCGATGTGCCAGGCCACCATGATCCGGTCGCTGTGCTGGCCCTGGTTGAGCCCGTCACCCATCGGTCCGTAGAAGTCGGGCAGGTAGACCTCGACCTCACAGCCGAGCTTGTGGAGGTTGAAGTACGCGTTCCGGGCCACCAGGGGGTCATAGGTCCACGTCACGCGAGTGACACCGCGGGCCAGGCACCAGTCGCGCTGGTGGTGCTTGAGGGCTCTGCCCCATCCTGTGCCCGCCGCGTCTGGTCGCACGCCGGCGATGTGGGAGTGCAGGGCATTCTCCCGGGGCGGGTAGAAGAACCCGACGCAGACCGCCATGAGCTCATGGCCGCGGAAACCACCGGCGACGTAGTTGCCCGCGTGCGCGAACGCCGTGAGGAGCTCCGGGCTGACATGCGACTGGGTGTTCTGGACCTTCCAGATCTGCGCCACGAGCTCGGAGGCGGCAGACATCTCCTCCGGGCGGTGAAGCAGCCGCAACTCCATGGAGGTCGAGCTCGGCGCCTGGGTCGTCATGAGCACTCCTGCCGCAGGAAGCGGCTTCCGTTGTAGACGCCGCCGGCGACGGGCCGGAACTGCTTCTCCCCCGCGAGCTCAGCGGGGGTGTAGGCGTAGACGCCCGGGATGTTCGAGGCATGCAGCGCGACGGACTCCGGCTCTGCTGCCGTGCCGTCGCGCAGGTGCCCCTTCCGCTCCCACAGTGTCAGTGTGAGACCGTCCGCGTCGGGGGCCACCTCCGCGCGATAGCCCGCGCACTCCCAGGCGCCCTCCAGCGGTTCGGGCGGACGTGTCATGTCGGCCCGGACCCGGACCGGGGGCAGACTGCCGTCGATCGACGACGTGACGTCCGCGAACAGCTCGTAGAAGAGACCATCCGGTTGACCACCGCTGGTCAGCAACGCCACCGCGTAGTTCGTACCGGGGATCAAGCGCAGGTATGAACGTTGGCCGATCGTGCCGCCGTCATGGCCGTATACGAAGGTTCCCCGCCAGTCCTCGAGAAACCAGCCCAGTCCCCAGCCTTGGACGGTGGCGACGCTCTGTCTCAGATCGACATGCTCGATGGTCATCAGGCGAGCGCTGCCGGCTGACAGCAGACGAACGCCTTCCCGGGTCACCCCTCCGCGCAGTGACATCTCCGCGAACGTCAGCAGGTCGCCGACGCTCGCCACGATCAGGCCCGCGGGTCCCATGGATCGGGTGATCGACCACTGGGGCACCGGGGCCGACTCGTCACCGAAGCCGACGTGGCCGGTCGCCGTGGCGAACCTGGGTGCGTCCTCGCTCAGGGTGATGGTGTGCCGCAGGCCCATCGGCTTGATCAAATAGTGGAGCAGCGCCTCGTCCCACGTCATGTCGCGGAGCACCTCGACGATGCGGCCCGCGACGACGAAGCCGGCATTGCAGTAGGAGAACCTCTCTCCGAGCGGGTGGATGTGGGAGACGGCGGCGAGGTGCTCCACGTACCGCGCGACGCAGTCGTCTCCCCTCCCGGTGTCGGTGAAGACGTCCCCGTCGATGCCGCTGGTGTGGTTGAGCAACGCCCGTACCGTCACCGAGGGCGACTCGTCATCGGCCAGCCTGAAGTCCGGCAGGATTTCGCGCACGGGAGCGTCGAGATCGAGCAGCCCCTCGTCGACGAGCTGCATGACGAGCATCGTCGTCCAGACCTTCGTGATCGACCCGATCTGAAAGACGGCGTCGTCGATGACGGGTTCCCGGGTCGAGACGTTCAGGACCCCGGAGCTGACCGTGATGCGGTCGAAGACAGTTCCGCTCCGATCGAGCTGCACGATGCCGAGTTGCGCCCCGACGACTCCGTGCCGTTCTCGGAGGAGGTCCAGACGGCGGCGCCAGTAGTGCTCCCCACGTGGGGCCGGCGACAGCGCGGCCGGCCGTGCGGCGGCGCGGGTGTGCAGCTCGACCCATTCCACGACCCGGGCGTGGTAGTCGACGCGGTGATCGACCTCGCCGTCGGCGATGAAGAGGTGGCTGCCTCCTGGATAGACCACCAGGCGAGTCGGCACACCCTGGATCCGCAGTGCCGAGAACCACTGCTGCGCCTGTCCGATCGGGCAGGTGTTGTCGTTCTCGCCGTGCAGCACGAGCGTGGGTGTCTTCACCTGCTCGACGCGTGCGATCGGAGAGCTCTCGATGAGCCGGACCACGTCTGTCGGCGCGGCACCTGCGGTCGCCGAGGCGAAGAAGCCTTCCGGCAGCAGTCGCTGACCGGCGATGGAGGCGAAGTCGCAGATCAGGCCGCCGGCCACCGCGGCCGCGAACCGGTCGGTGTGGGCGGTGAGGGCACAGGTCGCGACGCCGCCGTAGCTGTAGCCGGCGACAGCGAGTCGCTCGGGGTCGGCGATCCCCTCGGCGATCAACTGGTCGATCGGCTCGATGAAGTCCGCCAGATCAGCTCGTCCCCAGCCGCCGTCGACGGCTCGGTAGAACTCCTCGCCGTACCCGTCGGATCCACGGGGGTTGAGCGTGAGGACACGCCACCCGCGTGCGGCGAGGAGCTGTTGGTACAGATGGATCTCGTCGGCCACACCGGCCCAGGCGTTGTGCGGCCCACCGTGGATGTCGAGCAGGAGCGGAGCGGTTCCGGTCGTGTCCGGTGCCGCCATCAGCCACCCGTGGACGACGACGCCATCGCTGATCGTGAACTCTCGTGGCTCCGGTCGACAGAGCTGGACCCCGGGGAGGCTCTCTTCCATCAGCGAGGTGAGGACCTCGGCTTCGCCGGTGGCGAGGTCGACGATCGCGACCTCGGCGAACGACTCAGGAGTGGTCAGGACGATCGCGGCACGGGGTGCCTCGGCGGCCACCGAGAGCGCGGAGACGACCTGATGCGGCTCCGCGACGATCGGCCTGCCCTCTCCGCCATCCGGACCGACCCCGTACAGATGGGTCCAGCCACGGTCACGCAGGCAGAAGACGATCTCGCTGCCGTCGTGGCTTTGCGCCGGGTGGCCACCTGGGTAGCCCGTCGCGCCCGGCAGCACATTGCGATCCAGCCCAGCCGTGATGTCGGTGTCGGGCCTGCCGTCGCCGTACAGCCGGAGAAGCCGGGCATGACCTGCCACCATCGCGGGTGATCCCACGGCGAGCAGCGACGCGCCGTCGCGAGCCCACATGACCGGACCGGTCACTCCGGTGGCCTGTCCGAGCACCTGCACCGGAGCGAGCGGGTCGTCGACCTCGACCGCGTAGGCGCGGCGTTCGAGCTCGACGTCCGCGCGGTGGGCCATGGAGGCCGTGAATGCGAGGCGGTCGCCGTCGGGCGACCATGCCGGGCCGTCCGCGTCGTAGTCGCCGTCGGTGACCTGTCTGATCTGCCTGGATCCCAGGTCCATCACGAAGATGTGGCGGCGGACACTGCCGATCCAGCCGATCCCGTCCGCCTTCTGGTCGAGCGTGTCGATGACGATGGGCGCAGCGGCGTCGCCGGGCGCGCGGTTCACGGGTGCGGAGAACGCGACCCGGCGACCGTCCCGGCTGACGGCCGCGGCCCCGGCCCCCAGCGGCAGCTCGGTCAACCGCGTCGGCTCACCCATGTGCGGCAGGAGATGCAACTGCGGGAATCCGTCGACATCGCGCAGGAACATGATCCCCGTTGGGACGATGCGAGGTGCTCGATCCGTCGGCCCGTGGGTCAGCGGCTGTGGCTGAGAGTCGCGGGAAACCGCCCACAGCGAGGTCTCCGTGCGGTGGTCTGCCGCCTGGCGCCGCGTGAAGACGACCGTTCTTCCATCCGCCGTGATCGCAGTCTCGGGAACGGTGACGACCTGACGGACGTCATCGAGACTGAACAGGCGAGAGTTCATAGAGTGGTTCCTTTGCCGAAGAGAGGGGTGCCGATCCGGGGGACGGCACGGACCAGCTCACGTGTGTAGGGATGTTCGGGGTGGTCGATCACCTCGGTCGCCGATCCGACCTCGACGACCTGCCCGTCCTTCATGACCGCGACGTCGTCGCACAACTGCCTGACCACAGCGAGGTTGTGGCTGATGAAGAGAACCGTCAGATCGAGGTCCCGCTGGACGCGCATCAGCAGATTCAGCACGGTCCCCTGCACCGAGACATCCAGCGCCGAAGTGATCTCGTCAGCGAGCAGCACCCGGGGCTCGGCGGCCAGCGCCCGCGCGATCGCGACGCGTTGACGTTGACCCCCCGACAACTGCATGGGCAGATCGCCGGCACGGGCCGGGTCGAGCTCGACCATCTCGAGAAGCGCGGCCACCTCGCCGCGCCGGTGAGCGCGATCGCGTCGCGCGGATCGTCCACGTACGGCGAGCGCCTCCTCGATCGAGGCGCCGATGGACATCCTCGGGTTCAGGCAGGAGTTGGCGTCCTGGAAAACCATTTGCACGGTGCGGCGAACGGACGCGGCACTCCCCCGGGCACCGACGACATCGGTGCCGTCGACCAGGATGCGGCCCGTATGAGCCTCGTGCAGGCCGACGACGGCACGAGCCAGCGTCGACTTGCCCGAACCTGACTCACCCACCAGCCCGACCGTCCGGCCGCTCGGCACGTGGAGACTCACCCCACGGACCGCCTGGTGGGCGGCGGGTCCGTGCCCGTACCTGACTCCCACGTTCTCGAAGGCGAGGTCGCTCACGCCGACCCCTCCCTTACGGCGTCGAGGGGAAACTCGGCATCCTCGGTGATCGTGGCGAACTCGGTGCCCGGGGCGGCGTCCATGTGCGGCACCGCCGCCACCAGCGCCCGGGTGTAGGGATGCGCCGCGCGTCCGCTCGCGAGATCCTCGGTGCTCAGGCTCTCCACGATGGCTCCCCGGTACATGACCAGGACCCGCGTGCAGAATGACGAGACCAGCGAAATGTCGTGCGAGACGAACATGACGGCCGTCCCATGCTCACGGTTCACCTTCCGCAAGAGCGCCAGGACCTCCCGCTGCACCGTGACGTCGAGGGCCGTCGTCGGCTCGTCGGCTATGACCAGCGCCGGTTCGCCCATGAGCCCCATCGCGATCGTGGCTCGTTGCCGCATGCCACCCGAGAACTCGTGGGGATACTGGCGGGCGCGGCGAGCCGGGTCGGAGAGCCGTACCGCGGCAAGCCGGTCGACCGCACGCCGGCGTGCCTCGCGCCGGCTGAGGCCGCCGTGCAGCAGACCGACCTCCGCGACCTGCGTACCGACGTGAAGGGCGGGGTTGAGCGAGGTCGAGGGATCTTGGAAGACGAATGCCAGCCGCGTGCCGAGCTGTTGGGCCAGCGACTTGGAGCGCGGTCTGCCGGGCACCTTGCCCCTGACGACCAGTTCCGTGCCGTCGAACCGGACCGATGACGCCGTCACGTGAAGTGGCTCTTCCAGGAGTGACGCGACCGCCATGCAGGTCAGTGACTTCCCCGAGCCCGACTCACCGACGATGCCGACGATCTCCCCTCGATCGATGTCGAAGCTGACGCCACGAACCGGCGTCGCCCATCCATCCCCCCGGGGCGCCTCCACTCGCAGGCCGCGTACGCGGAGCACGGGGTCCTCCGCGACCTGCGGGACCGGTGCCGCCGCCGTCGAGCCGGTGGTCTTCCGCCGCCGGCGGCGGCCGGAGGGCCGGTGCAGCCCGAATGCCCGGGCGAGCACCTCGCCGGCGAGCGCGAACGTCACGCCGGCGAACACGATGGCGGCGCCCAGCCCCAGAGACGGAGCGGGGTTTACGTAGATGGCTCCCATGCTCTCGTTGAGCATGCGGCCCCAGTCGTAGTCCGGCGCCTGTACGCCGAGGCCCAGGAAGGACAGTCCCGTCGCCGCGACCAGCGCGGTGCCGGCGCCGATGCTGGCGTTGACGATGAGCGGGTCTCGCACGTTGGGCAGGACGTGCCGTACCAGGATCCGCGCTCGGCTGACGCCGAGGATGCGAGCGGCGGCCACGAAGTCGCGCCCGGTCACCGACGCACCGAGGGTCTGAGTGAGCCGGGCGTAGGACGGCGCCATGGCCAGGCCGATCGCCAGTGTGACACTGGTGGCGCCCACATCGAGGGTGATCGACACGACGATGGCGAGCAGGAGAGCCGGAAAGGCGAGTGCCACGCCGATGGCGCTGTTGACCAACCGCCCCAGCCGCCGGGGCGCGATCGTCGGCAGCAGGCCGATGACCACACCGACGAACACGCCGAGGGCGGCCGACAGGACGGCGGTGACGATCGAGAGCCGGGTCGCGGTCAGCACCCGCGCGAGAACGTCCCGGCCACCCGCGTCGGTGCCGAGGAGGTGGTCCGCGCTGGGCTTCGCGGACAGTTGGGTCAGATCGGCCTGCCGCGCGGCCTCGCCCCACAGCACCGGTCCGAACACCGCGAAGAACGCGACCACCATCAGGGCGGCCAGCGCGCCGATGCCGAGGGGAGAACGCAGGATAGTCAGGAACCTGCGGCGAGACGAGACCGCCATGGGCATCGGCTCGCCCACCGCCGTCGCGGCGGCCGGCCCCGCCAGCGCGGAGTCGGGAGAGGACATGCTTGTCACCGCCATCACGTGTCTTTCAGCGCTGAACGCGGGTCAAGGCAGACCAGGACGATGTCGATCAAGAGGTTGGAAACGAGGACGATCAAGCCGTAGACGATGACGATCCCCTGCGCGAGTGGAAAGTCCTTGCTCCGCACCGCGTCCACGATCGTGAGCCCGAGTCCGGGCCACGAAAAGATGGTCTCGATCAGCACCGTGCCCGCGACGAGGGAGCCGAGCACGATTCCGGCGACGGTGAGCGAGGAGGTCACCAGGTTCGGCAGAGCGTGGCGGAAGTACAGGCGCCACCTCGACATGCGCTTCGCCCGCGCCGTCCGGATGTAGTCCTGCTCGAACACGGTGAGCGCCTCGACCCGGACGATCCTCGAGACGCCCGCGGCGACCGCGATCGACAGTGCCAGGACGGGCAGCACGTACGAGCTCGGATCGGTTCGGCCCGCCACGGGCAGCAGGTGGCTCTGAACGGCGAAGAAGTACACCAGAGCGACTCCCATGAGGAACTCGGGGATGACGGCGAACAGGCCGCTCGCCGAGGTGTAGGCCAGGTCGACGGTGGGTCTGCGGCCGCCTCGGGTGAGCGCGGCGACGACGATGCCGAGCGGGATCGACACCAGGAGCACCAGCGCCAGCGACAGGAACGCGAGTTCCAGGGTCGCCGGCAGGCGCTGCTCGATGATCGTGGTCACCGGCAGGTGAAGGGAGAAAGAGTCTCCGAGATCCCACGTGAGCAGCCCCTTCCAGAAGTTCAGGTACTGCGTCCACAGCGGGTCGTTCAGTCCCAGGCTTTCGCGTTGTGCCTCCACGACCGCGGCCGTCGCGTTGATTCCGAGGGCATTGCGGACCGGGTCTCCTGGGATCAGCCGGACCATCAGGAAGACGACGGTCACCAGGGTGACCAGCGAATACGCGAGCCGCACCAGCCGCCGCACGATGAAGGCCCCCAGTCGCCCACCTCTGCCCCGGAACGTTCCGGTCGCGGAATCCGGTCCCGCCCCGGTTCCCGTCAGCAGGGTGACGGTCGGTTCCGTGGTCACTTCAGCACGCGGATCGCGGAGCCGGGCAGCTGCCCGCCGACGGGCAGGTAGAGCGCCGTCGCGCCATTGAAGTACATCTTGTACGGCGTGACGGACACCGGTATGAGGTCAGCGCTTGTCATCAGGGTCTTCTCCGCCTCGGCCCAGGCCTTGCAGGCATCGTCACCGGTCCGGCCGGCGGCCGCGGCGACGCTGCGGTTGTAGTCCTTGTTGTCGATGGAGGCGAAGTTCGTCCCCGCAGGGGCGGCAGGTCCGGAGAGGTACTGCGGGAAGATGGCCGGTGTGCCCGTCTGGAGGTTGAGCCCCAGCGATGCCGTCCAGCCCGACGGGTCTTTGGCCGCGAAGGTCCGGCTGATGACGTAGTTCTCGTCACCACCGTCGAGCTTCACGGCGGCGCCGGCGGTCTCCCACTGCTTCGCGACGTATTCCGCGGCGGCGCTGCCCGTGTCCGTGGAGTTGTCGTAGACAAGTGTGATGTCGACCGGCTTGCCCACCGCGCGCAGGGCCTGGCCGGCGGCGTTCGGGTCGTGGGAAGGCAGGTTGCCCTGGACGGTGTCGTAGGCGCACAGGCTCGGGTTTTCGGAGAGCAGCGATTTCGCCCGTTCGCCCTTGCCGCCGGTCAGAATCTTCGTGAGGGTGTCGAGGTCGATCGCCTGGGTCAGTGCGCGCCGTACGGCGGCCTCAGCGGTCGGGAGACCTTGATGGTGGTTGTAGACGATCATCCCGGACATGGTCGGCGTCGGCTGCGACTTGAGAGCGGCGAGGCGTTCCTCGTCCTTGCCGCTCACTATGGCCGCGTTGAGCTGACCGGACAGCAGCAGGTTCGCTCTGGTCGACGGGCTCGGCACGATCTTGGTCGTCACGGTCTTCGGCATCCCCGGCGTGTTCGAGGTGCTGTTCTTGGGGCCCCACGTGTAGCCCTCTCGGCGGGTCATCGTGATCGAGTCTCCGGCCACGACGCGATCGATGGCGAACGGGCCGGTGCCGTCGCTCCCCGCGGAGAGGCTCTTGGGGTCCTTCAGGCCGCGCTCGCACACCAGCTGCTGCGCGCCGATGTCGTACAGCATGAAGGGCCGCGGCTTGGAGGTGGTGACGGTGAGAACGTTCCCCTTCGCGCTCACCTTGGCATCTGCCGGCACGACGGATTCCAGGCGCGGCGACTTGTTGGCGGGGTCGACGATCCAGTTGAGGTTGTCAGCGGCGGTCTGCGCGGTGAACGGCGTGCCGTCGGCGCAGGTGATGGCGTCGTTCAGGGTGTAGGTGACCTTGGTCGGGCTTTCGGTCCAGCTCTTGGCCAGGAAGGGCGCGGGCTTGGCCGTCTCGGGGTCGAGGAACATCAGCGTGTCGTAGGAGTACATTCCGACGATCTGCGCGTTGACGAGGTTGGTGACGAGCGGATTCAGGTCGCCTGGGTCGGAGTCGATCGCGAACGCGAACGTGCCGTCCGTCGCGAAGCCCGCCTGGCCCCCGTCCGAGCCCGAGCCCGAGCCCGAGCCGCCGCAAGCCGCAAGAGCCGGCAGAGCGATGAGGAGGGCTGCGAAAGCAGCGGCGCGTCGATTCATGGCAGGCCCGCCTTAAGGTCCGAGTCGGGGTGTGACGTCGAACACCAAGACTCACCCGCCTGGTCGGAGAGGCGCATCGTACGTCCGCCTGATCTGCGTGCGCGGACCTTGGACGATCGACCAACCCGGGACCGGCTGATGCGGTCCCGGTCGCTACGCGGGTGGCCGCGGCGATCGCCGGCCGGGGCCGAGGCGGAGTTGCAGCATCAGAGCGAATCGTTCGTCGGGGTCGGCCAGATCCACGCCGCCGATCGTCTCGATCCGGCCGAGCCGGTATCGGAACGTGTTCTTGTGCACGTGGACGGCTCGTGCCGCGGCGGCGACGTCCCCGAAGTGCTCGAGCCAGCTCTGGAGTGTCGGCACCAGCTGGGTGTCGTGTTCGGTGTCGTAGTCCTCCAGGTCGGCGAGCGGGCCGGTCAGTTCGATGCGGTCGGCTGCCATCAGGTCGCCGAGGCGGAGCAGGAGGAACTCGATCGCCACGTCCGCCAGTGACGCGACGCGTCTGCCCGCGCGCGGATGGGAGCTCAGCACCCGCATCGCCGCATCGGCATCGCGCCGGGATGAGCCGAGTTCGCTGACGTCCTCGACGATGCCGCCGAGTCCGGCGCAGAACTCGGTGGTGGTGTCCAGACGGGCGATGAACTCGGCGGCCAGGTCCTTCATGGCGGCCAGCGCCGGGGCGGCCGCGGCACGCACGGGGACGACGGCGTAGACCGCGCCGCCGAGTTGGGCGACGATGGCCCGCGGATAGGTGGGCCTGAGGTGCGTCCGAAATGCGGAGGCCGTTCGCTGGATGTCGGCCGCCGTGCGGACCTCGTCGTCGGACTGCAGCGGCCCCAGGACCAGGACGCATGCCGGCGACGAACCGAAGGCCAGCTGCTGCGCGGCTTCGTGCGCGCGGGTCCCTCCCTCAAGGAGCATGGACAGCAGGGCGACTCCGAGTCGTTGGGAGGCATCGGCGCTGACGCGGGCACGCAGCATCTCGAGCGCGATCACCCGTGCTGCCTCGATCATGGCCGCCTCCCGCTCGGGGGTGAGCGGCCCTGCCACGGCGGCCCAGATGGAGCCGAGAAGCTCATTGCCCGCCTGGACCCTCATCGCCGCCCGAGGACGGGTGCCGGGGGCGGGGTTCTGCATGAACACCGGTCGCTCCGAGGCGTACACGCGGCGGAACATGCCCTGTTCTCTCTGGTATTCGCTGTAGATCTGCGGCACCCGGAGGCCGAGGATCGTCAGGCGGCGCGGCTCGTCGGCGCCGGCCTGGTCAGCCGAGAAGGCGACCACCCGCGACGACAGATCCTCGATCGTGACCGGGGCGTCGAGGAGAGCTGACAGCGAGTTCGCCAGGGCGAACAGGTCTCGGTCCGCATCGCCGCCGACAGCGGGCGCCCCATCGGCACCGAGATGCAGAGCGCCGCTCAGCAACGTCGCCACCTGGATCCACGATGCGCCCTGCACCAGGCCGAAGACGGACACCTTGCCGCGCTCCGCCTCGCGGGCGACCTCCTCGTCGACGGCCAGCGGCTCCCGGACCACGAGGGCCGTGGCCCCGGCTTCGCCCAGCGCTCTGACCAGGGTGACCAAGCTGTCGTCAGCCGCCACGCCGACGCCCAGCACCAGTGCGTCCGGCGGGACGTCGGGTTGGTCCAGAGGATCGTGAAGGATGACGGTCGTCACGGCACGAGCCGGCTGACGTGGCCCCGCCTTGATGGTCAGCAGCGTCGAGCCGAGCCGCTCGACCACTCGCCCCAGGTCCGCTGGACTGCTCGTACCGCCTTGCATTGTGTGATCGTACATCTGTGTCCGATTTGATTCGGTCGATCGACCCATTGTTGGCGCGAAAGCCGCGACAACAATGAGAGTGACGCGTGGCACCGACGAAGGAGCAGCTCAGCGATGAAGGCGTACATCTCCGTCGACATGGAGGGCGTCGCCGGCATCGCGACCCTCGACCAGATCGTGCGCGGCGGGTACGGCTACCCACGAGCCCAGGAGCTCATGACCGAGGAGGCCAATGCCGCGATCGCGGGCGCCTTCGACGGCGGAGCGACGAGCGTGCTCGTGAACGACTCCCACGGGACGATGGACAACCTGATCCACGAGCGCCTCGACCCGAGGGCACGGCTGGTCTTCGGGCAGCCCAAGGCCCAGTGCATGGCCGAGGGCCTGACCGAGGACTGCGCCGTGGCGCTCTTCGTGGGCTACCACGCGCCGGCCGGCACGCCCGGGCTCTTGGCGCACACCTTCTCCGCCTACTTCGGTGAGGTCAGAGTCAACGGATCACCGGTGTCGGAGGCCGAGGTCAATGCCCTGTACGCGGCATCGCTCGGTGTCCCGGTGGGCCTGGTCACCGGGGATGACGTCATCGGCGCGATCGCGACCGAGATCTTCCCCGAGGCCACGATCGTGACCGTGAAGAAGACACACGGATTCTCGGCCACGGACTCCGTCGCGCCGAGCGTGGCGAGGAACCTGGTGCGGGAAGGGGCCGCCGATGCCGTGGCCCGCGCGTCGGCACTGAGCTGTCCGCCGCCGCCCCCGTCGTTCGAGGTCGAGGTCGACTTGCCCTCGCCGGTGGCCGCCGAGCTCGCCGCCTGCATCCCCGGCTGCGCCCGGACGGCCGACCGGACGGTGTCGACAGTCCTCACGGCGTCGGCGGATCTCCTCGGATTCATCACAGTCCTGTACGAACTCGCGGCGAGCAGCGAGCGCGCGCGTCAGGTGCTCTCCGCCCGCCGTTAGAACTCTGCGAGTTCCTCGATGAGGGTGGTGAGCAGTCGCGTACGCGGGAGGATCCACGCGATCTCCGCGTGCTCGTCGCGGGCGTGGGCGCCGCCGCCGACGGCACCGAGCCCGTCCAGGGTGGGCACTCCCATACCCGCGGTGAAGTTCCCGTCCGATGCGCCGCCGACCGTCATCTCCTCCAGCGGAGGATGGCCGAGGCGGCGTGCGATTCGTTGTGCCTGGCTGAACAGCGCCGCCGCCGCGCTCCGTTCCATGGGCGGCCGGTTGATTCCGCCCCGCACCCGGATCTCCGCCGGGACGAGAACCGGCGCGACCTCGCGGATCGCCCGGTCCACGCGGTGCTGCTCCTCGGCGGTGCCGGCCCGGACGTCGACAGCCACAGTGGCCGTCGCGGGCACGGTGTTGGGCGTCGTGCCCGAGCTCATCACCGTCGGGGTGACGGTCGTACCGGCCGCCGGGTCAGCGAGCTGGGCGATCGCCAGCACCACCTCGGCGATCGCGATGGTCGCGTTCACGCCCTTCTCCGGATCGAGACCGCTGTGCGCGGCACGACCGAGCACTTCGATACGGTAGAGGGACACGCCTTTGCGCCCCGTCTTCAGTGCGCCGCCCGGGCCGGCCGCCTCCAGCACGAGGGCTGCCCGGCAGCGGCCTGCTTCCTGCTCGATCAGTGCCCGTGATGTCGTGGACCCCAGCTCCTCATCGCCCGTGATGAGAAGGGTCACCTGATCGAGGACGCCGGTGCCGCGGCATCGCCGCAGCCACGCGAGAGCGTGGATCGCCTGGACGAGGCCGAGTTTCATGTCGAAGCAGCCCGGGCCACTGACGACGCCGGCAGTTTCGGTGTAGGGCAGCTCGTCCAACGTGCCGAGCGGCCAGACGGTGTCGTGGTGCCCGAGGAGCATGACCTTCGGATCGGCCCCGCGCAGCAGGACATGGTCGACTCCGTCGACGCACAGGATCTCTGGCCGACGCCCCAAGCGCTCATGAACCAAGTCCGCGACCACCCGCGCGGAGCGGCCGACCGCGTCCAGGTCCGTCGACGGCGACTCGGTACGAACGAGTCTGCTCAGATCCTCGAGGAGGAGCGACAGGTTCCCGGACACCTCCGGCCCGGTGGAATCCTCGGGTGTCGGCTTTTTCCTCATGAGCCGGCAGCGTTCGCGAGCCGGGTGCGCAGGAACGCGGCGAGCAGGTCCGCGGAGTGGTCGTCGAGGTTGGTGAGGACGACGACGGTCGTCGCGGTCGCAGGATCGTGGCCGGCGAACGATTGGAATCCGGGCAGTTCGCCGTTGTGGCCCCACATGCCGTCGAAGTTCGCGATGCCGAGGCCGTAGGTGAAGGTGCTGTCGGGCACCGGGTGGGTGCGCATGAGTTCACGCCGGGTCTGCTCCTGGAGGAGGTCGCCGTGCACCGACGCCTCGACGAGCAGTCTCAAGTCGCCCACGGTGGACACCGCGTTACCGGCGGTCCACGCCCAGGACGGGTTGACGCGCGTCGCGTCGACGAGTTCGCCGTCCCGGCGGTGGTACCCACGCAGCCGAGGATCCGGCAGGGCGGCGGCGTCGTGCGTCAGCGGCGGGAGCTCGGTCTCCCGCATGCCGAGGGGGTCGAAGACCAGCCGGCGCGCGACGTCCTCGACTCGTGCGCCGGTTACGTGCTCGATGAGCATTCCCAGCATGATGTAGCCGGCGTTGCAGTACGCCCAGGAGGTGCCGGGCTCGAACTGTTGCGGGTTCCGCAGGGCGACTTTGAGCAGCTCGGAGGGAGTCCAGAGCCGGTCGGGCTCGAGGAGCAGACCGGCGACGAACTCCTCCGAGGTGTAGTCGGGCAGGCCCGAGGTCATGTCGAGGAGACGGCGAACGGTGACTCCTCGCGGGATCTGCGGCTCTGCCAGATGGGCCTGTATCTCATCGTCCAGGGAGAGGTCTCCGGCTTCCACCAGGCGCAGGACGATCAGCGCCACGATGGTCTTCGTGAGGCTCCCGATCCTCATGCGGCTGCCGGCGGTGAGCCGCACCCCGGTGGCCAGATCGCAGACGCCGAGCGCACGGGTCCAACTGCCGTACGACGGACCGCTCACGTGGACGACGGCACCCGGGATGCCCAATCGCCGGCGCTCTCCGTCCAAGGCGCCGAGCAGGTCTGGAGTCGAGGACGCATACGCATCCGATGCATTCTCAGGCAAGCGGAATCCTCACTCGTGGGTGTTATGCCGACCTTCGCATCATTGTCCTCACCAGGTATCGGCGCATTGTGCCGAAGGCCGGAAGCGGCGCGAATCCCTCGTGCGATCGACCGAATGCCCGGGAGAGAGCTCTGACTACTGTGAGGCCCAGAAGACGGGGGCCGGTCACCTTGGGAGGAGAATCGCGTTGTCGAGCGTTGAGAAGGACGAGCTCGCGGAGTCCGGCGACACAGGGATCGTCGGACCGCCCGATTCCATCAGGCAGCTCCCGCGTTTCGCGGGGCCCTCCACGTTCGCCCGCCTGCCGCGGCTCGACGAGGTCTCCCGGGCCGACGTCGCGATCTTCGGCGTGCCGTTCGATGCCGGTACCACCTACCGGCCAGGCGCACGATTCGGCCCGGAGGCCATTCGCGCCGGCTCCAAACTCCTGAGGCCCTACCACCTCGGGCTCGAGATCGAGCCGTGGTCGAGGTTGCAGATCGCCGACGCCGGTGACGTCGGCGTGACTCCCTTCGACATCGCCGAGGCGGTGAGTCAGATCGAGTCGGCCGCTCAGCGGCTCTATCGAAGTGCTGACCGGATCATCACTCTGGGCGGCGACCACACCGTCGCCCTCCCGATGCTGCGAGCCGCCCATCGGCACCACGGCCCCGTGGCACTCATCCACTTCGACGCCCATCTCGACACCTGGGACAACATGTTCGGTGCGCGGCTCACTCACGGCACTCCGTTCCGCCGGGCCACCGAGGAGCGACTGCTGGCGGTGAACCACTGCGCCCATGTGGGCATCCGCCACACAACCCCGGCCGCCAAGGATCTGGAGGACGACAGGGAGCTGGGATTCGCGACGATCTCCACACTCGACGTCGCGCGGCGCGGCATCGAGCACGCCGCCGACCGGCTCCGGGAGAGAGTGGCTGATCGGCCGGTCTACATCAGCATCGACATCGACGTGCTCGATCCCGCCCATGCGCCCGCGACCGGCACCCCTGAGCCCGGCGGGCTGAGCACCCGGGAGCTTCAGCTGCTGCTGTACTCCCTCGCGGACCTCGACATCGTCGGTGCGGATGTCGTCGAGGTCTCACCCGCCTACGACCACGCTCAGATCACCGCGCTGGCCGCCGCCGGCCTCACGTTCGACCTCCTGGCCATGGTTGCCCGGGGAAGGTAGTCATCGGAACGGCCCCGGTCCGGGCCGCGATCTCGATGGCGGGCACGCCGTTTGTCAGCGAGGTCATGGGAGGCGTGCCGTCGCCAGCCAGCCGCGCCCGCTGTCGGCGCGGGCGGGGTCGAACGCGGGTGGGATCTTGCTAAGGGCCAAGCGGCTTTCCGTCCGAGCTTGGCCACCGCGTGGACGCATCTGGCCCAGTCTGTCCGCAGCCCTGTTGGACACCTCCACCACGTGGCTTTACTGGCTCTCAAGACGGTGCACGGCCCGCATCCCGGAGTCATCTGCCGAAAGGACGTGCTGACTCCGCACGGGGAGCCTCGGCACACGTCAACCAGCACAAGAGCGGATGAACTCCGCCAGCGCGGCTTATGCGCCCGGCCCGGTGACCGTTGAGTGAGGGGCGGGATGACCGGTTCCGGTCAGGCTGCGCAGTGTGTTCGCCGTTCTGCCGACACCGCTTCATGCGGTCTACGGCAAAGCAAAGGGAGGCAGTATGCAGACAATGTGGCGTCGGATCCAGGCTGGGGCAGCGGCTGCCGGCGTAGCGGCGGCCATCACGTTCGGCGGCCCGGTTGAAGCGCAGGCTGCCGTTGGGTGGCTGCACTTCAGCGGCCAGGATTCCGTCCTCAACCCTCCGAAAGGCTGCCACAAGCTTTGGGCACCAGAGATGACCGTGGTCAACAACACAAGCGCCACGGTGAGTTTCTACTCGGACGTTGAATGTTTCACCAACGCAACCGCGATAATTCATTCGGGGAAGCAGGGTCCTGTCAGGAAGTTGACGCAGTCGTACCTCGTCTGGAGTTAGATGCTGATGCCCAACTGACGCGATCACTCCACCGCGCGTTCCAAACACGCCCCCCGTCTCCGTACCGGAGACGGGGGGGCGTGTTTCAAGCGACGTGTCGGGTAGGTGCCCCGACTTAGCAAGATTCTTCTCAGCGCCAACGGCTGTCCGCAGGTTCCTCAACCCCAAGGAAGTCCCAGAGTTCATGCGAACTGAAGGTTCATCACACTGAACCGAAGGGTCTTCAGCCCTCATGGACCGTTTCGACCCTTGGGTTCGTCACGACTGGCGGGGTCTTGCTCTTCGGCTGCGGTGGCCAGCAGGACGCGGGCGTTCTCGGCACAGCGGATGGTGGCCTTGGGGTCGAGGCCGAACACAGCGGCGAGGTGGAGCGGGTCCGGACCGTGCGTGAGGGCTTCTTCAAGCTGCCGATCAACGCGAAGGCGTTCGAGCGTCGCAGCCTGACCGCGGAGCTTCTTGGCGAAGTAGATCTTGGAGACCGGATCGGCGCCGAGGGCACTCAGCTGATTGATCAACAGGTGAGGATTGGCTGTTCGGAGCGGGTGCGTCGGTAATCGAGCCATTCGAGCAGGATCTGATCGGTGAACTCGTCGATGGGGCGGGTGCGTCCGGCGATGGTGAGCCGTCGGTTGCCGAGGTCGACGTCATCGAGGAGCAGGGAGCGGATGGCGCCGGTGCGGGCGGCGTGAACGGCGGCGAGCATGAGCACGAGCCGGGCGGCTGGGGTCGTGGCGGCTTCCCGGGTGACTTCCCGCAGGTGTCCGTATCGGTCCGACCAGTGCAGCAGCGTGGGACGCAGCCGGTTCACCTGGATCCAGACCGACTTGATGTTGCGGGGCTTGATCCGGGGGGCGCCGTCGCGCAGCGCCCGCGCCCAGGCCTCGACATCGTCGCGGATGCCTGGGGCGAGCCCTTCGAGCTTGGCTTCCAACCACCTGTCAAAGGCAGGCAGCCGGTCATCGACGAACACCCCCATCTCCTGGAGCACCTCGAGGGTCAGCTCGACGGTGATGCCCAGCGCGCGCAGCGCGGGGAACACCTCCGAGTAGTAGACGACGTCGAATCAGGTATGCCGGGACAACACGATGACCAGAGCGCGCCGGACGGCGAATCGAACACCACGTCGCCACCCGCGCGCCTCGCCCCGCCGATAGGCGAGATAGAGCGCCCAGATCAGCCACGGGTTGGCACGATCGACATCGGCGCTCTCGTCGAACCGAGGGAAGTCCCGGCGTGCTTCGAACAGCCTCAGCTGGATCCACCGCTCGGCGGGCCGGACCGCGGGCGGCGGGGGCGGCTTGGGCCGCGACCGCCATCCCCGTTCATGGACTGGACTTTCGGGGCGGCGTCCTTTCATCCGGTCGAAGAACAGCTGCTGGAACGGCAGTCTTTGCCCGGACTCCAGGACCGAGACCGCGCCGCGGGGCAGGCCGCCTGCCGCCTTCGACTCGTAGGCGGCCTGCTGCCAGCACAACCTGCAGTAACCCCGTTTCAGCGCGACCGTCCGCCCGCACCCGGCGCATTCGCCCTCGCTGCCCGGGTAACAGTGTCGAAGCACAGTGCAGGACGAGCATCGGCGAGCGCCGAGGACTCCCCGGGCCAGGCAGTCCATGCAGCTGTGTGGACCATGCAGAACCCGTCGCGGCGGCATGTCACGCAGGCGGCAGACAACGACCGTTCTTCCGCTTGGGAAACCACGGGTGGGCCACCCGCGACTGCTGCCGTTACCTGCTGGTCCTGGCCGTCATCGACGCGTCTGACCTTGTCGGGCTCGGGAATGAGGAGCTCTTCGACCCCGCAGCCCAGCACGGCGCAGATGACGTTGAGGTCGTCGAGCTTGATGCTGGCCGGCTCGCCCGGCCACAGGCCGGACATCTTTCCGGCACTGATCGTCAGGCCGTGCTCGGCGGGCATCCGCTGCAGCTCAGAGGCTTTCCAGATGCCGCGGTTAGCGGCGGCCAGCCGCAGGTTCCATCTCATCGCCGTAGTCCTTCCAGCCGGGCGGCGGCGCGCTGCTGGCCCGCGGCCCAGGCGTCCTCGATGTGAGTGCCAGTGACGTGCACGTACTTCATCGTGGTCGCGATCCACGCGTGGCCAAGCAGCTGCTGGATGGCGATGAGGTCCATGCCCTGCTGATAGAGCTGGGAGGCGCAAGATGCCGCAGCACGTGCAGGAACAGCCGTTGGCGCCGAGAATGATCCTGCGGGAAGTGACGTCCTGGTTCGGGACGGAAGGCGTGAACTAGCCTGCCGGGGGAAGTCGGTGGCCGGTTGATGAAGGTGCTGGAGGGCGGGCATGGGCGAGTTGACCACGCTTCGCTGCCCGATCACCGCGGATCTGGGGCTGTTGCGGCAGCAGGTGCGGTCCTTCGTGGCAGCGGCGGGCTTTGCCGGCATGCGGTTGCGCGATGTCGTGCTGGCGGTCAACGAGGCGGCGGACAACGTGCTGGAGCACGGCGGCGGCTCTGGCATCGTGGTGGCCCACGCGGACGCCGAGGGTGTCTGGATTGAGGTCATCGACCCTGCCGGCACGTTGACCCTTGAGCGTTTCCAGCAGCGCACCGTGGTGCCTCCACCGATCGCCGCCCATGGTTACGGGCTGTGGGTGATCGCCCGGTTATCCGACCAGGTCCTCATCGACCATCCCGAGGGCGGATGCCGCCTGCGCCTGCGTTTCACCCGGCGCCTTCCCCGCATCGCCTGACGCGCTGCCGTGGGCCGCGCTGCCGTCAGAGGTGTTGCCATGGGCGGTGCTGCGGTCGGCGGCGGGTGAGCTCGCGGCCCCTAGTGTGTCAATCGCGAGCCGGCCAGGCCGAGGCGTGCGCCAGATCGCTGTAGGGCGGAAACAGACTTACCAGCTGGGTGATCGTGAGCAGCCGGGCCAGGCTGCCGTGCACGCCGATCAGCCGCAGCGCCCCGCCACGTTTCTCGGCCCGGCGCTGAGCGTCGATGAGGACCCACAGACCATGGGAGTCACAAAACTCCAGCTGCGCGGTATCGACCACGATGCGCGGCCGGGAAGCGGTCAACAGCGGATCCAGCGCGTGCAGCAGGGCGGGCTGGGTCTGGCGATCCAGCTCTCCCTCCAACCCCAGGAGGGCGAAGCGAGGACGCTGCTTGATAGTGATCGTTAACTGTGTCATGCCTTTCGGATGGGGGTCGACTCGGGGCAGAAAGCCCGCCCCGTGCTGCGGCGATGGACACCTGGCCCGGCCGCCGCAGCCACTTCAGCGATCCCCTCTACCCCGCTCTTCGGCGGCTAAATATCGACTCACACGCTGCCTTGCCGAGCGGGCGCGTTCCTGGCGCTCGAAGCCTGGCGCGGCCGGCGTCCGCCGCCACAGGTCTCAGGGCGTATCCCGGCCCGGTGCCTCCGTCTCGGCGCCGTGAGCCCGAGCACGCCGGTCTTGCCCGGCCGCCAGGCGGTGTAGCCGCTCCAGCTGCCGGTGGAGCGCCGACACGGCAGCGCTGGTCTGGGCCGGCAGCAAAGAGGCCGCCTGGTCCATGCGCTCAGCCGCTGCCGCCGCTGCTGCCAGCCGCTGCCGCCGCTGCTGCTGCGTCGTCGGCGGGAACGTCGTCGGCACGGTGCATGCGCAGGTCCTCGCCTTCGGTCATCTTCCGCCTTGATAGCTGTACCCGCTTTGCGAGTCGACCGGTAGGCCCAGTGCCCGGCACCTGGTGGTCGCCCTTGGGCCGCCGCACCCCATCGACGGGGCCGCACGCTCGCGCAGTGGGCGGCCGACCACGCCGCTGAGCTAGCTTCGGCCGCCTGACGGCCAACGGCACGAGACGGGGCGGTGCAGCGGGGTCACGGCCTGCACCGCCCCTTCCGTTGGCGACGCCCGCCAGCGCCGCCCGTGATCTGGCGCCTTCGTCACGGCGCGCTGCCGTACCCCCGTGAGCAGGCTGAGCAGGAGGAGGCCGTCGTGTCCACTGCGCCCGCGGGCCTGTCCGAGGTTCAGCGACACGCTCTGCCCTCACCGACGTCGTCATCCAACTCGACCTCAGCGACAACGACGCCATCACGCCCGAGGCTACGATGGAGGTGATCGAGCGGCGGCCGTCCTCCTGCAGGATCTGTCCGAGCAGGACCGGCAAGCCCTCGCCGTCGCGAAGAACGGCCGTCATAGGTCACAACCTCTGGGCCCCTACCACGACCATGCGCGCACCAGTCGGACGTTCGTCATCCATGCGTGGGTAGACCCAGAGCCAAGGTTCGCCTTGAGCACACGAGTCCGCAGCGATGTTCCTCAATCCCCGGACCGCACGGGGGGCTCCCCTCGGGCTGCTCGTCATGGGAGGAAATCTTCTGCGGCGAAGGCGGCCACCAGGCCACGATGGCAGCGCCAAGGAGCAGGAAGCCGCACCCGAAAATGATGGAGTCACGCAAGGAACCGCTGATCGCGATGGCGATCCCGAACACAACGAGGTAGGGCGCACCGATCACTGTGCCGAATATGCCCATGGACGCCACCCGTCGAGCATGCGGGGATGCCTCCTGCCACTGCGTACGCACCAGGGCGAAGGCCAGGGGAAACACCATGCACGCCATCAGGGCGCCGATGGCGCCGGCAGCGTAGGGGAAAGCTGGGTAGGCCCGCGGCGCGGAGCCGAGCCCAAGAGCGGCCAGAGCCAACTCTCGGCCAAGAACGCGGCAACCAGGGTGACGGTCCGGCCGGTCAGGCTGGGCGCCGAGGTGCTCGGCCGTAACCAGCCGCGGCGTTCCTCGACCACGAGCAGGACCACTACGACGGGGATGACTTGGGCGGCGGTGGAGAAGAACTCGGCCGGCACGGGTGCGGCGAGCTCAGCCGGGGCAATGAGCGCGGGAGGCGTCATGCCGGGTTAACGAGACAGTAGCGTGGAAGGCGCCCTCTGAGCCTCACTCCACGCGCCGCAGCTATCACACCGTCGAGAGTTCGCGTTTTCCGACGGGAAACCTACGCTCGTGACGGCGCGGGGCCTGACGCGCCAACCACGAGTCGATACCTCCGTGACACCACGCAAGGCGTCTAAGTCATGGTGTGCGGTGGATGGGGTGGATCGGCGAATGCACCGAATGGTGGATGGACAGCTGGACCGCTACGACGCCTCCTGGCCGTCGAGGGACAGCCGTGCGACGACCGCGTCGGCAAGGGACGCGGCCCGCTTCGCCGGCAGGCCCTCGGCGAGGGCGTAGTGCTCGACGTACTCGTGGATGGCCTGCCGCTGTGCCTTGTCCGGCATCGTGAACACCGGTTCAGGGGCGGTGATCTCGGGCTTCTTCGACAGTCGGCCGCGCAGGCGGCCGAACACGCCGTCGGAGACCCTGGTCGCCCCGTTGCGGACCATCTCGTCGAGGGCGATCCAGACCACGCCCGAGATCAGGACGTTGATCTCTTCCAGGCCGAAGCCCAGCGGTTCCCGGCCGGCCTTCCTGCGGCGCAGCCGCTTGATCGCCTCGTCGTAGCCGAGCCCCTCCAGGGACTTGACGACGGGCACCTCTTCGGGCGCCACCTCGGCTACCACGTCCATCACCACCGCGCGCAGCGAGACAGGTGTCATGGTTTTCAGGCTAATGCGGCGACGGCGAGGGCATGCGGCCCGTCGGCGATTTCTCCGGCGCGTTCTGGCGTTCCAGGATCGCCGTCAGGACCGGGGTCAGGCTCTGCGCGCCCTGGTCGAGGGCGTTGAGCGCCTGCTTGGCCAGGACATAGCTGTTCGGCGGCGCGGCCAGCCAGTCCAGGCAGGCTTGCGCGGCGGCCGTGGCCTGGTCCAGCGCCGCGCTCAGCGACCGCCGGAGTACCGGTTCGGGGTACGGGCCGGCGTTCCTGGCCCGATCCGCGTCGGGCCCGAGGGACTCGCACAACGAGCGCAGCTCGGCGCTCTCCGCCCGCTTCAGCTCATCGAAGCGCGCCATGGCCGGACGCACGGCGAAGTACCGCCGGTAATCGGCCACCAGCGCGGCATGCGCGGTCTTGGCGCCGGCCGACCACCAGGCGAACTCCTGCTCGGAGACGCTCGCGGCCGGTGAAGGCGCCGATGGCGCCGCCACGCCGGCGGGCGGCCCGCCGAACACCGCCCTGGCCGCCACCGCCACCATCCCCGCGGCCGCCGCCACGGCCGCCGCGGAGACGATCCGGCTGGCCCACGGCCGTGGATCGGCGCGGCGTACCCGGGCGGCGAGCGGCCCCAGCAGGACCGCCACCATCACGGCCCCGTACGCGGCGGGCGCGACGGCCCGCGCGAACTGCCCGAGCAGACTCCAGCCGAACCCGGGCGGGCAGCCGACGCCGGCACCGCCCGCCAGCCCGAAGCAGCCGCCGGCCACCAGGAACGCGAAATACCCCGCGACCACGACGAGCTGCGCGAGACCGGTTGCGAGCAGCACCGTGAGGAGCCGGTCCGTCCGGGCGGCCGCCGTCACGACCACCGCCAGCACCACGAGGCCCACCCAGGCGACCAGCGAGGCGCTCGACTGATGGATCAGGATGGGAGGCAGGCCGTTCTCGCTCGCCGGCCAGTCCCAGGAGCGCAGGTGGACCAGCACGCCGAGGACCGCCGCGACGATCGCCAGACCGCCCGCCGTCCCCGCCACGGCGATGGTCCACCGCCCGGTCCCCCGCCGCCACGCCCACAACGCCAGGGGCAGCGCCAGGAACACCACGGCCGCGGCGAGATCGACGGCGGTGAACCCCGCGGAGAGGAAGAGCATCCTCGTGTGGGCGAGGACCATCAGCTCGGCCCGGTGCCCGCTCCACGTCTCTGGAGCGTCGGCCGCCATCGTCTCGGCGAGAGTGCCCGACGCGAAGTCCATGTCGCGCGCGTAGGTCGCGCCGACGAGCGTCCACCACCGCACGGCCGCCACCGCGAGCAGGCTCGCGCCCAGAGCCGGCAGCCAGAGCGCCCGTCTCCTCCGCCATCCCAGCCGTAGCTGGAGCGTGGCGCACAGTTCGACCCAGCGCACATACATCGCGGCGGCGGGCAACAGCACCAGCAGCACCGGCCACTGCGGCGGAACCCATTCGCCCACGCCGAGCCGGCCGGCCAGCAGGTCCCCGGCCGCCAGTCCCGCGCCGAAGGCCAGCCCCGACGGCAGCCACCCCGGTCCGTGCTCCTTCCCGGGACCCGCGTGGAGCAGGGACCGCCACACGGCGAAGACGATGATCAGGGCGATCGGCACCGCAACCAGCCAGACCGTCAGCGTCCCGTCCCCGAACCGCGTGAGCGGGACCCCCAGCACGGTCGCCGTCCACCCGAGCAGGAACAGCTGCGTGGGGCTCGGCCTGAACAGCACTTCAGGCCGGTCCAGCGCCGCGTGGCGCCGCCGCCAGGTGGGGTGCGCCCGCCACAGCCTGGTCAGCGCCGGCGTCCTGCTCTCGGCCGCAGCGGCGTCCGCCCACACGCGGCACTCGGCGCCGGCGGCGACGGCCTCCGCGTCGGCGGACAGCTCGCGGTGCCGCAGTGTGCCGGCCTGAGCCAGGTGGACCAGCAGGACCAGGAAGAGGACCATGGCCACCTCCGTCACGGTCCACGACAGCGTCATGGTCCGCATCTCGCCCAGTTCCCCGGACACCCGGAGCCACGTCACCAGCGTCGGCACCGCGTCCAGGATCAGGTACGGCGCCACGACCAGCGCCAGGAACGTCCGCCACAACGCCACGACGGCATAGGCGATGTCGGCGTCGCGGCTCCTGATATGCGCCAGCTCGTGCAGCACCACCGCGTCGAACCGCTCCGGCGCCCGCGCGCACAGCGGCAGCAGCCCGGCGTGCAGGCTGACGATGCGCGCCTTGGGCCGCCCGATCACGACGGCGTTCACGCCGAAACTCGTGGTGTCCACCATGAAAGCCGGCGCGGCGGACAGCCCTGACCGCTCCACGAGGAGCCGCAGCCGGTCCCGGATCACGCCGTTCTCGTCCACCGCCGACAGCTCCACCATGCGCCCGCGCCGGCTGCGCCATCGCGGCAGCCACCAGTACAGGGCGAACGCCGCCGGCAGCACCGCCGCCATGGCGAGCAGGCCGCGCCAGTAGGGAATCCCCGCCTCTGTCGTCGCGCAGCCGGTGTCGGAGAGCGCGGCGACCTCAACGATGAGGTTGCCGCTGGCATCGGTGAAGTCGAACCCTCTCTTCAGCCAGCAGTCGGCGAGCTTGCGGCTGAGCTCGGCCGGGAAGAGGACCGCGTCGAGGAGGGGGACGCTGGCGACCGCCATGGCCAGTACCAGGACGAGGAAACGCAAGGTGGTGCCCGACGGAACGCCCCGCAGGTCGGGAGACTGCGCATCGTGCACGGTCATGACCCCTCCAGACGGGTCCGGGAACCGCGGGTTCAGGTCGTGGCCAGCGTACGCGTGCGGAAGCCCGGATAACGGACTTCGTAAAAATGCCCGACGCGCATTGATGCATTAGGTGCCTTTTGTACGGTGATCGGGACGATGGTTATTTCCTGGCCTGCCGCTAACGCGGGTGGCATGAAGTACACGCGAGGGTAGTTAGCCCTGCTTAGCGTCCCGTTTGCAGACAGAACCGAGAGGTCCTTAGCGGGAGCGTCGGCGTGCTGCCGAGTCGTGCTCGGCGGTGATGTGTGCCGAGGTGTCCTCGCCGAGCGGATGTAGCGGCCGAGGCTGGCCCGGTGCTGGTGGCGGGACTTGACCTGGAGCTCCCGGGCGGTGCGGCCGGTGGCGGCCAGGTGGGTCAGCGCGCTGCGGCAGAGCTGGTGCAGCGTCCAGCCCTGGCGTGCGGGTCGAGCTCGGCGGAGGTGTTCGGCGCGCGGCGTCCGGACGTGGGAGCGCGCCGGTCGGCCAGGAACACCGGCCCGCGCCTGCGGTCGGCGAGCAGCCGGGCGGCGGCCACCTGCTTGCCTTACATGCCTGGCAGCCTTTCAAGCAGCTGGCCAGCGAGAACGCTTGAAAACCAAGATAACGATTGCCACGGGCGGGACTTCGACCAGATCAGCAATACCAAGGAAACGAGCGTCCATTTCGGGACATGATCGCATATACCCGACCCGGGACCCGCTCATCCCCGGGAAGATCGCACTCCACGCACGCCTCCAGGTCCCTGCAGCGGTCATCGCCAGAGGTTTCAGCTTCCACGATGAGACCATCAGCAGAGTCGCCGCCGGCGCAGGCGGAGCTTGAAACTACTACGCACCGACCGACCATTCAGAGTGGCCGACGTCAGGGGAATCGGCTCGAATACAGACCACTTGATCAACGACTCATGCCAGTCTCAACCCCGACGTCCCCACGCATGAGGAGCCCTGGCGGCACAGTGGCAACTATGGCGGGCATCAGGCAGGCAGCAGGTCCGCGAGGTCGTTCTCGACCCGCTTCTTGATCTCGTCGCGGATCGGGCGGACCGCCTCGATGCCCTGGCCTGCGGGGTCGTCGAGCTTCCAGTCTTCGTATCGCTTGCCGGGGAAGATCGGGCAGGCGTCGCCGCAGCCCATGGTGATGACCACGTCGGAGGCTTCGACCGCATCGACGGTGAGGACCTTGGATGGGCGGCGGTGATGTCGATGCCGACCTCGTGCATCGCCTCTACCGCGACCGGGTTGACCTGGTCGGCGGGCGCCGATCCCGCGGAGCGGACCTCGATCCGGTCCCCCGCCAGGTGGGTGAGCCAGCCGGCCGCCATCTGGGAGCGGCCGGCGTTGTGCACGCAGACGAACAGGACGCTGGGCTTGCTGCTCAAGAGCTGGTTCCTTTCGGTTGGTTCCGTCTTCGGGCGGTGGGGATTTCGAGGTCGTCGAGCACTGCCGTTCAAGAACGGTGATCTGGTGACGCAAGGCAAGAATCTCGACGTCCTTGTCCCGATCGACCAGCGGCAACAACCTCAGCGCGGCAAAGACGTTCGTGACGGCCAGGTAGGCCAGGCGAAGAAGCACAAGTAATCATCCTGCCGTTGCCCTGCCCCTTCCGAACGCCAGAGCCGGCGCATGTCGGTCGCGGTCAGGGAAGCCCGATGACCTGCACGGATGACATTATCGGCAGGGACACCCGCCACGCCGCGGGCGTCCCGTGGTGCGCGCGACACCAAGTGATGAAGCATCAGCCCTTGATCGCCCCCACCAACCCGTTGATGAAGTACCGCTGCAGGAGCAGGAAGAGCGCGATCACCGGGAGCACGATGATCAGAGAGGCGGCCATGACCTCGTTGTAGCTCGGCACGTCGCTGGAAATGAGCGACTCGAGCCCCAGCGGCAGTGTGAACAGCGACCGGTTGGAGAGCGACACCCGCGTCAGCACGTACTCGTTCCACGTCGGCACCGCCGTCAGTACGGCGACGGTGATGTGCGCCGGTTTGGCGAGCGGCAGATACACCGACCAGAAGATCCGCGCTTCGCCCGCGCCGTCCGACCTGGCGGCCTCGCGCAGTTCACGGAGGATGGAACTGTAGCTGTTGGTCAGCAGCAGCACTGTCAGCGGCGCGGTGCCGTTGACGAAGGGCAGCACCAGCCCCAGGTGGCCGCCCAGCAGCCCGAGGTTCTTCTCCAGGATCACCACCGGCAGCAGTACCGTGATGCCCGGCACGAACAGCAGCGCCACGAAGAACCAGTACAGGAACCGGCGGCCAGGGAAGTCCAGGACGGCGAAGGCGTAGGAGGCCAGGCTGTAGACCACCAGCACGCCGATCACCGTCATCGCCGTGACCTTGAGGCTGTTGAGGAAGTAGTCCAGGAAGTGCAGGCGGCTCCACGTGGCGATGAGGGTGTCGAGCGTGGGCTCGCGCGGCAGCAGGTTGCCTTCGAGGATCTCGCCTCGTGTTTTGAAGGCGCCCGTCACCATCCACAGGAACGGATACACGCTGATCAGGGCGTAGGCGATCAGCCCGGCGTAGGCGAAACGCTTCATTGGACCCGCCGGAGGAGCCGCGCGTTGGCCAGGGTCAGCAGGACGGCTCCGGCGAACAGCAGCCAGCCCAGCGCGCTGGCGTGGCCGAGCGAGGGCGCCAGGCCCTTCATGAACGCCAGCCGGTACGCCATCAGCCCCAGCACGTCGGTGTGCCCGCCGGGCCCGCCGTTGGTCGTGATCAGGAAGATCTGGAAGCCGTGCAGCGCGTCGCGGACGCCGAGCAGCACGATGGCCACGGTGATGGGCCGTAGCAGCGGCCAGATGATGCGCCGCAGCACATGCCAGGAGCCGGCGCCGTCGATGTGCGCGGCCTCGATGATGCCGCGGTCGATGGCCTGCAGCCCGCTGAGGTAGAGCAGCGTGGCCACCGGCACGCTCGACCACACCAGGACGACGATCAGCGTCGGGAGCGCGGTGTCCGGGTTGCCGAGGAATCCCTGCAGCTGCCGCAGACTGCCCAGGCCCAGCGAGCCGAGCAGCAGGTTGATCGCGCCGTCGGGCGCCAGCACGTAACGCCAGGCGTAGTAGACGGCGATGCCGCTGGTCACGTACGGCAGGAAGTAGACGGACCGGAGAACGGCGCGCAGACGGGTGACGGAGTTCAGCATCACCGCGAGCGGCAGGGAGACGGCCACGGTCAGCAGCGGCGTAGCGACCATGACCTGCGCCGTGTTCCCCGCGGCCCGGCGCAGGTCGGCGGCGAGCGACGGGTCCTTGTACAGCAGGTCGGCGTAGTTGCCGAGCCCGACCCAGCGCCATGTGGGGGTGAAGCCGTTCCACTTGGCGAAGCTCAGCAGGAACCCGCTGGCGATCGTGTAGGCGCCCATCAGCAGGAACAGCGCGACCGCGGGCGCGACGAAGGCCCATCCGACCAGCCGGCGCCGCCAGCGCGCCGCCCGCGCCCGCGCGGGCGGCTGCTCGCGCAGCCGCTGCGCGGGGAGTTCGACGGTGGTCGTGCTCACTTGGTGGACTTCCACATCGACGCCACGACCTTGTCCAGCTCCGTGCCCGCCTGCTGCGGGTCGAGCTCCTTCAGCGGCGTCAGCCGTACGGTGAGGTCACCGGGCTTGACCTGGTCCCAGTCGGAGGGGAAGAAGCTGTCGTCAGCGGCTTCGTAGGTGCTCTCCGGCGGCCCGGTGAAGTACTTCTGCAGCGCGGCCAGGTCCTTGCCGAGCAGGGCCTCGGCCTGCGTGCCCAGGTCGGTGGAGGGCAGGTCGAGCGACTCCTTGGCGACCATGCCCGCGCCCTCGGGCGAGGTCACCCAGTCGATCCACTTGACCGCCGCCTCGCGGTTCTGCGTCGTGGCCGTCACGCCGAGCCCGGTCAGCGCCAGCGGCGCCATCGAGATCTGCTTGTGCGTGCCCTCGGCCGACGGCGGGATGGGGAAGGCGAGCACCTTGTCGGGGCTCAACCCGTTCTGCGCGAGGAAGGCCAGCGTGAAGGTGCCGCCCACGTCGAAGGCCGACTTGCCCTGCGCGAAGGCGATGTCGGCCTCGTCGATGCCGAGCGTCGCGGTGCCGGGCATCCAGTACGGCGTCAGCTTGGCGTACGTCTCCAGCGTCTTGACGCCGTCCGGCGAGGCGAAGCCCTGCGTGGTGCCCTTGCCGAACAGCGCGTGGAAACGCTCCTTGCCGAGGTAGGCGAAGGCCAGCGGCTGATAGATCCAGTTGAAGCCGGTCTGGGAGATCTTCAGCCCCAGCGACAGCCCGCCCTGGCTCTTACCGGTCGTGGCCTCCAGCGCCTTCAGGAACTCCTCCCACGACTTCGGCGGGGTGTCCGGATCGAGCCCGGCCGCCCGGAGCTTGTCCTTGTTGGCATAGACGATGCCGAAGGCCCCCGCCGTGAACGGCACGGAGAAGCGCTGCCCGGCCTTGCCGTTCTTGATGGGCGAGTCGGCGGCCACCGAGTCGATCTTCTTCTGGGTCAGCACGCCGCTCTCCCGCGTGGAGGGCAGCAGGCGCTGTTTCCAGTCGCCGGTGACGTCGGCCGCCAGGTCCTGCAGCAGGCCCGACGAGCCCATCTCGAAGTCCTCGCCGGACGCGTGCACCTCCAGGACGTCCGGCAGGCCGTTGGTCTGCGCGGCGCTCTGGACCTTGCTGACGAACACGTCGTCGGGGGTGACCGCCTCGACCGTGACGCTGATGCCCGTCTTGGCCTTGAACTGCGCCGCCGCCTTGTTCAACGCGTCGGCGTGCGACTTCTTGAACGTCCACATCCGCAACGACTGCCCGGCTTGCCCCTGCCCGCCGCCTCCGCCGCCTCCGCTCGAGCAGGCCGCGAGTCCCATCACGAGCGCTGCGGCCAGGCCGAGCACCCGCTTGCCCACCGTTGTCATCGGTCTTCCTTCCCGTACGGCTAGCGCACGCTCTCGAACTTCTCGACCCAGTACCGCGTGCGGTCCAGGTAGGCCGTCTCGGCGGTCTTGCCCTGCTTGCCGTAGGCGCCCTGGAAGGTCTGGTAACCGGGGCCGGACGGCGGGGTGCCGTCGGCCGGCTCGATGACCGAGCCCTCGTGCCACTCGTTGAAGGAGGTGACGGATACCCAGGTCGGAGAGCCGCCGATGGCCGGGTCCAGGGCGTTGCTCCACTGCCTGTCGTAGGCGGCGCCGTCGGCGCGGGCGACCGTCGGCGTGGTGTTCCCGGGCACGGCGCGGTCGTCGATGTAGCCGGGCGCGACCGAGGGTGCCCAGATCAGCCCGTGGGCCTTGGCGTACTCGCCGGCCTGCTTCCAGCCCGGCGCGGTGGCCCCGGCGATGCCGTCATAGGTGTACATGCCGTTGAAGTGCTCGATCTTGGTGGTGTCGGTGGTCTGGGCGAGGATGACGTTGTCCTTGTTCACCGCCTCCAGAGCGGACCAGTCGGCGACCTGCAGGCTCCAGAACACGTAGAAGACGTTGTCGAAAGCCGGGTGCGAGCCGTACCGCTGGTGCAGGTAGCGGATGTCCTCGACGGTCGAGGCGGCCGTGCGGCCCTCGTAAGGCTCCAGGTGCCAGGCGACCTTGATGCCCCGCTTGGCCGCGGCGTCCATGACGCGCCTGGCGAGGCCGTCCTCGTAGCTGCCCTGGCCCCACCAGCTGTAGACGATCACACCGGCGCCGGTCCGCCCGATCCACTTCATGTGCTGGGCCAGGACCCGGGAGTCGCCGGAGTCGTAGGCGCCCAGGGCAGGGTAGAGATCGGCGCCGACGTCCTCGGGCGGGGTGTGGTCGCCCTGCTGCCAATGACGCCACTCGCCGCCACCGGCGGGCGTGTCGTACCACGGGTAGTAGAACAGGTGCACGTTCCTCGACAGCTTCGCCGCTGTGGCCGGTGTGACCTGAGGCAGCCACGCCAGGGCCGCCAGGATGAGGACGAGAGCGAGATTCCGACGTTTTGCGATCATGGCGTCCTCTCGGGGATGAAGGATGCTCCGTGGGATCGGCTGCGCGCGCAAATCGTTAAGATGTTCCCGAAATCTACACGTAACGGATGTGGTGTCAAGAGTCCGCCTTCAGTCCTCAGGCGGATTGACGGCGTACGAGGCGTGCCGGGACGACCAGCTCGGTGGACGGCTCGTCGATGGCGTCGCGCAGCCGATCGAGCAGCCGCACGGCCGTGGCCTGGCCGATCTCGCGCGCCGGGTTGGCCATGGTGGTCAGGCCGGGCGAGACCATGCCGGCCGCGTCGATGTCGTCGAAGCCCATCACGGCCAGGTCCCCGGGAACGCGCAGACCCCGCTGCGCCGCCACATCCAGGGCCCCGATGGCCATGACGTCGTTCGCGCACAGCACGGCGTCGGGCGGCTCGGCGAGCTCCAGCAGCCGTGCGACGCCCTCCGCGCCGCCCGCGCGGCTGAAGTGGGTGTGCGCCACGAGGGCCTGGTCCGGTGCCACACCGGCGTCGGCGAGCGCCGCGCGGTAGCCGGCCACGCGCTCGGCGGCCGGACCCTCGGCGGCCGGGCCGCACACGAAGGCGATCCTGCGGTAGCCGCAGCCGAGCAGGTAGCGGGTGGCCTCGGCCGCGCCGCCCTCGTCGTCGCTGTGCACCAGGTCCACGCCGCGCTGGACCAGCCTGCCGCCCAGCCGGACCACCGGGATGCCGGCCTCGATGGCCGGCAGCAGGTCCTCGGCGTGGGTGTGGAACACGGCGAAGGCCAGGCCGTCGACCTGGCGGGCGATCATGTGCTCGATCGCGGCCTGCTCGGTGCGCCGGACGCCATCGGTGTTGCTGATGATCTGGTCGTAACCCGCCGGGCCGAGCACGTCCTGCAGGCCGCGGGCCAGCGCCGGGTAGAACGGGTTGGTGATGTCGGGGATGATCAGGCCGATCGTCTGGCTGCGGCTGGTGCGCAGGCCGCGGGCCAGGACGTTGGGCCGGTAGCCGAGCTCATCGATGGCCCGCAGCACGCGCCGCCGCGTCTCCTCCGACACGGGACGGCGGCCGTTGAGCGTGTGGGACACGGTCGTCGCGCTCACCCCCGCGAGGTCGGCGACCCGCCTGATGCTCGGCCGCTCACCGCGGATCGCGCGCGGCTGCTCCTCGGGGATCGGCGGAGCGTGGTGCGGCGCCGGGGCCTGGCGGTGCAGGAAGGTCTCGAACGCGCCGCCCAGCACGGCGTACGCCTCCTCCAGCGTGCGCACACCCCGCGCGACGGCCTCGCCGGGGGGCATCCGCTCGGCGGCCTCCAGCAGGATGGACTCCCACACCTGCCGCAGGGGCCCGAGCGCGGAGGCCGCCAGGATCCGCGGCCGCAGGCCGCCCCTCTCCCCCGCCAGCGCCTCGGCCAGCGCGTGCTCGCGCGCCGCGAACAGCTCGCGGCCGTAGGCGCGCAGGGTCTCGCTCCCGCGATAGATCCGGCCGAAGAGCGCCAGGTCGCCGACCGGCTCGGCACGCAGGAGCCGGCCCAGCTCGACCGGCACCCGCCCGCCCGGTCCGCGCTGCCGCACCATCTCGGCCGGGTCGCCCGCCAGCAGCGGCTCGTGCTCGAAGAAGAGCTGCTCCTTGACCGGGAAGTGGTTGAACACGGTCTTGGCCGACACGTCCGCCGCCTCGGCGACCTCGTTGACCGTCACCGCGTCGAACCCGCGCAAGGCGAACAGGCGCAGGGCCGCGTCCGCGATGGCGCGCCGGGTCTCGGCCTTCTTGCGTTCGCGCCTGGCAGGGGGCTGCTGGGTGGGCATGCGGAGATATTACATCGGCATAATCCTTTCAGTCGCTGAATCTTTACGTCAGGGCGCCTCCAGCCCTCCGTCGGGCCTGCGCACCCGGGCTGCCCACCGCTCGTGCTGGTGGGTGACCGGCGGGTGCTTCGCCGCCTGTTTCTCGTCCAGGTCGACGCCCCAGCCGGGAGCGTCATGTGGGTAGAGATAGCCCTGGCTCGGGTTGATCGTGCCGGGGAACGTCTCCAGGACCGCGTCGGGGTAGACGTGCCCCTCCTGGATCTGGAAGGCCGCCGTGGTCACGTCGAGCGCGAGGTTGGCCGCCGCCCCGACCGGCGAGACGTCCGCGGGCGCGTGCCACGCCGTGCCGACGCCCGTCAGCTCGCACATCGCCACCAGCTTGCGCGCCGGAGTGAGACCGCCGATCGAGGAGACGTGCAGGCGGAGCAGGTCCACGCCGCCCAGCTTGACCACCCGGGCCGCGTCGGTGACGGAGCCGAGCTGCTCGCCCGCCGCGATCGGCATCGGCGCCGCCTGCCGCACCTCCGGAAGGCGGTCGTAGAACTCCGGCGCGATGGGGTCCTCCAGGAAGAACAGCCGGTACGGCTCCAGCGCCCGCGCCAGCCCGATCGCCTGCTTGGGAGTGAGCCTGGAGTGTACGTCGTGCATGAGGCCCGGCTCCTCCCCGAGCTCCTCCCGGGCACGTTCGAACAGCTTGGGGGTGTCACGCAGGTACCGCTGGACGTCCCAGCCGTCCGGGTACGGCTGCCCGGGGTAGCCGCCCGGCGTGCCGGGGGCGCCGTAGTGCCCCAGGCCGGGCGCCCCGGTCTGGAGCCGGACGTTGCGGTAGCCCGCGGCCAGGATCGTCCGGGCCTGCTCGAGGGTCTCCTCGACCGTGGCCCCGCCCGCGTGCAGATAGGTGTCGGCCGCGGCCCGGACCCGGCCTCCGAGCAGCTCGTACACCGGCATGCCGGCACGCTTGCCGGCGATGTCCCACAGCGCCATGTCCACGCCGGACAGCGCGTTGTTCAGGACCGGCCCGTCGCGCCAGTACGACGACAGGTGGATCATCCGGGTGATGTCCTCGATGTCGGCCGGGTGGCGGCCCACGAGCATGGGCGCCACGTGCTGCTCGACGGCGGCGGCCACGGCGTGGCAGCGCTGGGTGAAGGTGGCGCAGCCCAGTCCGTACAGGCCGGGCTCGCTGGTCTCGACCTTCACCACGACCAGCGGCGGCCCCTCGGGCGCGGTGACGATGGGGCGGACCCGCGTGATGCGGAGCCGGTCGCGGGCGGGCCAGGGTGCCTGGGTCTCTCGCATGGGGCTCGTCATGGCAGCACGTGCCTCGCGGTGAAGCCGAGCACCCGCTCGGCGGCGCGCAGGTCGAGCGGCACGGTGCGGTCGGGCAGCGGCGCCCGCCGCTCGCTGTCGGGGTGGAACACGTCCAGCAGCTCCTCGGTCGGATCGGACATCAGCGTGTTGGGCGCGGCGACGGTCACCACGTGGTGGCCCTCGATCGGCCGCGTGACCGCCAGCCAGGCAGCCCAGGCGGCGTCCCGCACGTCCAGGTAGCTCCACAGCTCCTTGGCGCCGGCGGCCCGGTCGACGGCCCACTCCTCAGCGGTGTGCTGGAGCTTGTCCTCCGGACCGCCCAGCCGGGGGAAGCGCAGCGCGACGGTGGTCATGCCGTGCCTGCGGCTCATCATCGCCGCCGTGAGCTCGTCGGCCTGCTTGGACAGCCCGTACGGGTCCTCGACCTGCAGCGGGATCTGCTCGTCGACGGGCACGTAGGCCGGGTGAAGCACTCTGTCAGCCCAGGCCAGGCCCAGGGCCGACATGCTGCTGGCGATGGCGGCGCGCCGCACTCCCGCCCGGCCGGCCTCCTCCAGCACCACGAACGTGGCCCTGGTGTTGCCGCAGAACACCTCCTCCGGCGTGCCGAGCACGGGCGCCGGGAGCGCGGCGAGGTGGATCACGGCGTCCACGCCGTCCAGCGCCCGCCTGACCACCTCCGGATCCCCCGCGCTGCCCACCACCATGCGATCGGCGGGCAGGCCGCCGGGGTCGCGCAGGTCCAGCCCGGTCGCCGCCACCTGATGGCGCGCGAGGAGATCGAGGGTGGCCAGGCCAACGCTTCCTGCCGCCCCCGTCACCAGCACCCGCCGTGGAAAGTCGGTCATGTGCTCCCCACACCATGCAAATCGATTTGTGATGCGCAGCATGCCGGGAAGCGGCGCCGGTGTCAAGATAGGTATAGCGACTGTAAGTTTTTATGAAGCAGAATTACGCGATTTAGTTGAAAATTTGCAGATGTTCGTCGCAAGTCACCGTTCACTCACTGAACGTTGAGGTGGCTTGACAGCCGCATAATGTCGGGATAAGTCTTCACAAAACGTCAAGCGTAGTGTGAGCAGGCGCCCTCCAACCTCCCTGACGTCCCCCCGGTCAGGAAAGGAACCCCCCATGTCTGCGTGGTCCAAGCTCCTCGTCGCGGCGTCGCTGGTGCTCACCAGCGCGGCGGCGATGGACATCCCACCCGGTGACTACCAGCAGGTCCAGCTCGCCCTCGGGCCGGCCGAACTGGGCGAGCCCATGTCGCTCGCGGTCCTGCCCGACAGGTCGGTGCTGCACACCGCCCGCGACGGCACGGTGCGCCACACCGACGCCTCCGGCGCGACCAAGGTGGCGGGCAAGCTCAGTGTGTACACCCACGACGAGGAGGGGCTGCAGGGCATCGCCGTCGATCCCGGCTTCGCCACGAACCGCTTCGTCTACCTGTACTACTCCCCCACGCTGAGCACTCCGGCCGGGGACGCCCCGGTGACCGGTACCGAGGCCGACTTCGCGCCCTGGAAGGGCCACCTGAACCTGTCGCGCTTCACCCTGAAGGCCGACAACACCCTCGACCTGGCGGGCGAGAAGGTCGTGCTCGAGGTGCCCAACGACCGCGGCCAGTGCTGCCACGTGGGCGGCGACATCGACTTCGACGCCGCCGGCAACCTCTACCTGACCACCGGCGACGACACCAACCCCTTCGAGTCCAGCGGCTTCTCGCCGCTGGACGAGCGCACCGACCGCAACCCGCAGTTCGACGCCCAGCGCTCCTCGGGCAACACCAACGACCTGCGGGGCAAGCTGCTGCGCATCAAGCCGCAGCCGGACGGGACCTACACCATCCCGGCGGGCAACCTCTTCCCGCCCGGCACGGCCAGGACCCGGCCGGAGATCTACGCCATGGGCTTCCGCAACCCCTTCCGCATGTCGGTCGACAAGCAGACGGGCACGGTCTACCTGGGCGACTACGGCCCCGACGCGGGTGCCGCCGACGCCAACCGGGGCCCCAGCGGGCAGGTGGAGTTCGACCGGATCACCGCCCCGGGCAACTACGGCTGGCCGTACTGCACCGGCACCAACACCACCGCCGAGACCTACAACGAGTACACCTTCCCGAGCGGCCCCTCCGCAGCCAAGTACAACTGCGCGGGCGGCCCGGCCAACAACTCCTTCCGCAATACCGGCCTCGCCACGCTGCCGGCCGCCAAGCCCAGCTGGATCAGGTACGGCGGCGACGCCGGCTCGCCGCCCGAGTTCGGCGGCGGCTCCGAGTCACCCATGGGCGGCGACGTCTACCGCTACGACGCGAGCTCGACCTCGTCGGTCAAGTTCCCGCAGTCGCTCGACGGCCGCTACTTCGCCATGGAGTACGGCCGCCAGTGGATCAAGGCGATCGAGGTCAAGAGCGACGGCACCCCCGGCGTGATCGAGGACTTCCCGTGGGACGGCACGCAGATCATCGACTCGGAGTTCGGCCCCGACGGCGCCCTGTACGTGCTGGACTACGGCACGGGCAGCGGCAACCAGGCGCTCTACCGGATCGAGTACCTCGGCGGCGCCAACCGCAACCCCGTCGCCAAGGCCGCCGCCGACAAGACCTCCGGCAAGGCGCCGCTGACCGTGGCCTTCTCCTCGGCCGGCAGCTCCGACCCCGAGGGCGGCGCGCTCACCTACTCGTGGGACTTCGGCGACGGCGCCACCTCCACGCAGGCGAACCCGTCGCACACCTACAGCGCCAACGGCACCTACCGGCCGACCCTGACCGTACGTGACCCGCAGGGCCTGACCGGGACCGCCAGCCTGGTGATCACGGTCGGCAACACCGCGCCCACCGTGACGCTGACCACCCCGGCCGACGGACAGCTCTTCTCCTACGGCCAGGCCGTGCCCTTCAAGGTCACCGTCACCGACCCTGAGGACGGCACCGTGGACTGCGCCGGCGTCAAGGTGACGTACCTGCTGGGACACGACAACCACACCCACGCGATCACCTCCAAGAACGGCTGCGAGGGCTCGATCATCATCCCGACCGACGGCGAGCACGACGCGGCCGCCAACCTCTACGGCGTCTTCGACGCCGAGTACACCGACAAGGGCGGCCTGACCGGCCACAGCGTGCGCACGCTGCAGCCGGTGCACCGCCAGGCCGAGCACTTCGGCGCCCAGCAGGGCATCCAGGTCGCCAATCACGGCGGGGCCGAGGGCGGAGCGACGGTCGGCTTCACCGACAACGGCGACTGGATCTCCTTCGAGCCCTACATGCCGGCCGGAGCTACCAGGATCACCGCCCGGGTCTCCTCCGGCGGCCCTGGCGGCACGATCGAGGTGCGAGCCGGCTCCTCGACCGGCACACTGCTGGGCACGCTCACCGTGGCCAACACCGGAGGCTGGGACACCTTCACCGACGTCTCCGCCAATCTGAGCAACGCGCCCGGCGGCACGACGAAGCTGTTCCTGGTCTTCAAGGGCGTGTCGGGGCAGGGCAACCTGTTCGACGTGGACGCCTTCACCTTCACCACCGGATCGGCGCCGAGCACCACGGTCGAGGGCGAGTCCTACACCTCCGGCTCGGGGGTGCAGGCCGCGGCCCACACGCCGGCCAGCGGCGGCCAGACGCTCGGCTTCATCGAGAACGGCGACTGGGCGGGCTACTCGAACGTCGCCACGGCAGGCGCCAAGACCTTCTCCGCCCGCGTCTCGTCGGCCGGAGCGGGCGGCACGATCCAGGTGCGTTCGGGCTCGGCCACCGGCACCCTGCTCGGCTCGGTCTCCGTGCCGTCCACCGGCGGCTGGGAGACCTTCCAGAACGTGTCCACCACGCTGACCGGCTCCGCCACCGGACCGCTCTTCCTGGTCTTCACCGGCGGCAGCGGCTACCTCTTCGACATCGACACCTTGACGATCAACAGGTAGGGGAAGGCGATGCTCCACAAACTCCTGAGCCTCGCGCTCGTGGCGGCGAGCCTGACCGCCGCCCCCGCGGACCCGGCCTACCAGGTGCTGGTCTTCTCCAAGACCGCCGGGTTCCGCCACGACTCGATCCCGGCCGGCATCCAGGCCATCCGCGAGCTCGGCACGGCGAACAACTTCACCGTGACCGCCACCGAGGACGGCGGCGCCTTCACCGGCGCCAACCTGGCCGGCTACAAGGCCGTCGTCTTCCTCAACACCACGGGCGACGTGCTCAACGACACCCAGCAGGCGGCCTTCCAGACCTATGTCGACTCGGGCGGCGGTTACCTGGGCGTCCACGCCGCCGCCGACACCGAATACGACTGGCCGTACTACGAGAAGCTGGCCGGCGCCTGGTTCAAGGGCCACCCCGCCATCCAGCAGGCCACCGTGCGCACCGAGAACCGCGCGCACCCCGCGACCGCCCACCTCGGCCCGACCTGGACGCGGACCGACGAGTGGTACAACTACCGCACCAACCCCCGCCCTTCGGTACGCGTGCTGCAGAGCCTCGACGAAAGCAGCTACACCGGCGGCGACATGGGCGACCACCCCATCACGTGGTGCCACCCGCAGGGCCAGGGGCGCGCGTTCTACACCGGCCTCGGCCACACCATCGAGTCGTACGCCGATCCCGCCTTCCGTAACGAGCTCCTCGGCGGCATCAGGTACGCGGCCGGGGTCGCCAAGGCGGACTGCCGGCCGGAGACCGGCTACACCACGCTGTACAACGGCTCCACCAGCGGCTGGTCACAGGCCGGCCCGGGCAGCTTCGCCAACGCCGACGCCACCCTGAGCTCGCAGGGCGGGATGGGCCTGCTGTGGTACAGCGCCAAGGAGCTCGGCTCCTACTCGCTGAAGCTGGACTGGAAGCTGACCGGCGACAGCAACTCCGGGGTCTTCGTCGGCTTCCCGGCCTCCTCCGATCCGCAGTCGGCCATCGACAACGGCTACGAGGTGCAGATCGACGCCACCGACACCCCGGACCGCACGACCGGGGCGATCTACGGCTTCAAAGCCGCCGACCAGGCAGCCCGCGACGCGGCGCTGAACCCGCCCGGCGCGTGGAACACCTACGAGCTGCTCGTGGAGGGCGAGCGCCTGCAGGTCTTCCTGAACGGCGTGAAGATCAACGACTTCACCAACACCGACCCGCGGCGCTCGCTGCGCCAGGGCTACGTCGGCATCCAGAACCACAGCGCCGCCGACCAGGCAGCCTTCCGCAACATCCGGATCAAGGAGCTGAACGGCGGCGGACCCGTCACCGTCGAGGGCGAGTCCTACACCTCCAACTCCGGCGTGCAGGTCGCGACCCACACGCCGGCCAGCGGCGGCAAGACGCTCGGCTACGTCGACAACGGCGACTGGGCGGGCTACTCCCAGGTCAGCACCGCGGGCGCCACCCGGTTCAGCGCCCGCATCTCCTCAGGCGGGGCGGGCGGCACGATCCAGGTGCGCTCGGGGTCGGCCACCGGCACCCTGCTCGGCTCGGTCTCCGTACCGTCCACCGGCGGCTGGGAGACCTTCCAGAACGTCTCGACCACGCTGACCGGCTCCGCCACCGGACCGCTCTTCCTGGTCTTCGCCGGCGGCAGCGGCAACCTGTTCGACGTCGACACCCTCACCCTGGAGAGCTCGACCACCGGCGGCACGGCGCTGTCGGACAAGGTGCACGTCTTCTACTACCCCTGGTACGGCTCGCCACAGGTCAGCGGCGGCTGGCGGCACTGGCCGCAGGGCGGGCACACCCCGCCCGACGACATCGGCGCGGACTTCTACCCCGCGCTGGGCGCGTACGACTCCGGCGACTTCGCCGGCACGGTGGCCCAGCACATGAAGTGGATCAAGCAGTCGGGCGCCGGGGTGCTGGTGCTCAGCTGGTGGGGCCGCGGCAGCTACGAGGACAACCTCGCCAGAGGGGTCATGGACGCGGCGGCGAAGGAAGGGCTCAAGGTGGCCTGGCACCTGGAGCCGTACTCCGGACGGACCGCCGCCTCCACCGTGGACGACATCCGCTACATCAACCAGACCTACGGCTCGCACCCGGCCTTCCGCAACGCCTTCTACGTCTTCGAGAGCCTGCGCATCACCGAATGGTCCGCCCTGAGCCAGGTCAACCAGAGCAACGTCGTCCTGGCCCAGACCACCGACACCACGAAGATCGCGAACTTCAACGGCATGTACACCTACGACGCGATCGCCGGCGCCACCGCGCCCGGCTGGCAGCAGGCCGCCGACTACGCCCGCCAGCACGGGCTCGTGTGGGCCCCGTCCGTGGGCCCCGGCTACCTCGACGACCGCGCGGTGCCGGGCAACACCACTCCCACCCTCTCCCGGGACAACGGAGCCACCTACGACAAGGAATGGTCCAACGCCCTGCAGACCAAGCCCACCTGGGTGTCCATCACGTCCTTCAACGAGTGGCACGAGGGCAGCGTGATCGAGCCCGCGGCCACGCGGACGGGCTACCAGAGCTACGAGGGAGCCTACGGACGCACCGGCGCCTCCGCCCAGACCGCCTACCTGGACCGCACCGCGTACTGGGTCGGCCAGTTCGCGGCATCCAGCTGACCTCCGGCCACTGTTGACTGCGCGTGACATGCCACGTCCTAACCCCCACAGGTGAGCATGGTGAAGAGGTTGTTACGGTCCCTCCCTCTGCTGGCGCTCGTCGGCGCGTTGCTGTCCGCGACTCCCGCACTGGCCTCGCCGGCCGACGCCGCGTTCGACCAGTCCACGGGAGCGCTCGACGTCGACTACGCGAACTACCTGTCCAAGCACGACATCGTCTACAACAGGCCCAACACCAACCCGCTGTACGGCATGACCGTGGGCAACGGCCGTACCGGAGCGATGGTCTGGAGTCAGAACGGGCTGACGATGCAGACCTCGGGAGTGGACCTGTCCCAGCAGTCCGCGTTCGCGGCAGGGCTGGTCAACCTGGCCACCACCCCGGGCATGGACACCGGCTACACGACCTTCCAGCAGCGGCTGTCCCTGTACGACGGCACCCTCACCACCAAGTACGACTCCAACCGCACTGTCACCGTCATGGGGTCGCCGAACTCCGAGGTGATGGGCATCCACGTGGACGACAGCCGCAGCGGTGTCTCCAGCGTGGCCCTGACCCTGAGCATGTGGGACACGGCGAACCTCTCGAACAGCGGCGACGTGCCCGACCTGAACACCTGGAAGACCGTCTCCACCTTCGCCGACGCGAGCGCGGCCGGCCTGAGCCGGGGGCAGAGCGACGCCAACGGGTTCGGTTACACGCTGGCCGCCACGGTCGAGGGCGCGAGCTACTCCACCCAGGTCGTCGACTCCCGCACGGTACGGCTCACCATCACGCCCACCTCCAGCTACACCATCTGGTTCACCGCGGCCGGCCGGGTCAACGCCCCCAACCGCGACTCGGTGGCGCAGGCCCGCAACCAGCTCGCCGCCGTGAAGTCCACCGGATACGCGACCACGTTCACCAACTACCGCAACTGGTGGCACTCCTTCTGGGCCAAGTCGTTCGTCCAGTATGCAGGTCTCTCCGGCGACGCGGACTACATGGAGAACGTCTACTACCTGTCCACGTACATGATCGCCGCGGGCGGCTACGGCAGCTACCCGTCCCACTTCATCAACGGCGTCTTCAGGGCGACCCAGGACAACACGAAGTGGAGCAACGCGTACTGGTACTGGAACCAACGCGACGTCTACCTGTCCTTCCTCGCCTCCAACCACCCCGACCTCATCGACAGGCACAACAACCTGTACGCCCGGAACTACAACACCCTGAAGTCGTACACCCAGACGCGGTACAACGTGGACGGTCTGTGGGTGCCGGAGACCATGGGCTGGGACGGCAACGCGCGCGGCACCGTCAACAGCGACTACACCAAGAACATCCTTTCGACCGGCTACGAGGCCGCCTACAGCATGTACCTGCGGTACCGGTACACCAACGACGCGAACTACCTGCGCGACGTGGCCTACCCGTTCATGCGCGAGACGGCGAAGTTCTACTCGGCCATGCTCTCCCACGATGCGGCCACGAACACCTATTACATGGCCAACTCCAACTCGCACGAGACGTACTGGAACGTCCGCAACGCGATCACCGACCTGGCCGCCGTGCGCAGCATCTTCCCCCTGACGATCCAGGTCAGCGAGCAACTCGGGGTGGACGCGGGGCTGCGGTCCACGTGGCAGAACGTGCTGGACCACCTGGTGCCCTACGTGGTCTCGAACGGCGCCTACCAGCCGCACCAGCCGCCGATCTCACAGACCAGGAACAACGAGAACGTCTCCGCCGAGCTGATCTGGCCGTACGACCTGACCGGGATCGGCTTCCCCGACTACCAGACCGCGGTCAACACCTGGAACCAGCGGCCCTTCCCCTACGGCAACGTGTGGTCCAACGACGCCGTGCAGGCCGCCCGGCTCGGCCTCGGCGACCAGGCGTACAACGGCATGAAGACCATGCTGCAGAAGTACCAGAACTATCCCAACGGCATGACGAACAACACCAACGGCGTCTTCGAGTACCTCGGCGTGCACCTCACGGCGCTCAACGAGTCGCTCATGCAGAGCTACAACGGCAAGATCCGGGTGTTCCCCGGCGTGCCGGCCGACTCCTCGTTCGTCGGCAAGTTCACTCTGCTGGCCAAGGACGGTTTCCTGGTCAGCTCCGAGCGGGAGGCCGGCGAGGTCAAGTACGTCGGGCTGAAGAGCGCGTACGGCAAGCAGGCCACCGTGGTCAACCCGTGGGGCACCCAACAGGTCCGCGTCCGCCGTACCTCCGACAACGCGACCATCACGACGAGCTCGAGCGCGGAGATCGGCTTCGCCACCGCCGCCGGGTCCGTCTACGTGGTGGAGCGCACCGCGAAGCCGCTCAGCTCGTACGCCACCACCCGGCTCACCGGCGCCGCCAACCAGGGCGTGAAGTCCCTGAGCGGCACCGCCTCCACCCTGGGCCTCCCGACCGGGTCAGCGCCGCCCGGCACGATCAGCCTGCGCTCGCGCGCCAACAACATGTACGTGACCGCGGACAACGCCGGTGCCCAGCCCCTGATCGCCAACCGTACGGCGATCGGCGGCTGGGAGCAGTTCGACCGCGTGGACCTCGGCAGCGGCAACATCGCCCTCAAGGCCAGGGCCAACGGCAAGTACGTCACCGCCGAAAGCGCCGGAGCGCAACCGCTGATCGCCAACCGCGACGCCGTGGGCCCCTGGGAGACCTTCCAGCAGATCAACAACCCCGACGGCACCATCAGCCTCAAAGCCCAGGCCAACGGCAAATACGTCTGCGCCGACAACGCGGGCGCCGCGGCACTCATCGCCAACCGCGACGCCATCGGCCCCTGGGAATCCTTCGACCTCATCACCAACTGACGCTGTGGGCCGCCTCCGGCCGTCGCCGAGGCGGCCCGCGGCGCACATCGACTCGGGAGCATCGCATGCACGTTTCGCGCCGCACCTTCATCACGTCCGCGGTCGCCGGATCCGCGCTGGCCGCCGTCGGGGCCAGGCCCGCCGCGGCGGCCAGCCCGCCCGGCGACGTGGTCGGCAAGATCACGGTGGGCTATCAGGGCTGGTTCGCCTGCATCGGCGACGGCGCCCCCATCAACGCCTGGTGGCACTGGAGCCAGAACAACTCCCAGCCGCCCTCGCCGACCAACACCACCATCGTGGCCTGGCCCGACATGCGGGAGTACACCCGTACCTACAGGACCGCCTACGGCAACCTCGGCAACGGGCAGCCCGCGACCCTGTTCTCCTCCTATGACCAGCAGACCGTCGACACGCACTTCCGCTGGATGCGGGAGAACAACATCGACACCGCCGCGCTCCAGCGCTTCAACCCGAACGGCGGCGAGGGCGCGACCCGCGACGCGATGGCGACCAAGGTCCGCGGCGCCGCCGAGGCCAACGGCCGCAAGTTCTACATCATGTACGACGTGTCCGGCTGGACGAACTTCCAGCCCGAGATCAAGACCGACTGGACCGCCAAGATGTCCGCACTGACCGCATCCCCGATGTACGCCAAGCAGAACGGCAAGCCCGTCGTGTGCGTCTGGGGATTCGGCTTCACCGAGGACAAGCATCCATCCGACGCGGCGGCCTGCCTCGACGTGGTCAACTGGTTCAAGGCCCAGGGCTGCTACGTGATAGGCGGCGTGCCCACCTACTGGCGCCAGGGCATCAACGACTGCCGGCCGGGCTTCATCAACGTCTTCAACGCCCTGAACATGCTCTCGCCCTGGATGGTCGGCAGGATCGGCAAGATCGCCGACACGGACTCGTTCTACACCAACATCAACACCCCCGACCAGGCGTACTGCGACTCCCACGGCATCGACTACCAGCCCTGTGTGCTGCCGGGCGATGTCAAGGGGCGACAGCGGGCGCACGGCGACTTCATGTGGCGGCAGTTCTACAACATGGTCCGCCTGGGCGCCCAGGGCATCTACATCTCGATGTTCGACGAGTTCAACGAGGGCAACCAGATCGCCAAGACCGCGGAGAACGCCTCGATGATCCCGGCCGGCTCCGGCCTGCTCGGCCTGGACGAGGACGGCACGGTCTGCTCGTCGGACTACTACCTGCGGCTCACCGGCGACGGCGGCCGGATGCTCAAGGGCCAGATCGCGCTCACCTCCGTACGCCCGACCCAGCCCGTTGTCGGCACGCCCCCCTCCACCGCGATCAGCCTGCGCTCGCGCGCGAACAACATGTACGTGACCGCGGAGAACGCCGGCGCCCAGCCCTTGATCGCCAACCGCACGGCCGTCGGCGGCTGGGAACAGTTCGATCGCATCGACCTCGGCAACGGCAATATCGCCCTCCAGGCCAGGGCCAACGGCAAATACGTCTGCGCCGACAACGCCGGAGCCTCAGCACTGATCGCCAACCGCGACACCATCGGAGGCTGGGAGACCTTCCAGCTCGTCAGCAACTCCGACGGCACCATCAGCCTCAAAGCCCAGGCCAACGGCAAGTACGTCTGCGCCGACAACGCGGGCGCCGCGGCACTCATCGCCAACCGCGACGCCGTCGGGCCCTGGGAATCCTTCGACCTCGCTTCCGTCTGAGGAAGGACCCTTGAGATGCGGCCTGTCCCTTATGGCGGTTTTCGGCATGCTCCTCGCGATGACCGCCCGTTCACCGACCAATCCCCCGTGTCGGCGGCCGAGGTGCCGTGGACCGGCACCTGGGCGGCGGCCCCGCAGCAGGGCGACGCCTCCTTCAACCAGCAGACGATCCGCCAGATCGTGCACACGAGCATCGGCGGCACGTCCGCGCGCATCCAACTCTCCAACGCGTTCGGCACCCAGTCCGTGACGATCGACAACGTGCACCTGGCCCGGCACTGCGCCTGCCGAGAACCACATCCGCGCACGTCAAGCAGGCTTCGCATCGCTTTCGAAGCGGCTACAAGGCATCCTGGCAAGAGGGCGCACTTCGCCTACCCATGACTACTCGGTGGTTGCTCTTGTGTACGAACCGTGTATCACGGTAGATCATTTAGACCGCCACCGTCAGTTCAGACCCCAGCGACGGTCACCAGAAGATCGAGCCAGACGCTCTGCACGACGTCGCTGGTCAGCGCTGGTCTTATGTGCGGTCAAGCCTTGTCCAGGCCGGCTCTTCTTGCCCGCCAAGCCGTTGGTGACCAGCAGATAAAAGATCCGCTGCTTCTCGCGGCGATCTTGCGGCCGGGCTGTGCGGCTCGGCGGTACTCGTTGATCAATCCGCCGAGTATCTCGTCCTGTTCGATCCGGCCTTCCACCGGCACCGCGCCATGCTGATCGTGATCGGGTGGTCGTTGTCCACGAGCTTGATGCGGTCGATGCGCGTTGTAGTGATCGATGTACTCGTTCAGGGTCGAGCGCAGGTGACGTTCGCCGTAGATCAGCATGCGGTCGGTGCGCTCGGCTCGCGCTGTACGGATCCAGCGCTCGGCATAGCAGTTCGCCCTCGGTGTCCGCGGCGGAGTCTTCAGCACCGCGATGCCTACGGCAGCCAACACCTCATCGAAGACCGCTGCGAACTTGGCGTCCCGATCGCCGATGAGAAAACGGAACGACCCTGCCCGCTCGCCAAGGTCCACCAGGAGATTGCGGGCCTGCTGAGCCGTGTGCGGTGCCAAAAAAATCGTCCATGACATCTGGCCCGACCTTCTATCCTCGGCACTCGTGTTTCTACGCACCGCGCTCTGCTTGCCGCACTGGCACGACTGCTGCCCACTCGGCTTCGCCTCCATCGGATCGTGACGCCGAGCACCTTGTTGGCCTGGCACCGCCGACTGGTCAGCCGACGCTGGACCTACCCGAACGCGACCGGGCGTCCGACGATCCCGGATGAACTGCGTGAGCTGGTGATCCGGCTGGCCAGAGAGAACCCGCGATGGGGGCACCGGCGGATCCAGGGCGAACTGCTCGGCCTCGGCCATCAGATCGGAGAAGGCACCATCCGCCGCATCCTCACCGCGGCCAGCCTCGGCCCAGCACCACGCCAGACCTCACCGACCTGGCGACAGTTCCTCACCTCCCAAGCCTCCGGCATCCTGGCCTACGACTTCCTGCACATCGACACCGTGTTCCTCAAACGCCTGTACCTCTTCTTCGCCATGGAGATCGAGACACGCCGCGTGCACCTGCTGGGCCTCACCTCCAACCCGACCGGCGCATGGACCACCCAGCAAGCCCGGAACCTGCTGATAGACCTGGGCGAGCGCGCCGGCACCTTCAGGTTTCTCATCCGGGACCGTGACGGCAAGTTCTCCCGCTCGTTCGATGAGGTGTTCACCGCCGCTGGTGTAAGGGTCATCAAGACGCCCGTCCGATCGCCAGGGGCCAACGCGTTCGCTGAACGGTTCGTGGGAACGCTACGCCGCGAGTGCCTCAACCACCTGCTCATCCATGGCCAGCGGCACCTGAGTAAGGTCCTGACCGAGTACGAACGCCATTTCAACCATCATCGCCCGCATCAGGGCCGTTCCCTCCGTCCTCCATTGCACGACCCCAGCCAGGTGATCGACATGTCCTCCCGGGTTCACCGCCGAAGGACCGCCACAGGACTGATCAACGAGTACCGCAGAACAGCCTGATCGCTCTACGAACGCCCAGCTCAGGAACAGTATCCGCGTTTTGGCACCGCACACGGCGGAAATAGCGGTCCTGAACCTGGCCCGCCACGAGTTCCGCTACCTCACCGACACCCGCCCTCCGGCACTGCACGTCATCGACCCCGTCGCCCCCGAGCTGATCACTTACCCGGCTCGCGATGGACGCGACGTCCACGCTCTGCTCTACCGCCCGGACGGCCCCGGCCCTCACCCGGTCCTGCTGTCCATCCACGGCGGTCCGGAATCCCAGGAACGCCCCCTCTACGCCCGCTCGGGTCTCTACCAGCATCTTCTCCATCAGGGCATCGCCATCCTGGCCCTCAACTTCGCCGGATCCACCGGCTACGGCGCCGCCCACCAAAAGCTCATCTACTGCGACTGGGGCGGCATCGACCTCGACGACCTGGACCACGCCGTCCAGTACCTCCACGCCCTCGACTGGACCGACCCGAACCGCCTCTCCCACGCCACGACCGATCCGGCCACTCTGCGGGCGGCCGGTTACGACGCCGTCTTCGACACCTTCGGCGCTTTCGTCATCGACGCTGTGGCCGATGGCGGCAGGTACGCCTCGATCGCCACGCAAGCCGGGCCCGTACCCGACCTGTCGCATCGTCGCGTGAAGACCACGGTCAGCCAGGTACGCGAAGACGGCCGCGGACTCGCCGGACTCGCCGCTGCCATTGACGGCGGGCGACTGAAGATCCGGCTCGGCGCGCAGTACCCGGTACACAACGCGAAAGCCGCGCACGAGCACTTTCAGCGGGGAAGGCTGACCGGAAAGATCGCGCTCATCTTCTGAACGAGCATCATCCGGTGATCGGACGCGCAGGCGACGATCGCCCGGAAAGTCAGGTGAACGCGGGATCGTGCGGGCCTCGTTCGTCGAGGGTGGCAAGGGCGGAGCGGGCGCGTTCCGTCCAGTACGGCGAGCCGATGCGTTCCCAGATTCGCTGTGCCTGGATCAGGTAGTGGCGCGCGGTTCCGGTCTGCCCGGTGGCCATGGCCGCGTCGGCGAGGCCGGCCTGTGCCATGGCCTGGCCGAATCGTTGCCCGCAGTCGCGGTAGACCTCCAGGCACCCGTGGAGCAGCCGGGCTCCCTCGGCGGGATCGCCGAGCCGGATACGCAGGAAGCCCAGCCATTGGACGGCGTAGGCCTCGACCAGCCGATCACCGAGTCGCCGGCCGGCCTTCTCGGCTTTCCGGAAGTGCCGTTCGGCGCTGGCGTAGCGTCCGTCGCCCTGGTCGGCCTTGCCCAGGCAGCGTAGGGCCTGCGCCTCGCCGGGCAGGTATCCGGCGCGGCGGCTGAGGCGCAGGCAGGTCGTGAACTGCGCGCGGGCCTCGGCCCAGCGGCGATGCTGCAGGTGCACGACGCCCACACCGTACATGGCATACACCTGGCCGGGAACGTTGCCCAAGTGCGCGCACAGCCGCTCGGCTTGTGCGAAGCAACTGGTCGCCCGGGGGTTGTCGCCGGTCAGCCGATGCAGGTGGCCGAGGCCGGACAGGGCGGCCGCCTGGTACTTGAGATCGCGCAGGCGCCGGGCGTGGGCGAGCGCCTCCTCAAAACAGGCGACGGCGGCGGCGTAGCGGTCCTGAATGGTGTGCAGTTCGCCGAGGTTGCGCAGCATCGCCATCGCGGCCTCATCGTCGCCCGCCTGCCGGGCGGCCTCCAGCACGCGTTCATGCGTGGCGCGCCAATCATCGAAGTACGCACGAGACTCGTAGAAGATCGCGAGCGGAACGGCCAGCCGTGCGGCGGTGCCGGTCGCGCCCGACCGTGCCGCCCCGTCCACCATGGTGCCGAGCGGCACGCGTTCCGCCTCGAACCAGGCCACCGGGTCGGCCACGAGCTTGCGAGCCAACGGCTCGGGCAGGCTCCACGCGACAGCGCGGTGCGGGGTAGGGCCGACAAACCCGACGCCGAACTCCCGCTCCGCCCGCATGACCAGGTCCAGGTACGCACCGCGCAGGCGTTCTGCAGCGGCCCGCCGCCGCCCGGCCGGCACGTCCACCAGGGCACGCTCCCTGCCATAGAGACGGACCAGGTCGTGCAGCCGGTAGCGGCCCTCTCCAGCTGGGAGCAGTACGTTCATCCCGGCCAGCTCGTCCACGATCCGCTCCGCGCACGACGTCGGGGCGTCCAGCACGGCGGCGACCGTCCAACCGGCCAGATCATGCGCGGGTAGCAACATGCTGAGCAGCCGGTACGCCTCCCGGGCAGGCGCTGACAGGCACTGGTCGGCGGAGGCGAGCACGGTCCTGACCTCCAGATCCTCGGCGGCGAGCTCATCGAGGCGACGGCGCTGGTCGCGCAGTGCGGCGTTCAGCTCGGCCAGGCGGCGCTGACTGTTGCCGGTCAGGCGGGCAGCGGCGATGCGGACGGCCAGCGGCAGGTATCCGCAGCGGCGGACGATCCGCGCGGCGGAGCCGGGGTCGGCGGCCACCCGATCGTCACCGACCGCCGAGGCGAGCAGGCTCACCGCCTCCCCGGAGGACAGCGGCCCCAGCCGCACCCGGTCGGCGTCGATCCCGGCGAGCGCGCCGCGGCTGGTCATTAGCAGGGCGCTACCCGGCGACCCGGGCAACAATCCCCGTACCTCGGCGGCACCGGCCACGTCATCCAGCACGATCAGCACCCGCCGCTCGGCCAGCACCGCCCGGTACAGGGCCAGCCGCTCGGCCTCCTGTTCCGGAACGGCCGCGCCGGCGAAGCCGAGCCCGCGTAGCAGGGTGGCGACGGCATCGGCAACCGGGACGGGACTGTCCGAGGAGCCGCGCATCTGCAGGAAGAGCTGCCCATCGGGGTAGTGCGCGCGGGCCGCCCGACCCACGTGCACGGCGAAGGCGGTTTTCCCGGCACCGGGCGGCCCGCTCACCACGACGGCGGCGGGGCGTTCGCATGGGGTGCCGAGCCACGACAGCACGCGGGCACGTTCCTGGGCGCGTCCGACGAAGGCCGGCACGTCGGAGGGAAGCCGGCAGCCGATCTGCGGGGCCGTCCGGGCCACCGCTCCAGTGGGCCGGCCGGGCTGCTCGCCCTGCAGGATGGCTGTCTCCAGCTCGCGCAGGCGGATGCCAGGCTCGATGCCGAGCTCGCGGGTGGTGACGTGCCAGCCCTCCCGGTAGACGCGCAGCGCGTCGGCGGTGCGGCCGTTGCGGTGCAACGCCAGCATCAGCCGGTGGCGCACCCCTTCGTGCAGGGGATGCGCGGCGGACAGTTCGTCCAGCTCGGGGATCAGTTCGGCGTCGCGGTGTGCGGCCTGGTAGGCGTCGGCGAGCAGTTCGAACGCGGCCAAGCGCCGGTGGCCGAGCTGCTCGGCCGTCTCGGCGGTGAACGCGGCCCGCAGGCCGTCCAGCCCTGTTCCCCGCCACAGGCGCAGGGCCTCGCGCAGCGTGGTGATGGCGTCGCCGGACCTGCCGCCGTCCAGGAGCTGCCTGGCCGAGTCGACCTGGTCGTCGAACACGTCCAGGTCGACGCTGTTGGGCGGCGGTCGCAAGAGGTATCCGGCGGGGACGGTGTTCAGGAGATCGCCTCCGGCGCCGGTCGCCTTCAACAGCCCGCGCAGACCCGCGACATGGGCATGGACCTGGGCACGCGCGGTGGCGGGCGGCGTCGACCCCCAGATGCCGGCGATGATCCGGCTCATGGACACCGGCCGGTTGCGGCGCAGGAGCAGCAGGGCCAGCAGCGCCTGCTGCTTGGGTGGACCAAGGGCAGCCGGTACGCCACCGACCAGCATCCGCAGTTCGCCGAGCATGAGGAACTTCACGTGTGTTTCGTACTCGGTGGAAGAGATCGTCAACTCCGCTTGGTCGGCGAGAAGCGCGGCCGGGGGATCGTTTCCATCCTATGAGCGAAACGATTACCGGGGTTTCGGCGTGGCCGGAACCCGTGGTTCGCGTTCCATAGCGGATCCATAGCCGTCCCATCAACCGCCATTGCCAGACTCAGTTCGCGTCCGCTCGGGAGAGGTGGGCGCGCCGGCCGGTGATGGGGGACACGATGACGTGTCGGAGGGGAGGAGCGATGAGGCGACCGCCGGTGGAGGAACTCGTGGAGCGCCGGACCAGGAACGGCGTCCTGGCGACGGCCGCACTCACCACCGCGGGTCACCTGGCCGTAGCCGGATGGGCAGGTGACGAGCGTGCCGGTGGGTTGTGGGACCTGACCCGGGTGCCCTGGCCGATATGGGCGAGTTGGATCTACGTGGTGCTGGGGCTGATGATCTGGTCGCAGCATGGGGGCAGGGTGTTCCCCTTCACCCTTGCTAGCCTCGCGGTCGGGCTGCTCGGCTGGCTGGGAGGCGAACTCCTCGCGGGGACGCCGTTCGATCCCGTCCCCGGCCTGGTCCTGCTGCTCCCCGTGTGCGTGACGTGGCCCGCGGAGACCCTGATCTTGACCGCCCGAGCCCGGCTGCGGCGTGTGCGAACGCTGGCCGCAGAAAACGCACGGCTGCACCGCGAAGTCGAGGACGCCAGGGTCAGGGCCATCGAGGCCATGGACGCCGGGCGCCGCAGCGTCGAGCGTGATCTGCACGATGGCGCGCAGCAGCGCCTGGTCAACCTGAGCCTGTCACTCAGCCTCGCCCAGACCCGGTTCACCGGACCCCCGGAGGCGAGCGCGGCTCTGGACCGGGCGATGACCGAGCTGGACGCGGCCCTCGAAGAGCTGCGCGAGCTGGCCCACGGCATCCATCCCGCCATTCTGTCCGCCTCGGGGCTCGGCCCGGCGCTGCGGTCACTGGCCGAACGCGCCGCCTTGCCGGTCGTGCTGACCGGCCTCCCCGCCCGCCGGCTGCCGCCCCGCGTCGAGGAGACCGCGTACTTCGTCGTCTCCGAGGCCATCGCGAACGCCTGCAAGCACGCTCGGGCGAGCGAGGCCGTCGTCGCGCTCGATGACACCGGCGACGAGTTGCGCCTGACGGTGAGCGACGACGGCGTGGGCGGCGCCGACCCTGGCGGGCACGGCCTGCGTGGTCTTGCCGATCGGGTCACCGTGCTGGGCGGCCGGTTCGCCGTCGAGAGTCCGCCCGGGCAGGGCACTCGGATCGCAGCGGTCCTGCCCGTCGCATCACCTGGACGATTGCGAGATCAGGGTTAACCCTCTGGAAAGGGGTCCAGCGGGCCACGACGATGATCAGAGCGTTCTGGCCGGTTCTGACCTCTTGGAGTGTGGTGAAATTGAGAATTTTCATGACCGCGGCCGCCGCGTTGGCCGCCTTGTCCATGCTCGCGTCCGCCGCGAACGCGAGCGCCGCCCCGCCCGACCCCGCGCCCGGCGGGCCGCAGCGCCCGTACGAGCCCGACGTCGAGGGCACGAGGAACATAGACGCGTTGTCGGTTACGGCGACCCGCGGTGCCGGCCGGAGTGTGACGCTGGCCTTCGATCGGCGGAGCCGGGCCGAGACGGGGCAGGTTCCGGCCGGGGCCCGGCGGTTCGTGTTCCTTTTCGACCGTTCGGTGAGCTTCAATCCCGGCGCCTTTCCCACCTGCGCGCGTGCGGTGATCGAGAAGCAGGGGGCGCGAGCGTGCCCGGCGGGGGCGCGGATCGGCGGTGGCCTCGGCGAGTCGGCGGACGGGCAGTCGCAGGAGGTACTGGCCTTCAACACGCGGATCGGGCGGCTTCCTGGGGTCCTGGTGGTGCTGCCCGCCTCCGGGGTGATCCTGGAGCAGACCTTGGAACGGGTCGCGGATCCGTACCGGAAGGACTACCGGTGGGCGCTGGACGAGATCCTGCCGCCCACGTCCGTGCCGCCGCAGGACCGCCCGGGGACCACGCGGTTCCAGCTCTCCTTCGGCGCGACGCGGCAGCATCAGGGCCGTACGGTCGGTTTCGCCGAGACCAGTGCCAAGCCGGGCGACGTGCTGGACTTCGGGTTGTGGAGCGAGTTCGTGACCGGCCAAGTCGTTCTGCCCACCGTCCGGACACCGCTGCTGGCCGATCAGGAGGACGGGCGATGAGCGGGATCGTTCCGTCCCGGCGGTCGGTCGTGGCCGGGGTCGCCGGGATGACACTGGCCGCTACCATACCGGCCGGGCGGGCCTCCGCCGGATCGGTGGAGCCGCTTGCCGAGGGGTACGTCATCCCCGGCGAGCGGGCCTTCCCCACCGGCATGGCCTATGACCGTCGTACCGGGCACTTCTACGTGGGCAGTGCCGAGGACGGCGCCCTCTACCGCGGGCACCTGACCCGACCGGAGGCCGAGGTGTGGTCGCCCAAGGAGCAGGACAGCCGTCGCGTCACCTCCGGGATGACGCTCGATCGCGACGGCCGGCTTTACGTCGGCGGCGCCGACACCCACACCCTGCGCGTCTACGACACCCGCACCCGCCGTCTGCTGGCCACCATGAACGGCGCCGTCAGCGGCTTCCTCAACGAGATCACCGTGGCCGACGACGGTCTCGCCTACGCCACGGACTCGTATGTGCCGGTCATCTACCGAGTGGCCCGCGAGGGCGGCCGTTGGCGGATCGAGCACTGGCTGGACGTGGCCGCGTCGCCCATCGACTGGGTGGACGGCGCGGTCAACCTCAACGGCATCCTCACCGCCGGCCGTCACCTGCTCACCGTCAACAGCAACACCGGGCAACTGTGGCGAATCGACCGGCACACCCGCCAGGCCGTGCAGGTCGATCTCGGCGGTCACCCGCTGCGTAACGGCGACGGCCTGGCGCTACGCGGCGACCTGCTGTACGTGGTGCAGGGCAGCTACTACGAAGGCGCCCGCCCTCAGGTCACCGTGCTGACGATGGCCAACGACCTGTCGCGGGGCCGCTACAGCGCCAGGTACGATCCGCCCGGCGGCTTCCTGCACCCGAGCGCCATCGCCCTCACCGCTCGGCATGCCCTGGTCGTGAACAGTCAGTACAACCGCTGGCGCGAGGGCCTGCCGCCGGTGACCCCGTTCAGGATTTCGACCGTCCCCTTGGCCGGCGCGCAGCCTCCGAGTTGAGCGCCCGATCCCGTTGACCGCCGAGGGGGAGGGTCAACGGGATCGTCCGGGACCCCCAGCACTCGTGGAACGCGAACCAACGACCACGTTCAGCCCGGGAGGCATCAGCGGCGCAGATACGCGAGAACCGCGAGAACCCGGCGATTGTCGTCCTCCGTGAGTGCCAGGTCGAGCCGGTCGAAGATGTTGCGTACGTGCGCCTCGATCGTCTTGACGGTGACGCTCATCGCCTTGGCGATGGCCGTGTTGGTACGCCCCTCGGCCATCAGGCCCAGGACCTCGCGCTCCCGGTCGGTCAGCTCGCCGAGCGGATCTCGCGTACGCCGTCGCCGCAGCAGCCGGTCCACCACCGAGGGATCGAGGACCAGGCCGCCCGCTCCGACGCGCCGGACACCGCTCTCCAGGTCACCCAACCGGGTGACCCGGTCTTTCAGCAGATAACCCGCGCCCCCTCCACCGCAGGATTCGACCTCCTCGAAGAGCTGGGCGGCGTAGTGCGTCTCGACGTACTGCGAAAGGATCAGCACACCGAGGCCGGGGTGCTCGGCACGCAGCTCGCGCGCCACGGTGAGCCCCTCGGCGGTGTACGTGGGCGGCATGCGGATGTCCACCACGACCACGTCGGGCGGGTCCTTGCGTACGAGACTGGCGAGCCAGGCGGCGTCGCCGGCCTGACCCATGACGTCGAATCCGCGCTCGGTGAGCAGCCGCGCGAGCCCTTCGCGAAACAGCAGCGAGTCGTCGGCGACCATCACCCGCATCCGCCACTGGCCTTCCATGAGCTGATAGATCGTCGTCAACCCTATGGTCAGGAAAGCCGCTCCGCGTACGGCAGGAGTAGGGATAACCCCATGGCCGGCGCGGCCACCGGCCGAAACGATGGCATCGCCCCCTGCCGGTTCAAGACCGCCGGACGAGCAATGAGGATCTTCTTTGATGAGAAAGACCATCGTGGCCGCGATGCCCGCTCTCGCGCTCGCGTTGTCCGCGTGCGCGGGGACGGGCCTGCCCAGCGAAAGCGGCGGCGCGGAGCGCCAAACCGGCGCGCAGGCGGAACGGGCCCCTGCCGGTGCCGCGCCCGAAGTCGCCCCGAGCGCGCCGCCGCAGCCGTCTGCGACCGGCTCCTCGGCGGAGCCGTCCGGGACCAGCGCCTCACCGGCGCCACAGGAACCGGTCGCATCCCGGAAGTTCGGCCTTGACGGCCGCCAGATGACCCTGGTCATCACCCAACTCCGTCGCGAGGGCAAGACCACCACCTTGAACTTCACCCTCACCCACGAGGACGGGCCGGCCTGGCGGATCGGCCACGACCTGGGACAGGGCCCCCTCGACTACACGGTCGGAGGCATTTCCCTGGTGGACACCGGCAACGCCAAGCGCTACCGGCCCGGCCGTACCGGTACGAAGAGTTGCCTGTGCTCCGAGACCAGCGGCGGCAAGCCCATCGAGGAGGGCAGGAGCTATCCCTTCTACGCGATGTTCGCCGCCCCGCCCCCCGAAGTGACCAAGGTCCACATCGAAATCCCGCAGTTCGGGATCATTACCGATGTACCGATCTCCTGAGCGCTTCCTGGGCCTCGCGGTCGTCATGATGCTCGCCACCGGAACACCCGATCCGGTCGGCGGAACGTTCCCCGTGGAGGACATCAGGCAGGCTGTCGAGAGCATCCGGCTCACTGTGGAGTCTCTGGACGCCACCGAGAGCGAGACCCGTGACGACAGGATCGTCACCGTCACGCTGACCAGCGACGTCCTCTTCGCCCTCGACAAGTCCGACATCACGGCGAAGGTCAGGGACCGGCTGGCGAAGGTCGCCGAGCAGATCAGTACGGACTCTGCCGGAGACACCGTCAAGATCGCCGGTCACACCGACGACCAGGGCACCGACGCCTACAACCTGCGCCTGTCACAGCGCCGTGCGGAGGCCGTGCGCGGCACGCTCGCCGGACTGGTCGCCGGACGCTCCATCACCTTCGAGGCCGTCGGCCACGGCGAGGCCGAACCCCGGGTGCCCAACATCGTCGGCAACAAGCCCAACGCGAAGAACCGGGCACTCAACCGCCGGGTGGAGATCGTCTACACCGCCGAGCAGTAAAGATCGGAGATCGGGTAGGCCCGCGGAGGAGGTACAGGTCAGCGGGTCATGGTCCGCCAGGCGACGGCGATCGGCACCGCCGCGAGTATGCCGGCCACTCCGACGATCGCGATGGCGGTGGCCGGATCCGAGAGCTCGGCCAGCAGGCCGCCCGCGGCGATCCCGAGCCCCTGGGCCGGGATCACCCCGGATCCGGCCAGCCCGACCGCCTGGCGGCGGCGGTGGTCCGGCACCGCCCTGACGAACTCGGCGTTGGCCGTGACCTGGTAGGCGGAGAACACCCCGATCAACGTCCAGAGCACGACAGAACCGGCCACCCCCGGTTCGAAGGCTGCGAACACCAGAGGCACGCTGGTCAGAATGGCCAGCGGTCCCAGCAGGGTCAGCCGTGCACGCGAAGACACATACCTGGCGAAGACCGTCACACCGGCCAGCGTCCCGAGCGGAGCCGCGGCCATCAGCATCCCGGCCACCGGCTCCTCCAACAGCCCGATGTCGTGGTAATGCCGGACAGTCTTCAGCGTCGTGCCCGCGAGCTCGGCCACCTCACGAGTGCTCCATCCGAGGTTTTTCTGCACCGGGGCATTCCACCCCATGCCCCTACGGCACAGTCAAGGTCGCCAGAGCCCAAAGCGACTCACGGACAGCGAAATCGCCCTCCCGTGACTCGTGAAGCAGTGGGAGATCGGACCGGTGATCGTGCTCGACGGCCGAAATAGGAGAGGACAGTGACCCAAGCCGTCGCCATCGGGTACGGCCGGGACGCAGAACCGCGTCCCGGCCGTACGGCTGTCGAGGTCAGTTCGCGATCGGAGTGGACGCCTCGCAGACGACGTCCCGCTTCGGCAGGACGCCGTCGACCAGCCAGGCGGTGCCGACGTTCAAGGCGCACGGGTTGTCGTCGAAATCGCCACGAATCAGGGCGGGGCTCACCCGAGGTGATTCCGGGGGAAGACCGCAGCCAGAGTCAGAAGGGCGCTCTGACAATCGGAATGTGACACTCGGACGTGTGCCCGGTGATCGGCTTGCAAGGCGATTGCAGGCCACGACCATGCGGGTTTGGATTGCGCGGCTCTTGCCCTTGCTGCGGCCGGGCCGGGTGGCGTCGGCGCGACCCTCTGTGTCAGGCCTGGCGCCGTTGACGAGGCTTCGGATGGCGATCCCGGTGGGGCTGGCCTCAGCGGGGAATGAGATGGTGACCTCGCTTCTGGCAAGTCTGCCGAGCCCCCCCAAGAACGGTCATCGCAGTGCGTCGACCGGCTCCATGCGAGCGGCTCGCAGCGCCGGATACAGGCCCGCCAGGAGCCCCACCAACGCACCCGCCACCGGCGCGGCCAGCGCCAGCCGTAGGTCGAGGACCGGGGTCCACTGGCGTACGGCCGCCACCGCGACCACGGTCACCATCCCCAGGCTGGCTCCGATCACCCCGCCGGTCAGCCCGGTCAGGCTGGACTCCAACAGAAACTGGGCGGCGATGTGCCGGCGGGCCGCGCCCAGCGCACGGCGCAGGCCTATCTCGGCGACCCGCTCCATGACCGTGACAAGGGTGACGTTCGCGATGCCCACCGCCCCGACGACCAGGGAGACCAGACCGAGGACGAGGAAGAGGCCGTTGACGTCGTCCTGGGCACCGTCCCGCACCCGCTTGGCACTGGGTGGGGCGATCACCTGCAGTTCCCCGCTGCGGTCGGGGCTGAGCGCGAGCGGCGCCTGGCGGGCGATGAGCTCGGCGGCGCCCAGCTGAGTGGCGACCAGGACGCGGGTGACGTCCTTCAAACCGAAATCGGGACCCAGGGCAGGCGGGACGAGCACCGCGCTGGCCAGGATCTGCTCGCGCCTCAGGCCGCTGATGATGCCGATGACCGTGTAGGCCCGGTCCTTGATGAACACCGCCGGCGAGTGCTCCAGGCTGGTGATCCCGAGCATCTCGGCGGCCTGCTCCCCCAGCACGACCACCCGATCGCGGCGGGCCACGTGGCCGGCGTCGTAGAACCGCCCGGCCGCCATCCGGCCGCGGGTGGTCTCCGGCAGGTCGGGGGTGGCCGCGACGACCGCGAGGGTCTGCCCGGTCACCCGGGTCGGGTCGAGCAGGTTGTTGGCGGTCACGACGAGGTTGGAGCTCGCGTCGCTCTGCGCCAGCGCGGTCGCCGACGTCACGCCGCGCAGGCGCCGCAGCTCCTTGGCCGCCTCCCAGGTGACCAGGGGGTTGTGGCCGCCACGCGGCACCTCGACGGTGATGCTGGTGGCCAGCAGCTCGTCGAAGCGGCCGACGATCTGGTTGCCCGCGGTCGCCGCGATGCCCAGGGTGACCACCAGCGTGGTGATGCCCAGAACGGTGCCGAGGGTGGTCAGGGCAGAGCGCATCGGGCGGGCGAGCATCCCGGCGAGAGACTCAGCCCACAGGTCGCGGAGATCCATGCTCACCCCTGCTCGGTGAGGACGCCGTCGCCGATGCGCACCCGGCGTTTGGCCCTGGCGCTCACCTCGTCCTCGTGCGTGATCACCAAGACGGTGAGGCCGTCGGCGCGCAGGGCGTCGAACAGGTCGAGGATGGCCGCGGTGTTGCGGCTGTCGAGGTTGCCGGTCGGCTCGTCGCACAGCAGCAGGGCGGGCCGGGCCATCAGCGCTCGGGCGATGGCCACACGCTGGCGCTCGCCGCCCGACAGCCGGTCGGGGACGAAGCCGACGCGATGGCTCATGCCTACCTGATCAAGCGCTTGCTCGGCACGTGCCCGCCGGCCGGCGCGCGGATGCTGCCCGTACACCTCGGCGAGCATCACGTTCTCCACGACCGTCCGATGGGACAGCAGGTGGAAGGACTGGAAGACGAAGCCGATGCGGGTGCCGCGCAGCCGGGTCCGCGCGCCGTCGCGCAGCGTCGTGGTCTCGACGCCGTCCAGCCGGTAGGAGCCGGAGGTCGGCCGGTCCAGCAGTCCCAGGATGTTGAGGAGGGTGGACTTGCCGGAGCCGGACGGTCCGATGATGGCCACGTAATCGCCGGGGTCGACGCGCAGGTCCGCCTCGGCCAGCGCGCGCACCGGCGGGTCCGCCGGAAACTCGCGGGAGACGGCGGTCAGTTCGATGACGGGCTCAGGCATCGCTCACCACGACCCGGTCGCCCTCCTTGAGCTCGCCCGCCCGCATTGGAGTGACCTCCACGTCCCCATCGGCGGTCAGCCCGGTCCGGACCTCGACCTCGCGGATACGGTCACCGTCCAGCGCCACCCGGACCCGCGGCTGACCGTCGGCGGAGGTGACCACGGCGGACACCGGCACGGCCAGCACCTCGCCCTCGGTCGAACCGACCGAGATCCGCACCGTCATCGGCGAGCCGACCAGCGACTTGAGCCCCTTGGCCGAGCCAGGCGTGAGCAGAATGGGCACCGAGCCGGTGTCCGACCCGTCGTCTTTCTCGCCTTCCCCGCTCTCCGCCGGCGTCAGGCGGGCCTCCTCACCGGTTGCGGTGAGTGTGGCGGGCAACTGGGTGCCATCCATGGTCTCCATGTCGGCTTCTTGGCCCGGGCGCAGCAGCTTGGCCTCCTTGGCGTCGACCGACCCGGTGACCGCGAAGGCGGAGCTGGTCACGGTGGCGACCTTGCCCTCGATGGTGTCGCCAGGCTTGACCTCCGCCTTGTCGATGCGGGCGGGCAGGGCCGGCAGGAAGACGATCTCCCCGGCCGGCACGCTCACGCCGTACGTCTTGCGGTACTCGGCCAGCACGGTGTTGGCGTCGGCCAGGTTGGCCTTGCTGTGAGCGACCTTCATCCGCAGCGGCGAGACCTTCCTGGCCCGGCTGAGCTCCTGGGCGGCGGTGGCCTCGGCCTCCTTCGCGGTGCGCACGGCCTTGCGCAGCTCCTCCAGCCGTTTGCCCCGCTCGATCCGGACCTGCTCCTCGTACGCGGTCACCGCCTGCTGGGCGTCGTCGAGATCCTGCCGGGCGTTGGCCGCCTTCATCTCCAGCAGGCTCGTGTCCACCGGGCTGGACGTGGGCGCGGGCGCGGGCGTCGTTGTCGAGGTGGGGGTGGGGACCGGTTTCCTGGCCTCCGCCAGCGCCTGCTCGGCCGCGAGGGACTGCTCCTCGGCGGCTCGTACGGCACGCCGCAGCGCGGCCAGCTGGGTGTCCTGCTCCGGCGTGATCTCCGGAGCCTCCTTCAACGCCTCCTGGGCGGAGCGCAGGTCGCGGCGGGCGTTGTCGCGGCGCAGTCGCAGCGGCCGCACGTCCAGCCCCTCGTCCAGGGCCTTGCGATCGGCGGCCAGGGTCTCCTGGGCGGACCGTACGGCCTGCTGCAGCTGCTGCAGCGTTTTGCGTGATTCCAGGTCGGGTTCCTGGGCCTTGTAGCCGCGCTTGGCGTACCAGCGCTTGACCGCCGCCATCGTGGCCGCGTCGAAGACGCCCGTCCCCTTCACCCGCAACGCGCGCTGGAGTTGCTTGACGTCGTCGCCCTCGGTGCCCGGCACGAGCGGCCGGTACATCGGCTTCTTGCCCTCCAGCGCGAACACCGGCCGCCCGTTGACCTGCATCAGCACCTGTCCCGCACGGATCGGGCCGGGTCTGGGCGCCGTGGTGACGCGCTGCGGCGTGCCGCCCGCACCGGTGGCGATGCCGCTCCCGCCGACCGTGCCGGCAAGCGTGACCGGCAGCGGCGATCCGTACGTGAGAGTGCCACTGACCGTGACGGTACTGGTGAGCTTGCGCCGCTCGGCCGGCGCCGTGACCAGGGAGGGCTTGGGCGCGCGGCGCGCGGACGCCTCGTCGGCCGGCGAACGCAGCCGCGAGCCGACCGCCCACCCCACCCCGGCGATCACCAGCACCCCCGCCATGACCAGGGCGAGCACTCTTGACCTGCGCACGTCACCCCTTGACCGCGACGGTCATGCCCAGGCCGGGCAGGAGTTCGGCGCGCTTGTAGACCTCGTTCGCCTTGGGGCGGTAGGCGGCGTAGAAGTCCTTGCCGCACTCCAGGTCGTCCAGGGCCGCCTTGATCTCGCGCTGCAACATGGGCCGCGCCTCGTCCGCCGTCGGCGGCTGCTTCCCGCCGAGCTTGCCGAACTCCGTCATGAACGTGCTCTCGGTGCTGCGCGCGATGTCGGAGGGACGCTGCGAGGTGACCTTGTAGCCCTTGCCCTTCAGGCAGTCGGCGAACGCGCTCGCCAGCTCCACCAGCTTGGGATCCCCGTCGATCTCGCGGCTGATGATCTGCTTCATCATCTCGCTCTGGGCCTCAGCCGCCTCCTGCATCGACTTGAGCTTCTTGCCGGTGGCCTTGTTGATCATCTCCAGGTTGCAGGCCTCCATGGCCTGGAAGTACGCGTCCTGCTGCGCTTTCGACAGCCCGGCGATGACCTTGGCGTTGGGGTCGTCCCCGGTGTCACCCTCACCTATCCGGCGGGCCATCCGGCCGACACCGTCGTTCGGGTAGATGACGGAGGCGGCGAACCCGAAACCGTACTTGCTTCGATATTTCTTCATTGCGGGATAATCGCCGGACATCTCCTGCTTGACGGCGTCCGGTAACTCCGGCATGGACACGACTGGGTGGTAGGTGAATCCCTTGCCCTTCATGCAGGTGGCCAGCTGAGTCTGGGCCTGGCGCTGCTGGTTGGCGGGATCCGCGGAGGGCGTCGCAGCCGCCTCGATCCCGCCGGACGAGGCGCAGCCCGAGAGGGTCGCCAAGATGGCCGTAGCGATCGCGAGCAACACTCGGGAGTTGGTCATGGGGCTTCACTCTCACGAGTGCAAGCTGAAGCGAGCCTGAAGGCGGCTGAACAAGGTTTTAGGCCGCGGCACGGGCACTCTGGCCTGGGCGGTCACCACCAGCGGCAATCGCGCGGCACCATCCCTGATGATCAGCGGCATGCCGGCGATGCCGTCCCCGACACGGCGCCCTACTCCGGCACCGGCCGGTGGCCGGTGGCCGGTGGCCAAGTATCGCGGCAAGCCGTCCACCCTGCGTGGGCCTTGCCGTAACCGGTGGAGCCCCGGAAGTCGACCTGTAGCACCGCGTAGCCGCGGTTGGCCAGGAGCTGCACCTCTGGGTCGTAGCACCAGCTGTCGCGGTACCACGGTCCGCCATGCACCAGCAGCACGGTCGGCAGTTCGCGCGGTTCGACTCTCCGAGTTCACGCAGCATCGACCGGCGAGGCGACCCGTTGGCCTCGACCTCACCGAGCCGGCGCGGCAGTGTTCGCGTCAGCAGCGCCGCGACCGCCGAGGTTGCCGCAGTGACCCACAGTACGGAAGTGGCGTCGAAGGTGGCGAGCAGCACGCCGGCCGCCGCCGGGCCGACCACCAGGGCGGCAGAGGTCACGGTCTGGCGCAGACCGACCAGCCGCGTCAGGTCGAGCACAGCGTGGCGAGCCACCATCGGGACCAGCACCTCACGGGCCGTCATCCCGGGCACGTCCCCGAACGAGCCCAGGATGCCCAGCACGATGAACCACACCAGGTCCAGGCCCCACAACAGATCGACCAGGGGCAGCGCGGCGACCGAGACAGCGGAGATGACGTCGGAGACCACCGAGGCCGTCCGCCGGTTGATCCGGTCGATCACCACCCCGCCGAGCAGTCCGACCAGCACGGTCGGGACCGCCGTCGCGGCCGCCAGCGCCGCCGTGCCCAACGGGCTGCCGGTCGTCTGCAGCACGATCAGCGGCAGCGCCACCGCCGCGAGGCCGTTGCCGAGCAGGCTCAGCAGATGCGAGGCGAGATAGGCGGCGACGACCAAGTACCGTTTGGGAGACATGCGACCAGGAAAGACCCGGACGTTGCGTCGGGGTCAAGGGAGCGGTCGCGACCGACACCCCGCCCGGGCAGTGATCCTGGGTTGGTGCCGGAGCCGACAGACACGCGCAGCCCGGCGATGCCGGCGGGTCGTCGGTGGCCGGGGACGCCAGCGGGGGGGGCGAGCCTCCGGTGCTGAAGCCGACGGTGGGCTTGCCGGCGGCGGCGATTCTGGTGCCAGTTCGGGTGATCAACGAGCAGGCGCGCGGATCGCCGAGTACGGCGGTCCGCCCCGACAGCCCCGGCCCGTCAACCTCGGCGGTGGGCGGCCCCCGGATGGGTGGCGGGCAACCGGTGGACGCCCGGGCCGAGCAGCCGCTCGCGCAGCGTCGAGTCCTCGTAGGAGGTCCGGTAGCGGCCCCTGCGCTGCAGCTCGGGCACGACCAGCTCGATGAAGTCCTCGGCGGTGCCCGGTGACAGGTACTGCATGAGGTTGAACCCGGTCGCGCCGGTCTCGTCGGCCCAGCGTTCGATCTCGTCCGCGACCCGCTCGGGCGTGCCGGCGACGAAGAACGGGCCGCCCTGCCCGATGCGGCCCACGGAGTCGAGCACGTCGCGCACCCGCAGGCCACGGCCGGCCAGCGGGCGCACGGCCCGCTCGGTGAAGTCGCCGCCCCGGGCCACGATGTCGTCGATGAGCTCGTCCGGGTCGTAGGCGGCCAGGTCGATGCCGCTGCCCCGCTGCGCGAGGAAGCCTTCGGGGCGGATGTGCCGCTGCAGGTCGGCGATCTTGGCGTCCACCTCCTGCTGCGTGTGCGCCACGATCACCGACGCGCTGGGGAAGAACGTGATGTGTGAGGGATCGCGGCCGTACGCCGCAGCGCGGCGGCGGGTGTCGGCGATGTCGTCGCGCAGCGCCTCGAGGGACGCGGCGCCGGTGAAGACGGCCTCGGCGTGCCTGGCCGCGAAGTCCTTGCCCCGGTCGGAGTTGCCCGCCTGGTAGAGGACGGGCGTGCGCTGCGGCGACGGCTCCGACAGGTGCGGCCCGGCCACCCTGAAGTGCTTGCCCACGTGGTCGATGGCGTGCACCTTGGCGGGATCGGTGTAGACGTGCCGCTCCCGGTCGCGGACCACGGCGTCGTCCTCCCAGCTGCCCTCCCACAGCTTGTAGAGCACCTCCAGGTACTCCTCGGCGATCTCGTAGCGCAGGTCGTGCTCGATCTCGTCGTCGAGCCCGAAGTTACGGGCGGCGCCGCGCAGGTAGGAGGTGACGACGTTCCAGGCGACGCGGCCCTTGGTGAGGTGGTCGAGGGTGGACATGCGGCGGGCATGCGCGAACGGCGGCTCGTACGTGGTCGAGAACGTCACCGCGAACCCCAGGTGCTCGGTAACGGCGGCCATGGCGGGCACCACAAGCAGCGGGTCGTTGGCGGGGATCTGCACGGCCTCCCGGATGGCGGTCTCGGGGCCACCGCGGTAGCGGTCATAGGCGCCCACGACGTCGGCCAGGAAAACGGCGTCGAACAGGCCGCGCTCCAGCAGCCTGGCCAGGTCCGTCCAGTACTCCAGGTCGGTGTAGCGGTGGCGGTTGTTGGCGGGGTGGGTCCACAGGCCGTGCTGGATGTGGCCGACGCAGTTCATCTCGAACAGGTTGAAGTGGATGATGCCGCTCATCTAGGAAAGCTCCTGGGGGCGATGCCGTTGAGGTGGTAGTCGCCGACGTCGTGCACCTTGGCGCGCCGCGGGTCGTGGACGGTGTGGGTACGGGCGTTGCGCCAGTGCCGGTCCAGGCCGAGCGGGAGCCGAGCGGCGCTGGCCCCGGCCAGCTCGAACCACTCGGCGCTCACCCGGTTGGCGGCGCGGTCGGCCTGCGCGCGGGCGGCGGCCATCGCGACGGCCGCCTCCGCCGCGAGCGCGGGCAGCTCTTCGGGCGGGGCCGATCTGGCCCGGTCCACGGCGTCGCCGGCACTCTCCAGCAGCGCGCGGGCGGCCCTGGTCAGCACGGCCAGCTCGCCGAAGAGCTGCACGACGACCGGGTCCTCGACCACCTTCTCCGCCTGGGCGCCTGGCCAGCCGCCCTTGACGTACCCGCGCAGGAAGGCGGCGGCGTCGGCGAGCGTGCCCTCCGCGATGCCCGTGTCGATGGCGGCGTGGATGAGCAGGCCGAAGCTGCGAAACGTGCTGACGTCGTCGCGACGCACCGGCATGACGCGGTCGGCGGGCACGAACACGTCCTCCAGCAGGACGGTGCCGCTGGCCGTGGTGCGCTGGCCGAAGCCGTCCCAGTCGTCCACGACCGTGAGGCCGGGGGTGTCGCGGGGCACGAACGCCACACTGTGCGAGTCCTCGTCGAGCGCGGTCACCGGGATCCAGTGGGCGAACAGCGCCCCGGTCGAGTAGATCTTCCGGCCGGAGACGAGGTAGCCGCCGTCGTGCGGGCGCAGGGTGGCGCGCTCGCGTTCGCCGTCGGGGCCGCGGGCGTCCACCGCGGCGTTGCCGAGGCGGCGCCCGGCGAGGACCTCGGCGTAGAAGAACGCCTGCTGGCCGGGGGTGCCGTGCTCGCGCAGCGAGTCGAGGTACCAGAAGTGGTTCTGGGGGATCTGCCCGATGCTGGCGTCGGCGGCCGACAGCTCCCTGATGATGGAGCCGAGCGTGGCGGTGCGCACCCCGGCGCCGCCGTGCTCGGCGGGGACGGTGATGCCGAGCAGCCCGCTGTCCGACAGCGCCTCGATCTCGGCCACGGGCAGGACGCGCTCGGCGTCACGCCGCGCCGCGCCTGCCGCGAAGCTCGCGGCCAGCTCGCGGGCGACCGCGATCGCCTCCTCGTCGGTTTTGATCACATGTGCCATGTCACGCCACCGCCAGTCTCGGGATCGCCGCCACAAGTTCCTTCGTGTACGGGTGCGCGGGCCCGCGGAAGACCGTCCCGACCGGCCCTTCCTCGACCACGCTCCCGTCCTTCATGACCAGCACCCGGTCGCACAGGTGGTGGACCACGCCCAGGTCGTGGGAGATGAACAGGTAGGCCACGCCCGTCTCCCGCTGCACGTCCTCCAGCAGGTCGAGGACCTGCGCCTGCACCGACACGTCGAGCGCCGAGACCGGCTCGTCGCACACGATCACCGACGGCGACGGGGCCAGGGCCCGCGCGATGGCCACGCGCTGCCGCTGCCCGCCGGACAGCTTCAGCGGCCGGCGCGCCAGGTGCTCCTCGCCGAGCCCCACCAGTTCCAGCAGCTCGACGGAGCGGGCGCGGCGGCGCTCGCGCGGCACGCCCGCCACAGCCAGGGCCTCGGCGAGCACCTTGGCAACGGTGTAGCGGGGGTCGAAGGAGGCCAGGGTGTCCTGGTAGACAACCTGGACATCGCGGCGCAGGCCCGGGTCGTGTCCGGTCCAGGGGCGGCCGTGCACCTCGACCGTGCCGGTGTCGGGCCTGGTGAGCCCGAGGGCGATGCGGGCGGTGGTGGTCTTGCCCGAGCCCGACTCGCCGACGATCCCCAGGGTCTCGCCCGCGCGCAGTTCGAACGACACCCCCTGCACCGCGACCCGGCCGCCGAATGACTTGCCGACGCTGTCGGCCCGCACCACGACCTCGCCGGGGGCGGGGCGCGGGCCCGCGGGGGCGGTGCTGGACAGGCGGGTGCCCTTGGTGTGCTCGGCCGGGATCGCCCGCAACAGGCGCCGGGTGTACTCGTGAGCAGGACGGGTGAGCACCTCGCCGGTCGGCCCCTGCTCGACGATCACTCCGTCCTTCATGACGGCCACCCGGTCGGCCAGCCGGGCCACCACGGCCAGGTCGTGGCTGATCACGAGCAGCGACCTGCCCTCGGCTTTGATCCCGGCCAGCAGGTCCAGCACCTGCGCCTGGATCGTGACGTCCAGGGCCGTGGTGGGCTCGTCCGCGATGACGAGCTCGGGGTCGGCGGCCAGCGCGGCGGCGATCAGCGCGCGCTGCCGCAGCCCGCCGGACAGCTCGTACGGGAGCTGCCCGGCGCGCAGCTCGGGCTCCGGTACGCCGACGGCGGTCAGCAACTCCACCACCCGGGCCCGGCGGCGCGCGCCGGACAGGCCGGTGTGGGTGGTCAGGACCTCCTCGATCTCCTTGCCGACCTTGCGCAGCGGGTCCAGCGAGACCAGGGCGTCCTGGAGCACGAAGCCGATCCGGCCGCCGCGCAGGCGCCGCCAGCCGCGCTCGCGCAGGCGGGTGAGGTCCTGTCCGTCGAAGGTCAGCTCGCCGGCGGCGACGCGAGCGCCGCCTCCGGTGAGGCCGACCAGGGTGCGTGCGGTGACGCTCTTGCCGGAGCCGGACTCCCCGACCAGGGCCAGGCACTCCCCCGCCGCGATCTCGAACGACACCCCGTGCACGACCGGTGTCGCGCCGAAGGCGACGCGCAGGTCGTCCACCTTGACCAGGCTCACCCGGTCCTCCCTTCCGATCGCAATCTGAGTGCCCGGCCGACCACGGTCACGCTGATCACCGTCAGCGTGATCGCCAGGCCGGGGAAGACGCCGTACCACCAGGCCCGCGAGATGAAGTTGCGGGCGGTGGACAGCATGGAGCCCCACTCGGGCTCCGGAGGCGGCGTGCCGAGCCCCAGGAAGCTCAGCGCGGAGCCGGCCACCAGGGCGGTGCCGACACCGATGGTGGCCAGGATCAGCACCGGCTTGACGGCGTTCGGCAGCACGTGGCGCAGGATCACGCGTGGCCCTGGCAGTCCCAGCGCGTACGCCGCCTCGACGTAGCTCGCCCGGCGGATGGCCAGCGTCTGGGCGCGGACGAGGCGAGCGTAGGAGGGGATGTTGGCCACGCCGATGGCGAGGATGGCGTTGGCGGTGCCGCCGCCCGCCACGGTGATGACGACGAGGGCCAGCAGCAGCTCGGGGAAGGCCATGCCGACGTCGGACAGGCGCATGATGACGTTCTCGACGAGCCGGTTGCCCAGCCCGGCGGCCAGGCCGAGCAGCCCGCCGAAGACCAGGGCGACGGCGATCGCGCCGAAGCCGAGCAGCAGCGAGGCGCGCGTGCCGTGCACGACGCGGGCCAGCACGTCGCGGCCGTTCTCGTCGGTGCCGAGCAGGTGCGCGGCGCTGGGGGCCTGGAGGGTGGCGCCGCTGTCCACGGCGAGCGGGTCCTGGCCGGTGAACAGGCCCGGCGCGAGCGCGGCCAGGACCAGCACGGCCAGGACTGCCGCGGCGAGCCACACGCCGACCCGGTTCACGCTGTCTCCTTGAGGCGGGGGTCGATGACCAGGTAGAGCAGGTCGACCAAGAGGTTGACCAGGACGTAGACCAGCGCGGACAGCAGCACCACGCCGAGCACGAGCGGCAGGTCCTTGGCGTTCACGGCCGAGACGAGCAGACGGCCGATGCCCTGGCGGGTGAAGAGCGTCTCGGTGACGACGGCGCCGCCGAGCAGCGCGCCCAACCAGAAGCCGGTCATCGTGATCAGCGGGGTCAGGGCGTGCCGGAGCGCGTGACGCAGCCGTACGGCGGTGTCGCCCAGGCCGCGGGCGCGGGCGCTGACGATGAAGGGTTCGTCCAGCACCTCCTCCAGCGCCTCGCGCAGCACGTGGCCCAGCACGCCCGCGATCGGCAACGCCAGGCACAGCGCGGGCAGCACCAGCGAGGCCGGGCCCTGGCCGCCGGTCGAGGGGAACAGTCCCAGACCGAAGGAGAAGACGGTCAGCAGCACGATGCCCAGCCAGAACGTCGGCGTCGAGGCCGCCACCAGCTCCGCCGCCGAGGCCAGACCGCGCCACCGGCGGCGCCCGGCGGTGGCCAGCGCGACCGCGATGGCCAGGAGCAGCCCGGTGACGGCGGCGGCCACGGCCAGCTCCACGGTGGCGGCGGCCTGCTCGCCGATGGCCCGGGTGACCGGGGTGTGCAGGCGGTAGGAGGTGCCGAAGTCGCCGTGCGCGATGCGCCACAGGTGGGCGGCGTACTGCTCGTACCAGGGGCGGTCGAGCCCGTACTCGGCCCTGACCTGGGCGAGCACCTCCGGGGTGGGGGCGGCGCCTTCACCCCCGACGACGGCCTCGGCCGGGTCGCCGGGGGTGAAGTGCACCACCAGGAAGGTCAGGGTCGCCGCACCCCACAACACGCCGACCCCGGCCAGCAGGCGCCATCCGATGAACTTCAGGGTCTTCATTCGTCCAGCCAGGTGTCGTAGAAGTACGGCGACGGGTAGGCGGGCGTGAAGGCCAGGTCGCGGACCTTCTTCTGGTAGGCGACCGGGCGCGGGTCGTCGTAGAAGGGGATGGCGGGGACGAGTTCGAGCAGCCTGGCCTGCGCCTGGTTGTACAGCTCGGTCGGGTCCTCGGTGCCTCTCGCCTTCTCCAGAAGGTCGTCGAGCTTGGAGTCGGACAGGCGGGCGACGTTCTGGCCGCGTCGCTCGGCGGTGGTGATGTTCTTGGAGGAGTACTGGATCCACAGCACGTCGGCCGTGTTCGTGGCCCACAGGCCCGAGGACAGGTCGTAGTCGCCCTTGGTCGAGCGGTCCGTGAGCTCCTGCTCGGGCGGCGTCTGGATCTGGATGTCCAGGCCGATCTTCCTGGCCGCGGCCTGCGTCTGCACGGCAATCTGCATGCGCTGGGCCGGGAAGTTCGCCGCGATCGGGAAGTAGGCGGTCAGCCGCTTGCCGTCCTTGAGCCGGATGCCGTCCTTGTCCCTGGCCGTCCAGCCGGCCTCGTCGAGCAGCTTGTTCGCCTTGGCCGGGTCGTAGGCGATGGTGCCGGTCAGGCCCTGGGCGTAGCCGGGCGTGGAGGAGGTGACGAAGCCCTGGGCCACCTGGTACTGGCCGAAGGAGATGCCCTGGATGACGGACTCGCGGTCCACGGCGGCCAGCAGCGCCTGGCGCACCCGGACGTCGTCGAACGGCGGGCGGGAGGTGTTCAGCCAGAACGACATCGGGTGGCCGGGCCGGATCGCGGTGAGGAAGCCGAGATCGGGGTTGGCCTTGACGTCCTCGACGTTCTGCGGCGGGGTGAAGTCGATGGCGTGCACCTCGCCGGCGGCCAGCGCGTTGTAGCGGGTGGCGTCCTCGGCGAGGAAGCGGATCTCCAGCTTCTCCAGGTAGGCGGGGCCGGTATGCCTGGCGCTCTTCGGGCCCCACTTGTAGTCGGGGTTGCGGTGGTAGGTGATGCTCTCGCCCTTGGTCCACTTGTCGAAGACGAACGGGCCGGAGCCGATCGGGTGCTCGCAGATGGTCTGCGGTGACTCCTTGATCTGCTTGGGGGAGATCATGCCGAGGTAGCCCTGGGCGAGGATGTCGAGGAAGGGCCGGTACGGCGAGCTCAGGTGCACTTCGAGCGTGTAGTCGTCCACGATCTTCGCGTCCTTGTAGGGCGCGATGTACGAGGCGGCCAGCGGTGACTTGGTCGCCGGGTCGCGCATGTGCTCGAAGTTGACCTTGAGGGCCTCGGCGTTCCAGACCGCCCCGTCATGAAATTTCACGCCCTGGCGGAGCTTGAACGTATAGGTCCTGCCGTCGTTGGAGATCTCCCAGCTGTCCGCCAGCCACGGCTGGATCGTCCCGTCCGCGTCGAACCACACCAGCGAGTCGGCCACCGGGACCGTGCTCACCGGGCCGTCGGAGCTGGCGTTGCCGTGCGGGTCGAGGCAGGGCGGTTCCTGCCCGTTCTCGCCCAGGATCAGGGTGCCGCCGGACTTGGGGGTGTTCGTGGTGCCGCCCGAGGTCCCGGCCGCGCTGCCGCATCCGGCGAGCAGCAGCGCGAGGGTGAGGACGGCGAGAGGGGTCTTGGTCATGTGTCAGCTCACCCATGCGTCGTGGAAGGTGACGGCGCCGTAGGCGTAGTCCCACGTCAGGCCGTGCACCCGTTTCTGCGAGGAGACGAGGCTGGGCCTGTTGTAGAGCGGGACGGCGGGCGCCAGTTCGAGCAGCCGGGCCTGCGCCCTGCCGTAGATTCCGGCCCGCTGGGCGGGGTCGATGCTGGCCCTGGCCTCTTCGAGCAGCTTGTCGAGGTCATCGTCGGAGAGCCTGGTGGTGTTCTGGCCGCGCCGCTCGGCGGTGGTGATGTTCTTGGAGGAGTACTGGATCCACAGCACGTCGGCGGTGTTCGTGGTCCAGATGCCGACGGACACGTCGAAGTCGCCCTTGGCCGTGCGGTCGGACGAGATCTGCGCCGTGACGTTCTCGATCCTGATTTCGATGCCCGCCTTGGCGGCGGCGGCCTGGGCCTGGACCAGGATCTGTGTGTTCTGCGGGTTCACGCCCGTGTCGAGGGCGACGGCGGTCAGGCGTTTGCCGTCCTTGAGGCGGATGCCGTCCTTGTCCTTCTGCGTCCAGCCCGCCTCGTCCAGCAGCTCGTTCGCCCTGGCCGGGTCGTAGGCGATCTGCCCGCCCTGGGCGTGGTCGGGGGTGGAGGGGGTGACGAAGCCCGTGGCCACACTCCACTGTCCGAAGGAGACGCTGTCGATGATGGCCTTGCGGTCCACGGCCAGCGTGAGCGCCTGGCGTACCTTCTGGTCGCCGAACGGGGCGCGGCCGGTGTTGAGCCAGACCGAGAACGGGTGTCCCGGCCGGTCGATGGTGGTGAAGGCGAGGTCGGGGTTGGCTTTGACGTCCTCGACGCTGGCCGGCGGGGTGTTGTCGATCACATTGACCTCGCCGGCGAGCAGCGCGTTGTAGCGGGTCGCGTCCTCGGCCAGGAAGCGGATCTCCAGACCGTCCAGGTACGCGGGACCCGTGCGGCCGGTCGGCCCCCACGCGTAGCGGGGATTCTTGCGGTAGGTGATGCTCTGCCCCTTGGCCCACTCGCCGAAGACGAACGGTCCGGAGCCGATCGGGTGCTCGCAGGTGCTCGCCGGGTCCTCCTTGAGCTGCTTGGGCGAGATCATGGCCAGGTACGACTGCGCGAGCACGTTCAGGAACGCCGAGTACGGCGAGCTCAGACGCACTTCCAAGGTGTGCTCGTCCACGACCTTCGCGTCCTTGTACGGCGCGATGTACGAGGCGGCCAGCGGCGACTTGGTCGCCGGGTCGCGCATGTGCTCCAGGTTGAGCTTCAGCGCCTCGGCGTTCCAGGCCGACCCGTCGTGGAACGTCACGCCGTTCCGGAGAGTGAAGGTGTAGGTCAGGCCGTCGTCGGAGATCTTCCAGGCGGAGGCCAGCCAGGGCTTCAGATTGCCCTCGGCGTCCTGCCACAGCAGGGAGTCGAAGATCGGGCGGCCCACGACCGTGGTGTTCGTGGTGGACAGCTGGTGGGGGTCGAGGCAGGCGGGCTCGTCGGCGTTCTCCCCGAGCACGAGCGTGCCTCCGGACTTCGGGCCGGCGTCGCCGACGACCGGTTGCGGCGTGGCGTCAGCGCCGCAACCGGCCACCAGCAGGGCCGTGACGAGCAGCATTGTGAAGCGGGTCAGCATGGGGGTCCTTAAACAGGTATTGCCTACCTGCATTGCAGGGATTACGGTGAACCATAACGTAACACGCAGAACGGACGAAACACATGACCCACGTGATCGCCGGCGACGCCGAGGCGCTTGCGGCGGCGCGCGAGCTCGCCGCCGGGTTCGCGGCGGAGGCGTCGGCCCGCGACGCCGAACGCCGCCTGCCGGAGCCCGAGCTCGACAGGCTGTCGGCCAGCGGTCTGCTCGCCATCACCGTGCCGCGCGCGTACGGCGGTGCCGACGTGAGCGCGCGCACCCTCGCCGAGGTGTTCCGGCTGCTGGCCGCGGCCGACCCGAACCTCGCGCAGATCCCGCACAGCCACTTCGTCTACGTCAACGTCCTGCGGCAGCAGGGCACGGACACGCAGCGCAAGTTCTTCTTCGGCGAGGTGCTGGACGGCAGACGCTTCGGCAACGCGCAGTCCGAGGCGGGCACCAAGCACGTCCAGGACTACCGGACCTCGCTGACCACCGCCCCCGCAGGGGGCTTCCTGCTGAACGGCATCAAGCACTACAGCACGGGCGCGCTGTTCGCGCACTGGATCCCGGTGCTGGCACGGCGGGAGGACCGGACGCTGCACGTGGCGTATGTGCCGCGAGACGCCCCCGGCCTGACCGTCGTGGACGACTGGGACGGCATGGGCCAGCGCACCACCGCCAGCGGCACGGTCCGGCTGGAGGACGTGCGCGTGCCCGAGGACCGGGTGGTGCCGCACCACCTCACGTTCACCGGTCCGCAGCTCCACGGGGCGTACGCCCAGCTCCTGCACGCCGCGATCGACGTGGGCATCGCAGGCGGAGCCCTGGAGGAGGCGCTGGAGTTCGTCCGGACCAAGGCCAGGCCGTGGTTCGAGAGCGGTCAGGACCGCGCGGCCGACGATCCGCTCGTCATCCAGCGAGCCGGCGAGCTTGTCGTCAAGGTACGCGCCGCCGAGGCACTGCTCGACCGGGCCGCACAGGCCGTGGACGCCGCCCGGGACGACCTGACCGACGAGACGGCCGCCGCCGCCTCCATCGCCGTGGCCGCGGCCAAGGCGTTCGCCGACCCGGTGGCGGTGGAGCTGGGCGGCGCGATCTTCGAGCTGGGCGGCACCCGGTCCAGCCTCGACAGGCTCAACCTGCACCGCCACTGGCGCAACGCTCGCACCCATACCCTGCACGACCCGGCTCGCTGGAAGCTCCAGCACATCGGCCGCCACGCGCTCAACGGCCAGCTTCCGCCCCGGCACGGCCTGCTCTAGGAGAGACGATGACTTTGACGTTCCACTGGTTCCTGCCCACGTACGGCGACAGCCGCGACGTCGTGGGCGGTGGCCACGGGCTCCCGGCGGGCGCGGCGTCCGGCGCCCGCCCCGCGACCCTGTCCTACCTGCGCCAGATCGTGCACGCGGCCGAACAGGTCGGCTTCGTCGGCGCGCTGACGCCCACCGGCGCGTGGTGCGAGGACGCGTGGCTGACCACCGCGATGCTGGCCGACACCACCGAGCGGCTGAAGTTCCTGGTGGCCTTCCGCCCCGGGCTGGTCTCCCCCACGCTGGCCGCGCAGATGGCGGCCACCTTCCAGTGGCACTCGCGGGGGCGGCTGCTGCTGAACGTGGTGACGGGCGGGGAGAGCCACGAGCAGCGCGCGTACGGCGACTTCCTGGACAAGGACGCCCGCTACGCGCGTACCGACGAGTTCCTGCAGGTGGTACGGGCGCTGTGGCGGGGCGAGACGGTGAGCCTGTCCGGTGATCATCTCCAGGTCGAGGACGCCCGGCTCAACCGGCTGCCCGATCCGGTGCCCGACGTGTACTTCGGCGGCTCCTCTCCCGCCGCGGGCCGGGTGGCCGCGCGGCACGTGGACGCCTACCTCACCTGGGGCGAGCCGCCGGACGCCGTGGCCCGGAAGATCGCGTGGGTGAACGGGCTGGCCGCCGCCGAGGGCCGCACGCTCAGGCACGGCATCAGGCTGCACGTCATCACCCGCGACACCAGCGAGCAGGCGTGGGCGCAGGCACGCAGACTGCTCGACGGCATCGACCAGGCGACTCTGGAGAAGGTGCAGGCCGGCCTGGGCCGCAGCGAGTCCGAGGGGCAGAAGCGCATGCTCGCCCTGCACGGCGGCAGGCGCGACGACCTGGAGATCTACCCGAACCTGTGGGCGGGCGTCGGCCTGGTGCGCGGCGGGGCGGGCACGGCGCTGGTCGGCAGCCACGCCGAGGTCGCCGACCGCATCGAGGAGTACCACCGGCTCGGGCTCACCGAGTTCGTGCTGTCCGGTTATCCACACCTGGAGGAGGCGTACTGGTTCGGCGAAGGCGTCCTTCCCATACTGCGCGAGCGCGGCCTGTGGCGGCATCCCGCGGAGCCGGCGTCCGCCGAACCGGCCTCGATCCCGTTCGCCACGGCGGGAGCGCAGTGAGCACGCTGACGGAGCTGCGGCGGCGCGCCGCCGAGCTGCTTCCCGAGCTGGCGGCCGGGGCCGGGCAGCGGGAGCTCGCCCGCGAGCTCCCGCGGGGTGAAATCCGCGCCCTGGCCGCCGCGGGCCTGCTCACCTTCCGCATTCCCTCCTCGTACGGCGGAGGCGGCTCCAGCGTGGCCGAGGTGTTCGACTTCCTCATCTCCCTGGCCGCCGCCGACTCCAACATCGCCCAGGCGCTCCGCCCCGGCTTCGGCCGGGTCGAGCACCTGCTCACCGCCTCCGAGCAGGAACGCGAACGCTGGTTCCCGCGCTTCCTGGCCGGGGACGTGTTCGGCAACGCGGGCTGGGAGATCGGCGGCGCCAGCGGGGAGGTGCGCACCCGCATCGACCGCGACGGCGTCGTGAACGGCAGCAAGTACTACAGCACAGGCGCGCTGTACGCGGACTGGGTCAGCGCGTCCGCCGTGGACGACTCCGGCGAGCGGGTGTTCTTCACGCTGCCGCGCGACCGGGAGGGGTTGGAACTGCTCGACGACTTCGACGGGATCGGGCAGCGGCTCACGGCCAGCGGCACGACCCGGCTGAACGGGGTCAAGGTCCTGCAGGAGGAGATCGCCGAACGTCCCGGGAACGGCGCCCGCTCCCCCGTCAGCGCGTTCATGCAGCTCTACCTGGCCGCTGTGCTCGCCGGGATCGCGCGGGGCGCCCTGACCGACGCCGTCGCCTTCACCCGCGAGCGCTCCCGCCCGATCCAGCACAGCGGGGCCGCCCGCTCCGTGGACGACCCGTACGTGCGCCACGCCGTCGGCGAGATCGCCGCCCGCGCCTACGCCGCCGAATCCGCGGTCCTGCGGGCCGCCGTCACGATCGACCGGGCCTGGGGCGGCGACCTGGAGCCTGGCCTGCTCACAGACGCGGCCGTCGAGGTGGCCCAGGCGCAGTTCGTCGCAGCGGAGTCGGCGCTGAAGGCCGCCGAGCTGCTGTTCGACGTGGGCGGCGGCTCCGCGGTCGCGCGCCGCCACAACCTCGACCGGCACTGGCGCAACGCCAGGACCGTCGCCAACCACAACCCCCGCGCCTGGAAGGCCGCCGTGGTCGGCGCCTACCACCTCACCGGTACGCAGCCGCCGCTGAACGGCCTGTTCTGAAAGGGATCTCCGTCATGACCCCCGTGCTCCTGATTTCGGGCAGCCCCTCCGCGACCTCCCGCACCGGACGACTCCTCGACCACGTGGCCGAGCTCCTGGACGGCGCGGTCTCCCTGCTCCACCTACGCGACCTGCCCGCCGAGCCGCTCCTGCTCGGCCGCGACCATCCGGACATCGTGGCGGCGGAGCGCTCCGTGGCCGAAGCCGACGTGATCGTCCTGGCCACGCCCATCTACAAGGCCGCCTACACCGGCCTGGTCAAGGCCTTCCTCGACGGGCTGCCGCAGAAGGCGTTCGCCGGCAAGACCGTGGTGCCCATCGCCACCGGGGGCACGCAGGCGCATCTGCTGGCGGTGGACTACGCCCTGCGGCCGGTGCTCAGCGTGCTGGGGGCGCGGCACGTGACGCGGGGGCTGTTCGTGCTGGACACGCAGATCACCCCGCTGGCCGAGGAGCTACGGCCCCGGCTTCGCGAGCTGGCCGACGAGGTGAACGCGGTCCCGCTGCGCGCGGTCGCCTGACGCCGCTCGTCACCCGGGATCTCGGGCGAGGGGCAGCGAGCCCTGGGCCAGGCCGAGCCGCTCTTCGGGCGGGCGCCGGGCATCGTAGCGGCCGCGGGCGCCTTCGATGTCGTCGTGGTGCTCCACGGCCCAGTCGACCAGTCCCCAGACGCGCTCGAGCAACGTGCGGCCGAGCGGCGTCAGCTCGTAGTCGACGCGAGGCGGCACCTCGGCGTAGACGCTGCGCGTGACCAGCCCATCGCGTTCGAGCAGGCGCAGGGTGGCGGTCAGCATGCGCTGGCTGATACCGGGAAGCGCGAGGCCCTGCCGGAGCGGGCCACGGTCGTGCTCGTGCGTGAGCCGATCGGGTTCTGAGCGCGCACGGCGGCCCGGCCAGGATCCGACGATCAGCGGATCCTGGCCACCGCTCCGGTGACGGGCTGGGGTCGGGGATCAGACGTATATCCGATATAGCTAGTAGGAAATGTTGACTTTAGGCGAGCGTCGCCGTAGCTTCGTGGTCATGAGCCCCCCGACCAGGTGTCCGAGGCGGTGACCTCGCCCACCTCGACGGCCGCCCCCTCGACCGCCGTTCCCGACGGCGGACCGGCGTCCGTCACCCGGCGATGGCGGCCGGCGACCCGCAGGATCATGGTGCGCGTGCTCGCCGGGGCCGCGCTCCTCGGCCTGTGGCAGCTCGCCGCGGCCGCGGCGGCCAATCCCTCCTTCATCCCCTCCCCCGGCGCCGTGTGGGAGCAGTTCCTGCGGTTGTCCACGACGCACGACGGCATCCGCGGTTACAGCGGCAGCCTGCTCGTCGAGCACCTGGGCATCAGCCTGCGGCGCATCCTCATCGGATCCGCGATCGGTGTGGCCGGCGGGCTCGTCGTGGGCGTCGTGCTCGGCACCGTGCCGTGGATCCGCGTCGTGGCCGAGCCGGTGGTCACCTTCGTACGGGCGCTGCCGCCGCTGGCGTACTTCAGCCTGCTCATCATCTGGTTCGGCATCGACGAGACGCCCAAGCTGTGGCTGCTGGCGATCGCGGCGCTGCCACCGGTCGCGGTGGCCACCGCCGCCGCCGTGCACGGCGCGCCGTCCCACCTGGTCGAGGCGGCCAGGGCACTGGGCGCCTCGCGGCGGGACGTCATCCGGGACGTGGTGCTGCCCAACGCGCTGCCGGAGATCTTCACCGGCGTCCGCCTGGCCGTCGGCATCGCGTACTCGTCCGTGGTCGCCGCCGAGACGGTCAACGGCGTGCCCGGCATCGGCGGCATGGTCCGGGACGCCCAGCGTTACCTGCAGACCGACGTCGTGGTGCTGGGGCTGCTGGCCATCGGACTGTCAGGCCTGCTCATCGACGGTCTGCTGCGGGTCGCGGAGAAGCGGCTCATCCCCTGGCGGGGCCGCTCGTGACCCGCCGCACGTCCCTCGTGAGGAAGCCGCCATGCGTCTGAGATTCCTGCTGTCTTTCGTGTTGATCGCGGTCCTGGCCGCCTGCGGTGACGGCACCGCGTCCCGGGGAGGCGGTGGCGGCGCGGCGGCCAACCGCATCCGCCTCGCCTACCAGGCCTTCCCCAGCGGCGACCTCATCGTCAAGAACAAGAGGTGGCTGGAGGAGGCGCTGCCCGGTTACCAGATCCAGTGGACGAAGTTCGACTCGGGCGCCAGCATCAACACCGCCTTCGTGGCCGGCAGCGTGGACATCGCCGCCATCGGCTCCAGCCCGGTGGCCCGCGGGCTGTCGGCCCCGCTGAACATCCCGTACCAGGTGGCGTTCGTGCTCGACGTGGCAGGTGACAACGAGGCCCTGGTCGTCAGGAACGACAGCGGCGTGTCGGCGATCGAGGGCCTGCGCGGCAAGAAGGTCGCCACGTCGTTCGCCTCGACCTCCCATTACAGCCTGCTGGCCGCGCTCGGCCAGGCGGGCGTGCGCGAGTCGGAGCTGACCATCGTCGACCTCGAACCGCAGGACATCCTCGCCTCCTGGACGCGCGGCGACATCGACGCCGCCTACACCTGGCTGCCCACCCTGAAGGAGCTGAAGAAGAACGGCAAGGTCCTGATCGCCAGCCGGGAACTGGCCACGGCCGGCAAGCCCACGCTGGACCTCGGGGTGGTGTCCACCGCGTTCCTCAAGGCGCATCCAGAGGCGGTGGACGCCTGGCGCAAGGCCGAGGCGAGGGCCCTGCAGCTCATCGCCGACAACCGCGCCGAGGCCGCCGCCGCCGTCGCCACCGAGCTCAACCTCACCAAGGAGGACGCCGAGGACCAGCTCACCCAGGGCGTCTTCCTCAAGCCCGCCGACCTGGCCTCCCCCGAGTGGCTCGGCACCCCCGAGCGGCCCGGCGCCCTGGCCGAGAACCTCGTCAGCGCCGCGCAGTTCCTCAAGGACCTGCAGAAGATCGAAGCCGTACCCGACCTGGCGACCGTGCGGAACGCCATCTACAACAAGGGGCTGCCCGATGTCCTCACCCCTTGAGACCGGCACGCAGACCGCCGTCCACGTGAAGGATGTCGTGCACGTGTACGGGACGGGCACGGACATCGTGACCGCGCTCGGCCCGATCTCGCTCGACGTCCCCCGCGGCTCGTTCCTCGTGATCGTCGGAGCGTCCGGCTGCGGCAAGAGCACGCTGCTGCGCCTGATCGCCGGCTTCGAGCGGCCCAGCGCCGGCGTCGTCCGTACCGCCGGAGCTGCGCCGGTGCCCGGCACCGGCGCCGGGATCGTGTTCCAGCAGCCCCGGCTGTTCCCCTGGAAAAGCGTGGGCGGCAACGTGGAGCTGGCCCTGCGCTACGCCGGCGTCCCCCGCGAGGAGCGCGCCCGCCGGGTGCCGGAGCTCCTGGAACGGGTCGGCCTGCACGACGTGGCCCGCCGCCGGACCTGGCAGCTGTCCGGCGGTCAGCAGCAGCGCGTGGCCATCGCCAGGGCGCTGGCGGGCGACGATCCGCTGCTGCTGCTCGACGAGCCGTTCGCGGCCCTGGACGCGCTCACCCGCGAGCGGCTGCAGGAGGACCTGCGCCGGGTCAGCGAGCAGACGGGCCGCACCTCCGTGTTCGTCACCCACAGCGTCGAAGAGGCCGTCTTCCTCGGCAGCCGCGTCGTCGTGCTCACCAGCAGGCCCGGCCAGATCGCCCTCGACCTCGACATCCCCCTGCCCCGCACCGGCCTGGAGCCCGACGAACTCCGCGCCCTCCCCGAGTACACGGCCCTGCGTGCCACCGTCAGCCACGCCGTCCGCGAGGCCGCCGGATGACCACCACAGAACAGGAGCGCACATGTCCACACCCCTGGCCGCCACGCTCACCCTGCGCCCGCTCGGACCGCACTTCGGCGCCCGGATAGAAGGGCTCGACCTGGCGACCGCCGACGACGAGGAGCTGGCCGCGGTACGAGCCGCCGTCGTCGAGTGGAAGGCACTGTTCTTCTCCGGGCAGAGCCTCGACGAGGACGGCCAGGTCGCCCTGGGCCGCCGCCTCGGCGAGTTGACCGCCTCCCACCCCGTCGTCGGCGGCGTGGACGAGGCGCACCCGGAGATCTACGCGCTCGACAGCGCCGACAACGGCTTCGCCGACGTCTGGCACACCGACGTCACCTTCATGCCGCGCCCGCCGCTCGGCTCGATCCTGCGCGCCGTGGTGCTGCCTCCCACCGGCGGGGACACCAGCTGGGCCGACAGCCAGCTCGCCTACGACTCACTGGCCGCACCCGTACGGGAACTGGCCGACCAGCTCACCGCGGTGCACGACGGCAACCGCGAGTTCGGCTACTACCTGGCCCAGCGGCGCGGCGGCAAGGGCAGCGTCTGGGAGGGCGAGGTCGTCACCCGGCTGGACCCGGTGGAGCACCCCGTCGTCCGCGTCCACCCCGAGACCGGGCGCAAGGGCCTCTTCGTCAACCCCGGCTTCACCTCGCACATCGTCGGCGTCTCGGAGGCCGAGAGCCGCCACATCCTCGACCTGCTCTACGCCCACCTGACCAAGCCGGAGCACATCATCCGCCACCGCTGGCGCCTCGGCGACGTGGCCATGTGGGACAACCGCAGCACATCCCACTACGCCAACCGCGACTACGGCACCGCCCACCGGGTCATGCACCGCATCACGCTGCGCGGCGACCGGCCGTTCGGGCCGTCGTCCCCCCGCTGAAGGGAACGGCCCGTCCCCGCCTGCCGGAGGCGGTGGACGGGCCGTCCTCGCCGCTCCGGCGCGACTCCTGCCGCCCGGCCTGCGGCCTCACGGTCACGCCGGCCGGGCGCGGCCGATCCCGCCTTTTCCGGGCGTCCTCCATGAAGGCTCGACCCCCGGCTGATCCCAGGTATCGGGGCGATCGTCAGGCGTGGCAGGTTAGCGGCCCGCCGTGGAAGGCGACCATCTCCTGGAAGATGTCCAGCACGTCCAGCGGGATGCCAGGGGCACCGCCGAGCTGTTCGGCATAGGCGCGGTGCAGGTTGGCCGTCAGCCGCTCCGAGTCGCGCAGCGCGCCGAAGCCGCCGAGGTCGGCCTCCTTGGCGGCCGGCAGCGACGGCAGGCCCGCCCGCACGCCCTCCGCCGCCATCTTCCGACCTGGTCGGCGGCAGCGCGCTGGAGGAGGTGGCCGGCGTACTGGCGGATCGGTCGAAGCTGATCACCGCGGCCGACCGGGAGACGGTCGCGCGGCTCGGCGGCTCACCGGTCCAGCGGGTCCGTGACCGGACGGTGCTCGACGCGGTTGCGAACCTGGCCGTGGAGGGGGTGCTACGGCCGTTCGTCACCCAGACCTTCCCCCTCGCGCAGGCACCCCAGGCGTTGCGCACGGTGGAGAGCGGCCACGCGCGCGGCAAGATCGTGATCGAGCTCGGCGCATGAGCGTTGCCGGCGCGATCAGGATTCGTCCGGGGGCCGGTTTCGCCTGTGAGCCGGCCCGCAAGCCGGATGACGAGCACGACCGGCGCTTCCCCATCACGAGATGATCGCCTGCGACGTCGAGGGCAGCACCGGCCCGATCGCCCGCCGGGCGCCCGGGGTGCGCCCGTGTCCCCAGCCGATCTGCCGGCGGTATCCGCCCAGCAGCCCGCGCTCGGCCAGTTCCGTCACATCGGGCGGCTCCGGGAGCGGGTGCGCGGCCGGGGCCACGTAGAGGGCGTCCACCGGGCAGTACGCCTCGCACATGAAGCACGTCTGGCAATCGCCCTGCCGCGCGATCAGCGGCACCCCGTCGTCCCCGCGTACGAACACGTCCGTCGGACAGGCCTCGACGCACTTGTCGCAGGCGATACACCGGTCGCGCAGCACGATCTCGATCACGACGCCACCGCCAGCGACCACCCGGTCTCCGGCAGCACCCAGACCTCGTCGAGCCCGCCGGAGATCAGCCGGTGGTGCTGGGCGGGATCGGAGCCGGGGTGGTCGGAACGCTTGTGCATGCCGCGGCTCTCGGTCCTGGCCAGCGCGCTGGCGTACATCCATCGGGCGTGGGCCGCCATCGCGACGGCCGAGCGGGCGCGCACGACGTCGGGGCCGTCGGCGCGCAGGCCCTGCCTGGCCCGCTTCCAGGTCTCGTCGAGCGCGGCCAGCGCGGGCGCGAGCCGGTCGCCGTGGCGCAGGTAGTTCTTCTCGTACGGCAGCACCTCGGCCTGGACCGCCTCGATGATCTCGCGATGCCCGGCCGGGTCGCCGCCGGCCGGCCGCAATCCGGCGCCGCCCGCCCCGCGCACGGCCCGCGTGGCCGCCCGGGCGCCCAGAGCGCGGGCGTGAAGGGCCGCGGCCTGCCCTGCCCAGGTGCCGGACGACATCGCCCAGGCCGCATTGTGGCTGCCGCCGCCGGTGAAGCCCCCGCAGATCGGCTCCCTGGTGGCGGCGTCGCCGGCGGCGTACAGGCCCGCGACGGAGGTGGCGCAGTCGTGGCCGGTCAGGCGGATCCCGCCGGTCCCGCGTACGGTCCCCTCCGCTAGGAGCGTGACGGGGAAAAGCTCGGTGAACGGGTCGATCCCCTGCCGGTCGAAGGGCAGGAAGAAGTTGGGCTGAGCCAGCCGCATCGCCTGCCTGATCCCCTCCCCCGCCTGGTCGAGGCGGCAGAAGACGCGCTCGGACAGCAGCGCCCGCGCGATCACCGACCGGCCGCGCGTGCTGCCCGCGCCCTCCAGGACGCTGCCGTCGGCATGGTAGAAGGTGGCGTAGGAGTAGAAGGCGGTCTTGGTCACGGAGGTGAACTCGGGGGCGATGGCGTAGGCGTTGGAGAACTCCATGCCGGACAGCTCGGCCCCGGTCTCCGCCGCGAACAGGGCGCCGTCGCCGGTGTTGACGTCGCAGCCGAGCGCCTTGCTGAGGAAGGCGCAGCCGCCGGTGGCCAGCACCACCGCGCCCGCGCGCACCCGGTAGGAGCGGTCGTGCTGCCTGCGGTGGCCGGCCGCGCCCGCGACCGCGCCGTCCGCGTCCACCAGCAGTTCGGTGACAGGGCTGTGGTCGAGCACGCGCACCCCCGAGCGGCGCGCGCGGATGCGCATGCGGCGCATGTACTCCGGGCCCTGCAGGCCGCGCCGGATCTGCCCGCCGTCCTCACCCACCGGGAAGGGGTAGCGGCTCACCTCGGCCAGCTCGTTCATGTTCGCGTACGTCTGGTCCAGGACCCGGGCCATCCAGGCGCGATCGGCGAGGTACCCGCCCAGGGCCTCCCGGGAGGCCATCGCCGCCTCGCGGGAGGCCGGGTCGGGATCGACGTACCAGACTCCGGTGCCGGCGGCAGCAGTAGCACCGCTCGTGCCCAGGTAGCCCTTGTCGACCAGGACGACGTCGGCGCCCGACTCGGCTGCCTTGACGGCGGCCCAGGCGCCGGCCGGCCCGCCGCCGGCCACCAGGACGTCTGCGATGAGATCCAGATCGGTCATGACTCCCTCCTCATGGGAGATCCGCAGGGCGGCTCGTCAGTCCTGCGCTGAAGAAGGTGACGGGACGTTCCTGCGCGACGCCGTCGACGACGATGTCCACTGCCTCGTTGTAGAAGGCCACGTGCCCCTTGATCGGCGCGGCGGCCGGGATGGGGTCGGGGTAGGCCCAGGCGACGTCGGGCGGCGCGCCTCCGCCCTTGAACGCCCAGTAGGAGGCCACCCCCTTGTACGGGCAGCGGGTGTGCGTCCCGGTCGGCTCCAGCAGGTCGAACCGCACGTCATCCGGCGGGATGTAGTAGCGGGTCGGCAGACCTGTCTCGAACAGCAGCACCGCGTGACGGGTGTCCGCGACCACCTGCCCGCCGATCTCGACGACGACATGCCGGGAGCTGGGGATCGGGTCCACCCGCTTGTACGGGTCGCGCGGGTGCACGAAGATCTCCTCTTCCTCCTCGTACCAGTGGTCGAGCACCACGTCCGGATGCCGGAACCACGCGAACGCGATGTGGTCGGGAAGCTCCGGATACCGCCAGGCGGCATCGCGTACGAGCGCGTCCCCGACCGCGAGGTCGTAGCGGACGCCCGGCGGCTCCCCGGCGTCGCGCAGCAGGTCGGTACGCACGTCACGAGCGGGGAAGGCGTACCCGGGCACCGGCCGGCCCGGCTCCCACACGAGCACGGGGGCGCGGCTGTCCACAACGACGACGCCGTCGCGCAGACCGCGCACCCAGCGCTCGCTCGGCTCCCAGCGGAAGTCCCCGGGCATGTCAGGTCTCCGCCAGCTCGGCCACGTACGGGCGGCCCTCGCGCCACGCCGCGACCTGGTCCGGCCGGCCGAACACCTCCAGATACTCCTCGACCTGCCGCTTGGCCTGGTCCCACAGCAGCACGGGCTCGTAGTCGGAGCCCTCGGGGCCGACGAACGGGGCCAGCGGCTCGATCACGGTGTCCAGGCTGGGATGCCAGAACACGCCGGTCGAACGCCTGGTGACCGAACCACCCGCGACCACCCGGTGCGTACCCGCGGACAGGCGGCCGTTCGTCCACTTGGTGAGTATGTGACCGGAGAACACCTGCAGGGCGCCGGGCACGATGGGGACCGGGATCCACTCGCCGTCGGGGCCGCGGCCCTGCAACCCGGCGTAGTCGCCACGCTGGTGCAGCACCGTGAGCGCGGAGCCGTCGGCGTGCTCCAGCAGGAGCAGCTTGTCCTGGTCGGTGTCGCCGCCGTCGTCATAGGTCCAGGTCGGGTAGTCGTTGACGACGAAGCTCGTGTAGTAGGGGCGTCCGGAGGTGGGGAAGGTGCCGGCGGGGACGCCGAGCAGGCGCGCGTACAGGGTGAGCACCTTCTCGGCCACGCCGACCGAGGCGTCGTGGTAGCGCGCGGCCAGGTCCTTCAGGCCCGGCTCCTGCGGTGGCCAGACGTTGGGGTGGGCGTAGAGCTGCGCGTGCTCGTCGCCGAGCCCGGCCGCTTTCGCCTCCTCGACGCTGCCGAACTGGCCGATGATGAAGCGTTCCAGCTCCAGGCGGCCGAAGTCGTCCGGCCACTGCCGCCAGCCGCGGTAAGGGTGGCCGGTGGGGCTGGCCAGCTCGGCCTTGTCCTCGCGGGGCAAGGCCAGAACGCGGCCGATGGAGTCGTGGAAGCCGTCGATGAGCTCGTCGGGGACTCCGTGGTTGGTCACCTGGATGATCCCGATCTGCTCGGCCGCCTCGCGGGCGGCGTCGAGCAGTTCGGGCGGGGCGTCGTCGCTGAGGGCGAGTTCGAGGTCGATGAGGGGGATCTGGGCGGTCATGAGCTGCTCCTCGTGGTCGGGCCGGTCAGCAGGAGGTCGGCGAGCCGGGCGGGCGTGAGCCCGGCCGCGGTGGGTGGTGGTCCGTCGGGAGCGGGGCTGTGTTCCTCCGAGGCGACGAGCCGGGCGGACGGCACGCGCTCGCTCAGCTCGGCCACGGCGGCGTCGCTCAGGCTGCCCCGGACGACCGTGACGGGTGCTCCCCCGGCGGCGAGCCGGGCGAGCCCCTGCCAGAGGTACTCGGCGTCGTCCGAGGGAGCGGGATGCCCGGGGAGGGTTCCGATGAGAATGAGGGCGGGGACGAGGTGCGGGTGCCGGGCGGCCAGCGCGGCGGCGGCGAGCGCGCCGAGCCCGGTCCCGGCCACCGCCTTGGCCTTCGGGGCGAACGATCTGATCGCCTCGGCGATGGGCAGCACCAGTCTGCGGGGCGCGTAGACGGCGCTGTGGCGGCTGGAGCGACCGTGGCCCGGCAGGTCGAGGGCCAGCGCGGGACGGCCGAGCCCAGCCAGCGGGCCGTCCCAGTCGCGGGCGCTGCCGCCGGCGGCGTGCAGCAGGACGACTTCCGGCGGTCCCGGCCCCCAGGCGACGCCGCTCACGTGGTCGCCGGTGGAGACGGTGACCCATCGGCGCTGCACGGGGCCGGGCAGACCGGCGAACTCGTGGTCGGACATGGTGCTTCCTTCCGGAGAGCGGTTATGGTGACGTGCTGTTCCCGGCTCGACGTGGGAGCCGCTCGGGATCGAGGTGACAGCGGACGACGTGCCCCTGTCCGAGGTCGCGCGCCGGTGGCGCGCTCGTGTCGCACAGTCCGCCGACGCGGCTGGGGCAGGTGCCGGCGAACGGGCATCCGGTGGCGCTCACCCGGCCCGGGGCTCCAGGCCGGCGGCTGCCGACGAGCAGCGCCGTGTAGGGGTGGTGCGGGCCGTGCAGGACCTGCCCGGCCGGTCCCTGCTCGACGATCCGGCCCTGGTACATCACCGCGATCCGGTCGGCGAGGTAGCCGACGACGGCCAGGTCGTGCGAGATGAACAGGTACGACGTGCCGCCGGCCCGCTGCCGGTCGTCGAGCAGCCGCAGCACGCCGGCCTGCACGCTGACATCCAGGGCGGACACGGGCTCGTCGCACACCACCAGGTCGGGTTCGCCGGCGAAGGCGCGGGCGATGGCGGCCCGCTGGCGCTGGCCGCCGGACAGGCGGTCGGGGCGGGCGTCAAGGATGTACGCGTCGAGGCCCGCCTCCCTCGCCAGGTCCGCCGGGTCTCGTGTGCCGCCGAGGCTGCGGGCCGCCTTGGCCAGGATGACGCGGACGGTGTGGCTCGGGTTGAGGGAGGCGTAGGGGTTCTGGAAGACCATCTGTACGGCGCGCCGCTGCCCGGGGTCCCGGCGGGTCACCGAGGGATGGAGGGGACGTCCGTGCAACGTGATCGTCCCCGGTCCGCGTCCTGCCAGCCCGGCGACCGCCCTGGCGAGCGTGGTCTTGCCGCTGCCCGACTCGCCGACCAGCCCGACGACCTCACCCCTCCGGATCACCAGATCGGCACCGTCCACGGCCACGGTCCTGCCGTACCGGCGCGTCAGTCCCCGGATCTCCAGCAGCGGCCCGCGCTCCGGCACGGCGGGCTCCGTCTCCGTAGGTTCCGTCTCCGCGGGCTGCCTCTGCGGGGGCTGCGGTCGCGGTTCCGGTCGCCGGGCCTGGCCCGGGTGGTGGCAGCTCACCTGGTGGAGAGCCGCCACGCCCGAGGCGACGGGCGGCACAGGCACACCGGCCACCGCCACCGCCACCGCCACCGCCACCGCGGACGGTGCCGGGGCGGTGGCGTGGCACAACGCGTCCGCCCGGGGGCAGCGGGGGGCGAACGAGCAGCCCGCGAGCTCCTCTCCCGGGACGGGCGGATGGCCGGGGATGGGGGTCAGCGGGTGGGTGCGCCGGGTACGGCCCAGCCGGGGCGTACCGGCCAGCAGCGCCGCCGGGTACGGGTGCGCGGGCTCCCGGAGGACCGTCGCAGCCGGTCCCTCCTCAACCAGGCGGCCCGCGTACAGGACCCCGACGCGGTCGCACAGTCGTCCGACGAGATCCAGGTCGTGGCTGATCAGCACCACCGCCGCGGCGAGCTCGGCCCGCAGCTCGCCGATCAGCTCCAGGATCTCCCGCTCGACCGTCGCGTCCAGCCCGGTCGTCGGCTCGTCGAGGACGAGCAGCCGGGGGCGGGCGGCGAGGGCCGCGGCGATGACCACCCGCTGCTGCTGCCCGCCCGACAACTGGTGCGGATACCGGCGGGCGATCGCGCGGGGATCAGGCAGGCGCACCCGTTCCAGCAATTCGGGGACCTCCCGGCGGTCGCGACCGCGCGCCCGCAGCGCCTGGGTGAGCTGCGTGCCCACCCGCATGGTCGGGTCGAGCGAGGCGCTCGCCTCCTGGTGCACGACGGCCAGCGCCGCCGCCCGCCAGCGCCGCAGGCCCGCGGGCGGCAGCCCGAGCACGTCCACGCCGTCCACGACGATCCGGCCCGAGGTGATCGCTCCGCCACGCGCGACCTGGCCTCCGAGCGCCCGGCCCACGGTCGTCTTGCCGCACCCCGACTCCCCCACGAGCCCGTACGTCTGGCCGGGCGCCACCGTGAACGACACCCCGCGCACCGCCGCCTTCCCCGCGTAGGCGACGGACAGATCCTCGATCCTGAGCCCGGTCATGACGCCTCCCAGCGCCCGCGTAGCGCGTCCGCGACCAGCGCGATCCCGACCACGAGCGAGGCGATGGCCAGCGCGGGGCCGAGCACCGTCCACGGCGCGAGCTGCAGCCACAGTCGGTTGTCCGACACCGACGCCCCCCAGTCGGGCGAGCCCGGCGGCTGCCCGAGACCGAGGAACGACAACGTGGCCGCGGCGAAGATCGCGTCGCCGAAGCGGGACGTGGCCTCCACGAGCACCGTCGGGGCGACGTTCGGCAGGATCTCGCGCACCGTCAGGCCCCAGGACCGCTCGCCGCGCAGCCGGGCCGCCTCCACGTAGGACTTCTCCCGCTCCACCAGCGTGGCGGCGCGCACGCTGCGCGCCACGATCGGCACGAACGACGCGGCGATGACCAGCACCATGACCGTGACCGACCGCCCGGCCAGCGCCACGACCAGCACGGTCGCGATGATCGAGGGGAACACGACGACGGCGTCGAGGACCCGCATGACGATCTCGTCCAGCAGCCCGCCGTAGGTGCCGGCCGCCAGCCCCACCAGGGTTCCGGCCACGACCGCCAGCACGGTGGCCGCCGGCGCGACCAGGAGCACCGGCCGGGCGCCCGCGAGCAGCCGCGAGAAGGTGTCCCTGCCGAACTGGTCGGTGCCCAGCCAGTGCGCGCCGCCCGGCGGCAGGAAGCGGGCAGCCGGGTCCTGCAGGTCCGGCTCGTACGGCACGAGCTGTGGCCAGAGCACCGCCACGACCGCCCATGCGAGGACGATCCCCGCGCCGATGCCCAGAGCGGTCCGGTGCCTGTGCCGCCGCGTGAACGGCAGTGCGATGGCCGTCACGACGCCGCCCCCAGCCGGATGCGCGGATCGAGCACCCGGTACGCCACGTCGGCGGCCAGCACGATCACCATGTAGAGCAGCCCCAGCACCATGGCCGTGGCCTGGAGGGTCGGCAGGTCCTTGTCCACCGCGGACGACAGCAGCAGCGCCCCGATCCCCGGATGGTTGAACAGCAGCTCCACCGTGACCAGCCCGCCGAGCAGGAACTGCAGCTGCACGCCCAGCGCACTGGTGGCCGCAATGGTGGAGTTGCGCAGCACGTGCCGCCGCACCACCTGCCACCGGGTGAGGCCGCGCAGTTCGGCGGCGCCCGCGTACGCGCTCTCAATCGCGACCACGGCGCCGGCGCGGACGTGCCGGGCGACGTATCCGGTGCACAGCAGCACCAGTGAGAGCGCCGGCAGCGCCAGATGGCCCAGCCGGACGAGCAGGGAGGAGCCGTCCGGCGCCTGCGCCGAGGAAGGGAACCAGCGCAGCCGCACCGCGAACACCACCAGCAGCACCACCCCGGTCACGAACTCGGGCGTCGCCCCCAACGCCAGCCCGCTCACGCTGACCAGGCGGTCCAGGGGCCGGTCGTGGTTGACGCCCGCGACCAGCCCGAGGCCGACGGCGACCGGCACGAGCAGGGCGAACGCCAGCGCCGCCAGCAGCATCGAGGCCGCGAGGCGGTCGAGCACGAGGTCGCGGACCGGCACGCCGAGCGTGTAGGACTCGCCCCAGCGGCCGGTGAGGAAGCCGCCCAGCCAGTCCGCGTACCGCTCGGGCAGGGGTGCGTCCAGGCCGAGCTGGGAGCGCAGGCGGGCGACGGACTCCGCGCTCGCCTCGCGGCCCAGGATTGTACGGGCGACGTCTCCCGGCACCAGCTCGGTCGTGACGAACACCAGAACCGACACCCCGAGCAGGGTCAGCGGCACGGCCACCAGCCGGCGCAGCAGGAAGCGCATCACACGACCTGCGAGACCGAGCTGAAGTCGACGTAGCTGGAGGGGTGAGCCTGGATGCCGGTGAACTTCCTGCCGTTGTAGGCGCGGACGGTCCCGCTCCACACGGCCACGATCACCGGGATGTCCTCGTGCAGGGCCTTGGCGATGATCTCGGCCTGGGCCGCCCGTTCGCCGGGGGTCTGGGCGGCGTCGTAGGCGTCGGCGGCCGCATCGAGGGCGGGGTTGGCGTACTTGGAGCCGTTCCACACGCCGCCGCCCTTGACCATGGGGATGATGAACTGGCTGGGGGTGGCGCGGCCGGCCCAGCCGACGAGGTTCGCGGTGGAGAACAGCCACGGGGTGTCCTTCTCCTGGTCGCCCCCGTAGAAGTCGGCCGAGGTGCGCTGGTCCAGCTCGACCTGGATGCCGGCCTGCTTGAGCTGGTTCTGGACGGTGAGCGCGTAGTCCTTGCTGGGCGGGTCATAGGTCAGGGTGAACTTCAGCGGCTGCCCGCCGAGCAGCTCGGCGACCTTGGCCGGGTCCTTGGCGCGCTGGGCGATGCCGTCCGGCGCGGCCGGGAACAGCGGGGCGAACAGGTGGTCGTTGCCCAGAGCCCCGATGCCGTCGTAGATGGTGGCGTTCACGCCGGGCCGGTCCAGCGCGTACGCGACCGCCTGTCGCGCCTCCTTGCGGTCGAACGGCGGCCGGTCCGTGCGCAGCGTGAACGCGGTCAGACCGGTGCCCTGGACCTGGTCCACGGTGATGTCACCGAGCCCCTTGAGCGGGCCGACGAGCTGCGGGCGGCTGAGGATCTGCGCATCGATCTCACCGCTCTGCAGCGCCAGCAGGTCAGCCTGGTCGTCGGCGTAGAAGGTGATCTTCACTCCGTCGAGGTACGGTTTACCCGGCTCCCAGTACTTCGGGTTGCGGGTGAACGTGGCCCCCGACGACGCGTCGTACGACTCCAGCAGGAACGGCCCGGTGCCGATCGGCTTCTTCGTGAAGTCGCCCGCGTAGTCCTTCTTCAGGATCACCGCGTTGTAGTTGCCCGCCGAAACCAGATACGGGAAGTCGGAGAAGGCCCGTTCGAGCGTGAAGACGACCGTGGCGGCGTCGCGCACGCCCACCCCGCCCTTCGCCAGCACCGTATCGAAGGCGGACAGCGCGGCGGACTTGGACTTCGGGTCGAGCAGCCGGTCGAAGCTCGCCTTGACGATCTCCGCGTCGAGCGGCGTGCCGTCGGAGAAGGTGACGCCCTTGCGCAGCGTGAACACCCACCGCTTGCCACCGTCCTCGGACTCCCACTTCTCGGCCAGCCGCGGCTTCAGCGTGAAGTCCCGGTCGAGCCAGATCAGGTAGTCGGCGACGAGCTGGACGATGGCGATGGCCGAGCCGTCGTACATGGTGACGGGGTCCACGGCGGTCGGCGGTGGAGGGGAGCCCGCGCGCAGGGTCCCGCCGCGCCGGGGTGGCGCGGACGCCGCGGCGTTGGCGCCCGCGCCGGCCTGCGGGGCCCCGCTGTCCGCGCCGGTCAACGGGGCCCCGCCGCCTGCGCCGCAGGCGGCCAGCAGAAGCGAGAGGGCTCCCCCTCCTGTCCCGGCGAGCAGGACCCGCCTGGTCAAATCGGTGGCCCCCGGAAGGGCGGGCCGGTTGAAGGGACGGGGGAATTCCCTCATGGGTGCTCCTTCATGGCGAACTCCAACCCACTATTCAGGTAGGAATACTCGGATGTCAACCCATGGAGACGTCATAGTGGCGGCTCTACAGCGGACCCGGTCGGCCATCTCGGAGAGACGGAGTTGGACCCCTGGCCAGCGCGGCACGTAGGCAGCCCGATCGAGCACGGCGATCTCATCGTGCAGAGTGGCGGCCACGGCGAGGCCGTGCCGTGCGCTCGAATACGTTCACCGACCGGGACCGGAGCTCATGGCGGGTGCGGCTACGGCTTGACCTCGCCGAGCCGCCCGGTCCTGACGTCGTAGACGAACCCCCGGATCGCGTCCTTGTGCGGGATGAACGGGTCCGCCCGGATGCGCCGGATGGACTGGATCACGTCCTCCTCCAGGTCGGTGAACGCCTCGGCGGCCCAGTCGGGCTTGATGCCGATGTCGTCGTAGACGTCCCGCTTGAAGCCGTCGTCGGTGAAGGTGAGCATGCCGCAGTCGGTGTGATGGATCAGGACGATCTCGCGAGTGCCCAGCAGCCGCTGGCTGATGGCCAGGCTGCGGCGCTCGCCCGCCGTGATGACGCCGCCCGCGTTGCGGATGACGTGCGCGTCCCCTTCTCCCAGCCCGAGCAGGCCGTAGACGTTGAGCCGCGCGTCCATACAGGCCACCACGGCCACCCGCTTGGCAGGCGGCAGGGCCAGCGCCCCATGCCGGAAGGACTCGGCATAGCGCTCGGCGTTGGCGACCAGCTCGTCGGTGATGCTCATCGGGCCTCCCTCTACCGGTCCTCTTACCCTTACCCGCAATTCCGATATGGTCAATAGGGATTTCCGTCGGGCCGAGGTGGCGCGTCGCTCGGGGTGCGATCTGCCCGGCAGCGAGCTGCGCCTGCTGGAGCACTTCGACGTCGCCGAGCCCATGCGCGTCTCCGACATCGCCGAGCGCCTGCACATCGACATGTCGACGGTCTCGCTGCAGCTACGCCGGCTCCGCACCGACGGCCTCGTCGTACGAAATACCGGAGTCGCAGACCGGCAGCACCTCAGCTTGCGAACGCAGGAAGTCAGGCCAGGTGCTGGACGCCCGCTCAGGTGCCGGATGAGCGCACGGACGGAGCGGACCGTGGGCGGGCGCCCCGGCCGCTTCGGCCGGCAGGTACGGGCATGACGCCGTCTCATCAGATCGCGGTGCCGGCGCAAAACGGTGTCCGGGCGAACGAGGAGCCGCAGCCGGCGCAGGACCTTGCGCGGCAGTGCCGCCAGCAGGGCGGCGAGGAGGGCACGGTCCTCGGGGGCGAATCTCACGGCGAGACAGGCCAGGCGAAAGAGCGCAGACGATCATCATGCCGCACTCCGAGTAGCTGGGCATCACGCGCGCCAAGCGATCCCCGGCAAGGCCATGACCTGGCCGGATGACATCATCGGCAGGCGCAGTGCTCCAGCTCCCAACGCGCCGTCAGGCGGGCCCTTGCCAGGCCAGCTTGTGACCTGCCCGGAGAAGCGCTCTCTAGCAGGTCTGCGCGAGCAGGATGGTCAAGGTGTCGGCGACCCGCAGCCTGTCCTCCCCCGGCAGGTCCGCGGCCAGCGCCTCCAGCCTGCTGACGATCTCTCCGTGCACCCGCACGGCTAGATCCTCACCCTCGGACGTCAACTCGACCCGGCACGCGCGCCGGTCGGCGTCGTCGCGCACGCGGCGGACCAGGCCGCGCCGCTCCGCCCGGTCCACCAGCCCGGTGAGGCTCGGCTTCTCCAGGTGCAGGAGCCTGCTGAGGTCCGTCATCCCGATCCCGTCGCCGCTCGTCAGCACGCAAAGCAGTTGCGCCTGCTGCGGGGTGATGTCCCGCTCGCGGCTGACGTCGGCGAAGACGTGCTGCACCAGGTGCGACATCCGCACCAGCGTCGCGGCGAAGCCCGGCCCGGGCCGCGCCCCGGCGTCCGTCGCGCTCTCCATCCACACCTCCTGCCGCCGAGTGTAGTTGCGAACAGTTCGTAGTCCAAACTATGTTGTTAGCACTACGAACTGTTCGTTGTGCTAATTAACTCTGGAGGTGAGACCATGCCGACAACCCCCCGGCAGATCGTGACGGCGCTCGTCACGACGGTCTTCGGCTACTCCCTGATGCAGACGGTCGTCGTTCCCGCACTCGGCCTGCTCACCCGCGAACTGCGCACCACACCGGCCTGGTCGGCCTGGATCCTCAGCGCGTTCCTGCTGTCCAGCGCGGTGCTCACCCCGCTGCTCGGACGGCTCGGCGACCTGTACGGCAAGCGCCGCGTGATGGTCGGCGTGCTCGCCGCGTACGCCGTCGGCATGGCCGGCGCCGCGCTCGCCCAGGACATCGCCCAGCTCATCGCCGCCCGCGTCGTGCAGGGCGCGGCGCTGGCGGTGGTGCCGCTGTCGATGGCGATCCTGCGCGAGGCGCTGCCCAGACAACGACTGGCGTCCGCGATGGGCCTGGTGTCCGGCATCGTCGGCGCGGGGGCCGGAGCCGGGCTGGTGGTCGGCGGACTGCTCGCCGACCGGCTGTCGTGGCGCTACCTGTTCGTCCTCGGCGCGCTGCTGGCGCTGATCAGCCTGGGCATGGTCGCGCGATGGGTACCTCGCGGCGAGCGCGCCGCCTCCGGCGGGCTCGACGTGCCGGGCTCGCTGCTGCTCGGCCTCAGCCTGGTCGCGGTGCTGCTCGCCCTCACCCAGGGCCCTTCGTGGGGGTGGTCCTCGGCACCGGTGCTCGGCCTGTTCGCGCTCGGGGCGCTGCTCGCGGCCGCCCTGCTGGTCCTGGAGCGGCGCAGGAGTGACGCACTCATCGACGTCGCAGAGCTGACCGACCGGCCGATGCTGGCCACGCACCTGGCCGCGCTGCTGTTCGGCGCGGGGTCGTACTTCTTCTACGTGGCGATCCCGCTGTTCGCCCAGCAACAGCCCGGCCCGGACGGGGCCGGCTTCGGCGCCTCGGTCACGGTCGCCGGCCTGCTGATGCTGCCCGGCATGCTGGCCATCATCCCGGCAGGCATGGCGGTCGGCCGGATCTCGGAGGCGTTCAGCTCCCGCTGGCCGCTGGCGATCGGGTTCCTGGCGATGGCCGCGGGATCGGCGCTGATCGCCATCGCGCACGGCGCGTACTGGCATCATCTGGTGTTCTACGGGATGGTCGGCACAGGGTCCGGGCTCGTCATGGGGGCGCTGCCCAAGCTGATCGCCGACATCGTGCCACCGGCCAGGACCGGCACCGCGAACGGGCTCAACAACATCGCCCGCACCGTCGGCGGTGTCGTCGGCAGCCAGCTCGCCGCCGCCGTGATCGCCTCCGGCAGCGGCGGGCGGGCCGTGGCCGTGCCCGACTCGGCCTTCACCATCCTGTTTTGGCTGGCGGGAGGCGTGGCGGTCCTCGGGGTCGCGGTCTCACCGTACGCCGTGCGCGTCCTGCGGACGGTGCCGGCATGAGCATCTTCAGCGAACGCGAGCTGGCCTACCTGCGCGGCGAGCGGCTGCTGGGGCGCCTGGCCACCGTCGGCGCCAACGGCATGCCGCACGTCGTACCCGTCGGCTGGTCCCTCGACGAGACCGGCACGCTCATCGAGATCGGCGGGCGCAATCTCGCCCGCTCCAGGAAGTTCCGTGACATCGCGCGCAACGGCCGCGCCGCACTGGTCATCGACGACGTGCTGCCGCCATGGCGGCCGCGCGGTGTGGAGATCCGCGGAAACGCCGAGGCGATCGACGGCGACCGGCCGCTGATCCTGCTGCGCCCGGCAAGGACCATCAGCTGGGGCCTGCACAGCAGCGTCACCATCGAGGACACCTACTTCGGCAAAGGAAGAGCGGCGGCTCGCCGATCAGCGAAACCTCGGCAACGCCGGATCCCGTTCCAGCGGACCCCCGAGTCAGCCGAGCTTGAGCAGCAGTTCGGTGAGCTCGGCCGGCATGGTGATCATGCAGTCGTGTCCCGTCTGCAGTTCCCACACCTGCGCCGGGCTGCCATTGGGCTGAATCGCCGGAACGGGCCGCCGCTCGATGCCCTCCGGTACGCCGGCGACGCAGTGAATGTGAGTCCGGGGTATGGTGCGCACGGCCGGGTTGTCCAGCCGGACCGGTTGGACGAGGCAGAGCACCGGCTGATCCGACAACATCGCCCGCAGCCACGCCGCGTCCGCCGGGTCGGTGACCCCGAACAGGCCCAGAGGCGGCGGCAGCTCGGGCATCGGCGGGATCCGCCAGCCGATCCCGGACTCCGCGGCGCGGTCGATGAGGGCCCGGGTCATGGGATGCACGTCCACCGCGCTCTCGCCGTCCTCGGGGACCATCGCGTCGAGATAGACCAGATGGGCGATCCCATCCGGGACCCGGTTGGCAGCGGCGGAGATGACCAGCCCGGCGTAGCTGTGGCCCACCAGGATCACGTCGGTGAGGTCCTCCTCGGTGATCAGCCTGACGATGTCGTCGACGTGCGTGTCCAGGCCCACGTCGGGGCCGAGCAGATGCGCCTTGTCGCCGTAGCCGGTCAGCGACGGCGCGACCACCCGATGCCCGGCCGAGGCCAGCAACGGGACCACCCGCTCCCAGCATTCCCCGCTGTGCCAGGCCCCGTGTACCAGCAAATATGTCGACATGGTGTAGCTCCTTGGTCGCGGAAGACCACCGGCCGGTTTCGCCGGTGTTCGTGCCGGGAATGAGGTTTCCGCTCACCCGCTGGCGGAGCCAGAGCCCCCGCGCTCCTGGGGGTCAGGGGACCAGGCACGCACGAAGGTGCGTGAATTACCGTGGGAACATGAGCGACGAATCCAACCTTCTGGGCGATTACGTACGCGCCCGCCGGGAGCTCGTCACTCCTGCACAGGCCGGCATCCCCTCCGTTGGCGTACGGCGCGTGCCGGGCCTGCGCCGGGAGGAGGTCGCGATGCTCGCCGGCATCAGCGCCGACTACTACCTGCGCCTGGAGCAGGGCCGCGACCGCAACCCCTCCGCGCAGGTCCTCGAGTCCCTCGCCCGCGTGCTGCAACTCGACGACGACGCGACGGCCTACCTGCTACGCCTCGGGGCGGGAAAACCCCGGCGGCGACGGCGGCGCCCCCGGAAGGAGACCGTCCCTCCGGGCGTCGCCAAGCTCGTCGTCACGCTCCCGCTCCCCGCGTACGTGGAGGGCCGCTACTTCGACGTCCTCACCGCCAACGCGCTGGCGACCGCTCTGTCGCCGCGACTCGTGGCGGGGGGCAACCGCCTGCAGGACGTGTTCCTCGACCCCGCCGAGCAGGCCCTCTACCCGGACTGGGAGGACGCCGCGCAGGGCATGGTCGCCGGCTTCCGCGAGTCCGTCGGCACCGACACGGACGACCCCCGATTCATCGAACTCGTCGGCGAGCTCTCCCTCGCCAGCCCTCACTTCAGCAGGCTCTGGGCCCGCCACGACGTGAACACGTGCGAAGGCACACCCAAGCACATCGACCACCCCCAGGTCGGTGGCCTGTGGCTGAACCGGGAGAGACTGGGCGTCAGCGGGGCGACAGGTCAGACGCTCGTCGTCCTCCACCCTGACCCCGGCACCGACAGCGCCGACAAGCTGGCGCTCCTCGCGTCCGTCATGCGGACATGACCCCGCCGGTGCTCGGCCACCCGGCCGGGTGGCCGAACCCGATGAGATCGCCGAGGCGCTCCGCATCCTCGCCTGTCCGCCGTCGATGACGGCGGCGCGGTAGGCGCCGCCGCCCGTGAGGAGTCGTGACAGGACCAGTGTCATGCGGTGGCGAGAGCCGGACCGGGCGGGCACTGGACTGTCGCTCAGTGGGTCATGCCGCGGGCCGCAGGTGCTGCCACGCCCATTCCTCGAAGCTGGTCAGCCGAAGGCCGAGGTCCCTGGCGTACTGGGGCCGGGCTGGCTGGCCGGCCACGTTCAGCCACTCGTGGGAGCTGCCCATCGCCGGCGTGCCGGCGGCGAGTGCCTGCTCCTCGGTCATGTCCGGCGCGGCCAGGGGCGTGCCCAGCGCGCGGGAGAGGAGCGCCATGGATGGCAGGAAGTTGTCCATGAAGAAGGCCGGCTTGAGGATCGTCCAGTGGGGAAAGCCGGCCGTACGGGCACGCTCCTCGATCGCGGCCTTGGCGTTCAGCGGGGCCGCCACCACCTCCCGGCCAGGGGTCTCGGTGTGGCGGCCGGCGCCGCTGGTGGATGTGTGCACGAACTGCGGCACTCCCGCGGCCTTCGCGCCTTCGATGAGGTTGACGGGCGACGGCCGCGTGGCGCTCCTGAGCTGGCTCGGTGACGTCGTCGCCTACTGCGTCGCGGCGCGAGAGCTGGCGGCGGCGCTGTCCTACGAGGGGGCCGAGCCCGGCTCGGTGCATGAGAACACCTGCTCGGCGATGATGGAGAAGGCGGGCGATCCGCTGCTGCGCCGCGCCGTGCGAGATGGCGTGGTGGCGGAAGGCGTCACCGTCGCCGACCTGATCGCGTTGATCGTCGGCATCGTCCTCGCGACCGAGCACCATCCCGATCCCGCCGCCCGGGCGGAGCGGCTGTTCCGGCTCGCCGTGGCGGGCCTGAGCCCGCAGGTCAGCGCAGCTCGGCGCGAATGACCGGCACCACCTCGGCGAAGAAGCGCTCCAGGTGGCCCCGCGTGGTGGCGGCGTCGGTGAAGAAGAAGCCCTCGAAGCCGACGCCGAACAGATCGTTGCCGAAGCCGGCGTGCAGGGCGAGCAGCTTGTCGGTGATCTGCGCGGGGCTGCCGATCAGCGCCGAGCCGCGGGCGACGGAGTCCTCCAGGCTGTCGTAGGGCAAGCCGTTGCTCGCGGCGACCGGTTGCCGGCGGAAGCGTTCCGCGGGTGGGCCGCCGGCGTCACCGCGGCTCGGCGCCGGCCACGCCGGGCGGGACAGATCATCCAGGCCGAGCCCTCGCCTCGCGAACGGCTGGCCAGTGGGGGGTGGGCTACGGGGCCGGGAACACCCCGAGCTGCCGCATCTGCGAGAGAACGTCCACGACCGCCCAGGTCTCGGCGATCCGCCCTTCGGCGAAGCGGGCGATCAGGATCTCCTTGTACGTGATGGACCTGCCGGTCGGCGCGATGCCCATGTACTCGCCCTGGTGGGTCCCGGTGACCGTGTTCCTGGTGACCACCTTGTCCCCCTCGGCGATCACGTCCTCGATGTGCACGTTGATGTCGGGAAAGGCCCGATGGAGCACCGCCAGCACCTCTTTCATCGCCTGCGTCCCCGTCGTGGCGATGGGCAAAGGCGTGCGGATCAGCACATCCGGGTGGACGACCTCGTCGATCGTCTTGGAGATGATCTCCGCGTCGCCGGTGCTGACGGCTTCGTGGAAGCGCCGGAGCGCCGCCTTGTTGTTCACGGCTTCGATGGTGGTCATGTGATCGCTCCTCAGATCGAGACGTACGTACGAGTGGTGGTCCGGCCCACGGTCACCAGCCGTAGAGGCCGAACCGCCCCCAGGCGACGAGCGCGCAGAGCACGAGCAGGACGGCGGTGGTCATCAGCCCGGACGGCTCCTTCCTGCGGATGTGCAGGGCCCCGGCCAGGATCATCATGATCGCCAGCCCAGTCGCGGCGATCGGCGTCAGGACGGGTGCGATCCCGGTGGCGGCCGGCACGATCAGCCCGATCGTGCCCAGCAGCTCCATCACGCCGATGGACCGCACGGCCGTCTGGGAGAACGTTTGCGTCCACGGATACTTGCCGGCCAGCTTGTCCTTGGGCCGGACGAGTTTCTCCAGGCCGGACATGGCGAACATGGCGGCAAGGATCGCCTGCGCGATCCACAAGAACACGTTCATAAAGGCGTCTCACCTGTTGCCGTCGAAGTTCGGGGCATTTCGCTGCCGCTCGGGCGGAAGGCCGGGAGGGTTGTCGCTCATATCCAGGCGACGAACGAGCGGCCGCCGGGGGGACAGCCGGCTCAGAGCTGTTCGAGGCGCCGGGTCAGGAATCGCCGCTCGGGGGTTGAGGCGGCCAGCGCAAGGGCGCGCCGGTAGGCCGTCCGGGCCTCGGCGTCACGGCCCAGCCGCCGCAGCAACTCCCCCCGCGTCGAGTGGAAATACAGGTAGCCGTCCAGGTCGAGGTCATCGACGGCACGCAAGGCCGCGGCGGGATCGCCGGCCTGGGCGACCGCCACGGCACGGTTGAGCTCGACCACCGCCGAGCCGGTCAGGTCGGCCAGCCGCCGGTACAGCTCGGCGACCTGCGGCCAGTCGATGCGCTCACGCGCCTGGAGCGAGGCGATGGCGGCCTGCACGACGTACGCGCCGCGCCCGCGCAGCGCCATCGCCCGATCCAGCACCGCCCGCCCCGCCGCGATCTGCCGCAGGTCCCACAACGACCGATCCTGATCGTCGAGCAGTACGAGATCATCACCGGAGAACCGGGCCCGCCGCCGCGCGTGGTGAATCATCATCAGCGCCAGTAGCCCGAGCGCCTCCGGCTCCCGCGGCATCAGCTCGGCCAGCACCTGCCCCAGCCGGATGGCTTCGGCGCCGAGATCGATCCGGCCGCTGTAGCCCTCGTTGTAGATCAGGTAGATGACCGCCAGCACCGCGTCGAGCCGTTCGGGCAGCAGACGCGCGCCCGGGACCGCGAACGGGATCCCGGTCGCCTTGATCTTGGCCTTCGCACGGGTCAGGCGCCGCTTCATGGTCTCCTCCGAGACCATGAACGCTCGGGCGATCTCCACGGTCTGGAGGCCACCGAGGGCACGCAGCGTGAGCGCCACCTGCCCCTCCAGCGGCAGCGCCGGATGACAGCAGGCGAAGATCAGCTCAAGCCGCTCGTCCTTGATCAGCGTGTCGTCGAACTCGTCCACGATGGCCTCCGGCGCCGGCAGCAGGTGGACCTTCTGGGCCAGGGTGCGCTCCCGTCGGATCCGGTCGATCGCCCAGTTCCGGGCCGTCGTCACCAGCCACGCGCCCGGAGTGTCCGGCACGCCTGAAGCCGGCCAGCGCTCCGCCGCGATGGCGAACGCCTCCTGCGCCGCCTCCTCAGCCCGGTCGAAGTCACCGAGGAATCCGACCAGCGAGGCCAGCACCCGGCCCCACTCGTCGCGGAACACCTCCTCCAGCACGCTCAGAGCCGCACCACCGGCCTGACCTCCACGGTGCCGCCGAACCGCAGGGCCGGAACGCGCGCCGCCAATTCGAGCGCTCCGTCCAGGTCAGCGGCCTCGATCAGGCAGAAGCCGCCCAGCACCTCTTTGGTGTCGGCGAACGGGCCGTCGGTCGTCAGCGTCCGGCCGCCGGACAGCCGCACGCAGGTCGCCATCTCCGCGGCCTGCAACTGCGCGGCACTGACGTAGCGGTCGTCGTCGGCCATCGCGAAATACTCGGCGTACGCCGCCGCACGCTCCTCATCCGACGACGTCTCCAGGTAGCCGGGCTCGGCGTAGATCAGCAGGGCGTACTGCATCGCAACCTCCAGGACAGGGGCTTACACCAGTACGACGAACGAGAGGCCGCGCAAGTGACACCACCGCGCATATTCAGGCGGGCGCCGGGGCCGGACGCGCGGGACCGGGGTGGGCGAAGTCGGGATGGGCGAAATCCATCTCCTTCATCGACGTCACCTTGCGCTGCCACGGCACGAACAACCGGGAGATCACCGGCATCTTGAGCATCCGCGTCAGCGCCCTGCGCCGCACCAGTTCCACCCGGTTGGCCGGGACGAACAGGCTGCGCATCTGCATCCCGTTGCCCTGGAGGTCGCCGATAGCCGGGCGCAGGTGCCACTCCCACTGCGCCAGGGCCCTGGACACGCTGCGGGGATGGCGGGCCAGCAGGGTGCCCAGCAGATCGGCCCCGGCCATCCCGGTCGAGGCGCCCATCCCCGCGTACAGGGTCACGCACCAGGCCGCGTCACCCACGAGCACCACCCGGCCGCGATGCCAGCGGTCCATGTGCACCTGCTCGACGGAGTCGAACAGCACGTGCTCGGCCGACTCCAGCGCGTCCAGCGCCGCGCCCAGAATCCGCCCCGTCGGCTCTGGACCGAACGCCTCACGCACCCTGTCAGCCTTCGGCCCGGTGAACTCGGCCTCCACATCGTCGGTGAGGTAGTTCAGCAACACGGTAGGCGGCTGGTCCTTGACCGGAAAGGTCCACATCGACCGTCCGGGCTCCATGAGGATGACGCAGTCGGTCTGCTCGTGAGCGGGGAGCGCACGGGGCAGCTGGTAAGCGACCGCCATGCAGTTCATCCGCCGCCGATACTTCTCGTCGGGCCCGAACACCAGTTGCCGCACCGTGGACCGCAGCCCGTCCGCGCCGACGACCAGATCGAAACGCTCGGTGGCCGACATCCCGCCGGTGGTGGCCAGCGTCACGTCGACCCCCTCGGCGTCCTGCTCGATTCTGGTCGGTACGGTGGCGTACCGGATCTCGACGTCGGACGGCAACGCGGCGAACCCGGCCTCCTCCACGTCTCCCCGCATCATCATCCACGGGCGGCCGGGAAAGTCCTTGAAGCTGAACCCGGGCCGCCGCCTCCCGGTCCGGTCGATGTCGTAGCTGGCACCGTCCGGATCCCGGTCGACCAGTCCATCGAGGATGCCCAGGCGCTCGGCGGCGGCCCGCCCGGCACCGAACAACGCGATGAAGTATCCACCGGACCGCCGCGCGGCACTCCGCTCGACGATGACCGGCGTCCACCCGATCTGCCGCAGCCGCAACGCCGCAGCGATCCCACTGATGCCCAATCCGACAACCAGAGCCCGGCGGCCACCATGGTCAGACACGTCCATGATCTCCCTCCTCAGAGGTGCGCGTAGGAACCCCAACCACCCACCCGGCCCGCTATCCCCACTGTCCCGGCTGGTAGTCAGCCATGGGGGGCTGCTGGGTGATGACGTTCAGACGGTTCCAGGTGTTCATGAGGGCGATGTGGGACAGCAGGGCGCCGAGTTGGGCCTCGTCGTAGTGCTTGGCGGCGTTCGCCCAGACCTCGTCGGGGACACCTCCGGCCGCGTCCGCGATGCGCGTGCCCTGCTCGGCCAGCTCCAGGGCGGCCCGCTCGGCCTCGGTGAAGACCGTCGCCTCCCGCCACACCGCGACCAGGTTGAGCCGCACCGACGTTTCCCCCGCGTGCGCGGCGTCCTTGGTGTGCATGTCGACGCAGGCGGCGCAGCCGTTGATCTGGCTCACACGCAAGGCCACCAACTCCTGCGTCACCGCGGGCAAAGCGGAGTCGTGCACGACCTTGCTCGCGGAGATGATGTACTTCGCCAGCTTGCTCGTGACCGGGTTCTCGGAGGTGTTGAGTCGCGCTTCCATGATGATCTCCTCTGCCGTGTTCGCTGTCACCCCAACGACGAACGAGCCCACCCCGAGGGGACACCGACGCCCGAGATTCACACGACATCCTGGTCACCGAAGAGTCGGTCATCGCCCTTCTCAACACCAACGCCCGGCCCGTCGTGACCTGGGCGGGCCGACGCGGGCCGCTCGCCCGCATTCCGGTAGCGGGCTCCAAGCGGCTCGTCCCGGTTCAGGCGACCAGGATTGTCCTCAGGTAGTCGGCCACCGCGTCGCCTGACCGGCTCCGCACGACCACAGCGCTCCTCCCGGCCGTCGGCGCTCTCCTCGGTCCACAGCGGTTCCGGCAGCCACGGGCCGATGCAGTCCGCACGCAGCCTGCGCACTTTGCGGAACTGGTCGACCGCGGCGACACACCGTGTCACAGTGCGCGGCGCTCCAGCGTCTGATCGTTGAGCGGCAGGCACTCCGGCCGTGGCCGCGAGAAGGGAACGTGCTCGATGACACACCACCAGCCAGAAGGAGACCGCACATGAAGGTCGTGCTCGCGGGAGCGACGGGCACCCTCGGCGGCGAACTCGTGCCGAGACTGCTCGCCGCCGGCCATTCGGTGCTTGGCCTGACCCGTTCCCCCGGCAAGGCGCGCCTGCTGGAGGACGCCGGCGTCGAGACGCGGGTGGTCGACGTGATGGACGAGCGGCGGCTGCTGGACGCGTTGCGCGGACACCGCGCCGACGCGGTGCTCCACCAGGCGACCGCGATCACCGGCACGCCGCTGCGGCACCGGGACCTGCACGCCACCGACGACCTGCGCGAGCAGGGGACGGCGAACCTGCTGCGGGCGGCCGAGCTGGTCGGCGCGTACCGGTTCGTCACGCAGTCGTTCTTCCTCGGCTACGGCTACCGCGATCACGGCGAGGCGGAGCTGACCGAGGACCACCCGTTCGCGCCGACCGGCCGCGGCGCCTTCGAGCGGCACCTGCGCTCGATGCGGGCCAACGAGCGGCTGGCGTTCGGCACGCCTGGGGTCGACGGCATCGCGCTGCGCTACGGGCTCTTCTACGGCCCCGAGCCGGGCACCCGCAGGCTGATGGCGATGGCCTCGAAGCGCATGCTGCCGGCGCCGAGGCCGTCCGGGGTCACCTCGCCCATCCACATCGCCGACGCGGCGGCGGCCACGGTCGCGGCCCTCGACCGTGGGCGGGCCGGGCAGGCGTACAACGTCGTAGACGACACCCCGGTGACGTTCGCGGACTTCGTCGCCGCCGTGGCGGAGGCGGCTGGGGCGCCGGCGCCGATCACCGTGCCGAGCTGGCTGCTGCGGCCGGCGCCCTACATGTACGCGCTCATGGCGGGCACCCGGATCCGGCTGTCCAACGAGAAGGCCAAGCGGGAGCTGGGCTGGCGGCCGGAGTATCCGAGTTGCCGGGACGGCCTGCGGCACGTGCGCCCGGCGAGCGCGTGATCCGCCGGCGGGGCGCCGCCGTCCTCGCCGACACGCTGGACGTGCACGGCTACGACCGCGGGGCGCAGCTCGCCGTCGGGCGACCGGCGACGCTGAGCATCGACACGGACATTCCCGGCGTCTTCGAGGTTGAGCTCCGCTGGAGCGGGCTGGTCCTGACCCGGCTACACGTGAGCCCGTGACCGGCGGCTGAGCTGCCTGCGGTGCACCACGAGGCCGGCCAGCGCCAGCAGCGAGACGAGACCGAGCTGCCACCAGTTGTCCGGGCTGCCGCCGAGGTCCAGATCGGCCGCGTGGTTCACCGCGTGCAGCGTGTTGGTGACGAAGAACCCGACCAGCACGATCGACAGCACGTCATGCCACACCAGCGCGCTCAGCATCATCAGCCCGATGCCGATCTGGAAGACCCCGGCGTCGTGCAGGAAGTGCACGTGATTGGGGAACCGGGCGAAGACCGCGAAGCCCGCCGGGTCGATGCGCATCCACACGCCGAAGACCAGCATCGTCAGCGCGCCGACCACCACGGCCGCCTGGACGAAGATCCTGGCCGGCCTGCTGTAGCCGTTCATCATGTCGTGTCCCTTTCGTGTGCTTGTTCGCTCTGGTGCTAGGACGAGCGACCACCGCAGCGTGTGACACGGCTCAGCCCGCGGACATCACCGCCGTCGCCTCCGAACTCATCTGCACGAGGCTGTCCCTCCAGCGGGTGCTCATTCGTCAACCCGATATGAGCACTACCCCGTACCTCCTCATGGAGCGGCCATGGGCAGCATGGCCAGACATGGCCGTGACGCACGCGTGGTGCTCGCTCCCGTGCTGCACCTGCACAGGAGGCTGCCAGGGCCGCAGTCCGCGGCGTTGGGTGCGGCGTTCGGCCCGGCTGACGAGGCCAGGGGTGACCGATTCCTGCTCCACCACGGCCCGATGTCCGGACAGCCCGCCCCCGGCGGGGAGCGCTACGTGGGCGAAGCGGGTTCCCGAGCCGCTGCCCAGCCGCAACGAGTGGATCAGCGGGTGACCGCGTCGGCCACCCGCCGGGCGGCTGGACGGTTCGCGGTCGGCGAAGCGGACGGTCGACGGCCGGCCCGGTTTGGTGGCGCCGCGCGGGGGTGTGATCGCGACGGTGTACGCGTTCGAGATCGCGAGGGAACGGATCACGCGGATCCGGGCGGTCCGTAACCCGGACAGGCTCCGGCCATGGGCGGCAGGGGCCTCAGCTCACACCGCGCGAAGACGTTGAGAATCAATCACAGAACGGATGGACGGACGATGGAGCAAGCGAAGGAACTGCCGTTGCAGCAGCGGCGGAACGGATTCGACCCGGCCGAGGAACTGTCCCGGGCCCGCGACGGCGAGGGCGTGGTCCAGGTGGAGACGCCCTGGGGCCTGCCCGCGTACCTGGTCTGCCGCCACGAGGACGTCCGCCGGGTGCTGTCGGATCCGGTCCAGTTCAGCAGCGCCCTGACCCCGCTCCGCGGAACCGGCGCGTTGGACCCCGACGAGGTGGCCAGGCTGCGCGCCGGGCAACTGATCGGGGTTGATCCGCCCGAGCACACCCGGCTGCGCCGGCTGCTCACTCCGGAGTTCACGGTACGGCGGATGCGCAGGCTCGAACCGCGGATCGCCGAGATTGTCCAGACAGCCCTGGACGACCTGGAACGGGCGGGCAAGCCGGCCGATCTGATGGCGCACTTCGCCCTGCCGGTGCCGTCCCTGGTGATCTGCGAGTTGCTGGGCGTGCCCTACGCCGACCGCGCCGAGTTCCAGGATCGCTCTACGCGCCTGCTGGGCACCTCCTTGTCACCTGAGGAACTGAACGCGGTGCGGAGGGAGGATCGCGCCTACATGGCCGGCCTGGTCGCCCGCGCGCAGGCCGACCCCGGCCAGGACCTGCTGGGCATGCTGGTGCGTGAGCACGGCGACGATCTCAGCGCCGACGAGCTGACCGGTGTCGCCGGGCAGTTGCTGCTGGCCGGGCACGAGACCACCGCGCACATGCTCGGCCTGGGCACCCTGGCCCTGCTGCGGCACCCGGACCAGATGGCGATGATCCGCGAGGACCCGGCGCGGATCGAGCCCGCCGTCGAGGAGCTGCTGCGGTGGCTGTCCATCTCGCAGTCGCCTCCGCCCCGCACCACCACGACCGAAGTGGAGATCGCCGGGCAGGTCATCCCCGCGGGCGCGCTGGTGATCTGTTCGCTTCCCGCCGCCAACCGCGACCCTGCCTTCATCGGCGACCCGGACCGGCTCGACGTCACCCGGGAAGCCGCCGGTCATGTCGCGTTCGGCCACGGCGTGCACCACTGTCTCGGGGCGCCGCTGGCGCGGATGGAGATGCGCCTCGCCTTCCCCGCGCTGCTCAAGCGGTTCCCCGCCCTCGCCCTGGCCGACCAGTACGAGCAGGTGGACTACCTGGCCTTCAGCGTCGTGTTCGGCTTGAACTCGCTACGGGTGACCTGGTGAGCTCACAGGCATTGGGAGCTGACACTGCCCGCGACGACGAACGGATCGCCGCGTGTGGCGAGGATACGCGACCGGCGCTCCGGCGATCGCGGCGGGCTTTGCGCCGCCCGCTATGACAAGGTGCGACACGAGGTCGCATGCCGCGAGCGAAGGATCCGGTTAGTGGTACGGCGGCCGCCCGCGCCGTGAACTACGCGGATGGCGTCCTCGATGACGAACAGAACGTAGAGCCGCTTGAGGAGAACAGCGTCGACGTGGAACAGGTCACCCGCCCAGATGCCCTTGGCCCGCGCTTTGAGGAACTGACTCCAACTCGGTCCGGTGCGACGTGGCGCGGAATCGAGCCCGGCTCTTTTGAGGATGTCGCGCACGGTGCTGGGCGGTATCCGAAGGCCGGCTCCGGCCGGTTCACCGCTGATGCGCTGATAGCCCGGAGCGCGAGGACCTCGGCCGCGCGGAATGCCTGCGCCTGATCGGGCAGCGCGGCTCGGGCCGGATCACCTTCGACGACACGCTGCTCCCCGTCGGCTACGCGGTGCGCCCCACACGGTGACCCTGCGGTCACTGCACGCCGCCCACGCCGACCTCGCCGACCTCGCCGACGGGACGTCCTTCGCCTCAGGGGCGGCCGTCGCCCTCCAGGTGCACCACATCGACCCGCACCGGCTGCACGGCTGGAACGTCCTCATCCTGGGCCCGCCCGCTGCACGCGGACGGGCTGCCCGGGCTCCGCCTCGAACTCGTGCCGCACCCCAGGTCACCGGACACCTGGTCTACGAGCCATCCCTGTTCTGAGGCCCTATCTCAGGCCGCCGACGGACAGGCCGCCGCGCCAGTGTCGCTGGAGCGTGAAGAAGGCGATGACGAGCGGGATGACCGACACGAGCGCGCCCAGGATGATGAGGCTCCAGAGGGACGTGCTGCCCGCGTTGTTGGCCGAGGCGATGCCCTGCCACATGCCGAGCCCGACGGTGACGGGGAAGAGACGGTTGTCGGAGAGCATGGCGAGGGGCAGGAAGTAGTTGTTCCAGGAGGCCACGGCGGACAGGAGCAGCACCGTGACTACCGCCGGCCGCATCAGCGGAAAGGCGACCTGGACGAACGTCCGGATCTCCCCCGCCCCGTCGGCCCGCGCCGCGTCCAGGATCTCGTCGGGGACCGCGTCACGCGCATATACGTGCATCAGATAAACGCCGAACGGGTTGAGCAGTGAGGGCAGGATCACCGCCCAGATCGTGTTGGTCAACCCCAGTTGCGAGAACATCATGAAGGTAGGAATCACCAAGGCCGTCGCGGGCACCATCAACGCGCCGAGCACGAGGGCGAAGGAGAAACGCCTGGCGGCGAAGCGGTATTTGGCGAATCCGTAGCCGGCCATGACGGACAAAATCGTGGCCCCGGCCCCGCCCGCGATGGCGTACAGGGTGGAGTTGAGGATCCACCTGCCGTAGATGCCATTGTCGTAGGTGAACAACTGCCGCAGGTTGCCGAGATAGTCGACGTGGTCGGCGAACCACAACGTGTTGCCGCCCCCGAACAGTCCGGGGGCGTCCTTGGAGCTGTTCACGATGACCCACCAGAACGGCACCAGGAAATACACGACCAGAAAGCCGAGGAGCACCTGCAGCGGGAGGTGGCGTGACGGCCGGCGGCGGGCGCCCGCCAGGGAGCGGTCACTCATCACAGAAAGCTCCTCCGCTTGCGAGTGAAGAACAGGAAGACGTAGACGCCGACGAACACGATCCCGCCGAGAGCGAAGGAGATCGCCGATCCGTAGTTGAAGTTCGCGAGTGCGAACGCCTGCTGGTACGCGTACATGTTGGGGGTGAAGTCAGGACCGATCGTGCCGGCCGCGAGGGAGCGCAGGATTTGCGGTTCGTTGAAGAACTGCAAGGTGCCGATGAGCGAGAAGACCAGGATCAGGACCAGCGCGGGGGTGATCAACGGGATCTTGATCCGCAGCGCGATCTGCCACTTGCCGGCGCCGTCCATGCGGGCGGCCTCGTAGAGCGCCGGGTCGATGCCCTGGAGCGCCGCGTACAGGATGATCATGTAGTAACCGGCCCACTGCCAGGTGACGACGTTGACCAGGCCGTAGAAGATCAGGTTGGTGCTCAGGAAATCAGGCGGCGTGGTGCCGAACCAGCCGAAGACGTCGGTGAGCGGCCCGAAACTCTTGCTGTAGAGGAATCCCCACATGACCGCCCCGATGACTGTGGGAATCGCGTAGGGAAGGAAGATCATGAGACGCGAGAAGCGGGTGAACAGGGAGGTCACGGCGTCCAGGATCAACGCCATCGCGAGCGCGACGATGATCTGCAGCGGGATGGACACCAGCGAGAAGCGGATGACGAACCACGACCCCGAGAGGAAGCTGGGGTCGGTGAACGCCTTCACGTAGTTGTCGAGAAAGACGAAGCTGGTGCCGCCGATCAGCTTCTTCTGGAAAAGACTCAGATACAGCGCGTACCCGAGCGGCGCGATGAGCAACGCCAGGAAGACGATCCCGAATGGCCCGACGAAGAGCCACCCCATCAGATGCTCACGGAGGCGCACCTTACCGCGGATCTTGTGTGTCTTCTCTTGGGTGCTGGACACACCCTCTTCTAGCAGGAGGGACATCTTGGGCTCCGGGAAGTCGATGCGGGGAAACAGCGGGCGGGCCGGCCGGCCTCAGACGGCGCGGCCCCACCCTGCTCGTCACTGAACGGTGAAACCTTGCTCTTTGGCGTACTTCACCACGTCTTCCTGCAGCCGGTCGGCGGCCTGCGCACCGGTGACGGAGCCCTCGATGAGTGCGCTGACCTGCTTCGTCAAGGCGTCGAAGTAGTACTGGCCGAACGGGCTGTAGGTCATGCCCTTGTAGGCGTTCGCCGCGGGCACGTAGACCTCCTTGTTCGCCTGCTGGCCGTCGAAGAACGCCACCTTCAGGTTCACGAACTCGGGGGAGTTGAGCGCCTTGAGGTTCAGCGGGAAGATGATCTGGTTGGTCCAGCCGTCGGTGAGCGACTCCTTGTCGGCGTACAGGCTGTACGCCACCTTCGCCGCGAGTTCGGGGTTCTTCGCCTGGCTCGTCACGGAGAAGGCAGACCCGCCCCAGTTCACCTGCACCGGGTTGGCGGGATCCCACTGCGGGAGCGGCGCCACCGCGAACTTGCCGGTGTCCTCGCCCTTGCCGACACCGGCACCGGTGAGGTAGCCGGGCGCCCACGCCGCCGAGATGTACGTGGCGTATTTACCGTTGATGACGCCGGAGATGTACTCGGGGGTGAACTGGTCCTGTGTCCCGACCAGCCCCTTCTTCGCCAGGCGCGCCCAGTAGTCGAGCACGTCCTTGGAGCCCTGGTCGTTCAGCTTGACGCCGACCTTTTCCGGCTGCGCCGGGTCGTAGGCGAACGGAGACGCGCCCTTCTGTATCTGCAGTGCCATCGTGAGGGCTGAGACGTTCGCGGCGAAGTCGCCGAAGTGCGGGCCGCCCGCGTCCTTCATCTTCTGCGCGGCCTGCTCGTACTCGTCCCAGGTCTTCGGCGGCTTGATGTCGTACTTCTCGAAGAGGTCCTTCCGGTAGATCATCGCCATCGGACCACCGTCGACCGGCACGCCATAGACCGCCTGACCGACGGAGACGTCCTTCCACGCGCCCTCGCTGTAGTCGGCCTTGACGCGGTCATAACCGTACTGCTTGATGTCGACGAGCGACTTCTGGATCTGGAAGGTCGGGATCCGGTCCATCTCGATCATGATGACGTCGGGCGCCCCGGTTCCCGCCGAGATGGCCGTCTGGAACTTGTCGTACTCGTCGCTGCCCTGGCCGACGTTGGTCCAGCAGACCTGCACCTCACCGTTCTGCTTGTTGAAGTTGTCGACGACGAGTTGCATGTTGGGGTACCAGCCCCACATCGTCACGACCGGCAGGTTCTTCTTGGGGATCGTGTTCGTGCAGTTGCTGGCGACGGCGTTTCCGCTCGGGTTGCTCGCGGTGCCGGCCTGCTGGCCGGAGGAGCAGGCGGCGAGCGCGGAGGTGGCGGCGAGCAGGGCCGCCGCGATGATCCTGTTTTTCTTCATTGGCTTGTTTCCCTTGGGGATCGCTGTAGGAGAGTGATCGAACGGGACGGGGAACAGGTGACGCCACCCGTGCCCCGCCCCCGTGTCGATTCTCTTGTGAGCGCTAACATCGCCCCGGGTGCGATATGTCGCCCGGGCCGGGCTTCCGTCAGCGCTTGAACAGGCGCGGTGCCAGGTCGATGAGGTTCTTCTGCCACACGTCCCAGCCGTGCGGCCCCGGGGTGACCCCGTCGAACTCGTAGCGGATGCCGAGGTTGTTCAACGTGGTCAGGGACGTCATGAACGACGGGTAGACGAAGTCGGTCTGGTCGCCGACGTACAGGCGCAACAGCTTGGTCCCGTTGTTGATCGCCTGCGCGTCGACGCCGGCGCCGCTGCCGAACCCGGCCGAGAACGCCGCGACGTACGCGAACTGACCCGGGCGCGCCTTGAGCAGCGTGAGCGTCTGCCCACCTCCCATCGAGAGGCCGGCGAGAGCCTGCCGCGACGGGTCGCTGGAGATGTGATACCGGGCACGGGCCGCCGGAACGATGTTCTCCAGCAGTTCCTTGGTGAAGTCGGACACGTTGCCGTTGCCCATCACCACCACCATCGGCACCAGGTCCCCGTCGAGGAACCGGTGGTCGAGGATCTGCTTGGCGCGGCCCATCTCCACCCAGTCGGTGTAGCTCTGGCCGCTACCGTGCTGGAGGTAGAAGACGGGGTACGGCTCCGCGCGGTTCGGGTCGTATCCCGGCGGGGTCCAGACCAGCGCGGTCCGGTCCTGGTTCGCGACGGTGCTCCGGTACGTCAGGCTCTCCACCTTTCCGCCCTGGCCGGCGGGCACGTCGGAGAGCAGCCGCGACCTCTCGCCGTTGACGAGGAAGGTGCTCCAGGTCGGCTCGGAGGTCACCTTCGTCGGGTTCGACACGTCCTTGACCGAGACGCCGTCCACCATCAGCCGGTAGTAGTAGAACCACGGGTCGAGCGGACCCACGGTCGCCCGCCACCGGTCGCCCTCGCGCGACAGCCGGACACGCAGCCAGCTGCCGTTGGGAGCCAAGTTCGCCCACACCTTGACGCGTTGGGCGTCCTTGAAGTCGGTCGTGGTCTCGAAGGTGACGAAGCGGTCCTCGCTCACGAACGGCGTCGGCGTGGTGCCGGGGGCCGGCGGGTTGAACTCGCCCTTCAGCCGCCCGTGACCGGCGCTCGGGCCATGGTCCGACACCCTGCGGAACAGCCGCGGCACGAAGTCGATGAGGTTCTCCTGCCAGGCGTTCCAGTTCGCCCCGGCGTCGGGATTGACCCCGTCGAACTCGTACGTGATCCGGGCGCGGTCCAGCGCCTTCGTCAGCCGGTTGGTCGCGTTGTACGCGGGATCCGTCACGTTCCCGGTGTACAGGCGCAGCAGCTTGATCGCGTGCGTGTCCGGCCGGCCGACGCCGTCCGTCAGCAGACCCGAGAACGAGCCGGCGTAGGCGAACTGAGCCGGATGGGACAGTGCGGCACGTAGCGCCTGCGTCCCACCCTCGGCCACCCCGGCGATCGCCTGGTGCGCCGCGCCGCGGTGCACCCGGTAGCGCTCCGTGACGGCCTTCTGGAGCTCCTTGTCGCCGGCCGCCGCGTCACCGTCGCTGATCACGACCACCATCGGCTCCATGGACCGCTGAGCCGACAGGTTGTCGAGGATCTGCTTGGCGCGACCGAGGTCGAGCCAGTCGGTGGCGCTCACACCGGTGGCGGACTGCAGGAACAACACCGGGTAGGCGTTGGGGCCCTTGCCCGAGTACGCCGGCGGCAACCACACCAGCGCCGACCGCTCCTGACCCTTGGTCCGATATGTGAGGGTCTCGACCTTGCCGCCCTGCCCTTGAGGCACGTCCGCGAGCAGGCGCACCGAGTCGCCCGCCACGAAGAAGGTGCTCAGGAGCGGCTTGGACGCGACGCTCGTACCGTTCGTCGGGTCCTTGAGACCCTTGGTGTCATCGCCCGTGACCTGGTAGGTGTACAGCCCCGGCTTGAGCGGGCCGAGGACCCCGGAAAAGGCGGTGCCCCGGCGGGTAAGGCCGAACTCCGCCCAGGTGAAGGAGGGCCCGAAGTTCCCCTCGATGAGGACCCCGGACACCTGGCCCACGGCTGCCTCGACGGAGGCCACCGGAACGGTGAACGACGCGTAGCCGTCCTCGGAGACGCTGAGCCATGGCGTGTCCGCCGCCGCCGGCCGTGGCGCGAGCAGCACTGCCGCGATCAGCATGGCTCCGGCGGCGATCGCCACCGCGAATCGGCGTACGCCAATAGGCCGCGAGCTGCCGTGATAGGCTAATGAACGCATGTTTAACTCCCTTGATGGTTGGCTGCGGATGGCACCCGCCTGGCCGACCTGACTCACTGGTGAATGTGCTGCGGGTTTCTGTGTGCACGTACCTCCATGGGTAAGGGGTTTGCATCTGAACGCTCGGTGGCTCGAGCGTTCAGATGTGCCGCTCATCACACTGTGTGTGATGCCCCGCTTTCAGGGCGTTCTGGGTGCCGCGGTGGAGCCGCGTACCACCAAGCGGATGGGAAGCACTATCTGGTGTGGGCCCTCCCAGTTACCGTTCACCAGCGACCTCAGCATGCGGGCGGCCTCGAACCCGAGCCGGTACACCGACTGGTCCACCGTGGTCAGCCCCGGATCGCTCAGCGCCGACTCCGGTATGTTGTCGAACCCGGCCAGCGACAGGTCGCCGGGAACGCTTAGCCCCAGTTCCTGCGCGACGTCCAGGGCCTTCAGGGCCATCCCGTCGCTCGCCGCGAAGATCGCCGTCGGACGGTCCTCCCTGTCCATCAGCGCCCGTGCGAGCGGGACCGCGGACTCGGGGTTGAAGTCGCCCCTGGCGATCAACGTGGGGTCTACCGGCACCCCGGCTGCGGCCAGTGCTCTGCGGTATCCCTCTTCGCGCAACCATGCGGCCTCCAGATTGGACCTGCCCGCGATGAATGCGATCCGCCGATGCCCCAGGGCGAGCAGATGCTCGACGACCGCGGTGCTCCCCGCGAGGTTGTCCGCCGTCACCGACGGCACCGTCGAGTCCCGCGCCGGATCGATGGCCACGACCGGGGTGTTGCTCCGCATGTCGCCCGAGGGCGTGATCACGATGCAGCCGTCGGTGAGCGTGCCAGACAGGCGGGCGAGATGCCGCCGCTCCCAGCCCTCGGAGTACGTTCCGTAGAGGTCGCTGTTGGCGTAGATGATCAGGTCGAAGCCCGACTGGGTCAGCGCCTCCATCACGCCCTTGAGCACTTCGGCCGTGTAGGACTGGAAGCTGTGGCTCACCAGGCCGAGGACGTTGGTGCGGCTGCGCCGCAGGCTGGTGGCCACCAGGCTCGACTCGTAGCCGAGGTGCTCGATGGCCGAGCGGACCTGTGCGATGGTGCTCGCGCTGACGCCGTAACGGCCGTTGACCACTCGCGACACGGTCGCCGTCGAGACGCCCGCTAATCGCGCGACATCGCTCATCGTTACCGGCGTGCCGCCCACGGCCATGCAGCCCTCACTAGTTGCAATCGTTATCGGTTACGTTTGCAGCGTCAACGTAAGCGATAACGATTGCCGATACAAGACCTTTTCGGCCGACCGAACATCACGAATTGGACCAGCTGGAACGCTGGGCGTATCAGTGCGACGAGGCGGGCTCCGTCGAGTCGCAGACGCTGAGAGTCGTCGCCAGCTGCAGGTGCCGCGAGGCGGGCTGGACGCCGTCCGCCATGCCGAACACGGTCTTGACGGCCATCCGGCCCATGCCGACGAGAGACTGCCGGACGGACGTGAGCCGGGGCGTCGGCCGTCCCCACGCGCGATCTTCTCCATGAGATCAGCGCAGTGTCAGGCGGAGCAGCAGATCCTTGACCTCCGTCGCCTCGAATCGTTCGCTGCCGGCGGACGGGTCAGCGGCCCTGGACCACGCCTCGGGCTCGGCGAGCAGGACCAGTTCGCCCCCGCAACGGGCCAGACGACGGGCCAGGCGACGGGCCAGGCGACGGCGCCCGAGCGGAACCAGGCCGCCGCGCCGGCGACCGTGATGGACGACCAAGGCGCGATGGGGACTCCCCTCAAGATCGGCATCATCGTCCTCGTGGCGCTCGTCGCCCTCGCGGCCTGGATCGCCCTCGCCTGGCGGCACCGCATGGGCGTCCGGCGCTGAATGTCTTTGCCGCCTGCAAGGTCGCCAATAATGACAGAATAATCAGCTTGTTAGCGATACATCGTTTTCGAGGTGTTCGAAGATGTCGGCGTCGGTCCTCGCTGCCATTCGGGAAGGGCATCCCGGTCGGCTACATAGGACGGCTTGGGATCGTCGATATGCTTGTGGTTGTGTCAGCTTGGCAGTGCTGCCGGCGCTAACCTCGACGAAAGCACGCACTTGAGCGCATACAGCGGCGACTGCCTGGCGTTCCCATTCATGGGGTGTCCTCCCACGGGGTGACGTAGGAGAGCTTGGGTTCGCCCGGGTAATGCTTGTTCACTCCCGCGATCCATGCCTCGCGAAAGGTACGGTCCTGCTTATCCGTCGCGGTCTGCATGAACCACCCGGCTGTCGGACAGAAGGGGCTGAAGTTGCTTTTGTACGTCGTGCAGTTTCCTGCCCACGTAACCCGCGGATTGGGTCTGGTCGGCCAGGTCCACGGCGTCGCCGGCGTACTGCAGAAACCGGTCCAGGTCGCGGCGCTGAAGGCCGATGGCGGCCAGGTCGGTCAGGAGGCTGCCCCGGCGCCTGAACGAGGTGGCGGTCCGGCCGAGAGTGAGATCGCATTTCGCAGCCGCGGCTTGTACGGCGCCAGCACGAAGTCGAAGCGCTCCATGAGCGTCACGCTCGTCTGGTCGGGACGAATCTCGGGATGCGCCAGCTCCACGCGCCGCTTCTCGGGCAGCACCCTACTTAGCGGCGTAGGTCTTTGCTCATCCCGGCCGTAGCCACCTGGTAGAGCAGGGGTTGAAAGGTTGAGTACGAGGCCAGGTAGGTGACCATCGTGGCCAGGGCCCCGCCACGGAGGAGATCAGAATGTCGCGGTTGTAGACGTGCGACAGCTCGTGCCCGAGGACCGGCGAAACGTACAGCCGGGGCATGGGTTGGTGCGCCTCCTCCGACAGTTCGTGGACCATCTGGTGCAGCGCGAGCCAGCCGTCGGAGAAGAAAGTAGGCGACGCCGTTGCTGACGAGCGCGACCAGGACGGCGATCTGGATTCCGATGCTGCCACCGAGCCACCACCCCACCAGGATGATCAGACGTGTTCATCCTCCCTGCGGGGTGGGCCAGGCCTGCCTGTGCCCGAGCAGCCACCATCCGATCGCGTGGCGAGCAGAGACACCAGCAACGCGCCGAATCTCGTCATAGCAGCAGGTCGAAGACACGGATCGTGCGTGTCCACTCCTTGCTCGCCGGGTTCTTGCGGTCAGGCTCTATGGTTCTGATCGCCCTGGCGAGCGCCACGGAGAGCCCACCCGCCACAGCCGGTAGCCGGGCCTCGGCTTCTTCGCTGAGCGACAGATCCAGCGGAGGCAGCGCCGCGAGGTCCGCCAGGATCGATGCCAGATCCAGTTCCTCGTCCAGGTCCTGGAAGTCGTGCATGCTCTCCTGCAGTCCCTTGGTGATGGGCAGGTCCCAGAACTCGATGATGTCGCGCCTGTTCGACTTCGCCGCGGCCTCGGCGACGACGAGCATGTCGTACAGCTTCCGGTTGATGAAGTCGCTGTAGCGCTTGAGATCGGATTTGTCCACGTCTAGCCCCGCGGCGGCGCGGAAGAAGTGCTCGAACCTGGAAACCGCGATCACTGGCATCCGGATCACCGTCCTTCCTGTCGATTCCCTGTCTTGTTGAACCTTTCGTGCAGCAGGCGTACCGCCATGGCGCCCTCCCCGACGGCGGACGCGACCCGTTTGGTCGATCCGCTGCGGACGTCGCCCACGGCGAAGATGCCCGGCCGCCCGGTCTCCAGGGGCAGGGCCTCCCAGTGTGACGACGAGCCCACGCCCGTGATGACGAAGCCCCGGTCGTCCAGCGGGACGGCGCCCTCCAGCCATCCAGTGTGCGGATCCGCGCCGATGAAGACGAACATCGCGTTGGTCTCGATCTCGATGAACTGCCCGGTCTGGTTGTTCTGGGCGCGCACGGCCCGCAGAGAACTGTCGCCGAGGAGCTCGCGTACTTCGGTGTGGAACATGATTTCGATGCCGGGAGTCCTGGTGATCGCATCGGCGAGGTAGCGGGACATGCTCCCGCCGAGGTCGCCGCTGCGGACGAGCAGGCGCACCGACGAGGCGTTCCTGGACAGGTACAGTGCCGCCTGGCCCGCGGAGTTGCCGCCGCCGACAATGACCACCGGCGCCTGGCGGCACATGCGCAGCTCGAACGGCGTCGCCGCGTAGTACACGCCGCACCCTTCGTACTTCTCCAGATCGGGGACGTCGAGTTTGCGGTAACGGGCGCCGGTGGCGATCAGTACGGCGTGGCCCCGTACGACAGGCCCTTCAGCGACGTGGACGGTGTAGTGGCCGTCGTCCGCCTCCAGCCCGCTCGCCTCGGCCGGGACGGTCAGCCGGGCGCCGAACTTGGCCGCCTGGATGACGGCCCGCTCGGCGAGCTCGGCGCCCGAGATGCCCGACGGGAAGCCGAGGTAGTTGTCGATGCGGGAGGAGGTGCTCGCCTGGCCGCCCGCGGCGATCGCGTCAAGCACGACCGTGGTCAGGCCCTCCGAGGCCCCGTACACGCTCGCGGCCAGGCCGGCGGGGCCCGCGCCCACGACGATCAGGTCGCACACGCCGTCGGCCGGCCGGGGCGCCGGCAGGCCGATGGTCTTCGCCAGCGTGGCGACGGACGGGTTGCGCAGCACCTGGTCTCCGCGCCAGATCACGACCGGGGTCTCCTGCGGGGAGATGCCGAGGTGGCGGAGGAGCGCATCCGTCTCCTCATCCTCCTCCAGGTCGATCCATCGGTGCGGGAGCCTGTTGCGGGCGGCGAACTCGCGCAACCGGCGGGCGTCGGGAGAATAGCGGGAGCCGATGATGCGGAACCCGGCGTCCATCCCGATCAGCATGGTGCGGCGGGTCAGGTAGGCCCGCAGGACGAGGTCTCCGAACGCCGGGTCACCGGCCACCATCGTGCGCACCTGGTCAGCCGGAACAGCGAGGATCTCGCCGGGCTCCCGCACGACGGCGGTCAGGAATCCGGCCTGGCCGGTGAGGAGGCCGAGCTCGCCGAGAAAGCGTCCGGGGCCGTGGACGGCGATCGTCCGCTCCTCCTCGCCGCCGTACCCCTCGACCGTGGCCACCTTGCCCCGCAGGATCACGATGAACTCCCGGGCCTGCTCACCCTCCCGGTAGAGCACGTCGCCGGGCGACACGGTTCTGCGCTCGCCGCATTTCGACAGCTCGGCGACGCGCCGCTCGTCCAGACGGGGATAGGCCCCATGCAGGTCCGGTGTCTCGGACAGGGAGGCCGCCGACTCCATCATGACGGTGTCCTCAACGTCCCCTCGACCCATTCGCGGAGCTGGGCCGGCGGGGCCCCGCCCGCGCGTTGTGCCACGACGCGGCCTTCGTTGAGCATCATGAGCGTCGGGACGGCCGTGATCGTGAAGCGCTGCGAGAGGGCCGGGGCCCGGTCCACATCGACCTTGACGAGCTTCACCCGTCCGGCCATCTCGTGGGCGAGTTGTTCGAGCGCGGGCGTGACCGCCCGGCACGGCGCGCACCACTGCGCCCAGAAGTCGACGAGTACGGGGAGGTGCACCCGTTCCGCGACCTCCGCGAAGGTGTCGTCGCCGGCGTCGGCGATCCACGGCAGCGGCTGGTGACAGTTCCCGCAGCGGGGCCGGCCCTCGGCCGCGGCCGGAACCCTGTTCTGCCTCCCGCAGTTCACGCAGGTCACGACGGTGTGCATGTCAGCTCCTCGGCGAGTGGAAGGTGACGTTGAGTTCCCCCTTGTCGGCGCCGACCGTGATGGTCGAGCCGTCGGGGACGTCGCCGGCCAGCAGGGCGCGGCCGATCCTGGTCTCGACCTCGCGGGCGATGAAGCGGCGCAGCGGCCTGGCGCCGTAGACGGGGTCGTACCCCTGGTTGGCGATGAGCTTGCGCGCGTCCTCGGTGACCTCCAGCGTGAGCCGCCGCTCGGCCAGGCGCTGCCTGATGTCGTTGAACATCAGCTCGACGATCCGCTCGATCTCCGCCTCGGTCAGCGGCTTGAACAGCACGACGTCGTCGATCCTGTTGAGGAACTCGGGGCGGAAGTGCCGGCGCAGTTCCGCCATCACCCCGTCGTGGGCCTCGGGCTTGATCTCGCCGTCGGGGGTGATCCCGTCGAGCAGGTGGTGCGAGCCGATGTTCGAGGTCATGATGATCACGGTGTTGCGGAAGTTGACCGTGCGGCCCTGCGCGTCGGTCAGCCGGCCGTCGTCGAGGACCTGCAGCAGCGTGTTGAAGACGTCCGCGTGGGCCTTCTCGATCTCGTCGAACAACACCACCGAGTACGGCTTGCGCCGCACCGCCTCCGTGAGCTGCCCGCCCTCCTCGTAGCCGACGTAGCCGGGAGGGGCACCGACGAGGCGGCTGACCGTGTGGCGTTCCTGGTACTCGCTCATGTCGATGCGGACCATGTTGTCCTCGGTGTCGAACAGGGCCGCCGCGAGTGACCTGGCCAGCTCGGTCTTGCCGACCCCGGTCGGCCCGAGGAAGAGGAACGACCCGATGGGGCGACGGGGATCCTTGATGCCGGAGCGGGCGCGGATGATGGCGTCGGCCACCAGTCGCACGGCCTCCTCCTGCCCGACGACCCGCTCGTGCAGGATCTGGTCGAGCTTGAGCAGCTTGTCCCGCTCGGCCTCCTGCAGCCGGGACACGGGAATGCCGGTCCAGCGCGAGACGATGTCCGCGATCTCGTTCTCGGTCACCACCTCGCGCAGCAGCCGCTGCCCGTGCTGCCGGCTGCTCAGCCGCTCCTCCTCGGCGCGCAGCCGGCGCTCCAGCTCGGGGAGCTTGCCGTGGCGAAGCTCGGCGGCACGGTTGAGGTCGTAGTCGCGTTCGGCCTGCTCGGCCTCCCGCCGTACGTGCTCGATCTCCTGCCGCAGGCTCTGGACCTTGCGCAGGGCCGAGCGCTCGGCCTCCCACTGCGCCCGCATCGCGTCGGCCTCGGAACGCAGGGCGGAGAGCTCCGTGCGCAACTCGGCGAGCCTGGCCCGGCTGGCCGGGTCCTCCTCCTTCTCCAGGGCGGCCTCCTCGATCTCCAGCCGCCGCACCCGCCTGGTGAGGGCGTCCAGCTCGGCCGGCATGGAGTCGATCTCGGTCCTGATCATCGCGCACGCCTCGTCGACCAGGTCGATCGCCTTGTCGGGCAGGAACCGGTCGGAGATGTAGCGGTGGCTCAGCGTCACCGCGGCGACGAGAGCACTGTCCTGGATCTTCACGCCGTGGAAGACCTCCAGCCGCTCGCGCAGGCCGCGCAGGATCGAGATGGTGTCCTCGACCGAGGGCTCGTCGATCAGCACCGGCTGGAACCTGCGCTCCAGGGCGGCGTCCTTCTCGATGTGCAGGCGATACTCCTCGACCGTGGTCGCGCCGATCATGTGCAGCTCGCCGCGGGCCAGCATCGGCTTGAGCATGTTGCCCGCGTCCATGGCTCCCTCGGTCGCCCCGGCTCCCACCACCGTGTGCATCTCGTCCACGAACAGCAGGATTCGGCCCTCCGCCGCCTTCACCTCGTTCAGCACGGCCTTGAGGCGCTCCTCGAACTCCCCGCGGTACTTGGCGCCCGCCACGAGCGCGCCCATGTCCAGGTTGAAGACGGTCTTGTCGTGCAGCCCCTCGGGGACGTCGCCATTGGCGATGCGCTGGGCGAGCCCTTCGACGACGGCCGTCTTGCCGACGCCGGGGTCGCCGATCAGCACCGGGTTGTTCTTGGTCTTGCGGGAGAGGATCTGGATCACCCGCCGGATCTCCGTGTCGCGGCCGATCACCGGGTCGAGCTTGTCCGCCCGAGCGTCGGCGACCAGGTCGCGTCCGTACTTCTCCAGCGCCTCGTACGCGACCTCGGGCATGGCCGAGGTGACGCGCTGGTGACCGCGTACGGAGGTGAGCGCCTCCAGGAACCGGTCCCTGGTCAGCCCCTGCTCGTGCAGCAGCCGACCGGACACGGTCGTGGGTCCTTCCTCGATCAGGGCCAGCAGCAGGTGCTCGACAGAGATGTACTCGTCCTTCAGCCGTCTCGCCTCCCGGTCGGCGGCGTCGATCAGCCGCGACAGGCGCTGGGTGACGAACACCTGGCCCGGCGCGGCGCCCGGCCCGCTGACCTTGGGCCGCCGCGACAACTCGGCCTCCAGGTCGGCGTGCAGGCGCCGCGGATCGGCTCCGGCCTGCTCCACCAGCCTGGGTGCCAGACCTTCTGGCTGGTCGAGCAGGGCCATCAGGAGATGCTCGCCGTCGACCTCGGTGTGACCGAAGCGCAGGGCCTTGGTCTGGGCGTCGTGCAGGGCTTCCTGCGACTTCTGCGTCATCCTGTTCGGGTCCACTCCAGCCCCCTAGCGTCGTGAGAGGCCGCGCAGGGCGGCCTCCAGCTCCTCGATCCGGTCGAGGAGGTCGATCACCACGCCGATCGCGGCGTAGTTGATGGACAATCCCTCGTGCAGCCGCTGGATCCGGGCCGCGGTTGCCACCTGGGAGGGGGCGAAGCACAACTCCCCCCTGGCGTCCCTGGTCGGCTCCAGCAGGCCGAGCGTCACCAGCCGGCGCACGGCCTGCGGGTGCAGGCCCGTGGCCCGCGCGTAGGAGTCCAGGTCGAGTCGGATCGGGCGGACGATCGCGTACGTCATGAACGCCCCCTCGGGTCGAAGCGAGAGACGGCGGCGAGCTGCTCGAACAGGCGCCGCTCCTCGTCCGTGAGCCTGGCCGGCACCATGATCCGGACCTCGGCGAAGAAGTCGCCGGGCGCTCCGCGCGGATTTGGCATACCGCGGCCCTTCAACCGCAGGCGGCGGCCCGAGGACGTGCCCGGCGGCACCTTCACCTTCGCCTCGCCGCCCGGGGTGTCCACCGCGACCGCGGCGCCCAGCGCCGCCTCCCACGGAGCGAGAGGCAGCGAAGCGTGGATGTCGCGGCCCTCCACGCGGTAGCGGGGATGGGGGGCGATTCGCGTGATCAGGAGGAGGTCGCCGGCCGGCGCTCCGTCGCTTCCATGCCCGCCCTGGCCGCCCAGCCTGATCCGCTGACCGTTGGTGACCCCGGGTGGGATGTTGACCTCCAGTCGCCTCCCGCCGGGTAGCGTGATGGTGCGCCGCCCGCCGTGGTAGGCCTCCTCGACGGAGAGCGTCAGCTCCGCCTCCTGGTCGGCACCGGGCACGGGGCCCCAGTGCCGTCTGCCCCGGCCGCCGAACATGCCGCCGAGCAGGTCCTCCAGGTCGACTCCCTCGCCGAAGCCGAAGTCCCCGGGCCGGGCCTGGCGCCACTGGCCGCCCGCGCCGGCCCGCGCGCCGGCGCCCGCACGGGCGCGAGCCCACTCGGCGGGGTCCACGTCGGGCGGCACCTGGCGGAAATCGTGCCCGAACGCGTCGTAGCGGCGGCGCGTCTCGGGATCGGAGAGCACGGAGTACGCCTCCGAGATCTCCTTGAACTTGTCCTCGGCGCCGGGATCCTTGTTGACATCAGGGTGATAGGCGCGCACGAGCTTGCGGTAGGCCCGCTGGATCTCGTCGGCGTCGGCGTTCCTGCCCACGCCGAGCACCTCGTAGTAGTCGCGCCGTGGGGCCATCACTCCACCTTCTTCGCGACGGCCACGATCGCCGGCCTGAGCTGCCGCTCGGCATCGCCGTAGCCGGGACGGAACACCTCCACCACAGTGCCCGGGTCGGCATCGGCCCGCTCGACGGTGGCCACCGCCTCGTGGCGGGCGGGATCGAAGGGTACGTCCACCTCGTCATGGCGGGGGTAGCCGAGCTTGGCCAGGAGGGCGACCGCCTGGTCACGCACGGCCCGTATCCCGTCGAGTACCGCGTCCGCGCCGCCGTCGCCTGCGTGGCTCAGCGCGAGCTCCAGGTTGTCCAGGATGGGCAGCCACTCGGCCGCCACCCTCGCCCGTTCCTCCGCCCTGATCCGCTCGGCGTCGCGGGCGATGCGCTTGCGCAGGTTGTCCAGGTCGGCGACGGCACGCAGCCAGCGGTCCTCCAGCTCCGCGAGCTTCGCGTCGGTCTCCGCGGGCGAGATGGCTTCCTCACCCTGCGCGCCGGCCTGGGCCTGGGGTGTGTGCTCGTTCATGTCACTCGGGCTCCGACGTCGTGAACTCGGCGTCGATCACGTCCTCCTCACCGCCCGGGACACCTTCCGTCCTGTCCTGCGGCGGCACGCTGGGACCGCCGCCCGCGGCGGCTCCGAGGCTGTGATAGACCTGCTGCAGCTCGCCGCTGAGTGTGCGCAGCCGGTCGATCGGCGCCTCTTCCTTGATCGCCTGCCGGGCCTCCTCCACGAGCTGCTCGGCCCTCGCCTTCTCGTGCACGGGAACCGCGTCGCCCAGCTCCTCCAGCCGGCGCTCCACCTGGTACGCGACCGAGTCCAGCTCGTTGCGCGCGTCGATGGTCTCGCGGAGCCTGACGTCCTCCGTACGGTGCCGCTCGGCGTCGGCGACCATCCGCTCGATCTCCGACTTGTCCAGGTTGGAGCTCTCGCTGATGGTGATCCGCTGCTCGGCGCCGGTGTCCTTGTCCCGTGCCGAGACGTTGAGTATGCCGTTGGCGTCGATGTCGAAGGTGACCTCGATCTGCGGCACCCCCCGCGGCGCGGGCCGGATGTTCTCCAGCCGGAAGCGCCCGAGCACCCGGTTGTCGGCGGCGCGCTCACGCTCGCCCTGCAGTACGACGATGTCGACGGCGGTCTGGTTGTCCTCGGCCGTGCTGAAGACCTCGGTACGGCGCGCGGGAATGGTCGTGTTGCGCTCGATCACCTTGGTCATGAGCCCGCCGAGCGTCTCGACGCCCAGCGACAGAGGCGTGACGTCGAGCAGGACGACGTCCTGCACCTCGCCCTTGATGATCCCCGCCTGGACAGCCGCGCCGATCGCGACGACCTCGTCCGGGTTCACCGTCATGTTGGGCTCCTTGCCCTCGGTGAGCCGGCGCACGAGATTCTGCACGGCGGGCATCCGGGTCGCCCCGCCGACGAGGATCACTTCGTCGACGTCCACGGGCCTGAGCTTCGCGTCCTCCATCGCCTGCTTGACGGGGGCGATGCAACGCTCGACCAGGTCGGCGGTGATCTGCTCGAACGTGGAGCGCATGAGCGTGGTGTTGAGGTGCTTCGGCCCCGAGGCGTCCGCCGTGATGAACGGCAGGCTGATCGTGGTCTGGGTGACCTCCGAGAGCTCCACCTTGGCCTTCTCGGCCGCCTCGAAGAGTCGCTGCAGGGCCTGCGGGTCGTTGCGCAGGTCGATGCCCTGGTCCCGCTGGAACTCGTCGGCCAGGTGGTCGACGATCCTGCGGTCGAAGTCGTCGCCGCCGAGGTGACCGTCGCCGGAGGTGGCGCGGACCTCGACCACGCCTTCGCCGATGTCCAGGATGCTGACGTCGAAGGTGCCGCCGCCCAGGTCGAAGACCAGCACCGTCTCGTTCGTCTTCTTGTCCAGCCCGTACGCGAGCGCCGCCGCCGTCGGCTCGTTGATGATCCGCAGGACCTCGAGCCCCGCGATCCGCCCCGCGTCCTTGGTCGCCTGGCGCTGGGCGTCATTGAAGTACGCCGGAACGGTGATGACCGCCTCGGTCACCTTCTCACCGAGGTATTTCGCCGCGTCGGCGGCCAGCTTCCGCAGGACGAGGCCGGAGACCTCCTCCGGCGCGTACTGCCTGTCGCCGACCTGGAAGCGCACGGCTCCCTGGGGTCCCTCGACCACGTCGAAGGAGACCGCGTGGATCTCGCTCTTGACCTCGTCGAAGCGGCGGCCGATGAATCGTTTCGAGGAATAGATCGTTCCCTTCGGGTTCAGTATGGCCTGGCGGCGGGCCATCTGGCCTACCAGCCGTTCGCCCTGATCGGTGAAGGCCACCACGGACGGCGTCGTACGCGAGCCCTCCGCGTTGGGCAGCACCGTGGGATGGCCGTCTATCGTGGCGGCGATCACCGAGTTCGTGGTGCCGAGATCGATGCCGACTGCTTTCGCCATTACTCGCTCCCTCGTACTGCTATCCGCTCATCGCCCGGAGCAGCTCATGGGCCCTGGCCACGTGTTCCGAATCGACGAGAACCTCGTACTTGTCGGCCACGAGGGTGCTCTCGGAGACGAAGTCCCGCCGGCCGCCCTGGATGGCGTGCGAGACCAGCCCGAAGATCGCTCCCGCCACCGCGCCCCACACCAGCCCCCAGAGCACCAGAGGCAACGCTGCCGCGGCCGTGATCGAGAAAATCAACAGGAACAGACCGATGAGCAGCCCGAACCAGGCTCCGGCGGCCGCGCCCCATCCGGCCGCGCGCAGAGGGGTCATCCGCGCGAGAACCCGCTCGACCGAGCGCAGCCCGGCGCCGACGATCAACGTCCCCTGCACGGGGAATCCATGGTCGGCCAGGTAATCGACGACTTTCTGCGCCTCCTCGTAGCTGCGGTAGCTCCCGATCGGTTCCCGGTTGGTGGTGGCGGGGCCTGACGACGCGACGGGCACGACTCCTCCTCTCCCCGCCTCAGGCGGAAACCTCGATGTGCTTGGGCTTGGCGGCCTCCGCCTTGGGCACGGTGATGGTCAGCACACCGTCGGACAGGTGAGCCTCCACGCGGTTGGCGTCGACGTCTCCCGGGAGCGTCGTGCGCAGCTCGAACTGGCCGGACCTGCGCATCTTGCGGTGCCGGCGCTGACGTTCCTGCTCCTCGACCTGCCCGGTGACGATCAGCTCGCGCTCGGACAGCTGGACGTCGATCTGGTCCTTGCGCGCTCCGGGGACATCGATCTCCACGACGTAGGAGTCTTCAGTCTCCGACACGTCCGCCATGGGCACCCAGGCCCCCATGCCGCCATCGCCGGGAAGAGCGCCCAGAGCCTCGCCCAGAGCCACGTTCATGAGCTGTCCCAGCCTGTCGTAGGCGTCTTCGATCTCGCGGGCGGGGAACATCTCGCCGCCCCTGCGACGTACTGCGAGCAGCGCCATCTGAACCTCCTGGATGGGTTCCTGAATAGGCCGAAAAATGTGACGACCTACACTTCCGAACCTGGCCCAGGCGTCTCGCGGGCACATCCCCCAGCTGAGTAGTCATCGCCGCGACTCCGCCCGACCCGTGCGCCGCGGCCGCCGCCGGGCGAGGCGTCCCTCGACTGCTCCGCCGCGAGCCGCGCGAGCTCGACCCGGGATCTGATGCTCAGCTTGCGGAAGACGTGCTTCAGGTGGAACGCGACCGTGTGCACACTGATGAACATCTGTTCGGCTATCTGCGGGTTGGTGCATCCGTCCGCCGCACGCAACGAGATGGCGTGCTCGGTCTCGGTCAGGCTGTCCCAGCCGGAGACCGGGCGTTCGGCGTAGCTCCAGTGGCGGTGGCGTACCCCCATTCCGCGCAGTCTCTGGCGGATGCGCGCGGAGTCCCGCAGGGCGCCGATGTCGTGATACAGGCCCAAGGCGCGGTTCAGGCTCTCGGCCGCCGCCACGCGCTGCCCGGCGGTAAAGAGCAGCATGCCGAGATCCTCCTCGGCGGAGGCCCGCGCCCACACGTCCTCGGTCCGCCCGGCGGCCAGGGCCAGCGCGTCGCGATCCCCGTCGAGCAGGCCCCTGGCATGCGCCGCGGCGGCGGCAAGCGTGGGAAACTCATGGTTGGCCCGGCCGAGGGCCTCGGCGGCGGCCACCACGTGCTCGGCCGCCGCCCGGTCGCCGGCGGCCAGGGCGAGCCGGACCATCCAGGGGCCGGCGGCGGGCTCCATGCTGAGCAGCAGCGGGCGGGGCAGCTCTGCGAGCAGGAGCATAGCGCTGCGCGGCCCGTCTCGTGCCTCCGCGAGCTGCGCGGACAGCAAGGCGTGCCGGAAGCGAGCCTCGGCCGTGCCCCCGGGCTGTTCCGCGACGTGATGCGCCACCCCCTGCAGGTCGCCTCGCCGCAGCGCGACTGCGGCGAGCACGGCGCGGGCCGCCGCAGCCGACAGCGGCGTGATGAGCGCACCGGCCAGGTCCAGGGCTCTGTTCGCCTGGGTGACCGCGTCATCGAAACGGCCCGCGAGCAGCTCCAGGCGGGCCTCCAGCGCCGAGGCGTCCGCCGCCCAGGCCAGATGACCGTGGCCGAACATGTCCTTGCGTGCCAGGCGGAGCATCGTCCGTGCCTCGTCCAGCCGGTGGATGTCGACGAGCACGGCGACGGTGGCCAGGCAGGCCTCGTAGCGGCGGTCCTCGGGCGCGTCGGCGGCGGCCAGCCGCCCGGCGCTCTCCGCCAGGTCCAGCGCGGCCGTGAGCCTGCCCTCGTGCCGCTCGGCGGTGGCCAGGGCGACCAGCGCGGCGGTCCTGGCTGCGGGACCGTATCGATCCGTTCCGTCGATGACCTCATGCGCGAACGACCGCGAGCCGGCGTCCTCCCGCAGGCGCACCGTGGCGTACAGATGCACGAGGGTCGCCCGCTCGCGTACGTGGCGGGGGAGGCCCGGCACCGCCAGCACCGTCTCGGCCTCGCGGATCGCCTCCTCACCCCGGCCCGTCAGGTACATGGTGTCCGCGAGCAGGCAGCGCAGTTCGGCCACCCCGTACACGGAGCCGTGCTCGGCGAGGCGGCCACGCACCATCTGCTCGGCCTCGTCCAGCCGGCCACTGGCGACCGCCGCGTCTATGTCGGAGGAGGCCGGGCCGGTGAGCAGGCCGGCCGACCCCGGCCGCTCAGAGCCCATGAGAACGCAAGACTGGTCGCGCAGGGTCTGCCGCACCGATGAGGGGATGCCCGCGGCGACGACGTCCCCGACGAGTTCGTGACGGAAGGTGAGGCCGTGCTCGGTCACGAGGAGGATGCCCGCGGCCGTGGCCTCCTCCGTCATCGGGAGCAGCGCGGCGGGCGTGGTGTCCAGCAACGACGCGGCGTGCTCCAGCGACAACGAACGGCCCAGCACTGCGATCGTCTCCATCAGGCTCCTGGCCTCCGCACTCAGCGTGTCGATCCAGCGCCGCACCACCATCCGCAGCCGGTCGGGCACGCGGGCCCGCGCCGCGTCCCCCAGCAGCCCTTCCTCGCGCAGCCCCGCGAACAGCTCGGTGATCAGCAGCGGATTGCCTCCGGCGGCCGCCGCCAGCGCCCGCGTCGCCGGGTCCGGCGACCGCCCGAGCGTGTCCTGCGTCAGCGCCGCGACCGCGTCCGGTGACAGCGGCGCGAGCGTCACCCTGTCGGCCCCCTCCCGCTCCAGGATGTCGAACAGCGACACGGCCTGGCCCCTGTCCGGCACTGTCGAGCGGCTCATCATCCAGCCGATGGGCCAGTTGGCCAGCCGGTCGTGCAGGCTGTGCAACGTCCTCAGCGTCACCGGGTCCGCCCGTTGCAGGTCGTCGAGCGCGGCCAGCACCGGTGACGTGGCCAGCTGCTCGAACCCTGCCCGCAGCCGCTCCAGGACCGGCGGACCGAAACGGGCGGCGGCGTCGCCCGCTGCCGGCTCAGAGCGCAGATCGAGGGCCTCCAGCAACATGCCGCACGGGGCGACCTCGCCCAGCTCCTCCACCCGGCAGTGGACAACCCAGATGCCGCGCTCGGACGCCTCGGCGACGGCTTCGGCCAGCAGCCGGCTCTTCCCCGATCCGGGTTCTCCGTCCACCAGCAGCGTCCCGCCCGCACCTCGCCGCAACACCCGCAGCAGGCCATCGACGTGACGCCACTCCCGATCGCGTCCCCGCATGCTGTCCCCCCATGGGCCGCCTGCCACGACAGGGAACGGTGAATCCCAAGCCCGCCAAGATCTTTCACACCCGCGGAGGACCGCTACCCGGCTGGGGGATGTGATCTACCGTCCGCCGCGCCGAGCCTTGAGCCGAGGCATGCCCGAGGATGTAAGGAAGGGGTGATCCGCGGGGTCTATTACGACGGCTGACGGCCGAGCACCGTGCCGGTCAAGGCCGATCGCGAGGAGCTCCTTCACCGCGTCTGCGGCGAGCTGGCCTTCGACCTCCAGGAGAGCGAGGAGGACCTGGTCAAGAAGGTTTTGCAAGCGCTCAGGAAGCACATTGCCGCTGGCGAGTGCGAGGACGTGAAGTCCACCATGCCGAAGGATTTGACCTCGATCCTGCCCTGATCGCCGGCCTGAACTCCGATTGGCGACTACATCGGCCGGGGTACCTTGGCTGCGGGGGCTCGTTGGGATGTTGGAGCGGTGAGGTCTGGGCCCGGGGGACGCGCGGGCAAGCGCGTCATGTCGGTGAGGCGCGTGCTGACATCGCTGGGGGCCGGGGTCGTCATGGCGGCCGGCGCCTGGTGGCTGGGGGTCCCGGAGTTGTCGCCGCTGCTCGGCTGGGGTGTGGCCGCGACGGTGGGCCTGGTCTGGGTGTGGCTGATCAGCTGGCCCAAGGATCACCATGACACCAAGCGGTTGGCCGAAGAGGAGGGCGACGCTCGCTCCACCGACACCGGCGTGCTGATCGGCGCGGTGGCCAGCCTGGGGGCGGTCGCGCTCGCCCTGGTCCGCGCCGCCAGTCACACCCCGCTGACGACGGCCCTGGTCATCCTGAGCGTGGTGACGGTCGTCGTGTCGTGGGGCCTGGTGAACACGGTGTTCGCCTTCAAGTACGCCAGGCTCTACTACGTGGACGAGGACGGCGGCATCGACTTCGGGCAGGAGGATCCGCCGGCGTACAGCGACTTCGCCTACCTCGCGTTCACGATCGGCGTGACCTTCGGCGTCACCGACAACCGTGTGGTCAGCACGCACATCCGCAAGGTAGCCCTCGCGCACGCCCTGCTGTCCTACTTCTTCAGCACCGGCATCCTGGCCGTGGCCATCAACCTCGTCACCAGCCTGGGCCAGTAACCCCTGATCAGGGCGATCCGCTCGGGGTAGGGCCCGGACATGCGTATCGCCCTGGTCGCCGATCCTGACCTGCCCACCGAGCTGGCTGTGAGGGTGGCGCGCGACCTACCCGGCCGGTTGCGGGAGCGGCTCGGCCCGGGCTTCGACTGGCAGGTGTGCGCGCACACCGCTCCCCTGGCGGCGGAAGAGCAGGTCGACATCTCAGCCATGCTCACCGCTGTCCGTCCGCACCTGCCCGAGTCCGGCTGGGACGTCGGGATATTCCTCACCGACCTCCCTCGCCGGCTGGGCCTGGACGCGGTGAGCGCGGAGGTCAGCACCGGCGACCGCGTCGCCCTGCTGTCGTTGCCCGCCCTTGGCACCTTTCACCTGGCCGGTCGGACCTTGGAGGCCGTGCTTGACGTCGTCGGCCTGCTGGTCCTCCCGCCCACCGGCCGTGACCGCCTCCCTGCGATCGGCCGTAGGGTGGAAGGAGACACCGAGCCCGGCCGGGTCGTCCCCGATCGCTACGTCATGCCCGGCCTGCGCGGGCGGGCGCGCCTGCTCGCCGGCATGGTGCGGGCCAACCGCCCATGGCGGCTGTTCACCTCGTTGTCACGGGCGCTGGCGGGGGTGTTCGCCACCGCCGCGTTCGGCGTGATCAACGACACCGCCTGGCAGCTCTCCACCGCGCTGGACACCTGGCGGCAGTCGCTGATCATGGTGCTGTCCATCCTCGCTCTCGCCGCATGGATCATCGTCGACCACGAGTTGTGGGAGCGTCCCGGCGGCAGGGTGCCCAAGGCTCGCGCCCGCCTCTACAACACCGTCACCCTGATCACCATCACACTGGGCGTGCTCTGCCTTTACGCGGTGCTGTTCGTGGTTCTCACCGGGGTCGGCGCGCTTGTGCTGGCCCCCGCCCCGCTCTCGAAGACGCTGAACCATCGACCGGGCGTCACCGACTACCTGGCGCTGGCCTGGTTCCTGACCTCCAGCGCGATGGTGGGCGGCGCCTTCGGCTCCGGGCTCGAGGACGACGGGACCGTTCGCAAAGCGGCCTACGGCCAGCGTCAGCGCGACCGGCTCGCAGAACAACAGAACGTCTGACCACTCGGCCGAAGTCGCCGCCTGGGCCGGAGCGCATGGGGTCGTCGAGGGGGTAAAGGCCGCCCATCGCGCGAAGGGATGAATGGCGCATGGGATCGCGAACGAGGCTGCAGGCCGGTTCGGGCGGCACGGGCGGTGGCTGCGGGCCACGGTGCCATGCTGTGGCTTATCGTCCTCACCGGGAGGCACATCGTAGGTGGTCTGTGATCAGGGCAGGGCCCGTCGGGGTGGCCTGCAGCTCGGTCTCCAGCTCGGCGATGCGTCGTTTTGCGGCGCCGACTCGGCCTTCTCGCCGCTGGTCAGGCCCGGCTCCAGCCCGGGGTCAATGCGGTTCTGGCGCCGCCAGGTGTAGATCGTCCGCGTGCTGATGCCCAGATCTCGGGTCAGCTCGATGGCCGCGCGCCCTGCTTCGAGCAGGTCCAGGACCCTTGCGCCGGAACTCCGGCGGGTAGCCCCGCCCCATGCCACTTTCCCCTCATCAAGCGGCACAAGAATCCAGAAGTCCCACTTCACTCAAGCCGGGGCGCACCAGCGGTCCACCGCGGAAATTGAGTGGAACCGGCTCTGGGCCGCGAAGGCAGGTGCTACGGAGTGAGGACCACCTTGTTGCACTCGTCCTGCTTGTGCTTGAACAGCTCGAACCCGCGCGGCGCCTCGCTGAGCGGCATCCGGTGCGAGATGACGAAGCTCGGGTCGATCTCGCCCGCGCGGATCCGGTCCAGCAGCGGCTCGATGTAGCGTTGCACGTGGCACTGGCCGGTGCGGATGGTCAGGGACCGGTTCATGACGGTGCCCATCGGGAATTTGTCGACGAATCCGCCGTAGACGCCGATGACGGAGACCACGCCGCCGTTGCGGCAGGCCATGATGGCCTCGCGCAGCACGTACGGGCGCTCGGTCTCCATCCGGGCGGCCTGCTTGGTGCGATCGTAGGCGTAGATGGCCGGGGTCGGGTGGTGTGCCTCCATGCCGACGGCGTCGATGCAGGCGTCCGGGCCGCGCCCGCCGGTCATGTCGCGCAGCGCCTCCAGCACGTTCACCTCCTCGTAGTTGAGGACCTCGGCGCCGGTCCGCTGGACCCGCCGCAGCCGGTAGGGGAAGCGGTCGATGACGATGACCCGGTCGGCGCCGAGCAGGAACGCGCTGGCCGCGGCGAGCTGCCCGACCGGACCCGCGCCCCAGATCGCGATCGTCTGGCCCGGCTTGATGTCGCACATCTCCGCGCCCATGAAGCCGGTGGGGAAGATGTCGGACAGGAACAGCACCTTCTCGTCGGGCAGGTCGTCCTCGATCTTGATGGGGCCGACGTCGGCGAACGGGACGCGCACGTACTCGGCCTGCCCGCCGGGGAAGCCGCCCAGCATGTGGGAGTAGCCGAAGATGCCGGCGGGCGCGTGGCCCATCAGCTTCTCGGCCATCCCGGCGTTGGGGTTGGAGTTCTCGCACACCGAGTACAGGCCGTCCTGGCAGGCGAAGCAGGCGCCGCAGGCGATCGGGAACGGCACCACGACGCGGTCGGCGACGTGCAGGTTGCGCACGCCGGGGCCGACCTCGACGACCTCGCCCATGAACTCGTGGCCGAGCACGTCCCCCTTCTTGACGGTCGGGATGTAGCCGTCCACGAGGTGCAGGTCGGAGCCGCAGATCGCGGTCGAGGTGACGCGGACGATCGCGTCACGGGCGTTGAGGATCTGCGGGTCGGGAACGTCTTGGATCTCCAGGCGGTTGCGGCCCGCCCACACATTGGCTTTCATGCCCGTCCTCCGATCGGTTGTGCGGGACGCTGGTGGAGTTGGCGCAGGGCGCGGTGGCCCTCGGGGCTGCCCTCGGAGCGGACCACCTCGCCGGTCTCCATGACCTGCTTGAAGCGGCGCAGGTCGTCGCGGACCTGCTGCTTGGGGTGCTCGCCGAAGATGCGGGCGACGGCGGCGGCGAGTTTGCGGCCGGGCGCGCCGTACTCCAGGGAGACGTCCACGACGGTGCCGCGCCCGCCGGGGCCGTCAGTGAAGCTGACCAGGCCGGCGGTGGAGACGCCGGTGCCGGGCACGGACCGCCAGGCGATCAGGTCGCCGGCCCGCTCGTCGATGATCTCGGCCTCCCGCTCCAGGTCGGCGAACGGGCCCTTGACCTTCCAGCGGGAGCGGCGCTGGTTGATGGTACGCACCGAGTCCAGGTGGACCATGAAGGAGGGCAGGTTCTCCAGGTCCCGCCAGAAGTGGTAGACCTCCTCGCGCGGCTTGTTGATGATGATGGAGGCGCGCACCTGCAGCGGGCCCTTGGTCTTGGCGCTGCCGCGCCGGGCGCAGACGGCGTCCAGGGCGGTGATCCCGGCGACGGCGCCGAGCGCGGCCAGCGCGCGGGCGCGGCGGGCGCCGGTGCGGTTGGCGGCGGCCCTGCCCAGGACGCCGAGGTCCATCGTGTCGCCGGCGACCCTGCTCCACGCCCACTGGGCGGGGTTCTTGGCGCCGAGCAGCAGCGCGGCGTGCAGGAGTTCGCGCCCGCCGACGAGCCTGGCGACGGTCGTGGCCCCGGGCGCGTCGTCGACGCCGCACAGGCGGGTCACGGCCCGTGGTGCCGCCAGGTGCGCCGCGCCCAGCGCGAGGCTGGTCCACCCGAGCGCACGGGCGAATCTGTCGGTCATCATGTGTCCTAACGCAGGTTGTGGTGGTATGTGCGTACGCTGCAGGCGGCCCCCGGTCTGCTGTCGCCCCCCGCGTCCTCCGCCTCTTGCCCCTGACAAAACGGATGACACCAGCAGATCAAGGGATGAAAGGTGCATATCGCCTGAATGGCCGTCCATGACGGGCTTCGCATCCCGCACCCGATCTGCTGACGGCCGGACGACGCCAGACGGTGTGCGACGGCGCCCGAGCAGGCTGCGGTGGTTCCGAAACTGACGATCATCGTTGACCTCTGGGTCTCCGACCCAAATCTTCATGTCTCAGCCCAGCCCGCCGCTCGATCGTGAGGCCAAGCGGCCCAGGACCGGCCCGAGCGCCACCCACGTCGAGATCGCCGGGTGAAGCTCATCTATCTGCGGACCCGAGGAGATCGCGATGTGCCTGAAGCGGTACCACGACGTCACCATCGGCAAGTCGGGCGTGTGGCGCATCCTCAAGCGCCTGGACATGGGCCGGCTCCCAGCCTCGCAGCGCGCACGCGGGCACCCGCCCCCACCAGGTCCCATTCGGGGAGCAGGGCCGGCGCGGACAGCGACGGACGCACGTTCGTGGTCGGCGAGGTCACGCCCGACGTGTAGCGGCGGTGGCCTGCGGGCCTTTGGCGAACTCCTGCACGATGCGCTCGCAGAAGGCCGGCAGGTCGTCGGGCGACCGGCTCGTGGTGATGTTGCCGTCGGTGACGACCGGCTCGTCGACCACGTCGGCCCCGGCGTTGCGCAGGTCGGTGCGCACGCTCGGCCACGAGGTCAGCCGGCGGCCCCGCGCGACGTCGGCCTCGACGAAGTTCCACGGGCCGTGGCAGATCGAAGCGACCGGCTTGCCCGACTGGACGAAGTCCCGGACGAACCGCACCGCAGCGGGTTCCATTCGCAACTTGTCCGGGTTCACCGTCCCGCCCGGCAGGAGCAGCGCCTCGTAGTCGTCGACCGACACCTCGCCGACCAGCCGGTCCACCGTGAAGGTGCCGGCGTCTTCGAGGTCGTGGTCGCGCGCCTGGATTTCGCCGCTGGTGATGGAGACCACGACGGTGCGGGCGCCGGCGTCGTCCAGCGCTTGCCGCGGCCGCTCCAGCTCGACTCGTTCCACCCCGTCGGCCGCGAGGATGGCGATCCGGCGTCCGTTCAGCTCTCCAGCCATGTCAGGCACCCGCCCCCGCCATCGCCGGGTGCAGGACGGCCTTCGTCCAGCCCTCGTCTCGCTTGTCGAAGTGCTCGTAGGCCTCCGGCGCGCGGTCGAGGGGCAGCTCGTGGCTGACGATGAAGGACGGTTCGGCCTTGCCTGCGGCGATCAGGTCGCGCAGCTGCCGGTTGTACTTCTTGACCGGGGCCTGGCCGGTGCCGATGTGCTGGCCCTTGAACCAGAACATGCCGTAGTCGAAGGCGAGTTTGCCTTGCTTGGCCAGCTCGTCGCCGGCCCCGGGGCCCTGGGGCACGAAGACGCCGACATTGCCGATCTTCCCGGTGAAGCGTACCGAGGCGACCAGCCGGTTCATCGTCAGGTTGGGCTGCTCGTGGCCGTCGGGCTCGTGCGCCTGACAGCCGACGCACTCGCAGCCGTTGTCCGCGCCCAGCCCCATCGTCTCGTCCAGAACGGCCTGTACCGGGTCGACCTTCGAGTCGTCGATGGCGATCGCGCCGATCGATTCGGCCAGTCGCAGCCGGTCGGGATGCCGATCGACGATCATCACCTTGCTCGCCCCTCGGATGGTCGCCGAGAGGGCGGCCATCAGCCCGACCGGGCCCGCGCCGTAGATGACCGTCTGGTCGCCGGGCTGCACGCCGGCCATCTCGGTGGCGTGGTAGCCGGTCGGGAAGATGTCGGCGAGCATCACGTAGTCGGTCTGGCGCTGCTCGGCGTCCTCGCCCAGCCGTAGACAGTTGAAGTCGCCCCAGGGCACGCGCAACAGCTCGGCCTGCCCGCCGCCGTACGGGCCCATGTCGGCGAAGCCGTAGGCGGCGCCGGCCATTTTCGGCTCAGGCTGGGCGGTCAGGCAGTAGTTCGTCAGCTGACGTTCGCAGTTCTTGCAGTGCCCGCACGAGATGTTGAACGGCACGACGACCCAGTCGCCCACCTGGACCTTGTCGACCCCGGTGCCGATCTCGACCACCTGACCCAGGTTCTCGTGTCCGAACCAGCGGCCGGGCTCGAAGTCGGTTCGGCCCTCGTACATGTGCAGGTCCGAGCCGCAGATGTTCGCGGACGTGATCCGCACCAGGACGTCGGTCGGCCGCTCGATCCGCGCGTCCGGCACATCCTTGACACTGACCTGCCGTGGCCCCTCGTACACCACTGCCTTCATGACTATCTCCCCCTCGCAGAAGCCGCCCTCCCCACGGGCGGCCCCCAGGCCGCTACCCGCGGAAAACGCCCTAAACCACAGCCGGACGCGTTTAGTGTCCGAACGAGCACTAAGCGTCACATAACAGACGGCTCGGAACGGTGATCTGATATCGCGAGGGCCATGGGGACGGCGCCACCAAGCGGTGCCGGAGACCTACACCGCGGTCCACGCCGCCTACGCCGCGGCCCCGGCACGGGGCCGCTGGACGGCGAAACCCGCCGCGCCTACCACTCCCGGGCCCGGACCTTCCTGGCCTGCTCGCACCACCGACACCGTCGACGCCCACCTCACCGTTCTGGAACACGTCGTCACCCAGCTCGGGCTCGGCCCCGCCGTGGTGTGCCGCGACGACATCCCCGAGCTTCGCGCCCCGCATCCTGGACGCCCGCCGGCAGAAGCGCTACCTGCGCGCCGCCGGTGTTGCGCTCCGGTGGTACACCACGACCGCTGATCAGCGCCTGCTCGGCCCGCCGCCGCCGTTCCAGCAGCCAGTCGGGGAAGTAGGAGCTGGACCGCAGCACCTCGCAACGCACCGAGCGGCGCATCTGCAAGCTCCGCATCACCCACCGGCTGGGGCCCGCCCGGATAGCGGCCCGGCTCGGCCTGCCCGCCTCCACCGTGCACCGCGTCCTGGTCCGTTTCGGCAACATCCCCGACGGCGGCGGCCACCGCGTCCTGGGCCGCCCGGCCGGGCGACGAAACCGCCAGGCCATGACCATCACCACCCGAAACGGCTACGGCAACCCCCGTCTGGGGCATGCCTTCCTGCACACCGCCATCGACGATCACTCCCGGCTGGCCTACACCGAAATCCTGACCGACGAGACCAAGGACACCGCCGGCGCCTTCCTACGCCGGGCCACCGCCTGGTTCGCCACCGCCGGCGTGCGCATCGAGCGCGTCCTGACCGACAACGGCAGCTGCTACCTCTCACGCCTATGGGCCGACACCTGTGCCCCCCTGGGCATCACCCCCAATGAAACCCTGCCCGCCAGCTCCCAAGCCATGATCCACCTCGCATCGATCGACAACCCCACCAAGCGCATAACGGACGAGACCACCTCCACCCGGCAAGGCATCTACGAGGACATACGTCGCAAGCTACTCAGATCAAACGCCCTCTGAGATCGCGCGATGGGTCAGGCGGCGGCCAGGTCTTCGTTGCGCAAGCGCATCTGCTTGCTTCTGGCCACGAGCCGGCTCAGCCTTGCGCTGCTGTTGATCACCCGCCGCAGCCGCATCATCAGGGTGCGGCGGATCTGCTCGGCGCGAGTGGCGGGCGTGAAGAACAGCCGGTTGCTGACGCCGCTCTTCTGATAGGCGTCGACGTAGGGACGTAGCTTCTGTTCCCAGGCGGTCAAGGCCCGCTCCAGGTCGCCGGGGTAACGCTGGAGCATGGCGCCGAGGAGATCGGCGCCGGCGATGCCGCTGGTAGCGCCCATGCCGGCGTACAGGGTGACGCACCAGGCGGCATCGCCAACCAGAACGACCCGCCCGCGGTGCCAGCGGTCGAGGCGAGCTTGTTCGACGGAGTCGAAGAGGTACTCATCGCCGGACTCCAGCACCTGCACGGCGGCTTCCATCATCTCCCCCAGCGGCTCGGGGCCATAGACCTCGCGGATGCGCTCGGCGACCGGCTTGGTGAACTCGGCGTCGACATCGTCGGTGTAGTAGGAGAACAGCACGGTGGAGGGGCGGTCGGCGAAGGGGAAAACCCAGAACGACCGACCGGGCTCAGCCAGGATGGCCCCCTCGCCGCGCGCGAGCCCGGGTAGATCCTCGGCCAGTGCGAATGCAGCGATCATGCAGTTGAGCCGGTGCAGATACTTCCCCGGCGGACCGAAGGCCAGCGTGCGCACCGTGGAACGAAGCCCGTCGGCCCCGACGACCAGGTCGAAGCGTTCCAGGCGCGTCGATTCGTCCGCGGTGTTGCGCAGGGTCACCGTCACGCCGTCGGCGTCCTGCTCGATCGCGTCGGGCACGGTGGCGTAGTGGACCTCGACATCCTCGGGCAACGCGTCGAAGGCCGCCCGTTCGACGTCGCCGCGCAACACCATCCACGGGCCTTCCGGTATATCAGCGAACCCGATGCCCGGCCGGCGACGACCTGCACGGTCGACCTCGTAGCTCACGCTCGGGATGGGCTTGCGATTGTGCAGATTCTTCAGGATGCCGAGCCTGCCGGCCGCGGCCCGGCCAGAGCCGAACATACCGATGAAATAGCCGCCGCCGCGCCGGGCGGGGGCCTTCTCAATGATGACCGGGGTCCAACCGGCCTTGTGCAGGGCGATCGCGGTGGCGATGCCGCTGATGCCGAGCCCGACGATCAAGGCTCGCGGTGCGGACGGGGGCGCAGGGGTCATGAAAGAACCTCCCAGTCATGGATCCAGATGAGGTGCTGCCGACCGGTGATCTCGCAGGCGTGAGAGGGACAGCGACCACGGGATGTCGAGCGCAACGACGCCTTCCGCTGGGGTCGCTGCCTCATTGTCAAACTCACCCTGATATGAAACAAGACTACATGCTACATTTACTCGTGTGTCAATGCTTAGCGCTGAAGGAGGCGTGAGGTGCCGGAGACCAGCCGCCGCGTTCCAGACGAGGTGGTGCGAGCCGCCTTGCGCGCCGCCGAACGCCTGGGCAAGGACGTGGCCGACGTGCCCGTCCTGGCCATCGCCAAGGAGGCCGGCGTCTCCCGCAGCACCCTGCTGCGCCGGCTGGGCGGCTCCCGCCAGGCACTGGACGAGGCGGTCCGCGCCGCCGGCGTGAACCCCGGCGGGCAACGCTCGGTACGCGAACGCGCGATCGAGGCCGGCGCACACCTGATCGGGGAGCACGGCCTGGCCGCGTTCACTCTGGAGCTCGTCGCCGCCTCCGCGCAGTGCTCGGTGCACAGCTTGTACGCCGCCTTCGGCGGCCGAGACGAACTACTCCGCGTGATCTTCGAAACCTACGGCCCGATCCTCGACCTGGAGAAGGTGATCTCCGCCCCGCACGCCGGCCTGGCCGAGACGGTGCCCACCATCTACCGGCTGCTGGTCGAAGCGCTCAACCGGGAGCCACGGGTCCTGCCCGCCATGCTCGCCGAGGTGCTGGCCCGTCCCCACGATCCCACCCTGCAGGCGCTGCGCCGGTACTTTATCCCCCGCATGCTCGCCGGGCTGGGCCAATGGCTCGCCAACGAGATGACCGCAGGTCGTATCCGCACCTTGCCGGTGCCCCTGCTGATGCAGCAGATGATCGGCCCGGTCCTGATCCATTTCATGACGCGCCCGGCGACCGGGGAGATCCCCGGCCTCGATCTGCCCGGCACGGAGGAGACCTGCGCGGTCTTCGCCGAGGCGTTCCTGCACGCCGTGGCCGTCGACGACGTCGGAGCCCGCGATGAGTGAGACCACCGCCTGCGCCATCGTCGGCGGCGGCCCGGCCGGGATGATGGTGGGGCTGCTCCTGACCTCACCACGCTGACCGTCGAGCCCGCCGGTACGGGCCACCACGATCTGGTGGCCCGCGCCAACGGAGTCCTCGACTACGCCGCGCTGATCGCCTCCGACATTGTGCTACCCAGCCTGGCAGCCCGCCTGTGCTGGCGGCAGCACGAGGTCTTCGCCGAGCCGGTGCTGTGACCGGGATGGTTCACCGTGATCGGGAGACGGCTCACGGGCCGACCGCGTTTCGCGAGGCGACTGGTATTACTGGCATATGCAGGAAGAGACCGCGCGGTCCGCGATCGACATGTTCATCTCCGCGTTCAACGCCTCGGACGACAGCTATGTGACTGCGCTGCTCTCCCAGGCCCTGACCTCGGACGTGGTCTTCTGGGGGCCGTTGGGCCGCAGCGAAGGGATCGAGGCGGTCGAGCGGTTCGTGCTGGACATCCGGCGCCACCCGGCGGGGACCGGCACGATGGTGCGCTGCTCGGCGGTAGACATGCCTGACGAGTGGGCCCGCTACCAGTGGGTCTTCACCACGCCGGATGGAGGTCCCCGCCTGACGGGAACGGACGTCGTCCATCTGCGGCGGAGCCTCATCGACCAGATCATCGTCTTCGCGGGGGAGATCGAGCCGTCCGCCTCCTAAGTCATCCTTTTCTGGCGCCGTCCTTCTCCTGAACCGGCCCGTTCGGCGCTCCGGCTATGCACCACGGTGAGGCGCTGCGCTCGGTGTGCTCCGGTGAGGTCGACCACGCCGTCACCTCGGGCACCTTCAGCCTGGACCCTCTGACCTCTGACGTCGGCAACAACGTCTGAGTGCTTGGCGACGACGACGTGTGCGTCGTTTTCAACGCCCCACACGATGTCACAACCATCACCGCTGCACGCCCCTGACCACTCCCCCGGCGCCCTGCTGCTTTCACGTGCCCGACCTCGGCGCCGTGTTCACTGGCGACACCCTCTTCCAGGGAGGGCCCGGTGCGACGCCGGTCGTTCTCGACCTTCGAGGTCATCATCACCTCCATCCGGAACCGGCTGCTGACCTCGCCCCCCGAGACGGTCGTGCACACGGGGCACGGTTCCGACACGACGATCGGAGTCGAGGACCGCCGCTCGCAGGATGGACCCGCCGGGGCCGTTGACGTCCCGGACCTTCGTTTGCCGGCACCGGAAAACGCGTTCCCCTCCGGGGTGAGTCAGGTCACCGTCGTACCCGCCCCGGGGACCCGGACATTTTCCCATTCTGTGCCTGGCTTGCGGGCCTGATGGGGAGCATCGACAGTGGCGTGCCGGTGGCCCGCCGCCTGCCGGCCGCGCCTGGCGGTGGCGCGCTGGTCCCGGTCGGCATCACCTTCGGCGCCCGGAACTTCGGTCAGGCCGATGTGCAACAACCGATCGCCGGCCCGCGACTCTTACCCGTGGCGGCAAGCCCGCGGCCGGGATGAAGCTGGCCGCATGATGGGAAAAACGTCACAGGCGGGGCCGTCGATCCGGCGGTTGGCCGCCTTGGTCGCTGGCGGCTGTCTCGCCATGACCGCGTGTGTCACGCAGGCCGCCGCCCAGGAGGCGCCGAAGCCGCCGATCGTGCAGCTGGACTCGGGCCGGATCCAAGGCTCGGACGACGGCACGGTCAGGACGTACTCGGGGATCCGCTACGCGCAGCCGCCCGTGGGAGAGCTGCGATGGAAGAACCCGGTACGGGTCGCACCCTGGCGGGGAGTGGCCGACGCCACCAAGCCCGGCCGTCCGTGCACGCAGGTGGACAAGGGTGAGCAGATCGGTGGGGAGGACTGCCTGTTCCTCGATGTCACCGCTCCGGCCAGGTCGTCGCGCAAGCGGCTGCCGGTGATGGTGTGGCTGTACGGGGGCGGCTTTCTCGACGGCTACGGCAGCATGTACAACGCCCGGCGGATGGCCGACCAGGGCGAGGTGATCGTGGTGACGCCCAACTACCGGCTCGGGGCGTTCGGCTACCTCGCGCTTCCTGGACTGCCGGGCTCGGGCACGTTCGGCCTGGCCGACCAGCTCGAAGCCTTGAAGTGGGTGCGGCGCAACGCCGCGGCCTTCGGTGGTGACCCTGGCAACGTGACGTTGTTCGGCCAGTCAGCCGGCGGGATCAGCACCTGCGCGCTGCTCACCTCCCCGGCCACGCGCGGTCTGATCGACAAGGCCGTCATCCAGTCGGGGACGTGCACGCTCAGCTTTCCGACCGGCACCTACCTCCCGATTCCGGACATTCCGCCGCTAACGCCGTCCCCTTCGCTGAAGGCCAGCCAGGACATCGGCCTGGCCGCGGCCAGGCAGCTCGGCTGCGCGGCGGGCAAGGAGCTGGAGTGCCTGCGGGCCAAGCCGGTCTCCGAGCTGGTGAAGGTCAACGAGAGTTTCGGCAACGCCCTCGCCCACGGCACGCCACTGCTGCCGCTCGAACCGGCGCAGGCGCTACGCACGGGCAAGTTCCTGCGCGTGCCGGTGATCTCCGGCGGCACCAAGAGCGAGGGCACCAGCTTCGTCGCCGGTGCCGCGCAGGCCGGGATTCCGGTGACCGCCGAGAACTACCCGACGTTGATGAAGAACGCGTTCGGCGAGCAGGCCGGCAAGGTGCTGCGGGAATATCCGCTGACCGGCTTCTCCTCGCCCGGCCTGGCCTGGGCGACGGTGAGCAGTGACCGCGCATGGGCCTGCCCGACCTTGGAGGGCGACGAGGCGATGGCCGCCCGCACCACGGTGTACGCCTATGAGTTCGCCGACGCCAAGGCCCCGAACGTCTTCGAGCTCCCCTCGGAATTCCCGCTGGGCGCTCATCACGCCAGCGACCTGCCGTACCTGTTCGACCTGGACGGCCGGCCATGGGAGGGACTCATGCCGGAGCAGTGGCGGCTGGCGGAGCAGATGATCGGCTACTGGACGTCCTTCGCCCACACCGGCAAGCCGCAGGCCGCCGGCGCACCCGCCTGGCCCGAGTTCACACCGTCCGGCCAGAGCGTCCTCAGCCTGAAGCCCGCAAGCCAGGGCGGCATCGGTCCGGCCGACGTCCGCGGCCAGCATCGATGCGGTTTCTGGAAGGAACTCGCCGGCTGATCACGCCATGCTGCCTGACCCCGCGCGGGCCGGGCAGCACCGCGCAGCATGATGAACGGGCGCGCTGTGACAGACTGTGCAGGCGTGATCAGGGTTCTGCTTGCCGACGACGACCCGATGGTCCGCCGACACCTCAAGACGATCCTCGGCTCCAGCATGGAGATCGAGGTGGTCGGCGAGGCGCGAGACGGCGCCGAGGCGGTCGAGGAGGTCCTGCGCAACCGGCCCGACGTGGTCCTGATGGACCTCAGGATGCCTGGCGTGGACGGGATCATCGCGACGAGGGAGATCACGGCGCTGACCGCGCCGCCCACGGTCATCGCGCTCACGACGTTTGAGTCCGACGGGCACGTGCTGCGTGCCCTGGAGGCCGGGGCCGGGGGCTTTCTGGTGAAGGCCACCCCGGCCGAGGACCTGATCAACCTGATCAAGGTGGCTGTCGATGGAAACGTCGTGATGTCGCCGAGCGCGGCGCGCAGACTGGTCGCGCAGTCGTCCAGAGGCGACGAGCGGCGCGACACTGCGCGGTCGCGGGTGGCGAAGCTGGCGGAGCGCGAACGCGAGGTGCTGGTCTGCCTCGGCGAGGGGCTCACCAATCCGGAGATCGCGAGGCGGCTGTTCCTGTCGGAGACGACCGTCCGCAGCTACGTCTCCCGCCTCCTGGTCAAGCTCGCCCTCACCCACCGAACGCAAGCGGCCCTGCTCGCCCACCAGGCCGGACTCCTTGACGGGCCCGGCTGAACACGACCCGCGACAACCAGCCGCCACGGGCGACACCACGGCGGCCTTCCGAGGTACCCGCTGTGCACACACTGTCCCGTTGGCCGGAGCTCATCGTCCGCGATCGAAGGATGATGCTCATGGCCGCCATCGGCGCGGCCGCGCTGCTCGCCGTCGTTCAGATCGCCCTGTACACCGCGAACGTGCACACCCGCGGCCCCGGCACGCTCGCCGAGCTCCTCCTGAACCTCCTGCTCGACGCGTCCTTGACGTTGGTGGTCCGCCTCCCGCGGACGGTGGGAGCACTGGCCGTAGTGGTCACGACGGTGCTCGCCCTCGGTGCCGGCCTGACGCCGGAGGCTGTGACGCCCGCGGCAACCCCGGTCGTCGTGTCATTCCTGGTCACCCTGCTGCCGTGGCAGCAGGCGTTCGCCTTCGCAGCCGTCCTGGCGCTGCCGGCGATCCCGATCTGGTCTCCTTCGTGGGGGAACCTGTACATGGCGCTGTCGTCCACCGCACTGCCCGCGCTGGTCGCTCTGTACCTGAGGGCCCGGTATGAGCTGGTGCGATCGCTGCGCAAGCGGGCCGAGCTGGCCGACTCGGAGCGCCGGCTGCTCGCCGAGCGGGCCGAGACCGCCGAACGGCAGCGCCTGGCCGCTGACCTGCACGACATCGTCACCCACCACGTCACCGAGATCGTCCTGCACGCCGACGCGCTCCGCGTCACCACGGGCGACGACGACGCCCGCGCGGCGGCGGAGCGGATCCGGCGGGTCGGCACGCGTACTCTCACCGAGCTGCGCGACCTCATGCGTGTGGTCACCACAGGGGCCCGGCCGCTGCCCGCCGGGCGTCCCGACGACGACACCGACGGCGACCTGGCCGCGCTGGCCGCCGCCGATGACGCGGCCCTGAACGTCGAGGGCGATCCCGGCACGGTGCCCGCGGTCGTGGCCCGCGCCGTCTACCGGGTGGTGCAGGAGTCACTCACCAACGCCCGCAAGCACGCCCCCGGAGCGCCGGTAACCGTCACCGTCGTCTATCCAGGCGACCGGGCCGACGTCGAGGTGCGCAACGCGGCGCCTCGACAGAGCGCCGACCCCGCCCTGACCGGCGCCGGCTCAGGGATGGGCCTGACCGGGCTCAACCGCAGAGTGACCCTGCTCGGCGGCACCTTCAGCGCGGGAGACGACGGCAAGGGAGGCTTCACGGTCACCGCCAGCATCCCCGCCCCCGCCACGTAGAACGCGGAGGATCATTCGGCGGGGCAGGGCAGGCCGCGGGACGGCAGCGGGCGGGACGCCTTGGCGACCGCCTCGGCGGAGGCCGGCCAGCCTGAGTTGCCCGGCCCCGGGTCGCCCATGAAGCCGAAAGCTCTCAGGTGCCAGCCGGTGAGCTTCCCCTTGCCGAACTGGGAGGACGTGACCGGGATCGGGTTGCGGTCGGCATCCTGGGTGAGCTTGCGCCAGACCGCCGCGGCGTCCTGACCGCGCAGGGCGCAGGCAGGGGTGGCCGCACACCAGGTGGTGGACTTGGTGAACATCCGCAGTTGCTGGTCGGGGAACCCGAGGACCTGATTGATCACCCCGTCGAGATACATGGCGCGGATGCGGTGCGGGAACAAGCGGGCCCGCGTCGGAAGGAGGTAGCTCGTGTGGGGGAGGCGTTTCACTCCCACAGGTGATCACTCATCCTCGACGCCCGGAGAGACTGCAGCCATGGCTGTCAAACTGCTGCACGCGCCCCCAGCCACCAGTGACACCGAACAGCCCGTCCCACGCTGGGCGCTCCGTGTCGCCTACGCGCTTCCTTGGTTGCTACTCCCTTCGTGCCTGTGGAGGTTGCCGTTTGCTTTCCACTTCGACATGGGGCAACTCAACGACGCGCCTGTGTCGCCGTTGTGGATCACTATCCCCTACGTCTTCGGGCTCAGTGTGATCACTGAGTTGGTGGCGCTGCTCAGCACCGGTCTGGTGCGCGGCTGGGGCGAGGTGGTCCCGAACTGGATTCCAGTCATCGGCGGCAGACGTGTGCCGCCCATGGCGGCGGTTGTCCCTGCCGTGATCGGTGGGCTCCTTTTGACCGCGATCTCGGTCTGGATGGTGCTCGCCTGGGTCGGCGTCTTCAACCGCACGGCATATGAGAACGGCTGGTGGCAGGCGCTGGCAATGGCATGCATCAGCCCGATCGCACTGTGGGGCCCGATAGTGCTCGCCCTGGCCTATGCCTACCACCTGCGCCGTCGCCCCGCGCGTGGCTAGCGGACAGCGCCTGATTCAGTCGGCCACTACGAAAGAGCTACACCCATCTCCGATCGCCGCCCCGGCGGAAGTCACCGCAGCGTGATCACCGTCTCGACGAGGCTTTCCGGCAGGCCCATCAGGCGCAGCGCGTCCTGAGTGGAGGCGCCGATCACGGCCGCCGACTCGGCGATCTCCTGGTATCGCGACCGGGCCGCGACGCGGTCGCCGCGCGCCTCGGCGACGCGGCCGAGCCCGGCGAGCGCGCGCACCCGGTTGCCGAGGCCTTTGATCCAGTACGGGTCGATCCGGTCAAGAGCCTCCGCGTACAGGCGCTCCGCCTCGGTCAGGTCCTGCTCCAGCAGGGCGATGTCACCGAGCCCGCGGAGCGCTGCCGCCAGGCTGGTGGCGCTGCCGGCGCGGCGGGCGAGGTCGGCGGCCTTCGCGTAGTCGGCGCGGGCCACCGCCGCGTCGTCGCCGGCGACGTGATCGCCCCGGTTGACCAGCAGGTCGGCGGCGTCCTCCAGCACGCCGAGCTGCTCGGTGAGAGTGAGCGCCTCGTCGGTGAGCGAGATGGCCGTCGCGCGATCGCCGCGCGCGGCCGCCAGGCTCGCGAGCATGTCCAGCGCCAGCGCGGTGCCCCACCGGTCCCCGAGCGAGCGGAAACCCTCGGCCGCCGCGCCGAAGCCGCGCTCCGCCGCCGCGTTGCCGCCTTCACCGAGGAGCCCGAACCCCCACACGTACTCGGCGACCGCCCGTACCCACGGCTCTGGGCGGTCGCGCTGGGATGAGACGAGCGCGAACGCGCCGCGCGGCTCGGCCTCGCTCGCGTTCCGCATCATCCACGGCAGCAGGACGGCCGGATAGCGGCCCGGTTCGACACCTGACCAGGCGGCGGTCAGCGCCTTCTCGGCCTGGGCCCGGTGCCGCTGCCACACCGGCCGCCCGGCCTCGCCGGACGCCGCCAGCAGGACGCACGCCGCGTACTCCTCGCCGAGCCGGTCCGGCAGCGCGTCACCCCCGGAGTCCACGGAGCCTCCAGAGTCCGCGAAGCCCGCGGAGTCCGCCGATTCCGCAGAGCCCCCCAAGCCCGCGGAGTCCACAGAGCCCGCCGAGTCCAGCGCATCCAAGGAGGCCAGCAGAGCAATCGCCTGGGGCGCCACCGAGGCGGCGGCGCCGCGGATCCACAGGTACGTCGAGGCCGAGGCGAGCAGTTCCAGGGCCGTCTCCGCCTCCGGCGCCTCGACCGCCCAGCGCACCGCCGCCAGCAGGTCGGCGTGCTCGGCCGCCAGGACCGCCAGCCATTCCAGCTGTTCGGCCCGCCGGAGATGCGGGTCCGCCGTCCGCACCAGCTCCAGGACGTGCCGGGCGTGGGCGCGGCGGGCCTGCTCGCGTTCGCCGGCCGCGTCGAGCCGTTCGGCGCCGTACGCGCGGATCGTCTCCAGCATGCGGTAGCGGCCGCCCGAGACCTCCAGCAGCGACTTGTCGGCCAGCGACTCCAGTGTCTCGCCGTCGGTGCCGCACACCGCCAGCGCGGACTCGGCCGTCGCGCCCCCGGCGAAGACCGTGAACCACCGCGCGGCCCGCTGCTCGGCCTCGGACAGCAGCTCCCAGCTCCACGCCACCACCGAGCGCAGCGTCCGATGCCGCTCGTCGGCCGTGCGGCTGCCGCGGGCCGCGACGGCGAGCCGGTCGTCGAGCCGTCCCGCGAGGTCGTCGATGTGCAGCGTACGCAGCCGCGCCGCCGCCAGCTCGATGGCCAGCGGCAGATTGTCGAGGGCCGCGCAGATCCGCCCCACCGTCCGGGCGTCGGCCGCGAAGCCGCGCCGCACGGCTCGGGCCCGATCGCTGAACAGCCGCGCCGCCGCCTCGTCGTGGAGCGGCCGCACCTGCCAGAGGTGCTCGCCGATGATGCCGAGCGGCTCCCTGCTCGTCGCGAGGACGCGCAGCCGCGGGCAGGCCGCCAGCAGCCGCGCCACCAGCGTGGCGGCCTCTTCGACCAGGTGCTCGCAGTTGTCCAGGACGAGCAGGAGGAGCCGGTCCGACAGCGCCCCGATCAGCCGATCGACCGACTGCTGCCCGCCGTTCCCCAGGTGGAGCCCGTTCTCGCGCAGGCCCAGCGCGCCCAGCAGCACCTGTGCCAGCGCGCCGCCGTCACGCAGCGGCGCCAGCTCCACGAAGCACACGTCGTCGGCCGCGGCGGCGGCCACCTCGACCGACAGCCGGGTCTTGCCGACCCCGCCGGGACCGGCCAGCGTGACGAGCCGGGCCACGCGCAGCAGCTCGACGAGCTCGGCCACTTCCCCGGCGCGGCCGACGAAGGACGTCAGCTGGGCGGGCGGTGCGGCGGGCGACGGCGAGGGGTCGGCGCTCAGCAGCTCGCGGTGGAGCGCGACCAGTTCGGCCGAGGGATCGGCGCCGAGCTCGTCGGCCAGGTGCCGCCTGGTCTGCTCGAACACCACCAGCGCCTCGGCCTGCCCGCCTTCGGCGGACAGCGCCCGCATCAGCAGCCCCGCCAGCCGTTCCCTGAGCGGGTGCCGGCCGACCAGTTCGCGGAGCTCCGCCACGGCCGCGCGATGCTCGCCGAGCCGCAGCTCGCCCTCGATCCGGTCCTCGAGGGCTCCGAGCCGGCGCTCCTCCAGCCGTACGGCGGCGGCCTGGGCGGTGCGGCTCTCGGCCAGGCCGGCCAGCGCCGGCCCCCGCCACAGCCCCAGCGCCTCGCGCAGCAGCGTGACCGCCCGCTCGGCGTCGCCGTCGCGCAGCGCGGCCCGGCCCTCCTGCGCCAGCCGCTCGAACCGGCAGGCGTCCACGTCATCGTCGTCGACCACGATCCGGTAACTCGCCCCGGCCCGCTCGATCAGGGACGCCGAGCCCAGCGCCGTCCGCAGCCGGGACACCTGGGACTGCAGCGCGTGCGCCGACAGCGCCCCGCCGGGGTCGATCTCGTCGGCCAGCCGGTCGGCCGGCACGACCTCACCGGGGCGGACCAGCAGCAGGGCCAGCAGCGCGCGGCGGGCCGGACCGCCGAGCGGAACCTCCGCCCCGTCGTCACGCCACGCCCGAGTCTCCCCCAGGATCGCAAACCGCATGCCGGTGATTATTCACCGGCGAGAATCATGCCATCGCGATCGGGCCGAGGTAGGTCCCGCCGGACACGTCGATCGTCTGCCCGGTCACCCACCGCCCTTGCGGCCCCGCCAGGAAGCCGACGACGTCGGCGACGTCCTCGGGCTCGCCGAGCCGCCCGAGCGCGGTGATCGCCTCCAGCTCGGCGACCACCTCGGGGATGGAGCTGTAGCCGGCGGTCATGTCGGTACGCACCGCGCCGGGCGCGACGGTGTTCACCGTGATGCCGCGCCGGCCGAGCTCGTTGGCCAGCGTCGGGGCCATCGACTCCAGGGCGGCCTTGCTGATGGTGTAGCCGATCTGCATGGTGACGGCGAACCGGCTGGCCGTCGAGCCCATGTTGATGATGCGGCCGCCGTCGTTCAGCAGCGGCAGCGCCCGCTGGATGACGAAGAACGGCGTGGTGACGTTGATCGTCAGCAGGCGGTCCAGCTCCTCGGGGGTGACCTGCGAGATCGGGTTGACCAAGGCGATGCCCGCGTTGTTGACCAGGATGTCCAGCCCGCGTCCGGCCAGCCCGGCGGTCAGGCCCTCGAACAGTTGGTCCGTCGCGGAGACGTCGCCGAACCGCGCCCGGATGGCGAACGCCCGGCCGCCCGCCTCCTCGATGCGGGCCACGGTCTCCTTGGCGGCCTCGTCGTTGCCACCGTAGTGGACGGCGACCTCGGCGCCGTCGGCGGCCAGCCGCAGCGCGACCGCCCGGCCGATGCCGCGCGATCCACCCGTCACCAGCGCGGTCTTGCCTGCCAGAACGTTCATGTCCACTCCTCATTCCATGGCCGGTCCGCGGTGGATCCGGCGATGGATGACGATGGCGCCGACGGCTCACCGGCCGCTCACCGCCCGCTCACCGCACCGCCCGTGGGCGGTCAGAGCGGCCATTTGCCCAGCTTGTCCTCCTGGCGGCCCAGCAGGTTCGCGACCGCCGCGATGACCGGCTCGACCATCGCTCCCGGTACGTCCACGACTCCCATCGCGGCCGGCAGGAACGTGATGCTGTGGGCGAGCGTGTGCCGGCCGCCCTCGGGACTGCCGCGCCCTTCACCGTGCCCTCGAGGTACGACCCGCCGGCCGGGGTGAGCTGGCCGGTCCAAGCCGACACATCCGATGGTTGCCCGGTTTCCGGCAGCACGATCACGATCGTGGACGAGGACTTACGATCGACCTATGCTGCGCATCGGAGTTCTGGGGGCCGCGCGGATCGCGCCGGCCGCCCTGGTCAATCCCGGCCGCCTCGTGCCGGGAGTCGAGGTCGCCGCTGTTGCCGCCCGTGACCGGTCGAGGGCCGAGGCGTTCGCCGCCAAGCACGGCATCCCCAGGGTCCACGCCTCATACGACGAGCTGATCGCCGATCGGACGCTCGACGCGATCTACAACCCGCTGCCCAACGCCCTGCACGCCCCCTGGACGATCCGGGCGCTGGAGGCGGGCAAGCACGTGCTGTGCGAGAAGCCGTTCACCTCTAACGAGGCCGAGGCGCGCGAGGTGGCCGCGGCTGCGGAGAAGAGCGGCACGGTGGTGATGGAGGCGTTCCACTACCGCTACCACCCGCTGGCCGAGCGCATGCGGAAGATCGTGGCGGAGCTGGGCGAGCTGCGCCTGGTGGAGGCGTGGATGTGCTTCCCGCTGCCGCGCTTCTCCGACATTCGCTACTCGCTGGAGCTGGGGGGCGGGTCGATGATGGACGCCGGGTCGTACGCCGTGCATGTGGCCAGGCTGCTGGGCGGTGGCGAGCCGGCGGTCGTCGAGGCGCGGGCGCTGGAGCGCTCGCCGGGCGTCGACCGCGCCATGAGCGCCGCCCTGCGCTTCCCCTCGGGGGCCTCCGGGCGGGTGCACTCGTCGATGTGGTCGGGGATGCTGCTCAAGATCGGCGTACGGGTGCGCGGCACGCGCGGGGAGATGCGGGTGAGCAACTTCGTCGCGCCGCAGTTCTTCCACCGGCTGGCGTACACGGTGGACGGCGTCAGCCGGCGCGAGAAGGTCCCCGGCGAGGCCACGTACACCTGCCAGTTGCGGGCCTTCGAGTCGGCCGTGCGCACCGGCGTGGGCAACCTCACCCCGCCCGCCGACTCCGTCGCGAACATGTCGGTCATCGACGCCATCTACCGCGCGGCCGGATTGTCGCCCCGAGGGTGACCCCGGCGACGATCGGGCCGTGGTTGCTCAGCAGCAGGGCCGAGCGCGTGAGCGCCATCTCCTCGGCCGTCCACTCCAGCCCCTGGTCGCCGGGCGCGAAGTAGGGCAGGAGCGGCAGCCGGCCCACGCGCATGGCGAAGTACGCGGTCAGCGGGGGCAGCGCGTCCTGCGGGTCGAGCCCGTCCATGCAGGACACGGCGGCGGCGTGGTCGCCAGCGCCGAGCAGTACGACAAACCCCTCGCCGTCGAAAGCCTCACCGACATCACCAGCGCCAAGACGCACACCGAGCAGGAATCGATCTCAGCCCCGACAGCGTCTACCTGCCCCTCACTTCGCTGGATCCCGCCCGGCCCGCCCCCGACCTCTCAACAACCTGCTCCACGGCATCCACACCTGCTGGCGCCTCTACCAGCACCACGCCGAGCCCCAACACCCCGCCCCGCAAATGCCGAGAACGCACGACAACGACAACTTCGCCAAACATTCCTCACCGCGACCCGCGAAGAAGCAGCCGCCCGAGGCGAACGACTGCTGTAGCACCCAGAAAGCGTGCCGACCTCGGAAAGTTGTTCCCGGGCCCCGGCTGCCCCAGGTACGCGGCGACCTGGAGCAGCCGGGGCCCACGCCCATAGGCGGGGCGATCTGCGCGCCGATTCGGTTGCTCAAATCATGAACGCCATCTGCAAACGGATCATCAGCCGCTCGACCAGGTCACCCGCCGGGTACTGCGGGAATGGGTCGAATAGTTGTTCTGCGCTGAGAGTGATACGAGTTCTTGGGCCCCACAGGGCCGGTCAGGACCTCGCCGCCTTCCTCCACACCGGTGAGCAGGGGATGGGGCTCCGTCACGGTAGAGTTCTGGCGGACTTTCATCAAAATGGACGGCATGTGTGAGTAAGGCCAATGAGCTGATCGGCGCGGCGATGGAGGCGCTCGCCCGCGAGGATCAGGCGTCCTTCGACTCCGCCGCCGCCTTCCTGGCCGACCGGGACGACGCCGATCGCGTGCTGGTGGAGGTCGTGACCCGTGCGATCTCGGGGTTGTGGCGGAACGGCTGGCAGCCCGCCGACGTGGTCAGGATCGCGGCCAGGCGGCTGACCGACTGGCACGGGCGGGCGGCGGCCGACCTCATCGCCTGGGAGATGCGGGCCTATGCGCCGGCCACGGTGGATGAGCGCTGGCGCGACCAACTCGCCGGCCTGGAGGCCGCGGTGTGGTGGAAGGGCGGCTACCTGGCGGCGCGGCAGGCGCGCGACGGGGCCGGCCGTCTGGTGACCGTCTCCGGTGTGCTGGAACTGCTGGAGTTGCTGACCGGGCTGCCCCGGCTGGAGTCGTTGAGCCCGCCGCCCGGGGCCGCTCGCCGTACGGTCCGGGCACGCCCGCACGCGGTCAGCGAGAAGACGCTCACGCGGGTGCGGGCGCTGCTCGCCAAGGCGGAGTCGACGGCGTACGAGGCGGAAGCGGAGACGTTCATGTCGGCGGCGCAGACCTTGATGGCGAAGTACAGCATCGACGCGGCGATGCTGGACGCGCAACCAGGCGGAGGTAAGGCCCCGGCGGGCATCCGGGTCGGCATCGACGCGCCGTACGAGCAGCCCAAGGCCGTGCTGCTCAACCTCGTCGCCGAGGCCAACAGGTGCCGGGTGATCTGGTCGAAGGAGCTGGGGTTCGCCACCGTGCTGGGGTTCGGGGCGGACCTGTCCTGGGTGGAGATGTTGTTCACCTCACTGCTGGTACAGGCGCAGACCGCGCTGGTGAACTCGGGCACCAGGAAGCACGGCACCGGCCGGTCGAGGAACAAGGCGTTCCGCCAGTCGTTCCTGTCGGCGTTCGCTTCCAGGATCGGGGAGCGGCTCGCCGAGGCGACAGCGGCCGCGGTCTCCCAGGAGAGCGCCAGCCGGGGCACCGACCTGGTGCCGGTGCTGGCGGCCCGCGAACAGGAGGTGGAGCAGGCGGTCGAGCGCATGTTCCCGAACCTGGTCTCGCATGCGGTCCGCACGTCCTGGGACCGGGAGGGCTGGACGGCCGGCCGTACCGCCGCCGATCAGGCCAGCCTCCGGGCGCGAGACCGATAGCGCTCCGGGCGCGAGACCGATAGCGCTCCGGGCGCGAGACCGATAGCGCTCCGGGCGCGAATATCCACCCGCGCGGGCATGGAGGTGATGCGCTCTCTTGCGCTCCGGTCGCACGCGCGCACGGCATGATGGTCGATCGTGCTGCTGCGCTTGGCCTGCCTGACGATGACGACCGCCTTCTCGTTTCTGGGGCTGCTACGAACCCGACGCGGGAGTAGAGCCGGGGGTAGCGGGCGAGGCGCTTTTCGATGCCGGGCATGCCGATCAGGATGAGGCCGATTACGGTGCGGTCGTGGTGGTCGCGCAGTTGTTCCAGTGCCCCGACTTTCAGCCTGTCGGATTTGTCCACTATGAGAAGTTCGGCGTGAGTGCTGGTGTTAAGCCTGTCGTGTTCGTCGACGCCGCGGCCGGGGTTGAGCATGAGTTCGACGTTTCAGCCGAGCCGATCGCACAGGTGTGCGGGGTGTTGTGGACCTTGGGGGTCTACAGGCCCCGGGCGGCCAGAATCTGCCCGGCCGGGGCATCTCCGTTGGAGCCGGCGGGGCGGGTGCCGTCGAGGTGGCCGGCGAGTTGGTCCCCTGGGGAGTAGCGGGCCGACTGGGTCTTGCCCACGCCCGGGGCGCCCAAACGGCGAGATACGCCAGACGAAGGAGCACCGCCGATCATCACGCCGCACGCTCTTCCTCCTGGCGCTAGAGATCGCGCACGCCTCACAAGGCCATTACCTGGGCGGATGTAATTGTCGGCAGGTGCAAGGGCGTTTGCCCGTGGTACTGAGTTTCGCGACGGCCCGGATCGGGGTTCCCACTGTGCCCACCACCATTTGTCGTACTGGCGTGGGAACATGACGGCATGGCGACCCCAAAACAGCCGGTGACGGTCCCGACTGATGCCAGCGTGGACGATTTCCTGGCCGCAGTCTCTGACGAACGCAGGCGGGCCGACGCGGAGCGCCTCGGCACGATTCTGCGTGAGGTGACCGGTGAGCCTGCGGTGATGTGGGGCCCCAGCATCGTCGGCTTCGGCAGCTACCGCTACACCTACGCGAGTGGGCGCACGGGTGACTGGCCCTTGGCGGGCTTCTCGCCGCGCAAGCAGCATCTCGTCGTCTATTTGGTGGGTGGCTTCGAGGAGCGGCACGCGTCAGTGCTCGCCCGGCTCGGTCCGCACAAGACCGGAAAAGGATGCCTCTACCTGAAACGGCTCGACGACGTCGACGAGAGCGCGCTGCGCGAGCTCATCGACCGCACGGTGCGGGTGCACAAGGGCGTTGAGCGGACCACCGACCGCGGACAATAGCGATACCTCATGACTCCGGACTGATGCGGCACCGCACGCCGGCTCACTGACAAGGAGACCTGAACGACTTCAGCCGAAACCGTCTGGATCAACATGCCGTACCGCAGGTCAGCAGGTCACTCTTTCGCGCTCAGGGTCAGCACTGGCTACTGCCGTCCGTGGCAGGAACCGCATCCTCAGTTCCCGCGAAAATCACGACGAGCTCCAACCCGCCCCCGGGGTTGGGGCTCGCTCGTATGTCGGCCCCGTGAGCCTTCGCGATCGACGCGGCGATCGACAACCCCAGCCCGGCGCCCTGTCCGCGGGTCGTTTGCAGCCGCCGGAAGGGCTCGAAGAGATCGCCGAGACTTTCCTGGGGCACGTGCGGGCCGGTGTTACGGACTGTCAAAACTCCGTGGGAGAGCGTTACCTCGACGGTTCCGCCGGGATGGTTGTAGCGGGTCGCGTTGTCGACGAGGTTCGTGACGAGCCGGCTCAGCAGGATCGGATCCCCATCGACGACCAACGGTTCGATCCGCGTCGTCACGGTGACCTCGTCCGAGACGTTTTCGGCCAGGGCGAGCAGCACCACTTCGTCCAGGGCCACCGGTGTCCTCTTCTCAAGGCCGTGCTCCGCCTGGGCCAGGACCAGCAGGGCGTTGATGAGGCTCTCAGTGCGGTGGTTGTGGAACAGGAGCTTGTCGCGGATCTCGCCGACGTCTTCAGGAAGGCCGATCTCGATCGCCGCTCGCTGGACGGCCAACGGGGTCCGTAGCTCGTGGGACGCGTTCGCGATGAACCGCCGCTGCCCCTCGACGGAGCGTTGGAGACGGTCGAGCATCGCGTCAAACGTATCGGCCAGTTCCTTCAGCTCGTCCTTCGGCCCGACGAGCGCGATGCGTTCGTGCAAGGTCGACATGGAAAGCCGCTGCGCCGTGGCGGTGATCCGGTGGACGGGCCGCAGGATCCGTCCGGCGACCAGCCAGCCGACGATCACTGACACCAGTGTCAGGATTCCGACCGTCGCCACGGTCACCCCCCACTGGTAGTCGATCACCTCGTTCACCAGATCAGGCAGTGTCGGCGGCTGGTGGCCCGACAGGCCCGGCGCCGCCGGCGCCACCGGGGCCGGCCCCAGCCGCCCGATCCTCCTGTCCAGCGCGTGGCGCAGCAGCAGGTTGACCGTGACCAGCAGCACGGTCGAGGTCAGCAAGAACAATCCGGAGTAGATCAGGGTGAGCCGTACCCGGACCGTCGTCACAGTACGTAACCCGCGCCGGGAACCGTCTGGATGCAGGGCGGATCGCCCAGCTTGGCGCGTAAGCGGCTGACCACGACCCGCACCACCGTCGTGAACGGGTCGACGTTCTCGTCCCATGCCTCTTCGAGCAGCCGTTCAGAGCTCACAACCGCGCCGTCCGCCCTCATCAGCACCTCCAGGACGGCGAACTCCTTGAGCGACAGATGCAAATGCCGCCCATCCCGAGACGCCTGCAGCCGGTGGGTATCGACCACGATCCCGTGCCGCGTCAGCACCGGCGGCACCTGCGCCTGGCTGCGCCGCCCCAGCGCCTGCACCCGCGCGACCAGCTCGGCGTAGTCGAACGGCTTGGGCAGGTAGTCGTCGGCCCCCATCCCGAGGCCGGCCACCCGCTCCGGCACCGCCGCGGCCGCCGTCATCATCAGGATCCGCGTACGGCTTCCGCGCGCCACCAGCTCACGGCACACGAGGTCGCCGTGCATCTCGGGAAGATCCCGGTCCAGTACGAGAACGTCGTAATCGGTCACCGCCAGCCGCTCCGACGCGGCGACCCCGTCGTACACCACGTCGACGGCCATGGCGTGGCGACGCAACCCCACCGCCACGAGATCGGCCAGGTCTCGTTCGTCTTCGGCCACCAGAACCCGCATAGCGATGTTCGTACCCGAACCTGGGTAACAGCGGCGTTAACGGATCCGTTCACAGCCGCGCAACCGGCTTCCAGCCACGCTGGCGGCATGATCAAATCCCTCTGCGCCGCCATCTTGATGACGGCCTGTTCCCTGTCCGCCCCCGCGTCCGCGCCTGCCGAGCGCTGCACCGCCCTCACCGGGCCACCGCCGGAGTCGGCGCCGCCGACCTCGGTGAACACGCTCCGGCAGGCGTACTTCTGCGTGCTGGACAACTACTACAACGGTCCGGCCATGGATTCGAAGGCGCTGCTGAAGAGCGCCTTCGCCGCCTATACCCAGGACCTGATGCGGCGCGGCGCCGATCGGCCCGGCCTCCAACTGCCCGAACTGACCGGGAACCGCGACACCGACTGGGCCGCCTTCGCGAAGGTCCTCGCCGCCGGTGACGTACCCGCGCTGCGCGCCGCGATCACCGCGATGGTCGCCGGACTGCACGACAACCACGCCCGCGCGGTCAGGCCGACTCCCCCACCGGAAGGCGGGCCGACCGGGACGGGCATCGTGGGCGTGTCGGCCCAGCAGGGCCCGCAACTCGACCCGGCGGCCAAGCCGCCGTTGTTCATCACCCGCGTCCTGCCCGGCAGCCCCGCCGCCAAGGCCGACGTCAGGCCCGGCGACATCATCGTCAAGGCCAACGGCATACGGCCGTTCATCGGGGACACCGTGAACCAGAGCATCGTCCAAGCCTTCACCGCCGGCACGGTGACGCTCACGCTCAAGCGCCCCACAACGGGACAGACCCGCACCGTCGAGCTCAGAGAGGGCCCCATCACGCGGCAGCCTCCGGCGGTGACGTCAAAGAAGCTCGCCAACGGCGTCGCATACGTCCAACTGCCCGGATTCTACGAAGGCGCCGCCGACCAGGTCATCGCCAAGCTGCAGGGTAAGCCGAAGGCGGTGGTCCTGGATCTGCGCGGCAACGGCGGCGGGTCGCCTCGCGAGGTGACGCGACTGCTCGGCGCGTTCGCGCACGGCAAGGTCACCAGCTACTTCTGCCCGCTCAAGGGCGACTGCGTGCCCAACCGGACCGACGACAGCGTCCCGCTGCTCGGCTCGCGCCTGATCGTCCTCACCGACCGCGGATGCGCCTCGGCCTGCGAGGACTTCAGCGCGGCCGTCAAGGACAACGGCCTGGGCACCCTCATCGGGACCCGCACCGCCGGGGCGGTCTCCGGCCCCAGCGACGGATACCTCCTCGACGATGGCAGCGTCCTGCTCTTGCCCAAGGTCCGGCACCTCGGGCCCGCCCGCGAAATCATCGACACGATCGGCGTCCCGGTCGACCACTACGCCCCCATGACCGCCCTCGACCTGGCCACCGGGCGCGACCCGGGCGTGGCCAAGGCGCTGACGCTGCTTTGACGCGCTTGCCGCCACGGCCGACAGCGAGTCGCCGCGGCGCCTCGAACGGCCTTGAAAAAGTGGAACCCCGGGCCGCGCGGGCCAGGGGTTCGGGCGGCACCAGGCGGTCACTTCGGGGGCCCGCCCTGTCTCGATCTCGCTGTCGAGCTGGGCGCCTGCGATGCGCTCCGCGTCGGCAGGCGGCAGGCGGCAGGTGCCGGTCGGTGAGGTCGTCCAGGGCGTGACGGATCGCGGCGCGCTCAGGGCCCTCAGGAAGAGCGCGGCGGGCGGTGTTCAGGGCGCGGGCGAATGGGCTCGCCACGTCGGGCATCACTTCGACCGAGTCAGGACAGCCCCGCGGGATGACCATGTCCGTTTAGCTACCCTAAGTGATGGATATATAGCTTTGAGTAACATTGGGTGGGCGGCGTTCCGCCGCCCTCCCCAAGCGAGAGGTGGAGCAGCGATGACCGACCAGCTAATAGAGATTCCCAATTCCGCCAGCGGCGCCGACGGCGAGGAGACCGTCCAGGGCACCTACCGCCTGTACTGGTACGGACCGGGAATGAAAAAGACACGCAACGAGGCCTACTCCTTCGCCGCCTCCCGGGGAAACGGGCACCAGCTGGCCGACATCCCCAACGCCTCGTGGCGCGACAGTGCCGCCAAATACCTCAACGGCCCGGCGTGGATCTACTCATGGAGGGGTGACAGCTACAGCGAGGGCAACGTCGTGCTCCATCCCAACGGATCGATCGGCACCCTGGAGGACGGAAACCAGCAGCTTCCCTTCCTCATCAGCTACATCCAATAAGCGTTGGGAATTCGGCGGATGCTACGGCACAGTTCGCCGGCGTGAGAGCTCGCGCCTGGGCGCCGAGCCTGCGAAATCAGCTCTCAGGGCGGTCCGGACGATCAGAGCCGGGCCACGTACACCGGCATGGTGTCAGGGCTAGGCGGACATGCGCTGTCGCGAAGCGAAACTGCCCTGGGACGGAAGTGCCGTCCCAGGGTAGTCAGACGCTGGCGGCCGGTGACCGCCTAGCTGCGGTCGGTCTACTGGCGGCGGTGGCGTAGCGGGTGGGCCGATTCTCGCCGCCTGGCAGTCGGCCTGCGGCTGTCGATCGACGACAGCTGGGGGCAGACCGAGTAAGCCTCAAACGGCTAATAGTGCTGGTCGGAGGTCAGCCGATTGTCCGGCGGCGCTGCTGATCGCCTTTGCGGCTTGTCTTCAGGTCCGCGGAGGTTCGTGGTGCGCATTTCGTCGTCTGCGAAGGATATGGAGGCCGGCGTAGGCACCGGCGAGCAGGGCGAGTGCCGCGATGGCGTACCACTGATACTGGCGCAGGTTCTTTTCGATGGTGGCCAGGTGGTGGCCGGCGTAGTTGCCGAGGGCTGCCCATACGGCGACCCAAAGGGCGGCGCCGAGAACGTTGTAGGCAAGGAAGCGACGCCAGGGCATGGCGGTGGTGCCGGCGATGATGCCGTTGAGCTGACGCAGCCCTTCTATGAACCGGGCCGCGATGATGATCTCGGGGCCGTGCCGGGTGACGAACTGTTCGGCTCGCGCGAAGCGGGCGGGGGGCAGGAGCAGGTAGCGGCCGTAGCGGGTGACCAGGCGGCGGCCGGCGGAACGACCGATGGCATAGCCGATGTTGTCGCCGATCACCGCAGCGATGAACGCCACGACGGCGACGGCCACGATGTTGAGGTGGCCATGGCCGGCATAGGCCGCGCCGGCGATGAGCGCGGTCTCGCCTGGTACCGGGATGCCGAAATTCTCCAGCAGCACCAGCGCCGCGATGGTGAGGTAACCGGATGCGCCGCGCAGCCCCCACAGCACGGTGAGGGCGGGCAGGACAACGGACAGCGGCGCGATCATGATATGTCGCGGTCGATCTGCGCCCGGTCATCACCAAGGCGGTCCCTCGCCGCGCCGGGAGAGTCACGAGATCCGGGGCGGCTGATGAGAGCGACCGCCCACTCAGAGACGTCCTGCAGCAACACCCCTCCAAGCATCTGCCGCTGCCGGCCCCAGCCCCTGCGCGGGGTGGGCCTCAGATGCATCTCATGCCTGGGCGCATCACCCCTCCCCTTCCCGCAAGGCGTCTTCCTATGAAAGGGAACTACGCCTGGCGTCGCCACCCGCCCTCGGCCCGCGCGGTCCGGCACGCCTCGCCGACCGGCCTCATCCGCCAGGTGTCGCGATACTCATTCCCAGGCCAAGAGGAACCTCAAGCCATGCGACCTCTCAGCCCTGCTGCACCCCCACCAGGAACGACGTTCCCCTGAGCTGCTCCACGACACACCAGGAGCAAGCGGGTGAAGCCATATTTGAACGCACATTGCTCGGGCGGTGGTCAGTTGCCGTTCGGCGCGGGCCACGTGGTGGCCGCGATTCTCATCGAAGCCGAACGGCCCGAGATGCGGCCCGCCCGGATGATTCCTCATCCCGCGACGATCCGGCCGGCATGCCGAACCAACCGATGGCCCGAGGCGTCGCGGTCATCACTCGGATCGCCCGCGGCCGGTCAGCCACTCTGCGAGGACCGCGGCCTGGCTGTGGTCCACGTCCTTGGTGGCGGTCAGCAGCGTGAGATCGTCATGGGCCGCGAGGTCACGCAGGTGTCGGGCCGCCTCCCGATGTCCGGCATCACGCAGCTCAGCAAGGTAGCGGCGGCGGAACTCGGCGAAGCGGCTCGGCTCGTGGCCGTACCACCGGCGCAGTTCGCTGGACGGGGCGACGTCACGCAGCCACTCGTCCAGGTGAGCGTCCTGCTTACGCATACCCCGCGGCCAGACCCGGTCGACGAGCACCCGCTTGCCGTCGCCCGGTGGGGTCTCCTCATAAACTCGGCGATAGGTGATGTGCACGGCCATGACAGCACCTCCCCAGATCGATCGGCTCGTCCCGCGCGAAGCCAGAGGGCGACTCCGTTGAGCGGGCGTTTCCCGACGTACCCATTTTATGAGAAGAGCACCTGCGCGAGCTGAAACCGCTGGCGGCCGGCCCGGTCCGGGCGGCGCAGATCGAGCTCGGATGCTCACCGTCGCCGAAAGTGGCCGCACCCTGGTGCAGGGACGGCGCCTTGGCAGGGCTACCAACCGCCGGAGTCGCTCCACAGGATGCCGGCGGCGATGTGGGCGGCATCTCGCATCATCGGCGGGAGGCTGTCGTCGGCGGCCATCGGCGTCAACGTCGCGGCCAGGGCGCTGGGGTGCAGCAGGTGTGGGCCGAGGACCCCGAAGGAGGTCTCGAACGCCTCGATGGGCACCTTGTCAGGTGAGGCGTCTGTCCGGATACAGGCCGCTGACTTCACGACGTCGAGAGACGCTCAGGGTGCAGGACACCTCTCCCCGGCTCAAGGGGTGAGGCCAAGCGGCTTCCCGCACGATCTTCGCGGGCATACGCCGGGCGGTGCCGAAGCGGTGCGCCGCCTGTCACGAGGCGGGCCCCGTCTTGGGTGCAGCACTGCGGTGGCGCGGTGCCCGGCCGGACGGAGGTGAGGATGTGTCCGACAGTAGTTCGAGCCGAAACCGGTCCGCTCGTCATGATCGGGTGACAACTGCCGGCGGAACTGGTGCGGGCGACGCCCGTTGTAGTGATCGGCATAATCGATCAGCACCGACCACAGCTGCCGTTCGTTGGCGACCGCGCCGTTCCGTTCGCCCGCGAGCCGGCTCGGACCGTCCGCGAAGTGAAGCACGACCTGCGGTATCTGCCGGACTCGGGGGAATGTCGCCCCGTTCCCCTATGGTGATCCGCCATGGATGATCACTTCCCCCCGGCCGAGGACGTCCTGGTCCTCTCCGAGCCCCTGCGCCGAGATCTGCACCCCCGGCGGGGCGGCGCGCTCCCAGCGGAACCGGGCGTCTCCGACCGGGCGCTGGGTGAGGTCGCGCCCGGCGACACCGTCGATCCCGGCGCCGCGGACGTGGCGGCGAAGCTGGCCGAGGAGCACCGCGGCCACATCGAGGCGGTGCTGTCGGCGGCTGTGAGCGACCCGGCCCTGGTCGCGCATGCGCGGGCGTACCTCGGCGGCGCTGACGACCCCGCCGGGGCGGCGGCGATCGCATCGATCGTCGACCGCGCGCAGAACGGGAACGAGACGCCGCGAACCTTCACCGACGGGTGGATCGCCTCCCGCGGGCTCGCCTTCGCCGCCTGCGCGCTCGCCGAACTGAGCGGCATCGCCTCCTCGACGAAAGACCTGCGCCCGCTGGACTCCCTTCGGCAGGTCGACTCGGTGAGCCTGCGCCGGGTCCGGGGCCTGCTGGCCTTCTGCCCCGAGGAGGAGTACCGGCGGGCGGTGGAACGGCTGGCCGCGCACCGCGGCACCCGCTCCCGGCGGCTCGTCGTCTCCTACCTGGTGCCCACCCGGCACGACTGGGTGGACGAGTGCTGCGCCGACCCGCCGTCCGCCGAGTGGGGCTCGAACGCCTTCTACCGCGAACGGCTGTGGGCGTCGGTGGGCACGCCGCGGCACCTCGAACTGCTCGGCTGGAGACTGGAGGACTCCGACTTCGACGCGTTCACGTACGGGATGCGCGCCACGATGGCCGATGGCTTGGGCCCGGCGGCCGCCCCGGTCCTGGTCGACGCCTGGGACCGGCTCAGAATCTACAAGCCGTGGCGGGAGCAGTTCGTGGAGCTGATCTCCCTGATTCCGAGCGACGAGGCGTTCAAGCTGCTGCTGGAGCGGTACGAGCGGGAGTTCGCGCGTGAGTACCTGCTCGCAGCGATGGAGCGCTTCCCCGTACGGGCGGTACGGGTGCTGTCCACGGTGGCCGCGAGCGACTCGACGTCGGCGCTCCTCGCCGCCGGGCTGCTCCGCATGCACCTCAAGGCGCATCCCGAACTGCCCGGGCCGGACCCGGCGCCGCGGGTCCCGGACGCGCCCGGCGAGGACGTCCCGGCGGTGCTGACCGCGCCGGGCCGGGCGCCCCGGCTGCCAGCGTACGCCGATCCCGATGTCCTGCCACAGGTGCTGCTCAAGGGCGGCGGCCGGGCCCTGCCCGCCGCCGCGACCAGGAGGCTCGTCGCGCTGGCCAGGAAGCCGGACGAGCCGCTGGACGCGGTCCGCGACGCCTGCGACCGGCGCTCGCTGGCCGACCTGGGCTGGGCGCTGTTCCTGCACGGCGACGCCTGGGCGCTGCCCGCGCTGGGACGGCTCGGCGACGGCCGGACGGCCCGCGACCTGGCCGCCCTGATCCCCGGCTGGGTAGCGCGGGGCACCAGGGCCCGCGCGGTCAAGGCGGTCGACGCCATCGCCCGGATCGGCACCGCGGAGGCATTGGAGGTGCTGGACGAGCTGGCGGAGACGGGCCCGGACCACGCGGTCCGGGACGCCGCGGCGCGGGCACGCCGGTAACCACGCAGGTGTACCCGAGACGCGGTGGCATGCCCGTACCGCCCGCAGATCGCCGCCGGCGCGCCCGGTCGGCTCCGCGCGCTGGTCGAGCATGAACGGGAGCGGATCGAGGAACTGCTCGGGCATCCCGGGGGGGACGAGGACCTGGTCGAACGGGCCCGGCGCCACCTGGGCGGCGACCCCCGGGTGGAGGCCGGAGGGCCGGTGCTGGCGATGGTTTCGGCGACGGCCGCGATGGCGTGGGTGCCGGCGGTGCGGCCGTCCGGGGCGATCAGCTGGTAGCGGTGCTGGTCCTGCTCGCGCAGCGCCTGGATGAGCCGCCAGCCCTCCAACCCCGATGCGGCGGCGTCGGTGGCGGGCGTGCGCTCGCGGTGCTGGCGCACCAGATCCGATTGTCATCTTGGGTCGCAGGCCGGTTCTCACAGTCAGAGCAAGATGATCTTTTCTGTCATGTGAGGGACGTTATGTTGCGATCGGGGCCGGCGGCCAGGTGTTCGGCCGGACACGATGAGCCCTTACGATTCGTTGTCAGTGCGTCACCGTATCTTGGCCGGATGGTTCGGAACGTGATCGACAAGCGGGTTCTCGAGGCGGCAGCTGTCGATGCCGGTCGGGCTGTGGCCGAGTTCGACGAGGCTCGCCAGTGGCTGGCCGTTGCTGAGCAAGGCCCGATGGAGCCGCTCGGAGCCGAGGTCTGGGTCTTTGACGAGGATCTCGCCCAGGTCCTGTTGGTGAAGCATCGTCGGCGAGGCTGGGTGCCGCCAGGCGGGAAAGTCGAGTTCGGAGAGCTGCCGCGTGAGGGTGCGGCCCGGGAACTCTTCGAGGAGACCGGCCTTCGAGTGGAACTGATGGACGAGCCGGCAGCGGTTGCAGTTCGCTCCTACCACCCGAAGCTCTCTGTCACTCTCGGGCTGTCGTATGCCGCGGTTGTCGATGCGGCGACTCCGTTCGTCGCGGAGCCCGGGCAGCCCGTGGCCTGGATGCGTTTGGATGAGGGCTGGGAGAGCTGCTTTCCCGACGACCTCACACGCATGCGTCAGCACGCGGCGTGGCTGGCCCGTTGGAGGAGCCGTCATTGAGGGGTTGGGTGACTCCTCCACGGCCGTGCCCGCCATCGAGCGCGTCCTGCCCCACCGGGCAGGCGTCGTCGGCCGCCGCTCCGCGTCTCCTGCCGACGGCTGTTCCGGCTTCGACGCCGCAGGCTGCGGGCTACGGCCTGGACGCGACCGTGCCCACGCTGCTCCAGGTCATGAACGGTGCCGACAACTTCCCGAAGACCACGCTCGTCCAGGGCGGAGTTCCACTACTCCGGTGCCTGCTTCGTGCTGCTGGAGCGGATGGTGGAGCAGACTTCGAGCCGGCCGCCGGCGTTGATCGTCTTGACCGGGACGACGAACCGCAGGTCGGTGATCTTGTTGGGGTGTCGGGTTGGCGTCGATCGATCGCACGCCTTTCCCGCGGTTCAAGCGCGGATGTATCGGAACGCTTGTTTCCAGTGGGGAGCGCTCATGGCTGTCCTGCTGTTCACAAGTACCGACCCCGGCCTAGGCTGGCGGGGATGACGGGATCGGCGGCGGGCGCGCGGACACAGGAGCAGATGCGGCAGCGGAACCTGAGTGAGGTGCTGCGGCGCGTCCATAAGGAAGGGGCCGTGTCACGGGCCGCGCTCGGCCGCCGGATGGGCCTCAACCGCAGCACCATCATGGACCTGACCGCCGAACTCGCCGCCGCCGGGCTGGTCCGCGAGGGCGTCCCCATCGGGCGGGGTCGCGCCGGGCGGCCGTCCATCGTCGTCATGCCCGAGCAGGGGACGCTGTACGGGCTCGCGTTCGACGTCGCCGTGGACCGGCTGCTCGCGGCCCGTGTCGGGCTCGGCGGCCGGGTCCTCGAGCGCCGCGAGGCCGTGCGCACCCGCGCCGGGGTCGATCTGGAGGACGTCGTAGGCGTCCTCGCCGCCTTCGGCCGCGAACTGGTCGTCGGGGCCGGTCCGGGCGCGTTGTGCGTGGGTGTGGGCGCGTCGTACTGCGGGTTGATCAGGCGCGCCGACGGCACGGTCCGGTACGGACCGCATCTCGGCTGGGTGGACCAGGCGTTCGGCGCGGAGCTCGCCGCCGGGCTCGGTCTCGGGCTTCCCGTCGAGGTCGGCAACGAGGCACACCTGGGAGCGATCGCCGAGCACGTACGCGGCGCGGGATGCGACGTCGACAACCTCATCTACCTGCACGGGGACGTCGGCGTCGGCGGCGGGATCATCGTCGGCGGCAAACTCCTGGACGGAGACGGAGGCTACGGCTGCGAACTCGGGCACATGCTGGTCAACCCGTTCGACGGACGGCCCTGCCTGTGCGGGTCGCGCGGCTGTCTGGAGGCCGAAGTGGGAGAGGAGGCGCTGCTCGACTACGCGGGACGGTCCGGCGAACTCGTCGGACGCGACGGCATCCGCGCAGTCGTCGCCCTCGCCGGGAGCGGCGACGCCCGCGCACGGGACGCCCTCGACCGCATCGGCGACTGGCTCGGTGTCGGCGTCGTCAACCTCATCAACCTGTTCAACCCGGCGCTCGTGGTCTTCGGCGGGATGCTCCGCGATGTCTACCCGGGCGCCGCGTCACGCGTCCGTGCCCGGATCGACGCGCATGTCCTGCCGGTGTCGCGCGAACGTGTCCGCCTGGCCGTGACGGCCCTCGGCGACGACACCACGCTCGCCGGTGCCGCCGAACTCGCCTTCGCCAACCTCCTGGACAACCCCCTCGACACGCTGGCCACCCTGCGCTGATGGGGTCAGGACGGCCGCGCCGACAGCGCGGAGCGGGGCCGGTCACCGGGTGGCTCGCTGCCGCACGGTCAGCAGATCCTCGATCAGGGTGGCGCGGCCTTCGACGGCGACGAAGGCGAAGAGTGGATGATCGTCGTCCACGCGGATCGACGCGCGCGCGTCCTGGGCGGGGCGCTCGCCGAGCCGGGCGGCGGGGACGGTGCGAGCGGCGTGGTGGCTGAGCCGTACCTGCTCGGCCTGCTGGGTCTCGGCCTGCCGCACACGGCCGATGCGACGCGCGCCAGGCAGGCCGAGCGGGGACGCACCCGTTGGTGTCCACTGCCTGCGATCGATTCCGGGTGGCAACCGGCGCCTTGCCGTCCTGCGAATTGTTGGATGCCGCAATTGCTGCGACACCCCGTTCGGTGTGGGCGCTGATCGGGCGGAGCCGGGAAAGATTCCGCCGGTGCGTTGAATCCCTGCCGCAACTTCCTGACCTGCGGATTCGATTGTCCTAATAGCTCTGGACAATGTTTGGACGACTGGACGGGGCGGATCGCTTGCCGGTGCCGGGCATCGGCGGTCAGAGTGGTGCCGTTCCCGGCGCCAGTGTCCGGTGCCGACGCCATTGGCAGGTGTTCGGCTATTCCAATGAATCGCTGTGCGCGGTTGATCGGGGACTCCCGAGTCGGAAAGTGCAGAGGATTTCTTTGAAAGGAGATCCGATGATCGGACGAAAAGGGATTACCGGAGCGGCTCTCGTCGTCGGGCTGACGGCCGGGCTCATGGCGGGGTCGTCCGCGTCGGCACAGGCGGGGCTGGGCGTCACCGCCGTCTCGGACAGCTCGGCCGCCCTGGCGCCGGGCTGGTCGGCGAAGTCCTATCTGGGGATCGGGTACCACGACCGCTGCAAGGGCTGGCAGCGGATAAAGACCCCGTACAGGACCGGCGCCTACATCACGACCAGCAGGCAGGTCCACTGCGAGAAGGGCGAGTGGGGCCGCCGGGCCGTGGTCAAGACGAGCCTCCAGCAGTATCGCGGGCTCGGTTTCTGGCGGACGAAGGCCACCTCGGAGGTGAAGAAGGGAAGGGCGGCGTTCACCGTGACGACGACCCCTTCGTGGAGGTGCTCCGGCGGTAGCCAGCTCTACCGCAACCAGACGAAGGTGCATCTCTACTCGGTCCTGCGTGGCAGCGAAGTGGCCACCCTGCACAAGCGGTCGCAGGAGCGCCGGATCCGGTGTTGATTTCGAGCTAGGACGGGGACGTAGCTCGGCCGGACTTCGGCCCTTGGCGCTCGCGAGAGCGCCAAGGGCGTTTTCTTCCGAAGGAGTGAGCGGCGGATGAGATCGCGTGAGAGAAGGCATGTCCAGGCGTGGCGCATGATCGTCGACGGGGTCGTGCTGGCCCTTGCCTTCGTGCTGTGGGCGACGGTCTCGGTGGCGGAGGAGGAACCGTACGAGGACGTCAAAAGGCAATACATCGCCGCCGTGGACGCGGTGTGCGAGGAAGCGTCCCGGCAGTCGGACCTCCGCGAGGAGCCACCTGCGAACCTGCGCGAGGAGGTGGACGAGCTGCGCCGCGCGTCGGAGTCGATGACCGGCACCATCGCCGCGATAGAAGCGATCGCGCCGCCCAGTGATGACGTCCCGCAAGTGCGGAACAGGTTCTTCGTGCCCGCCAGGGCGCTGGCCGCGAGCCTGCGCGAACTCAGCGGACGCGCGGAGGCGGCGATGCGCGCGGGCAGGAAGGGAGAGGCGAAGAAGGCGGTGGAACAGTCCTTGGAACCGGACGAGAACGAGAAGGCATTGCGATCCTTCGCGGCGGGGTACGGCTTCCGGGCATGCGCGGGGGAATGACCAGGGCGTCCAGGTAACCCGCAGAATTCCGGACTTATTCGGACAATTCAGGTAATCTCATTTGCTCTCAGGTGTCACAGGCCATGCCGGGGTCGTCGGCACGGCCGGTTGACGGTGCCGGACAGGGCAGGTGAAGATGCCGGAATTACCGGGGACGTCAGGATCGCAGGGAGACGAGCCTGATCCGCAGTGGACGGGCAGGGTAGCGCGGCCCGGGCGAAAGCCGGTCCGGCCTGAACCGGCCGCGGGCCCGGTGGCCGCCCTCGCGTACCGCCTGTGGGAGCTCAAGGCGGAGGCGGGCGACCCGTCCTTCGCGGAGATGTCGACCCGTATGGGCGCGGCGGCCTCGAAGTCCTCGCTGGCAGCCGCCGCCCGGGGGCAGGTCCTGCCGACCTGGGAGACGACGTGGGAGTTCGTCCGGGTCCTCGCCGTCGACCGGTTGAATCAGGACGCCGAGGAGGCTCGGCGCGAGTGGCGAGCCCACTGGGAGCGGGCCGCGAGCGCCGCCGCACGTAGCGAGACCACCGAGGACCGTACGGGTCACGACGAGACCCGCGCCGGACCCGCCGAGGGCCGTACGGGTCACGACGAGACCCGCGCCGGACCCGCTGAGGCCCGTGCCGGGCACATCGAGACAGAGGCCCGTATGGCGGAGCATCCCGAACGCCGAACCCGACCTCCCCTCGCCAGGAGGCCGGCCATGATCGCGGCGGTCGCGACCGCCGCTGCCGCGACCGGTGCCGCCCTCTTCTCCTGGCTCGCCCCGCTCTCCGGAAAGGACGAGCCCAGCGCGCCGAACACCCCGGCGCGGGCCGCCTCCCCCTACGACGATTCCGCCTTCGAACGGGACGTCACCCATCCGGACGGCACGAAGGTGAAAACGGGGGCGGAGTTCACGAAGATCTGGCGGATCAGGAACACCGGCACCATCCCGTGGCGGGGACGCTATCTCACCCGGCTGAACGACACCCCGTGCCGCGCCCCCAAACGGGTCGAGATACATCCGGTCCAGCCGGGCGAGCCCGTCGACATCGCGGTACGCGTCCGCGCATCGGACTCCCCCGGCAGATGCAAGATCTACTGGAAGATGACCGACGAGGCCGGGACCCAGTTGCTGTCCGCCAAGAAGCCGATCTTCCTGGACGTGGTCGTCGGCTGATCAGCTCTCGAAGCGTGTCGCTCAGCCCCGTCTCGTGGCCAGAAGTTCGCGTCCGCGCTCCGGCGTGATCAGGCGGGCGGCCCGGGGATCGGCCAGCAGGGCGATCGGTGCGAGATGGTCCTCATGCAGCGGCCGCCAGTGGACCAGGCCGTCACGCGGGCGTGGCCAGGCCTCGCCACCGACGTTGAGAGCGGCGAACAGGTCCTCGTCGAGGGTCCACGGCCAGGTGTCGCTGTTGGTGAGCAGCCGGTAGAACGGGTCGTCGTCCTCCTCCCTCAACAAGGTCCGCATCTGGAAGTGCAGGAACGAGGCTGGGTTTCGCATCGGGGGCGATCGATGGCGTGGAATCCGGCGTAGAAGTCGTGCATCTTCTCGTAGAACGAGCCGTGCCGCTCGGGGCCCATGCCCGTCCACGAGAACACGTCGTAGGCCGCCGTTCACCGCGCTCGTCGACGTCGTCGGAATGACGGGGGCAGCACGCACCCCAGCGCTCCTGCGAAAGATCGGCATTCCCGCGGCCGCCGCCCCTGTCGTCGCCGATCAATTCGCGACAGTTGAACAGGCGACCTCACCGGTACGACGCCGCAGTAGACGTGGCTCTACACCGCATAGACCGGCGCCAGGTCGACGAAGACGCGGTAGTCCGAGATCAGACCGTCGTCGCGGGTACGCCAGATCGACACGGCCACGACGCTGACGTCCTTGCCGTCGAGGCGCCGGTATGTCACCTCGGTCTCGGCAATGGTGTCGGCGTCGACCTGCCACGTTCTGACGACCCTGTGGGCGAGGCCCGCGATGGTCGCGAAGAATATCCGCAGCCCCTCGGCGATGGCGTCGCGTCCCACCATGGGCTCGGCATTGCCGAACACCATCCTGGCGTCCTCCGCCAGCAACTGCACGAACTCGCCGGGGTCGAACGAGTCGACCACCTGGAAAACGCGCTGGGCCTCATCGTCGGACATGCCGATCTCTCCTCCCGTGGCGAGGGTCGCTGCTCGGGACGTTACGCGGCGACGGGCAAGATGCAACCCCTTCTCAAAAGCCCGGCCACTAGGCCCGGCCTGCAACGTCCGGGTGCTGGATCACTCCGAGCAGTGCGCCTCCTGCGGCAGCAGCCAGCCCTTGATCGCCCGCAGCGACGACGACGAGATCGGCGGCCCCGATCCGCCATCCCGCTTTCCCGGTTCTTCACCTGCCCGGCCATAACCGGCTCGCCGGCTGTCATTCGGCGCTGATCTAATGCCGCCGATCAGTAAAGCGAGAGCAAGCGTAGGTAAAATGAAGCAAAGCAGCTTCCGGCGCTGGGCTACGGCCTCGGCCGCGATGGCCATCTCGGCCGTCACGCTCCTGCCGGCCGGCGCCGCCGAAGCCGCGGGATCTCCCGTGGACGTACAACTTCTGTCCATCACCGACTTCCACGGCTATCTGACGCCGCAGAACGACGCCGCGAACGGCACCGTGAAGGACGCCGAGGGCAAGAGCATCGTGGTGGGCGGCGCCCCGTACATCGCCACGCACCTGAAGAACCTGCGGCAGGGTCACGAGAACTCGATCACTTTCACGACCGGAGACGACTTCAGCGGCTGGCCCACCGAAGTGGCCTACCACCAGGACGAGCCCACGATCGAGTTCCTCAACGCGATCGGCGTGGAGTTCTCCGCGGTCGGCAACCACGAGCTCGACCGGTCACTGGAGTTCCTGCGCGACCACATGGGCAAGGGCCGCTGCTTCGGCGTGGTCGACGTGGACAGTTGCTTCACGGACTCCACCGGCCGCCGGTTCAGTGGCGCGCACTACACGATCTCCTCCGCGAACATCACCCGCAAGGGCTCCACCAAGCCGATCCTCAAGCCGTACGTCATCAAGACGGTGAAGGTCCGCGGCGGCAAGAACGTCCGGATCGGGTTCATCAACCTGACGACCCCGACCACGGTCACCGGTTCGACGTCCTACCAGCCGGAGCTGGACAACCTGCCGCTGGTGGAGACCGCGAACAGGTACGCGGCCGAGCTGAAGCGCCGGGGTGTCGAGGCGATCGTGGCCAACGTGCACGAGGGCGGGACCGCGGGAGACGTCTACGACCGCTGCAACAGCAACCCCTCGGGGCCGGTCTTCGACTTCGCCAGGCAGGCCTCCCCCGACATCGACGCGATCGTCACCGGGCACTGGCACGCGCTGTTCGACAACTGCATGATCCCGGACCCGGCGGGCAACCCCCGGCCGGTGGTGGAGGCGGCCAACCACGGACGCCTGATCAACGAGATGAACCTCAAGATCGACCCGAGCACGGGTGACGTCATCCGCTCCGCCACCACCTCGGTGAACCACCCGGTCACCCGCGACGTCACGCCCGACCCCGCGATGGCGCGGCTCGTCGACTACTGGAAGACCCGCGGCACCCGGACGTACGCGCGCCCGGTCGGCAAGATCAGCGGTGACATCACCCGGACCCGCGCCGCCGACGGCGAGAGCACGCTGGGCAACCTCGTCGCCGACGCGGAGTACGCGGACGCCGTACGGAACGCCGGCGGACCCGTAGACCTGGCACTGGTGGCCACGGCCCCGCTGAAGGGCTCCAACAGCCTGCGCGGCGATCTGCGCTTCGCCAAGGGCACCAACCCCGCCGACGCCGACGGGACCGTCCTGTTCGGAGAGGCCTGGGCCACGTACGGCTACGCGAACCCCGTGCTCACCGTCTCCCTCACCGGGCAGCAGCTCGAGCAGGCGCTCGAGCAGCAGTGGCAGACGCAGGCCGACGGCACGGTGCGGTTCAGCCCGCTGGCCGTCTCCGCCGGCGTCCGGTACGCCTATGACGCCTCGCGGCCGGTGGGTGACCGGGTCGACCCCTCCAAGGTGCTGATCGGCGGCGCTCCCCTGGATGCCGGGCGGACCTACCGGGTGGCCGCGCTCGCGTACACCCTGATCGGCGCTGACGGATTCGGCGCGCTGAGCGGCTTCACCGACCCGGTGCGGGGCTCGCGCGACTACGAGGCCTTCCGCGCCTACTTCCAGGCCAACGAGACGGTCGCTCCTCCCGCGCTCGACCGGGTGACCGCGCTCTGAGGCAGCGTCGCCCTCGGCTCGCCGGTCCCGCGACCCGGCGAGCCGAGGGGACGCGGGTCAGCTCCGGCCGAGCATTTCGGCGGTGAGGACGTTGCCGCCCAGGCCCCAGCCGCCGTCCGGAACCTCCTCCACGAGGACCAGGGTGGTGGCGCGGGCTCGTTCTCCGTAGACGTCGGCGTAGGCGTCGGTGACGGCGTCGATGAGCTTCTTCTTGGACTCGGGGGTCAGGGTGTCGGCGGGCACCTTGAGGTTGGCGAACGGCATGTCGGTTTCCTTTCGGATCGGGGATTCAGAGTGAGGCGGCAGGTGACAGGAGGTCCGCGATGCCTGCGCGGCCGTGAGCCGGCCGAAGCCGCTGGAGGCCCCGGTGCCGACGATGGCCCGGCGCGCGGCGGTCGTCAGATGATCCCGCCGTTCGCCCGTACGACCTGCCCGTTGACCCAGCGCCCCGCCGGGCCGGCCAGGAAGGCGACGACCTCGGCGATGTCCTCGGGGGTGCCGAGCCGCTCCAGCGGCGGCTGCTTGGCGAGTCGCTCGACGGTGGCCTCGTCCTTGCCGTCGAGGAACAGCTCGGTGGCGGTCGGGCCGGGCGCGACCGCGTTGACCGTGATGTCCCGCCCTCGCAACTCGCGGGCGAGCACGAGCGTCATCGCCTCGACGGCCCCCTTGCTGGCGGCGTACGCCCCGTAGTTCGGGAACTGCAGACCGACCACGGAGGTCGAAAGGGTGACGATCGCGCCGCCGGCGCGCACGCGACGCGCGGCCTCGCGTGCCATGACGAAGGCGCCGCGGATATTGGTACGGTGCAGGGCGTCCAGGTCGTCCAGGTCGAGGTCGGCGATCGGGGACAGCGACATCCGCCCCGCCGAGTTGACGACCACGTCGACCCCGCCGAAGGACTTCTCCACCGTGTCGAACATCGCCGCGACGGCGTCCTCGTCCGCGACGTCAGCCTGAACCGGGATCGCCCGGCCACCGGACGCCGTGATCGTCTCGACCACCTGCGCCGCGGCTGAGGCCGCCCCCTGGAACCCCACCGCGACCGCGCAACCCCGTGCTGCCAACGCCACCGCGATCGCCTTGCCTATCCCGCGGGAACCGCCGCTGACCACAGCGACACGCTGATCACCCATGCGAACTCCTTGATCATATCGTCGATACGAGTTAGACGTATCAGTGGTACGAAACGACCATAGCACAGCCTCGTATCGCCGCTATCGGCTAGCGGTAGCATTGATTACATGACAGAGACGGAGCCGCTCCGCGAGGCGATGATCGAAGCCGCGGAGCGGCAACTGGCGACGTCCGCCGACCATGAGATCGCCACGCGCGCGGTCTGCGAGGCGGTCGGCGTGAGCCAGCCCGTGCTCTACCGGCTGTTCGGCGACAAGCGCGGACTTCTCGACGCCGTCGCCGACCACGGCTACGAGCGGTACGCCGCGCTGAAAGCCGCTCAGGAGCAGACCCACGACCCGGTCGCCGATCTGCACGCCGGCTGGGACGGCCACATGGCGTTCGCGAAACAGAACCCGGCCCTCTACCAGCTCATGTTCACTCCACGGCCGTGGTCGCGCTCAATGGCGCGAGATCGCGTGATGGACCTGCTGGTGGCGGCGCTCACACGATGCGCGGCGGCGGGCGCGTTGAGGGTCGAGCCGCAGACCGCCGCCCAGCTCATCCTGGCGGCGAACGTCGGCACCGCCCTTGACCACATCGCCAGACCGGCCCTGTTCGACGACCCCGCGCTGTCCCACCGCATGCGCGACGCCGTGTTCTCGCACGTACTCACAGAAACAACCGCTCACGACGACGCCGACCCCCTGCACGCCACCGCACTTCGCCTGCACGCGCAACTCGAACTCACCGGAACCGAGGCCCTCGAACCGGCCGAGACCGCCCTTCTGCGGCGATGGCTCGAACGCATCACGCAACCCGCGGCAACGCTCGAAGACCTCCCGTCATGAGTGCTGATCCGGCGGTCGCCGCCGTGGGGGTGGCGGCGGGTCGGCGGACGCGCGCTGAGCCGAGGGCGCCTCGGTCCCGAGGCTGGTGCGGCGTCGATGGCTGGTGTCGCAGAACGGAAACCTGCGGCTGCGCCTGCAGACGCACAACGCCACCATGAACCGGTCGGACGTGACCACCGAGCCGTCTTCCAGAAGGACCTCGACCGGGCCCTCGACCAGCATCGGCCCACCGGGCACCATCGTGACCCTGCGCGCCTCAGGCTGCTTGCCGCCCCGTGGCGGATTCGGATTTGTCTGCACGGATGACCACCAGTTCCTCGTCGTCGTGCCCCGGTTGCAGCAGCCCCTGGGCCCTGAGGCTCTCCTCTCTCGCCCGCATGACAGGCCCGAAACGCTCCCGTTGCCTGGCCACCACCGACGCGGTCAGCCCGGCCGCGCCAAGCCGGCGCAACGACGCCTCGACATCACTGAGCGCCGAATGCACCATCAGCAGCGATCCGCCGTCCGCCAGGTACGCGGGTGCCAGCGCGCAGATGCGGTCGAGAATCCTGCGCCCGTCCAGCCCCGCGTCCCAGGCCCGCTCCCTGCCGTGGGCGGGCGGCGGCACGGCATTGCCCGGTACGTAAGGAGGATTCGTCACGATGAGGTCGAACACCTCCGCGCCCAGCGGCGCGAACAGGTCGCCGTGCACCACCCGTACCTTGAGCCCCCGGATCAGCGTGTTGAACCTGGCGGCCAGCACCGCGCGCAGCGACCGATCGACGGCGGTCACCCGGACGCCGTCCCGCTGCGCGGCGACCACGGCCATCGCGCCGGTTCCGGTGCCCACGTCGAGCACCCTGGCTCCCCGCGGGAGTCGGATCAGCCGGAACGCGGCGGCCAGCAGCGCCGTATCCCCTTGTGGCCGGTAAACGCCTGGCGGTCTCAGCAGAAACATCGCCACCACCTACCGTAAATCGGATACCGGAAACAGCAGCGAACTGCGGCCTGACTGCCAACGGCCCAGCACCAGCTCGCCGAACCGCCCCTCCAGCCAGTCCGTCGCCTGCACGCCGAAGACCACGTCGGCTGCCAGCCCGGGCTCCCGATGCAGCAGGTCACCGATGACGTCACGTCGCAGCACCTGCTCGTGGACGGCGTCGGCCTCGATGTGCTCGGTGAAGAACAGCGGATCGACGCCCAGCCGGGTCAAGCCCTGCGCCATCCGCCTGGCGCTGGGCGCGGTGGTGATCTCGGCCGCCGCGAAGTGCCCGACCAGTGCTCCGCGCAGGCTGCGATGCAGGCCGAACAGCGACATCATGTTCACGACCGCCAGCATCTCGGCGGGCGCCACCTCCAGGTAGGCCCCGTAGGAGGAGTCGAGACCGAGCTCGTCCATCAGGTCGGCGAACAACTGGGCGTGCATGCGCTCGGCCCGCCCGCCGCCGAACTCGTCGAACTCCACCGCCACCAGCGCGGCCTTCGCCCTGCCCTGCAGCCGGGGAATGGCCCAGGCGTGCGGGTCGGCCTCCTTGAGGTGGTAGATCGACCGGTGGACGATGTACTCCCGCACCTGCCACAACTCGCCATCGTCGCGCAGATGGTGCGACACCCCCCGCGCGTCGATCGGCTCGACCAGCAGCTCCTCCAGCACCGCGATCACGTCGTCTCCCCCGGCGGTCGCGCCCTTGAGCGCCGCCAGGAACAGCTCCTCCAGCTCGCCGCGCATCCGCAACAGTTCGGGGTCCCACTCCCGCTCGCCACTGACTTCGGCGAACCCGCGATAGTGCAGCTCGTAGCAGAGATACAGCGCGAGCTGCAGATCTTCCCCGAGAGGGTCGGCCCTGCCCACCCGCGGCGCCGGTTCTCCGCAGGTCAGCGTCGAAATCACCCCTGCCGACAGCGGCCCACGGGCTCGGGGTAGTTTCGGCTCTTTCATGCGCTCTCCCTGTACGTCCGCGGCGGCTGCTCCCACACGGTCTGACTGCTCAGCATCTCCAGCACCGCCCTCGGCCCTCTCATGGCGGCGCGGCGCTGCCGCTCGGCGCCCGTGCCCATCCGCCGTACCCGGGCCACCAGATCCTCGACCTCGGCCAGGTCGCCGCTGTCGGCCAGGGCGCCGCTCACGTGCCCGACAAGCCGGTCAAGCAGCTGTACGGCGGGCACGGCGCGCTCCTCGAACACGTCGACCCCCGGCCCGTCCAACCCATGGCGCGCCGCGTTCCACACCGCCGCGGCGCACACCTGCTCGTGCGCCCTCGGCGCCTCCCGCCCCGCCCGCAGAGCGGCCTCCGCCGTGCTGACCAGGCCCCTGGTCAGCGCCGCTTGCAGCACCGCCTCGTCGGTCGTGCCGGCCGCGTCGGCGGCGCGCACCTCCACGGTCGGCAACCCGACGCCCGGCCTGGCCAGCCAGAACGACATCGCCTCGTCCACCAGTACGCCGCAGTCGACCAGGCGATCCACCTGCCGCTCATATGCGGCGGCCGAGTCGAACCACGGCGGCACCCCGGAACCGGGGAAGCGGGACTGCTGCACCATCCGCCAGCTCGCGTACCCGGTGTCGCGCCCCCGGTCGAACGGCGAGTTGGCCGACAGTGCCAGCAGCGTGGGCAGCCAGGGGCGCAGGTGGTTCATCACGGCGACGGCCGTCTCACGATCGGCCACGCCGACGTGTACGTGGCAACCGCAGCTCTGGTAGTCGGCGATCACACCTCCGTACATCTCCCCGATCCGCCTGAACCGCTCGCCCTCCGACAAGGCCGGCGCAGCACCGGCCAGCATCGGCGTACCCGCCGACACCAGCTCCAGCCCCTCGTCGCGAGCGACGGCCGCCAGCAGAACGCGGGCGCCGTGCAAGTGGCCGCGCAGTTCGGCGAGCGTCGTGCACGTCCCGGTGGCCGCCTCGACCTGCGTCTGGAACAGCTCCCTGTGCAAGCCGCCGCCGCTACGCCGCCACGGATGCTCACCGGCCACGCTGAGGACCTTCCCCGCCAGCGCGGCGGGCTCCGCGGAGCCCGCGTCCAGCAGCAGGAATTCCTCTTCCACACCGACGGTCCTCGCCATCTCACCCCCTCGCAGACAGCGCCGCAGGGGATACCTTCGTGACCCCTGAGCTGCGGCGCAGCTGACCTGGTCCCCTACCCGTCAGGCGCCCGACATGCCTCGAACGGGTGTTGGACCGGGGGCTGGAAGGCCGGCGGAAGTGGACCGGAAGTGGACCGCCCTACACTCACTCGCGCCCGCGGCCTGCCCAGTCGATCTACGATTTGGAGCATTATGCAACGAAAAATACCCATGCTTGCCACCGCCATCATGATGTTGGCGACGGTTTTACCGTTATCGGCGCCCCAGGCGGCCACCGCCGCGGACGACGAAGGGAAGCGCGGCATCACCTGGGGGCCGTGTGAGGAGGAGCCCACCGTCGAGTGCGGCACGCTGGCCGTGCCGATCGACTGGTCCAAGCCGTACGGGGCCACCGTGAAGCTGGCGCTGGCGCGGCGTAAGGCCACCGATCCGTCCGCGCGGATCGGATCCTTGCTGACCAACCCGGGTGGGCCCGGCAACTCCGGGGTGAACGACATCCTGCGGCCGTCCGGGTTCAGTGAGGACATTCAGCGGCGGTTCGACATCGTCGGCTACGACCCCCGGGGCGTGGCTCGCAGCGGCTCGACGACCTGCACGGCGTCGGTGTACAACGAGATGCCGTACCCGGTGATGACCAGCCAGGCCGACTACGACAAGTGGGTGGCCTTCGACGCGAAGCTGCACGCCGACTGCCGTAAGCAGACCGGCCCCCTGTACGACCACCTCGACTCGGCCAACGTGGCGCGCGACATGGACGCCATCCGGGCCGCGCTCGGCGAGAGCAAGCTGACCTCGTACGGCGTGTCGTACGGCACGCTGGCCCAGCAGATGTACGCCGAGATGTACCCGAACCGGATCCGGGCCATGGTGCTGGACAGCAACATGGACCACAGCCTGAACGTCAAGGCGTTCCAGGTGACCGAGGCGGCCACCGTCCAGGACAGCTTCGACGAGTTCGTCGCCTGGTGCGAGCGGGACACCGACTGCGTCCTGCACGGCCGCGACGTCAAGGCGCTGTGGAAGGGCCTGCTGGAGAAGGCGGACCGCGGCGAGCTGTACTGGCCGGGCTTCACCGACCGCCCGGTGAGCGCGCACAACCTGCTGTGGCTCGGCGTGGTGCTCAACGAGGCGCCGGCCTGGCGGCAGGAGGCCAAGGTGCTGCTCGCCCTGGCCGGCGGGCCGGTGCCGGACGACATGGGCAACCCGCCCGGCAACGGGCCCGTGGGCGGTGAGTTCGCCGAGCTGCCGACCGCGATCCTCTGCCAGGACTGGAACCTGTCGCTGCGCGACTACGACGAGTACGCCGAGGTGATGCGCGCCTCCAACGCGGTGGCGCCCGACCTGCGCTACAACCCGATGCCGATGGGCGACATGCCGCTCTGCCAGGGCCACCAGGTCCCGGTCAACAACCCGCAGCACCGGCTGCGGTACACCGGGAGCACGCCGCTGCTGGTGGGCACCTCCAAGCACGACCCCGACACACCGTACGAGTGGTCGGCCAACGTGGCCCGCCAGCTCGGCACCAAGGCCACGCTGCTCACCTACGAGGGCTGGGGCCACGGCATCTACGGCATGACCCAGTGCACCACGGAAGCGATGGACAACTACCTGATCTCGCTGACCGTGCCCGCGCAGGGCGCCAGTTGCCCGGCGGAAGAGCCGCAGGGCTGAAACGGGACGGTGCCGGGCTGACACCCATCAGCCCGGCACCGTGCTGGAAAACAGTTGGACGAACTCGCGTACCTGCTGATAGGTTTTCGCGAACCGTGACAAGCACGCGAGGAGGTGAGACCCATGAACGCTGTATCGATGTGGGTGCTCCCCCCGTCGTCACGGTCAGGCGATTGACGTAGGTGTCGCCTGGGAGCGCCGCAACAGGCAATCCCGGAAGGCAACACCGTATGGAATCTGTGCATCTCACCGCCCGCAGCGACGGGCAGGCCGTGACGATCGAACGCGTCGCCGACGGCTCGTGGCACGCCGTGGAGGACGACCAGGTGGTCGGCCGCGGCGACATCTCAGGCAGGCCCGACGGGCGGATGTTCGTCAGCATCGACGCCTGGCACTGCGCCGTCTTCGACCGGCTCGCCGGCGCCATGCTGGCGGAGCTGCCGAGGCCGCTGTACACGCTGGTCGGCGAGGACGACCTCGACCTGGCCGCGCATTGGGAACGGGCCGGGTTCACGGCGCGGCGGCGCGAGTGGGAGTGCCTCGTGCCGACCGACCCGGGCCTCACGGGGCTCGGCCCGGCGCTCCCGCCGCCGGGGGTGACGATCGGGCCGGCGGAGGAGGGCCCGCTGCGGGCCCTGGACCGCGTGATCCGCGACGAGGTCGAGGCCGCCGTAGGCTGGCGGGAGATGCCGGCCGAGGTGCTGCCCCGCCCGGCCGCGCCGGACCTGTCGAGGTACACGGTGGCGGCGGAGGCCGGCGAATACGTGGGGTACGTCCGGCTGGCGGCGGTCACCAGGCAGCCGCGGATCGGACTGGTCGCGGTACGGTCCGGCCACCGGCGCCGCGGGATCGGGCGGGCGCTGCTCGCCCGCGTACTGGATGACCTGCACCGCCGCGGGATCGAGGCGGTGTCGGCCGAGGTGAACGAGTCCAACACGGCGGCCATGGCACTGTTCGATGCCATAGGTGCCCGCCGTACGGGCAGCAATCTGGAACTGGCGCTGGAAGGAAGTGAACGACATGGCTAGGACAGCGAACGGCATAGAAATGGAAGGCACCGTCACCGAGTGCCTGCGCAACGCCACCTTCAGGGTGGAGCTGGAGAACGGGCACAAGGTGCTGGCCCACATCAGCGGGAAGATCCGCAAGAACTACATCAAGATCCTCCCCTTCGACCGGGTGCTGGTGGAGCTCAGCCCGTACGACCTGACCCGCGGCCGGATCCTCTACCGCTACCGCAACTAGGCGATGGCGTCGATCAACTCCTGATCTCGGAGGTCAGGCCGACTCCGGTCGCGAGCTGCTGAGCGAGAACCGCCGCTCGTCCGACCTCGCCAGGCTGGGCGGCTCCCGCCGCACGCCTCGGCCCTGGTCGAGCTCACGGCCGGGGAGGTCGTCGTGGTCAACGCGGGTGCGCCCGTGCTCATGCCCTGGCGCGATGAGGTGGCCGCCGTGCTGCTGGGCTGCCGAACCCGCGTACCCGTTCGGACACGGGCTGGGTTACACGAGCTGGGATGCGACCGGCCTGACCGCCACCTCGGACGAGGTCAGCCTGACCGTGCGCAACACCGGGAAGCGGGCGGGCAAGCAGGTGGTGCAGGTGTATCTGTCGCGGGAGTGGAAGACCGAGCCCGGCGAGTTCACCGTTCACGCCGGCTTCAGCGTCACCGGCCTCCCGCTCACCACCCGGATCACCGGGCCGTAGGTCGCGCCGGCGCCGCCGGACTCGAGGGCGGCTCGCTACACGGTGCTGGGCGTGATGGTGAAGGCCTTCGCCAGACCGGTGACGCCCAGGACGCGGCCCAGCAGGCCGTGAACGTGGACCAGTTCCATGGCACCGCCGGCGGCGGTGAGTTTCCGTTCGGCGTGGAGCAGTGCCCGGAGCCCTTGAGAGTCGCAGAAGGTCAGGTCGGCGACGTCCACTGTGAGGCGTTGCCGACCAGTGTCGATCACCGTGTCGACGGCGAGCGTGATCAGATCCGGGGAGGAGGCGTCCAGTTCGCCGCGCAGGGTCAGCACGCTGTGGTTGGGGTGATGGACCAGGTTTCCCGTCAGGACGGTCATACCGGGTGTCCGATCCGCAGTGCGAGAGAAATCGTCATGGGCACGTAAGTCACGCGCCCGACAAGTCACCGCTTGATGTCCACTGTACGCGGCATCCGTTGATCGGTCATAACGTCCCGACGAGAGGCGGCCATGCGATGTCGGGCGCAACCCACCAAGATGCGGCTGGAAAACGACAAAACGTCCTGCCGCGAAGGCCCTCCGCTCGCCGTAGCGCGCGGAGGGCCGAATGGCATCGCATGCGGGCGGCCGCGGTGTCAGCTGACCCCGGCCTGCCCGTCGCAGAACGCCGCCCTGACGAGCCCGTCCAGCAGCTTCGGATAATCCTTGGCGATGTCGACTGCGGCGTCCCCGGCGGTCAGCGAGGCGGTCAGGGTCCTGCCGCCGTCGGGCGTGCTGTACATCAGCGCGCCGTAGCCCGCCGGAGGGCTGCCGTTGTGGTTGAGAACGGTGCCGCAGGCCGGGCCCAGGTCCTTCACGAACAGCCCGAGGCCGTAGCGGCCGTAGAGGGCGTCGCTCTCCGGGTGCGGCTCGCGCATCTCGGCCAGCAGCTTGGCCGGCAGGAGCCTGCCGCCGTTCAATGCGGAGAAGAACGTGTGGAGATCCTGGGTGGTCGAGATCATGTCACCGGCGCCGGCCAGCAGGGAGAGGTTCTGGCGGGAGACGTCGACCACCTTCCACTCGCCGGCGTCCTGGTAGCGGTAGTAGCCGTGGGCGTACGGCCCGGGCAGCCGCGTCCGGTCGCCCGGCACCACGGTGCCCTTCAGGTCGAGCGGCCCCACGATCCGCCGCTTCAACTCCGCGTCGAACGAGCGGCCGGCCACCTTCTCGATCAGCAGCCTGGCCAGCGTGTAGTTGGTGTTGGAGTAGCTCCAGCCCGTTCCCGGCTCGAACCGCGCCGGCTTGGACAACGCGAACCGCACCAGTTCCTCCGGCCGGTAAGAGCGGAACCGGTTGTCCAGCCACTCCTTGCCCGTCGCGGGGAGCCCCGGCACCCACGTCCCGTCGGGGTCGAGGTCGCCGGTGTAGTTGAACAGGCCACTGGTGTGCTGCAGCAGCATCCGCACCGTGATCCGCCGGTCCAGCCCGAGCTCGGGCAGGTAGCCGGCCACCGGGGCGTCCAGCCCGATCTCGCCCTCGGCCACCAGCTGCAACACCACGGTCGCGACGAAGGTCTTGGTGACGCTGCCCACCCAGAACCGCCCGTCCAGGGGCGGCTTCGCGCTCGCGCCCAGCTTGCGCGCCCCGGCGCTGCCGGCCCACTCGCCCCGCTCATCGTGCACGCGTACCTGCACTCCGAGGAAACCTGCATCGACGAACGCCTGGACGGCCTTCTGCAGCTCCGGGCGATCCTGCCCGGCTGCGGCCTTCGACAGGCCCACACGGCCGGCCGCACCCGTCGTGGCCAGCGCGGGTGTGGCCGCCCCGGCCAGCAGCGCGGCCGCCAGCATCGTGACCGCCGCGCGCCGGAAAGCCCGCGACCTCCGGACCCTGTTACTCATGGCTATTCCTCGTTTCGCGATAGTGCGCGTCTTGTGCAGCTCGAAAGCTGCGTCGCTTTCCGGGCTGTGGGTCACAGGCTGCGGGCGGTGATGTCGCCGTTGGAGGTGGTGGCGTGGACGTCGAGTTCGGCGGTGCCGTCGTTCTTGAGGGAGTTGGTGACGCGGCCGTGGGTGGTTCCGGCGTCCAGGGCGGCCGAGACGCCGGCGGCGGCGGCGATCGAGATGTCGCCGGACTGGGTACGGAGCACGACCTTGCCGCCGGTGGCCTCGGCGATGCGGATGTCGCCGCGGGCGGTGCTGATCTCGGCGGGGCCGCCGAGGCGGCCGACCTCGACGTCGCCGTCGGTCGCGGTGAGGCGCAGGCTCGCGGTCTCCTCGAGCGTGATCTGGCGGTACGCGCCCTCGAAGGCGACGTCGCCGAGGCGGCCGGAGGTCCGGAGCTCGGCACTGGCGCTCTTCGCCTCGACGCGGGAGCCGGCGGGCAGCTTGACGGTCACGTCGATGGATCCGGACGGGCCGAGGTACTGGTTCCTGGCCGCGGACGTCTCGATCCGCAGGACGCCGTCGGCGTAGGCGACCGTGGTCTGCTCGGCCGCCTTCACGTCGCGGCTCTTGGAGGCGTTCGTGGGCCGGACCTCGACCGTGGTGTCGGTCTGGTCGGCGGCGATGAACTGCAGGCGTCCCGAGGGGATGTCCAGGACGGCGGAGATCGCGGCGGGGGTGTCGAACTTCTGCATGATGTGCTCCTTGCGCGGCGTTTCTTTCGATGTCCAGAGCATCGCCAACCGCGCTGATACCGGGCCGTCACCGTCCTGACGCCGCCGCTGACATACGGGGGAAAGACGGCGGATGTTCGGCGGCCACGGCATCACTCGCCGGGGGCTTCACGCGCCTTCTCGGGGGTTGATGCTCCCAAACAGAGCGGCTGCAACACGGGGTTCGTGTTGCAGCCGCTCTTTCGCGCGTATCGTGCCAGGAAGACGGGCGGAGCGCCGTCACCGGGCTCACGTTCATTCAGGTCTTTTACGTGAGCTTCCCGGGACGGATCGCCACATCATCGATCTGGAACGCGGGTCCGGCGATGCTCGCGTTCCAGACAAAGGTCCAGTCGACGCGGGTCGTGCCCGCGGGCGCGGTGAACGTGCCGGCCGCTTCGGTCCAGGCGGTCTTCCGGGCCAGGGAGATGGCGTCGGTACGCAGCACCGTGCCGGACTCGTCGCGCCACCGCACGTTCCACGTGACGGCGGGCATGGTCGCCACGGCCTCCCGGTACCACAGCGACACCTGGTAGCTCGTACCGGCGACCACACCGCTGTATCCGGGGAAGTTGTCAAGCGCCACCGCGCTGCCGGACGCCTGGGCGCTGGTCATCTGCAGCGAGCCGGTGCCGCCATGCGCGCCGCCGGTCTGGTGCGCCACAGTGGCCCCGTACCACGGGGCGTAGGGCGAGACGGTCGAGCCGGACTCGAAGTCCTGCTCGGCGATCGCCGGCGGGACGGGCGTGCCGCCGTCGAACGTGCTGCCGGCGTCCTGGCCGTACTGGGGGCCGACCCACAGCCCGGGCACGATGCGATTGCCCATGTCGGTGACCCTGAACTGCCACGGTCCGGTGTAGGTGTTGTCGTGCCAGGAGTTGTGCGAGTCGTGGACGATCGACTGCTGGATCACGGCGCCCTTGTACGGGGACCAGTCCGGGTACGTGCCCCAGTTGGACAGCAGGGCCATGTGCCCGCAGTACTGCGTCGGGCAGCCGCCGTTGACTGCACTGGGGTCGAAGGCGAACGTGTTGTGGTGGACGTCGACGTTCTTCGTCCACCAGCGGCAGTTGGTGTAGAGCGGCTCGCTCGCGATGGCAGGAGCCGAGCACTGTGAGGTGTTGGTCGGTCCGACGATCAGCGTGCAGTCGCCGGTCGTCGAGGCCGGGCTGTTGCAGAACCGGTCGGCGTTCGCCCACGCGGTGATCCCGCCCCAGTTGTTCTGGAGCAGGTTGCCGGTGATCTCGATCTTGCTGGTCCGCGCGTTCAAGCGGGGCTCACCATCCGCCTCGGACAGGTAGATCGCCGCTTCGGGGAACGGGTCGCCCTTCGTTGCCCGCTCGGCGCCGGAGGCCCAGGCGTTGCGGCGGATGGTGTTGTTCCTGATCACGACGTTGTAGCTGATCTCGTAGAAGATCGCGAGCGAGTCGTTGTCCTCAATGAGGTTGTTCTCGATGAGGAAGTCGTTGTTGTTGGTGTCCGCCCAGACGCCCGGCCCGTGGTTGCCGTGGACCCAGTTGCCGGTCACGTCGGCGCCGTTCACCGCCCAGAACTTCATGCCGCCGGTGCATCCGCACCCAGGGACCTGGTGCTCCCAGTCCTCGGTGTTGTTGCCGGTGAACTCGTTGTCCGCCACCACCAGGCCGGTGATGGTGTTGCCGGCCTTGTACGCGTTCAGGCCGTACTGCCCGTTGTCCTTGAGGCAGTTGCCACGGATCTTGTTCGTGGCCCCGGCCATCAGCGCCGCGCCGGAGTTGTCGCGGATCGTGTTGTGCTCCACGACCCAGCCGTCGCCGGAGTCGTGGTTGACCACACCCTGATCGCGTGGCGCGACGAATCCGGTGATGGTCAGGTACCGGATCGTGACGCCGGTCGCCTGCTGGGTGAACGCGAACAGGTTCAGCCGCTGCCCGTCCAGTACCGCGCCGGGCGCGCCGATGAACGTCGCGCCGTTGCCGGGCATGATCTGGGCGTACTTGTCGGTGCCCAGCGTGTGCGTGCCGGTCTCGAAGTAGTACGTGGTGTTCGCCTGGCGTAAGTTCACGCCGCTGTTGTCGCCCGCGGGGACGACGACCGCGCCGGCGGGCGGTGTGGTCGGGCCGTTCAGCGACGAGCTGCCGCAGACCGCCGCCGTTGCCGTTGCCTTCGTCGAAGCGGTTCCCCGATCGACCGACTCGCCACTCGCCGGCGTCGCGCCGCCCATGACGACCGTGGCGAGGGCCACCAGCGCCACCGGCCAGGTTCTTCGCATGCCTGTTCTCCTCCAGGTTTCGGCCAGCCTTGGGCGCACTCGACCGCCGGCAGTCGCCGCTGTAGCCGGAGCTCGCACCTACCCTCAAGATCAAACGCTGAGAGAGTACTGCAGGGCCGATGCCGGCGTCCTTTTAATCCATGGTTTCCGGGTTCGAGCCCCGGCCGCGCGTTCACCATGCGGCAGGTGAGATTCCTGTCCGCTACCCGGCAGGCCTGTCAGGTCTGCGTGACCTGATCAAGCGGCGGCCGAGCAGGCTCAGGTAGAGCAGCCAGGCGATCTGCGACAGGCAGATGACCAGGACCAGCCGTACGAGGGGAAGTTCGACGATGTACAGCGTGCACGTCGCGGCGCAGGCGAGGAACCAGTCGACCCGCATGCCCGCCAGGTACGCGCGGTAGCGCGCCCGCCTGGGGACCGCCCAGATGCCGGTGATCCTGGTCTGCACGACGAGGAACTGCAGGCGAGTCCCGAGCGACAGCTCCGCCCGCACGCCCAGGGACCTGGCTGCGGAGATGTGGCCGAGTTCGTGCACCAGGACGAGGAGCCACGTGCCGGCCGCGAACGCGACAGTGAACGTGAGGCTGTCGGACCACACCAGGGCGGACAGGCTCGGCAGGATGCCAGGGTCGGCGATGGCGGCGGCGACGGCACAGGCGGTCAGCAGGATCAGCACGGCGTGCGCGGGCCTGGAGAAGAGCCAGGCCACGTGGTGTGGCCGAATCCGGTCCCACCGGTTCGGCGGCCGTTCGGGACGGTTGAGCAGCCCCGCGCTTGCGAGCCCGGTGAGGAACGCGTCCACGTCCACGTCCACGCCCTGCTCGGCCCGTCGGGGCGTAGGTCATCGCGCGCAGAACCCGGCCGCTGTGGTTGACCTGCCGGCGCCAGGGGCCCTCGTAGCCGGCGTGCCCGCGTGACCAGGAGCGCCATCCCGCGACAGTGTCGCGGATCCGGCGCGAGACGGCCCAGGAGGTACGGCGCGGCGGGTCGGGCGCCCAGGCCTGACCCGCCTGCAGGGCCAGGCCGACGCTCTGTCCGGCGCGCAGGGTGAGAGCGGCGTCCGCGACCGAGCCGCTGATCCGGAATTCCACCGGGCTGGACAGGGTGAGCACGTCGGCGCCGCCACGGGCGATCAGGCCGCCGCGGACCGGCAGTCCGACAGCATCGCGTAGTCGCCGATCGGCCGGGCGCTCAACGGCCGGCCCACCCCGCGGCCAGGCGTCGCAGCACGTAGAGCAGTGCTGAGGCGGCGAAGAGCACCAGGGTGACCAGAATCCATCGGTTGAGATAAGGGATGGTGCTCAAGCCGACCGCCGCCCTGTAGTTGGGCTCGGCACCGCGCAGGATGAGGGGGGACCACACCAGCAGCAGCAGACCCGAGAAGGCGGCCGGCACGCGCAGGTAATTGATCGGCGCCGGCCGGCGCCGACGCCGGGCAGCCGTACGACCACGGCGAGGGGTACGCGCGGTGGCGGACCGGGCGGCGAAGTCGGCGGCGGAGTAAAGAGGGAACAGCACCAGGTCGTGGAGGACGATCGCCCCCACGAACCACACCAGAAAGCCGGGCCAGATCCCCACGTCGACCACCCGGGTGGCGGCGTAACCGGCGACCAGGAAACAGAGGGCGAGGACGAGCAGGTGCCACGAAGGGGCGCCGTAGGCCCTCGCCCACCGGCCGTTCAAGATCGCTCCTGGGTGAAGTCGAGCTCGCGCACCCACTTCGTGTTGTGCACCCCGGGAGCGTTGGGGACGATGACCCGCGCCGGGTATCCGTGGTCGAGGGACAGGTCGGCGCCGTTGACCCGCAGCGCCAGCAGCGAGCGCGGGTCGGCGACCTGTGCGGCGCTGAGCGAGGCCTGACCGAAATAGCCCCCGCGTTGCAGCGACCTGGCGGTGACACCCGTCGAGCCGGTCCGGATCCCGGCGAGGCGGGCGAGGTCGGCCAGCCGTACGCCGGTCCAGGTCTGGACGGTCGACCAGCCTTCCACGCAGGCGATCGGCAGGGCGTAGGTGTGCAGCGGCATCGCCAGCAGGTCCGCGCGGGACAGTTCCGTCCGGTGTGGTCCGACGAGTGCCAGCCGCCAGGACTCGCCGGTCCGGGCCGGGGTGACGCCGAGGCTCGCCGCTGTCTTGTTGACCTGGAAGTCGTTGGGACCCGTACCGTAGAGGCGCCCGTGGGGAGCGAGCAGCGCGGTACGGCGCAACGGCCCGTCGACGCACTGGCCGACGGACAGGCCGAACATGACCAGCGAGCCGCCACCGGCGAAGGCCAGCAGGCCGCGCCTGGACATCGTGGGGGGCGCCGGGTCGGTGGCGACCAGGCCATCGGGGTCCGGCGGCTCCGGGCGGGTGTCCGCCACAGAGGTGCGGAGGTAGTCGCGCAGGCCGTACGTCCGCAGGGTGCGGACGACGCGGGGCAGCTTGATGACGACGTGTACGACGAAGGCGGCCAGGAAGATCCACGCGCCGTAGAAGTGGGCCGGGTAGAAGGAGAACGGGAAGACGTAGAAGAGCTGGATGTTGAGGATGCCGGTCACGAACTGGAATATCGCGCCGCCGACCAGGAGCAGCAGGCTGGCCCGCTCGACGGCCTCCGCGACCGAGCGGGCGGGCGGCCAGGCGAACAGCTTGGGGATGACCGACCACAGCTTGGCCAGCAGTATCGGCACCAGTGTCAGCCCGCCGACGACGTGCGCGCCCTGGGTGACCCGGTACAACCAGACCGGGTCCGTGGGCCAGTCGAACAGGTAGAAGCCGAGCAGGCCCCTGCCGGGGGTGGTGTCGTTGCCCGGCAGCCGAGGCTCGTAGGCGGCGTACGACACCAGCCCGGTGAGCGCGACGACGGTGATCCCGGCCAGCAGGATCAGTCCGAGCACCGAGGTCAGCCAGGGGCCGCGGAGCGGGCTGCGCCAGAACTCCGGCCGGAACGGCCCGGGCGGCCCGCTCCACCCCCTGAGGCGCGCGGCCAGGCGGCCCTTCCTGCCGGGCTTGACCTCTCGATCGCGCCCACGCGACGCATCCGGCACCGATCCCCCCGAAATCCCATGTCGGCTGTCCGGTCTCCTTACCGGAAACGGTCTTTCCAAAGCCACGCCCGGGCCCCCATTCGGCAATGTCCGTACGCGCTGCCGGACGAGGGACGGACCGCGCGTACGACGAGCCCGGCGGCCACCGCCAGCGCGGCAAGGGCGTAGGCGATGGTCCCGGAGCCGGCGACGGTGCCCATGTACGCCACGCCGCTCGCCAGCGGGACGCCGAGCCACTCCCACCGGCCGTCGAGGGCGACCAGCGCGACGACCAGGACGGCGTACCAGGAATAGCCGGGCGTGAACACGAGGAACCCGACCCCGGTCACCAGCAGGGCGCCTCGCCACGGCCGGTCCGCGTCACCGTGGCGGAGCACGTGGAAGATCGTGATCCCGAGGATGACGAGGGCCGCGGGGAACGCCCACGAGCCGGGAAGGACCAGCCGCAGCAGCGCGTACCGGTCCCCGCTGCCGGCATCCTCGTAACCCTCCTCGGTCAGGTAACCGAAGAAGTATCCGAGTACGGAGCCGCGCGAGGCGAGCACGTACGGCAGATAGGCGAGCGCCACGACCAGAGCGGCGGGGCCGAGGACGGCCAGGGCATCGAGCATCCGGCGCGCCGGCGGCTTTCCTCCTGACGCCAGGATCCCGGAGAGCGCTCCGGGTACGGCGGCGGCGGGCAGCAGCTTGACGGCGGTCGCCGCGCCGAGCAGCGCGCCGCCGAGGACCCTGTGCCTGTTCACCGTGGTCAGGGCGAGGACGGCGAGCAGGATGCCGAGCGCGTCGACGTGGGCGTTGTTCACCAGTTCGAGCGGGACGGCGGGACACCACGCGTAGCAGGCGGCGTAGGCCGGAGCGTCGTCCCGGGTGCCGGGCCGGCGGCTGAGCGCGATCAGCAGCACGGCCGAGGTCGCGCACGCCAGGAGCGCGCCGCCGACCTGCAGCGGCTTGTGCCGTGCCCCTTCGGGCGAGAGTCCGTGGACCAGGAGGAAGTACGCCTCCGCCATCGGCGGATAGATCGTGTGCACGCCGGGGCGGTTGATCCGCGTGCACGACGTACCCGAGTCTCCTGAGGGGATCGGATAGCGATCGGGCCCCTCGCAGCCGGCGCCGCGGGGGAAGAGCCAGGGGTCGCGCAGCGGCGCCAGCGCCGCCTCGGCCGGAGCGTGATCGTAGGGCGAGACGCCCGCGGCCTGCACCCGTCCGTCCCAGGCGTAGCGGTAGGAGTCGGTGCTGGTGGCGGGCGGCGAGAGGAGACCGGTGGCGGTCACGGCGATCCCGCCGGCGATCACCAGGCACCTCGCCTGACGCGCCGGCAGCCCGCGCACGGCCCACGCCGCCGCGCAGAAGAACGCCCACGCGAGCAGGTACGGCCAGAACAGGCCGTGGCGATCCGCGGGAACGGTGTCCGCGCCGATCGCCAGCGCGAGCGTGCCGGCAAGGGCGGCCAGCAGGACGACCGTGCCCGCCGCGCGGCAGGTCACGCCGGCCAGGCCAGGGGTGCGGTGGCGAACTCCTTCATCCCCTCGTCGAAGCCGATCCGGGCGTGGAAGCCGAGCTCCGCACGCGCCTTGTGCGGAGCGGCCACGATGTGACGGACATCGCCCAGCCGGTACTCCCCCGTCGTCACCGGCTCCGGCCCGCCACGCTGCGCGGCCAGTGCCGCGGCCAGGTCACCGACCGTGCGCGGCTCCCCGCTGGCGATGTTGTACGCGGCCAGCAGGCCCGGCCGGCCGCCGGAGAGCGCGGCGACGTTCGCGCGGGCGACGTCGCGGACGTGGACGAAATCCCGCAACTGCCCGCCGTCCTCGAACACCCTGGGTGCTCGACCGGCCTCCAGCGCGGACCGGAAGATCGCCGCCACCCCGGAGTAGGGCGTGTCCCGGGGCATCCTGGGCCCGTACACGTTGTGGTACCGCAACGCGACGGCCGTGCCGCCGGTCTCGCGCGCCCAGTTGGCGGCCAGGTGCTCCTGCGCCAGCTTGCTGGTCGCGTACGCGTTGCGGGGATCCGCCGGCGCGTCCTCATCGATCGTGGCGTAGCCCACCTCCGAGTCGCACCGGGGGCAACGAGGCTCGAAGAGCCCCCGTGCCAGGGCGGCGGCGGAACGCGGCGCGGGCCGTACCCGGCCGTGCCTCGGACAGTCGTAGGCGCCCTCTCCGTAGACCACCATCGAGGAGGCCAGCACCAGCCGCCCGACCTCGTGCCGGGCCATCGCGGCGAGCAGCACGGCCGTGCCGTACACGTTGACCGAGGCGTAGTCCGGCAGGTCGGCCACATTCACGCCGAGCCCGACCTTGGCCGCCTGGTGCACGACGACGTCGGCCCCTGCCATCAACCGGTCGAGCGTGGCGGCGTCGCGCACGTCGTCGCCGGTCCTGAGGTCGAGGCGGACCACCTCGTGTCCGGCCGCCTCCAGCGCCTGCGCCACATGGCTCCCGATGAACCCGGCCGCGCCGGTGACCAGCACCTTCGCCTCACGAGAAGGGGTCATGACAACGCCGCCGTTCCGGCGAGCGCGGCGGCGAAGCGCGAGTGGGGCGCCTGCGCCGCCACCTCGACCGCGTCCTCCATGGTGTCCACATCGGTCAGGCAGGGCAGGCGGGCGACGCTCAGTCCGGCCTCTATCAGTCTGTTCAGCTGGATCTCTCCTGTGGTCGGCTCGGACATCGGCACGCCGAGCAGCAGATCGGGGTCGGGGGCGCGCAGCCCGAGAAGCCAGAACCCACCGTCCGTCGCGGGCCCGAACACCGCGTCGTGGGCGGCGAGCGACGACACTGCGCCGGCCAGCAGGCCGGCGGACACCTGCGGGGTGTCCATGCCGATGAGCACTATCGGGGTGGGCGACAACCGGTGGGCGTCGTCGAAGGCGGCGGCGAGCCGTTCGTCCAGTCCGTCGCCGCGCTGCGGTACGACCGTGAACCCGGCGGGCAGCCACGCCCCGGGAGCTCCGTCGAGAGCGATCACGCGACGGGCCACCGGAACCCGGGCGACCGTCCGCAACGTGTCCTCCAGCGCGGCGCCGGCCAGTGCCGCGGCCTCGCGCGGAGTGCAGGGCGGGGTCAGGCGGGTCTTCACCTTGCCCGGTACGGGCTCCTTGGCGATCACCAGGAGTTGCGCGCCGTCGCTACCGTGCGAACTCACGTCATACCGCCGTGCCCGGCCATGACCCGGCGCATGTCACCGATCGTCCGTAGCGTGCCGCGCACCGTACCGGTCACCTTCGACCTCCCCGTACGGGCCAGATAGTCCACCTCGACCTCGGCGATCCGCCAGCCGGCCGCACCGGCGCGCAGCACCATCTCCAGGGGGTAGCCGAACCGCCGGTCCGCCAGCTCCAAGGCCAGCAGGGCGGCACGTCCGCACGCCCGCATCGGTCCCAGGTCGTGCAGGTCGGCACCGGTACGGCGGCGCAGCTCGCGAGCCAGCACGGCGTTGCCGAGCCGGGCGTGCACCGGCCAGGAGGCGCCCGGTCCGAGGACGCGTCGGCCGAGGACCAGATCGGCCTCACCTGCCCCGACCGGCCCGGCGACGCGCGGCAACTGCAAGGGGTCGAGGGACGCGTCGGCGTCCATGAAGCACACCACGTCCGCCGTCGCGGCCGTCAGCCCCGCGTGGCACGCGGCGCCGAAGCCGGGCCGTGGCTCAGCGACCACCGTCGCGCCGCACTCCGCCGCGACCCTCGCGGATCCGTCGGTCGAACCGTTGTCGACCACGATCGGGCGGAAGCCGGGCGGCATCCGCCCGAGCACCCAGGGCAGGGCCGCCTCCTCATTCAGGCAGGGCAGAACCACGTCGATCTCCATGGGCCGACGCTAACGCGACAACAGCCCCCCTTCTCTTACGAAAGGATGACGTCGTTCCGAGAAATGACCAGTGCGGGTCGGTGGAAATACCGTTTCCTGGCCGATCCCGCGGTTTGGGCCCCCGGCCCCTTCGTCCCTGACAGGGCATGCGGCCTGTCCCGCTCCGCCAGGTCTTGGCTTTTCCGCTGAGGGCGTGATGGACGCGTTTTTGCCGGACAGTCGCAGCCCCGCGCCTGTAACAGCTTCGTAAGGATCGACGCTGATCTGTCTGGGTAATGTGACGGCATGAACGTCGCCCATCACTATGGGAAAGTCGCGTGATCGGCGCTTTCTACGAAGAAAGCCTCAAAGGCGGAGACGTGGCCATCGAATATGCCGACGGCCGAATGCGGTCGCTCTCCGCCGAGCGCCGGCTCTGGCCTGGTGCTGCGCAGGTGCGTCTTCGACCCCCTTCCGGGAACCGGGCGGTGGGCCGAGGCGCTCCTGGCCGACGGCAACATCGGCATCGGCGGCGACCCGGCGGCCCTCCTCCGGCGCCTGCGCGAGCTGGTCAGGCCGGGAGGAACGATGATCGCCAAACTCTCGCCGCCGGGTTCACAGAGCGGGATCCACACCGTACGGCCGCGCCAGGCCGGGCTTACGGGCGACTGGTTCACCTGGGCGACCGTCTCGATCGACGACATCGCCCCCCTTGCCGGGCGATCCGGGTTCCCGATCGTCGAGCGCTGGAACGCGGCGGGGCGATGGTTCACATCCCTCTCATGACCGGCCCCGGGAGACCGCGGCGAGGAACCCGCCGACGAACGCGTCGCCGAGCCCGATGGTCGTGGGCGCGGCAACGTCGAGATCGAAGCCGGGCAGGCAGCGAACGACCCCGCCCATTCGGCCTTCCAGAGCCGCGGCGAACTCCACCGACTCCGTTCGCCTCGGCCGGTTCTGCATGAGTTCGTAGTGGTGGTTCGTGTACTCGTCGCCGTGGCAGTAGCGGGTGCTGGCGATCACGATGCCCTCGTTCAATGGCTCCGCGTACTCGCCGGCTCTCTCGCCGAATGCCGCCGACCAGTACTTGGTATGCACGACCAAAGTCGCCACGGGGATGAGGGCCTGCAGCGATTCGAGGGCGCGGGCCACCTCTGTCACGGAGAGCAGGTCGACGGGGTAGCCAAGGTGCGACTGCATCTCGTCCTCGTTCAGTCCGTAAACGTCGATGACTTCCAGAAGCGCGTCGCGGACCCGTTGGCTGAGGCCCGGCTCGTGGAATCCGGCGTCCTCGTAGTAGACGACCGCCTCGGCCGGAAGTTGTCGCATGTGGCTTCTCAGCGCGGAAAGGCGGCGGTCAAGTGTGGGCTGGTCCCGTATCGCGTTGAATCCCGAGATCAGAAAGACCCGTGCGTCGCGAAGCAACGAGCCCAGCTCGTCGCTCAGCAGCATGGACTCGTTCGCCGGGTCGTTGACGTAGATCAGTCTGTTCGGAAACGGCGCACGGATGTCGATGTCACCTGCTCGCACCCGCATGCCCTGGTCGTACTGCACGATCAGGTGCGGATAGAGGGTGTCCTGGTCGCCGCTGCAGATGTAGTCGCAGCTTGCCGGCAGCAGGCGGCGGACGATGTCGTTGAGGCTGACCAGGTGCAGGGTGGACGGCACGCCGAGCCGGCTCATCTCCATCGCCGCCCGAACGGAGGTCCCGCCCAGAGTCGTTCGTTTGGGGAACCGCCCCGCGAATGCGTTCAGGCATTCGGAGGAGGCGACGAAGTGCTCGCCTCCTCCGCCCTTTTTGAGGTAGGTGAGAATTGAGATGACCAGTTCGCGCTCGTCGGTCACGGTGACCGATGAGGTCAGCTCGGCATCGTGGATCTGATACTCGCCGATCAGTTGCTCCAGGATCGGCGAGGACAGCTTGAGTTCGTAGTCGACGCATCCCCCCAAGCCCAGGACTACATGGCTGGTCATGTCAGTAGAGAGATGCCTTGCCGGTCGCCTCGAAGAGGTCGATCTTCTGCCCGGCCACCACCTTCATCGCCTCGATGCACGGCGGCTGGATGGAGTTGGGCTCGCGCAGGCTCTCATCGGCCAGGACTTCGCGCATCTTCATGTGGTAGGCCGCCTTGATGTCACTGGAGATATTGATCTTGTTGATGCCGAGCTTGACCGACTGCGCGATCTCGTCGTCGGGGTTGCCCGAGCCGCCGTGCAGCACGAGCGGGATCTGGACCCGATCCTTGATCTCCTTCAGCAGGTCGAGCTTCAGCTCCGGCTTCAGGGACTTCGGGTAGAGGCCGTGATAGGTGCCGATGGCCACGGCGAGACTGTCGACCCCTGTCTCCCGCACGAAGGTCACGGCGTCCGCCGGGTCGGTGTAGATGATCGCGTCGCTGCCGTCCTCGGCCTCGCTGTCGGTCTTGCCGATCGTTCCCAGCTCCGCCTCGACCGACAGGCCGACCGCGTGCGCGGTCTCAGTGACCTTCTTGGAGATCGCGATGTTGTCCTCGAAGGACTTCATCGAGGCGTCGATCATCACCGAGGTGAAGCCGATCCGGATCGCGGTCAGCATCTCCTGGTAGGTCGCGCCGTGGTCCCAGTGAATCGCGATCGGCACGGACGAGCGATGGGCTCGCTGGGTCATCGCGGCGATCACGTCCACTCCGATGTGCCGCACCTCGTCGGGGTGGATCCCGACGAAAAGCGGCGCGTTCTTCTCTTCGCTGATGTCCACGATGCCGTTGAACATGGCGTAGTCACTGATGTTGAAGGCGGGCACGGCGAAGTTTTTTTCGTTCGCCACGGCCAGGAGCACCTTGCCGGTCGTCAGCATTGCTGTATTTCTCCTTCTGGTTGGAAGATTGTCGCTCGAAATGGGGATGACGGGTCAGGCCTTGACCGCGCCGGAGGTCAGGCCGCCGATGAACCGCCGCTGGAAGAGGAGGAACAGCACGAGCACCGGGATGGACCCCAGAATGCTCATGGCCATCATCTGGTTCCACTCGTAGGAGTGCTGGCCCATCAGGAGCTGGATGCCGATGGGAACCGTTCGCATGTCGTCGGTACGCGTGAGGGTCAGCGCGAACAGGTATTCGTTCCAGGAGATCATGAAGGTGTAGACGCCGACGGCGACCAGCCCGGGAACCGAGATGGGCACCAGGATGCGCCAGAGAGCCGTCCAGCTCGACGCCCCGTCCACCTTGACGGATTCATCCAATTCGCGGGGCAGGGTGTTGAAGTATGCGGTCATCATGATAATCGCATAGGGCAGCGTGAACACCATATGGGTGAGGATCAGCCCCGGATAAGTGTTGTACAGGCCGAGTGCCACCACGAGACCGAAGTAAGGAATGACGAGGGTGATCGGCGGCACGGCCTGAACGGTGACGATCACGGCGTTGACGGATCGCTTCAGCGGGAAGTTGTAGCGGCTGAATCCGTACGCCGCGAGGATCGCCACGAACAATGTCAGCACCGTCACCGACAATGCGACGATGTAACTGTTGATGAAAAACCTCAACTGGGTGCCGTCGCCCAGGATCGCCGCGTAGGCGTCGAACGAGAAGTTCTCGGTGATCAGCCGCGGCGGAACCTGGAAGACCTCCCCGTTGGTCTTGAACGACGTCGACAGCATCCACACGACCGGCAGGCCGGCGAAGGCCGCGCCGACGCACAGGCCTGCGAGCACGGCGATCTTCGCGCCGAGGCGCCGCCTTTTGCGGGTGAGCACGGGTGATCACCTCTCCTTTTGCAGGCGAACGTAGAAGAAGGCCAGAACCATCGTGAGCAGCAGGACTATGACGGCGGCGGCGGACGCGGTGGCGAACTCGTAACTGCTGAAGGCCTGCTTGTAGGTGTAGGTGCTGAGCATTTCGGTGGCGTTCAGCGGGCCACCGCCGGTGGTCATCCAGATGAGGGCGAACTGCTGGGAGGTCCAGATGAGGTCGAGCACGGCCATGCTGAGGAGCACCGGTTTCAGCTGTGGGATCGTCACGTTGCGGAACTGGCGGAACGTGCTTGCGCCGTCCACGGAGGCCGCCTCGTACAGGATGGGCGAGATCCCCTGCAACCCCGCGAGGATGCTGATCATGAAGAAGGGGAAGCCGGCCCAGATGTTGATGAACGTCAATGCCCAGAGCGCCGTGTTCGGCTCGGAGAGCCAGCTCACCTGCTCGCGCATCACGCCGATCGTGGTCAGGATGTAGTTGACCACCCCCGACGGGTCCAGCATGAGCCGCCAGATGACCGCGATCACGGCGACCGTGAACAGCCAGGGCAGGATGTAGACGATGCGGAAGATGGCTTTCGTCACTCCGCCCAGCAACGGCGTGTTGAGCATCGTCGCGAAGGCCAGCCCCAGGCCGAGGTGCGCGACGGTGCTCACGGTGATGAAGACGAACGTGTTCTTCAGCGCGGCCAGGAAGTCGGGATCGGTGAGCACCGTGGTGTAGTTGGCGAGGCCGGCGAAGACCGGATTCTGCTCGACGATCACGTTGTCCTTGAACGAATAGCTGACCACCATCGCGATGGGGATAATCATCAGCACAAAGATCAGGATGAGCGTCGGCGAGAGATAGCCGTACGGGACAACGCGCTGCACGGGAAAAGGCCGCGTCCTTCTCCGCCGGCCCGCAGAGGATTCCGATGCCGATTTTGCGGCTCCCGGGGAGGCCGCGGGATCGAGTTTCGCGGTTTCCATCGATGTCTCCTTGTTTCGGGGCCGCGCCGCACGGTCGGCGCGGCCCACGAAGTACGGAAGGTCAGAGCACCGGGGCCCAGGCCTGTTGCGCCTTGTTGAGGGCCTCGTCGACACTCTGCTTGCCGGTGAGCGCGAGCTGCAGCTGCTCATCGAAGCTGCGCATGAGGTCTTCGGACTTCGGCAATCCGACGAACTCGTTGGCGGGATAGCCCGCCTTGTAGATGTCGAAGGCCGTCTTGAACAGCGGGTCGCTCGTGCTGAAGTCCGGCTCGGCCGTCTTGTTGCCGGGGAAGCCGTTCGCCAACGTGCTCAGCTGCGCGTTCGCCTGCTTGTTCATCAAGAACTGGACCAGCTTGAACGCCTCGGCCTTGTGCTCCGAGGACTCGGCGACGCCGATGCCCCAGGACGCGTACGGGATGCCGCGCTTGCCGGTGTAACCGTCCTCGGCCGGGATCGGCACCACCGTGAAGTCCAGCTTCGGATCGTTCTTCTTGATCAGCGTGATGTGAGCCAGGGAATCGATCATCATGCCGACCTGACCGGTGGAGAACTTCTCCACCTTGTCCTGCTCTTTCATGGTCAGCGCTCCGGGCGCGATGACGCCCGCGTCGTTCAGGCTCTTGACGTAGTCCACGGTGCTCTTGACGCCCTGGCCGGTCAGGTCGGGCTTCCCGTCCTTGGTGAGCATGCTGCCACCCGATGCCCACAACCAGGACATCACGTCATTCTGGACGCCGTTGGGGACGGCGGTGTCGAGTGGCAGGGCCCAGCCCTTGACGTTGCCGCCGAGCGCGGTGATCTTCTTGGCCGCTTCCAAGAACTCCGTGCGCGTGCTCGGAGGCTTCTTGATGCCCGCCTTCGAGAGCAGATCGTTGTTGACGAACAGGGGGTAGACGAAGTTGACCACGGGGATCATGTAGGTCTTCCCCTTGATCTGAATCTGGCTCGCGAGCTGGCTGGAGTCGTACTTCGCGGCTGTCATGAGCTCGGACAGGTCAGCGATGGCGCCCTGCTTGGCGAAGTCGCTCACCCATGCGCCGTCGAGTCCCACGACGTCGGGCAGCGTCCTCGACGCCGCCCCGGACACCAGCTGCTGCTTGGTGGACGCGTACGGACCACTCAACAGCTTGACCTTGATGTTCGGGTTCTGTGCCGTGAATTCGGACATAAGCTTGTCGAACGATCCCGCCGGCAGCTCCGGCGCCCACCACTGCGCGAACTCCAGAGTGACGGTCCCGTCGCCGCTCGATTCCGCGCTCGACCCCGAGCCGGAACCGCACCCCACGGCCGTGGCGCCGATCATCGCCACCGCCACCACCCCGAGTAGTCGCCTCGTCCGGCCCTGCAACCGGGTGCTGCCTCCGGTCATCGCGACCTCCTTGCTGTACAGGTGTTACCGGTCTTTGCCGATTTCCGCCACATTAACAACGCGTGACGCCACCCCACAAGCCCTAGTAACGCAAAAACCCGCTAGGAACCGCACAGTTCGGCATACAGCGGAAGAGACGTGCTGCGGTGCGAGGTTTCCAGCGCCCCGACACCCGCATTCGGCGGCAGCTCGCCTGAAAGTGGCAGCTTTTTGCGGTAGTCTGCAGTTCTAGTCCTGTATCACCCCTCTGTTGCGTTGATCGCTAGCGCAACTACCGCAGAGATGGGAGGGTCAGTGACCCTTGACGAAGAGGACCGGCAGCGTCGTCTACCCGCAGGACGCAAGGCCCAGCTGGCGGCATACGTCGCGGAGGCCGGGCAGGTCACGGTCAGCGCACTCGCAGAGCGCTTCGGCGTCTCCATCGACACGATCCGTCGAGACCTGGACCAGCTCAGCGCCGACGGTGTCCTGGTCCGCACCTATGGCGGAGCGGTCAGTCAGGCCACTCTATCTCGGGTCGACCGTGCCGTTGACGTGCGGCTCAAGATGGAGGAAGGCGAGAAGGAGAAGATCGCGGTACTCGCCGCGTCGCTGGTCAAGGATGGATCGATCATCATGATCAACGGCGGTACGACCACTCTTGCCGTCGCCCGTAACCTGCGCAACCACCGGGACCTGACGGTGGTGACGAACAGTCTGCTCGTGCCCCCCGCGCTGCAGCCCTCCGCCGTCCGCGACGTGTACGTCTTCGGCGGCGCGGTCCGCACTCTCACGCTGGCCACCATCGGCCCCGTCAGCTTCCGGGCATCCGACGGAAGCGAGCTGGACATCAGCTGCGATCTGGCGTTGATCGGGGTCGGCGCCGTTTCGGCGGCCGGCTACACGACGAGCAACCTCTCCGAGGCGGCGATGATGCGAGAGATGATCTCTCGGTCGGCGCGCGTGGCGATCCTGGCCGACTCCTCCAAGTTCGGGCGCCGGCTCTTCGCCCAGGTGTCGGAGCTCGGGGGCGCCGACTACCTCGTCACGGACTCCACCCCGCCGCCCGATCTTCTGGACGCGCTGGCGGAGAACGAGGTAGAGCTGATCACGCCGGAAACCGCCGAAGGCACCCCTGAAGCCGGTCCGGATCCCCAGTAGGCATCGCTGGCCGTTCCCCATGACGGGAGAACGGCCAGTCAGCAGCTGGTGCGCCGCCAGGGAGCCGAAGGTTCGCCCATCGCCATCGGCTCGCGGCAGGCTCGTGGATCAGGCGATCTCGATGTGGTCCAGCTCCGCCCAACGCGTCTGATACTGCAGGCGCAGGGTGTTCCACCCGGCGTTCAGCGTGAGCTGGGCCGGCACCTGCGTCCAGTTGTCCCAGCCGCGGTCGGGATAGCTCAGCGTGAACCGCGTGCCGCCGTTCACCGTCACCAGGTGCTGCGCGTCGCCGTACCCGGCGGCATAGGTCACGTACGCGGTGTAGGCCCCGGCGACCGGCGCGAACACCCGGACGTCGACCCAGCTGTCCGCATAGTCGATCTTGGCGACGACGGCCCCCTGCGATGCCCCGGCCGCGCCGGTACGGACCTCGGCGTGGTTGAGCGTGCCGCGCTCGGCCTCGTATCGCACCCGGCTGCCGCGCACGACCGGGTAGTCGTCGGCCCAGCCCAGCTCCGCGGTGTACATGTGGCGCGCGTTGCCCACCCAGCCGTGGAAGAAGACGCGGCTCCCGAGCACGTCGGTCCCGCCGGGGCCCTGAACCGCGCCGTCGAAGGTGGCCGTCGTCATCAGCGGCCGGTACGCCTTGGTGTAGGGCCCGGTCAGCGACGAGGACACGGCGTAGCTGGTGAAATAGCTGTTGCCCGCGTAGGAGCCGGCCGAGTAGAAGAGCACGTACCGGGAGGACCGCTTGACGAGCACGGGAGCCTCGATCACCCCGGCCTCCTCGGGCCGGTCGTTGCGGATGAGCTCGGTGCGGCCGCCGACGAAGGTGACGCCGTCCGCGCCGACCTGCTGCAGCCACAGCACGGTGGGCCGGCCGACGGCGTTGCCGTCGTTCTTGTAGAGCAGGTACCGCTTGCCGTCGGTGTCGACGAAGCTCGACGGGTCGATGTCGCCGCCCTCGCCCGCGTTGCAGACGAGCGGTGAACCGCTGGTCGGCTGGAAGGGGCCGAGGGGGTTCGCCGAGGTGGCGGCGCCGATGCACATGCGCCCGGTGGCGGTGCTGGGGCCGGTGAAGTACATCAGGTAGCGGCCGTCGGGAAGCCGGGAGACGTCGGGTGCCCAGAACCCGCCGGTCCCCGCCCAGGACGGTTTCGCCGGCAGCGCGTCCCCGCGCACGGTCCACGGGCCGGTGGCGGACGAGGCGCCGGCCACCTGGATGCGCCCGGCCGAGCTGCTGGTGGAGTAGGCGTAGAAGGTGGAGCCGACCTGGATGACGTCCGGATCGGGGAAGTCCGCGCGGATCACGGCCGTGGGGGCCACGGCGGCTGCCGCCGGCCCCGCACCGGCCGCGGGCAGGCAGGCCGCGGTCGCGGTGAACACCAGGAAGAGCCGGCCGAGCAGCCGCATGGGGACCTCCGATCATCCGTACTCACGGGTATAAGCCATTCCGGAGCCGCGGAGAAGAGGTTTCTTGGCATTACAGTCAGGAGATTCTGATCGCCGCTGTCAGAGTCGCGGGCGATCGGGGCCCCGTCAAGGGAACGAAGGGCTGCTCGGCTCTGCGAAGTGCCGGGTGCGGGCGATCCCCCAGCCGACGAGGGCCGCCGCGACGACGGTGAGGGTGAGGCCCGCGGTGGTGACGGCCTGGTGGAACTCGCCGGTCTGCTGCGGGCTCCAGTGGGAGGTGGCGAGGTCGCCGGTGAACAGGGTGGCGAGGATCGTGCCGGTGATGGCGATGCCGGTGCCGGAGGTGACCTCGGTGGCGGTGTCGACGAGCGCGGTGCCCATGGTGGTCCGGTTCGCGGGCAGGCCGCGAACCACGTTGAGCCCGGCGACGACGCCGACCACGCGCATCCCGGCCGCCACGAGCACGAGCGCGACCGCGACCCACAGGTAGCCGAACCGGCCGAGCAGGCCGTAGACGGCGAGGCCGGACACGACCGCCGCGGCGCTGCTCCAGGCCGCCCGGTCCAGGCCGACGCGCTGCACGAACGGGTTGACGAACGTGCTGCCCGCGATGAGGACGACGACCTGCGGCAGCATCCCGACGGCGGCCAGCGCGGGCGTCCAGCCCCAGTCGAGCTGCAACTGCAGCGTCACCAGGTAACCGAGCCCGGCGGTCGCCAGCCCGGCGGCGGCCTTGTGGGCCAGGCCGCTGGAGACCAGAGGGAGGGCGAGGAGCTTCAGGTCGAGCAGCGGATGGCGGGCCAGGCGCTCGCGCAGGACGAAGCAGGTCGCCGTCACGGCGGCCGCGGCGGTGACCGCCCAGGGCGCCCACGAGCCGGCGCCCTCGTCCACGAACAGCGTCGGCGCGAAGAGCGCGAGCACGATCGTCGCCGTGCCCAGCAGCATCCCGGGAACGTCGAGGGGGTCGCGGTGGAGGCCGTCCGGGTCGTCGGCGGCGACGCCGGAACGCACGCCGAGGAACGCGAGCCCGGCGACCGGCACGTTCAGCAGCAGCAGGACCTGCCAGGGCACGATCGCCAGCACCAGGCCGCCCGTCGTCGGGCCGATCGCGAGCCCGACCAGGCCGACGGTCGAGATGAGGGTCAGCGCGCGCACGCGCAGGCCGTCCTCGTCGAACAGCCGGAACGCCAGCGCCATCGATCCCGGGGTCGTCATCGCCGCGGCGACCCCCATCGCCGCCCGGACGGCGATCAGCTGCCCGGCGGTGGTGACCACGGCGGTCGCCAGGCTCGCCACGCCGAGCAGGACCAGGCCGATCAGCATGATCCGCCGTCGGCCGAACCGGTCGGCGATCGCGCCGAAGGCGAGCATCAACCCGCCGAACACGACCGCGTAGGCGCCCGTCACCCACTGCAACGCGGTCGTGGAGGCGTGCAGCTCACGTCCGATCACGGGCAGCGCGACGTTCAGGATCGAGTTGTCCAGCATCTCGAAGAGGAACACCGTCGACAGCCCCGCCAACGCGACCCACGCCTCCCGTAGCGAGCGGGGAGTGCGACCAGGCCGTAGGGCTTTCTTCACGTCGCGATCCCCGCTGTGGCGACAATGACAGTGGTCTGTTGCAAGGACATGCCACTAGGTTATGCGACTAAATTAAGTTACACAAGAAAGTGAGGCCGGGATGCCCAGGACCGGACCGCGAGGCGGCCCGCAGACGCGTGCGAAGATCTCGGAGGTCGCGACCCGGCTGTTCCTCGAGCGCGGATTCGACACGGTCACGGTCACCGAGGTCGCGCGGGAGGCCGGGGTCTCGGCCGTGACGGTCTTCAAGCACTTCCCGCGCAAGGAGGACCTGCTGCTGGACCGCGAGGTCGACGCCGTCGGGCTCCTGCGCTCAGCGGTACGCGACCGCGCCCCGGACGCCGGAGTGCTCCGGTCCCTGCGCGACATGGCGTTCCGTCTCCTCGAGGAGCGGCACGCCCTGTCCGGCCTCAAGGACGGGTCCGTCCCCTTCTTCCGGACCGTCGCGGCCTCGCCCGCGCTGGTCTCCCGCGCCAGGGAGATCGCCTCCGACCTCCAGCAGACCCTCGCCGGCGAGCTCGAACACGACCCGGCCTTCGACGGCGACGCCCCGCTGCTCGCCGCCTTCTTCATCGCCGGCTACACCGCGGTGCTGGTGGAGACCGCCCGGCGCCTGGTCGCCGGAGAACCGGCCGACACCGTCGCGGACGACCACCGCGCCCGCCTGGAGCGCCTGTTCGACGCCCTCAGCAGCGGAGTCGCGCCCCGGGCGTGAGGATCACCGCGATCAACCGCGGATAGGCTGACCACACTAGATCAACTTTGCCGTCAATCCGTGAAGGTGACACCGATGTTGAACTACGGCCTCGACCTGTCCCGCATAGAGCTCGACCGCGCTCTGCCCGACCTGGTGGCCGAAGGGGACGAGCTCGACGCCCTGGTATCAGCGCACGCCGACTGGTCGAAGCCCACACCGGCGGAGGGGTGGACGATCGCCCACCAGATCGCTCATCTCGCTTCGGCCGATGCGAACGTGCTCATCGCCATACGGACCCCGGAGACGTTCGACGCCGTGCTGAAGCGGGCGGAAGCCGAAGGCAGCCGGTACGCCGATCTCGACGCCGCCGAGGGAGCGGCCAGACCGCGCTCGGAGCTGCTGGAACAGTGGCGCGCCGGCCGAGCCGAGGTCGCGGCGGAGCTACGTGACCTTCCGCTGGAGCACGGCTTTCCGTGGTACGGCTCGCAGTTGACCGCAGCGCTCATGGTGCCGCTTCGGCTGATGGAGACGTGGGCTCACGGGCAGGACGTCTTCGATGCGCTGGGCGTCTCACGCCGCCCGACGAGCCGGCTCCAGCATGTGGCCTCGCTGGGAGTGGTAGGGCGAGAGCTGTCGTTCTACGCTGCCCAACTGCCTGTTCCGGCAGAGCCGTTCCGGGTCGAGCTGACCGGCCCCGAGGGTCAGACCTGGGCATGGGGCCCGGAAGACGCCGGGCAACGGGTTCGGGGCAGTGCCCTCGACTTCTGCCTCCGAGTCACCCACCGCAGGTCCCGAGCCCAGACCGACCTCACGGCGGTCGGCGAGGACGCGCAGAAGTGGCTCGACATCGCTCGCGTCTTCCTCTGAGAGAGGCAAGACGTCTCATCGCCGGTCGGTGCGGTGGGTCGTCAGACGGTCGGGGCTCGGCCAGCGTACGCCGTGGGCCCAGCCCGCCCGCTCGAACCAGCGGATCAGCCGCGCGCTGGGGTCGAACTGGCCCCTGAGCACGCCGTGCCGGGCGCAGGTCGGCTCCACGTGGTGCCAGTTGTGCCAGCCTTCGCCGAGCGTCAGCATCGCCACCCACCACACGTTGGACGAACGGTCCCTGGTGCGGAACGGGCGGTCGCCGAAGGTGTGGGCGACCGAGTTCACCGACCAGGTGACGTGGTGCACCACGGCGTAGCGGACCAGACCGCCCCACAGGAGCGCGCTCCACGCGCCCGGCCACGACATCGACCAGAGCCCGCCGGCGGCGGCCGGGAGCGCGAACGACATGAGGACGACCGCCGGGTAGGCGGCGTCGAAGCGGCGCACGTCCGGGTCGGCCAGCAGGTCCGGCACCCAGTGCCGGCGGCTGGAGCGGTGGTGGGCCGTGTAGAACCAGCCGATGTGGGCGTGCAGCATGCCGCGTAGCAGGGCCAGGCCGCTGTCGCCGTAGCGCCACGGCGAGTGCGGGTCGCCGTCGCGGTCGGCGTACTTGTGGTGGCGGCGGTGCTCGGCGGCCCACAGCGTGAGGGGGCCCTCGACGGCCATGCCGCCGGCCAGCATGAGCGCGATCCGAAGCGCCCGGTTGGCCTTGAAGGCGCGGTGGGTGAAGAGGCGGTGGTAGCCGATGGCGATCCCGAAGATGCTCACCAGGTACATCGCGACCGCGATGACCAGGTCGCGGGGGCCGATGCCCCAGCCCCACGCGGCCGGCACCGCGAGGGCCAGCAGCAACACGGGCAGGACGACCAGGACGACCAGATAGGCGGTGCGGCGGCCGGTGGTGACCGTCACCGTCTCCGCCGTGGCCGGCTGCGGCATGGGTGAGGTCACGGTTCCTCCCATGAAGCGGTGCGGGACGATCAGGCTCCTTATTCAACGGCCACGCCCATGGACTGCGGCAATGTCCTGACAGTGACGGAGTAATTACCGTGTGGAAGCAAAACAATGCACTCGGTTGTCATGAAGGAAAGGTGTGACGCATCCCTAGATTGTGATTGCGCAACGTGATCATCGTTGTGCGCTCCGGCATCGGGCGGAAGGGCCACGGAATGGGTGCTGTCGACCAGGCGACCACGGGCGGCCATCTGGAGAGATATGACGAGGCGCTGGCCAGGGACCCGATGTCCGCGTTCGGCCTGGTCCGGGAGTGGATGCGTACCGACTGGCGGAGCCTGTTCGCCGAGCTGCGCGAGCGGCGCCCCGTCTTCGTCACGCCCGCCTTCACGGTCGTGACCCGCTTCGCCGACGTCATCGAGGTGCTCTCCCACGAGCAGGTCTTCTCGGTACGCGCCTTCGGTCCGCGCCTCGACGCCGCGCTGGGCGCCCCGTTCATGCTGGGCAGGGACGCCACGCCGATGAACTGGCGGGAAAAGGGCCTGATGCAGCTCATGCTCGACCCGCGGGACGCGGCCGACGTGCGCGAGCTGACCGGCCGCCTCGCCGACGAGCTGCTCGACGCCGCCTGGCCCGAAGGGCGCCTCGAAGCGGTCAACGGGCTGTTCCGCCCGGTCGCCCTCGGCGTGTGCGCGCGCTATTTCGGCGTTCCCGGCCCCGATCCGCAGACCCTGGGCCGGTGGACCCGGGCCATCGTCGCCGACGGCTTCGCCAACTTCCTCGGGGATCCGCAGATCCAGGCCGCGTCCGTCAGAGCGGGCACCGAGCTGGTCGGATACCTGCGAGACCGCCTCGCCGAGCACCGGGCCACGCTGCGGGCCGGCCGCGATCTCCCCGACGACGTCTTTTCCCGCCTCGTCAGCTCCCGCCTGCCCGATGGGGCCGGCGTGACCGACGACCGCATCGTGATCAACATGGCCGGGCTGCCGCTGGGCTTCGTGGAGAGCGCGCCGGGGGCCATGGCCGAGGCGGTCGAGCAGCTCCTGCTGCGCCCGCGGGTGCTCGCGGAGGCCGCGGCCGTCGCCGCGGACCCCGGACGGTTCGATCCGTACGTCTGGGAGGCGCTGCGGTTCAGCCCGTTCTTCAAGCTGCTTCCCCGGCTGTGCGAGCGCGACCACGTCCTGGCCGGCGGCACCCCGCGCAGCACGGTCATCCCCGCGGGCACGTTCGTGCTCGCGGCGCCGGCCTCCGCCATGTTCGACGCGGCCGTGGTGCCGGAGCCCGAGGAGTTCCGCCTCGACCGGCCTCGCCACCATCAGCTGTTCTTCGGCTCCGGTCATCACGCCTGCCTCGGCGTGCACGTGGCCGACGTGGTGATCGCCGAGACCGTACGCCGCCTGCTGCTGCGTCCCGGCGTGCGTCCGCTCCCGCCACCGGCGGGCCGCGTCGAGCGGACACTCGGGATCTTCCCCGACACGTTCACCCTGGGGCTCGGCACCGAAGAGCGGGTCACCACCGAAAGGCCCGGCGGCGCCGGGCGGGAAGGCTGACGATGGCGGGGAGCCGAGCACGCGCGCGCAGCATCGCCACGGACGGCCTCGCCAACCGGCTCAGGTTCCTGGCCCTGACCCACGGCCGGCCGTTCTGGGACCTCGTGCAGAGGAGCCGGCCGGTGCGGCGCCGGATCAACGCCACGCTGATCGACCATGCGATCCGCGAGATGCCGCCGCGCCCCGAGCCGTTGAGCACCATGGCCGACTACACCTCGTGGGCCTCCTTGACCGACCGCACCTACAGCGGCAGGCACCTGCCCCCGATCCCCGTCGCCGAGGACCACCGTCCCACTCCCGAGAGCGCCGCCGACCTGTTCACCCGCGGCGAGTCCATGATCCCCTGCCCGCGCTCCACGGTGCTCTTCGCGTACTTCGCCCAATGGTTCACCGACGGTTTCCTGCGCGGCGACACCAACGTCCCGCGCGACCCGCGCAAGAACAGCTCCAACCATCACATCGACCTGAACCAGGTGTACGGCCTCCACGAGGCGGCGACGGCCGCGCTGCGCGCCTTCGACGGCGGGCTGCTCAAGAGCCAGCTCATCAACGGCGGCGAGTTCCCGCCCCACCTGTGCGAGAACGGCAAGATCAAGCCGGAGTTCGCCCCGCTGAGCGTCGTCCGCTTCGACCGGCTCTCCGACGCGCAGCGCGACACGCTGTTCGCCACCGGCAGCGACCGGGGCAACGGCCAGATCGGCTTCACCATGCTCACGGTGCTGTTCCTGCGCGAGCACAACAGGGTGGCGCGGCTGCTCGCACGGGAACACCCGCACTGGGACGACGAGCGGCTGTTCCAGACGGCCCGCAACATCCTCATCGTGCTGCTGATCAAGCTGGTCGTCGAGGAGTACATCAACCACATCACCCCCTACCACTTCCGGTTCACCCTGGACCCGCGGCTGTCGGCGCTGCTGGACCACGCGCCCTGGCACCGGCAGAACTGGGCCTCGGTGGAGTTCAACCTCGTCTACCGCTGGCACAGCCTGATCCCGTCCCACCTGTCGGTGGGCGGGCGCGACCTGCCGATGGCCCACACCTTCTTCGGCAGCGCGCTGATCCCCGGCCCCGGCCTCGGGCGGCTGTTCGAGGAGGCCTCCCGCCAGCGGGCCGGCCGCATCAGCCTGTTCAACACCGACCCCGTCCTGCGCGAGATCGACGTGTCCAGCATCGCCGACTCCCGGGCCCTCGACCTGGCCCCGTACAACAGCTACCGCGAGCACTGCCGCTTCCCACGAGTGCGTGCCTTCGAGCAGATCTCCGGCGACCGGCGGGTCAGCGGCGCGCTGCGCGAGCTCTACCGCGACGTGGACGACGTCGACCTGTACGTCGGGCTGTTCGCCGAGGAGCCCGGATCCCCCGCCGCGATCCTGCCTCCGCTGCTGACCAAGATCATCGCTATCGACGCCTTCTCCCAGGCGCTCACCAACCCGCTGCTGGCACCGCGGATCTTCAACGCCGCCACGTTCTCCCCGGCGGGCGCGCGGGTCATCGCGGCCACGCGCACGCTGTCGGACGTGCTGCGCCGCAACACCCCGGAGGACCCGGCCCCCCGCCTCGTCAGCATGTCCCGGCGGCCCCGGCCATGACCGGGGACAAGGACCCGGCCGCCGGGCCGCTGCGCGCCGCGGCCCGCGAGCTGGTGGACATCGCGCTCACGATCCAGGGCGCGGCGGCGCACGCCACGGCCGCGCTCACCGACGACGCGCTGCTGCGCGCCCTGCCGCACGCGCCCTCGGCGGCCCGGCCCGCCTACCGCGCGCTGCTACGGGCCACGACGAACGGTCAGGGCCTCGGGTGCGCGTTCACCGGCGGCCGGCTGGCCGGCGTGGCCGCCAAGGCCGGCGCCATGCTGGGGGCCGAGAGCCTGGCCGTACGCGTGCTGGCCACGTCGCTGCGCCTGCGCGTGGCAGCCGTGGCGCTCGCGCACCCCGAGCTGACCGACGACCCCATGCTCGCCCGGCTCATCGACGCGGCCGCCGCCGACCGCGACCTGGAGGCCGTCCGGGCCCTGCGCGCCCTGCTCAAGGACCGTGGCGCGGTGCGCGCGCTCAGCCAGCTCGCCCCGGTCTTCGGCGAGGTGCTCGCGCTGCGCGCGCTGCTGGACGAGAACCCGCTCAACGACGCCGCCGCCTGGCTCATCGCCACGGGAAAGGGCTTCGCCACCGCCGATCCGATCACCGGCATGAGCAACCGGGCCATCGCCGTCCTCGACACCGGGGAAGGCGCCGCGCGCCGGATCGAGCTGAGCGCGGCCGAGTCGGCCCGGCTGTGCTCGCGGGGGTCGCTGCTCGGCTTCCTGGGCAACATCAGCACGATCGGCACCACCGGGCGGGCCCTCATCCAGAGCGTCGAAGGACCCGACGGTGTGATCCGCCACGTCCTTCAGGCGCCGGGCATGCGGGTGGGACGTCCCGACGGCCAGTCGCCCCAGGACCTGCTCGGCGCGTTCAGCAGCGCCGTCCTGGCGAGCAGCCCCTACAGCCGCGCCCTGGCCGAGGCCGTCGCCGACTACGGGCCGCCTCCGGGCGCCGAGCTGGCGCTCGTCGGGCACAGCGCGGGCGGGGCGGCGATCATGAACCTGGCGCAGGACCCCGAGTTCTGCGCCCGTCACACGGTCACCCACGCCGTCGCCGTCGGCTCGCCCGTCGACTTCAAACGCCCCGCCGACCCGCGCACCTGGGTGGCCAGCGTCACCAACCAGCACGACATCATCCCCACCCTCGACGGGCAGGGCGCCGGCACCTGCTTCGACCTGCACCCCGACTGGTACGTGGTCAATTACGGCGATTCCACCCACCTGTTCCCGCTCTGCCACAGCATCGAGCACTACCTCGCCAACCTCACCGACGATCTGCCCGAGGCTCGCGAGGTCATCGACGAGCGGCTCACGCCCTTCCGGGGGCAGGTCGTGCGTTCCCAGGCGTACCTGCTGTTCGACCGCCCGCCCGACCCGGAGGAGTTCCCCTTCCTGACCGTGCCCACCCGCACCGTGGACGGTCCAGGGGGAACCGCCGAACTCCCGATCAGGTGCCGCGACGGCAGCGCGCTCACGGTGTACTTCACCGCGCACCCGGCGGTGGCGGCCCGCCTGCTGGAGGGCACGGGGCTCGGCCCCGCCGTGCGGGTGGCGGGCCGTGCGCTGGTCGCCGTGCACGCCGCCTCGAACCGGCACACCAGTGCGGGCGGATACGGGGAGCTGCATGTCGGCGTCGTCGTGCCCGGCCCGTCGCGTCGAGGCCCTCGTTGTCCCGTCTGGCCCGACCTGCTGCGGGCGGCGGACGTGCGCCGTTCCGGCAGCTTCCTCGTCGGCTCCGCGGTCGACACCACGATCGTTCGCGCCCTCGGCCCGCGGCTGTGGGGCGGCGAGACGTACCTGACGCCCCTGGAGCTCCGGCTCGGCGCCCGGGCCGCCCACGTCGGCGCCGGCCAGATCCTCACCCTGCGCGGGCGGCTCGGCCCGGGACTGCCCCTGAGCGATCCCGGGCTGGTCGGCTACACCGGCGAGGCCGGTGCCGTGCTGCGGTCCTGCGTACGGACCCGCGGGCGGGCCCGGCTGCACGCGGCGCCGTCGCTGCGGCTGGTCGTCGAGCCGGGGTCGGCTCACCCGCTGGCCGACCGGCTCCGCGAGCTGGGGCTCGACGGCGCCCGCCCGCTGCTGTGCCTGTCGGCCCCCACCCGCCAGACGCTCCGGGACGCCGCCGTCCCGGTGCCGCCGCTCTGACGGAGGAGCCATGTCCGACGAGATCGCCGCGATCATCGCCCACGCCGAGGTCCTGCGTTCGGACGCCCGCGCCCTCGCCGCCTGCGCCGAGCGCCTGCGCGCGATCGAGGCAGGGCTGGAGTCCGGCGGCGGGGCACCGTCTTGGCTGCACGCGTCGGTGACCGCTCACCTCGCCGCCTGCGCGGCGGCCGCCGCCGACCTGGAGACGGCCGCGCGCCGCCTGAGCCGGTACGCGGACGAGGCGAGCCCATGACCGGGGCGGCTCACCACCCGCGGGCCGGGGACCGGCGCCGCCGGGTGGGGCCCGTCGGTGGCGTCAGCCCATGATGATCGTGAGCTCGAACCTGCCCTGGTGAGGGATGCGGAGGGCGTGGAAGCGGCGGGCGCCGTCGCGGAAGTAGCGCACGGTGCCGGCCGCCAGGGTCGCCTGCAGGGGGGTGCCCCAGCGCAGGCGGATCGTGGTGCGGCCGCGGCGGAGGTCGAGGCCGTCGGCGGTGGCGGTGGTCGTGCCGCCGAACGCGGCCGGGGTGCCGTCGGTGAAGGTGAGCACGTCCGTGGGGTGGAGGACGAAGGGGATCTGCTCGGTGGCGGCGGCGTTCGCCGTCACGGTGCGCCGGATCGTCCGGCGGGTGACGAGGACGTCCGTGGTGACGTTCGCGTTGCCGTAGCGGATGCCGAGGGCCGCGGGGGCCCGGCCGCCGGTCCACTCCCGGCCGCCGGGGGCGCCGTGGAAGTAGGTGGCGGGCAGGGAGCCGTTGGAGTCGGGCGCCTGGCCGGGGAAGACGGTGGACCAGCAGGCGTAGTTGTTGTCGTTGAGCCCGCAGATGATCGTGCCGGCGTCGGGGTGCCACAGGAAGGTCAGGCCGGTACGGCTGCGGGAGGCGCGCGTGCCGAAGTAGCCGCCCAGGTACAGGCCGGGCTTGCGGACGTACAGGAAGTCCTGGGCGCCGTCCCTGCGCAGCTCGGCGAAGTCGTCCGAGCGCAGGTAGGGCAGGTCCGCGATGGCGGCGGCGCGCTCCCGCCTGCTGGGGAAGCGCTCGCCGTACAGGGCGTGGGTGAGGATGCGGGGCGAGGTGTCCTGCTTGGCGAGCGGCGTCACCGGCTCGGTGGAGGCCGCCCAGGCGGCGCGGGCCTCGGCCAGGTCCTCGCGGGCGGTCATGAACGCCGACAGCAGCGGCACCTGGCGGGTGAACGTCCAGTTGAGCGCGGTCCTGTCGGGGTCGGGCCGGACCTCGTCGTACCAGCGGGTGCTGGTGCGGGTGGAGGGGGCGACGTTGACCAGGTAGCCGGCGCCGTCGGGCTCGCGCAGCAGGTTGTAGGACAGGAAGCCGGTGAACGCGCGGGCCAGGTCCACCAGGTGCGGGTCCCGGCTGTGGAGGTAGGCGTCGGCCAGCTCGGGGAGCATGACCTCGAAGTTGTAGTTCATGTCGTGGCCGCCCTCCTCGTAGAAGAAGCCGGCGGGGCTCTGGCCGAGCGCGGGAAGCCGGGCGAACGCCTCGGTCAGGCGGGCGGCGAGCGCGGGGTCGGGGTCGAGCTGAAGCGCGTGCGTGGCCCCTGCCAGGCCGGAGGTGGTCTGGTTCGCCCAGGTGAGGCGATCTTGCCAGACGACCCGGTTGCCGCCGTCCAGGAACCACGTCATGGCCGTCCGCAACGCGGCGGTGAGCTGCGCCTGCCGCGCGGGCAGCGCCCCGGACTCGCGCAGGATGCGCAGGGTCTTGGCCAGGTAGCCGATGCCGAACCCGGTGGGGGCCAGGCCGTGCTGGTCGCGGCTGTACTCGGGGAAGGAGCCGTCGGGGTGCTGGAGCGACAGGTAGTGGCCGAGGGCCGCGTCGAGCGCGGCCAGCAGGTTCGCGTCCCCCTTGTACGGGTTCCACGGGCGGGCGTTGGCGTGGAACCAGGCCAGCGTGAAGACGTGCTCCTGCACCCGCGCGTTGTACGCCGCCGCCGGCGTACGCCACCAGCCGCCGGCGAAGAAGCCGCCGGCGTCCATGTCGTTGACCATGGGCGCGAGGGTGGCCAGGTACGGCGCGAAGCGCTGCTCGTGGGGGGCGAACGACCTGCGGTCCAGGGCCGGCGGCAGGGAAGGGATGGTGGCGGCGGAGGCGGTGCCGGGCGCGAGCACGGGGACGGCCGGGAGCAGGGCGGCGGCGCGGAGGAGGGTGCGGCGGGAGAGCATGGTCAGCCTTTCAGACCGGTGTGCGCGAGCCCCTCGATGAACTGCCGCTGGGCCAGCACGAAGACGACCAGGATGGGCAGGGCGGTCATCGTGGCGGCGGACAGCTGCACGTTCCACAGGGGCGAGCCGTAGGCGTCGACGAACTGGGTGAGCGCCTGCGGCAGGGTGAACTTCGACGGGGTCGACAGGAACACGATGGGTTCGAGATAGAGGTTCCAGGAGTGCAGGAACGTGAAGATGGCGACGGCTCCGAGCGCCGGCCTGGCCAGCGGCAGCACCACCCGGTAGAAGGTGCCGAAGCGGCCGAGCCCGTCGACCCTGGCGGCCTCCTCCAGCTCGTCCGGCAGCGTGATGAAGAACTGCCGCATGATGAACGTCGCCAGCACGCTGGGCGCGCCCAGGATCGGCACCAGGATCAGCGGCCAGTGCGTGTCGGTCATCCCCGCCGCGTGGAACATCTGGAACAGCGGGACGATCGTCACCTCGCTGGGGATCAGCAGGCCGACGAGCACGACCAGGAAGAGCACGTTCTGGCCGGGGAAGCGGATGCGGGCGAAGGCGTAGCCGGCCATCGCGGCCACCGCCATCGTGCCGACGGTCACCACCGCGGCGATGTAGAGGCTGTTGAGGTACTGCTGCCCGAACGGCTGCAGCTCGAAGACCCTGCTGTAGGTGGAGAAGTCGAACCTGGAGGGCACCAGCGCGGGCGGGAAGGCGAAGATGTCGCTGATCGGCTTCACCGACGAGGTGACCATCCACCAGGTCGGGAAGACGAACGGCACGCACAACACGCACAGCAGCGCGTACAACGCGAGCTTGACCCTACGACTCATGGAAGACCCACTTCCGGCGCAGCCGCCACTGCAGCAACGTCAGCGCCGCGACGATCAGGAACAGCAGGACCGACAGGGTGGCGCCGTAGCCGAGGTGCCGGAACTGGAAGGCCTGCTGGTACAGGTAGTAGACGAGGACGGTGGTGGACATGCCGGGCCCGCCCTGGGTGAGCACGGCGATCTGGGCGAACACCTGCAGCGACCCGACCACGGTGATGATCGAGGTGAGCAGGATCGTCGGGCTGATCAGGGGCACCGTGATGCGCAGGAACCGGGTCCAGGCGCCGGCGCCGTCGAGCTGCGCCGCCTCGTACAGCTGGCGCGGCACGCCTTGGAGCGCGGCCAGGAACAGGACCATGTTGAGCCCCACGTTCTTGACGACCTGGACGACGACGACCGACAGCAGGGCGGTGGTCTCGCCGCGCAGCCAGTTGGGGCCGTCCACGCCCGCCGCGCCGAGCAGGCCGTTGACGCCGCCGTCCTGCTGGAGCAGGAACTGCCAGACGATGGTCCAGGCGACCAGCGACACCAGCACCGGCGAGAAGAACAGCGTGCGAAAGAACGTGGTGCCGCGCAGCCGCTGGTCGAGCAGGATCGCCAGGGTGAGGGCGAGGGCCAGGTTGAGCACGACCAGGCCGATCGAGAAGAGCGCGGTGCTGGTCAGCACCTGCCCCATGTTCGGGTCGGCGAGCAGCTTGGCGTAGTTCTGGCCCCCGACGAACTCGAACGTGCCGGCCAGCACGTTCCACTCCTGGAGGCTGTAGTAGACGACCAGGCCGAGCGGCAGCAGGACGAACAGCACGCTTCCGGCGAGCTGCGGCGAGATGAGCAGGTAACCGACGAGGGCGTCGCGCCGGGGGATGGTCCAGAAGTGGCGGGGCCGGGTGGCGGCGCGCTCGGCCACCCGGTTGCTGAGATCCGTCACCGCCACGTCATCCGCCCAGCAGCGGCTGGATCTTCGCGCACACGCCGTCCAGCACCGCCTTGACGTCGGCGTCCGGCTTCCACAGCGGGTCGAGTGCGGCCCTGGCGGTCTGGGCGAGCTCGGCCTGCCCCTTGTGGCTGGGCTTGACCACGCCCTTCTGGATGCCGTCGATCACCACTTTCTGGAGCTGGTCGCCGTTCAGCATGGGGCTGGTCTTGGCCATCGTGTCGGCGGTCAGCAGGGAGGTGCGCGCGGGCGGGAAGTACGCGGCGAGCTTGGCGGAGTTGGCGGAGTTGGTGAAGTAGGCGAGGAAGTCGGCGGCCTGCTCGGCCCTCGGCGACTTCTTCAGCACGCCGATCCCGGCCTGGCCGATGACCGCGTACTCGCCCTTGGGCCCGGCGGGCAGCGGCACCAGGTCCCACTTGAACGTCGCGTCCTTCAGCATGGCGGCGCGGGAGATCTGGGCGACGGCCATCGCGGTGTCGCCGGAGAAGAAGTCGACGGCGGTGCCCGGCCCCGGCATGGACTTGTCGGTGAAGATCGCCTTGTGCATGAACGTCATGGCTTCGACCATCTCGGGCGCGTTGAACTGGCACGTGCCGCCGTCGTCGCTCCACGCCTTGGCGCCCCAGCCCTGCCAGACGGTGGCGAGGTTGTCCCAGGCCTTGTAGTCGAAGTTGAGGATGGTCAGGCCGTTCTTGCCCTTCGCCGCCACGGCCTTGTTGATCTCGTTGGCGTGCTCCCAGTCCCACTGGCCGGCCTTGATCAGCTCGCGCGGTGCCTTCTGGCCCGCGGCCTTGACCAGGTCGGTGTTGACGAAGACGCCGAAGGGCGAGGTGGAGAACGGGTAGGCGTACAGCTCGCCGTCGCGCTCCCACAGCCGGGTGGCGGCGGGGACCAGCTCGGCCGCGTTCTCGACCTTGCTCTTGAGCGGGACGAGGGCGCCGGAGCCGACGAAGTCGGGGGCGGAGTTCTCGAGGATCCAGGCCAGGTCGGGGGCGTTGCCGCCGGCGATCTGCGTGGTCAGCGTGGTGGTGTAGTTCTCGAACGGGATCGGGTCGAAGGTGATCTCGCCGACCTGCGGGTGGAACTTGCGGTATTCGGCGGCGATCTCCTTGAACAGCTTCAGGTGGGCCTCGTTGGAGGTCCAGATCGACATGCGCAGCGGCTGCGGGCCCTTCGCGGCCGGCGCCTCACCGCCGCCGCAGGCGGTGACCGTCAGGAGGGCGGCCAGCGCGAGGGCTGCCAGGGGTGCTTTCATGGGGTACTCCTTCTGGCGTCAGTAGCCGGTGACGTCGGGCCAGCGCAGTTCCACGCCGTCGCTGACGAGCCGGTGCTGGTAGTCGGCCAGGAGCCGGCCGTCCGCGCGCACGGCGTGCGGCGTGGTGGCGCGGTCCAGGCAGAAGGCGGCGAGCGCGCCGGCCGCCTCGCCGACGTTCCACTCCACCGGGTGCAGGCGGTAGGCGCCGTTGGTGATGTGGGTGGTGCCGATGTTCTTGCAGGCGGGCAGCAGGTTGCTCATCCGCTGCGGGATCAGCGCCCCGAGAGGGATCTCGAACGGGGAGCAGGCGACGTCGATGTAGTTGTCGCCGCCGGTCGAGGGGTGCAGGTCGATGCGGTACATGCCCACGCCCACGGAGTCGTGATAGGAGACGGCGCCCTTGTCGCCGCGTACCGCCACGGACAGGTCCTGTTCGGTGACGGTGGTCAGGGCCCGGACGCGCCGGGACTCCCTGATGTAGGGGGCCTGGGCGAGCCCGTCGGCGCTGCCGGTGACGTCGCCGCGCAGCCGCAGGCCCGGGTAGCCGGTGCCGCCGTCGTGGCGCGGGGCCTCGGTCTGCAGCCAGTACAGCACCGACATCGACAGCTCGCGGGCCGCCGCCAGGTGCCGGTCGGCGTCCGGCACGTCGATGACCGGCCCCTCCAGGTAGTCGATCATCGGCCAGTTGACCAGCGTGATGTCGCTGTCGTACGCGCCGGGCAGGAAGTTGTCGCGGGCGGCGATCCTGCGGAACGTCCACAGGTTGCCGTCGCCCGGGTTGACCCGCTGGTCGGCCGCCACCAGGCGGGGGTCGTCACCCGGGTTCGGGGTGAAGGAACGCTCCACGATCTCCAGCGTCCGCGGGCTCGGGCAGCGCCACGACAGCAGCCGGTCGCCCCAGAAGGGCGGCTGGTAGGCGCGCCAGAAGTCGTACGAGGCGGGCCTGTCGACGGTGTGGTCGCCGTCCACGTGGTCGATCGCGAAGCACACGGACACGGCCTGCATGTTCATCGGCTGCGCCGCCGCCGGGGCGCTCGGCTCGCCGGTGTCGGCCTGCGACTCGAAGCCGGTCACGTACTCGGTGCCGGTCAGCGGCAGCAGCTCGCCGGTCTCGGTGGCGTCCAGCACGTACGGCGCCACCGCGGTGATCTCCTCGCCCCCGTCGCGGTGCGCGAGCCGCACGGCCGTGACGCGATCGCCGTCCACCTCGGCCCCGACCGGCCGGTACGGCTGCAGCACGCGCAGCCTGCCCGACCCCCGGTACGGGGCCAGCATGGCCTCGATGACCGCGACCGCGACCCTGGGCTCGTGGCACAACTTGCTGACGTGCCCGGCGCCCGGGTTCAGCTCCGGCCACGCCCGCGCCCGCTCGGTCAGCGGGTAATGGTCGCGGTAGTAGCGCCGGATGCCGTCGCGCAGCGCGCGGTAGCTCGCCGTGACGCCGAACCGCTCCACCCAGGTGTGCTCGTCCGGCGGCACCGCCTGGCTGGTGAGCTGGCCGCCCAGCCAGTCGTACTCCTCGGTGAGCACCACCGATCGCCCGGCCCGCAGCAGGGCCAGCGCGGCGGCGACGCCGCCCAGCCCGCCGCCGACGACGAGCGCGTCTGCCGATATCTCAACCACGTGGGGGTTTACCTCTCCTCATGTACGGGTGCCAGCGTCGATCCCTCGACCAGCTCGCACACCAGCAGTTCCTGCGGGACGCCGCCGCGTTCCAGCACCTGGGTGAGCAGTTCGACGGCCCTGCGGCCCATCTCCCGCCGGGGGATGCGGAACCCGGCGAAGTCGATGTCGGTCGACACCGGCCTGGTGGGCGCGCCCAGCGCGACGATGGACAGGTCGCGCGGCACGTCCAGCCCGCGGGCCTTGGCGGCCTCGGCGATGGCCACGCCGTCGGCCAGCTCCTCGGCGAACACCACGCTCGCGCCGCAGTCGAACAGCCCGTCCGCGGTGGTCAGGTGCAGCCCTTCGACTCCGGTCGCGGCCACGCCCTCGGTGAAACCGCGCAGCCGGTCGGCGTAGGACTCCGGGCCCTGTCCCGCCCCGACGTAGGCCATCCGCCGGTGCCCGAGCGCCGCCGCCCGCTCGACCAGCGCGCGCACCGCCGGCGGGTAGTCCGCGCCGACGTACGGCACCGGCCCGCCCGCGTCGTCGCGGCGGCCGACCGAGACGAACGGAATGCCCTCGGACAGCAGCCTGGACAGGTCCTCCCGGTCGATCGTCCGGCCGAGCAGGACGCATCCGTCGGCCAGCCGGATCCGGCTCTCCGCGCTGAAGATCCGCCGCCGCTCCCCCTGCACCTTGGCGCTGGTGAACAGCAGCAGGTCGCAGCCCGCCTCCTCGACGCACTCCTCGATCCCGACCAGGAACGGGTGGTAGAAGTCGGCGCTCTCCGCGGGGAAGACGGGCTCGTAGGTGAACACGCCGTAGATGCGGTTGCGCCGTTCGACGAGCCGGCGCGCCGCGGGGTCGGCCACGTACCCGGTCTCCCTGATCACCTGAAGCACCCGATCGCGGGTTTCGGGCGAGATCCGCACCTCGCCCTCGGCCCTTCCGTTGAGCACCAGGGACACCGTCGTCTGGCTCACTCCAGCCATGCGCGCGATGTCCTGCTGCGTCAGCCGCCGCCCTGAAGCCGTCACCGTGCGTATCACCCGTCGTTTCGGTAATGCGTATTAGTTCGGTCATTCTGGGACCGCCCGAAGGAAGACGTCAAGAGATAATCGCTGGGTAATCCGTATTAGCAGTGGTTTGCCGCCCTGCGGGCGTGACAACATACGGTGACGCCGAGGGTGACGGCGAGCCGGGGCATGACCGGCCGCCCGGCGCCCTCGCCTGTCGCGACCAGGATCGGAGGGCATGTTGACCATCCATCAATCAGGCCGGGACTCACGTCCGCTCACGCGACGCGGCGTGTTACGCGGCGCCGCCGCTCTGGGCGCCGCGACCACCGCCGGCCTCGTCGCCCCGCCCGCCACCGCGGCGAGCGCCGCCCAGCCGGCGGGTCTGCCGGTGTTCCGTTACGTGCGGGACGCTCTCGCCCTTCCCCTGCACTACAACCGCACCGGGGAGTTCATCTTCCCGTGCATCAGAGGGGTGTACGACAAGCTCGGCAACCCGCGCTCGCGCTACTACCTCTACTACGCCCCTCACGAGAATCCCGGCGGCATCTGCGTGGCCTTCGGCGACACCCTGGAAGGCCCGTTCCACGACTACATCGGCAACCCGATCATCGACAGGAACCTGCCGACCACCACGGTCAGCCACGTGTCCTCGCCGCACGTCACCTGGGACGCCTCCACGAGGCAGTTCTTCTGCTACTTCCACGGCGAGAACTTCACCACCCGCGTGGCCCGCTCCACCGACGGCGTCACCTTCACCGACGAGACCCCGATCCTGAGCACCCGCCTGGTGCCCGGCACCTCCGAGACCTCCTACGCCCGGGTCTTCGAGCATTCCCTTCCGGGCCGCGGCAACAAGTACGTCATGGTCTTCATGGGCGTGAAGAACGGCCGCCGCCTCTTCTACGGCTGGTCCCCCAACGGCTGGGACGGCTGGCAGTTCCACCCGGAACCGCTGGTCAACCCCGAACCCGACGGCGTGACCGACATCTCGGGCCCGACCCTGGTCAAGCGGAACGGCACCACGTACGTCGCCTACCACGGCAACGACGGCAAGATGCGCGTCACCGAGGTCGGCAACGCCTTCGACAAGGAGACCCACCTCGGGGTCTTCCACTCCCCGATCGCCTCGGACAACGGCCGCGTGGCCGCGCCGTCGTTCGGCACCCAGGGCGGGGTCGAGTACATGTTCTACGAGGCCGGCCCCCGGCTGCAGGCCCGCATCTGCATCGCCCGCGCCGTCCCCGCCTGACCGGCTCAGGGATCAGCGATCGACCCAGCCGAGCGTGTCGGCGGTCGGCCGGCCCGGAACGTACTCGCAGCCGATCGGACCCGCGTAGCCGTGGCCGATCAGGATGTCCACCGCCTCGGCGATGGGGAGCGCGCCGGTGCCGGGCGCGCCGCGGCCGGGCGCGTCGGCGAGCTGGACGTGGCCGACCGCGCCGGACGAGCGCTCGGCGGCGGCGACCACGTCCACACCGTTCGCGCCGAGGTGGTAGACGTCGAACAGCAGCGCGACGTTCTCCTCGCCGACGCGCTCGCGGAACGCCGCGACGTCCAGGTCCGTGATGAGCGGGAACGCTCCCTCGGGCAGACCGCTGAGCGGTTCTAGGAGGACCGTGCCGGTGCCGGCCAGCTCGCGCGCCGCCGCGGCGACGGCCCGGACCGCGTGCTCGATCTGGGCGTCGCGGTCCGTCTCCGGCGCGAGCCGGCCGACGAGCAGGTTGAACCGGGCGCACCCCGTCTCCTGCGCGATGGCGCGCAGGGCCGGGAGGTTGCGGCGCAGCTCCTCGGACCGCTGGGGGTCGGTCGCGACGCCGCGCTCCCCCGCGGGCATGTCCCCGGCCCAGAAGTTCAGCGCGACGAGACGCACGCCCGCGTGGCGGATCGCGGCGAGAAGGTCGTCGACCTCGGCCGGGCCGGGGTCGGGCGTGCCGAACGGCCACCACGACTCGACCTCGCCGAACCCCGCCGCAGCGGCGGCGGCGAACCGCTCGCGGTACGGATGCTCGGTGAACAGGATCGACACGTTCGCCGCCAGCGGCGCTCCCCGGTATCTCAAACTCATCCCTGTCATCCTGGTACATTTGCCATACAATTTGTCGGCCTTGAGATATGGGAGCATAGCAACGTGACCGTCCCGCCGGAATTCGCGTTGGGTCCCGCTTCGATCACGGACGCCCTGTACGAGTCGGTGCGCCGGCGGATCATCAACGAAGAGCTCGGCCCCGGCGAGAAGGTGACCGAGGCGCGGCTGTCCACCGAATACGGTGTCGCCCGTCCCACCGCCAAGGCGTGCGTCGAGCGCCTGGTCGTGGTGGGGCTGCTCCAGCGCTCCACGCACAAGTCGGCGGTCGTGCCGACGCTCGGCACCTCCGACATCGAGGACCTCTTCACCAGCCGCATAGCGATCGAGAGCGCCTCCGTGCAGATCCTCGCCGCCGGCGGGAAGGTCCCGGCGGAGGCCGAGCAGGCCCAGGGCGACATCGAGCTGGCCACCGAACGCGGCTCGTACGAGCACATCGTGGCGGCCGACATCGCCTACCACCGGTCGCTGGTCGCGGGGACGGGCAGCCGCCGGCTGGTCCGCATGTACGAGCTGATCGTCGGCGAGATCGAGCTGACCATGGGCCGATACTCGGCGCACAAGGCGACCTCCCGGGCCTCGATCCCGGAGGAGCACGCCGCGATCCTCGACGCGATCCGGTCCGGCGACCCCGACGCCGCCGTCGAGCGGTCGCGCGCGCACCTCGTCGCCGCGCGGCAGCGCCTGCTCGCGCATGTCTCGAACGACTGACCCGCCGTCCGCACCTGAGAGTCACGTGTCTCAGATGACCCAGCCGACTGCCGGCTTCATCGGACTGGGCGACGCGGACCACTCCGCGCTGTATCGCCTCCGCGCTCGCGACTGACGACCCCGCCGATCCCGGGACCGGCCTGGCCGCATCGGCCACGCCGGTCAGGTCCCGACGGACGGCCCCCGCGACACCGCCGCCGAACTCCATTCGCGGCGAGCCGCGCAGGCCGGCAGAAGTCCCCCTGACGTGCTGATCACCTCGGCCTCGACGCGGCAGGCCGCCTCGCCGTCGTGCCGGTCGTAGCCCTGGGCGGTACACGACCCCACGGTCCCGCCGCGCGACCGGGATGTCCGCCGCGCGCCTCCATATCTCACCCCGCCCAAGCAGCAGGGAATCCGCATCTTCGCTGGTCGTAGCATGCCGCCCTCAGCACGGGGGGCATCCCGATTGCAACATTGACATACAAAGTTACCTGTCATACGTTCGTCGGCATCGTTCACCTGAGCGACTGGTCACCAGAGAAGAGAGGTATGCGCGCATGAAGATCCGCCGGCGCGCGCCCCGCGCCATCGCCCTCGCCCTCGCCCCCCTGTTCGCCCTCGCCACCGGCTGCGGTCGCCCGGCCGACGTCGGCGGCCAGGGGTCCGCGCCGACGACCGTCGACAGCTCACCGGCCACGGGGAAGATCCAGGTGTGGGCCTTCGCCAACGAAGGGGAGGCGCTCGAGGCGATCGCCACCGACTTCGAGGCGGCGAACCCCGGCACGGACGTCGTCATCACGCCCGTGCCGAACGCGGAGCTGCCCCGCAAGGTGGACACCGCGGTCGCCACCGGCAACGTCCCCGACATCGTGCAGCCCAGCACGGCGCTGCCCACGCTGGTGTCGACGGGAGGGCTCGCGCCCGTCCCCGCGGGCGTCATGGACGACGCCCAGTTCTTCCCGGGCGCCGTCGAGGCCGGCACCGTCAACGGCACCCGCTACGCCGTGCCGTGGTACGTCACGGTGCAAGGTCTGTACTACCGCACCGACCTCGTCAAGGCCGCGGGCGTCAAGCCGCCGGCGACCTGGGGCGACGTCCTCGGCTTCGGCAAGGCGCTCAAGTCGCGGGGCGTCAAGGTCGGCTACGCGGCGCCGTTCACGCCCGAGGACTCGTGGCAGCTCCTGCTGCCGCTGATCTACCAGGAGGGCGGTTCGGTCCTGAAGGGCGACGCGTTCACCTTCGACACCCCCCAGGTGATCACGGCGTTCACGACGTACCAGAAGCTCTTCACCTCGGGGGCGGCGACGACCGACTACGCCCCGACCCAGCCGGGCGAGACCGAGACCGACGTCGTCAAGGGAGACGTCGGCGCGGCCACCTCCGGCTCGTTCTTCTACGGCTACCTACGCCAGACCGCCAAGGCCAACGGGACGGACCCGGACCTCATCGGCGTGGCCGCGCTCCCCGCCGGCTCGGACAACAACGACTCCTACCTCGGCGGGTCGGGACTGTCGGTGTTCAAGGAGGCGCCGAACGCGGCCGGCGCCTGGAAGTTCATCCGCTACCTCACGCAGCCGAAGGTCCAGGCCAAGTTCTACACGACAGCCGGCGTCCTGCCGGCCGCCACGGCCGCCTGGCAGAACGAGCCGTTGTCCGCCGACCCGGCGCTCACGACCTTCCGCAAGGCCCTCCAGACGGCGCGCGCGACACCGCCGATCGTCACCTGGACCGAGATCCGCAAGGCCATGTCCGAGTACGGCGAGCAGCTCGCACGCGGGAAGATCACCCCGGAGCAGGCCGCCACGCAGCTCCAGCAGCGGGCCGCGTCGATCGGGATCGGCTGACGACATGCCCCTGTCCCCGAGTGTCCGGCGCCGGCCCGGCTGGTTCGACGCCAAGCGCCGGCCCCAGGCCATCGCCGGCCTGGTCATGGTCGCGCCCTTCCTGGCCGTGTTCCTCGTGTTCCAGCTCGGCCCGATCCTCGCGTCGATGGCGATGAGCTTCACCGACATGACCAGCCGCGACCTTCGCTCGCCCTTCGCCGTCGACTTCGTCGGGCTCGCCAACGTCCAGGCCCTGTTCGCCGACCCGAGATTCGTCAAGTCGCTGGTGAACACCGGCGTGTTCGTCCTCGCGGCCACTCCCCTCACGATCGCCTGCGCCCTCGTGCTCGCCGTCGCCCTCAATAACGGCATCACCCGGCTCAAGGGCTTCTTCCGGACGGCACTGTACGTGCCGGTCGTCACCTCGACGGTCGCGGTGGCCGTCGTGTGGAAGTTCATCTTCGCCGACGAGGGGGTCGTCAACTCCGTCCTGTCGATCTTCGGCATCGACGGCCCCAACTACCTGCAGGACTCGTTCTGGGCGATGCCCGTCGTGATCCTGCTCGGCGTGTGGCGGATGACCGGCCTGATCATGGTGCTCTTCCTCGCCGGGTTGCAGGGGATCCCGTCCCCGCTCTACGAGGCGGCGACCGTCGACGGCGCGGGAACGTGGCGGAAGTTCATCTCGATCACCGTGCCGATGCTCATGCCGATCCTCCTGCTGGCCGGCGTGATCCTCAGTGTCGCCTTCGTGCAGGTCTTCGAGGAGCCGTTCGTGCTCACCCGGGGCGGCCCGCTCGACGCCACGTCGACGGCCTCGCTGTACGTGTACGACCTGTTCGGGTTCGGGAAGTACGGGGTCGCCTCGGCGGCGAGCTACGTCCTCTTCGTGGCGATCGCGATCCTTGCGCTGATCCAGTTCCGCATCTTCCGGAGGCGCACATGACCCCGCACACGACCACCCCGCAGGGCGGGCGGATCGCGCGCGCCGCCTCGATCTACGGGTTCCTCGCCCTGGCGGCGCTGGTGACGCTCTTCCCGCTGATCTGGACCATCATCGGCTCTTTCAAGCCGGGCATCGAGGTGCTGCTGCCGACGATCTTCCCGAGAGACCCGACGCTCGAGAACTACGCCAACCTGCTCGGCGGCCAGGACTTCTACCGCTACTTCTTCAACAGCGTCGTGATCGCCCTGTGCAGCATCGCCGGCAACGTCCTGCTCTGCTCGATGGTCGGCTACGCGCTCGCCAAGCTGGACTTCCCCGGGAAGCGCCTCGTGCTGGCGGCGGTGCTCATCACGATCATGGTGCCGGGCGTGGTGATGTTCGTGCCGCTGTTCATCACCGTCAACGGCCTCGGCCTCGCCAACAACTACGGGGGGATGATCGTACCGTTCCTGGTCGGGGCGGGCGGGGTCTTCCTCCTCCGGCAGTTCCTCCTCGACATCCCCGACGAGCTGCTGGAAGCCGCGCGCATCGACGGCGCCGGGGAGTTCCGGATCTTCTTCCGCATCGTGCTGCCGCTCTGCGGACCGGCCCTGGCCACGATCGGGATCCTGACCTTCATGTCCAGCTGGAACAACCTGCTCTGGCCGCTGGTCGTCGCACAGTCCAAGGACCTCTACACGCTCCCCGTCGCGCTCGCCTTCCTCTCCCAAGGCGACGGCACGATCAACTACGGGGGCATGCTCGCCGGATCCGTGCTGACGATCATGCCGATCGTGCTGGTCTTCCTGTTCCTCCAGAGGTACTTCATCTCAGGCATCGCAACGACGGGAATCAAATGACCCAGTGGTGGCAGAAACCCTTCCAGCTGTTCCAGTCGAACATCCGCATCCCCGACGGCGACCTGGACACCGACGCCGCGACCCGGCTCATCGAGCAGCTCGGCTTCGACGTGTGGCTGCTCAACGCCGGAGGCATCGCCTACTTCTACCCGGTCACGGGCGACGACCAGGAGATGAGCCCCGCGCTGGGGCGGCGGGCCTCGGGTGACCTGATCGCGGACGCGCTCGCCGACTGCCGCCGGCGGGGGATGCGGCTGGTGGCGCGGTTCGACTTCTCCCGGCTGCCGAGCCGGTTCGTACGGGCGCGGCCCGAGTGGGCGTTTCTCACCGCGGCCGGCGAGATGTGCGAGGCCGACGGGCTGACCAACATCTGCCCGCGCAGCGACTACTACGAAGAACGCGTGCCCGAGATCCTCGCCGACTTCGTCGACCGCTACGACGTCGACGGCGTGTTCTTCAACTGGATGCAGTTCCCCGTCGCGTCCTACACCATGGACCTCTATGGCACGTGCCATTGCGACCGCTGCACGGCCGCGTTCCGTGACGCGTACCCCGATCTGGAATATCCCACGGGCTTCCAGCACGACAATCACGCCACTCTGACCGTGCTCAACGGCCGGCACCTCCGCGCGCTGGCCGAACGGTACTCGCGGCTCGTCAAGAGCCGTCGCCCCGGGATCGCGCTCTTTCTCGCGGACGCCCCGGTCGACATGGTGTTCCTGGAGACGAACAGCCCGATCAAGGCGGACCAGCCCTGGTGGGAGCACACGCCCGGCGAGCTCGCCAGCGCGCACAAGACGGCCCATCCGCACGTCCCGGCGCTGGTGCACTCCGCCCAGAACGTCGGCCTGCCCTACCGCCTCATCGGTGAGCAGCCCGCGCAGTACGCGCGCTACTTCGCGCAGGCGCTCGCCCGGGCCGCGCGCCCCTCGGCCGTCGTCATCGGCAAGCCCACGACCGAGCACTTCTCCGCGTTCGCGCGCTCGACGCCCGTGCTCAAGATCTACCGCGACAACCACGACCTCTACGCCGGCCTGCGGCCGTGCGCCACGGTCGCGGTCGTCCGCCCGCCAGGCGGCACCGCCCTGGCGTCGATGCAGCACCGCTCGGACTTCACCGAGTACCGCGGCATCTTCGAGTCCCTCCAGCAGCACCACATCCCGTTCGACGTCCTCGGTGCGGAGTACGCGCGCGAACTCGTGGAGCGGCGGGCGCTCGACCGATACGCGGTCGTCGCGGTCCCGGGCGACGCGATCACCACACCCGAGCTGGCCGCGGCGCTCCTGGGGTTCGCCGACGCCGGCGGCGAGCTCGTCCTCACCGGTGACCCCACCACGCTCGGGACGCCGCCGGGCGGGCTCGCCGTGACCCGCGTGCTCCAGGGCACCCGCGAGCTCGGCGGGCGGTTCGGCGCCCGGCCGGACGGCCGGTTCGGTGACCGGCTGCCGCTGCTCGGCACCTTCTGGGGCGTCGCAGGCGGCGAGCACGACGGCTGGCTGCTCTCGGAGCAGGCGCCCTTCGGCCCGCCCGAGCTGACGTACGGCAACGAACGCTTCACGTCCCATCCGCTCCGGGTGAGCGTGCCCCACGGCCGCGGCCGGATCACCCTGCTGCCGTGGACCGCCGGCACCACCCAGCGGGTCAGCGGGCTGAGCAGTGTCGCCGGCTTCATCGCCGGCACCGTCGCCGACCGGCTCGGCGACGCTTGGCTCCTCTCGGCCGAGTTCGCGACGAGCGTGGAGGTCGTGGTCGGGCGGTCCGGCGACACCCTCGTCATTCACCTCATCAACCATTCGGGCGGCCGGCCGGAGCGGCTCGTCGACCCCGTTCCGATCCGCGGCCGGCTGCGCGTCCCGCATCGCGTGGCCGGCGATCGGCCCGTGGTCACATCGCTGTCCGGGGGCGCCTGCGAAGTCGGGAAGGACTCGGACGCACTCGTGATCGACATCGAGGTGGGAGCCGTCGAGGTGATCCGCGTTGACTAGCGCGACGGCCCGCTCCGCGCGCCTGGAACCGTGCGCCGCCCACGACCCGGCCGGCCCGCTCGTCCTCGTCAACTCGCTCGGCACGACCTCGTCCATGTGGGACGGCCTCGTGCCGGTGCTGCGCACCCGCTTCGACGTCGTCTGCTACGAACAGCGCGGCTACGGCGCCGAGGACGCTCCCGACGGTCCCTTCTGGCTCGGCGACCTCGTGGACGATCTCATCGACGTGCTCGACGGGCTCGGGCTCGAACGCGCGCACCTGGCCGGCACCTCCCTCGGCGGGATGGTCGCCGCACGGGCGGCGGCCCGGCACCCCCACCGCGTACGCAGTGTGACGATCATGTGCTCCGCGCCGGTGCTCCCTCGGGATCCCTGGCTCGAACGCGCGCGGGCCGTCCGCGACGGAGGGCTCGCGGTGATTCACGACACCGTCGTCAAGCGCTGGTTCACCCCCGAGTTCGCGGCCGGGCACCCGGACGTCGTCCGGCGCTACGGCGACATGCTCCTCGCCAACGACACCGGACAGTACGCCCGCGCCTGCGAGATGCTCGCGGCCGCGGACGTGCGCCCCGACCTCGGCAGCGTGGCCGCCCCGACCCTGGTGATCGGAGGCTCGGCCGACATCGCCACCCCTCCCGAGACCCAGGAGGTCTACGCGGCGGGCATACCGGGGGCGCGCCTGCTGGTCCTCGACGGCGTCGGCCACATGGCGCCGGCCGCCGTCCCCGTGGAGATCGCGCGCGAGATCGTCGCACACGCCGGGCACGCCCATGACTGATGCTCGCGATCACCGGCTGGGGAGCCTGGCCCGGGTGGCCGTGGAGACCACCGTGTCCTTCTGGGCCGAGGTCATCAGGCCGGCCGCGACCCACTCCTCCGCGGTGCGGGTCACGGTGGAGACGAACTGTCCCTGGTTCGCGAAGGGCGCGTTCTTCCAGACCGCGTCCAGGAACGTCACCGAGTCCGCCCGCTCGCGGTTGGGCACGCCGGAGTCGATCCTGCCGAAGACGACGGTCGGCTCGACGCGCCGGAAGTAGGCGTGGTAGCGGTCGGTGTTGTTGAGGTAGAGGGGGACCAGCGGCAGGCCGTTCGCCGTGAAGCTCATCGGCCCGGTGGACGTGACGGCGCGCGCGAGGTCCCCGGACAGGGTGAAGTCCTTGTAGAAGGAGAACTGGCGGAAGGTCGTCTGGTCGCTCTTGGCGACCATCGGCACCGGCCCGTACGCGATGCTCTGGGTGGTCGGGCTGTCCAGCGCCTTCTCGATCCGCAGCGAGAACGGCATCGTGATCCTCACGGTGTCGCCGCTGCGCCACTGCCGGTCGAGCGTGACGTACTCGCCTGGCTTGGCGTCGAGCCGCTGGTCGGTCGCGTTGACCAGGACCGTGAAGCCCTTCTCCACCCAGTACGGCACCCGCAGCTTCACCACCAGCCGGCCGTTGCCCGTGAACGTCAGCGTCGTCACCCCCGCGGGGTCGGCCGGGTAGTTCGTGACCTGCTTGATCACGAAGCCCTTCTCCGCCCAGTCGAGCTCCGAGGCCAGGTAGAGGTTCACGTAGAGCGTCGAGTCGTCGGCGGACCGGAAGTAGATCGAGTCCTGGAACTTGGTGTGGCTCTCCAGCCCGGTGCCGCCGCAGCAGGTGCCGAGGTTGCCGTACGTGCGCGCCGCACCCGGCCGCATCGGGATGAAGTAGGTCAGCAGCGGATTGGTGGTGCTGTCGGTGTTGCGGCGGGAGGCGAGGATCTGGCCGTAGAGCGCCCGCTCGTAGTACTGCATGTACTTCGGGTCGGCGGTGTGGAAGAACAGGGCGCGGCTCAGCTTGAGCATGTTGTAGTTGCAGCAGGTCTCGGCGTTGTTGGTGCCCAGCGTTCCGACGATGACGTCGCGCGCTCCGAAGAGCTCGCCGTTGTCGGCCGGGCCGGCCAGGCCGCCGTCGGTGAAGACGCGGTGCGGGACGACCATGTCCCAGAAGTTCACGGCCGCGTCGAAGTAGCGGCGTTCCTGGTTCTGGTCGAAGACGGACAGGTATCCGATGAACTGGGGGATGTGCTGGTTGGCGTGTTTCCGGTTGAGGGTGTCCTGCCCGTCGGCGGTGGCCGCGAGCAGGGCGGAGTTGTCGAAGCACGTGGCCGTCGCGAGGTACTCCGCCTTGCCGGTGAGGGCGTACAGGTCGGCCATCACGATGTTCATGCCGTTGTACTCGCCGGCGATGTAGATGCCCCACATGCGGTCGAGCTGGGCCCGCGGGAGGTGGCCCAGCCTGCTGTGGACCCAGTCGCCCATCTTCAGCACGATCTCGAGCGCCTGCTCGTTGCCGGCGTACTGGTAGGCGTCGAGCAGCCCTCTCATGATCATGTGGCAGGTGTAGTACGGCGCCCAGATCGTGGGATAGGTCGCGTACTGCTCCAGCTGGATGAACTGCGTCTCGGGGTAGGCGGCCAGGAAGCCGGGGTGGCTCGGCCCGCCGGGTTGCCCGACCTTCGCGGCCAGCGCGTTCTGGCACTCCCCCAGCGCGGTGACCATGTAGTCGACCTTGTTCTTGTAGAAGGCGTCGCCGGAGCCCGCGTAGGCCAGGGCGAGGGCGCTGAGGAAGTGCCCGCTGTAGTGACCGCGCAGATTGCCGGTCGCGTCGTCCCAGCCGCCGGGCGGTTGCGCGCCCAGCGTGTCCAGACCGGCGTTGGCCCGGAAATTGGCCAGCATCCGGTCGGCCGGGTAGGCCCGCAGGAAGGTCAGGATCCGATCCCGGTTGGCGGTGAACAGGCTCGTGCCCAGCCTGACCTGGCTGTTGGCGAACGGCTTCACGATCCAGCCGCCCGGCACCGGGGGGTCGTTCTGCGGCAGAGGGACCATCGTGCGGGCCACGGCCCGGGCCGTGCCGGTGGACGTCGCCAAAGCGAGCGCGGACGGGGCGGCGGCCGCTAACGCCGCCAGCCGAAGCGCCTCGCGCCTGGGCACCATTGCTGACATTGGTCCTCTTCGTCAGGTGGGGGGCAGGTGGGCGCGGATTGGTAGCGCTAACATTTACGATCGAAGGCGTCGTGCTTCTTTCCGGGCCCATATTCCGGGAGTGTCGACCACCCCATCGGGCTCGTCAAGAGACCGATGGGTCGCCCGTCGCCGCGGCGATGTCGGTGGCCGCCCGGGCGAAGGCGTGGATCAACGGGTTGTCCGCCGCCGTACGCCACACCAGGGCCCACTGGCAGGGCGGGGCGTCGCGGATGGGCACGAAGGCCAGGCTGGGCCAGGGATAGAAGTCGGCGACGTCGACCGTGACCCCGGCGACGGCCCGGCCGGAGGCGACGGCGGTGAGGGCTTCCTGCCAGGTGGAGACCTTGGGGCCGCGGCGCACGGGCCGGCCCGCGGGGGTGCGGTAGGGGTTGAAGGTCTCCTCCATGTCCTGCGGGATCCTCTGGCCCTGCACCACGGCGCAGTCGCCGAGGTCTTCCAGGCAGATCGAGTCCCGTCCGGCGTAGGGGTGGGTGGCGGAGACCATCAGCAGCACCGGCGACGTGCTCACGACGGGGCCCGCGGTGAGGCCGGGTTCACCCATCGGCAGCCACAACACCGCCACGTCGACCTCGCCGGAGCGGATGAGATCCAGCGGGGAGGGGGGCTGGATCTCGCGGTGCTGCAGCCGGACGCCGGGGTTCCGGGCCTCGAACAGGCCGATGATGTCACCGAAGGCCAGGGAGTGCGGCCCGACGGTGCCCAAGGTCAGCGTGCCGCGGACGCCGCGGGCCGCCTCCCTCGCGTCGTCGATCCCCCGCAGGATCTACCGGTATCCGGCGCTCAGGTCCCGGTGCAGCTGCTCGCCGAGCGGCGTCAGGCGGACCTGCCGGCTGGAGCGCTCGAACAACGCGGCGCCGATGCTGCGCTCCTGCTTCTTGATCGCCTGGCTGACCCGGGCCTGGGTGATGTGCAGGCGCTCGGCGGTGCGGCTGAAATGCAACTCCTCGGCGAGCGTCAGGAAGATCTCGATGTCACGCAGCTCCACGATCATCAGCCTCCGCATAGGTCCCGCCGAGGCCGCGCACCGCGGCCGCCAGCGCCTCCACCCCTTCGGCGATCCGGCCTTCGGTCAGGTCGCCGTAGCCGAGGATCAGTCCCTGGCGTCCCGGCCCGGCCAGCCGGTACGGCCCGACGCCGGCGACGCGTACGCCGTGATCGGCGGCGGCGGCCACCACGTCGTCCTCCCCCATGCCGTCCGGGAGCCAGACCACGAGGTGCAGCCCGGCCGCCACCCCGGTGGGCCGGAAGCCGGGAAGAGACTCGGCGAGCCGGGCGAGCAGGACGTCGCGGCGGCGCCGGTAGACGGGGCGCATCCGGCGCAGGTGCCGGTCGAGCTCGCCGCGTACGAGGAAGTCGGCCAGGGCGAGCTGTTCGATGGCCGGTGAGCCGCGATCGGCGAGCAGCTTGGCCTCGGCGACCGCGGCGGCCAGGTGCGCCGGCACCACGAGCCAGCCCAGGCGGAGCCCGGGGGCGAGGATCTTGCTGAGGGAGCCGGCGTAGAGCACCACGTCGGCGGCGAGGCCCTGCATGGCTCCGATGGGGGCGCGGTCATAGCGGTATTCGGCGTCGTAGTCGTCCTCCAGGACGAGCGCGCCGCGGGCCCGCGCCCACCGGACCACCTCCGTACGCGTCCTGGCCGGCAGCACGCCGCCGAGCGGCCACTGGTGCGACGGGGTGAGGACGACCAGATCGGCGTCCGCCCGCTCCAGAGCGGCCGGCTCGATGCCCTCGCCGGTCACCGGCAGGGGGACGACGTCGAGCCCGTGCAGGCCCGCGAGCAGCCGGATGTCGTCGGTCGACGGGTCCTCCACGGCGATCCGGCGCGCGCCGCGGCCGGCGAGCACACTGATGACCAGCGCGGCCGCCTGCCCGTATCCGCTGGTGATGAGCACCTGGGACGGGTCGGCGGAAGTGCCGCGGACGCGGTTGAGGTAGTCGGCCACGGCAGTGCGCAGCTCGGGCAGGCCGTACCCGTCGAGGTAGTTGAGCCGGCTGTGCGGCGCGTCGGTCAGCACCCGCCTGAGCGAGCGCAGCCAGGCGGCGCGGGGGAAGCTGGCCGGGTCGATGCGGCCGTACCCGAAGTCGATGTACGGGCCGGCGCCCTGCGGCGGCGGGGTCGCGGCGGCGGCCTGGCCGGGTACGGCGGCCACCCGCGTGTAGGAGCCAGGCGTGCTGGTGAGGTATCCCTCGGCGAGGAGCTGGTTGTAGGCCTCGACCACGACGCCGCGCGAGACGCCGATCTCGGTGGCGAGCCGGCGCGAGGAGGGGAGCGACGCGCCGTGGCGCAGGCGGCCCGTGCGGATGCCGTCGCGCAACACCGTCTCGATCTGCCGGTGCAGCGGCGTGGCGCCGGTCCGGTCGAGCTCCACCAGCAGATCGTGCGCCAGGGTCGAGTTCACCATGCTCACCCGTCGCAGCGTAGCGAGGCGTCGCGTTCGCCATGCTCACCTGTCACAGCCTGAGCAGGGCTCAGCCGGCGGCGAAAGCGCCGACGGAGGCCGCGCACAGCAGCAGCCCCGCCGCGTGCGCCAGGCTGGTCCGCTCCCGCAGCACCAGGGCGGCCAGGGCGACGGTGAAGGCGGGGTAGAGCGAGGTGATCACGGCCGAGACGGTGAGCGTCGCCCCGCGGGTGGACAGCGCATACAGCACGGTCGAGCAGACGCCCAGGACGCCCGGCCACACCGCCGCCCACGGCACCCGCGCCGCTCCGGCCGGCTGCTCGACTTCGCCGGTTCGGCCCGCATCCCGGCGACCGGCCTGCACGAAGGTCGCACCCCGACGGCCGGCCAACGCGAAGGTCGCACCCCGACGGCCGGCCAACGCGAAGGTCGCACCCCGGCGGCCGGCCAGCACGAAGGCGGCCAGGACGGCGACGGCGGACAGCTGGCTCGCGGCCACCGGCCACAGGCCCGCGGTGTCCCCGGCCCGGTCGAGGCAGACGAACAGGGCGGCGAACCCGAGCCCGGCCAGCAACCCCTCGACCACCCCACCGCCGCCGCCCCGGCCCGGCTGCGCGGCGACCAGCCAGATCCCGGGGATGGCCAGGCCGACGCCGACCACCGCGAGCGAGGTGAACTCGCCGCCGGACAGCAGGTCGACCGGGATGGGCAGACCGGCCGCGCCGACGGCCGACAGCGGCCCGGCCACGTTCATCCGCCCCCTGGACAGCCCGCGGTAGAGAGCCAGCGTGCCGACCGCCCCGCCGAGCCCGGCGCCGATCCCCCATCCGACCGCACCCGCATCGGGGCGGGCGCTGACGGCGAGCGCGGCGGCCAGGCCGCCGATCGCGGCGGCGGACTGGCCGACGAGCCCGACCAGCGCGTAGTGGCTGCGGCGCGACAGCAGCCCGCCGAGAAAGTCCGAGGCGCCGTACAGGGCGGCGGCGGCCAGGGCGAGCAGGATCGCCGTCGGCATCAGCGCTCACCGCCCGCCGACGTGGTGGCGCCGTTCCAGGAGATCAGTCGCTGCCTCGCCGGGCTCAAGGGCGACATGTCCGCGATGGTCCGTCCCACGATCTCTTCCTCTCTCAGGGGCATCGGGTGCGTTGACCATGCTGCTGGCGGATCGGACGGGGGGACAGGACCGATTCCGGTCCGAGATGGAGGTCCGATTTCGCCGCGCAGGCCGCTTCGTACGACGGCGCGGGCGGGCGAAGCGTGTATTCGCCCGCCATCCGGGCAGTGGAAGAACCCGTTCCTGAATAGCGGAAAAGCGTTTACATCCGTACGCACAGGAGGAGATGAATATGTCCCGGAAGGAAAAGGCCAAGGGCAAGGCCGAGGAGATCAAGGGCATGGCCAAGGAGCGCGCCGGCGATCTCACCGACAACGAGTCTCTGCAGGCCAAGGGCAGGGCAGAGAAGGCCAAGGCCAATCTGCGACAGGCGAAGGAGAAGGCGAAGGACGCCTTCAAGAAATAGATCGACCGACGGCGGCGGCAGCCCTTCCGGGAATGGGCTCCCGCCGCCGTCCGGTGCTCGGTGGTTTGGACGTCAAGGTTCGGGCAGAGGCGGGTCATGAACGGACAGGACGAGATGCCCGCGGACCTGCCGGCCGCAGCCGGCCGCGTCAACGGAGAGAGCGACACCATCGCCGCACGGGCCGGAGTCGAAGTCCGGGAGACGCGACGGCCGATACCGGCGGAACCCGTCGAGCCGCCGCTCGATCCCGAGGAGAAGGTCGAGCAGGAGCGGCACGAGGCAGTCGAGGAGGGCGAGGACGTTCGCCCTGACGCCGAGCCCACCGACTGAGGCCGGCGGCGAGGGGCGTCGCGATATGGGCTGATATGTACGCACGTACATCCGATGTGTACGCTTGTACGTATGATGTCCGACTTTGCTGACCGCCCGATGCGCGAACGGATGCTCGCCGGCGACCTCTACATCGCCGACGATCCGGAGCTGGCCGAGCACATGCTGCGCGCGGCGGACCTGATGGAGGCGTTCAACGCGACGCCGGCCCGCGATCCGCGGGAGCGGCGCCGGCTGCTCACCGAGCTGCTGGGCGCGATCGGCGAGGGCACGGAGATCCGGCCGCCGCTGCGGGTCGACTACGGCAGCCACCTCAGGATCGGCGCGCGAACGTTCGCCAACTTCGGGCTCGTCGCCCTGGACGTCGCGCCGATCGTCATCGGCGACGACGTGCAGATCGGCTCCTACGTGCAGCTCATGACGCCGACGCACCCGCTCGACCCGGAGCTCCGCCGCGCGAAGTGGGAGGCCGCCGAGCCGATCACCATCGGCGACAACGTGTGGCTGGGCAGCGGGGCGATCGTCCTGGGCGGGGTCACGATCGGGGAGAACACCGTGGTCGGCGCCGGCGCGGTGGTCACCCGGGATCTCCCGGCGAACGTCGTGGCGGTGGGCAATCCCGCCCGCGTGATCCGCACGATCGAGCCAGGCACGCCGTGAGCGGCCCCGCCGCCCCGCGGCGGCCTCGCCGGCACGACCCCGGGCGGCGGGACCGGCTGATCGACGCGGCACTCACCGTCATCGCCGAGCGCGGCGTCGCCGGGACGACGCACCGGGAGATCGCCCGCGCCGCCGACGTGCCGCTGGGCTCGATGACCTACCACTTCACGTCACTGGACGAGGTGCTCGCCGAGGCGTTCACCCGGCACGCCGACTCGGTGGCCCGCGTCTTCGACGAGCGCCTGAGCGCCGCCCCGGACCGTGACGCGGCGGTCGAGGCCGTCATCACGCTGGTGTCGGACGACCTGCTCGGCTCGCGGCACGACCTCGTCCTCACCGTCGAGCTGTACGTGGCCGCGGCCCGCAACCCGGCCCTGCGGACCGTCACCCAGGCCTGGATGGCGCGCAGCCGCCGGGCGCTGGAACGCCACTTCGACGCCACCACCGCCCGGGAGCTCGACGCGCTCATCGAAGGGCTCGTGCTGCACAGCGCCCTGTCGACCGACCCGATGACGCCCGGGCAGATCCGCCACGCCATCCACCGGTACCTGCGCTGATCCCCTCCTCCGCGCCTACGCGATCGGAAAGCCGATGCCCGCTGCCCCCCTCACCACGCCCACTCGCCAGGCCCGCCTGGCCCGCGCCGCCGTCGCCGCGCTGTTCCTCACCAACGGCGCCGTGTTCTTCAACATCGTCCCGCGCTACCCGCAGATCAAGGCCGAGCTCGGCCTGAGCAACGCCGTCTTCGGCACCGCGCTGGCCGCGCACCCGGTCGGCGCGCTGCTGGCCGGGCTGCTCGCCGGCGCCGCCATCCGCCGCTTCCGCTCCGCGCGCGTGGCGTCGATGGGGATCGTGGTGACCACTGTCGCCACGCTGTTCATCCCCTTTGTGCCGAACTGGGTGGCCTTCGGCGGCGTGCTGTTCGTCGTGGGGGCCCTCGACGCGATCGTCGACGTCGCGCAGAACGCCCACGGCCTGCGGGTGCAGCGTCTTTACGGCCGGTCCATCGTCAATTCGCTGCACGGCGTGTGGAGCGTCGGCGCGGTCCTGGGCGGCCTGATGGGCTCGGCCGCCGCCGGCCTCGACATCCCCCTCGCGGTCCACCTGGGCATCTCGGCGACGCTGTTCAGCGTGACCGCCCTCGTCGCCTACCGGTTCCTGCTCCCCGGCCCGGAAGATGCCGAACGCCCTGCCGAGGCCCAGGACGGCGACCCCTCCCGCCGTGCGGGGCGGCGCTCGTTCACCGGCGCCGCCGTACGGATGCTCGCCGCGCTCGGCGTGCTGGCCGCGTGCGGCACCCTGGTCGAGGACGCCGGCGCGTCCTGGGGCGCGCTCTACCTGAGCGGCGACCTGCGCACCGACGCCGCCACCGCCGGTCTGGCCGTCGTGGCCCTCCAGGTCGCCATGACCGTCGGCCGCCTCAGCGGCGACCGCGTCGTGGACCGCTTCGGGCAGCGCACCGTCGTGCGGGCCGGAGGGGCGCTGGCCGCGATCGGCATGGGCGCCGCCCTCGCCATGCCGTCGGTTCCGGCCGCGCTGGCCGGCTTCGCCCTCGCCGGGCTCGGCGTCGCCACGCTCGTCCCGGCCGCCATGCACACCGCCGACGAACTGCCCGGGCTGCCCGCCGGCGCCGGCCTGACCATCGTCAGCTGGCTGCTGCGCGGGGGGTTCCTGCTGTCGCCTCCCCTCGTCGGGTTCGTCGCCGACCTCACCAGCCTGCGCGTCGGCCTGCTCTCCGTCGTCCTGGCCGGGACCGTCACGGTCGTCCTCGGCCGCGTCCTGGTGAACCGCACCCCGGCCTGAACCGCCTCGCCCGGCGCCGTTGACACGTCTCCGGGCGAGATCTACGATCCGATCGAATCGATTCGCTAACGCTCCCGGTGCACCTTTGCCGTGCCTGCACATCTGTACGCCGAACCGATTCCCCCTCGTGGTCCTTCCCTTCCCCCCAACTCTCGAAGGAGCCACCCAAGATGACGATCACCGCACGTCGCGCACTGGCCGCGATGCTCATCGCCGCCACCCTCCAGGCCGTCCCGGCGCCGGCGCAGGCCGCGGACGAATCCATCAGCGTCGACTTCTCCGTGGCCGGCGGCGCCCCGGCCTACCGCGCGTCCGGCTGGATCTACGGCATGACGGAGAACGCGTCAGGACCGGCGGACCACTTCTTCCGCGACGTGAAGTTCCGGTACATGCGGGCCGGCGGCGCGCAGCTCGGCTCGCCCGGCGGCTGGGTGTCGGGCGCCTACGACCGCAGGTGGAACGCGACGCTGGCCCAGGCCCGCCGGACGATCGCGCTCGGCGGCCAGTTCATCATCCTCCCGCACGACCTGTGGGGCGCCGACGGCTATCCGATCTCGCGCTTCCCCGGCGACAACGGCGACTGGTCCGACTACGACGCCTTCCTCACCCGCCTGATCAACGACGTTCGGGCCGCCGGGATCACCGTGCAGTGGGACATCTGGAACGAGCCCAACCTGTCCCTGTTCTGGAACCGCCCGCAGGCCCAGTACTTCGAGCTGTGGCGCCGCAGCTACCAGCGCATCCGCGCCGCCTTCCCCGGCCACCTGATCGTCGGCCCCAGCTGCGCCTGCGTGCCCTCCACCACGCACGCCTTCTGGAACGCCTACCTCGACTTCGTCCGCGCGAACAACGTCGTCCCCGACATCGTCAGCTGGCACTCCCTCCCCGGCGACCCGGTGGCCAACGTGGCGGCCGCCAACGCCACGCTCGACGCGCGCGGCATCCCGCATCCGCGGCCGTACCAGATCAACGAGTACGCCGCCTCCAACGAGCAGAACCCGGGAGACGGCGCGTGGTACATCGCCCGGCTGGAGCGGGCGGGCGCCGACGGGCTGCGCGCGAACTGGGCGAGCGCCGGCAACCTGCACAACGACCTGGCGAACCTGCTCGTCCGCAACAGCGCGGGCCAGCACCTGCCCAAGGGCGAATGGTGGGTCTACCGCTTCTACGGCTCCCAGACCGGCCAGATCGTCTCGACGACCCCGAGCCCGGCGTACGACGCCTTCGCCACCAGGACGACCGGCGCGGCCAAGGTCCTCGTGGGCGGCGGCGGGACGACCGGCAACGTCGCCGTCGGCCTGCGGCGGCTCGACGCCACCAGCGGCATCGTGCAGAACAACCAGGTCCGCGCGGTCGTGCAGCGCATCCCGTTCAACGGCGGAGGCGCGGTCCAGGGGCCGATCACCGTTCAGGACACGGTCCTGACGCTGTCCGGCAACGCCGCCACGGTGAACCTGCCGCACACCAACGCCGACGACACGTTCACCATCACCCTGCTGCCGCCGTCGGACGGCGGCTTCCAGTCCGTCGCCGTCGCGCAGCACTCCCAGCAGTGCCTGGACAACACCGACCTCGGCACGGCCGACGGCAACGTGCAGCAGCAGTTCTACTGCGAGGGCGGCGACCAGCAGCTGTGGAACTTCCGGCCGGTCGCCGGCGTGGCGAACACCTACACGCTGGTCAACCAGCAGAGCGGCAAGTGCCTCGACGTGAGCGGGTCCTCCACGGCCGACGGCGCGGCGGTGCTCCAGTGGACGTGCGCCGGCGGCGCGCAGAACCAGCAGTTCACCCTGCGCAGGGTCACCTACGCGGGCAACGATCCCCACGACCACCAGCTCGTCGCCCGCCACAGCGGCAAGTGCGTCGACGTCAGCACCATCTCGACCGCGCCCAAGGCCCCTGTCCACCAGTGGACCTGCAACCCTGCCGGCCAGGCCGGCCCGCTCAACCAGACCTGGCGGCTCTGGGGCCGATGAGCGCCACATGAACCGGTTCGACCTACGATGGTCGCCGACCGGCGGCATCGGGCGAGGAGCACGGGTGAACATCGGAGAGATCGCCAAGCGGGCGGGCGTGTCGCGCAGCACCGTCTCGTACGCGCTCACCGGCAAGCGCCCGGTGTCGGAGGAGACCAAGCGCCGCATCCTGACGGTCATCGACGAGCTGGGCTACCGGCCCAACGCCTCGGCCAGGGCGCTGAAGGAGGGCCGCACCCGGACGATCGGCCTGGTCATCCCGCCGGCCAGCCAGCGCCTGACCGACATGCAGCTCGGCTTCGTGGCCAGCGTGGTCGACGCCGCCGCCCGCGCCGACCTGGACGTCCTGCTGTCGCCTTCCGGCGGCGAGCACGAGCGCTCCTTCGAGCGCGTCGTCACCGGCCGGCGCGTGGACGGCGTCATCCTCATGGAGATCCGGCTGGAGGACGACCGGGTCGCCCGGCTGCAGGGGCTCGGCCTGCCGTTCGTCGGCATCGGCCGCACCCGGCACCCGGAGGGCATGTCCTGGGTGGACATCGACTACGAGACGCTGATCGCCAGGTGCGTCCACCACCTGGCCGATCTCGGCCACCGGCGGCTAGCGCTGATCAACCGCAGCGCCGAACTGGTCGCGGCCGGCTACGGCCCCGGCCACCGGGCGCAGGCCGGCTTCGACCGCGCCATCGCCGAGCGCGGCCTGCGCGGCGTGCGGGTCTGCTGCGCCGACGACGCCCAGGCCGGGCAGGCGTGCCTGCAGCAGCTCCTCGCCGAGCACCCGGGGCTGACCGCCGTCGCCACCATCAACGAGGCGGCGGTGTCCGGCATGTACCGGGGGCTGGCCGAAGCGGGCCTGAGCGTGCCCGGCGACTTCTCCATCGCCGGGGTCGCGGCCCAGCGCTGGGCCGAGAGCCTGCACCCGCCGCTCACCGCCGCCGACGTCCCGGCCGACGAGCTGGGCGCCCGCGCCGTGGAGCTGCTCATCCAGCGCGTCGCCGACCCCGGCACCCCGCAGCGCCACCTGCTGCTGGCCCCGCCCATCTCGCTGCGCGCCACCACCGGGCCCGCCCGGCCGCGCGACTGAGCGGGAGACGTTCCGGCGCTCATGGTTGCGTCGAATCGATTCGACCCAGCAGGGGAAGCGCGTCGAAGACGTGGTCCTGCCAGAGGCGGCGCGAGGCCTCCTCGGGGTACGCCGCGACCGACGGCGGCGTGTCGAAGATCCGGGTCAGGCGCTGCCCGGAGTCGTAGGCGGGCCAGCCCGGCTCGCCCGAGGTCGCGAAGGACGTCCAGGCCGTGCGGATCTGGGCCGTCAGCTCGCGCGCCTCGACGGTGTGCTCGGGGCCGATGGCCGCCGGGCCCAGGTGGGCGTCGTAGGTGCCGAACAGCAGCGGGCCGTCCAGGCCGTGGCAGGCGCGCATGACCCCGCCGTTGCCCGGGGACTGCCAGGCCGGCTCGTACAGGTAGGCCCTGCCGCCCCGGCCGCCTGCGCCTCGGCCAGGCGCAGCGTCGGCATGCGGAACAGCCAGTCGGTCTGCACGAGCTCGTAGAGCTCCTCGGCGGACGTGCCGGCCGCCAGCGCCTGCCAGGGCGCGGCCGGCACGATCGCCGGCAGCTCCCGCGGGTCCACGCCCGACAGGTCCGCGGCCGTCGGACGCAGGCCCGCCTCGGCGGCGATGGCCGCCGCGACGTCCCGGGCCAGGGCGTCGGAGAAGTACGTGCCCGGCAGGCTCTGCCAGACGGCCCGCCGGAACAGGCCCGCCGCGCTCGGCATGACCATCAGCGCGGCGATGGACCCGGCGCCGGCCGACTCGCCGAGGCGGTAGTTCAGCGACACGAAGACCACGTCGCCGTCGCGGGCGAGGTGCCGGGCGTCGTAGCCGGGGCTGCCGGAGAACCCGTGCTCGTAGGCGCCGCCGTGGATCCACACCATCACCGGCGGCTTCCGCCGCTACAACCGCAACCCCGGGCACCGGCGAGCCCCGCGCCGGCGCCACCACCCTCCGCACCGCCGACCAGCAGGTCTTCCGCGACCCGCGGCACCCGTCGGCGGTTGCTCCTGCCCGTCCGCTGACCGCGCCGTCAGGCGAGTTCGTACGTCCAGCCGGAGGCGAGGGTGGAGGAGACCCGGACCTCGCCGCCGGAGCGGGTGACGGTGAACCGGGCGGGCTCGCCGGAGGCGTGATCGGTGACGGTGAGGGTGGTCTCGCCGTCCGGTCCCGGGTGGACGCGCAGGGTCAGGCCGTCGAGGTAGTCGTAGTCCGGCCGGTCGTCCCTGGCCCCGATGGGCAGGACGGCGCCTTCGCGCACGTAGATCGGCATCGAGGTGAAGCCGTGCCGCTCGGTGCGCCAGCGCCCGCCCTCGACGCGCTCCCCCGTCAGGTGGTTCGTCCACGTGCCGTCGGGCAGGTAGAGCTCCACCGTCCCGTCGGGGGTGAAGACGGGCGCGACGAGCAGGTCCGGGCCGAGCATGTACTGGGTGTCGAGGTGGGCGGCGTTGCGGTCGCCGGGGAACTCCATCGCCATGGGCCGCATCAGGGGCGTCCCGCTCTCGTGCGCCTCGAGGCCCGCCTGGTGCAGGTACGGCATCAGGCGCAGCTTGAGCTTCGTGAACAGCCGGGTCACCGCCACGGCCTCCTCGTCGAAGGCCCACGGAACGCGGTAGGAGGTGGAGCCGTGCAGCCGCGAGTGGGAGGACATGAGCCCGAAGGCGACCCAGCGCTTGAAGACGCCGGGGTCGGGGGTGCCCTCGAAGCCGCCGATGTCGTGGCTCCAGAAGGAGAAGCCGGAGAACGCGAGCGACAGGCCGCCGCGCAGGGTCTCCGCCATGGACCCGTACGTCGATCCCGAGTCGCCGCCCCAGTGGACCGGCAGCCGCTGGCCGCCCGCGGTCGCCGACCGTGCGAACAGCACCGCCTCGCCCCGGCCGCGCCGCTCTTCGAGCACCTCGAACACCGCCGTGTTGTAGAGGTGGGTGTAGAGGTTGTGCATGCGTTCGGGCGAGGAGCCGTCGAAGTAGGCGACGTCGAGCGGGATGCGCTCCCCGAAGTCGGTCTTGAACGCGTCGACCCCCTGGTCCTGCAGCGCGCGCAGCTTCGACTGGAACCAGCGCGTCGCCTCCGGGTTGGTGAAGTCGACGAGCCCCATGCCGGCCTGCCACAGGTCCCATTGCCAGACCGACCCGTCCGGGCGCTTCAGCAGGAAGCCCTGCGCGGCGGCCTCGGCGAACAGCGGTGAGCGCTGGGCGATGTAGGGGTTGATCCACACGCAGACGCGCAGGTCCTTGGCGTGCAGCCGGGCCAGCATGCCCTCGGGGTCGGGGAAGACCCGCGGGTCCCACTGGAAGTCGCACCAGTTGAACTCGCGCATCCAGAAGCAGTCGAAGTGGAAGACCGACAGCGGCAGGTCGCGCTCGGCCATGCCGTCGATGAACGAGGTCACCGTCCGCTCGTCGTAGTCGGTGGTGAACGAGGTCGACAGCCACAGGCCGTAGGACCAGGCGGGCAGGCGCGCGGGGCGGCCGGTGAGGGCGGTGTAGCGTTCCAGGATCTGCTTCGGGGTGGGCCCGTAGATCACGAAGTATTCGAGGCTCTCCCCCGCGACCGAGAACTGCACGCGTTGCACCGTCTCCGACCCGATCTCGTACGAGACGTGCCCCGGGTGGTTCACGAAGACGCCGTATCCGCGGTTGGTGAGGTAGAACGGCACGTTCTTGTAGGCCTGCTCCGAGGAGGTCCCGCCGTCGGCGTTCCAGATCTCCACCGTCTGGCCGTTCTTGACCAGCGGCCCGAAGCGCTCCCCCAGCCCGTAGACCACCTCGCCCACGTCCAGCGCGAGCTGCTGGGCGAGGTGGACGGAGGCGCGGGCGCCGCCGACCGGCGGCGGATCGACCTGCGCTTCGTCGGCGAGCCGGAAGTGGCCGATGGACTTGTGCCCGCTGGAGGTCAGCGGGCGGCCGCCGGCGTGGAACGACAGGTTCCAGGGGGCTCCGGGTGCCATGGTCGCGCTCAGCTCGCCGCTGGTGAGCGTCGTCGCGCCGTCCGTCTTGACGATGCCGTGGCCGTCCTCGGCGCCGACGAGGTCGAAGCCGCGGCCGTCGCTCGCGTGGTGCTCGATGCGGACGCGGATCACGTTCGCCAGCGGCGACGACAGCCTCAGCGAGAGGACCGGCCGGTTGAGGGTGTCGCCGCGGCGGTGGATGACGGTGGTGGGCGCGGTCACGGTGAACGCGCCCTCCTCGGTGGCGATGTCGTACGCCTCGGCCGCGTACAGCGCGGTGACGCCGGGGCGCAGCTGCCAGAGCCCGTCGGTGAACTTCATCGGTGGGTCATCCCTTCAATCCGCCGGCCAGCAGGTCGGCGCGCCAGAACCGCTGCAGCACCAGGACGAGGGCGATCAGCGGGATGACGGAGACGGCCGAGCCCATGATGACCAGCGAGTACAGGTCCCCATCGCCCGCGCCTTTGCCCAGGAACGTGTACAGGCCCAGGGTGATCGGATATTTGTCCTGATCGGAGAGCATGATGAAGGGCAGCAGGAAGTTGTTCCAGATGCCGACGAACTGCAGCAGGAACACCGTGACCAGCCCCTGCACCATCATGGGCAGCACGATGGTGCCGAAGATCCGGGTCTCCCCGGCGCCGTCCAGGCGCGCCGCCTCCAGCGTGCTCTCCGGCACCGAGGCGGCGGCGAAGACCCGGCACAGGAAGATGCCGAACGGGTTGATGATGACCGGCAGCAGCACCGACCAGTGGGTCCCGGCCAGGCCGACGGCGGCCATCAGCAGATACTGGGGGACGGCCAGCACGATGCCGGGCACGAGCACGCCGGCCAGGATCACGGAGAACAGGGCCTCGCGCCCCCGGAAGCGGAACTTGGCCAGGGCGTAGCCGGCCATGGCCGACACCAGCGTCGACAGGATCGCGCCGACGCCGGCGTAGAGCAGCGAGTTGAGCCCCCACTTCCAGAACTGGCCGCCGCCGTAGGCGCTGAGGTTGGCGAGGTTCTCGAGGAGGCCGGTGCCGGGGGCGAAGGAGAAGGTGGTGAACAGCTCGCGCGACGTCTTGGAGGCGGCGATGACCACCCAGGCCACCGGGGTCAGGCAGTACAGCGCGCCGAGCAGCAGCACGATCAGCGGGAGGCGTGGCCGCCGCGCCGCCGCCGGGCGGCGGCGGCGTTGGTGGTGGAACTGGCGGTCTCCGGTGCGGGGTACGGCGGTCATACGTTGTCTCCGAAGGTCCGGCGCTGGAAGAACCGCAGCAGCAGCAGCGAGATGACCAGGATGCCCACGGCCAGCACCACGGAGGCGGCCGCGGCCCCGCCGAGGTTGTCGTTCGTGAACGCCTCCTGGTAGATCTTCATCAGCGGCACCCAGGTGAAGCTGATCGTGGTCGTCATCGGCCGCAGCGTGGCCGGTTCGCTGTAGAGCTGCAGAGTGCCGATCACGGAGAACAGGCCGGTGAGCACGAGCGCGGGGGCGACCAGCGGGATCTTGATGCGCCAGGCGATCTGCCACTCGCTCGCCCCGTCGATGCGGGCCGCCTCGTAGACGGAGGTGGGGATGGCGCGCAGCGACGTGAAGATGATGATCATGTTGAAGCCGACGCCGGACCACAGCGCGATGTTGGCCAGCGAGAAGTACAGGGCGGGGAAGCCGAAGAAGTCCAGCGGCCCGGCGTTCAGCTGCCTGGCGATGTAGGTGATCGGGCTGGTGCTGGGCAGGTACAGGAAGCCCCACAGGAGGCTGGCGATCACGCCGGGCACCGCGTACGGCAGGAAGATCGCGGTGCGCGTGAAGCCGCGCGCCCGCACCCTGGGGGTGTCGAGCAGCAGCGCGAACAGCAGGGCCAGGCCCAGCACGCTGGGGATGGCGATGACGCCGTAGAGCAGGACTCGCCCGAGCCCGGCGACGTATTCGGGGTCGGAGAGCGCGGCGGCGTAGTTGTCGAATCCGATGAAGGCTTCCACCCGCCGCCCGAACGCGCCGCCGCCTTCGATGCGGAAGCCGCGGAAGCTCAGGTAGACGGCGTAGCCGATCGGGACGATCAGGAACAGGGTGAACAGGACGATCGCGGGCGTGGCGAACATCCACGGGGTGGCGACGGCGCGGATACGCAGGCGTCGCCCGGCGGAGCTGGCGGGCATGAGACGTCCAGAGAGGGGTCGAACCGAGGGCCCGGCCGGGCCCTCGGCGTCTTACTTGGTGACGGTGTAGCCGGACTTCTGCAGGTCGGCGACGACGGCCTGCTGCGTGGCCTGGTACACCGCGCGGAAGGAGGTCTTGTCGAGCGCGGCCTTGTTGAGCGCGTCGCCGAAGGCGCTCTGGGCGATGTTCACGTTGGGTCCCCAGGTCACCGGGATGGTGGTGTTCTTGATCACCTGGTCGGTGACCTGGTAGAAGTCCTTCTGCTGCGGCATCAGCTTAGGCGGCTCGTGGGTCAGCGTCGCCTGGCGCCCGGCGTTCCCACCGGGGTAGATGTCGAGCGTGAGCTGCAGCTTGGAGCCCTCGTCGGAGGCGCCCAGCCAGGCGGCGAAGGCCGCGGCCTCCTTGGCGTGCTTCGACTTGGCCGGCACCAGGTAGGCGGATCCGCCCAGGAACGGGACGGCGGGGTTGCCGGGCGTCCACTGCGGCAGCGGCGCGGACTCCCACTTGCCGGCGGTGTCGGGCGCCACCGAGTAGATGACGCTGGGCGCCCAGGCACCGGCGGCCCAGCTCAGGATCTTGCCCTTGTTGACCTGGGCGTTCCACTCCGGCGTGAGCAGCGGCTCGACCTTCACCAGGTCCCGCTTCACGAGGTCCTCCCAGAAGTCGGCGGTCTTCAGGGACGGCTCGCTGTCGATGCCGACCTTCCAGGCGTTGCCGTCGGTGCTCCACCACTGGGCACCGGCCTGGGTGGCCTGGGCGGCGAAGAACTCGAGCTGGTTGGCGGCGAAGCTGGCGATGTAGGCGTCGGGGTCCTTCTTGTGGATCTGCTCGGCGGCCTTGGCGTACTCGGCCCAGGTGGTGGGGACCTTGACGCCGTACTTGTCGAACAGGTCCTTGCGGTAGGTGAGCGCCATCGGCCCGATGTCCTGGGGCACGCCGTAGACCTGGTTGTTGAAGGTGGTCAGGGCCCAGATGTTGGGGTCGATGCCCGACTTGGCGGATGCCACGTCGGCGGTGATGTCCTTCACGGCTCCGGAGACCACCATGGCCGGCACGGCGCGGTACTCCAGCTGCACGACGTCGGGGGTGTCGCCGGCCTTGTCGGCGGCCAGCAGCTTGGAGGCGGTGTCGGAGGTTCCGCCGACCTCCGACAGCTTGATCGTGACGTTGGGGTTCTCCTGGTGGTACTTGGCGATGATCGCCTCGGCCTCCGGGTCGCCGCCCTTCAAGTTCCAGGTCCAGACCTGCAGCGTGACCGGCCCGCTCGCGCTCGCCGCCGTGCTCGGGGAGGGGGTGTCGGCGGACGAGCAGGCGGCCAGCGACGCCGCCAGAGCGAGGGCCAGCGACGCGGCGCCCAGCTTCCTGCGGTGTCGGCGGGGTCGGGGCGGGGTCGGTGGGGTCATGACGGTCTCCTGGGCAAGGGGTGGTGCGCCTGGACGGGAATGCCAGGTCGTGCGTTGGGATCTAACCTGATGTTAACGTTGTCATCCTGTCAAGCCCCCTCTTTGTGAGATCTCTCGGAGCCCCCCGTGCCTGCTTTCCGCAACCCGGTCCTGCCCGGGTGCTATCCGGACGCGTCGATCTGCCGGGTCGGCGAGGACTTCTACCTTGTCACCTCGTCCTTCGCCTACTTCCCCGGCCTCCCCCTTTTCCACAGCCGTGACCTGGTGCGCTGGCGTCAGCTCACGCATGTGCTGGACCGGCCCGGGCTGCTCCCGCTGGAGGGCCTGGACGTCTCCGACGGCATCTGGGCACCGACCATCCGCCACCACGACGGCACCTTCTACGTGGTCTCCACGCTGGCCGTGAACCGGCAGGGCAGCCTCACCTTCGTCGTGACCGCGTCCGACCCCGCCGGGCCGTGGTCGGACCCCGTGCCGCTGGAGGCCGAGGGCATCGACCCGTCGCTGTTCTTCGACGACGACGGCCGGTGCTGGCTCACCGCCTGCCGGGACGCGGTCCAGGGCGGTCCCGGCGAGTTGTGGATGCGCGAGCTGGACCTGGACCGGCTCAAGCTCGTCGGCCCCACTCACGTGCTGTGGCAGGGCGCGGTGCGCGGGGCTTGGGTGGAGGCGCCGCACCTGTACAAGCGCAACGGGGTCTACCACCTGATCGCCGCGGAGGGCGGCACCGAGAGCAACCACAGCGTCACCGCGGCGCGCTCCGACACCGTCACCGGGCCCTACGTCACCGACCCGCGCAGTCCCCTGCTGACCCACCGGCACCGCGGCCCGGGCGAGCCCATCCACAACGTCGGCCACGCCGACCTGGTGGACACCCCCGTCGGCGAGTGGTGGGCGGTGACGCTCGGCGTACGGCCGATCGCGGGCACCCACACGCTGGGCAGGGAGGTCTTTCTGGTGCCCGTGACCTGGACCGCCCACGGGCCCGTCTTCGCCCCCGAGTCGGGGGCCGTGCGGCTGTCGGAGCGGCTCCCGTCGATCGCCTCCGCACGACCGGACGCCGAGCCCGGGCAAGCGCACGACGAGTCCGGACCATCGGACGGCGACACCGCCGTGCCGGCCGGGCGGGCGCTCTTTGGACCCTCGGAGGGCGACACCGCCGTACCGGCCGGGCGGGCGCACTTCGGACCCTCGGACGGCGACGCCGCCGTACCGGCCGGGCGGGCGCATTTCGGCGGCCTGGAGTGGAACAGCCTGCGCGGTCCCGTCGGCGACCGCGTCAGGCCCACGGCCGACGGGTCCGGGCTCGACCTCGACCTCGCCCCCGAGGCCCTCAGCTCCACCGGCGTGCCGGCCTTCCTCGGCCGGCGCCAGCAGCACGTCCGCTTCGGCGCGCGGACCCGGATCGGCTTCGCCGCGGCGCGCCCGTCAGAGGAGGCCGGCCTGGCCGTCTTCCAGCACCAGGACCACCACGCCACGCTCGCCCTCACCGTGGACGGCGAAGGCCAGGCGCAGGCCGTGCTGACGGTCCGGGAGGCGGGCACGAGCACCCGCCGGGCCTCGGTCCCGGTCTCGACCGGCGAGGTGCTGCTGGCGGTCGACGGAGACGAAGCCGGCTACACCTTCCGCGTCAGGGACCTCACGGCGGCGCAGTGGATCAGCCTGGCCACGATCGAACGGTCCTTCTTCAGCACCGAGCGCGCGGGCGGTTTCGTCGGGGTCTATCTGGGCCTGTACGCCACCGGCAACGGCCACGCGGGCGACGGACGGGCGCGGGTCCACTGGTTCGAGTACCAGCCCGACCCCGCCGAAACGGCCGGCTAGCGGCGGCTAGCGGGGCGGCCTGGGCGGCGCCGTGCTGCGCCGGATCACGAGCTCGGGAGCGATCCGCTCGCACGAGGCCGGCTCGCCCTGCATCATGCGCAGCACCTGCTCGATGGAGCGCGCGCCGAGAGCGACGAAGTCCTGGCGGACCGTGGTCAGCGCGGGCACCTGATAGGCCGCTCCCGCGATGTCGTCGAACCCGACGAGCGAGACGTCGCCGGGCACCTTCACGCCGAGCTCGGCGAAGGCCGCCAGCACCCCCATGGCCATCTGGTCGTTGCCGGCGAAGATCGCCGTCGGAAGCTCGCCGGTGTGGCGGGTGACGAGGTAGTGGGCCAGCCGGTAGCCGCTGTTGCCGGTGAAGTCGCCCTCGAAGAACTCGCCGCCGGCCTCCGGCGACTCCTCCAGCGCGGCCCGCCAGCCCTCGACGCGGGCTCGGGCGTCGAAGGTGCGCAGCGCGCCGGTCAGGTGGACGATGTGGCGGTGCCCCAGCTCCACCAGGTGCCGTACGGCGAGCCGCGCGCCCAGCTCCTGATCGAGCTCGACGAAGCCGACGTCCGGATTGGGCACGTTGCCGGACATGACCACGGAAATCGGCACGCCGGTCACGATGTCGGCCAGGGCGTCCATCACCATGGGCCGGTCGGCGATGACCGCGACGGCCTCGACCGCCTGGTCGGTGAGCCGCTGCAGGGTCTCGGCCAGGTCTCTGGTGGTGCCGCCCTGCCAGCTGGCCAGATTGACCCAGTAGCCGGCCCGCTGCGCCGCCGTCTGCACGCCCCGCAGGATGCGCGGCAGCTCGTACAGCTCGGCTCCGGCGAGCACCACCCCGATCGTCGAGGAACGGCGGCTCTTGAGCGCGCGGGCGACGCTGTTGCGGCGATAGCCGAGCTTCTCGATGGCGGCCTCGACGCGAGCCCGGGTCTCCGGGCGGACGGAGGGGTGGTCGTTGAGGACGCGGGAGACGGTGACGTGCGACACGCCCGCCTCGCGTGCCACGTCCACCATGCCTGGTGCCCGATTCATGTCCTTCGCTTTCCGGCCTCCACCGTGCTGGCCCCGTCTGCCCGGAGCAGCGCGAGCGACCCGCCCCGCGCCGCCGGCGGCCGGTGGCCGCGCGCCGCGGTGCCGATTCGATGGTGCCACATCCACCGGGCACTCCCGCCCAAAGAGGTCCCCGCCCAAAGAGGTCCCCCCAAAGAGGTCGCCCTCAACGAGGTCCCCGCCCAAAGACGCCATGGCATCGGAGCACCGCGTGAAAGAACCGGCCGTCTCATGGCAGGACCGGCGACGCAGCCGCGCGGCGCCGTGCCGACGACCGGCCTGGCGGGTGACGTCGCTCACATCGTGACGCCGCGTTTCCACCGGTCCGACGGGGAACAGGTCGGGAATGGAGGTGCTGAGCAATCGAGTGCTGCTGCGTCCGAAGGATCTCGCGCGGAGCCTCGGCTTCTACCGCGAGACGCTCGGCCTGGCCGTCTATCGCGAGTTCGGCCCCGCCGACCACCCGGGCGTGGTCTTCTTCCTCGGCCAGGGGTTCCTGGAGATCTCCGGGCACTCCGACGACGGGGCCTGCTCAGCGCTGTCGCTGTGGCTGCAGGTACGCGACGTGGCGCAGGAGGAGAAACGGCTCCGCGAGGCGGGGGTCACGGTGGCGCGTGAGGCGCGGCAGGAGCCGTGGGGCCTCATCGAGCTGTGGATCGAGGACCCCGACGGGCACCGCATCGTGCTGGTCGAGGTCCCGTCCGATCATCCGCTGCGCCGTGACCCCCGCTGACGGGGCCGGGTGAGGGTCAGGCCATCGCGCGCTCGATGGCCTCGATGATCCGCGGCCGCAGCTCGGCGGCGCTGATGATCGCGTCGACCGAGCCGACCTCGACCGCGCGCTGGATGCTGTGCACCCGGTCGAACTCCGCGGCGACCTCGCCGAGCTTCTCCGCCCGGACGGCGGCCTGCACCTCGGCGAGCTGGGCGTTGAGCACCGCCCGCTCGGCGCCGCTGGCCGCCGAGACCCGCGTCTGCAGCTCGGTCACCCGCGGGTCGGTGGCGGTGCGGTTGTTCACCTCGCCGGAGAACACCACGGCCGCGGCCGGGGCGCCGCCGAGCACCGAGGCGAACGAGCCTTCCAGCGCCAGCACGGTCATGTTCGGGTTGAGCGCCTTGGAGAACACCACGAACGCGCCGCCGTGGTAGCGCGAGATCACGCAGAACACGATCGGCCCGTCGAAGTTGACGATCGCCCGGCCGATCTCCGCGCCGTACTCCAGCTGGAGCTTGCGCATCGACTCCGGCGAGCCGTCGAACCCGGACAGGTTGGCCAGCACCACCAGCGGCCGGTTGCCGGACGCGGAGTTGATCGCCCGCGCGGTCTTCTTCGACGAGCGCGGGAACAGCGTGCCCGCGGTGTAGGTGTCGGGGCCGTCGGTGGGCGGGAAGCCGCGCCGCGGCACCGAGCGCGACTCGATGCCGATCAGGCAGACCGGCCGGCCGCCGATGTGCGCGTCCTGCACCGCGGACGTCTCCGCGTCGGCCATGCCCGCCCAGCGCTCCAGCACCGGGTGGTCCTGGTCGGACACGGCGCGCATCACCGTGCGGATGTCGAACGGCTTCTTGCGGTCGGGGTTGTGCTCGGCGGAGAAGATCTGACCGACGGTGGTGAAGTCGCTGCCCTCGATCGTGTGCGGGAACTCGGTGATGTCACGGTCGGCCGGATCGTTGGTGTGGGCCCGCCGCGGCGCCGTCTCGCCGGGCACGACGTAGGTGTGGTCGTAGTGCGCCATGAGCACGTCGCGGGCGGCCGGCAGGTTGGGCGCCCAGTATTGCGCCTGGCCGTTGGGCCCCATGACGCGGTCGTAACCGCCGATGCCGAAGTTGTCCTCGGCCGACACGCCGCCGGAGAAGTCGAGTGACTGCTTGCCGGTGAGCACCATCGCCGAGTCCGGCGTCATCACCAGGATGCCCTTGGTGTGCATGAGCATCGTCGCCTCGGCGTTCCAGTACGGCTGGGCGCCGACGGTGATCCCGGCGACCACGATGTTGATCTCGCCGCCGTCCTGGGTGAACGTGACGATCCGCTTGAGCGCCGCCGCGACCCAGTCCATGTTCTCGGTGCCCGAGGTCATCGAGATCCGCGCGCCCGCCGAGAGCGCGTACCACTCCAGCGGGACCCGCATCCGCTCGGCGAGGTCGAGGGCGGCGATCACGCGCGAGCACTCGGGCTCCGACAGCGCGCCCAGCGCCTTCGTCGGGTCGCCGAGCAGGACCACGCGGGTGACGCCTTCGGGGTGCCGCTCGGTCGGCGTCGTGACGACGCCCGCCACGATCGCCGCGGAGTTCTTCCCCTTGGGCCGGTCGACCGGCACGAGCGCGCCGTCGTCGTCGAGGTCGTGCTCGACGAAGCGGCCCTCCGGCCCGGCGAGCAGGCCGGTCAGCTCGTACGGGTAGACGTTTCCGCGCCGGGCCGCGCGCAGCACCTTCTGGCGGTAGTCGTCCAGCGGCTGGACCGGCTCCGTCGACGGCTTGCCGACGTCCAGGCTCGCGCCGTGGCCCGGGTCGAGCGTGATCCGCACGGCGACCTCGGCCAGCTCGCCGGCGGCGTTGCGCTGGCGGGCCACGAACTGGACCTCCTCCAGCCCGGCGCCCGCGGTGGTCGGCAGGATGCGCTGGACCAGCATGTTGAGCTCGTCGGTGGACAGCTCGGTCGACGGCCAGACGTACATCATGATCCGGTTGGTGTCGAAGCGCTTGTTCTGGGGGCGCTGCGCCTGGATGTTGCGGATCGCGTCGAGGCCCGCGGTGAGCGCGTCCTCCACGGCGGGCAGCGCGATGAGCCGGCCGTCGGCCTCGCGCAGCGGCGTCAGGTCGCGGACCTGGCCCATCGCGATGAGCCGCTCGTCGGCCGGGTTGCTCCGCGCCACGGCCTTGAACAGGTAGATCTCCTCGTCGGCGGACGGCAGCCGGGTGAGGTCGAACTCGCGCAGCCGCTGCAGCTGCAGGCGCTCGGCGATCTGCGGGTGCAGGCCGCGGATCAGCCGGTCCTCGGCGAAGCCGGGCCCGTCGGGGCGGAAGGTGAAGTGGTGGTGCATCACGGCGCCGCTGGTGCCGACGACGGTGGTGGTGACCCGGCTGACGCCCGCGGGCCGCGAGTGCTCGGCGAGGAGCTGGCCGATGCGCGCCGCCATCGCGTCGTCGTCCGGCTGGTCCTCCCAGGTGACGTAGAGGTCGGCGACCAGCCCCCCGTTGGCCGCGTTGTCGGTGACGCCGTCGGTGGCGGCGCCGGTGGCAGGATCGGTGGCGGCGCCGGTGGCGGCGTCGGTGGCAGGATCGGTGGCGAACGTGCCGAGGGCGCCGATGGCGGCGGGCAGGGTGGCGATGTCGACCGCGGTGGTGACCACGCGGGTCACGCCGTCCGCGCCGGTGCGCTCGGCGCTGACGAACGGGCAGCCCGCCACCTCGCGCGCGGTGACCTCGGACAGCCCCCGGTTGCCGTAGTAGCGGCGGGTCAGCACCTCCAGCAGCGGCGCGTGATCCAGCCCGGACCGGCCGATCCGCTGGCCGATCAGCCGGACCAGCGGCTCGGAGCTGGCCACCATGGACTGGATCCGCTCGGCGCGGTCCGGCGCGCCGGGGTCGGCGTCCAGGTAGCGCAGGTCGTCGCGTACGGCGGCGTAGACCTTTGCGCGGTTGCGGCGCAGCAGCGGCTGGGCGAACCAGCGGAACACCACGCCGCGGGCCAGGTCGGACACCGTGGGGAAGCGCACCTGCGTGGCCTCGATCAGGTGCTCCAGGCCGAGCCCGGCGCGCTCGCTGAGCGGCTCGAACGGCGGCGCGCCGGCCAGCCACTGGCGCAGCAGCTCCGACACGATCGCGACGCCGGCGCTCATCTGCTGCTGGGCCAGGAAGATCCGGAAGACCGCGGCCTCCAGCTCCGGCGTGCGGTCGAGGTCGCGGACGCCGTAGTGGGCCAGGACCCTGGTGAGCTTGGCCTGGAAGCTCTGGGTGACGCCGGCGCGCTCGACGTCGAGGCTCTGCAGGTAGCTGTGGAAGAACTCGCGCGGGCTGTGCACGGGGTTGCCCGGCTCGACGTCGAGCGCGCCGCCCGGCTTGTTGCGGCTCAGCTCGGCCAGGTCGGCGAACACGGTGAGCAGGTCGAGCTCGCCCTCGATCGGCTGCCTGCCCAGCTCGGCGCGGGCGTCCAGGTAGGCCGCCAGCACCCGCTTGCGGTCGTCGGGGTCGCCGTCGAAGCCGAGCAGCAGGCCGCGCAGGTCCTGCAGGCCGCGCTCGACGCGGTCGGCCGCGGACCCGTCCGACGGCACGGCGGGCAGGTCGATCTCGACGGTGCCCGCGGCCTCCTCTTCGGGGCCCTCGTCGGCGAGGGGCTCCAGGCGTATCAGCGGCGCGCCGGTCTCGACCTGGCTGCCCACCGACACGGGGCACTCACGGACGCGGGCGCGGAACGGCGCGCGCAGCACCGTCTCCATCTTCATGCTCTCCAGCACCAGGATCGGCGCGCCCGGCTCGACCTCGTCGCCCACCGACAACGGCGTGGCGACCACCAGGGCCGGCGCGGGAGAGCGGACGACGCCGCCCTCGTCGCGGCTGATGCGGTGCGTCACGCCGTCGACCTCGACCAGATGGATCGGCCCGTGCGTGGCCGACACCACCCGGAACCGGCGGCCGTTGACCACGATCTGGCCGCTGTGCTCGTCGAACCGCTCCACCTCGACGTCCGCCGGGTGCACGTCGCCGCCGCCGGAGATCCCGACGCGGAAGCGCCGGTGCCCGACCCGGGCCACGCTCACCCGGTAGCCGACGCCGCGGAGCTTGAGGTCCAGCGGGCGGCCCGAGTCGTGCTGGACCTGCGGGCGGCCGCCGTGCGCGGTGGACAGCAGCCTCCGGCGGCCGACCTCCTCCTCGTCCTGGTAGGCCTCGATCGCGGCGGCGGCCAGGGCGATCGCGGAGTGCCGGTGGCTGACCAGGCGGCCCTTGGCGCGTACGCGGTCGATCCAGCCGGTGTCGGCGCTGGCGTCGATCACCTCGGGCTGGTCGAGCAGGTCGAGCACGAAACTCTTGTTGGTGGCGCCGCCCTCGATGATCACCGTGGTGTCGGCCATCGCGCGGCGCAGCCGGCCCAGCGCCTGCTCGCGGTCGCGGCCGTAGGCGATGATCTTCGCGATCATCGAGTCGAAGTCGGCCGGGATGGTGTCGCCCTCGCTGACGCCGGTGTCGACGCGGATGCCGGGGCCGGTGGGCAGCACCAGGCGGGCGATGCGGCCCGGGGCGGGCGCGAAGTCGCGGTCGGGGTCCTCGGCGTTGAGCCGGGCCTCGACGGCGTGGCCGGCCTCGCCCGGCTGGGGGCCTTCGAGCCTGCCGCCGCCGGCCACGTGCAGCTGCAGCCGGACCAGGTCGGTGCCGGTGGTGATCTCGGTGATCGGGTGCTCGACCTGCAGCCGGGTGTTGACCTCGAGGAAGGCGAACAGCTTCTCGCCGGGGTGGTAGAGGAACTCGACGGTGCAGGCGCCGCAGTAGCCGACCGCCACGGCGAGCCGCTCGGCCGACGCCTTCAGCTCGGCCGTCTGCTCGGCCCCCAGCACGGGCGAGGCGGACTCCTCGATGATCTTCTGGTTGCGCCGCTGCACCGAGCAGTCCCGCACGCCCAGCGCCCACGCGGTGCCCTGCCCGTCGGCGATGACCTGGACCTCGACGTGGCGGGCGCCGGTGACCAGCCGCTCCAGGAAGACCACGCCGGAGCCGAACGCGCGCAGCGCCTCCTGGCTGGTGCGCTCGTAGGCGTCGGCCAGGTCCTCCTTCGAGGCGACCATGCGGATGCCGCGACCGCCGCCGCCCGCGGTCGCCTTGAGCATCAGCGGGTAGCCGATCTCGTCGCCGGCACGCAGCGCGTCCTCCAGGGTGGCGACCTCGCCGCGGCTCCACGGCGCGACGGGGACGCCGACCTCCTCGGCGATGAGCTTGGCGCCGATCTTGTCGCCCAGCTTGCGCATCGCCTCCGCGCTCGGCCCGACGAAGGTGACGCCGATCTTCTCGCACAGCTCGGCGAACGCCGGGTCCTCGGCGACGAACCCCCAGCCGACCCACGCCGCGTCGGCGCCGCTCTCCACCAGCGCCCGCTCCAGGACGGCGTGGTCGAGGTACGGGCGCGCGGAGGCGGGGCCCAGCGGATAGGCGAGGTCCGCTTCGCGGACGAAGGTCGCGGTGCGGTCGGCGTCGGTGTAGAGCGCCACCGTCTCGATCCGCGCCCCGGTCTCCGCGCAGAGGTCCCGGACGGCGTGGATGAGCCGCATCGCTGCCTCTCCACGGTTGACGATGGCGACACGACTGAACACCGGCTGAGCCTCCCCTTACTCACGCACAAAGGCGACGCCCGGGTCCCGGAGCGCCGCCTGCACCTTTCTACACCCTGCTCGATCGCCGCCCGCTACACCAATGGCCCGCATCGCTCATGGCGAACCTGCTGCGTTGTGGGAACCCCACAAAAGGCGGCCCGCGCCCTCCCGCCCTCCGGGGCACCTCACAAGGCTCTGGAACCGGGCCGGCGAACGCCTCGGCGAATGACGTTGCGGAAATTATCCAGGCGACCGCCACAGGGCCGCCATAAAGCCGCGACAAAAGCCGGTGGAGCGCCTCGCAAAATTCTCTGTGCACCATTCTCCACGCCTCCTACCTGGGCGGACTCCACCTCTCCCAGGCATAGGAGATGCAGCTCCGTATGCGATTTGAGCACCGTACAGAACCCCTGTCCAGGCCCTTGTCGGACGCTTTGTGAGCACTTAATGTCCAGGTGATCAAATCACCCGTGAAGGAGGCCTGGTGCGCCGATCAACGTCCCCGGTCGCCGCCGCTCCCTCTGTTGCTCGTCGTCATCATGGCCTTGGCCGCCACGCCGGGGTCACGCGCGCGGCGGGTACGAGGCCCCGGCCGTCGCACTCGCCGTGCTCCAGGAGGCGGCCGGGAGCGGCGCCCATCGGGAGGTCTGGCGGGTGATGACCGGCCTGCTGCCCGCCTACCTGCCCGGGCCCGGAGAGAAGGCGACGAGCGCGCACACGCGGATGCTCGGCTTCGCGGCGGAGGTCGCCGAGTGGGCGGACGCGCGGGGCGAGCCGGCGGCGGTGGCCGAGCCGGCGGGACGGACCCGCGAGTCGGGGCTGGTCCGCCAGGCCCGCCGCCTGCACGCCCGGCTCACCGCCGCTTCACCGTGACGCCGGCATCGAGGTCATGGGCGCCGTTCGGAGGCGGCCGGCCGGGACTGGACCGCGCGGACGCGATCGACGTCGAGCTTGGCCGTCCGGTCGAAGCGGTAGATGCCGTTCTCCTCCTGGAACACGTCGGTCAGCTGCGTGTAGCAGTAGCCGAACATGTCCGGGTCGTCCAGCAGCGTCCCGGTCAGGCCGGCGAAGCGGGTGTGGAACTCCTCCTCGTCCCGCACCCGCTGCCCGTAGCCCCATGAGCTCTCGCGGTCCGCGTCCTGCTCGGTCCCGGCGAGCTCCGGGTTCCACCAGATGCCGCCGTACTCGCTGACGAGGTACGGCTGCCCGCGGTAGGGGACGGAGATCGGCCGATCGGGCGCGCCGTTGACGAACGGCTCGTCCTTGCCCAGTCCGCTCAGCTGTTCGGCGAACGCGACGGGCTCCTGCTCGTAGTTGTGCGAGTCGTAGATGTCGCTCTCCCGTACGCGGTGGCTGTAGCCCGAGGCGTCGATGACCGGGCGGGTGGGGTCGGCGAGTTTCGTGGCCAGGAACATCCCGCGCGTGACGTCGTCGAGCTGGGTGACGTGGTCGTGGATCTCCTGGGTGGTCTCGTTGAGCGGGCACCAGCCGATGATCGACGGGTGGGAGACGTCCCGTTCGAGGACCTCCAGCCACTGCGTGACGAAGGAGGCGGTCGGCCGCTGCTCGTGCCCGGTGGAGGCGCCCCAGTCGCCGAACTCGCCCCACACCAGGTAGCCCAGCCGGTCGGCGTGGTAGAGGAAGCGCTCCTCGAACACCTTCTGGTGCAGGCGCGCGCCGTTGAAGCCCGCGGCCAGCGACAGCTCGATGTCCCGCAGGAGCGCGGCGTCGGTGGGGGCGGTCATGAGGCCGTCGGGGTAGTAGCCCTGGTCGAGCACGAGCCGCTGGAAGACGGGGCGGCCGTTGATGAGCACGCGCTTGCCGTCGATCGCGATCGAGCGTAACCCGGCGTAGCTGCCGGCGGCGTCCGTGACGGCGCCCGCGGCGTCGAGCAGCTCGATCCTGACGCCGTAGAGGAAGCCGTCGCCCGGCTCCCACAGGCGGGTCCGGTCCGCGGGCAGCCGCAGGCGTACGGAGGGGGCGAGGTCCACGTCGGCGCGGACGGTCTCGGTGGCGACGACGCCGTCACCGTCGGAGACGGTCACGCGGACCGCGCTGCCGGGGCGGTTGCCGGACAGCGGGACGACGACGCCGAAGGAGGAGGCCGCCACGTCATGGGGTGATGCGCGGGCGGCGCAGGTGTACGTCAGGGACGGGCTCCAGCCACACCGTCTGCCAGATCCCCGTGGTGCGGGTGTAGAGGCACTCGAAGTTCCGGTACCTGGTGGACTGCTTGCCGCGCGCCTGGAGGCCGTGCCGGGAGTCGCGGGCGCGTACCACGATCGTGGCCTCCTCACCGGGGCGCGCCACGGCCGACAGGTCGGCCGTGAACGGGGAGAAGCCGCCGCGGTGGCGGGCCACCTCGACGCCGTTGACCCATACCGTGGCGTCGTGGTCCACGGCGCCGAAGTGCAGCAGCGTCCGGCGGCCCGCCCAGGCGGCCGGGATCGTCACGGTGCGGCGGTACCACACCGCCTCCATGAAGTCGGTGTGCCCGAGGCCGGACAGCTCCGACTCCGGCGCGAAGGGCACGGTGATCGTCCCGGAGAGCTCGCGCTCGCGCAGGCCGCGCTCCAGGCCGGAGTCCGCGGCGTCGATCTCGAACTGCCACGGTCCGTTGAGGTTGAGCCAGTCCTCCCGGACGAGCTGCGGGCGGGGGTATTCCGGGCGGGGGACGTCATGGGGAGCGGAACTCGGCATCTGGCACCTTTCGAGAATGTGACCTGAATCACAGAGCCTATCGATTCACAATCATGTAACCGATTACATACCCTCATGTAACCGATTACATGGAGGTCAGGTGGCTCGTATCAAAGATGTCGCCGCGCAGGCGGGCGTCTCCGTCGCGACGGTCTCCCGGGTGCTGAACGACAACCCCTCCGTCACCGAGGAGACGCGCAACCGGGTCCACGACGCGATGGCCGCGCTCAACTACCGGCCCAACGCCGTCGCCCGGTCGCTGCGCACCGAGGCCACCAGGACGCTCGGGCTGATCATCGGCGACATCCTCAACCCGTTCTTCGCCGAGCTGGCGCGGGCCGTGGAGGACGAGGCCCGCGAGGCCGGCTACACCGTGATCATCGGCAACGCCGACGAGCGCGCCGACCAGCAGGACCACTACGTGCGCACCCTGCTCGAACGGCGGGTCGACGGGCTGCTGATCTGCCCCACCGCCGAGGTGACGCCCCTGGTGGAGGAGGTCAGCCGGGGAGAGCGGCCGCTGGTCTTCCTCGACCGCACGCTGAGCGGCGTGGAGGTGCCCTCGGTGCGGGCCGACGGCAGCACCGCCATCGCCGAGCTGGTCGCCCACCTGCGCGCCCTCGGGCACCGGCGGATCGCGTTCGTCTCCGGGCCGAGCACCCTGTCCACCGGGCGCGAGCGGACCGAGGCCTTCCTGCGGGCGGCGGCCGAGCACGGCCTGGAGGTCCCGAAGGAGTACGTACGCGTCGGGGACTTCCGCGCCGGCAGCGGCCAGCGGATCACCGCCGAACTGCTCGACCTGCCCGAACCGCCGCAGGCGATCTTCCTGGGCGACAACCTCATGGCACTCGGCGCGCTCGACGCGATCAGCGAGCGCGGCCTGGAAATCCCCCGCGACGTCGCGCTGGCCTCGTTCGACGACGTGCCGTGGTTCAACCACGTCCATCCCCGCATCACCGCGATCGGACAGCCCACCGCCGAGCTGGGCCGGCGCGCGGTCCGGGTGATCCTCGACGCGCTGAGCGGCCGGGCCGCCGAGTCGGTGGTGCTGCCCGCCAGGCTCGTGGCGCGCGAGTCCTGCGGCGAGACGGACACGAGGAAGGAGGGCCGCTCGTGAGCCAGGCACGCGAGATCCTGCGGGTCGAGGGGCTCGGCAAGAGGTTCCCCGGCGTGGTGGCGCTCGACGGCGTCGACTTCGACCTGCGCGCGGGCGAGGTGCACGTCCTGCTCGGCGAGAACGGCGCCGGCAAGAGCACGCTCATCAAGATGCTGTCCGGCGCCTACCAGCCCGACAGCGGCCGCATCCTCGTCGACGGCGAACCGGTCGCCATCCGCAACGCCTCCGACGCCCAGCGGCTCGGCATCGCCACGATCTACCAGGAGTTCAACCTGGTCCCCCAGCTGACCGTGGGCGAGAACCTCGCCCTGGGCCGGCCGCCCCGCCGCTTCGGGTTCGTGGACACGCGGCGCATGCACGAGCAGGCCCGCGGCATGCTCGACCTGGTGGGCGTCGGCGTCGACCCGCGCACCCGCGTCGCCGACCTGGGCATCGCGCAGATGCAGATGGTCGAGATCGCCAAGGCGCTCGCGCTGAACGCCCGCGTCCTCATCATGGACGAGCCCACCGCCGTGCTCACCACCAGCGAGGTGGGGCGCCTGTTCGACCTGGTCGGGCAGCTGCGCGAGCGGGGCGTCGCGGTCGTGTTCATCACCCACCACCTGGAGGAGATCGCCCAGATCGGCGACCGGGTGACCGTGCTGCGCGACGGCCGCTCCGTGGCCCAGGTGCCGGCCGGCACGCCCGAGGAGGAGCTGATCCGGCTCATGGTGGGCCGGCCCATCGACCAGCAATACCCGCGCCAGGCCACTGCGGCCGGCGAGCCGCTGCTGCAGGTGCGCGACCTGGGCCGGGCCGGCGCGTTCTCCGGCGTGTCCTTCGAGGTGCGGGCCGGCGAGGTCGTCGGCCTGGCCGGGCTGGTCGGCGCGGGCCGCACCGAGGTGGCCCGGGCGGTGTTCGGCGCCGACGCCCCCGACTCGGGCGAGGTGCTCGTACGCGGCCGGCGGCTGCCCCCCGGCGACGTGCGCGCCGCCATGGAGGCCGGGCTCGGCCTGGTCCCCGAGGACCGCAAGGGCCAGGGGCTCGTCCTGGGCGCCGACATCGCCGAGAACCTGGGCCTGGTCACCCTGCGCGGCGCCAGCCACGGCGGATTCGTCGACCGCGCCGGGCAGCGCCAGGCCGCCGCGCGGGTGGCCGACCAGCTCGGCGTGCGGATGAGCCACCTCGGCCAGGAGGTGCGCACCCTGTCGGGCGGCAACCAGCAGAAGATCGTGATCGGCAAGTGGCTGCTCGCCGACGCCAGCGTGCTCATTCTCGACGAGCCGACGCGCGGCATCGACGTCGGCGCCAAGGTCGAGATCTACCAGTTGATCAATTCGCTCACCGCCTCCGGCCACGCGGTCCTCATGATCTCCAGCGATCTGCCCGAGATCCTCGGGATGAGCGACCGCATCCTCGTCATGGCCAGAGGCAGGCTCGTCGGCGAGCTGGAGGCCGCCGACGCGAACCAGGACTCCGTGATGGCGCTGGCCGTCACCGAGGTGGAGGATGCTCGTGTCCACTAACGTGCTGGCCGTACGGCCGACGGCCAGGACCCTGCTGGCCGAGAACGGCTCGGTCGCGGCGCTCGTCGTGCTCGTCGTGGCCCTGTCGCTGCTGTCCGGCGACTTCCTGACCGTGACGAACCTGCTGAACGTGGGCGTCCAGGCGGCGGTCACCGCGATCCTCGCGTTCGGCTCGACGTTCGTCATCATCACCGGCGGGATCGACCTGTCCGTCGGCGCCGTGGCCGCCCTGTCGGCGATCACGCTGGCCTGGACGGCCGCCGACAGCGGGCTGCCCTGGCCGCTGGCCACGCTCGTCGCGCTCGCCGTCGGCATCGGCTGCGGGCTGGTCAACGCCGCGCTCGTCGCGTACGGCAAGCTGCCGCCGTTCATCGCCACGCTCGCCATGCTGGGCGTGGCGCGCGGCCTGGCCCTGGTGGTCTCCCAGGGCAGCCCCATCGAGATGCCGGAGGCGGTCTCCCACCTGGGCGACACCGTCGGCGGCTACCTGCCGGTGCCCGTGCTGGTGATGGCGCTCATGGGCGTGGTCGCCGCCGTCGTGCTCAACCGCACCTACTCCGGCCGGGCGATGTACGCCATCGGCGGCAACGAGGAGGCCGCCCGGCTGTCCGGCATCGCCGTCAGCAGGCAGAAGCTCGTCACCTACGCGCTGTCCGGCGCGTTCGCCGCGGTGGCCGGCGTCGTCCTGGCCAGCCGGCTGGCCTCGGCCCAGCCGCAGGCCGCCTCCGGCTACGAGCTGGACGCGATCGCCGCCGTGGTCATCGGCGGGGCGAGCCTGTCGGGCGGCAAGGGCAGGGCGCTCGGCACGCTGGTCGGCGCGCTCATCCTGGCCGTCCTGCGCAACGGGCTGAACCTGCTGTCGGTGTCGGCCTTCTGGCAGCAGGTCGTGATCGGCGTCGTGATCGCCCTGGCCGTCCTGCTCGACACCCTGCGCCGCCGAAGCGGCCGCTGACATCACCGCAAACCCCGTAAGAAAGAGATTGAGGTACCACCCCATGCGCATCCACGCCCTCGTAGCGGCGGGCGCCGCACTGACCCTCGGCCTGACCGCCTGCGGCTCGTCCGGCACGTCCTCCGCAGGCTCGGCGGGGGCCGCCTCCGGCGGCGACGTCAAGATCGGCATGTCGATCTCCACCCTGAACAACCCCTACTTCGTGCAGCTGCGCGCCGGGGCCGAGGCCGAGGCCAAGAAGCTGGGCGTCACGCTGACCGTCACCGACGCCCAGAACGACGCCTCCCAGCAGGTCAACGAGGTGCAGAACTTCACCAGCCAGAGCATGAAGGCGATCATCATCAACCCGGTCGACTCCGACGCCGCCGCGCCGGCGGTCAAGGTGGCGGAACGTTCCAACATCCCCGTGATCGCCGTGGACCGCGGCGTCAACGGGGGCAAGGTCGCCCAGACCGTCGCCTCCGACAACGTGGCCGGCGGCAAGCTGGCCGCGGAGCGGCTCGCCAAGGAGATCGGCGAGAAGGGCGAGGTCGTCGTCCTCCAGGGCGTGCCCGGCACCTCCGCCTCGCGCGACCGCGGCCAGGGCTTCGCCGACGGCATCAAGGCGTTCCCCGGCATCAAGGTCGTCGCCCAGCAGCCGGCCGACTTCGACCGCGCCAAGGGCCTGGACGTCATGACGAACCTGCTGCAGTCGCACCCCGGCGTCACCGGCGTGTTCGCCGAGAACGACGAGATGGCGCTCGGCGCGATCAAGGCGCTCGGCGCCAAGGCCGGCAAGGGCGTCAAGGTGGTCGGCTTCGACGGCACCCCCGACGGCCTGAAGGCGATCGAGGCCGGCACGCTGGCGGCCAGCATCGCCCAGCAGCCGGCCCTGCTCGGCCGGCAGTCCGTCCAGAACGCGGTCAAGGCCGTCAAGAGCGAGCAGCTGGAGGCCACCGCCAACGTGCCGGTGAAGGTCGCCGCCAAGGACAACCTGTCCGAGTTCACCGGGGCATGAGCTCCGTGGGCGAACACGACGTCGTGGTCGTAGGGTCGGCCAACGCCGACCTGGTCGTCCAGGTCGAACGGCATCCCGCGCCCGGCGAGACCGTGCTCGGCTCGCAGCCGGCCGTCCATCCCGGGGGCAAGGGCGCCAACCAGGCCGTGGCCGCCGCCCGGCTCGGCGCGCGGGTGGCGCTGCTCGGCCGGGTCGGCGCCGACGGGCACGGGCGGCTGCTGCGCGAGTCGCTGGAACGCGACGGCGTGGACCTCGGCCACCTGCGCGACACGGCGGCCGCCAGCGGCATCGCCATGATCGCCGTCGGGCCGCGGGGCGACAACAGCATCATCGTCGCCCCCGGCGCCAACGCCCGGCTCACCGAGGGCGACGTGCTGGACGCGGCGCCGCTGCTGCGCTCGGCCCCGGTCGTGTCCCTGCAGCTGGAGATCCCGCTGCCGGCGGTGCTCGCCGCGGCCCGGCTGGCCCGGCGCGCGGTGCTCAACCTGTCGCCGGCCGTCGCGGTGCCGGACGAGCTGCTGGCGCTGTGCGATCCGCTGGTGGTCAACGAGCACGAGGCGGCCCTGCTGCTCGGCGCGCCCGGCGAGCCGGAGCGGCAGGCCAGGGAGCTGCTGGCGCGCGGCCCCCGCTCGGTCGTCATCACGCTGGGCGCCGACGGGGCCGTGGTGGCCGAGGACGGCGTGGTCCAGGCGGTGCCCAGTCCCCGCGTGGCGGCCGTGGACACCACGGGGGCCGGCGACGCGTTCACGGGGGCGCTGGCCTGGCGGCTGGCCGCGGGCGAGCCGCTCACGGAGGCCGCGGCGTTCGCCGCCCGGGTGGGCGCGGCGGCCGTGCGCAGGCCGGGGGCGCAGGATTCGTACCCGACGTTGGCGGAGGTGGAGGAGCTGTGAAGCGCGGCGGCGTCATCAACGCGGCCCTGGCGGGCGCACTGGCGCGGCTCGGGCACACCGACGAGCTGCTCATCTGCGACAGCGGCATGCCACTGCCGGCGGGGGTGGAGGTGGTGGACCTGGCGTTCGTGGCGGGCATCCCGTCGTTCGCCGACGTGCTCGACGGCATCCTCGCCGAGATCGTCGTCGAGGGCGCCACGGCGGCCGAGGAGGTCCGGGCGGGCAACCCCGGCTGCGACGCGCTGCTCGGCGAGCGGCTGCCGGCGCTGGCGTACGTGCCGCACGAACGGCTCAAGGAGCTGTCCGCCGCCAGCAGGCTGGTGGTGCGCACCGGCGAGGCGCACCCGTACGCCAACGTCATCCTGCGCTGCGGCGTGGCCTTCTGACCCGTCAGGCGACGCGGTAACTCTGTGCGGTGCCGGTGCGCAGGGTCAGGCCGTGGCCGGGGGTGCCGGTCTGCGGGCGCGCCCGGCCGCCGGTGGGGTCCGCGGCCCCGTCGAACAGGGTGGACTCGATGCGCTGGTGGTCGTGGAACCACTCGATGTGGCGCAGGTTGACGGTGGCGGCCGCGGCCGGCAGGTGCAGGTTGGGCGCGCAGTGGGCGGAGACCTGCAGGTGGTGCCCGGCGGCGACGGCGGTGGCGGCGAACCAGCCGGTGTAGCCGCCGCAGCGGGTGGCGTCGACCTGGAGGCAGTCCACGGCCTGGGCCTGGCACATGCGGGTGAAGTAGGGCGGGTCGCAGCCGTACTCCCCGGCGGTCACGTCGGCGGCGCTGTGCTCGCGGACCAGCCGCAGCCCGGCCAGGTCGTCGGAGGAGACCGGCTCCTCGAACCAGGTCACCTCGTGCTCGCGCATCCGCTCGGCCACCCGGACGGCCTGCTTGGCCGTGTAAGCGCCGTTGGCGTCGACGTACAGCTCGGCCCGCTCGCCGATGACGCGGCGGGCCAGCGCCACGCGGTGCAGGTCGCGCTCGGGGCACGTGCCGGAGGACTCGCCGATCTTGATCTTCACCCGGGCGATGCCCTGGCCGTGCACCCAGCCGGCGAGCTGGGCCGTGGTGGCTTCGTCGTCATACGTCGTGAATCCGCCCGAGCCGTACAGCGGGACCTCCTCGCGCGCCGCGCCGAACAGGCGCACGAGCGGGACGCCGAGCAGCCGCGCCTTCAGATCCCACAGCGCGACGTCCACCGCGGAGAGCGCGTATCCGGCGACGCCGGGCCGGCCGGCATTGCGGACCTGCCGGTTCATGGCGGCCGACAGGGCGGGGATGCCGAGCGCGTCGGCCCCCGTGAGCGTCTCGTTGAGCAGCTCGCTCACGAGGGACGCCGTGGCTGCGGGGGCGTAGGTCCAGCCCGTGCCGGTCGTGTCGCCGGCCGTCACCGTGACGACCACCAGCGTGGTCGCCCGCCAGGCCAGGGTGCCGTCGCCCTCGGGCTGATCGGTCGGTATCCGGTAGGCGCTCGCCGCGACCCGCTCGATGGTGCTCACCCCGTCCAGCCCTACCCCGCACGCCCGCGCCAAACGCGCGCCGCGAAATTCCCGGGCCATTGTCCGGGCCGGCGGAATAGTTCATCGGGACGTAAACAATTCGTCCGGCAATTACCGGCAGCGCGCCATCGGGACGGTGCCCGAGTTTATCGCCGCGACATAACGGACAGCCATCTCTCATGTCTTGGGGGAAACGACGCGAACGGCCGTCGCGGCCATGATGTTCGCCCGCGCCGCGAATCTGTGGCGACGGCATGATTGCGCCTCTGCTCATGACGGGGCCGGGGCGGTGTGCGTCGACGACGCGTACCGGCACTGCGAGCAGATCATGCGCAGTCAGGCCCGTAACTTCTCGTTCGGCCTGCGGTTGCTGCCCGCCCCCAAGCGGCGCGCGCTGAGCGCCGTCTACGCGCTGGCCCGCAGGATCGACGACATCGCCGACGGCGACGGGCCCGCCGGGCGGCGACTGGCCCGCCTGTCCGCGATCCGCGGGATGCTCGACGGGACCGCTCCCGCGCGGCACGACCTCGTGCTGGTGGCGCTGTTCGAGGCCGCCCGCCGCTATCCGATCCCGCTCGCGGCGTTCGGGGACCTGGTCGACGGCTGCTCCGCCGACGTGCGCGGGAGCACGTACGCGACGTTCGACGACCTGGTCGGCTACTGCCGGTGCGTGGCCGGCTCGATCGGGCGGCTCTCGCTGGGCGTGTTCGGCGCGGAGGACGCGGAGGACATGGAGGCGGCCACGCCGCTCGCGGACGCGCTCGGCGTGGCCCTGCAGATCACCAACATCCTGCGCGACCTGCGCGAGGACCGCATGGCCAAGCGCGTCTACCTGCCCGCCCAGGACCTCGAACGGTTCGGCTGCACGCTCGACGTGGACGCGTACGGCCGCTTCAGCGACCCGCCGGAGCGGCTGGCCGCGCTCGTCAGGTTCGAGGCGGACCGGGCCCGCGACTGGTTCGCCACCGGGATGCGCCTGCTGCCCATGCTGGACGCGCGCAGCGCCGCCTGCACGGCGACCATGGCCGGCATCTACCGGTGCCTGCTCGACCGCATCGCCGCAGATCCCGCCCGGGCGCTGGCCTCCCGGATGTCGCTGACGACGAGGGAGAAGTCCATGGTCGCGGTGCGTGCCCTCGCGAGGCGTGGGAGTTGATCGCTGCCGCGCTGCTGGCTGTGCTCGCCGCGCTGTGCAACGCCGCCACGTCGGTCCTGCAGCGGCGAGCGGCGCGTCCGCTGCCGCAGGAGCTGGGACTGCGGTTCGGCCTGATCCGGGCGCTGATCGCCAACCCGCTGTGGCGGTGGGGGATCGTGGCGATGATCGGGGGCTTCCTCTTCCAGGCGGCGGCGCTGTCGAAGGGAGGCATCGCCCTGGTCCAGCCGGCCCTGGTGATCGAGCTCCCGTTCACCATGATCATGATTTCCTGGGCGCTCGGCACGGTTCTGGACAGGAGGTCGTGGCTGGCCATCGGCGCGTTGTCGGCCGGCCTCGGGATGTTCCTCGCCGCGGCGGTCCCCGGCCCGGGGCGGTGGACCCCGGACACGGCCGAATGGATCATCGCCGCCGTCGCGACCTCGGCCACGATCGCCGCGCTGGTGACGGTGGGCTCCCTGACCAGGGGTTCCCCGCGGGCCGCCATGCTGGGCGTGGCCGCGGGCATCGGCTTCGCCTTCACGGCCACGCTCATCAAGAAGTGCACGATGATCCTGGCGGACGACCCTCGCGCGCTGCCGGTGTCCTGGCCCCTGTACGCGATGCTGGCCGCGGGCCTGTGCAGCCTGTTCCTCCTGCAGAACGCCCTGCACAGCGGCACCCTCGTCGTCGCCCAGCCGGCGTTGACCATCAGCGACCCCCTGGCGGGCATCCTGTACGGCGCGCTGATGTACGGCGAGCCGATCCGCGCCGGGCCGTGGCTGGTGATGGAGGCGGCGGGCGCCGGGCTCCTGGTCTACGGGGTCATCGCGCTGGCCCGTTCGCCGCTCATCTAGGGTCGGAGCGTGACCCCCTCGGCGCGGTGACGAGGCCCGCCTGGACCGGCATCGAGGAGGACAGCGCGTACGCCCTGTCCACCTGGCGCTTGCACGATCGCGGGTCCTCGAGCAGGTCCAGCGCCGCCAGCAGCTCGGACGCGGTGCCGGTGTGCAGGCTCACCCCGGCCTCCGCCATCGCCCGCGCGCCGGCGACGCCGTGGCCGCCGATGGGCCGGTGGATGACGACCGGCAGCCCGGCGGCGAAGGCCTCGTGGCAGGTCAGGCCGGAGCCGTTGTCGACCAGGGCGTACGTGGCCGCCATGAGCTCGGGCACGTCGTCGCGCCACCCCAGCGCCGGGCCCAGCCCGGCGGCCCGCAGGCGGCGCCGCAGCTCGGCGTTGTTCCCGCACAGGACGAGCGGCGTGTACCGCCCCGATTCCGCCAGGGTGCGCGCGGTCTCGACGACGTCCCCCACGCCCCACGAACCGGTCGACACCAGCACGAGCCGGTCGCCGGGGTCCACGCCGACGCGGCCGGCCACTCCCCCGGGATCGGCCACCGCCCGCGCGAACTCCGGGCGCACGACCGGAGCGCAGCAGAGCGCCGGACGGCCGCTCCGAGCGGCGATCTCCCCGACGATGTCGGGATTCGGGCACAGATACCGGTCGTTGCCGGGGTGCAGCCACAGCCGGTGCACCGTGAACTCGACGATCAGCACCGTGCTCGGGCAGGGCAGCCCGCCGCGCTCGCGCAGCAGCCCCGCGATCTGGGCCCCCAGGTGGAAGGTCGAGACGACCTCGTCGGGCGACCGGGCGGCGACGAGCCGGCGCAGGGCGGGCAGGGCCAGCACCGTGAGCGGCGAGGTGCCCGCGGCCCGTTTGCCGACGAAGAAGACCTGGTAGATGACGTCATAGAGCCAGGGGGCCCGCAGGATCATCCAGCGATATCCGCGGCGCAGCGCCGATCCCAGCCCGAATGGGAGCAGCTGGAGGACATCGATGATCTCTGAATCGGCATTCTCGGCCGCGAGCCGGGCGGCCAGCTCGGCGGCGACCCGGTCATGGGCGCTGCCCATCGGCGCGCTGAGAATGAGGACCAGCCTGGACATCTCATGTCCCCCGATCGGCCGCGCCGCGCTGCCGCTCGGGCTCGCCTGCCTGGCGCTGCTGCACGCGGGTCCCGCCGTGACCTGGCTGCCGCCGGTCCGCCGGCGGCTGCCCTCCATCGCCGGCGTCGGCGACCCCGGCCACGTGGCGCTCACCTTCGACGACGGGCCCCATCCCGGCTCGACCCCCCACTTCCTGGACGAGCTGGGGCGGCTCGGCTGTCACGCGACCTTCTTCGTCCTCGGCGAGCTGCTCGAACGCCACGAGTGGCTGGGCCGCCGCATCGTGGCCGAGGGTCACGAACTGGCCGTGCACGGCTGGCGGCACGGCAACCCCCTGCTCGCCCCGCCGGGACGGCTGACGGCCGAGATCGGCCGGACCGCCGACCTGGTACGGGCGGTCGGCGGGCGCGCGACGTGGTACCGGCCGCCCTACGGCGCGCTCAGCCTGGAGGCGCTGCTCGCCGCCCGCCTGCGCGGGTTGCGCCCCGTGTTGTGGACCGTCTGGGGCCGGGACTGGGAGGCCGCGGCCACGCCCGGCTCGGTACTGGCCACCGTGGCGGCCGGGCTGCGCGGCGGGGCGACCGTCCTGCTCCATGACTCCGACCACGCCTCCGTTCCCGGCTCCTGGCGACCGGCGCTCGACGCCCTGCCCGCGCTCCTGGAGCGCTGCCGGGTCATGGGCCTGCGCGTGGGCCCGCTGCGCGAGCACGGCATCGCCTTTCCATAACGGCCACTCCCCCTTTTCCCAGGAAATCAAACGGCGTTTTCCAGGCCCGGCCCCGGGAGTAAATTCCGAGCAAATAGCCGGACAACAGAATGCCGTCATGTTTGCGTTCCCCGACGCCGGATAATTTCCCTGTCGTGCGGTCAGAGAGATGCCATTCGCGGGAGCCGGCGGAAAAGGCGCGCCGGGAGAACTTCCCGGTGGCCTCCCGGCTGCTGCCGCGCCGGCACCGCGACCACCTCATGGCTCTGTACGGCTTCGCGCGCACGGTGGACGACATCGGCGACGAGGAACGCCCCGGCGACCGCCTGAGACTGCTGGACGAGGTCGAGGCCGACCTCGCCCGGCTGTACGACGGCCACCCGCCACTGCTCCGCCCGGTCCGCGCGCTGGCCCGTACCGTCCAGGAGTGCTCGATCCCGGCCGAGCCGTTCCGCCGCCTGATCGAGGCCAACCGGCGCGACCAGACGGTCACCCGCTACGAGACCTTCGACGGGCTCCTGGGCTACTGCGAGCTGTCGGCCAACCCGGTCGGCCATCTCGTCCTGCACGTGTTCGGCGAGGTCAGCGGCCCCCGGTTGGCGCTGTCCGACAAGGTGTGCTCGGCGTTGCAGATCATCGAGCACTGCCAGGACGTCGGCGAGGACCACCGGCGCGGCCGCGTCTACCTGCCGCAGGAGGACCTGCGCCGGGCGGGCTGCCCGGTCGGCGACCTCGCGGCGGCGGCCACCTCACCGCGGCTGCGCGAGGTGGTGGCCGTGCAGGCCGCACGCGCCGGGACGATGCTGACCGAAGGGGAGGCGATCGTCGCCACGTTGTCCGGCTTCGCCCGTACGGCGGTCGCGGGCTACGTCGCGGGCGGCCACGCGACGCTGGCCGCGCTGAGAGGCGCCCGCTACGACGTCCTGGGCCGCGCCGTCCGGCCACGCCGCACACGCCTGCTCGGGGCGTGGGCGCGTGTCCTCATGACCATGAGCCGGCCCGACGCGGGCCTGCGACGACTGCCGTCGGCATGAGAGGGCTGCCCCTGTGATGACGATCGCGCCGGTGGCGGTGGTCGGCGGCGGCCTGGCCGGCATCACGGCCGCCCTCGCCCTCGCGGAGGCCGGCTGCCCCGTGACGCTGTACGAGGCCCGCCCGAGGCTGGGCGGCGCCACCTACTCCTTCCGGCGCGGCGGGCTGACCGTGGACAACGGCCAGCACGTCTTCCTGCGCTGCTGCACGGCGTACCGGGGGCTCCTGGAACGGCTCGGCGGCAGCGCGCTCATCGACCTGCAGCGCCGCTTCGACGTGCGGGTGCTCGGCGCGGCGGGCCGGTCGGGGCGGCTGCGCCGCGCCGCGCTGCCCGGCCCGCTCCACTTCGTGCCCGCGCTCGCGCGATACCGCCTGCTCGGGCCGGGCGACCGGCTCCAGGCCCTGCGCGGCTCGCTCGCGCTGAGCAGGCTCGACCCGGCCGATCCGGCTCTCGACACGGTGACGTTCGGGAGCTGGCTGGCGGCGCACGGCCAGCGGGACCCGGTGCGGCAGGCGCTCTGGGACCTGCTCGCGGTCGCGGCCCTGAACACGGGGGTCGAAGAGGCCGCGCTCGGCCCGGCGGTGAAGGTGTTCAAGACCGCGCTGCTCGGCCGTCCCGACGCCGCTGACCTGGGCATCCCCCTGGTGCCGCTCGGCGAGCTGCACGACAGCGCCGCCAGGGCCGCCATCGCGCGGTGCGGCGGCGCGGTGCGCCTGTCGGCGAAGGTCACGGCCATCGAGCCGGGTCCGGCCGTCGTCGTGGACGGCGTCCGGGTCCGGGCGTCGGCGGTCGTCGTGGCGACGCGCCACGAGCAGGCCGCGAAGCTGGTCCCCGTAGAGGCCGCGCCCGGCCGGGACGGATGGAGCAGACTGGACGCGAGCCCCATCATCAACGTCCACGCGGTCTACGACCGGCCCGTCATGCGGGCGCCGTTCGTCGCGGTCACCGGCTCGCCCGTGCAGTGGGTGTTCGACAAGACCCGCGTCGCCGGGCTCGGCGAGGGGCAGTACCTGACGGTCTCGGTGTCGGTCGCGGACACGTGGATCGACCGGCCGACCGCGGAGCTCCGCGAGACCTTCGTCCCGGCGCTGCGCTCGGTGTTCCCGGCCGCGCGCGAGGCCAGGATGACCGACTTCTTCGTCACCAGGGAACGGCGCGCGACGTTCCGCCAGGGCCCCGGCAGCGGGGCGCTCCGGCCGGGCAGCGCCACCCGGTGGCCCGGCCTCTATCTCGCCGGCGCCTGGACCGACACCGGCTGGCCGGACACGATGGAGGGCGCCGTGCGCAGCGGACTGCACGCCGCACGCCTGGTCAGACACCATGTACGAGATCAGGAGAGCGTGTCATGACCCTGACCCTGCCGCCGGCGGAGGCCGCCCGCGAGCTCGTCGAGCCGGTGCTGCGCGAGGCCGTCGGCCACCTCGACCCGCGCATCGCCCGCGTCGCCCGCTACCACTTCGGCTGGACCGACGGCGACGGCCGGCCCCGCGCGGCCGGTGGCAAGGCGCTGCGGCCCACGCTCGCGGTGCTGTCGGCCCGGGCCGCGGGAGCGGACGTCGAACGGTGCCTGCCCGCCGCCGCCGCGGTGGAGCTGGTGCACGCGTTCTCCCTCCTGCACGACGACGTCATGGACGACGACCCGGTGCGCCGGCACCATCCGGCCGCCTGGACGGTCTTCGGGCGCGCCCAGGCGATCCTCTGCGGCAACGCGCTGTTCGCCCTGGCCCTGGAACTGCTGCTGAAACAGGGCACCCCCGGCTGCGCGGCGGCCGCCCGCGCGCTCAATGACGCCACGCTCTCGCTCATCGCGGGCCAGGCCCTGGATCTGGAGTTCCAGGACCGCGACGACGTGACGCGGGAGGAGTGCCTGCTGATGTCGCGGCACAAGACCGCCTCGTTGCTCGCCTGCGCCTGCTCGATCGGCGTCATGGCGGCGGAGGGTCCGGCCTCGCTGGCCGGCGCTCTGGAGGCGTTCGGCACCGAGGCCGGGCTGGCCTTCCAGCTGACCGACGACCTGCTCGGCATCTGGGGGCGGCCCGAGGTGACGGGCAAGCCGGTGCTGGCCGACCTGCGGGTCCGCAAGAAGAGCCTGCCCGTGGTCGCCGCGCTCACCAGCGGTACGGAGGCCGGAGGCCGCCTGGCGGGGCTGCTGGCCAGGCCCGGGGAGCTGACGGAGGCCGACCTGCGCGAGGCCGCCGGCCTGGTCGAGCAGGCCGGCGGGCGGGCGTGGGCCGAACTGGAGGCCGGGCGGCGCTTCGACGCCGCGACCCGGTGCCTCGACGCCGTGGACATGCCCGCGGACGTACGCGCCGAATTCCTACACATCGCCCGATTCATCACATCCAGGGACCACTGACATGACCACCCTCGAGACGACCCCGAGCCTGCTCACCGACGCCGGGCACGCCCTCCGGGCCGCCTGCGACCACCTGATCGGCCTGCGGTCCCCGGAGGGCTGGTGGAAGGGCGAGCTGCAGACGAACGTGAGCATGGACGCGGAGGATCTGCTGCTGCGGCAGTTCCTCGGCATCCGCACCGAGGAGGACACGGCCGAGGCCGCCCGGTGGATCCGCTCCGAGCAGCGGGCCGACGGCACGTGGGCCAACTTCCACGAGGGGCCCGCGGAGCTGTCCACCACGATCGAGGCGTACACCGCGCTGCGGCTCGCGGGCGATCCGCCCGGCGCGGAGCACATGCGGGCCGCCTCGCAGCAGGTCCGGGCCATGGGCGGGATCGAGGCCAGCCGGGTGTTCACCCGGATCTGGCTGGCCCTGTTCGGGGAGTGGCCGTGGCGGGACCTGCCGGTCATGCCCCCCGAGATGATCTTCCTGCCTTCGTGGTTCCCGCTCAACGTCTACGACTGGGCCTGCTGGGCCAGGCAGACGATCGTGCCCCTGACCGTCGTGACCGCGTACCGGCCGGTGCGCGGGCTCCCGTTCGAGCTGCCCGAGCTGCGCACCGGCCGGGCGCCGCGCCGCGCGGCGGGCGGGGGCTGGGAGGCGGCGTTCGGCGCGCTGGACCGGGTGTTGCACCGGTACGAGCGGCGCCCGTCGCGGGCCCTGCGGCGGGCCGCGCTGAGGCGCGCCGTCGACTGGGTCGTCGCCCGCCAGGAGGCCGACGGCTCCTGGGGCGGGATCCAGCCGCCGTGGGTGTACTCGATCATCGCGCTCCACCTATCCGGCTACGACCTGGACCACCCGGTGATGCGCAGGGCGATCGGGGGGCTCGACCGGTTCACCGTCCGCGACGAGAAGGGGCGCCGGTTGGAGGCGTGCCAGTCCCCCGTATGGGACACGGCGCTGGCGATCAACGCGCTGCTCGACGCGGGCACCCCCGCCGACCATCCGGCCGTCACCGGGGCCGCCGACTGGCTGCTGCGCGAGGAGGTCACGAGGACGGGAGACTGGGCGGTGCGCCGGCCCGGCCTGCCGCCCGGCGGCTGGGCGTTCGAGTTCGACAACGACGGCTATCCCGACATCGACGACACGGCGGAGGTGGTGCTCGCGCTGCGCCGGCTGGACCGCCCCGGCGTGCGGCCGGCGATCGAGCGCGGGGTCCGCTGGATGGCCGGCATGGCGAGCGCCGACGGCGGCTTCGCGGCGTTCGACGCCGACAACGACCGCCCGCTCTGCACCAAGCTGCCCTTCTGCGACTTCGGCGCGGTGATCGACCCGCCGTCCGCCGACGTCACCGCGCACGTCGTCGAGGCCCTGGCCAAGGAGCGGCCCGGCTCCCCCGTCCTGCGCAGGGCCGTGATCTGGCTGCTCAAGGCGCAGGAGGAGGACGGATCGTGGTTCGGCCGCTGGGGCGCGAACCACGTCTACGGCACCGGTGCCGCCGTGCCCGCCCTCGTCGCCGCGGGGGTCCGTCCCGGGCATTCCTCCGTACGCCGGGCCGTCGCCTGGCTGGAACGCCACCAGAACGACGACGGCGGCTGGGGCGAGGACCTGCGTTCCTACCGCGACCCGGGCTGGATCGGCCGCGGGGCCTCGACCGCCTCGCAGACCGCCTGGGCGCTGCTGGCCCTGCTCGCCGCCGGCGAACGCTCCCCGGCGGTGGAAAGGGGGGTGCGCTGGCTGGTCGAGCGGCAGCGGCCCGACGGCACCTGGGACGAGCCGTACTTCACGGGCACGGGTTTCCCCGGCGACTTCTACATCAACTACCACCTCTACCGGCTCGTCTTCCCGATCAGCGCCCTCGGGCGCTACCTGCGCCGCGACAGGGAGCTGTCATGACGGCGCTGCTGGTCTGCGCCGCGCTCGGGATCGAGGCCCGCGCGATCAGGCGCGGCCTGCCGGCCCACCTGGCCAGGGTCGTCGTCACCGGGGTCGGCCCGCGCCGGGCGGCCCGCGCGGCCGCGGGCCTGGCCTGGCGGGAGGCGGTGGCCGTGGTCGGCTTCGGCGGGGCCGCCGGCCGGAACCTGCGGCCCGGCGACGTCCTGGTGGCGAGCGAGGTCCGGTTCAGGGGACGCGTCCATCCCTGCCCGTCCGCGCCCCTCCTCGCCGGCGAGCTGGCCGAGGCCGGCCTGCCCGCCTCGATCGGGCCGCTGGTCACCGCCGATCGCCTGGTCCGCGGCGCGGAGCGGCACCGCCTGGCCGCGGAGGGCGCGTACGCCGTGGACATGGAGACCGGCCCGCTGGCCCGCGCCGCCGCGGGACGCCCGCTGGCCGCCGTGCGGGTCATCGTCGACACGCCCGAGGCGCCGCTGCTGAGCCTGGCCACGCTCACCCGCGGCGTCGCCGCCCGTCGCACGCTCGCCGCCCTCGGCCCCGCCCTGGTGCGCTGGGCGGCGGTGCTACCCAAGGAAGTGCTGTCATGACCATCCCGCTCCGCCAAAGCCTGCGCGTCGGCGGCTACATCCTGCGCCAGCGGCTGCGGGGACGGACCAAGTTCCCGCTGCTGGTGGAGCTGGAGCCGCTGTTCGCCTGCAACCTCAAATGCGCCGGCTGCGGCAAGATCCAGCATCCGGCCGACGTGCTGAAGCAGCGCATGCCGGTGGAGCAGGCCGTCGCCGCCATCGAGGAGTGCGGCGCCCCGATGGTGTCCATCGCCGGCGGGGAGCCGCTCATGCACCCGCAGATCGGCGAGCTGGTCCGCCGGCTCGTCGGCATGAAGAAGTACGTGTTCCTGTGCACGAACGCGCTGCTGATCCCCAAGAAGATCGACGAGTTCGAGCCCTCGCGATACTTCGCCTGGACCGTGCACATCGACGGGGTGCGCGAGCGCCACGACGCCTCGGTGTGCAAGGAGGGCGTCTTCGACGAGGCGGTCGCCGCCGTGCGCGAGTGCCGGCGGCGCGGCTTCCGGGTCACCACCAACACGACGTTCTTCTCCACGGACAGCCCGCGAACCGTCATCGAGGTGCTCGACTACCTCAACGACGAGCTCGCCGTCGACCAGATGATGATCTCGCCGGCGTACGCGTACGAGAAGGCGCCCGTGCAGGACCGGTTCATGGGCGTGCGGGAGACGCGCGCGCTGTTCCGCGAGGCCTTCGCCGGCGGTCGGCGCAGGCGCTGGCGGTTCAACCACTCGCCGCTGTTCCTGGACTTCCTGGAGGGCCGGATCGAGCTGCCGTGCACCGCCTGGGCCATCCCGTCGTACTCGCTGTTCGGCTGGCAGCGGCCGTGCTACCTGATGGCCGACGGGTACGCGCGGACCTACCGCGAGCTGATCGAGGACACCGACTGGACGGCCTACGGCCGGGGCCGCGACCCCCGGTGCGACAACTGCATGGCGCACTGCGGATACGAGCCGACGGCCGTCCTGGCCACGATCGGGTCGCTGAAGGAGTCACTGCGCGCCATCAGGAGCGGCTGACCTCTCCATGCGCCCGAAGCGCCGCGCGAGCGCCCGGAACGCGCCGGGCGCCGCGCCGCGCAGCCTGGCCGGCACCCGCAGCCAGCCCGGCACGAACGACTCCGGCCGGCCATCCCTGATCGCCGCCACGATCGCCCGCGCCACCCGCTCCGGCGCGACCGGCGCCGGCCAGCCGCGCGTGTACGGGGCGCCGCGCCGTACGAAGAAGGGGGTGTCCACCACCCCGGGCAGCAGGACGGACACGCCGACGCCCGGCACGTGGTGCAGCTCATGGCGCAGGCCCTCCGCGAAGGCCATCAGCCCCGCCTTCGTCGCCGAGTACACCGCCTCCTGGGCCACGCCCACCGCCCCGGCGATGGAGGCCACGAACACGAGGTGCCCGCGGCCCGCCGCCGTCATCCCCGGCAGCAGCAGCCGCGTGAGCTCGATCGGCGCGGCGAGGTTGACGGCCAGCAGTTCCTCGACGCTGCCGGCCGGCATCCGCACGAACGGCCCCGCCCACCCCACGCCGGCGTTGTTCACCAGGACGTCGACGTGGCCGCTCCGCTCGGCCAGCTCCTCGGCGCGGGTGGCGACGTCGCACACCAGCACGCGCCCGCCGGTGGCCGAGGCGACGGCCGCCAGCCGCTCGCGGTCGCGCCCGGCCAGCGTCAGGCGCGCGCCGGCGCCCGCCAGCGCCCGGGCGGTGGCCGCCCCGATGCCCGAGGAGGCCCCGGTGACGAGGACGTGGGCGCCGGCGAGCCTCATGGCGTGGGTCCGGGTGCGTGCATGGGTCACCTGTCTCCGTGGCGGCGGCGTACAGTCGTGTGCTTTCCACTCCCGCGCCGTCCCAACCGGATCACGACCTGCTGCGGGCTTAAAGGGTTGATCATCACGCGGCGGACAGCTAACGTCTACCCTCGGTAGCGATCCTGTGTTCGAATGTTCGCCCGAAAATCATTGATCTATCGGAAGGTTTGCGAGATGAAGCGAATGTCAGTTGTCTTACTCGTCGGCTTGCTGGGGTCGGGTCTCGTGGCCTCGCCGGCCGGGGCCGCCAGCGTGCGGACCGACCCTCTGGCCTCTCAAGCGGCCGCCGTCGAGGCCGCGACGTTCTGGCTCGGCGACGGGGGCGCCAACCTGAGGAGTGCCACTCCGTACAGCGTCCAGACGGCCGTCGACGATGTGAGCCCCAGGGGCGAGGTGCCCATCGACACCAAGCCCGGCATTGTCGCGCCGACCCCGCCGGCCATCCCCGGCAAGGGGAACACCACCTTCGGCAAGGTGTTCTTCCTCGGCGCCGACGGCCTGCCCCACTGGTGCACGGGCACCGCCGTGCAGTCGCAGTACCGCAACATCGTCGCCACGGCCGCTCACTGCGTGTACGACACCCAGCGCTCCGACGCCACCCTCGGCAAGTGGGTCTTCGTTCCCGGCTACTCCGACGGCACCGCCCCGTGGGGCCTCTACGTCGGGAAGCAGGCGTTCACCCACTACGACTTCCCCGTCTACGGCGACTACGACCGCGACTACGCCTTCGTCAACGTCTACAACGGCGTCGTCTCCCCCGCGCCGGGCGAGCTGACCGACGCCGGAAGGCTGGTCGACAGCGTCGGCGGGCAGGGCCTGGCCTGGAACCAGCCGCCGGGCTCCTCGGCCGACGTCTTCGGCTACCCGGCCGGCTCCCACCCCGACGGCAAGCAGCCCTACACGGGCGAGAGCCTCGAATCGTCCAGCGGCCGCACGACCGCCGCCGCGGTCCCCAGCCTGAAGGCCGAGGAGTTCGCCGCCGTCGGCTCCCCGTTCACCGGCGAAGGCGCCCTGGGCTCCTCCTGGCTGCTCCGCTATGACAAGAGCACCCGCCTCGGCGTCCTCAACGGCATCACCGTCAGCGTCGCCGACACCGACGGCGATCTTCGTTACGACACGAGCCTGTCTCCGTACTTCGACGGCGAGCTGTCGGAGGTCTACCGTGCCGCCGTCATCACGTGGAGCGGCTCGATCGTACCCGCGTAAACCGCTTCGAGGCCCGGCACGGCGCCGTGCTTATGGGCGGCGACCGGTATAGGAAGACCGGCGCCGCTCAGGCCGCCACGGCGGACCTGCGGGGCCCGGTATACAGAATGGGCGGCGGCGTGCCGCGGCCGTGTTTCCGTCGGTGATTTCCGGGGGCGCTGCCGCCGTCGGCCCGGCCGCCGTGTCCCGCCCTCGCCCCGGCTCGCGCCGGACGCGGTCGTGGGGTCGTGGAGTCGCGGGGAGGACGGACGGATCGGGGGGATCGGACCACGGGTGGTTCGTGCCGTGACCGTCGAGGCGCTGATCAGCGGCCCGCCGGGGTGCGGCGGATCCGCGCGGGTCGCCCGCCGCCCCGCCGGGCGAGATATCGCCGGCGGCGGACAATTCTTTCCGGCACACATGGGGCGGAAAGTTTAACGATACATTTACCCGCGGTTGGAATTCAGCGTCGAGGTAGGTCGACGCAGTCGTGAGAATTGCTGGTGTCGTCGTGCACACCGTGTGTGGAAATCGCTGCTTTCCTCATATTTCCAAGGTAAATGCCAGCGACCCGTCAGGCAATAAGCCAGCCTACCGAAATATGGCGAATTATTCATTCTGAATCGACGGACAATGCCGCGCTGATTTCCCGGTCGTCGGCGCGGAGCCGGATGGCCGCCAGGGCGCTGAGCGCCTGCTCCTCGATCTGGCGGAACCCCCAGCGGCGCGCGTCGTTGAGCGCCTCGTGGCCGTGGGCGGACGCCTGCTCCAGGTTCCCCAGGTGGCAGTGCGCGCCGGCCAGCCCGATGAGGGACTCCAGCCGGGGCTGCGGGTTGCCGACCTCGCGGGCGATGTCCAGCGCTCTGCCGTGCTCCTCGGCGGCCTGCTCCGGGCGTCCGAGATGGGTGCGTACGGTGGCGCGGGTGTTGAGCGTGTCGGCCTCGGCCCGGCGGTCGCCGATCGCGACGGACAGCTCCACCGCGCGGTCGGCGAGTTCGAGGGCGTCGTCGTAGCGGCCGGCGTCACGGTGGACGGCGGCCAGCGCGTTCAGGACGAGGACCTCGCCGTAGCGGTTGCCCGACTGGCGGAAGATGGGCAGGGCACGGTCGAGGTAGTCCAGCGCGCGGTCGAGCTCCCCGAGATCGTGGTAGATCTCGCCCATGTTCTCCAGCGCGATCGCCTCGCCGTTGCGGTAGGCGGCCTGCTGGTAACGCGCCAGGGCCTCGTGCTGGAGCTCGGCCGCCCGCGCCAGTTGCCCCTGGCTGCGGTAGACCATGCTGAGGTTGGCCAGGCTGGTGGCGTGGATGGTGCGCTGGCCCGTCTGCCGGGCGATGGTGATGGCCTGGCTGTAGTGGTCGGCGGCCTCCTGCAGGGAGCCCAGCTTCCAGTGGACGTTGCCGAGGTTGTTGAGCACCGCGCACTCGCACTCGCGCCACCCGGCGCGCTGGGCCAGCTTCAGCGCCTGGGCGTAGTGGCTCAGCGACTGCGGGTGCATGCCCCGGCTCTGGTAGACCTGCGCCATGTTGAGCTCGGTGGCGGCCTGGGCGGTGAGGTCCCCGTCGAGGCCGGCGGCCGAGCGCGCGGCCTCGGCGACGGTCTGCCATTCGTTGGGGTCGCGCCGCAGCGACAGGTAGCCGCGCAGCGTGTCGGCCAGCCGCCAGGCCACCTCCCTGGGGCCGTGCGCGGCCGCGTACGTGATGGCCGCGATGAGGCCGGAGCGCTCCGCGTCGAGCCACGCCAGCGCGCTCGCCGGCTCCTCGAACGTCAGCGGGGACAGCTGCCGCGGCGGTCCCGCCAGTTGCAGGGCCTGCGGGTAGAGCAGGCGTTTGGCCTCGTCGGCGACCCTGAGATAGAAGTCGAACAGGCGGGCGAGCGCGCTCGTCCGCTCGGCCCCGTTCGCGCTGTCACGGGCGTAGAGCCTGATCAGGTCGTGGAACCCGTACCGGCCGGGAGCGGTCTGCAGGATCAGGTGCGTGCGCTCCAGGCGGTCCAGGGCCCGCCGCACCTGGTCGACCGGGGCGGCGGCCAGCGCCGCGGCGGCCTGCGGGGTGAGGTCGGGGCACGGGCTCACGCCCAGCAGCCGGAAGAGGCGCTGGTCCGGCTCGTGGAGGGCGGCGTACGACAGGTCGAACGCCGCCCGCACGGCGGCCCGGCCGTCCCCGTCGACCTGCAGGGCGTTCAGGCGATCGCTTCCGGCCAGCTCGGTGACGCCGTCGATGATGGCGCGCGTCGGCTGGCGGGACAGGTTGATCGCGGCGATCCGCAGCGCGAGCGGCAGGTAGTCGCACAGCAGCGCCAGCCTGGCGGCGGCGTCCGCCTCCTGCCGAACGCGGTCGGCGCCGAGGATCCGGGCCAGCAGGGTCCGCGCCTCGACCGGGTCCAGCACGGCCAGCGGGAGCGGCCTGGCGCCGTCGAGGGCGACCAGGCCGCTCAGCCGGTCCCGGCTGGTCACCAGGGCCAGGCAGTCGGTGGCGCCGGGGAGCAGCGGGCGGACCTGCTCCGGCGTCGCCGCGTTGTCGAGCAGGACGAGGACGCGTTTGCTGGCCAGCAGGGTCCGGTACAGGGCGGCCGCCTCGTCCGCGTCCGCGGGCACGTGCTCGGGGGCGACCCCGAGGGAGCGCAGCAGGCGGGCCAGCGCCTGCTCCGGCCGCATCGGCGGCCCGGGGGCGAAGCCGCGCAGGTCGACGTAGAGCTGGCCGTCGGGGAAACGATCGCGGATCCGGTGCGCCCAGTACAGGGCCAGGGCGGTCTTGCCGACCCCGGCGGCGCCGGTGATGGCGATCGTGACCGGCGTGCTCGTGTGGTCCTGAATGTGCTCGTCCAGCCACCTGAGCTGCCCGGCCCGGCCGGTGAAGTCGGAGACGGAGCGCGGCAGCTGCGCCGGCACCGCGGGCGGCGCGGGGCCGGCCGCCAGGACGCGATCGGGCTGCGGCAGCAGCACCGGGTCGTTGCGCAGGATGGCCACCTCCAGCCGCTGGAGTTCGAGGCTGGGGTCGATGCCCAGCTCGTCGGCCAGGCGGCGGCGGGCTCTCCTGGCCTCCTCCAGGGCCGTGTGCGTCTGCCCGCTGCGGTACAGGGCGATCATCAGCTGGCAGGTCAGCCGCTCGCGGAACGGATGGCATCGGGTCAGCTCGGTCAGCTCGTCCAGCAGCTGGCGGTGGCGGCCCAGCCGTAACCCGGCGTCGATCCTGTCCTCCAGCGCCACCAGCCGCGACTCCTCCAGGCCGCTGCCCAGGCGCTCCTGGGTCTCTGGCGGCGCCGTCCCGGCCAGCACGGGGCCGCGCCACAGGCCGAGGCCCTGGTCGAGCAGTGCCACCCGGCGCTCGTCGTCGGGTTCCGCCCGGGCCCGCTGCACCAGGCCGCGGAAGCGATGGGCGTCGATCCGGTCCGGGTCGGTGCGCAGGACGTACCCCGCGCCCTGTGCCGTCAGCGTGGCCTCGGACTGGGCGGGGTCGGCGCGGGCCAGGATCGAGCGGAGCTGGGAGACCGACACCCGGATCGCGTGCTGTGCCGTACGCGGGCGGGACCCCGGCCAGTTCAGCTCGACCAGCCGCTCCACCGTGACGGGATGGTTCGCCTCCAGAGCCAGAACCGCGAATGTCAGGCGCTGTTTGCGTGGGCCGAGTCCGACGCGCTGCCCGTCCGAGTAGGCTTCGACGGCGCCGAGCAAGCGGAACTCCAACATGAGTCACACTCCGGTTTGGATTTCGCTCTCATGGTCTGTCAGGCGTTGGGGTTTCTCAAGCCCTCGAAATCAGTCTCCGACGGCGCTTTGATCGGACTCTGAAGTAACTATGAACGCCCTCTCCCACTATTTACTCGGAGCCAGAACAATGACGCTGAGGGTGGGCAATGGCTGATTTTCCGGCTGTCGCGGAGGCGCCGCCGCGGACCTTTCGGCTGGCGCACGCCTCACGGGGCGCGGTCATGGACTCGGCCCGGCTGGCGCTGCCCTGCGCGATCACCCGTGAGTGGGCCTGGGGGTCGGCGACCGGCTCCGGCGTGCGGATCTGCCTGATCGACAGCGGGATCGACGCGTCCCACCCGACCTTCACCAGGCCGATCACCCCGCTCGCGGTGACGGCTGACGGCCTGGACGTCGTGCCCGACGAGGTCGGCGACCAGGCGGGCCACGGCACGGCCTGCGCCGGCGTCATCCGGACCATGGCCCCGGACTGCGAGCTGACCAGCGTCCGCGTGCTCGGCAGCGGGTTGCAGGGCCGCGGCGAGGTGCTGCTGGCGGCGCTGGAGTGGGCCATCGAGCAGCGCTTCTCCCTGGTCAACCTGAGCCTGTCGACCCGTCGCGCCGAGCACAAGGAGGCCCTGCACGACCTCGTCGACAGGGCGTTCTTCGCCGGGGTCACCATCGTGGCCTCCGCCCACAACCGGCCGGTGCGCAGCTATCCCTGGCACTTCCCCAGCGTGATCTCGGTGGGTTCGCACACCTTGCCGCTCGCCGAGCACATCGAGTGCAACCCGGAGCCCCCTGCCGAGTTCTTCGCGCGCGGGATCGGGGTGGAGGTGCCGCTGCCAGGCGGCGGAACCTCCCGCCTGACCGGCAACAGCTTCGCCACACCGCACATCACCGGGCTGTGCGCGCGCGTACTGCAGCGCCACCCCGGACTTGCCACCGGCCAGCTCAAGCACGTGCTGGCGGCCGTCGCGAACAACCGGACATGAGGAGGCCACCATGGGCGTGGGCATCCCTGATTCCCTGACCTCCTCGCTGGGGCGGCTGCTGCGCCCCACCGAGCACGACGAGTTGCTGAGGTCGGCCGTGCGGCTGGCCCGGCTGACGTTCTCGGCGTCGGCCGCGTCGGTGTTCCTGTACGACGAGGAGCGCGACCGCCTGGTGTTCGAGGCGTCGTCAGGCGAGGGCGAGGACCGGCTGCTCGGAGTGGCCATCCCGACCGGGCGCGGCGTCGCCGGGTGGGTGTTCCAGACCGGCGAGACCGTGCTGCTCAGCGAGGTCCAGGAGGATCCGCGCTTCGACCGGGAGTTCGCGCAGAGCACCGGGTACGTGCCGAAAATCCTGATGGCGGCCCCGCTGGAGCTCGAGGACCGCACGATCGGCGTGATGGAGGTGCTCGACCCGGCGCTGCAGCGGTTCGGGGAGATGGCGGCCATCGACCTGTTCACCGAGCTGGCCGCCCAGACGGCGATCACGCTCACGCTCATGGCCGCCGCCCGCTCGCTGACCCGGAGCGCCAGGGAGGGCCTGACGCCCTGGAGCCGGCTGGAGATCGCGCTCAGCCGTACGGAGGCCACCGACGCCGCGGTGGACGAGCTGCTCAACGCGCTGAGCAAGTTCGTCACCGCCACCACGGGCCACGGGGTGACCTGATGCACCTGGCCGAGATGGCGGTGCTGCGCGCCGTGCCCGCCGCGGGCGTCTTCCTCGCCCTCACCCGCCGCTGCCCGCTGTCGTGCGCGCACTGCTCGACGGAGTCCGCCATGGACGGCGCGGAGCACGCGGAACGGCCTTTCCGGCGGCTGGTCGCGTCCTTCACCAGGCAGGAGCGTCCGGAGTTCATCGCCATGTCCGGGGGTGAGGCGCTCCTGCGTCCGCGGCTGGTGCGCGACCTCGCCGACTCGGCGCGGCTCTCGGGGACGAGGTCGTACCTGCTGTCCGGGCTCTACTTCGCCCGGGACGGGCACGCGGTGCCGGCCGCCCTGCGGGCGGCCATCTCGGCGGTCGATCACTTCGCGGTCAGCCTCGACCGCTTCCACGAGCGGGAGGTGGGCAGGCGCGCGGCCTTCCGGGTGCTGCACGAGATCCGCTCCTGGGGGCCGCGGGTGAGCGTGCAGATCACCGGGGACGGCGGCGCGGACCCCTACGTCGCGGACCTGGTGCGCGAGGTGCGGGAGGAGTTCGCCGACGAGGTGCCCATGCTCGTGGTGCCGCTCCGGCGGGTCGGGCGCGCGAAAGCCCTGGACGGCCCGCGCGCAGGCCCGGAAACCCCGCACGCGACGCCCGCGCCGTGCGAGATGGCGGCCTGGCCGCTGGTCACCTACGACGGGACGGTCCTCACCTGCTGCAACGACGACCTCGCCGCCGCCGCCCGCCCGCCGCACCTGGTGCTCGGGCACGCCGACCAGGATCCCTGGCCGGTGCTGCGCCGGCGCCACCTGGAGCGGCCGCTGGCGCGGGCCGTCCGGATGTTCGGGCCGCGCTACGCGAAGGCGCGGTTCGGATCGGACGCCGCCGCCCCCGGCTACTGCGACGTCTGCGTCACCTTGCACCGGGACCGCGGGCTGGGCGAACGGGTCGCCGGGTATCTCGACTCGCCGGCCGGTCCGGCGATGGAGGGCGCCGTACGCGGTCTCCTGGAGCGGCACGGCCCGTACGGTTTCGCCCGCCGTCACGGCATCGCGCGCTACAGCGAGCTGGTGACGCTCGGCTGGGAGGGTCGGGAGCGGTGACGCGCCGGTTGAGGTTGGCGGACATCGAGCGGCTGCGGCGTACGCGTGGCCGCACCGTGCTGCTCTACCTCACCGATCGCTGCCCGGTCGGGTGCGCGCACTGCTCCGTCGCCGCGCTCCCGGCCGGCCCGCGCATCACCGACCACCGCCTCTTCGCCGACATCCTGGCGGGGATCTGCGCCGAACCCAGCATCGAGGCCGTCGCGATCTCGGGCGGCGAGCCGTTCGCCGAGCGTCGCGGGCTGGTCCTGGCCGTGGACGCGTTCGCGGACGCGGGCAAGGACGTCGTGCTCTTCACCAGCGGCCACTGGGCGTCGGGGCCCCGATGCCCGCGGTGGATCACGCGGGTGCTGGAACGGTCCTCGACCGTGATCCTGAGCACGGACAGCTTCCACCGGGCCGCCGTCGACCGGCGGCGGTTCTGCCGCGCCGCCGCGCACGCGGCGCGGGCGGGCTGCCACCTCGTCCTCCAGCTCCTGGACGAGCCCGGCGCGGTGCCGTTCGCCGAGGAGGTCCTCCGCGACACGCTGGGGGACGACTGGTCCGGGCGCGCGGAGATCACGCTGATCACCCCGCTGCGGGCGGGCCGGGGCGGCGGCGTCTTCGCGATCGGGCGCCGCTACGGCGTCGCCGAGCTGGGCCCGTGCCCGCTGACCGCCTCGCCGACCGTCCGCTACGACGGCGTGATCACGGGCTGCTGCAACGAGAGCGTCATCACGGGCGGCGGCCCTCGCGGGCTGCGCCGGCGGGCGACCGGCGCGGCCGAGGTGCGCGCCGCGCTGGCCGCCTTCCGCGACGACCCGCTGCTGCGCGCCGTCGGCTCGGTCCGGCCGGACGACCTGGTACGGCTGCCGCCGTTCGCCGCGCTCGCCGGCGCCCGCTACCCGGACGTCTGCGGCCTGTGCTGGCGCCTGCACGAGACCGCCGGGGACGACGGGTCCCGGTTGCTGACCGCCCTCATGGGCCGGGGAGGCGGGACATGACCACCAGCCTGCGCCTGATGGCCAAGATCGACCTCGTCATGCCGGCGCTGCTGGCCAGGACGGAGCGGATGTGGCGGCATCCCGCTCCGCGCGAGCTCTACCTGGAATGGCTCAGGGCCCTGCACGGCATGCTGCGCGCGACCGTACCGCTCATCCTCGACGCCACCACGGCGTGCCTGGCGCGCGACGACGAGATCGCGCGGGGCGTCGCCGTCTACCTCGCCGGCCACGTACACGAGGAGTACGGCCACGACCAGGACGTGGTGAACGACTACGCCCGCGCGGGGGGCGACGCCGAGACCCTGTTCACGGACCCGCCGCCGCCCTGCGTCGCCGCGGTGGTCGGCAGCCAGTACTACTGGATCAGACACGCCCACCCGGTGGCGCTGCTCGGGCACGTCGCCGTCCTGGAGGGCTACCCGCCCCCTCCCGATCTGGCGCCCCTGCTCTCCCGGCGCACGGGCCTGCCACTGGACGCGTTCCGCACGCTGGTGACCCACGCCGTCGTGGACGGCGAGCACCGCGAGGAGCTGTGGCGCGCGATCGACAGGCTCCCGCTCACCCCCGAGGCGGAGTCGCTGATCGGGCTGAGCGCACTCAACACGGCATACGGCCTGGCGCAGCTCGTCGACGCCGTCCAACTGCGCGCGAACGCCGCAGGAAAGGAGAGGTCATGGCGACCATCGACCAATTGGAAGCCGCCGGCTTCGACCTGACGACCGCGTCAGGCGAGCAGATCGCGGTACTGCAGTCGCTCAGCGACGAGGAACTCCAGGTGCTCGTCTCCATCAAGGCGCGCATGGAGGACGCCGCGGACGTCGAAGCGCATGCGTACGCGAGCGGCGGCTGGTGCTGGTGACCGGTGATGCGACCCTGCGCCCAATGCGGCGGTGAGAACCCCTCCACCGCCCGCTTCTGCATGTCGTGCGGCGGCGCCCTGTCCCCCGCGTCCGCCCCCCGCACCACCCTGCGGTTCGTGACCGTGCTCTTCGGTGACGTGGCCGGCTCGACGGAGCTCGCGCGCGGCCTCAGCCCCGAGGTCTGGCAGGGCACCCTGGCCACGTACTTCGCCGACGTGAGCCGGGCGGCGACCGAGCAGGGCGGCCGGGTGGAGAAGTTCATCGGGGACGCCGTGGTCGCCGTCTTCGGGGTGGAGGCCACCCACGAGGACGACGCGCTCCGCGCGGTGGAGTGTGCCCGGGTCTCCCTGGAGCGGATCGCGCGCCAGGCCGCCGAGCTGCGCCGTACGCGAGGAGTGGACTTCTCGGTCCGCTTCGGGATCGCCTCGGGGCAGGTCGCCCTCTCCGAGCGGGACTCCTCGTTCGCGATCGGCGAGGTCATGAACCGCGCCGCCCGGCTCCAGGCCGCCGCGCCGGCCGACGGCGTCGTCATGGACGTGCGGACCTGGCTGCTCGTACGGGGAGCCGTGCCCACCCGGCCCATCGAGCCGATCGCGGCCAAGGGCTTCAGCCGGCCTCTGCGGGCCTGGCAGCTCGCCGCCGCCGCGGAAGGGCACGCCGGCGAGGCGCGCACGCCGCTGGTGGATCGCCGTTCCGAGCTGGACGAGCTCGTCACCACGCTGCGGGCCGGTCTGCGGCGGCCGGGCGTCCCCGCCGTGGTGCTGGCCGGCGAGCCCGGCATCGGGAAGTCCCGGCTGGTGGCCGAGGCGGCGCGGCGGATGGCGCCGGACGCCCGGTTCCTGACCCTGCGCTGCCGGCGCGACGGCCCGCGGCTGGGCTACTGGCCCCTCTACCAGCTGGCCGAGGCCCTGGGGGGAGACGTGCCGAGGGGGCAGGGACCCCAGGGCAAGGAGGAGATCTTCTGGACGCTGCGGGAGCTGCTGCGCGAGGCCGCCGAGCGGCGTCCGGTCGTCCTCGTCCTCGACGACTGCCAGTGGATGTCCCCGGCGGTGCGCGAGTTCGCGGACGGCCTCGACGATCCGGACCTGGACGTACGGGCCGTGCTGATGCTCAGCGGCCGGGTGGACGAGCCGCCGCTGACCCGGGGGCCGGTGGCCACGCTGCGCGTCCCGCCCCTCGGTCCGGCGGACACCCGGGAGCTGGCGGCCACCGTCGCCGCCCGGCTCGGGCCGCTCCCGCCGAGCGACGACCTCGCCCGGCGCAGCGCCGGCAACCCCCTCTACCTCGAACAGCTCGCCCACCTGCAGATGGACGCCGAGGGCCGGACCGATCTCATCGCGCCCAGCGCGGAGGCGGCGGTGGGCGCCCGCCTCGACCAGCTGGGCGTGGACGCCCAGCGGCTGCTCGCCATCGCCGGCGCGCTCGGGGACGGCTGCGTCGCCGGGGACCTGGAGAAGGTCGCCGCGGCCCTGGACCCGCCGCTCGACCAGACCTTCGACGAGACGCTCGGCCAGCTGCTCGGCGACGGGCTGCTGGTCACCCGGGCGGGCTCGGCCGGCGAGCTGGAGGTCGAGTCGCCGGTCGTCGCCGAGGTCGCGTACGGCAGGCTGCCGCTCGCCGACCGCGCCCACGTGCACGCCCAGGTCGCGGACCTGGCCGAGGCCCGCGTCGACCGCCATCCCTCGGAGATCGAGCTGTGCGCCCTGCACGCCGGGCGCGCGCACGCCGCCTGGCTCGAACTGCGCCCGGGCGGACCGGAGGAGCGGCGCGCCGCCGCCCGCGCGGCGCGTGCCCTGTGCGCCTCCGCCCAGTTCGAGGTCTCGCGCGGCGACCTGTCGATGGCGCTGCAGACGGCGAGCCAGGTCAGCCGGCTCGACTCCGGCCTGCCCGGCCTCGAACTCGAGATCGCGGCCGTCGAGACGTACGCCACGGCCGCCGCCGGCAGGGCCGACGAGACCCTGGCCCGGATCGCGGAGGCCAGGAAGCGCTGGGACACCGGCGGCAACCTGGCGGCCGCGGTACAGCTCACCCTCAACGAGGCGGTGGCCCGCTCCACGATGACCGGGCAATGGCACCGGTCCCTGATCGGCCAGGCGCGCGAGCTGGCCCACCGGGCCGACGACCCGGCGGCGTACGCCAGGGTGCTGCTGCTCGAAGGCATCGGGCACATGGAGGACGGCGACTACGTGACGGCCGAAGGCGTGCTGCACGAGGCGTTCGGCCACGCGCGGCGGGCGCGCTGGTGCTTCGGCGCCACCGAGATCTACGGGAACCTGGCGCTCTGCCTCGCCTACGGCGACACCCCCGCCCCGGCGGCCACGGCGATCTGCGCGCAGCTGCACGCCGAGCTGAAGGACGCCCATACGGTACGCGCGGCCGTCGGCTGCCCGGCGGCCCTGCTCTCGGACATGACGTGCGACTCGGCCGCCGCCACGAACCTGCTCGACGAGGGCCGGTCCATCCTGGCCGGGATCGGGCACCAGCCCGGCCTGGCCGGGCTCGACATGTTCCGCGCGACCCTCGCGGAACGGCACGGCGACCACGGCGGCGCCGGGCAGGCCCTGGAGCGCGCCATCCGGCGGTTCGACGCGATCGGGTTCAGCGCGGGCGCGCAGTCGGCCAGGCTCTGGCACGCGACGTTCAGCGGGTACGGCCCGCCCGGCGCAGGCCCGCGCGCCGCGCAGAACGGGGACGGCCCGCCCGCCCCAGGCCCGCCCGCCCCAGGCCCGCTCGACCCAGGCCCGCCCGACCCAGGCCCGCCCGACCCAGGCCCGCCCGACCAGAGCCCGTCCGGCGCGCAGAGCGCCGACAGCTGGGACGTCGAGGTCCTGACCGAGCAGGCCGCCGCGGCCGCCGCGCTCCGCGAGGGCCGCCCGGACGCGGCGGCCGGGCACGTGGCCCGCGCCGGCGCCCGGCTCGACGGGGTACACGGCGCGGGCGCCCGCATCACGCCCCTGCTCGTGTCGCTGCGGCTGGCGGTCCGCTGCCGGGACCGCGGGCTCGCCGAGCGGGTCGCCGGCCTCGCCCGCGCGGACGCCGAGGTGAAACGCGACGTCAGAGCCCTGCGCACGATCGCCGCGCTCGTATGAGCCGACTATGAACCGACTCTGAACCCCCTGTCCGACGATCGTTGAGAAGGCACCGAGGAGGTGGGCGAATGAAGTGGTCGGCGGAATCCGAGGCACTGCCAGGGTCGGTCCTGGAGGACACGGCGGAGCGCTGGCTCCAGTTCGGCCTCACGCCGGTCCGTGAGCGGTCCGGCGACCTCTACGCGGGGCTGGCCGTGACCGCCCGGCAGGCCGTCCGCGACGGCCTGGCCCACGACTTCTTCTTCATGCACAAGCCCCCCGGCCTGCGCGTCCGCTTCCGGCCGGCTTCGCCCGAGCTCGACCCGCTGCTGCGCGACCGGCTGACCGCCTGGCGGCAGGACGGCGTGCTCAGCGACTGGCGTCCCGGCGTGTACGAGCCGGAGACGTACCTGTTCGGCGGGCCGGAGTCGATGCGCAGCGTCCACCGGGTCTTCACCGCCGACTCGCTGGCCTGGCTCGACTACCACCGGCTCCGCCTGGCCGGGCACGGCCCCGGCCCCTCGTGGGCGATGTCGCTGCTGCTGCTCCGCTCGCTGTTCGGCGCGCTGCAGATCGTGGGCTGGGAGGACCTCGGGGTCTGGGAACGGGTGCGACGGCACCGCCCCCTCCCCGCGGCCGCCGTCGCGGATCCGCGGCTCGCGCGGCTGGCCGCGGCGCTGCGGGAGGTCTGGCCGTCGCCCGCCGCGCTGGCCGCCAAGCTGTCCCCCGAGACGGCGGACCTCGCCGAGGACTACCGGCAGGTCGTCCGGCAGGAGGGCGAGCGCTGGTTCCGCGACTACTTCGAGAGCGGATCGGCCGCCATGGGGCCGCGCGCGGTGGCGTCGTACCTGGTCATCTTCCACTGGAACCGGGCGAACCTGCCGGCGGCGCGGCAGGCGCTGATCGCCGAGGCGCTGCTGGCCCGGGAAGAGGGTGACGCGCGGTGACCACCATGAGCGAATCCGCCGTGCTCCGCACCGCGGGGCTGCCCATCCGGCTCTGGCTGGCGGCCTCCTCCCCCGACCTGTTCGCGTGCGTACGCGCGCTGAACCAGGTCCACGACGACCACCTCCGGGAGGCGTCCGCCCTCGCCGGACGCCTCGGGGACGAAGTGGTGCCGAGGCCGGAGCTGCCGGCCGCGGCCCGGCGGGCGGTCCTCGCCGCACGGCGCCGCCTGCACCAGGGACAGGCCCTCACCGCCGACCAGGCCCGCCGCCTGCGCGAGATCGTGGCGACCCCGGCCCTGAGCGCCCACCTGGACCGCGTGACCGCGCTGTCCGCCGAGCTCCTGCGACTGGAGGAGCAGGCGGGGGCCCAGGTCGAGAAGGAGCACGACCGCCTGCTGGCGGCGCCGTGGCACCTGCTCGGCTCGGTGCCCGGCGGCCTGGCCTGCCTGACCTCCGACGCGCTCGCGGACATCGAGCGGCGGCTGGCCCAAGGCGAGCCGTGGACCTCCAAGAAGCTGCGCAGGCGCAGCGACTACCTCTGGCGGATGATCGCCCGGGGCGCGGCCAAGACCACGCCGCGGACCTGGCTGGGCCAGGTGTCACTCGTGCCCGTGGCCGAACGCTCCTCCGGGCTCTCGGTGAACGGCCAGGTCGCCGTCGAGTGGACGGAGAACGTACACGCCAGGAGGGCGGAGCTGGCCGCGTCGGCCGCGGACCGGCTGGGCCCGGATCTCGCGCTGTCGATGACCCCGCTGCACCGGGTGGAGGGCGACCGCCTCGCGGTCTGGACGGTCGATCCGGACGCCGCCACGCCCAGCCTGCGCGCCTATCGGCTGCGGCGGAGCCCCGCGCTCGACCGCATCGTCGAGACCCTGCGATCCGGCGTCCGGCCGGTGTCCGCGCTGGAGCCGGGCTCGCCTCCGGGGCTCGTCGGCAAGCTCGTCCGGCTCGGCGTGCTGGAGGTCTCGGCGCCGCTGAGGCAGCGGCGCGGCCGATGGGAGAAGACCTCCGGATCGACCGCCTCCGACGCCGGTGCCGGGTTCGTCGACGTGTACCGCCGTGCCGACGGCGCCTTCACCGCCGACCTGGCGGGCTTGCAGCGGGCCTTCGAGCAGTACCGCAGGCTCGGCCTGCTGATCGGCGAGGACGAGCCCAGGCCGGAGGACAGGCTGCGGGAACGGATAGGCCCGCGACCGCGCCCCGTCATGGACGTGTTCGCCGAGGAGCTGGCGGCCCGGACCGAGGAGGGAGAGCTGACTCGCCACGCTCTCCCGCAGAACGCCTGGCCCCCGGCGCACCGCCCCGGCTCCGGCTACGCGCGGCTCCTGGACCTGATGGCCGCGTCGCCTGATGCCGCGCCCGTCATCGACATCACCCCCGCGATGCTCGACGCCGTCGGGGCACCGGACGCCCCGATCACCTGGCCGGTCGACTGCGTGGTCCGCCCGCTCCCCGGCGGCGGGTGGGTGCTGGACAACGCCGGCCCGGCCGCGGTCCTCGACGCGCGCTTCGTCGAGACGCTGCAGCGGCTGCACGGGACGGTGCCGGCCGCCGACGCCTACCGGACGTTTCTCGCCGAGCTCGACCGAATCAGTGGCATTCCGTCGGTGGAGCTGCTGATTCCGCCGCTGGTACCGCAGGCCGCCAACGCGATCCGCAGGCCGAGATACACCTCCCTCTGGACCGGCGATCCCGACCCCGGCCATTACGGCACGACGTGGCGGGCGGCGCGGTACCTGCCGCTGGGAGAGCTCACCGCGCATCGTGAGGCGGATCGGGTCGTGATCTCCCACGCCGGAGGGCCCGTACGGATCTGCACCCATGCGACGCGCAGCCCCCTGACTCCGTGGAGCGTGCTGACCCGGATCCTGTGCGCCGACTCCCAGCAGCATGCCCCCCGCTACCGCCGGTTGCGCTGCTCGCTCACCGCCTTCCCCGGACGGTCCTTCGTCCCCCGGATCACCGTGGCCGGATCGCTGGTGGTCTCCGCCGCCCAGTGGCGGATCCCCGCCGATCGGCTGGACCTCGCCGGAGGCGGGGACCTGGCCGGGCTCCGGACGCTCAGCAGGCTGCGGGACCGGCTCGGGCTGCCCCGGTGGGTGTTCGTCGCCGGCCCGTCCGGATACCGGCCGCTGGCCTGCGACCTGGAAAGCCTGCGGGCGGTCCGGGTGTTCGAGCAGGCCCTCAAGGAGCTCGCGACCGACGACGAGCTCACCGTCACGGAGATGTTGCCCGCGGCCGACGAGCTGAGCGTGTCGGACCACGGTACCGAGCGCGTGGCCGCGGAGGTCGCCGTTCGACTGCCCCACGCGGTGCCGCCCACAGCGCTGGCGGCCGCCGCAGCCCAGACTTCGGCCGGAACGACGTGACCGGCCGGATGCCGAAACACCCCGTCAAGACAAGACAGAAAGGTGCGCCAGCCATGTCCGAGAACACCGCCCCCGAGCCCCAGGACATCCCCGAGCCCCAGGACGACGTCGAGGAACTGGTCGACGAGCTCGAGGTCCACAGCATTTCGGACCCCGCGTTCACCGACCCGTGCAGCGGAATGTGCACCGGGACCTGCTGAACCGCGATCGCCAGGGGCGCCGCGAACAGGCGGCGTCCTTGGCGATCCACATGTGAGCCGGCATCCGCTGAAAGGGCATCGTCGTGACATCGACCCACGTGCTCGAACGAGCCGCCGTGCAGGCGGTCGCCGAGACACTCCTTCGGGAATACGCCGTGCCGGCCGAGCCGGCGCAGAACAGGCCGGACTCCGGACCGGCCGTCCTCGCCGCGCTGGCCGCCGGTCAGACTCGTCCGCCCGACGAGTCAGCCGCCTCCCGCGCCGTGGTCACGTGGCTGCGCGACTTCCGCAGCCCTCACTACCACCCGGGCCTTTTCGGCGGCGGCGCGTCGTCCAGGATGTTCGGCCTGCGGATCGCCGCCACGGCGTGGCCGCGGCTGAACGAGCCGCTGGCGAAACAGCGGGCCAGGCTCATCGAGTACGTGGCCGCCCCGCGCTGGCGGACCACGAACGTCGGATGGGAGGACTACGACCTCATCGTGGGCCCGGCGGGTGTCCTCGTGGCGTTCGCCATCGATCCCGGCATCGACGCCGCAGGCCGGGCACCGCTGATCGCCCGGCTGGCGCTGCTCTGCGAGGACGAGGCACTGTCCAGGTTGCGGGTGGGCCAGTACCAGGGCGAGAAGCTGCGCGGCTGGAACGTCGACCGCATCAATCTGGGCCTGGCCCACGGGCTGCCCGGCATCGTGACCGCCCTGCGCGCCGCCGCCGACGCCGACGGGCTGAGTGAGGAGCTGAACGACCTGCTGCGCCGGCTCTCGGGCCGGCTGGTGGCCGAATCCTACGTAGACGACAGAGGTGTGATCACCTGGCCGTTCGGGACCACCCGGCTGGACGGCCATCGCGCGCCCAAGGGAGACGGGCGGCGGCAGGCGTGGTGCTACGGCTGTCCCGGCAACGCCTGGACACTGTGGGAAGCCGCACGCGTGCTCGGCGACGACGACCTGGCCGCCTTCGCCCTCGAGTCGGCGCGATCGTTCCTGGCGGCGTACGACGATGACCTTTATCTGGACGACCTGGGCATCTGCCACGGGGCCGCCGGACTGATGCTCGTGTTCGACTCCTTCGCCCGGTGCGCCGGGCTGCCGGAGGCGGCGAAACTCGCGGATCACCTGACGGACCACCTCATGGGCCGCCTCGACGAGCCCGCCGCGCTCGCGGAGACCGGCTGGTCATTACTGATGGGCGCACCCGGGGTGCTGTCCGCGCTGCTGACGAGGAGCGGAGGTGACCGGCGATGGCTGGCCTCACTGGGACTGAGGTGACCCCCGGTCGCCGCACGAGCGGCGTGCTGGAGGTGATCCGCCTCCTGCCGCGCGTCTCGCTCCCGCTGACCGCCGCCCTGACCGCCGTCGTGCTGCTGCAGGCCCTGCTGTCCACCGGATTCATGCTGGCCGGCGCCACCGTCGTAGGAGACGTGGCAGGCCGTGCGTCCGGTGACACGGGCCTCGCGCCGCATCTGGCCCTCTTCATCGCCGTCTTCGTGGCGCGGCTGGCCATCACGCCCGTCCCGGGGCTGATCTCCGGCGAGCTGGCGCGACGGCTCAACGCGACGCTCGGCCAGACGACCCTCGAAGGGGCGCTCCGGCCGGTCGGCATCGGTCACCTCAGCGATCCCGACGTCGCCGACCGCATCCAGCTCGCGCAGGGACTGGCGACGGGCTATCCGCCCGGCGAGGCCGTGACGTCGCTCACGAGGCTCGTGACCAGCCGGTTGAACGGGCTCGCCGCGGCGATCCTGCTCGCCACCGTCGAATGGTGGCTGCCGCTGCCGCTGGCCGCCGCCTGGATCACGCTGTCCCGATGGCGGCTGCGCGAGGTCAAAAAGGCCGTGGACGCCGAGGAAGGGGCGATGCCCGCGCTCCGGCAGGCCGGCTACGCCCGGGATCTGGCGATCGGCGACGCCGCGGCCAAGGAGGTCAGGGTCTTCGGCTTCCAGTACTGGCTGCACGACCGCTTCACCCGGGCCTGGCTCGCCGGCATGGACACGCTGGCCGGGTCCGGCCGGCTGCTCAGCAGGACGGCGGGCCCGGTCCTGCTGGCGCTCTCGCATGCCGCCGTGTTCGCGTACCTGGCCTTCGCCGTGCCGGGCGGGCGGCTCGACGTGGAGTCGATCACCGTCGCCCTGCAGGCCGTCGCGGCCATGGGCGCGCTGGGCTGGATCGGCGACATCCAGTGGATGCTCGCCCAGGCGAGCGCCACCGTGCCGCACGCCCTGGCGGTCGGCCGGCTCGGGGTGGAAGCCGAGCTCAGCCGGCCGGGCACCACCGCGCCGGACGAGCGGCTGCCCGCGCAGGAGATCCGGTTCGAGGACGTACGGTTCGGCTACCCCGACCGTCCGGTCCTGAAGGGCCTGGACCTGAGCATCCCGGCCGGTTCGTCACTGGCGATCGTCGGGATGAACGGCGCGGGCAAGAGCACGCTGATCAAGTTGCTGGCCCGGCTCTACGACCCCGTCTCCGGCCGGATCACGGTCGACGGCGTGGACCTGCGTACCCTCGACCCGCTCGCCTGGCGCCGCCAGCTGGCGATCGTCTTCCAGGACTTCGTCCGCTACGAGCTGTCCCTACGGGACAACGTCGGATTCGGGCGGCTCGACGCCGACCGCTCCAACGGCGCGTTCGACCGTGCCGCCAAGCTGTCCGGCCTCAACGACTTCCTGCCCAGGCTCGCGGCCGGGTGGGACACCCCGCTCAGCCGCAGGTTCGAGGGCGGCACCGACCTGTCCGGCGGCCAGTGGCAGCGCGTCGCGCTGGCCCGCGCGCTGTTCGCGGTCGAGCACGGCGCCCGCGTGCTCGTCCTCGACGAGCCCACCGCCAACCTCGACGTGCGTGCCGAGGCCGAGATCTACCAGCACTTCCTCGAGATCACCCGCGGGCTCACCACGATCCTGGTGTCCCACCGGTTCGCCACGGTACGGCTGGCGGACCGGATCTGCGTGATCGACGGCGGCGAGGTCATCGAGTACGGCTCGCACGAGGAGCTGATGGCGCTCGACGGGCGTTACGCCCACCTGTTCACCCTGCAGAGCGCGCCGTTCAGGGAGGCCCGCCATGTCTGACCGAACGTCCCCGCGCGTCGCCGTCCGGGCCATGGCCCTGCTGATCGGGGCCGCCTTCAAGGCCGACGCCCCCCGGGCCGCCCTCGTCCTCGGGCTCGCGCCCGTGGTCGGCGCGGTCGCCGCTGTGACGGCGGTCGGCCTGCAGCGCATGGTGAACTCCGCGGTCGCGGCGGACCTGCCCGGCATGCTGACCGCCGCCCTCATCCTGGCGGGCGCGCTCGTCGCCGGGCAGCTCGCGGGCACGGTCGCCGCGGACCTGCGCATCCGGCTGCAGCAGCGGGTCGGGCTCCTGCTCGACCAGCGCGTCATGGCGATGACCAGCGGCCTGCCGCACCTGGACCACCACGAGTACCCGCCCTATCAGGACCAGCTCGAACTGCTGCGCAGCCACCGCACCTCGCTCGGCTCGGCCTTCGGGGCCCTGGTGGAGAACCTGCGGGCGCTCGTCGCCTTCGGCTCCACCGTCGCGCTGCTGATGAGCGTCCGGCCGGAGTTCCTCCTCCTGCTGCTCCTGGCCCTCCCCACGGTGCTCGCCGTACGGCGCGGCGAGCAGGCCATGGCCAGGGCGGAGGAGACGACCGTGGCGCCGGCGCGGCTGCGGCAGGGGCTGTTCACGACCGCCTGCTCGCCGACCGCGGCCAAGGAGCTGCGGGTCTTCGGCCTGCAGGAGGAGATCGCCGGTCGCCACCGCGCCCTGTGGGAGCAGGTCGACAGGCCCCGGCGGCAGGCGGAGGCCCGTACGGCCATGTGGACCTCCATCGGCTGGCTGATCTTCGGCGCGGGCTTCGCCGGCGCGCTCTACCTCGTCGTCACGGCAGCGGTAAGCGGCCAGGCGAGCCCCGGCGACGTCGTCCTCACCATCGCGCTGGGCGGCCAGCTGACCGGCAGCGTCTCCGGGCTGATCCAGATGCTCTCCTGGATGCAGAAGACGCTGCGCGCCATGGGCTACTACCTGTGGCTGGACGACCACGCCAGAGCGCGCATCCGGCCGCGGGAGGCCGGCGCCCCTTCGCCCGCCGCCGGCTCCGACCTCGTTCTGGAGAACGTCTCCTTCAGCTATCCGGACGCCGCCCGGCCGGTGCTGCGGGACGTGTCGCTGCGGCTTCCCGCCGGCCGCACCGTGGCCGTCGTGGGCGAGAACGGCGCGGGGAAGACGACGCTGGTCAAGCTGCTGTGCCGGCTGTACGACCCCACCGCGGGCCGGATCACGTACGGCGGGAGCGACCTGGCCGGCTACGACGTCCAGGCCTGGCGCGACCGGGTGACGGCCTGCTTCCAGGACTTCTGCCGCCTGGAGTTCGTGCTGCAGGAGTCGGCCGGCATCGGCGACCTGCCCCGCATCGACGACGAGCCCGCCGTCACGGACGCCCTCGACCGCGCGGGCGCCTCCGCCCTGCCCGGCCTGCTCCCCCATGGCCTGCGGACCCAGCTCGGCCCCACGTTCCCGGGCGGCACCGACCTGTCGGGCGGGCAGTGGCAGAAGGTCGCGCTGACCCGGTCGATGATGCGGGACGCGCCGATCCTCCGCGTCCTCGACGAGCCGGCCGCCAGCCTCGACCCGGCGAGCGAGTACGAGATCTTCCGGCGCTTCCAGATCGCCGCCGGCCAGACGGAGAACGGCACGATCACGGTCTTCGTCTCGCACAGGTTCGCGACCGTGCGCACCGCCGACCTCATCGTGGTCCTCGACGGCGGCACGATCCGGGAGCTGGGCAGCCACGCGGAGCTCATGGCCCTGGACGGCCTGTACGCCACGCTCTACCGGCTGCACGCCAAGGGGTACGAGGAGACGAAGCCCTCGTGGACCGACGCCCTGGACAAGGACTTCGACGACGCGCCCCCGGTGGGGGCCGAACTCTAAGAGCAGCGCTCGCATTGCCGGTCACCCAGCCCGCCTTCCAGCCCTCGTCCTGGCCGCCGGGAAGAGGTCGGCGTTCATCGACGCCCGGAGCAGTCGGGTTTCAGGCGTGCCGGTGCACCCGTTCGTACGCGCATCTGGCCGGCCGACGTCCGCGCAGGCGGCGGCGGGCGGTGGCCGGGTCGCAGCAGGGCGGCACGGACACGGGCATGACGGGGGGCGGACGACGACGCCGCCGGGACAGATACCGCCCCACGTTCCGCCGCAGGATGACGGTGCCGGCCAGCACCACCAAGGCGATGAGGAAGGCGCTTTCGGCCACTTTTCTCGCCCTCCTTACGGCGGCTGCTCCTTCGCATGACACTCGGCGCAGGAGCTACATATCCGCCACAGGCTTGCTACAGAGGTTCAGGCTCCGGCCAGTTTCTGAGCAGGACGTCCAGCGCGTCCAGGGCCCTGGACCACGACACGTCCGAGCTGCGCGGGGTGGTGGCGAACCGGCCAGTCGTCTCCAGGGTCACGTATCCGTGGAAAGCGCCGCCCAGCAGCCGGATCGCGTCCGTCTGGTCGGGCTCCGACAGCCCGTAGCCGCGCAGGAGCGCCCGGGCCAGCTCCGCGTGCCGGCCCGCCGCGCGGGTGGCGGCCACCTCCGGGTCGAGTTCGAGCTGCGTCGCGGCGTACCTGCCCGGGTGCTCCTTCGCGTAGTCCCGGTAGGCGTTGGCGAAGGCCACCAGCGCCTCCTTGCCCGCCCGGCCGGCCAGCGCGGCGGCGACCCTGTCGGCGAGCTCCCCCATGGCCAGCTCCCGCACCCTGAACCGCAGGTCCTGCGCGTCCTTGACGTGCGCGTACAGAGCCGCGGGCTTGACCCCGAACCCGCGCGCGAGCGCCGAGACGGTCACGTTCTGGAAGCCGATCTCGTCGGCCAGGTCGGCCGCCGCGCTGGTCAGCCGCTCCGGCGTCACGCCCGCCCGTGCCATGCGCCCACCCTTCTTACACCCTTTAAGTATTTGCATAATACCCTTAAGGAGAGCTAGCCTCGCCGCCCATGAGACCAGTCACCGAGCGGGACATCCGCACATCGTTCATCAACTGCTCCAAGGGTGAGACCCAGCGCCTCAGCCTGCCCAAGGACTACACGCAGAGCCCCTGGGAGGACCTCGACTTCCTCGGGTGGCGAGATCCGGGCGCGCCCGAACGCGCCTACCTGGTGGCCGAACGCGACGGCTCGCTCGTCGGGATCGCGCTCCGGGTGACGTCCGGCGCGTCGCGCGGCTTCACCTCACGCAGCATGTGCTCGCTGTGCCTGACCATGCACACCAGCGGCGGCGTCGCGCTGATGACCGCGCGCCGCACCGGCGAGGCCGGCCGTCAGGGCAACTCGGTCGGGCAGTATCTGTGCACCGACCTCGACTGCTCCCTGTACGTACGCGGCAAGAAGAAGGCCGCGGGCGACGGGGCCATCGACGAGTCACTCAGCCTGCCGGAGAAGGTCGCCCGCACCCGGGCCAACCTGTTCGCCTTCCTGGCCAAGGTGTGACCGGCGGCGGTCGGTGTGCGTGGTGTGGACGGCGGGCCAGCCCTCGGCGGGGGCGGGCTCGTGGCACAGGCCGTTGAGGGTGGCGCGGATGACGCGTTCGGCCTGGAGGTCGAAGGCCCGGGCGTCGTCGACGCGGATCAGGCCGTCGATGAGCAGGACCGCGAGGCCGTGGATGGGCGCCCAGACGACGAACTCGGCCCCCGGACGCGACGCCGCGGGGAGGGCGCCCAGGTCGGCGAGGCGGTCGAGCTCGGCCGTCAGGACGTCGTGCGGGTGGGGCGAGACCCGGGAGTCCGGGCCGGTGGCGCCGGCCCCGAAGACCAGGCGGGCCACGGCGGGGTCCTCGACCGCCCAGCGCAGGTAGCCGTGACCGAGGGCGATCAGGCGCCGGTGGGGGTCGCCGGCTCGGTCGCGGGCACCCGGGTCGGCGTCCTCACCGGCGGCCCGTCCAGAGGCGCCCGGGTCGGCGACCCGTTCGCGGGCGCTCGGGTCGGCGCTCTCGCCGGCGGCTCGGTCGCAGGCGTCTGCCAGGCGGTCGCCGAGGCGGGAGAGGATCCGTTCGGACAGGGCGCGGACGAGCGCGTCGCGCGAGGCGAAGTGGTGATAGGCGGCGCTGGGGCTGACGCCGACCCGGGCGGAGGCCTCGCGTAGCGACCAGCCGTCGGCCCCGCGCTCGCGTACGAGCTCCTCGGCGGCGTCCAGGAGTGCCGCGCGCAGGTCGCCGTGGTGGTAACGCCCCTTAGCCATGAGCCGATCTTAACACCGATCAGATCCGTGTTACGCTGCGCGAAAAGCCATCTCAACACTGTTCAGATTGGAGTGGGTCATGTGCCCCACCGCATCTTCGCCATCCGCCGGACAGAGTGTCGTGCCGGACGTCCGGCAGAGCCCGCCGCCGATCGTGCGGGGCGAGCCGGTCGAGGTGGCCGACGGCGTGTACGTCATCCCTGACGGCCGCGTCGAGCTCGTCCCCAACGTGGGCATCGTCGTGGGCGAGCGGGCCGCGCTGGTGATCGACACCGGCATAGGACCCCGCAACGGCGCCCACGTCCTGGAACAGGCCCGCCTCCTGGCCGGCGACCGGCGCCTGTACCTGACCGTCACCCACTTCCACCCCGAGCACGGCTTCGGCGCGCAGGCCTTCCAGGGCGCCGCGACGATCGTCTACAACGCCGCCCAGCGCGCCGAGCTGCGCCGCAAGGGCGCGGCCTACCTCGACATGTTCAAGGGGCTGAGCCCCGCCGTCGCGGCCGAGCTCCAGGACGTCACCCTCGTCGAGCCCGACCTCGTCTACGACGGCGAGGCGGAGCTCGACCTCGGCGGCCGGACCGCGGTCCTGCGCACCGCCGGTCCGGCGCACACCGCCTCCGACCAGATCGTCCTCGTCGACGACCGCGTCCTCTTCGGCGGCGACCTCTTCGAGACCCGCATCTTCCCGATCACCCCGTACCTGCCGCCCCATGACGTCGATGTCGACGGCTCCCGCTGGATCGACGTCCTCGAACGGCTCATCGCCCTCTCCCCCGAGGTCGTCGTCCCCGGCCACGGCGAGGTGACGGACGCCTCCCTGCTCCACGACGTCCGCGACTACCTCGCCTACGTCCGCGCCGAGGCCGCCCGCCTGCGCGCCGCCGGCGCCTCCGAGGAGGAGACCGCGGCGGCGATCGACCAGGCCGCCCGCGCCCGCTGGACCACCTGGGAACGTCCCGAGTGGATCGGCTTCGCCGCCCGCGCCTTCTTCCACGAGGCCACCGCCTCGTAGCGCCTGAGGGCTGCGGCGACGCCAGGGACGGAGCGGCACCCTCCTCCTGATCGCGATCTTCGGGGCGCCGGCCCATACGCACATCGATTTCAACAAACCCCGACCGCCTCGGGCAATGGCACGACAATCCCCCGCGAGTAATGGTCGGCGGGACCGCCATAAAATCACTACATTATCGCCATATAAATTTCGCAGAGCATCATCCGATCTTCATCAGAGACCTGATAAGGGCGTCGTAAATTTGCCAGAAAGGCCAGCTTGACCTGGGCCTACGCGAGCGCCAGCGGTGTCCGGAAATGCGCGTTCGTCGAACGCGTCACCGCTACGGAAGGGCGCGGAAGGTGCTACTCCGAACGCGATTTGAGCACCGATCCGAATGGCTGTCCAGACCCTTGTGGAGTGAATTCAGATCATCTACTGTCCAGGTGATCAAATCACTCGCCCGCGCACTCGGGAGGCCCAATTGCGCCGATTAACGACCGCCGTCGCCCTTTCGACGGTGCTGATCCCCTTCCTCTCTCCCGAGGCCTCCGCTTCCGTCGTCGCCGAGCCGCCCCCGGCCGAGGTTCAGGAGGTCGGCCCCGGTCAGTACTTCGCCGACTCCTCGACCTTCAAGATCGCCGAATCGGACGTGTCCTTCGCCGCGATCGGCCGCCGGCACGGCGTGGCCGCCGCCAACGGTGATCTGGCTCGACCGCAGTCGGCCCCCGCCACCCGCCCCGAGCTGGCCGTCTTCGGGCCGGGCTGGCAGGGGGAGTTCCTCGGCGGGGCGATCAACCGGAAGCTGGAGGTCCAGAACGGCGCCGTCGTCGTCACGGACCTGGAAGAAGGGGGTTCGGCCCGCTACGACCTGAAGAGCAGCGTCTCGCTGCCGGGCGGCGGCGGCATCAACACCTACGAGGACGCCACCGGCGCCAAGCTCACCGAGACGACCAAGTGGGACGCGACCACCGGGGCGATGCGTACCACGATGTCCGAGGCGATCGCGGTGGACCCGGCCGCCCAGGACGCCGGTGACGACACCTTCACCGACTCCAGCGGCAACCCCGTCAGCGCGGCCGACCTCAAGTTCACCTACACCTGGGCGCAGCCGGCGGGCCTGCCGAGCACCGACACCTGGCGCGTGACCAGCGTCGGCACCACCGCGTACGGCAAGTCGACGGTCGGTTACGACACCCAGGGCCGCGTCAGCACCATCAAGGAACCGGCCGGGGCCGAAGCCCCCGAGACCACTCTCGCGTTCACCTACGCCACGTCGACCACGGCCGGCACCTCCTCGCTCGGCGACTTCGCGGGCCGGCTCAAGGAGATCACGGTCACCCTCGGCACCGAGGCGCCGCAGACGGCGGCCCACTACGCGTACGACCTGTCCGGCCTGCTGCGCACGGTGACCGATCTCAGCGACGGCACCACCCAGGCGACCTACGCCTATGACGAGATCGGCCGCCTGACGTCGATCGACTCGCGCAGCAACGGCGCATGGCAGCTGAGCTTCCCGGCGGGCAGCGCGGTCCCCCAGGTGACCTCCACCGACGCCGACCGGCCGGCCGCCGACACGCCGATCGAGGGCTCGGGCGGGATCCCCAGCCCCGTGACCCCGGAGCCGCCGCCGGGCGACTTCACCCCGGGCGGCATCGACGGCACGCAGGCCTATCCGAAGTACTGCCCCACGGCCAAGGACTGGATGTGGTGGACCAAGATCGGCTGCCTCGCCTACGCCGCGCACTACGGCTGGCACAGCCCGAGCTGGAAGCGGACCGCCAGCGGCTTCAAGGTCATGGGCATCAACCACGACCACTGCACGCAGGCTCCGGACCGCCCCAGCGGCTTCGACTACCGGCCGGCCTGTGACTCGCACGACTACGGGTACGGGCTGATCGGCAACACGTACAAGAAGTACAAGTACTACCTCGACCGCAGCCGCAAGGCCGACGTGGACAACAGGTTCTACATCACGCTGCGCGACAAGGTGTGCGGCGGCTACTTCATCCTGGTGCGCGGCGCCTGCAGGCGGATCGCCCTCGTCTATTGGGCCGCCGTCCGGGTCAAGGGCAACCCCAAGAACGGCGCGAACGCGACGTAACCACCCGCTGTGACCCCACGGGCCGGACGGCGGGATCGATCCGCCGTCCGGCCACCCCCTCATGTCGGCGTCGTCACCATGGAACTCTTCACGTAAGGCGCGATATGTCATGAAATTTCGAGTCTTATCTTGCGTCATCGTGGCATTGGCGGCCACGGCGCTCGTGAGCGCGCCGGCCCACGCGGCCTCGGCGACTCTGAAACAGCAGGCCACCCAGCAGACCACCCAGCAGACCACTGCGGCGGCGCCGACGGTGGAGCCCGAGCTGCGCACCAAGCTGGCCGCCGGCGGCAAACTCCGCGTGAACGTGGTCACCAAGTCCCGGACCGACCTGCCCGACGCCGCGAGCAACGGCCAGGTCCTGCAGACCTCCTCCCGCTTCCCCCTGGTCACCCTGCGCGTGGACGCGGCGGCCGTGGACCGGCTGTCCAAGCTCCCCAACGTGGTCAGCGTCACCGAGGACAAGCCCGTACCCCCGGTGCTGGCCCAGAGCATCCCCCTGATCGGCGGGGACCGCACCCGCGCCGCGGGCATGACCGGCGCCGGCAGCGTCGTCGCCGTCCTGGACACCGGCGTCGCCGTCAACCACCCCTTCCTGGGCAGCCGCGTCCTCGACGAGGCCTGCTTCTCCCCCGTCGACGCCGACTACTCGGCCACCAGCCTGTGCCCCGACGGCAACGCCGAGCAGGAAGGGCCCGGCGCGGCCGACACCGACACCGGCCCCTGCGCCGACGCCGCCCTCGACTGCGACCACGGCACCCACGTGGCCGGCATCGCCATCGGCAACGGCCAGAACGTCACCGGAGCCCCGCCCGCCGGCGTCGCCCCCGGCGCCGAACTCGTCGCCATCCAGGTCTTCAGCAAGTTCACCTCCGAGGACTTCTGCGGCGCCGGCGCGGCCCCGTGCGTGCTCAGTTTCACCAGCGCCCAGATCGCCGGCCTGGAGAAGGTCCTGGAACTGCAGGAGGGCGGCACCCCCATCGTGGCCGCCAACCTCAGCCTCGGCAGCGGCCGCTACACCGCCGCCTGCGACACCGACCCCCGCAAACCCGCCATCGACGCCCTCCTGGCGGCCGGCGTGGCCACCGTCATCGCCTCCGGCAACAACGGCTACGGCGACGGCATCAGCGCGCCGGCCTGCGTCTCCTCGGCCGTCGCCGTCGGCAGCACCACCGACACGGACACCCCGTCCACGTTCAGCAACCGGGGTGCCCTGCTGGACCTGTTCGCCCCGGGCACCGACATCGTCTCCTCCATCCCCGGCAACAAGTACGCCTCCATGAGCGGCACCTCCATGGCCGCCCCGCACGTCACCGGCGCCCTGGCCGTGATGCGCCAGGCCCAGCCCACCACCGCCGTCTCGCAGCTGGTGACCGCCCTGAAGAGCACCGGCAAGGTCATCGCCTACACCGGCGCCACCACCCCCCGCATCCAGCTCGACACCGCCGTCCTCGGCAGCACCAACCCCACCCCGGACCCCGACGCGGACCCCTGGCCGCTGCCCAACTACACCAACGGCACCGACTACGCCATCCCCGACCACGGCTACGTGGAGTCGAAGATCGTGGTCAACGACCTCATCGGCAGCGCACCCGCCAACATCGAGGTCTACATCGACATCCACCACACCTGGCGCGGCGAGGTGAAGGCCGACCTGATCGCCCCGGACGGGAAGGTCTACCCGCTGCGGGCGCCCGCCCCCAACGACAGCGCCGACATCATCCACGAGACCTATCACGTCAACGCCAGCGCCTCCCCGGTGAAGGGCACCTGGAAGCTGCGCGCCCAGGACGTCGAATGGCTCGACACCGGCTACATCGACAGCTGGACCATCCGGCTGCCCTGCTTCGGCGCCTGGGACGACGTGCCCATCCCCGACCCCGGCAGCGCGGAGTCCCGGATCGTGGTCGGCTGGCTCCCCGGCAACGCCCCCTCCAACGTGACCGTCTACGTCGAGATCAACCACACCTGGCGCGGCGACCTCAAGCTCGACCTGGTCGCCCCGGACGGCAAGGTCTACCCGCTACGGGCCCCGGCGCCCAAGGACGACGCCGACGTCCTGAACGAGACCTATCACGTCAACGCCGGCACCTCACCGGCCAGCGGCAGCTGGAAACTCCGGGTCGAAGACGTCACCTCCGGCGACAAGGGCTACATCAACGGATGGACGCTCACCCAGTGAGGGAACGCGGCGGCTCCCCGAGCCGCCGCGTGCAGCCCCCCGGTGGGGACGTGGCCGGGCACCCAGCCGGGGGCCGCCGCCCGGCGATGGCGCTGAGGGCCCGGCTCGCACGGCCTTGAGCAAACGCTTGGTAGAGTCAGGGCGTGCTGCTCGATGGCAAGGTCGCGGTCGTCACCGGGGCGGGCCCGGGGCTGGGGCGGACCCTGGCGCGCCTGCTGGGCGAGGAGGGCGCCAGGGTGGTCGTGGCCGCCCGCACCGCGGCCACCGTCGAGCGGATCGCCGCCGAGGTGCCGGGCGCGCTGGCCGTGCCCGCCGACGTGACCAGGACGAGGGACGTACGGCGGCTCGCCGGCACCGTGATCGACCGGTTCGGCCGGGTGGACGTGCTGGTCAACGCCGCCTTCCCCGGGTCGCACCGCAGGAACGTGCTCGACATGTCCGACGGCGACCTCGAGACCTGGCGCGCGGCCGTCGAGACGGGCGGCTACGGCACCCTGCTGGCCTGCAGGTTCATCGCGCCGCACATGGTGGCCCAGGGCTCCGGCTCGATCGTCAACCTCACCTCCATGTCCTCCCGCCAGGGCTACGCGGGGCGCAGCGACTACGCCGCCGGCAAGGCCGCCGCGCACCTGCTGTCCCACTGCCTCGCCGACGAGCTCGGCCCGTACGGGGTGCGGGTCAACTGCGTCGCCCCCGGCTGGATCGCCGGCGACGTGCTCGACGACTGGATGCGCACGCGGGCCGCGGCGGAAGGCGTGACGTTCGAGGAGATCCTCGCCCGCGACGTCTCGGCGATGGCGCTGCGCCGCGTCGCCACCGAGGAGGACGTGGCCCGCGCCGTCCTCTACCTCGCCTCCGACCACGCCAAGGCCATCACCGGCGCCACCATCGACGTCAACGGCGGCCAGCTGTTCACGTGAGAACGCGATCTTGTCTGTGGCCCCGGAAGTGATCACACTACGGTGCATGACCACCCCTTTGACCTGGCTCGTACGGATAGGTGCCGCGTGCGTCCTGGCCGCACCGGCGCTGTGGCCCGGCGCCGCGTCGGCCCTGGCGACGGCCACGGCGCCGCTCCAACCTCTCAGCTTGACGGGCCTCGACCTGCGCGCGAGGTCCGACCCGTACACCGTGCCGCTCACGGCGGAGTACGAGCAGGTGGGCATCGGCGGGGCACTCAGCGGAACCGACCGCGTCGCGCTGCCCGGCAACGAGGACCCCGCCTGCGCCGCCCGGGCGGCCTACCTGCCGCGGGTGCCGGTCCGCTCCTGGTTCTGCTGGAACGCCGCCGCCCAGGGCGACAAGGAGGACCTCCCGCACTCCCCCTGGGTGCCGCAGGGGCTGGCCACCTCGGGCGAGGCCCAGCTCGGCGGCACCCCGATCGGCAGTGACCACCGGGCGCTCATCACCAGCTGGGTCTGGCTCAACTCCCCCGACCCGGACAACCCCGACTACCGCTACAACTCCGTGAACCTGTCGGTGGTCGACCTCGACGACCGCCGCTACCGCAACGTCCTGCCCGTCTGGGTCGACAGCCAGGGGAAACTGCGGCGCGTCTACGGCCACGGCGGCGGCCTGGCCTGGTACGGCCCCTACCTGTTCATGACCTCCAGCACCAACTGGAACGGCTACTCCGGCCCCGACTCCACGTACAACACCATCCGGGTGTTCGACACCCGCAAGATCTACCGCAAGCGGGACGGAAGCGGCGGCGACTACAAGTACGTCATCCCCGAGGTGCGCCACTACATCACCCCGATCCGCCTGGACTACGTCTCCCTCGACCGCCACAGCTCCGGCGGCGCCAGCCTGATCACCGGCACCTACAAGGCCTCCAGCGGCTCCACCGGCTCCCCGGCCGGCACCAAACTGGTCCGCTACCGGTTCCAGCCGCCCCCGGACGGCGACTACCGGCTCGTCAACGCGCCCGTGCAGGCCTGGGTGTCCACCGTCCCGGCCGACCCCGCCGACGCCATCAGCGACGTGCAGGGCGTCCAGTCCGACGGCGACCTCCTCTACCTCAACATGGCGGCCGGCTCGCACCCCGGCCCCGACCCGAGGAGACGCTTCGCCACGGTGAACGTCGCCGGCACGCCCCGGACGATCAGCGCCCACACGAGCTGGGCGTACCGGCCCGAGGACCTGTCCCAGTGGTACGCCACCGGCGAGCTGTGGGGGCTCACCGAGGGCGAGGAGGAACGGGTCGTCTTCTCCGTCGCCATCGCCGACGTCGATCCCTCCTGAGCTCAGCACCACTGGCGAAATCTTGATGGTCCCGGATTAACGACATCGCCATTCGCCGGGCGTCCCGGTGGAGGAGCCGTCGCGAGTCTGCTGGGGTGGGGTCCGGGAGGTGACCGATGCCCCAGGACAGGCCGATTCTCGTCACGGGCGCCGCCGGCAGCGTCGGAGCGGTCGGCCGGACCGTCGTGGAGACGCTGCGGCGGCAGGGGCTCCCGGTCCGGGCGCTGGTCCATCGCGAGGACGAGCGCGCCGAGGCGCTGCGGGCCACGGGCGCCGAGGTCGTCGTCGCCGACATGACGCGCGCCGCCGACGTGGTGCCCGCCCTGAGCGGCGTCGGCCGGGTGTTCTTCAGCATGAGCGTCTCGCCGTCGTACCTGGAGGCCGCGGTCACCATGGCGACCGTGGCCCGCCGGACCACCGGCATCGGGGCGTTCGTCAACCTCTCGCAGATGACCGTCTCCGGGATGACGACCACGAGCACGGAGGAGTCACGCCAGCAGCGCCTGCACTGGCTCGCCGAACAGGCGCTCACCTGGTCCGGGCTGCCGCTGGTCGTCGTCCGGCCCACGGTCTTCCTCGAACACCCCTTCTTCACCCTCTTCGCCGCCGCCTCCATAGCCGAGCGGGACGAGATCCGCCTGCCGTTCGGGGGCGCGCGGACCTCTCCGGTCGCGGCGGGCGACGTGGCGGAGGTCGTCGCGACCGTCCTGGCCGCCCCGTCGCCGCACGTCGGGAAGGTGTACGAGCTCACCGGCCCGCGCTCGCAGGACATGAACGCCATAGCTGCGGAGTACTCCGAGGCCCTCGGGCGGCGCATCACGTACGTGGACATGCCGCTGAAGGAGTGGATCGAGCGGGACCTCCGCAGGGCGAAGCTGCCCGACCACCTGGCCGAGCACATCACCACCATGGCGCGGCTGCACGCGCGGGGCCGCTACGCCCGCCTGACCCACGACGTCGAGACCGTCACCGGCCGTCCGGCGACCAGCGTCAAGAGCTTCGTCGCCGGCCACGCGGCGCTCTTCGGCGGCACCCGAGTTGGCCCCGAGGGCCCGCGGTAGCGATCATCGGAGGATGCCGAGGAGTGCGCTGGACCGGGCGCGTGACCTGTGGGCGGCCCTGGCAGGCACGCCCGTCACGTTTCCCGCGAGCGGGGACGTGAAGGTCGTGGTGTCGCCCGGGTCGTCGTTGTGCCCGCCGGGATGGACGGGCGCCGTCGCGCTGGGCGGGGCGATCCTGGTCACCGTGCCCAGCGCCGGCCTGGCCGGGCCGGTGCGGAACGCCCTGCCGGGCCTCGGCGACGCCGGCCTGGCCCGGCTCCCGGCGCGCCTGCCGGTCCTGGACGTCCTGGGCCCGGCGACGCTGGCCTACCTCGACGCCGGTGACTTCGTCGCAGCCCCGCCCGTCGCCGAGGTCGAACGCCTGCCGGCCGATCACCCGGCGATCCGGGCCCTGCTGGCCTCGGTGCCGGAGGAGGAGGCGGACGAGTCCGGCCTGGCGGAGATCGCCTCGGCCGCGTACGCCGTCCGCGAGGGCGGGGACGTCATCGCCGCCGCCGGCTTCCGCCCCTGGCTGGACACGGCCGCGCACGTGAGCGTGCTGACCGCGCCGCCGTGCCGCGGCCGGGGGCTGGCCCGCCTGGCGGCCTCCGCGGCGGTCGCCGACGCGCTGGCGATCGGGCTGCTGCCGCAGTGGCGGGCACGTCCGGAGCCGTCGCGGCGCGTCGCCCGCGCGCTCGGATTCCGGGAGCACGGCGCGCAGATCAGCATCCGGCTCTAGAACCGGCGGCGGGGCCGACTATCCGGCGGGCTCGGGCATTTATACCTCGCGGATATACCCTCAGAGTATAGTCTCCGGGCATGAGCGTTCCCCTTGCGCTGCTCGGCCTCCTGGAGCGGGAGCCGAGCCATGGTTACGACCTGAAACGCGACTACGACACCTACTTCGGCGGGGGCAAGTCCCTGCCGTTCGGCCAGGTGTACTCCACGCTCGCCCGCCTGGCCAGGGACGGCAAGATCGCCGCCGGGCAGAGCGAGCCGGGCGACGGCCCGGACCGCAAGCGCTATGCCATCACCCCGGTCGGCCGGAGCGAGGTCGAGAGGTGGCTGGCCGAGCCGGTCGCGGCCGAGCCGTACCTGCAGACGGTGCTGTTCACGAAGGTCGTGCTGGCGCTGATGCTGGGCCGCGACGCGGCGGGCTACCTCGACGCCCAGCGGGCCACGCATCTGCGGCGCATGCGGGAGCTGTCGGAGGTCAAGCGCGGCGGCGCGCTGATCGACACGCTCCTCGCCGACCATGCCCTGTTCCGGCTGGAGGCCGACCTGCGCTGGATCGACGTCACCCAGGCCAGGCTGGGGGCGCTGGCGGAAACGGTGCGCGAACGATGATCGTCAACGCGCTGCTGCGGGCCGAGGGCATCAGCCGCTCCTTCGGCAGCACGCCCGCGCTGCGGGAGGCCGGCCTGTCGGTGGCCGCGGGCGAGGTCCTGGCCATCATGGGGCCCAGCGGTTCCGGCAAGTCGACGCTGCTGCACTGCCTGGCGGGGATCTTCACCCCGGACACCGGCGAGGTCTGGTTCGACGGGCGGCGGCTCGACACGCTGGACGACGGCCGCCGCAGCGAGCTGCGGCGCACCGCCTTCGGGTTCGTCTTCCAGTTCGGCCAGCTCGTGCCCGAGCTGACGGTGGCCGACAACGTGGCGCTGCCGCTGCTGCTCGGCCGTACCCGGCGCAAGCAGGCATACGCGCGGGCCGCGTCCTGGCTGGAGCGGCTGGAGCTGGCCGGGCTGGGTGGCCGGCGTACCGGGGAGCTGTCGGGCGGGCAGGCGCAGCGGGTGGCCATCGCGCGGGCGCTGGTGACGGGGCCGCGTGTCGTCTTCGCCGACGAGCCGACCGGCGCGCTCGACTCGCTCACGGGCGAGCACGTGATGGACCTGCTGGTCGGCCTGGCCCGCGAGGAGGGCGCCACCGTGATCGTGGTGACGCACGACGCCCGGGTGGCCGCCTGCGCCGACCGCGAGGTCGTGGTGCGCGACGGCAAGGTGACCGACCCGTACGCCGGGGTCCTGCGGTGATCCTGCTGGGACTGCGGCTGTCGCTGCGCAGCGGCAGGGAGACGGCGGCCCGGCTGGCGCTGATCGTGGCCGGGGTGGCGGCCGGCGTCGGGGTGCTGCTGGCGACGTTGTCGCTGTTCAACGCCTTCCAGGCCACCGGCGAGCGGCCCTGCTGGGAGTGCACGCGCGGCACCGCGCCCAGCGGCTGGGCCCTGGGCGCCACCGGCGGCGCCCTGTGGAACCTGCGCGAGGACTTCTACGCGGGCCGGACCATCACCAGGCTCGACGCCGCCGCGCTCGGCGACCGGGCGCCGGTCATCCCCGGCCTGTCCCGCATGCCCGGCCCCGGCCAGTACTACGCCTCGCCCGCGCTGGCCGGGCTGCTGGACTCGGCGCCGCGCGAGCAACTCGCCGCCCGCTTCCCCGGGACGCGGGCGGGCCTGATCGGCCGGGCCGCGCTGTCCGGGCCCGACGAGCTGGTCATCGTGGTGGGCGGAACGCCGCAGCAGGTCGCCGCCATGACCGGCACCCGGCAGGTCGACACGGTCGCGACCGAGCCGGCGGTCGACCAGAGCGCGGACGTCTACCGGTTCGGGTTCGGCATCGCCGCCGTCGGGCTGATCGTCCCGGTGCTGGTGCTGGTGGGCACTGCCACCCGGCTGGCCGCCGCCCGCCGCGAGACGCGCTTCGCGGCGATCCGGCTGGTCGGCGCCACCTCCCGGCAGATCAACATCCTGGCCGCGGTGGACGCCGCGCTGGGCGCGCTGCTCGGCGCGCTGGCCGGCGTCGTGCTCTTCCAGCTGGTACGGCCGGCCGTGGCCGGGATCCGGATCACCGGTTCGCGCTTCTTCCCCGAGCTGGCCGTCCCGAGCCCCTGGCAGTACGCGGCCGTGATCGCCTGCGTGCCCCTCGTCGCGGCGGGCGCCGCCCTGTGGTCGCTGCGCCGGGTGCGGATCTCGCCGCTCGGCGTGGCCAGGAAGTCCGCCCCGCCGCCACCGAGGGCGTGGCGGGTGATCCCGCTGCTCGCCGGGCTGGGGCTGTTCGCGGGCCCGGCGTTCAAGGACGGCAAACCCGACACCCTGCTGGCCAACGCGGGGATCGCGCTCGTCATGGTGGGGCTCGTGCTGGCCGGGCCGTGGCTGACGATGCTCGGCGCGCGCCTGGCCGCCCGGCTGACCCGTGGCGCGGCGACGCTGCTGGCCGCCCAGCGCCTGGCCGCCGACCCGAAGACCGCGTTCAGGTCGGTGAGCGGGCTGGTGCTGGCGGTGTTCATCGGTACGGCGATCGCGGCCGTCGTGCCCACGGTGGTCGCGGGCCAGCGGGCCGTGGCCGGCGGCACGCTCAACGACGTGCTGGGCGCCACGCTCTGGCGGCCGGGCATCGCGAGCCTGTCGCCGCGGGCGGCGGCGGACCTGCTCGCCCAGGTCCGTGCCCGGCCCGGCGTGGACGTGCTGCCGATCTACGCCAGGGCGGATCTGGAGAGCCTGCGCCCGCCGCCCGACGGCTCGCCGCCCGCGACCTCCGTCGTCGAGTGCTCCGACCTGGCCCATTTCCCCATGCTCGGCCGGTGCCCCGAGGGCGCGCGGGCCGTGCTGGGCCGGTTCGACCGCGTCGTCGGCGCCGACAACCCCCTCACCGTCGACAAGCTCCTCCCGCTGGCCGGACCGGCCAGCGAGGCCGCCTCCGCCGACGGGCTCGATCTGATGGCCGTCATGATCCGTACGGGCGACGGGGCCACGCTGGAGCGGCTGCGTACCCTGGTGGCCGGCCACTCCGCGCAAGCGCCGATGACCTTCGCCGAGATCGCCCAGGTCAGGGCCGACCTCTACACCCGCGCGGAGAGCATCGCGCTGGCCATGGTCGCGCTCACCCTGGTCGCGGGCGGCTGCAGCCTCGTGGTGGCGGTCGGCGGCGGCCTGGTGGAGCGCAGGCAGCCGTTCACGCTGCTGCGGCTGGCCGGCACGCCCGCGCGGACCCTGGCCACGGTGGTGCTGCTGGAGTCGGCGCTGCCGCTCGTCCTGGCCGCCGTGCTCGCCGCCGGCGCCGGCTTCGCCGTGGCCGAGCCGGCCATCGGCCAGCTCGCGATGAAGGGCGCCTCGCCGGCGATGCCCGGGCCCGTCTACTTCGCCTGCCTCGGCGGCGGCCTGGCCGCCTCCCTCCTGGTGATCCTCACCGCCCTCCCGCTGCTCAGACGCATGACCGCGCCCGACAACGCGCGTTTCGAATAGGAGTTGCGATGAAGCTGAGATCGGCCGCGCTGATCGCGCCGGCCCTGGTCGCCGCCGTCCTGGTGGTGGCGCGCACCGACGCGCCGGCCCTGGCGGACGACGGCCGCTACTCGGCCGAGATCCGGCGCACCGAGTACGGCATCCCCCACATCTCCGCCAAGGACTACGGCGGACTCGGATTCGGGTACGGCTACGCCTTCGCCCAGGACAACCTCTGCGTGCTGGCCTCCTGGGTGGTGACGCTGCGGGGCGAGCGGTCCCGCTACTTCGGCCCGCAGGCGAAGTCCGACGACCCGGTCCGCCCGGTCGCCAACCTGGTCAGCGACGTCTACTACAAGAGCGTCGCCGACTCCGGCGTGGTGCCCCGGCTGCTGGCCCGGCGATCGCCGCTGGGCCCGAGCGAGGAGCTGCGCCGGCTCGTGGACGGCTACGTCGCCGGGTACAACCGCTATCTGGAGCGGACCGGCGTGGCGAACCTGCCGGATCCCACCTGCCGGGGCAAGGCCTGGGTCGGCCCCATCACCGCGACCGACATGTGGAACAACCTGCTCGACCTCAGCCGGATGGTCGGCATCGCCGGGATGAAGGAGTACGTCGTCGGGAAGGCCGAGGCCGAGTCCGAATCAGAGGGGCCGGAGCGCAGGCCCGCCGCGGGCAGCAACGCCTGGGCGCTCGGCCGCCGGGCGACCCGCGACGGCCACGGCATGGTGCTGGCCGACCCGCACTTCCCCTGGAACGGGATCCGCCGCTTCTACCAGGTGCAGCTGACCATCCCCGGCGTGCTCGACGTCTCCGGCGGCAGCCTGTACGGCACGCCCGTCGTCCAGATCGGTCACAACGCGACCATGGCCTGGACCCACACGGTCTCCCACGCCCAGCGCTTCACCCTCTACCGGCTCGACCTCGCGGACCGCGCCAGCTATCGGGTGGACGGCCGGACCGAGCCGATGGGCCGCCAGGAGGTGCAGGTCACCCTGCAGGACGGCACCGTCGTGGACCACACGCTCTACACCTCGCGCTACGGCCCGGTGCTGGCCGCCGGGCAGAGCGGCAAGGTCGCCTACGCGCTGGCCGACGCCAACGCCGACAACCTGCGCGCGGCCGACGAGTGGCTGGCGATGGGCAGGGCGCGGAACCTCACCCAGCTGCGCGCCGCCCAGAGCACCTACCAGGGCATGCCGTTCGTCCACACGCTCGCCACCGACGTCGGCGGGAGCGCCTACTTCGCCGACACCTCGATGGTCCCCCATGTCACCGACGCCCAGGCTGAGCGGTGCGGCAAGCCCTCCCCCATCCCGGGCCTGGAGGAGTACGTCCTGGACGGCTCGACCTCCGCCTGCCTGTGGGGCGAGGACCGCGACGCCGTCGTGCCCGGCATATTCGGGCCGGGCGGCCGGCCGAGGCTGACCCGCGCCGACTACGTGGCCAACTCCAACAACACCTTCTGGATGACGAACCCGTCGGCGCCGCTGACCGGCTATCCGCTCGCGTTCGGCAAGGCGCGTACCGAGCTGGAGCCGCGCCCCCGCGTCAGCCTGGACATGATCGCCCAGCGGCTGTCCGGCTCCGACGGGCTCGGCGCCCCCGGCTTCACCCTGGAGACGCTGCAGGCCACCGTGCAGGGCAAGCGCAACCACACCTTCGAGCTCATGCGCCCGGACCTGCCGAAGCTGTGCCGTGACAGCACCCTGACCGCGTCCGGCGGCAAGCGGGTGGACGTGCGCGAGGCCTGCCGGACGCTGCTCAAGTGGAACGGGCGGGCCACCCTGGACGGCCAGGGGGCCATCCTGTGGCGCGAGTTCTTCGAGCGGCTGGGGCGGCCCACCGAGCCGGGAGAGCCCGTCTTCAGCCCGTGGCGGGTGCCGTTCGATCCCGCGCGCCCGCTGGCCACCCCCCGGGGTCTCAAGAGCGACGACCCGGTGGTGCGGCTGGCCCTGGCCGACGCCGTGGCCGCCTTCCGGGCCGGCGACCTCCCTCTGACGCTCACCCCGGGCCAGGCGCAGCGCTACCACTCGGTCCCGATCCCCGGCTGCACCGAAGGGGAGGGCTGTTTCGACAGGGTACGCATGCGCGGCATCCTCGGCACGGACGGGCGCTACCCGGAGGTGGACACCGGCTCGACCTTCATGATGGCCGTCGAGCTCACCCCCGCCGGGCCGCGTACGCGGACCATCCTCACCTATTCGCTCTCGGCCGACCCCAGCTCGCCGCACCACACCGACCAGACGGTCCTGTTCTCGCGCGGCCAGTGGGTCACCGAGCGTTTCACCGAGGCCGAGATCGCCGCCGACCCGAAGCTGAGGACGTCCACCGTGAGCGGGTGATCCGGTCCCGGCCTGGGCTGTCAGCGGTCCCCGGTGAAGGCCGAGGCCGGCGGCGGGCCTGAGCCGTCAGCGGTCGCCGAGGCGGGCGGCGAGCCTGCTCCGTACCGGATCGTCGCCGGGCCGGTCGAGCTCGTCGAGGATGTCCAGCGCGGCCCGCCACTCCCGGCGGGCGGCCGCCTCGTCACCGGCGGAGCGGTGGGTGTCGCCGAGGTTGACCAGGCACACCGCCTCCTCCACGCGGTCCCCCACCTCCCGGAACAGCCGCAGCGCGTGCCGGTAGCGGCCGGCGGCCCGGTCGTGGTCGCCGGCGCGGTGGTGGGCGTAGCCCAGGCTGTCCAGGGCGGCCGCCTGGCCGTACGGGTCGCCGAGCGACTCGTACAGGGCGACGGCCTGCTCGCAGTGGTCGATGGCCTCGCGGTGGTGCCCGAGTTCGGCGTGCTCCCAGCCGACGGAGTTGAGGATGTCGGCGGTGCTGCTCTTGTCGCCCAGGTCCCGGTACAGTTCGAGCGCCCGCTGGGCGTGGACCAGGGCCTCGCCGTGGCGTTCCTGAGCGCTGAACACCATGGTGAGGCTGTGGTTCGCGCGGGCCTGGAGGGCCAGGTCGCCGAGCCGGGTGGACAGGTCGAGCGCGTGATCGAGCTGGACGCGGGCGTCGTCGTAGCGGCCGAGCCGCAGGTGGGTGCGGGCGATGGTCTGGTGCGCCCGGCACTGTCCGACGAGGTCGCCCTGGTCCCGGGCGGCCTCCAGGGCGGCCTGCTGCGTGGTGAGGATGTCCTGCCAGCGCCCCTGGCGGTTGAGGTAGTCGGCCAGCGACCAGGCCAGCTGCCAGGCGTGCGTGGCCAGCCCGGCGTCGGCGGCCCGCCTGACCGCCCACAGCAGCGCCTGGCTCTCGGCGGCGAGCCAGCCGGCGGCCTGCTGGTGATCGCGCGGGACGACCGGGACGGCGCCGGGGGCGAGGGGTTCGGTCAGCTGGATCGCCCGCCGGTTCGGGTAGAACAGCAGGGCCGCCGCGTGGGCGGTGTGCAGGTAGTGGTCGAGCAGGCGGCGCAGCGCCGCGTCGCGCTCGGCCTCGCTGTCCTCGGCGTACGCCCGTTCGGCCGCGTAGTCGCGCAGCAGGTCGTGGACGGCGAAGCGGCCGGGGGCGTGCTCGGTGACCAGGTGCGCGCGGACCAGCCCGGCCATGGGCCGCCGGGCGTCCGTGCCCATGAGGCTGGCCGCGGCGGGCGGCGGGAGGTCCGGTCCGGGGTGCAGGGCCAATAATCGGAACAGCCGGGCCGCCTCCGGCTCCAGCGCGCGGTACGACGCGGCGAACACGGTCCGCAGGTCGGCCGACAGCTCGCCGGCGTCCAGCGCGTCGAGCCGGGTGGACTCCGCGCGCAGCTCCTCGGCCAGGGACGCGAGCGGCAGCCACGGGCTCATCAGGGCGCGGGCCGCGATGATGCTCAGCGCCAGCGGCAGCCCTGCGCAGCGCTCGACCAGGGCGGCCACGGCCTCCGGCTCGGCGTCGACCCGCTCGGGCCCCAGGTGGTGCAGCAGCAGCCGGCGGGCTTCGGCGGCGTCGAGCACGTCCAGCGGCACGTGGCGGGCGTCGTGGCCGGCGATCAGCCCGGGGAGCTGGTTACGGCTGGTGACCAGCACGGTGCAGGAGGGCGTGCCCGGCAGCAGCGGGACGACCTGGGCGCTGTCGCGGGCGTTGTCGAGCACGATCAGCAGGCGTTTGCGGGCCGTCAGGCTGCGGTAGAGCGCGGTCTGCTCCTCCGGCCGCCGCGGGACGGCGGCGGGATCCGCGCCGAGCGCGCCGATCAGCAGGCGCAGGGCCGTCTCCACCGGCATGGGCGCGTTCGCGGCGTCGAATCCGCGCAGGTCCAGGTAGATCTGCCCGTCCGGGAAGCGGTCCACGTGGTGGTGCGCCCAGTACAGGGCCAGCCAGGTCTTGCCGATGCCGCCGTACCCGCCGATGGCGGAGATCATCGCCACCCGGTCCCCGCCGTCGCCGGTCAGCGCGTCGTCCAGGGTGGCCAGCTCGCGCGGGCGTCCGACGAACACCGGCGGCGGCGCGGGCAGCTGTCGCGGCACCACGGCCCGGGCGGGTGGGGGCCCAGGGGCGGGAGGCGCCGGGGCGGGTTCGGCGGGGGCGGGCGCCACCGCGGCGGTGAGCATCTGGTGGTGCAGGAGCCGCAGGTCAGGGCCGGGGTCCACGCCGAGGTCGGCGGCCAGCCGCTTGCGGATCCGCTCGTACTGCTGGAAGGCCTCGCCCTGGCGGCCGCTGCGGTACAGGGCGAGGATCAGCTGGGCGGCCGGCCGCTCGTCCAGCGGGTGTTCGGCCGCCAGGGACTCCAGGGTGCCGAGGAGGGCGGCGTGGCCGCCGCGGCGCAGCCGTACGTCGTGGTAGGCCAGGCGCGCGGCCAGCCGCTCGCCCTGCAGGACGTGCCGCTGCGCCCGCGCCCACGAGGTGTCCAGGTCGGCGAAGGGCTCGCCGCGCCACAGGTCCAGCGCCTGCTCGTACAGGCGTTCGGCGGTGGCGTCGTCGCTCGCGCGGGCCCGGTCGCGCAGGTCGTGGAAGCGGTGCAGGTCCACCGCGCTCTCGTCGGCCCGCAGCAGGTAGCCGCCGCCGCTGCGGCGGATGCCGCCGTCCCAGGCCGCCGGCAGGGACGTACGCAGCCGGGACAGGTAGCTCTGCAGGGTCGCGGCCGGCCGCCGGGGCGGATCCTCCCCCCACACGCAGTCGGTCAGCTGGTCGAGGGACACCGGCTGGTTGACCTTCACCAGCAGCGCCGCCAGCACGCTCCGCTGCCTGGCCGGCCCCAGCTCGATCGCCTGGCCGCCGGCCCAGGCGCAGATCTCCCCCAGCACGCCGAACTCGACTCGCAGCACGCTTCCCTCAGCCCTCCAGAGACCGGCTCATCATCCGGGGGTCGCGACCCCGTCTGGATGCTCGCATGCCGCGGGGCGCCCCGCACCTCAAGGAGTCGTGCGTTCTGGGTAGTTATACTCAGGACATATACCCCAATAAGAACAGTTTTCCCCCAAATCAACGCTGATGACCCCGGCGACGTGGTAAGGGGATGGGATGGGCGAACAGCGTGCGCAGGGTCCGCGGACCGGGTCGGCGGGCCAGGTTTCCGAGGAGCGAAGACGGCTGCTCGCGGAGGTCGACGACGATCTGTGGGGGATCGAGCTCCTGCGGTTCGCGCTCGAGCAGGCGGTGGCCGACCTTGCCGGGCTGGGCGGGATGGCGCACCTCGGCAGCCCCGGTCACGGCGGCGGGCTGCGTCTCGCCGTAACCAGCGGGCTACCCCCCGTGCTCACCCGCGCGTGGGAGCGCGTCGACGGCAACGGCCCGCTCGCCCCGGCACGCGCGTTCCGGACCGCCGCGTCCGTCCGGGTCCCCATGGCCAACGTCGCCGCCGGCATCCCCCAGCAGGGCTCCGCCACGGACGAGGCGCGGTCCTGGCCGGTCGGCACGGCGATGACGGCCGTCCCGCTGCTCGGCCCCGGCGGGCCGCTCGGCGCGCTGTCGATCGTGACGGCCTCCTCGCACGAGCTCTCGCCCGGTCAACGAGCCTTCCTCGACCTGCTGAGCCGATGGGTGGGCGAGCGCCTGGGCCGGTCCTCCGCGCCACCGCCCGGCGCGGGACCCATGGGCGGGCGGGGCCGGTCGGCCGGCTCGCACCTGCCGCGGCACCTGGAGACCATCGGCACGTGGGACTGGGACATCCGGACGGGGGACGCCATCTGGAACGACGCGATGCTGACGCTGCTCGGCATCGAGCCGGGCACCTTCGACGGACGCATCGAGACCTGGATGGCCCTGGTCCACCCCGAGGATCTGCCGTGGGTGCTGACCGACATCGACGAGGCGATCCGCGCGGGCAGGATGTACAGCACCGAGTACCGGGTGCGCCGCCCGGACGGGACGAACGTCTGGGTACGGGCCCGCGGCCGGTTGCTGGTCGACGAGAACGGCGAGCCGGCGCGCATGGTCGGCACGCTGTGGGACATCACCAAGACCCATGACGACCTCGAGGCGGTCGCCGAGCAGCAGACGGGTCACACCGAACGCGCGGCCCAGGGGCGCTCCGCCCGCATCAGGCAGCTGACCAGGGCGCTGGCCGAGGCGGTCACCGTGCGGGACGTCTTCGACGCCTCCGCCGAGCACATCCTGCCGGCGTTCGACGCCGCCGGTCTCATGCTCACCTTCCTGGAGGGCGACCACCTGCGGCCGGTCGGGTTCACCGGGTACTCGCAGGAGTTCGTCGACCGGGTGACCCGGATCCCCGCCACCGCGGGGCTCCCGATCTCTCAAACCCTGCGGGAGCGCACGCCTCTGTTCATCAACTCGGTCGAGGAGTACATCGAGCGCTACCCCGAGACGGCCGACCTGCCGGCGGCGGGCGGCAAGAAGGCGTGGGCCTTCCTGCCGATGATCGCCTCGGGACGCCCCGTCGGCAGCTGTGTCGTCTCCTTCGCCGAGCCGCGCCAGTTCACAGGCGAGGAGCGCAACCTGCTGACCACGCTCAGCGGGCTGATCGCCCAGGCCATGGAACGGGCCCGCCTGTACGACCGGGAGCACGCGCGCGCCCAGGAGCTGCAGCGCGGGCTGCTCCCCCGCGGGCTGCCCAGCGTGCCCGCGGTCACCGCCGCGGCCCGCTACCTGCCCGCCGGCAAGGACATGGAGGTGGGCGGCGACTGGTACGACGTCATCCCGCTGTCGGCGGACCGGGTCGCCATCGTCATCGGCGACGTCATGGGGCACGGCGTGGCCGAGGCGGCCACCATGGGCCGCCTGCGTACGGCGGTCCGCACCCTGGCCGACCTGGAGCTGCCTCCCGACGAGCTGCTCACCCACCTCAACGAGGTGGTCAGCGACCTCGGCGACGACTTCTACGCCACCTGCCTGTACCTGGTCTACGACGCCACCACCCGCTCCTGCGTGGTCACCCGCGCCGGCCATCCGCCGCCCGCCGTCGTCCACCCCGACGGCGCCGTCCACTTCCCCGACGCCGATCCGAACTCGCCCCTCGGCGCCGCCACCCCGCCCTTCGACACCGTGCGGATGGAGCTGCCCGAAGGCAGCCTGCTGGTGCTGTACACCGACGGCCTGGTCGAATCCGCCACCCTCGACATCGACCAGGGCATCGCCGATCTCGCCAAGGCGCTGGGCGACGCGGTCCCCGGGATCCCGCCGGTGGCGGCGTGCCGGCACCAGGACCGGGAAGCGGCCCCGCTGCACTGCGCCGAATGCCTGGAATCCCTGTGCGACAGCCTCACCGCCACCCTGCTGCCCGGCCGGCAGGGCACCGCCGACGACGCCGCCCTGCTGGTCGTCCGCACCCATGCGCTGCCGAAGGACGACATGGCCACCTGGCCGCTGCCCGAACACCCCAAGGCCGCCGGCGAGGCCCGCGAACACGTCCGCGCCCAGCTCAGCGCCTGGCACCTGGACGACCTGTCGATGACCACCGAGCTGCTGGCCAGCGAGCTGGTCGGCAACGTCGTCCGCCACGCCAAGGGCCCCATCCACCTGCGCCTGCTCCGCAGCGCCGTGCTCACCTGCGAGGTCTCCGACGGCAGCCTGACCACGCCCCGCATCCGCCGCGCCGCCGACACCGACGAGGGCGGCCGCGGGCTCCAGCTCGTCTCCGCGATCTCCCACCGCTGGGGCACCCGCTACACCGACTCCGGCAAGTGCATCTGGACCGAACAGCCCCTCCAGCCGGCCCCGCCCGCCCTCTAGGAGGATCTCGCTCCCAGGGCCTCGAGCCGCTCCCGCACCTGCTTCGACTGCTCGGTGCGGTGCTGGTCCTGGTAGATGGCCAGGGCCTGGCCCCAGGTCCGGGCGGCCTCGTCGTCCTGGCCGAGGGCGTGGTGGGTGTCGCCGAGGTGGAGGAGCGTGTCGGCCTCCTGGCTGACGTTGCCGGTCTCCCGCCGCAACGTCAGGGCCTCGCGGTAGTAGTCGAGGGCCCGGGCGTGACGCCCGGTGTGGTGGGCGATGTAGCCGAGACTGTCGAGGGTGGCCGCCTCGCCGTTGCGGTCGCCGTGGCTGCGGAGCAGGGCCAGCGCCCGCTCGCAGTGCTCCTGGGCCCTGGTGAAGTCGCCGACCATCGCGGTGGCCCACCCCAGGGAGTTGAGCGCGTTGGCCTCCCCCATGGCGTCGTCGATGTCCTGGTACAGCCGCAGGGCGTGCTCCAGCTGGACCAGCGCCCGCGCGGGCTCGCCCCGGTGGCCCCACGCCAGCGCGAGCGTATGGCGGACATAGGCCTGCCCGGCGACGTCTCCGAGCTGCTCGTACCGGGCGAGGGCCTCGGCGAAATGGGACAGCGACTCCGCGTGCAGCCCCGCCCGGGTGCAGGCGCGGCCGAGCAGCTGGTGGACCAGGGCATGGGCGGCCGGATCGGTCAGGTGCTCGACGGCGCCGGACGCCAGGCGCCAGGCCGAGACACAGTTCTGGAGCAGGTTGTGGCCCAGGTGGAAGGTGTCGAGCGTCCAGGCCAGCTGCCACACGGGGTCATGGAGATCGTGCTCGGCCGCCAGCCGCTGGGCGGCGAGCAGGCAGGCGTGCTCGGCCTTGAACCACGCCTGGGCCGCCGCCACGTCCGCCAGGGCTTCCGTCAGGGAGCCTGGAGCCGGCGGCTCCATCCGGATGGCGTTGCGCCGGCGCGGGGAGAGCAGGCGGTCGGCGGCGTACGAGGTGTGCAGGTAGAAGTCCACGAGGCGGCGCACGCCATCGGCACGGGCCTGCGCGCTCAGGTCGAGGCGGGCGCGGTCGATGGCGTAGAGGCGGACGAGGTCGTGCATCCGGTACCGGCCGGGAACGTGCTGATCCACCAGATGGGCGGTTTCCAGGGTGCGCAGCAGCGTACGGGTGTGCGCCACGGGGCGGCCGATGAGGCCGGCGACGGCGAGCACGCTCGCGTCCGGGCCCGGCACGAGCCCCAGGTGGGCGAAGGTCTCGGCCGCCTCGGGAGCCAGCACGCGATAGGAGGAGCCGAAGACCTCCCGCAGGTCGGTGCTGAGCTCGTCGGTCTGCAGGGCGTCCAGCCGGGTGGGCTCGGCCTGGAGCTCGTCCGCCAGCGCGGTGAGGGGGAGCCCGGCGTTGATGATGGCCCGCGCGGCGACGATCCCGAGCGCCAGCGGCAACCCCGCGCACGTCTTGATGATGTCGTCCACCGCCTCGCGTTCGGCCGCCATGCGGTCCTGGCCCAGGCGGCGTCTCAGCAGCTGGCCGGCCTGCGCGTCGGAGAGCGGCGCGAGCCGCAGCAGGTGGGCGCCCTCGGCCGCGATCAGGCCGGTGAGCGCGGTCCGGCTGGTCACCAGGGTGAGGGCCTCCGGAGACGGGGGCAGCAGGGGGCGCACCTGGTCCGGTTCGCGGGCGTTGTCCAGGAGGACGAGCACCCGCCGGCCGGCCAGCAGGCTCCGGTAGAGCCCGATCTGCTCGCCGAAGGCGGAGGGCATCCGGTGGTGCGGCACGTGGAGGAACCCCAGCAGGATCCGCACCGCCTCCGACGGCGACATGGGCGTCGCGCCGGGGCTGAACCCCCGCAGGTCCACATAGAGCTGGCCGTCGGGGAAGCGGTCGCGTGCCGTGTGGGCCCAGTGCGCGGCGAGCGCGGTCTTTCCGACCCCGCCGGTGCCGGTGATCACGCAGGTCGTGGCGGTGCGCGGCGGGGCCTCGTCCGGGAGCGGGAGGAGCCCGTCCAGCTCGAACAGCTCGGCTTCCCTGCCGCTGAAATGCTTGACGTCCGAGGGGAGCCGGCAGACCGGCGTCCATGGTGCGGGCCCGCTCACGGGCGTGGTGCCGGCCAGGATGGCGGCCTGCAACTGCTGGAGCTCCTCGCCGGGCTCCAGGCCCAGCTCGTCGGTGAGCACCGAGCGGGCGCGCTGGAAGGCCTCCAGCGCCTTGTCCCGCTGCCCCGCCCGCGAGTGCGCGAGCATGAGCAGCCGCCACGCGCGCTCGCGCAGCGGCTGGTCGGCGACGAACGCGCGGAGGTCCTCGATCACCTCCGCGGGCCGGCCGAGGGCGAGTTTCGCTTCGGCCCAGTCCAGCCTGACCACGGCCAGCCGCTCTTCCAGCTCGGTCACGCGGGCGAGCATGTGGCCGGAGAGCTTGGTGCCTTCGGCGGGCTTGCCCCGCCACATCCCCAGGGCCCTCTCGAACTGGGCGACGGCGGCGCGGACGTCACCCGCTTCGGCCTCCTTCCGCGCCAGCCGGATCCCCTGTTCGAACTGCAGGAGGTCCACCTCCTCGGCGCGCGCCTCGAAGGTGTAGCCCGTCTCCCTGGTGAGCAGCCGCGCGCCGAGCGACAGGCTCTTGCGGAGCTGGCCGATGTAGGTCTGCAGGTTGGGGATGGCGGAGGCAGGAGGGTTCTCCCACAGTGCCTCCACCAGCCGTTCCCTGGACACCAGCGTGTTGACGTTGAGCAGCAGGCTGGCGAGGACGGCGCGCGGCTTGCCACTGAGATGCGCCTGCCGGCCATCTGCCCAGCTCACCCGCACCGGGCCCAAGATTGCAAAGGTCGCGTCTACCATGACCCGCTCCTTGCCTGTGGTGGCTCTGTAGCGTGCTTGTGGCACCAGCGCCGATTGTGACCCAGCGGGCATTCATGGTCGAGAGGGACAGGCGCGGAAAGATCTTTCCGGCGGTCAGCCGGCGCCGCAGGAGACCGTCGGCCAGGTCTGGTTGCCGTTGTGCTGGATCGTCACGCCCCAGTTGTTGCCGTTGCCGTTGCCGTTGGGCTTGGCGGTCAGCACCTGGGCGCTGGGGTAACTGGCGGCGATGTTCCAGGTGGCGATGATCTTCGCCGGGGACGGCACGTTCATCGTCACGGTCCAGTTGCTGGAGCCGCTGACGGCGACATTGAGGTTGTAGCGGTCGCTCCACTGCTGTCCCGCGGACAGCGACGCGGTGCAGCCGCCGCCGGGGTTGCCACCGCCGCCGCCTCCTCCGGAGGAGGCGTCCACCGTGATGTTGGAGTTTCCGCTGCTCTGGTATCCCTCGGTCGCGAGGATCATGTAGTCGTGGCTGCCCAGGCTCATGCCGTAGCGGGCCCAGGCGTCGAAGTGGTTGCCGGCGGTGATGGTTCCGCCCGTCTTCTTCGACTGCCGGACGCTCCAGTACTGGTTGAAGGTTCTGGTGCCTTCGATGGAGGGGGCGTTGTACCGCGTCGTCTGGTAGATGTCGTACGTGCCGCCGTCGCTGGTCACCGTGCCCTTGTACGTGCCCGTGGGCCGGTAGGTGCCCCAGTTGTCGACGACGTAATACTCCACGAGCGGATTTCTCGTCCAGCCGTAGAGGGCCAGATAGGCGTTGCCGGACGGATTGAAGCTGCCCGAGTAGTTCACGGTCCTGCGCCCGCCGGGGTTCCAGCCCTTACCGGCGACGAAATTGCCGGTGTTGCTCCATGAGGTGCTGTAATTGCCGCCGGATCCCAGGTTCATGGACACCGACCCGGCACTGTCGGTCCAGAACGAATAGAAGTAGCCGTTGTTGGTGCCGGTCTGGTTGGAGGTTATGGGGGCCGCGTTGGCGATGCCGGGCGGCATCACGATGGCGACGACCAGCGCCACGACCAGGGCGCAGGCACGGCCGATGAGCATGTGCTTCCTCCTCGCGACGGTTCCGAAATTATCGGAGTTGTAGCGAAAGTATCGGCGTGACTTTGATGGGGTGTCAATGAAGCGTGTCAGTTGCCACGACCCCAGGGAGTCATTTCGCCTGGTCGGTCGATGAGGTCCGCCGATGAAAGTTTCTCCTGGCTTCCGAAACGACGGTTTATTCGATGGAGTCGGGTTTCTTGCCGCTTGTACAGTGACTCCGGCCGAGCCGGGGGGAGGGATCATGCGCGTGCACTATCCGCGTACCCCTCACCTGCCCTGGTCGCCCGGCGCGACCCCGGACGACGTGCGCGCGGGCGACCTGTCCGGGCTGCGCGGGCGCGAGGTCGTGGTCACCGAGAAGCTCGACGGGGAGAACACCACCCTCTACGCCGACGGGATGCACGCCAGGTCGCTGGACTCGGCCCACCATCCGTCCCGCGCGTGGGTGAAGGGGCTGCAGGGGCGGATCGGCGGGCGGATCCCCGCGGGGTGGCGCGTGTGCGGGGAGAGCATGTACGCCCGGCACTCCATCGCGTACCAGGGGCTGGAGAGCTGGTTCTACGGGTTCTCGGTCTGGGACGGCGATCGGTGCCTCGACTGGGACCACACGGTCGCCTTCCTGCGCGGGCTCGGGATCCCGGTGCCGCCGGTGCTGTGGCGCGGCGTCTTCGACGAGCGGGCGCTGCGGGGGTTGCGGCTGGACCTGGACCGGCAGGAGGGCTACGTGGTGCGGGCCGCCGGGGGATTCGGGCGGGAGGAGTTCGCGGGGCGGGTGGCCAAGTGGGTGCGGCCGCGGCACGTGCGGACGGACACGCACTGGATGCACGCCACCGTCGTGCCGAACGGCCTGGGCCCGGCCGCGGCGCTGTGGGCGGTGCGCTCGGGCGCGGACCCCGACACGAACGCCCTGCTGGCCGCGCTGGACCTGCCCGGAGCCGAAGGAGTGACCCAGGAGGCTGCGGCCGAGGTGGCGGCGGCTCCGGAGGCGGCGGCCGACGTGGCGGCGGCTCCGGAGGCGGCGGCCGAGGTCGCGACGGCTCACGAGGCGGCGACGGCTCATGAGGCGGTGGCCGAAGTGGCGGCGCGGGTGGATGCGATCGGCCGGTGTGGGGATGCCCGGCTGGCAGGGGTGCTGGCCGTGGTGGCGCGCGCCGTGCCGCGGGCCGGGCTGGCGGCGCGGCTGGCGGGGCCGCTGGGCATGCGGGCGGCGCGGCGGGTCGCGGATCTGGCCGGGCTGCACGGTGCGCTGCATCGCCCGTACCCGGACGAGGAGCGGCGGGCCGGGCTGGGGCGCATGGCGCTGGCCGCCGACCTGGGCGTGCTGCACGCCGTCGCGGCGGCCGTGCTGGCCGGACGCGCGGACGAGGAGAGCGTTCAGGCCCGCGAGCAGGTCGAATGGTCGGCCCTGCACGCCGAGGACGCCGGGCTGCTCGGCCCGGAGCCGCTGGAGCCGTTACGCGCCGGCCTGCGCGAGGCCCTGGCCGGACTCGGCCCGCAGGCGGCCGACCGGTGCTGGGCGGAGGCCCGCGACTCCTGGGCCAGGGGACGCATCGCGACGGTCGAGGAGGCCGTGGCTGCGACCTGGCGGTGGCGCTCCAGGCCGTTCCCCGGGCTGGTGCAGCTGGTCGGGCCGTCCGGCAGCGGGAAGAGCACGTTCGCGGCGGGCCTGCCGGGGATCGACGCGTACCTGTCGCTGGACGACCTGCGCCAGGCCCGCGGCTCGCGGGCGGACCAGCGGGCCAACCGGGAGGTGCTCGGCGAGGGGTTGGACCGGCTCGACGCCGCCCTGGCCGTCGGCGGCACCGTGGTGTGGGACGCCACCTCGCTCAACCAGCACCAGCGTTCCCTCGTCCACGCCGTGGCGCGCCGCCGCGACGCGCTGACCACGCACGCGGTCGTGCTGGTGGAGGAGGACGAGCTGCACCGGCGCAACACCCGCCGCGCCCATCCGGTGCCCTCGCACGTGCTGGCCGCGCAGGCGCGCCGGTTCGTCCCGCCGTACCCCGGACAGGCCCACCGCACCTGGTACGTCGGGGCGCGCGGCACGGTCGACGACGTGGACGGAACCTTGGAGGCGTGATGCGTACCAGCGAGGAGATCTACCACCGGATCCGCTGGGACCCGCGGTTCGACCCGTCCCGGTTCGTCTTCGGAGTCGGCCAGCGCAACGCCGACCCCAAGCGCGTCGCGCTGCCCGCCTTCACCCCGGGCGGCGACATCCCGTGGCACCGGGTGCTGTTCGTCGAGGCGGACGGCGAGCTGGTCTGGGACCGCGCCACGGGCCTGGACCGCGTCGACACCAGCGAGGCCGGCCGGGCCCGCGACCCGCGCCGCCTGCGGCCGCCGTCCTTCACGGCCAGGACCCCGCACGCCTGGGATCCGGCGGGCGGATGGCGGCCCGCCACGGGACGCGGGCGCTCCGGGATCCCGGCTCCGCGCGTGCTGACGTGGAACACGCTGTGGGACCGCTACGACAGCGATCGCCTCGACACCGCCCGGCGCCGTCCCCTGCTCCTCGCGGCCCTGCAGGAGGCCGACGCCGACGTGATCGCCCTGCAGGAGGTCGAGCCCGCGCTGGTGTCGATGCTGCTGGCCGCCCCCTGGGTACGCGCCGGCTACACCCTCGGCGCCGACCCGTACGGCCCGGACGTCGACGACAGCGGCCTGCTGCTGCTCAGCCGGCTGCCCGTACGGGAGGCGGCCCGGCACGAGCTCGGCCCGCACAAGTCGGTGGCCGCCATCGCCGTGGACACCGCCTCCGGCGTCCTCGTCGTGGCCGCCACCCACCTGACCAGCGACCATTCCGCCGACGGCGCGGACAGGCGGCGGGCGGAGCTGGCCAGGATCGCCGAGGGGCTGGCCGGCGTGGACGGCGACGTGATCCTGCTGGGCGACTTCAACGACGGCACGGACACCCCCGCGTCCGCGCTCGGCCTGCGCGACGCCTGGACGGAGGCGCACGGACCCGACCAGACCCCCACCTTCGACCCGGACGCCAACCCGCTGGCGGCGCTCTCCTCCCTGTCCGGCCGGGCCTCGCGCCTGGACCGGATCCTGCTGCGCGGCCGGCCTCGGGTGATCTCGGCGGCCCTGCGCGGCGACACGCCCACCCCCGAGGGGCTCTACATCTCCGACCACTACGGGGTGGAGGCGGTCCTGGACGTCACCGGCGACGAACCCCGCGAAAGGACCGGCAGGGTGCTCGCCGGCACCGGTGGGAAGCCCGGCGGCATGCTCGCCACCGGCGAGGCGCCCGGCGGGGTGCTCGGCGCCACCGGTGAGGCGCCCGGTGGAGTGTTCTGCGCCACCGGTGAGGCACCCGGTGGAGTGCTCGACGCTACCGGTGAGGCACCCGGTGGAGTGCTCGACGCTACCGGTGAGGCACCCGGTGGAGTGCTCGACGCTACCGGTGAGGCGCCCGGTGGAGTGCTCGACGTGCCGCCGACGGCGCGGACGGCGGTGGCGTGGGTACCGCCGCGGGAGCTGTGGCCGCCGATCCAGGCCGTCCGCCGCGCGCACGATCCGCAGATCGACCGTTGGCCGCCGCACGTCAACCTGCTCTTCGGCTTCGTGCCGGAGTCGGAGTTCGAGGCGGCGGCGTCCCTGGTGGCCGCGGCGGCCGCCGAGGTCGCGCCGTTCGCCGCCAGGCTGGAAGGGGTGCGTACGTTCCGGCACCGCGACCACTCGACGGCCTGGCTCGACCCCGCCGCCGGCGACCCGGCGCCCTGGGCCCGCCTGCGTCGCGCGCTCGAACGGCGCTTCCCCCGCTGCGAGGGACGCCCCGAAGGCTTCACCCCGCACCTGACGCTCGGCCGTACGGACGACCCGATCCGCCTGGCCGGGATGACGGCGCAGGTGGGAGAGCTGGTGCTGCTGTCGCGCCGCGCGGACGAGCCCATGCGTCCCCGGGCGCGGGTCACCCTGGGCACGGGCGAGATCCACTGGATCGCCGAGCCCACGGCCGGTGGAAAGGAGCCTCGCGACGCCTCGGCCGATCAGGTGACCGGCGGAAGGGAGCAGCGCGATACCTCGGCCGATCAGGTGACCCGGCGGCTGGCGGAGGCGCTGCGGCCGGGCGTCGTGTCCGTCGCCGGCTCCCGGCGCATGGGCTGCGAACTCCCCGGCGCGGACCTGGACCTGGTGGCCGCGCTGCCCGGCGAAACGGACACGGCCGAGGTCCAGGCCCGGATGCGGGCCGGGCTGCCCGGCAAACCGGACACGGCCGAGATCGAAGCCCGGGCGCAAACCGCGCCCCCCGGTGAAACGGACATGGCCGAGGTCGAAGCCCGGGTGCGGGCCGCGCTGCCCGGTCTCGACCGGATGCGCCAGGTGATCGGCGCGCGGGTGCCGGGCCTGCGCTTCCGTACGGGCGGGCTGGAAGTGGACCTGACCGTGGTCCCCACCGGATCGCTGCCCCCGGAGCAGGCGCCGGCCCGCCGCGCCGAGCTGGGCGAGGCGGCCGCGATCGCCTTGAGCGCGGTCAGCGACGCGGACGCGATCCGCGCCGCCGTCGGCGGGCACCACGCCCGTTTCGCCCTGCTCGCCCGGCGGGTGAAGGCGTGGGCGCGGGCACGCGGGCTGGACTCGGCCCCGTTCGGCGGACTGCCCGGCCTGGCCTGGGCGGTCATGGCCGCGCACACCGTACGCGAGAGCGGCGACCTGCCCGCCGACGACCTGCTGAGCCGCTTCTTCAGTACGTGGGCCGCCTGGAACTGGCGAGACCCGGTCGCCCTCGGCCCCACCTCGCCCCAGCCGGCCCCGATCGCGGTGATGACGCCCAGCGCCCCCGTACGCAACTGCGCGCGCCAGGTCACCCCCGGCGGCCTGGACCTGCTCACCCAGGAGCTCTACCAGGCATGGGAGCTCGTCGAGAGCGGCCGCTCCGCCGACCTGCTCGCGCCGCCGCCTCTCCATCGGCGCCACGCGGCCTGGGCGGTGCTGAGCGTGCGCTCCGACCGCCCCGAGGAGCTCGACGCGACGCTCGGCCGCGTCAGAGGACGGATGCTGGACCTGCTCGCCGCCCTGGAGGAGGACGGGATGCGGGACGTCCACGCCTGGCCGCGCCCGTTCGAGAGCGGTCCTCGGTCGACCCGCTACGCCGTCGGGCTGGGCCGCACTCCCCCGCAGGCCGCGCGGCTCGGCGAGATCACCTGGCGATGGGTCAGGGGCCTGCCGGGTGTCACGGTCGAGCGGGCCGAGTGCGGCGCCGTACCGACCCTGACCTGACAGGTCGGCGCCGGTCAGGAGGAGGAGCGCCTGCGGTACGCCCACCCGGCTCCCGCCGCCAGCGCCACGACGCCCACCGCCACCAGGGCGGCCACCAGCACGCCGGTGCCCCCGTCGGGACCGGCGGACTCGGTGGCGGCGGACTTGGCAGCGGCGGACCCGGCGGCAGTCGACCCGGCCGCAGTCGACCCGGCCGCAGTCGACCCGGCCGCAGTCGACCCCGCCGCAGTCGACCCCGCCGCAGTCGACCCCGCCGCAGTCGACCCGGCGATGGTGGGCTCGGCGATGGTGGGCTCGGCGGCGCCGGTGTGGCGGACCCGGGTGGGGGTGCCCAGGGCGGCGATCAGCTCACGGGTGAGCCCGTTGCCGTCGTCCCGCCGCAGCGGCCGGTCGCCGGCCGGCAGCGACGCGTTGCCCGAGCAGCTGGACGTGGTCAGCGCCTCGTCACGCCCGCCGGCGAACACCAGGTGGCGGGAGCCCGCGGCGAAGTCGTACCCGCAGGCCGGCCCTTGGCTACGGGTGGAGACCTGGAACCACTCCCGCGCCTGCCCCTTGTAGACGTGGTCGGCGCGGAGGACGGCGATGACGTGCCCTCCGCCGCTCTCGTCCGGGCTCACGCCGACCCGCGTCACCGTGCCGGCGAACACGGCGACCGCGCTCTCCATCTGATCCTGCGGGCCCCGTTCCACGCACTGGCAGGCGGACGCCGTGCCGCCGGTGAACATGACCAGCCCTGCCACGAGGGCGAGCAGGGCGAGAACGCGTGCTGTCATGCCCTCTTGACGTACGGCGCCGAAGATCGGTTCGACGCCGCCGGCCGAGAGGCGGACGGCCCGGCCTCAGTACCGGCCTCGGCAGTCCGAGCAGCCGGACGGCGGCACCGGCCGGGCGTCGCTCCACGCCGCCCGCACGACGATCGTGGCCACCGCCGCGGCGCCCTGCGGAAGTCCGCGTATGGGCGCCACCATCTGGGACGCCCACAGCTCGCCGCTCCCCGGGTCGATGACGAGCTGGACGCGGACGGCGTCGTTGACGCGCAGCTGCAGGGTCACGCCTCGGCGGCCCGCCGGATCGCGTACGTCGTCGAGCACGCGGGCCCCGGGCAGGGCGGCCAGCATGCGGTAGGCCGCTGCCCGGGTGCCCGGGGTCGCCGGGACATCCTTGACGAGCCGGAGCCCCGTTTCCCGCACCCAGTCGTCCGGACCCTTGTCGTAGCCGAGCGAGAGGTGCCTCAGGAGCTCGGTCCTGAGCGCGTTCGCCTCGTGGGGAAGCGCGAGCAGCTCGTCCAGGGTCGGCTGCCACCCCGGCGCCAGAGTCAGATACTTCTCCAGCGTGCGCTGCGGGTAGAAGCGCAGGTTGGGGTCGCAGTCCCGGGCGGGACAGAGCTCCGGGGAGCCCGCCCGCTTCCACGCCTCGACCGCCTCGGCGCCGTAGGGCCTGGCCGAGACGGCCTCGTACCAGGTGTAGCCGTCGCCGTCCCGCCCGAGGACCAGCACGTCCTTACCGCGCTCCTCGACGAGGAAGCCCTCCCCGCCCTTCGTCCGGCGGACCTCCTCGGTCTCCAGCCACCAGTAGCGGCCGCTGCCCTGGGGCTGCGCCGCCAGCTTGCCGGCCGCCGCGTCCAGGAGCTGTGCGGGGGTGGCGGCGACCGGTTCCCGGCCCTGCGGGGGCACCAGGAGGACGACCGCGCCGATCACGAGCACCACGGCCATCGCCGCGAGCGCGATCCCCCGCCAGCCGTGCGCCACCGGACGCCGCCCGCGGCCCCGCCCCACCACGGGGCCAGTGGTCCGACCGGTAGGCCGACCGGTGGGACGGGCGGCGGCCCGAGCGGTGGGGCGGGCAGTGGGGCGGGCAGTGGGGCGGGCGGCGGTGGCTTCGGTGAGCCGGGCCCGCGCCGCGGCGAGCTGCGCCGGCGAGAGCGGCGGCACATCCGGCATCACCCGGTCGATGAACTCGAACTCCTTCATCACACCTCCACCCCCAGCGCAGCACGCAGCTTGGTCCTGGCCCTGCTCAGCCGCGAGGCGACCGTTCCCTCGGCGACCCTCAGCGCGGCGGCCACCCCGGCGTAGTCCAGCCCGCCGTACGCCACCAGCAGCACCACGTCACGTTCGCCGGCCGAGAGCTTGGTGAGCGCCTTGGCCAGCCGCCCGACCGTCACCTCGGCGGCGAGCCGGTCGATCAACCGGTCGTGGAGCCCGTCGTCGTCGGGCGGCGGCCCGGTTCTCGCCAGCGCGCGGTAGCGGCGCACCTCCGTACGCCGGTGCCGCCCGATCAGGTTGGTCGCGATGCCGTACAACCACGGCCTGATCTCGCCGAACGACGGATCGAACGCCTCGCGCTGATCGAAGGCGATCAGAAAGGTCTCGGCCGCGAGGTCCTCGGCCACGTCGAGGCCGACCCGGCGGCCGAGGTAGCGGCGGATCTCCTCGTAGTGCGCGTCGAAGACCGCTTCGAACGCGTCAGGGGCAGTGATCACTCAAGGACTCCCGAATGAGATAGACACCCCTTCTTGCCCGCGGCGGCCCTCGCCTTCCCGAGAATTCTCCATTTACGGGATCCGGTTTATTTGTTAAGAAGGTTTATTAACGAATAGACCAGCCTGGAGAGGGACCCCCATGGCGCGCTCTCGGCTCATCCTCATCCTGTTATCGGCCTGTGCGCTGCTGGTGAACGCCGCGGGCGTGGCGCCGCCCGCCGCCGCGCAGGCCGTACCGGCGACGACCACCCTGACGGGATACAAGATCCAGTCCTCGGCGAAGGTGTCCGACTCCGGGGCCGCGATCTCCACGCCCGGTTACGCGGCCACCGGCTGGTATCCCGTCGGCCCCCGCTCGACCGTGCTCGCCGGCCTGCTGCAGAACAACGTCTACCCGGACCCGTTCTACTCCACGAACATGCAGTCGATCCCGGCCGCGGACTTCGACGTGCCGTGGTGGTACCGCTCCGACTTCACCCTCGGCGACGAGTCCGGGCTGCGGACCTTCCTCGACGTCAGCGGCGTGATCTCCAGCGCCGACGTGTGGGTGAACGGCACCCAGGTCGCCACCGCCGCCCAGGTGGCCGGCGCCTACACCCGCAACGAACGGGACGTCACCGCCCTGGTGCACCCGGGCGTCAACTCGGTGGCCTTCCGCGTCAACCCGAACAACCCCGACAACCACCTCACGATCGGCTGGATCGACTGGGTGCAGCTGCCGCGCGACGACAACATGGGCATCTTCCGCGACGTCCTGATCCGCCGCAGCGCCGACGTCTCGCTGCGCGACGCGCACGTGATCACGAACCTCGCGGTGCCGGCGCTCGACCGCGCCGACCTCACCATCAAGGTCGACGTCCGCAACGCCACCGGCGGCGCCGTGAACGCCACCGTCAAGGGGACGATCGGCCCGCTCGAGTTCTCGCAGGACGTCGCCCTGGCCGCGAACCAGACCAAGCGGATCACGTTCAACCAGACGCTGGCCGACCCGCAGGTGTGGTGGCCGCACACGATGGGCGCCCAGCCGCTCTACGACCTGAACCTCACGGCGACGACCGGCGGCGTGCAGAGCGACACGCTGACCCAGCGCTTCGGCGTACGCAAGGTCGAGTCGGGCAAGAACGCCAGTGGCCGCCGCTACTACAAGATCAACGGGAAGCCGATCCTGATCAGGGGCGGCGGCTGGTCCCCCGACATCTTCCTCCGCAAGAACCTGGCCTACCTGGAAGACAAGATCCGCTACGTCAAGGACCTCGGCCTCAACACGATCCGCGTCGAAGGCCACCTGGACACCGACGAGCTCTACGACCTGGCCGACAAATACGGCATCCTGACCCTGCCCGGCTGGGAGTGCTGCGACAAGTGGGAAGGCTCCTTCAGCAGCTCCGACTATCCGATCGCCAAGGCGTCCATGCAGGCGGAGGCCACCCGGTTGCGCAACCACCCCAGCGTGATCTCGTTCCTGATCGGCTCGGACAACCCGCCGCCCGCCCAGAAGGAGACCAACTACCTCGACGCCCTCACCGCGGCCGAGTGGCAGCTCCCGATCGTGTCCGTGGCCTCCGACAAGTCCAGCCCGCAACTGGGCAACTCGGGCATGAAGATGCCCGGCCCGTACGACTGGGTGCCGCCCAGCTACTGGTACAACAAGCGCGAAGGCGGCGCGTTCGGTTTCAACTCCGAGACCAGCGCCGGCCCCGACGTCCCGACGCTCGACTCGCTCAAGCGGATGATGACCTCCGCGCAGATCGACTCGCTCTGGCAGAGCCCGGGCGCGACGCAGTATCACCGCTCGCCGTCGAGCACCTTCGACGACCTGACCATCTACCACAACGCCCTCAGAGGCCGGTACGGCGCACCGTCCGGGCTGACGGACTACATGAAGAAGGCGCAGCTCGCCCAGTACGAGGCGGTACGAGCGCAGTTCGAGGCCTACGGCCGCAACTTCACCGACTCGAGCAACCCGTCCACCGGCGTCGTCTACTGGATGCTCAACAGCGGCTGGTCCTCCCTCCACTGGCAGCTCTTCGACTACTACCTGGACCAGGGCGGCTCCTACTGGGGCGCCCGCGAGGCCAACAAGCCGCTGCACGTGCAGTACTCCTACGACAACAAGTCCGTCGTCGTGGTCAACTCCGGCGTCTCGGCCGCCTCGGGCCTGACCGTCAAGACGGACGTGTTCAACATGGACGGATCCGCCAAGTACAGCAACACCGCGACGGTCAGCGTCGCCGCCGACGGGGGCAAGGCGACCGCGGTGACCGTGCCGGCCGTCAGCGGCCTGTCCACGACCTACCTGGTACGGCTGACGCTGCTGCGCGACGGCCAGGAGATCGACCGCAACGTCTACGCCCTGTCCACCCCGGACGACGTGATCGACTGGGCGAACAACGACTGGTACTACGTCCCGACCTCCCGCTACGCCAACCTGACCGGCCTCAACGGCCTGGCCCAGACCCCGATCACCGCCACCGCCTCCACGCCCTCCGACGGCAGGGTCACCGTGACGGTCAAGAACACCGGCACCGGCGCCGTCCCCGCCTTCATGCTCGACGCCGACGTGGTGGACGCGGCGGGCAAGCCCGTGCTGCCGATCCAGTGGTCGGACAACGCGATCAGCCTCTGGCCCGGGGAGTCCAGGACCCTCACCGCCACGTACCGGGCCTCCGACCTGACCGGCTCGCCGAGCGTGCGGGTGGCCGGGTGGAACACCGCGACCCTCACCGTCCCGACCGGGCCGCCCGACACCCAGAACCCGTCCGTGCCCGGCAACCTGCGCGTCACCGGCAAGACCTCCTCCAGCGTCTCGCTGGCCTGGGACGCCGCCACCGACAACGTCGGCGTCACCGGCTACGACGTCTCCAACGGCAGCGCCCTGGCCACGACGGTCACCGGCACCGGCGCCACGGTCTCCGGCCTGGCGGCCGGCACCTCGTACACGTTCACGGTCAGGGCCCATGACGCGGCGGGCAACTCCTCGGCACCGTCGAACGCCGTCACCGAGACCACCGGCAGCGGCCCCGCCGCCTACCAGGCGGAGGACGCGACGATCTCGCAGGGCGTGGTGGAGTCCAACCACGCGGGCTACACCGGCACGGGGTTCGTGAACTACGACAACGTGACGGGCAGCTATGTCGAGTGGACGGTGAACGCCGCGACGGCCGGGCCGGCCACCCTGGAGCTCCGCTTCGCCAACGGCACCACGGCCAGCCGGCCGATGGCCATCGCGGTCAACGGCACCTCGGTCACCCGCGACTTCACCGGCACCGGCGCCTGGACCACCTGGCAGACCGTCACCCTGACCGCCGACCTGGCCCAGGGGGTGAACAAGATCAGAGCCACCGCCACCACGTCGAACGGAGGCCCCAACGTCGACCGCCTCTCCGTGAGCTGACCCCGCCGCTCAGCGCTCGGCCCGGCGCCGGAGCAGTTCGGTGGTGGCCTGGTCGGCGGGCAGGAACGCTTCCAGGTGCAGCTCGGCGAGCGTGACGTCGGTCGCCGTCGCGAACGAGGTCAGCGTGGTGATGAGGCGCAGCTCCCCGTCCGCCGAGGCCAGCCTCATCGGCACGGAGAAACCGAGATGCTCGGGCCCGACCGGCGCCTGGGGGACGTAGCCGGCCAGTTCGGCGGCGAAGTCGTCCAGGCGCGGGTCCGGGCTCCTGCGGGCCCTGGCACGAAGGTTCTCGATGATGTGCCGGCCCCATTCGGCCAGGTTGCGCACCCTCGGGGCCATCCCGTCCGGATGGAGCATGAGCCGCAGCATGTTGACCGGCGGTTCGAGCAGCTCGGGCGCCGCGCCCTCGGTGAACACCTCGATGGCGTCGTTCGCCGCCACCACCCGGCCGTACGGTGCGATGACGAGGGCCGGATACGGCAGGTGGCCGTGCAGGATCTGCTCGATGGCGGCCCGGACCGGCCGCAGCGCCGACTCCTCCAGGCCCGACTCGGCGAACACCGGCGCATAGCCGGCCGCGGTGAGCAGGTCGTTGCGCTCCCGCAGCGACAGGCCGAGCGACTCGGCCAGCCGGATCACGATCGCGCGCCCCGGCCGGGAACGGCCGCTCTCGATGAAGCTCAGATGGCGCTGGGTCGTGCCGGCCAGCGTGGCCAGTTCGAGCTGGCTGACCCGGCGAAGCCCGCGCCAGCGTCTCAGCTCCGTGCCGACGCCGTTCTCCCTGATGGTGGTGCTCACCGCTCTGTTCTATCCGGTCGCCGTGCGGGCCCGCGATTCCCTCCGGGGAATTGCCGGCCGCCAGGGCCGCCCCGCACGATCGTGCCCACTCATACGGAGCTTGAAAGGACATCAGATGAAGAGCTACCGCCTCGTGCCCGGACGCGGCCTCGCCGGGCTGACGCTGCACGACCGCGACGAGCCAGAACCGGGGCGCGGGCAGGTCGTGGTCAGGATCCGCGCGAACTCCCTCGGCTTCCGCGACCTGCGGGTGCTGTCCGGAGACTATCCGCTGCCGATCACCCCCGGCGTGGTGCCCGGCTGCGAGGGAGTGGGAGAGGTCGTGGCGGTCGGCGCGGACGTCACCCGGGTCGCGCCGGGTGACCGGGTGGCGGCCACCGTCTTCCCGCGCTGGCTGGACGGCCCGTTCCGGCGCGAGGACGCCGCCCAGCTCGGCACCATGATCGACGGCGTGCTGACGGAGTACGCGCTGCTGAGCGAGGACGGCGTCGTGCGCCTGCCCGAGCACCTGTCGTACGAGGAGGCCGCGGCGCTGCCGCTGGCGGCGGTGACCGCCTGGAACTCCCTGACCTCCGGCGGCGCCCCGCACGCCGGCGAGACCGTGCTGACCCTCGGGTCGGGCGCCGTGTCGCTGTTCGTCCTGCTCTTCGCCAAGCTGGCCGGAGCCAGAGTGATCGTGACCACGTCCGGCCCGGCCAAGGCCGAGCGGCTGAGGGCGCTCGGGGCGGACGAGGTGATCGACTACCGGCAGAACCCGGTCTGGTGGAAGGAGGTCCACGCGCTCACCGACGGCCGGGGAGCCGATCGCGTCGTCGACGCGACGGGGCCGCTGGAGCAGTCGCTGCGCTCCGTCGCGGCCGGCGGCGAGGTCGCCTTCGTCGGCTACTGGCTGTCCGGCGCCGAAGGGGCCGCACCCGTCGACCCCGCCACCCTGTTCATGGCCGGTTCGGTGCTGCGCCGGATCGCCACCGGCAGCCGGGCCCATTTCCTCGAGCTGAACCGGGCCGTCGAGGCGCACCGGCTGCGCCCGGTGATCGACCGGGTGTTCCCGTTCGAGCAGGTCCCCGACGCCCTCGCCTACTGCGGGTCAGGCGGCGGCTTCGGCAAAGTGATCATCAGCCACGCCTGACCCGCCGCCCGCTCAGCCGGCCGTCCAGATGCGGCTGCGCAGATCCATGCCGCGGATGACCTGGACGCGGAAGGGGTCGAGGCGCAGGACGTGCAGCTTGGGGTCGGCGGGCGAGCGCCAGAAGCCGCCCAGGTCGTACCCGGCGCCCCGGGGGCTGGTGGCGCGGTAGAGGTCCCACACGCGCCGCCGCACGTCCAGGCCGTCCGCCCAGCTCGCCACGGCGTCGACGGCGACCGAGTTGTTGCCGGGCTTCCAGTAGGAGAACGAGGTGTGCGGGTTGCCTGCCAGGTGGGCCGCCTTGACCGGGGTCCGGTAGGTCGCCAGCCAGCCCAGCGGCCGCCCGTCCACGTTCTCCCAGATCGGGATGAGCACCCGGGTGCGCGGCCGGTTGCGGGCGTCCACGGTGACCATGGTGGCGTACACGGTGGCGCCGACGATGGTGTTGAACTCGGCCTCGATCTCCGCGAAGGACGTCATCGGGCGGCCCCCTTCCGCAGGCCGAAGGCGCTGACCACGACGGCCAGGACCGCGGCGGCGATCGGCACGGCGAGCGCGGTGCGGTAGGCGCCGAGCAGGTCCCCCGCGTCCGCCACGGCCACGATCACCGTGGTGCTGGCCGCCAGCCCGAGCGCCGCGCCGAACTGGAAGGAGGTGTAGAGCAGCCCTCCGGCCAGGCCCTGCTCGCTCTCGTCCACGCCGTCGGTGGCGACGATGGTGAGCGGGCCGTACGCGAGGGCGAACGCCACCCCGAGGATGATCATGGTGGGGAACATCGCCAGGTAGACGGTGTCCATGCCGATGGGCAGGAACAACACGTACGAGAGCACGGCGGCCAGCAGCCCGGCCAGGATGACTTTCGCGTTGCCGAAGCGGTTGACCAGCCGCGGGGTCAGGGTCGGCGCGAGGACGGCGTCCGCGCCTACCGCGAGCATGGCCAGGCTGGTCTGCAGCGAGCTCCAGCCCCGCACCTCCTGGAGATACAGGACGGCGATGAACTGGAAGCCGAAGAAGGCCCCGGAGAACAGCAGCCCCGCGAGGTTGGCGCGGACGAGCGGCGCGGAGCGGAAGATGCCCAGCCGCACCAGTGGCGCGGCGGAGCGGCGTTCGATCACGAGGAAGAGCGCGACCAGGGCCAGCCCGGCCACCAGCGCGCCGGCGGTCCACCCGGCGCCCACGTGGGCGGCGCGCTCGACGCCGAGCACCAGCAGCATGATGGCGGCGGTGATGGTCACCGCGCCCGCGACGTCCAGCCTCCGCTCCTCGGAACGTTCCACGGGACCGGCGGGGATCAGCGGCACCGCCAGGACCAGGATGATCAGCGCCAGCACCGCCGGCGCGAACAGCACCCAGCGCCAGTCCACGGCGGCGAGCAGGCCGCCGAGCACCAGCCCGAGGGAGAAGCCGCCGGCGGCGGTGCCGGAGTACACCAGGAGCGCCTGGTTGCGCCGCGGCCCCTCCTCGAAGCTCGTGGTGATGATGGACAACCCGGCGGGGGTCATGACCGCGGCGGCGACGCCCGCCACGAAACGGGCGGCGATGAGCATCCAGCCCTCGGCGGCCAGCCCGCCCAGGGCCGAGACGACGAGGAAGACCGCCAGCCAGGCCAGGAACATCCGGCGGCGGCCGAACAGGTCGGCCGCCCGGCCTCCGACCAGCATGAACCCGCCGTAGCCCAGCACGTAGGAGCTGATCACCCACTGCAGCTCGCCCGTGGACAGGCCGAGGTCGGCCCGGATGGCGGGCAGGGCCACGTTGAGCATCGCGACGTTGATCCCCTCGAGGAAGATCGCGCCGCACAGGACGAACAGCATCCCCCAGGCCTTGGGGGTCATGCGCAACGACGGCGAAGAAGAAGAGTGCGTGGTTGTGGACACAGGAACGACTCCTATGGTTCTTTTTCGTAACAAAGGAATCTTGCGTGACCATGGGGAAGTAATGGAAGACGGCACTTCAAAGGCACTCGGTTACTGCACGGGAACCATGGACGACCAGGTCGTCCAGTGGGACACCCGGGCCGACTGCGACGTGCGGAAGATCCTCGACCGCGTCGCCGACAAGTGGTCGCTGCTGGTCATCGCCCTGCTCGACCGCCGTACGATGCGCTTCTCCGAGCTGCGCCGCGCCATCGACGGCGTCAGCCAGCGCATGCTCACGGTGACGCTGCGCCAGCTCGAGCGCGACGGGCTCGTGACCCGCACCGTCTATCCGGTGGTGCCGCCGCGGGTGGAGTACGAGCTGACCGCGCTCGGCTTCTCGCTGCACGAGGTGATCAAGTCGCTGGTCGTGTGGACCGAGGAGCACCAGCGGGAGATCTCCGACGCCCGCACCGCGTACGACGAGCGGACGACCGAGGAGGAACGCCTGCTCCAGGCCCCCATGGCGCGCTGATCCAGCGCTGATCCACGCCTCGGGTCTCTACGCCTCGGGGCCGAAGACCCCGGGGTAGGCCCCGCCCGCCTCGGGGTCGAGCCCTTTCCACAGCGCCCGCAGGATGTCGTGCAGCTGGGCCACCTGCTCGCCGCTGAGCGGGTCGAACAGGCGCCTGCGCACCTCCTCCACGTGCGCGGGCGCCGCCTGCGCGAGCGCGGCGAAGCCGTCGTCGGTCAGCTCCGCCACGGTCACCCGCCGGTTGTCCGGGTGCGGCGAGCGCCGCACCCAGCCGCGCTCCTCCAGCCGCGCCACCGCGTGGGACAGGCGGCTGAGCGAGGAGTAGACCTGCGCGGCCAGGTCGGTCATCGACATGCGCCGCCCGGGGACCTCCGAGAGCGTCGCCAAGATCATGTAGTACGTGTACGGCATCCCGGCGTCGTGCTGCAGCTGCCGGTCGAGGGCGTCGCCGAGCAGCCGGGTCGTCCACAGATATGCCCGCCAGGTCCGCTGCTCGTCGTCGCCGAGCCACCGTGTCTCCACGCCGCCCATCCTAGCTTGAACTCTCAACCTTCGGGGTGTAGCGTCCTCACTTGAACGCTCAACCTTTAGGGAGAAATCATGAAAATTGGCGACTTGGAAGTGGGCAGCATCGGTTACGGCGCCATGCGGCTGGCGGCCGACGGCACGATCTGGGCGGCGCCCGCCGACCGGCAGGGCGCCCTGGCCGTGCTGCGCCGCGCGGTCGAGCTCGGCGTGCGGCACATCGACACCGCCGACGCCTACGCGCTGGGCGCGAACGAGGAGCTCGTCGCCGAAGCCCTGCACCCCTACGCCGACGACGTCGTGATCGCCACCAAGGGCGGCGTGGCCCGGCCGAGCGTCGAGGAGTGGATCCCGCTGGGACGCCCCGAGTACCTGCGCCAGCAGGCCGAGCTGAGCCTGCGCCGCCTGCGCCGGGACGTGATCGACCTGTACTACCTGCACCGCGTCGACCCCCAGGTCCCGCTCGCCGACCAGATCGGCGCCCTGGCACAGCTGCGGGAGGAGGGCAAGATCCGCCACATCGGCCTGTCGGAGGTGACGGTGGACCAGCTGGAGGAGGCGTGCGGGATCGCCCCCGTCGCCGCCGTCCAGAACCTCTACAACCTCGCCGACCGCACCCACGAGAAGGTCGTGGACCACGCGGGCGAGCACGGGATCGCGTTCGTCCCGTTCTTCCCGATCGCCGTCGGCGACCACGCCAAGGCCGGCGGCCCCGTGGCCACCGTGGCGGCCGAGCTCGGGGCGACCCCGGCCCAGACCGCCCTGGCCTGGCTGCTGCGCCGCTCGCCGGCCATGTTCCCCATCCCCGGCACGACCTCCGTGGCGCACCTGGAGGAGAACGTCGCGGCGGCGGGTCTCACGCTGACCGACGAGCAGTTCGCCCGGCTGGACCAGGCGTCCTTCTGAACGCCGAGGGTTAGGGGGCCGGTTTGACGTTCTTCATCGTGAAGTGCGAGGTGACGTTCCTGATCCGCGGGATGGTCATGACGTACGTGCTGAGGAAGGTCTCGTAGGCGGCCACGTCGCGCTCGTCCTCACCCCGGGGGTCGCCATGTTCACCGCGCTGCTGCTGTACGTGGCGCTGCTGCTGGTCCGGCACGCGCGCACCGCCCGCCGATCCGCTCCGGAGGCCGCCGATGCCTAGCACCGCCTACCTCGTCGCCGTCCTCGCGATCGTCTTCGCCATCACGCTCGCGCTGCGCGCCGTCCCCTTCGCGCTGCTGCGCACGCTGCGCGGCTCGGCGATCGTGCGGCGGCTCTCGGTGTGGATGCCGGTTGGCATCCTCGCCATCCTCGCTGTGACCGCCCTGCACGGCACCATCGCCGCAGAGCCGCGCGCGACGCTGTACGCGCTGCTCGCGGTCGCGGTCACGGCGGGGGTGCATCTCGCGTTCGGCCGCCGGACGATCCTGAGCGTCGGGATCGGCACCGCGGCCTACGTCGTCCTCGTCAACGCCTTCTGACCCGGAGCCTCAGAGGTCGTACGGCGTGCCCAGGGACGTCCGCCCGTCGCAGCCGCCCCCCTTACCGGGGAAGGAGCCGCTGCTGGAAGCCCGTGACGATGGCTTCCAGCCCCGTGGTGAACCACCGTTCGTAGAAGCCGAGGGCGGCGGGGTCGGGTGGAGGAGCGGGGGCGTCGGAGCCGGGCGGCGTGCCCACCTGGGCCAGGGCGTGCCCGAGCACGTAGACGCCGACGGACTGGATGACGATCAGGGACTCGTCCTGCTCGATGCCGGCGGCGGTGAAGCGGTCGAGCAAACCCGCCAGCAGTGGCAGGGCGCTTTCGACGTCGACCGGGTACGTCGCCAGCAGCGGCACGGCGTGCGGGTGGGCGAGCAGCATGCGCCGGTACGCCACGGCGAACCGCGTCACCGCCTGCGCCCACGTCGGGCCGGGGTCGAACCCGGCGAGCGCGGTGGCGAACAGGCGATTGACGATCGCGGCCAGAATGGCGTCGCGATTGGGCACGTGCCGGTACAGCGACATCGCGGCCACACCGAGGCGGGCGCCGATGCCCCGCATGGTCACCGCGTCCAGGCCCTCCTCGTCGAGGAGGGCGATGGCCGCGGTGACGATCTGCTCGGTGGTCAGCTGGGGCGGCCGCCCGCCCCGGCCGCGTCGTGGCGTGGTGCTCATGCGGCCAGTGTGACAGCCAGCGTGGTGCCGAGCATGGCCACGCTGAGCAGGCCGACGACCAGGTGCTGGACGTCGGGGACGACCGCGTGCCCGGCCGCGGGCAGGATCTTGAGGGTGCGGGCGTAGTCGCGCTCGTAGACCTGCCTCTGGGCTTCGGAGCTCAGCCCGAAGTACGGCAGCCACCAGCTGGTCAGGTGTCCCACCAGGATCAGCCCGCATAACGCCGACGCGGCGATCAGCGACCATGGACGGTGCAGGGCGATGCCGGCGGCGATGAGCAGCGGGAACGGGTAGTTGATCGCCGCGGCGAGCAGCCGTGGCCGCAGGTTGCCGGGCCTCAGGTCGTTGAGCGGGAACATGGGCACCCACTCGGTCAGGGCCAGCCAGGCCAGCCAGAGGAGAGGGAGCGCGATGGCGATCGTGGTCAGGGTGACCTCCCGAAGTTTGTGTACCACGTAAGCTTACGTCGTACACAAACTCCGCACAACCACTGGCCCGCGCACGGGATCGCCCCGCGAGGGGGTGCCTCACGGGGCGACGGATGCCGGCGCGGCGGCGGACCTCCTACTCGTCGTCATCCGGAGGGACCGGAGCGGGCGGGATCGCGGCCGGGGCCTGCGCCACCGTGGCGGCGACGGCCGTACCGGTCGATGGGGCGGAGAGCGAGAGCGAGCCGATGAGCGCGGGCGCCACCAGAGTGGCGGCGACGAGCAGGCGTTCGAGCATCAAAGATCACTCCGTGAGGTGGCGCGCCCGGCTGATGCGGGCTGACGGAGCGTCGACGTGGGCTCCCGGGAAACGCCAGTACGGCGCATGAGCACTTCCCACGCTAGCGGGAGCGGCCCGCGGCGTCTCCCGGCAGGAGGCAAAGCCTTCCCCAGGCCCGAGCGCGCCCCGATCCCGAGCCGAACCCGGCTCAAGCCCAGCCCGAGCCGGCCCGGGATCGCGGGAGAGCTCAGGGCGTCTCCTCCAGGAACCGTACGAGGTCCTTGCGCTCGTTCTTGCCGTTGAGGGTGAGCGGGAAGAACGGCAGGACGCGGCAGATCGCGGGCACCTTCGCGGGCTCCAGGCGCTGCGCCAGCTCGCGCAGGACGACGTGCGAGGCGAGGTCGCCCTCGACGATGATCGCGAGATCGTGCCGCTCGCCCGGCGGCAGCACCGCGGCGGCCCGGACGCCCGGGATGTCCATCGCGGCGGCCTCGATCTCGATGGTGCTCATCCGGGTGCCCTTGCGCTTGAACATGTCGTCGCGCCGGCCCTCGAAGTAGAGGTAACCGTCCTCGTCGAGGAAACCGTAGTCGCCGGTGTGCAGGCGGGTCTCACCGGTGGCCGCGTCGCGGCGGTAGACGCGGGCGGTCAGTTCGGGGGCGCGCCAGTATCCAGCCATCACGTTGGGCCCGGCCACCACGATCTCCCCGGTCTCGCCGGCGGGCAGCGGCGAGCCGTCGTCGCCGAGGATCAGCACGCGGGTGCCGGGCAGGGGGCGGCCGACCGAGTCGGGGCGTTCCCGTTCCAGCTCCGGCTCCATGATGGTGACCCGTTTGCACTCGGTGACCCCGTACATCCGCACCACCCGGGCGCCAGGGAAGCACTCGCGCAGGCCCTCGATGGTCGAGGCCGGCAGCGCGGCGCCGGTGCTGGTGAACATCCGCACGGTGGGCACCGAGCCGGGGGCCCGCCTGCCCAGGGTCGTGAGCATGGCGCCCAGCGAGGGCACGATCGGCACGACGGTCGCGCCGCACTCCTGCAGTTGGCTCAGCAGCGCCAGGTCGGAGCCCTCACCCGCCAGCACCAGCTCCGCCTGGCCGAGGGCGGACAGGAAGATCTGGTAGAGGCCGTAGTCGAAGGACATCGGCGACCGGCAGAAGACGACGTCCCCCGGACGGTAGCCGAGCACGGCGTTGATGGCCGACGCCGCGAACGTCACCTGCGCGTGCGGGCCCACCACCGCCTTGGGCGCCGCCGTGCTGCCGGAGGTGTACATGAGGACCGCGACGTCCTGCGGCCGGACCTCGGCCGGCCCGCCCGGGACGGGGCGCCCGGCGAACGCCTCCACTTCCCTCCAGAGCTCGTCGATCCCGTGGACGGGCACGTCGGCGGCCTCCCGCAGCGCCTCGCCGGCCCCGATGACCAGCTTGGGCTCGGAGTCCGCCATCACGGACCGCAGGTGGTACGCCTTCATCCCGGGGTTCAGGGGCACGAAGACGACACCGTGCCGCGACGCGCCGTAGAGGATGGGGACGGTCTCGCGCAGGTTGGGCAGCTGCACGATGATCCGGTCGCCGGGTTCGACGCCCGTGGCCGCCAGCCAGGCGGCGAAAGCGCGGCTGAGCTCGACGACCCGCCGATAGCTCCAGCCGCCGCGGGCGTCGCGCACCGCGATCCCGTCCGGATTCATGGCGGCCGCCTCGTCCAGCAGTTCGTGAATGAGCCGCGGCCGCGGAGAATACGCCGTGGAAATCAACCCGTTCAATATGTGCCTCCCGCCTCTAGCCGGGGAAAGGAATTCTCCGGCAGCCGGGACGCATGCGCGTGCAACCGGAAGCCGGCCAGGCCGATTCCGAAGCTACGCGCGGGCCCCGGCGAGCTGACCCCCTACACCCCCCCTATCTAGGGGTCCGGCGTGCCGCGTAGGCCCCCAGACCCCTGCAGACCCCTGCGGACCCCTGCGGGCCCCCGCCGGCCCTCCCGGCTCCGCGACCAGGGCGGCGGGCCCGCTCGGCGGGCACCGTAGGGGCGCTGCCAACTCACGCCATAAATGATCTTGGAATTCTGTGCAATGTTCACAAACCTGGGGGCAGGAGGGACTGTTCACCTGCGGGGGTCTCCGGAGATTCCAGATGCGACAACGTCGCAAGAGGAGCGCTCGGGGCGGATTTCCGCCACCCCGTTTGGTACGTTCCAGTAAACGGCCGCCCGAAAAGAGATGGGCTTCATCGCCCCAGTTGAGCACCGTTGCGGCGGAGAATCATGCGGCCCCCGGTTTACGGCTATTGGCATTCCGGACTACAGTGATCCACGCCTGTCCGGAGCGGTGCCGTCAAGGTGGCCTTTCCTTGACTCCGACCAGCGCATAACATTACCGTGACGGTTTGGGCGCCCGTTTGCGATTCGGTCGGGGTGCAAGGTCTGCCGGGCGGTGTGTTTTCGCAGCACACCGGCTACGCAAGCCGCTGATACGCATGATGGAGACGTGGCCGCACATGTTACAGGAATTCACGGGCGTCGGCGAGAGCGCGAATGGCGCTGCCGCACTCAATCTTTATCGCATTGTCAGTGAAATCGCGGTGAACCACGGGAAACCCGTCCCCGCGTCGCCGGGCTTGTTTTCCCTGCCGGGCGGCCGCGCCGCCGGATGGCGTTCTGCCGTCCGGTCGTAGCGTGGCCGCGGGTCATCGACTTCGAAGGGGGCAGGGAATCCTTTCCGTTCTCACCCATGGCGACCGCCCGCCGGTGGCCGCCGCCCAGCTGCCGGACCACCGCACCGGCTCGGCCGCCGGCGGTGGCGGCCGTGTCGTGCGCGCCGGCCGTTTTTCGGGAGCGGCGGGCCGCACGCCGGGCGGGGCTCCGGCCGTACCGCGCGGCTCGGGCGCGGACACCACCTCGCGCCTCGGACGCCGGTCACCCGGACCCGGCGGGCGGAGGCGGACAGGCTCCGCCCGGGACCACCGGACGGCCGCTTCGAGCTGCGCGAACATCGAGCCGTCCCGGTCCGGGGCCGGCTCACGCGAGGACCTGCGGTCGTGGCTCGGCAGACCGCCGCCACCCGCCACCACGCCGAAGCACGGCCACCGCGCCGCCTCCGGGCGGCCGGTGACGCCTTCATCGCCCGCGGGCGGGAGGGGCCGGGCGTCTTCCGCGCCACGCCGAAAACCTCGGCTCGAACGTGACGAAGTCGGCAACCGAAGATCCCTGGACTGCTCCCGGTCCGCTTGCTGATTGAGCTTCCTCTACGACCAAACAGGTGAAGGAGAGTCGATGCAGTTCGCCGAACGCGAATCAGAAATCACCCTCCTCAATACCATGCTCGCGGAGAGTGAGCATGGCTGGGGAAGAATTGCGATGATAACCGGCCCTCCAGGGTTCGACAAGAGCCGGGTGCTGCACGCCTTCGCCGATTCGGCGGTGCGGTCGGGCGCCACTCATCTGAGCGCCATCTGCCTACGGAACGAGCAGAACATCTCACTGGGCGTCATCCACCAGGTTTCGCAGAGCCTGAGTGCCGCGCTGGGCGAGATGCCGCCCGCATTGAAGTTGCTGCAGGAGGCCGTATTCAACGCGGGACCGCGCGGGATCCGGCCGGAGGACCTCAATTGGATCGGCGTCACGCACGGCCTGTGGGAGATCATCACCAACCACGCGCGGCGCGGCGCGGTATTGATAACGATCGAGGACGTGCAATACGCGGATTCGGTGTCGCTGGATATTCTCCTGCATTTCATAAACCGGCTCCATGCCGCGAACGTCTTCATGGTTTTCACGGTCAACGAAGGGCCGGACGGGGTGCCGCTCAGAATTCAGAGCGACCTCATGCACCATCCGCAGTGCCGCCGCATCAAAGTGGCGCCGTACTCGTCGGGCACCATTTCCCGGATCGCGCAGATGCGGCTCGGGACCGAGCCGGACGATCCGCTGGCGGAGGCGATCCACCAGGTCAGCGGCGGAAACGCGCTCCTGGTGCGCTCGCTGATCGAGGACCGGCAGAACGCGGGCGGCGACGGGACCGGCCTGGTGGTCGACGACGGCTTCTCCGGATCCGTCCGCACGCTGCTGAACCGCATCGGCAGCACACCCCTGCGGATCCTGCGCGCCGCCGCCGTGCTGGACGCGTCGGCCTCTCCCCCGCTGCTGGCCGAGATGCTGCACATCAAGCAGCCGGCCGTGGTCCGCACCCTGGAATGGCTGGCGGAGATCGGCCTGCTGGGCCTGGACGGCTTCCGCCACCCCGCCGCCAGGGAGGCCGTCCTGGACTCCATGGAGCCGGAGCTCCTCAAAGAGCTCTACGGGCGCGCCGCCCAGTTGCTGCACGCGACCGGCGTACAGCCCACGGTGATCGCCGACCACCTGGTCGCCGCCAGCACCAAGCACGAGCCCTGGGCCCTGGACGTCCTGCGGGAGGCCGCCGATCAGGCGCTGGCCACCGACGAGTACGAGCTCGCCGTGCGCTATCTCCGGTACGCGGCGGACCTGTGCTCCGGCCCTGACGAGCGGATCCAGGTCACCCTGGCGCTGGCCAAGGCCACCTGGCGGATCAACCCCTCCACCGCCACCATGTACCTGCCCATGCTCGTGCAGGCCGCGCGGGACGGCCGGCTGCCCGCCAGGGACGTGCACTGGCTGCTCACGTGCATGCTCTGGCATGGCCAGTACGACGAGGCCGAGGAGATGTTCGCGCTGCTGGAGCAGGCCGAGCAGGGCGAGGGCCCGGAGGCGGGCGGAGCCCACGCGTGGCGCCTGGCGGCCGACCACTGGCTGGCCAGCACGCACCCCCCGGTCCTGCACCGGTTGCGCGGGACGCACAAGCCCACCCCCTTACGCGAGGGCAGCGAACGGCATCCGGCCCATTCGTACGCGCGCACGATCTCCGCGCTCGCCGCCAACCTGCGCGACGGCGAGACCGAGGCGGCCCTGAGGACGGCGGAGAAGGTCCTGCACTCGGTGCAGCTCGAAGGCTGCAACATCGAGCTGGTCGAGGCGGCCCTGTTCTGCTTCGTCTATTCGGACCGCACCCACGAGGCGGCCTCCCTGGTCGAGAACCTGTACGCGCTGGCGGAGCGGCGTGCCTCACCCACGTGGCTGGCCGTGCTCGCGGCCTTCCGCGCGCACATCGCCGAGCACAAGGGAGAGATGCTGGAGGCCGTCGAGTGGGGCGAGCTCTCCCTGCGCATCCTGCCGCCCAGGAGCCTGGGCGTGCTCGCGGCGCTGCCGCTGGCCAGCCTCATCGAGGCCCACACCGAGATGGGCGAGTATCAGAAGGCCGAGCAGTACCTCCGTCATCCCCTGCCTGAAACCGTTTACCAGACCCGGTACGGGCTGCACTACCTGTTCGCGCGGGGCCACTACAGGACGTCGGTCGGCCAGGCGCACGCGGGCCTCAGCGACTTCCTGAAGTGCGGCACGCTGATGCGCTCCTGGGAGGTCGACACGCCGCTGCTGGTCCCCTGGCGCCTCGGGGCGGCCGGAGTCTCGGTCGTGCTGAAGAACAACGCCCGCGCCCGGAAGTTCCTCGAGCTGCACCACGCCACGCCGCACGGCCACAGCCCCCGGATCCGGGGGTTCGCGCTGATGGTGCTGGCCTCCGCCGAGGAGGTCGGACGCAGGCCGCCGCTGCTGCGCAAGGCCGTCGACATGCTCCAGGACTCCGGCCACAAGATGGAGCTGGCGCACGCGCTGGCACGTCTCAGCCACTCCCTGGCCGCCCTGGGCGAGACGGACAAGGCCCGGCTCATCGGCCAGCAGGCCGACCGGGTCGGCCAGCGTTGCCATGCCGAGCCGCTGCGCAGGTCGGTGGCGAACGCCTTCGACAGCGAATTCGGCGTGATGGCCGCCGGGAACGACCAGAACGCCCTGAGCCCCGCCGAATATCGGGTCGCCTCGATGGCGGCGCTCGGCTACACGAACCGGGAGATAGCGACGAGAGCTCATATCACCATCAGTACGGTGGAGCAGCACCTCACCCGCATATATCGCAAACTCGGGGTGAACGGCCGGAACGACCTTCCGCGTTTGTTCTCCTCGAAAGAGCTCGGCTCGTCGAACGGAAACGTGCTCGTCGCGGAGAATTCCCGGCACCTTCCCGGCTCGGCGTCCGTTCCGGGGTGACGGCCGGTTTCACGCGTCAGGCGGCATTTCTCCTTCGGGTGCGTCCCGTTTGCGGACGACGACGATGGCCCAGCCGACCTCCCTCCGGTCGATGGCGGCCTGCACTTCTTCGCATGACGCGGAGAAGGCCAGCATTTTGTCCCGGGCCTCGGCGTCGGCCATCTGTCCGGCGCGCGCCCGGGCCGCCTCCGCGTTTCCCTCGAACGTCCGCCTGAGGAAGCCGGTCACATTGACCACCGAACTGATTTCGAAGCCGGCCTCCTCCAGCGCGGAATGGTATTCGAGGAGCGTGTAGCCGTCGTTCCACCCGAACTTGTCGTAGACCTCGGTCCGGGTGCGCTCGCCGATCCTCGTCCGCGGCCGGTAGAAATCACTGAAAGCGAAGATGCCGCCGCTGCGCAGCACGCGGCGGATCTCCGCATAACTGCGCGGCAGGTCCGGCGCCTTGTGCAGCGCGCCGTGGCTGACGACGTGGGTGAAGCTGCCGGGCTCGTACGGGAGCCGCAGCACCGACGCCCGCCGGAAGCCGACGTCCAGTCGCTGCCGCTGGTTCGTGCACAGGTCCTGGGCGAACCTGACGTACTCCTCGCTCTCGAAGATCCCCTCGCCCCGGCAGCCGAACCACTGGGCCAGGTAGACCAGCAGGCATTCGCAGTCGTCGCCCACCTCCAGCACCGTGCTCGAACCGTCGATCCCCGCCTCGGCGGCGAGAAATGCGGCGGTCTGCTCGACGGTCGTCCGATAGTCGTCGCGGCCATTCTCCCGGAAGTCGTCGGCCGGATAGTCGGCTGCATGCGTCACGCCATAGCCCGTCACATTCAAAAAGGTATGACTGCTCTGGTCGTACATGTCTCCGACTTCCCTCCGAAAATAAGGGTGGTCCGCGGCCGTGGCACCGCACCGGTGCCCGCCGACGTGAACGCACCGAGGATCAATCGCGTTCGTCTCGCGAAGACTCTTGTCTATACCTCGAAGAGTGCCCGGATTCTCTCACGTACTCAATGGGGCTATCCCCCCTTTCCTGGTTGGGTCTTCCGTATGCGGAAGCGGATGCATCAGGAGGGATTTTGCGCCTCACGCAGCTTGATGAACGCGAGAATCCCCATTACTAGCATGATGACCGCGCCGGCGAAAGCGGCGATCTGCATTCCGTCTACATAGGCGTCGCGGGCCACGGAGGCCAGGGCCGCGCCCACCGCCTGGGGGAGCTCGGCCGCGACCGACAGCGCGCCACCGAGGGTCTCGTGGGCCACCGCGGCGTCCTCTGGCGGGACGCCGGGCGGCAGCTGCGCGGCGAGGGTGCTGCGATAGACGGCCACCCCTATGCTGCCGAGGATGGCGGCCCCTAGCGCCTGCCCGAACTCGGTGGAGGACTCGAACAGCCCCGAGGCGGATCCCGCCTTCTCCGGCGGCGCCGTGGCGACCACCATGGTGGAGGCCAGCGCCTGCACCGACCCGATCCCCCAGCCCAGCAGGAACAGCCCGCTGAACAGCAGCGGCAGGTTGACGTCCGTGCTCAGCTGGGAGATCAGCAGGAAGCCGATCGCCCCGAAGACCATGCCGGAACCCATGATCGTGCCGGGCCGGAACCACCGGGTGAGCGTCGCCCCGAGCACCGAGCCGGCCGCCGAGCTGACGGCCGTCGGCACGGTCATCAGCCCGGCCACGATCGGCCGCATCCCGAGGACCGACATCAGGTATTGCGTGATGAAATAGAACGTCCCGACGAGGGCGAACACCGCGAGGGTGGCGGTGATCAGGGACACGGTGAACGCGTGCCGGCGGAAGAGCGCCAGGTCCAGCATGGGGTCGGGCAGCTTGCGCTGCCTCTGCAGGAACAGGGTCAGGAACAGCAGCCCGATCACGGCGCTGATCCACATCGTCAGGGAGAAGTTCTGCTCGGCGACCATCTTCACCGCGTAGACGATCGGCAGGGCGGCGAGCAGGACGAGGACCGCGCTGAGGATGTCGAACTTCCCGGGATTGGGGTCACGGTACTCCGGCAGGAGCGGGCCGAGCGCGAGTAACAAGATCATGATCGGCACGCTGATCAGGAAGACCGCTCCCCACCAGAAGCTCTCCAGCAGCCACCCGCCGACGATCGGCCCGGCCACGCTGCCGAGGGTGAAGATCGCGGCCCAGATGGCGATGGCCATGTGGAGCTGGCGGCCGTCGGTGAACATCACCCGGATGAGGGCGAGGGTCGGCGGCATCAGCGTCGCCGCCGCGGCCCCCTGCAGCCCGCGCGCCGCGATGAGCAGCTCGGCAGTGGGCGCGTACGCCGCGATGGCCGACGTGAGGCCGAACACCACCGCGCCCACCAGGAGCAGCCGCCGGCGGCCGATCCGGTCACCCAGATTGCCCATCGGGATGAGCAGCCCGGCCAGCAGGAAGGCATAGATGTCGACGATCCACAGCTGCTGCGTGCCGCTCGGTTCCAGCTCGGCGGTCAGTGACGGGAGCGCGAAGAACAGCACCGTCACCGTGATGGAGATGAGCAGCACGGGCAGCATGAGGATCGCCAGGCCGGTCCACTCCCTCCACCCCGCCTTGGCGCCTCTTTCGGCGATATCCATTCACACCCCTCTCATACTGTGTACGTAACATTTACAGTACACCATATGTCACCTTACCGAAGGGCCCTGTCAAGCAAATGTTGACTACCTCGACATGTCGGCACTGCATGTCCTGCCTGCTCACGGATATCTCCTGACTGACGCCTATTCATGAAGAATATTTTCGTCACAACACCCCACCTCTTTTTTCGTCACATAAGCCGCGTGATATAATTTCATCACAATGGAAGATCGTGATGAAATCAGGCGACCATGCTGACGTGTGTACAGTGCGGGAAAGAGCTCACGGCCCCTCCCCGCGGGCGCAAGCCCCGCTACTGCTCGCGCTCGTGCCAGGCCCGCGCCTACCGGGCCCGCCTCGACGCGCGGACCGGCCAGGGAGCCTGGCGGGAGAACAAGGACGAGCAGCCTTCGCCTCCCCGCTCCGCGCGGCCCGCCACCGGCGCGCGGGCCGATTCCCAGCGGACCGACGCCGGCCTGTCCCGGGAGCGGATCGTGTGGACCGCCATCCGGATCGCCAACGCCGAGGGCCTGGAGAGCATGTCGATGCGGCACGTCGCGAACGTGCTCGGCGTCAAGGTGATGTCGCTGTACAACTACATCGACGGGAAGGACGCGCTGATCGACCTCATGGTCGAGGCGGTGTTCAGCGAAAGCGGGGACACCGGACCCCACACGCCCCGGGGCTGGCGGGCCGAGCTGGAGGCCGCCGCCCGGTGGGAGTGGGCTCTCTACTCGACGTACCCGTGGGTCCTCGAGGTCATCGCGACGGTCAAGCCGCCGCTCGTTCCCAGTCTCCTCGCCCGCTTCGAGCGCGGCCTGGGCGCGTTCGACGGCCTCGGCCTGGACCCCGTCATGACCCATCGGATCTACCTGGGCGTGAGCGGCATCGCGCAGGGGCTCGCCCTGCTGCGGGTGAGCGAGATCGCGTCCGAACGGCGCGGCGGCGGGATCTCGCTCAGCCAGTGGCGATCCGTGAAGGTGCCCGCGATCCTCGAGGAACTCGGCCCCGACCGCTATCCGCGCCAGGCCGCGCTGCGCAACAGCCCCGAGGTCCTCACGGACCTGGAGGAGATCTTCGAGTTCAGCCTCCAGCGCCTGCTGGACGGCATCGCCCGGTTCCTGGAGGGGGAGTCGCCCACTCCCCCTCACCGGTGGCCCCGCTCTGGTCAGCCCTCTGCCGAGGATCACTGACGGAGCCCTCCGCGCCCCGGTCGGGCTGCTCCTCGGCATCTGCGTGGTTCGCCGCTCACGCGCCGGCTGAACGCCTGTCGGACGGCTTCAGCCATTCCTCGACGGCCTGCGCGATGGACCCCGCCTCGCCCTCCAGCATCGTGAGGTGGTCGCCGCGGACCTCGCACAGGTCGTGCTTCAAGTGCCAGGACGCCCGCCAGTTGCCTTCCCTGGACCGCTCGCCGTCGGGGCCGGAGGGCAGCGGGGTGTCCGGTCTGAGGAAGAGCACGGGGGTTTCGATGTCCTCCACCACCGTCTCCCTGAAGAGCCGGTAGTAGCGCCCCATGGCCGTCATCCTCGTGTCGCTGAAGGGCCCGTACACCTCCGCCCGGTCGAACATCCCCTCCAGCATCTGACCGCCGAGCTCGTCGATGACGTCGCTGTCCGGCAGGAACGTGTCCAGCAGGACGAGGCCCTCCGGGCGCACCCCGTTCCGCTCCAGGTACGAGACGGCCGCGTGCGCGAAGTTGCCGCCGCCGCAGTAGCCCATCACCACGAACGGGTCGTCGCCGGCCGTCTCCCGGATGGATTCCGCCCACATGCGCACCACGACGTCCGCGTTGTCCGGAAGGCTGTCGTCCGGGGCGTATCCGGGCACCTGAAGCGCGTACAGGTCGCGTACCCCCTGGAAGTGCCCCGCCAGCCGGGCGAACTGGGCCGCGCCGCCCAGCGCCATCGGCGTGCTGAAGCAGAACAGCTTCGGCCGCGCCGGCCCCGAGGCCAGGGCCAGCGGCGGGTACGCGCGGTCCAGCTCGTCCAGCGTCCGGAACACCGGCCGCAGCCGCGCCGCGGCCTCCAGCAGGTCCAGCCCCTCCTGCAGCTTCCCGGCGGGAGCCGCGGCGCGCACCAGCGAGCTGAGCGACCCACCCCCGTCCGGCTCGGCCGCTCCGGAGTCCCAGCCGGCGCCGTTGTCGATCGCGATCTCCTCCGCGAGGTGCCGGGCCAGCGCCGCGGCGGTGCCGTAGTCGAAGACCGCCGTCGCCGGCATCCGCACGCCGGTCGCCTTGTTCAGTACGTTGCGCAGCTCCATCGCGGTCAGCGAGTCGAAGCCCGCTTCGAGGAAGTTCTGCTCCGCCCGGATCGCCTCCGGCTCGCTGTAGCCGATCACCTTCGCCGCGCACTCGCGCACCACCAGGGTCAGCTCCTCGACCTGCTCGGCCGGCGACAGCCCCGCCAGCCGCCGCTGCACCGCCGACCCGTCGGCCGCGACCTGCCCGGCCTGGGCGGTGCGGCGGGCGGGAGCCCGGACGAGCCCGCGCAGGATGGCCGGTACGCCGTCGTGGCGGTTGCTGAGGGTGTGGGTGTTGATGGGGAGGGGGAGGAGGTGGGGTTGGGGAAAGGCCAGGGCGGTGTCGAGGAGTTGGTTGCCTTGGGTGGTGGTGATTTGGTGGTAGCCGGCTTGTTCGATGCGGGTGATGTCGGTGGTGGTGAGGTGGGCGCTCATGCCGCTGGGTTGGTGCCACAGGCCCCAGGCCAGGGATTGCGCGGGCAGGCCGGTGGTGTGACGGTGGATCGCCAGTGCGTCCAGGAAAGCGTTGGCGGCGGAGTAGTTGCCCTGCCCGGCGCTGTCGAGGGTGCCGGCTGAGGAGGAGTAGAGCACGAACGCGGCCAGGTCCAGGTGCTGGGTGGCCTGGTGGAGGTGCCAGGCGGCGTCCGCCTTCGGCCTCAGCACCCGGTCGATCTTGTCGGCGGTGAGGGAGGTGACCACGCCGTCGTCGAGTACTCCGGCGGTGTGGAAGACCGCGGTGAGCGGGTGCTCGGCGGGAACCCGGTCAAGGAGGTTGCTGACTTGTCCGGGATCGGACAGGTCGCAGGCCGCGATGTCGACGGTCGCGCCGGCTGCTTCCAGGTCGGTGCGGAGCTGGTCGGCGTCGGGGGCCTGGTCTCCTCGGCGGGAGGCCAGCAGCAGGTGCTTGACCTGGTGCTCGGTGGCGAGGTGGCGGGCCAGGATCGCGCCCAGGCCGCCGGTGCCACCTGTGATCAACACCGTGCCGTCAAGGTCCAGCGCGCGTGGCATGGTCAGGATGATCTTGCCGGTGTGGCGGGCCTGGGCCATGTGCCGGAACGCTTGCCGGGCCTGCTGCACGGGCCAGCACCGCACGGGCAGACCGTCCAGCTCCTGGCCGGCGAACAGGTCCAGCAGCTCGCCCAGCATCTGCCCGATCCGCTCGTGCCCGGCGTCCATCAGGTCGAAGCTGCGATACCGGACGTGGGGGTGGGTGCCCGCGACGTCGGTCGGGTCGCGGCGGTCGGTCTTGCCCATCTCGATGAACCTGCCGCCAGGGGTGAGGAGATCGAGTGAGGCGTCGGTGAACGGCCCGGCCAGCGAGTTGAGCACCACGTCCATCCCTCGCCCCCGGTGACCGCGGCGAAGGCGTCGGCGAAGTCCAGGTCGCGGGAGGAGGCGATGTGGCCCTCGGGCACGCCCAGCGCCCGCAGCAGGTGCTGCTTGGCGGGCGAGGCGGTGGCGAACACCTCCGCGCCCAGGTGCCGGGCGATCTGGATCGCGGCCATGCCCACGCCGCCCGCGCCGGAGTGGATCAGCACCCGCTCGCCGCGCGAGAGCCCGGCCAGATCGACCAGCCCGTACCAGGCGGTCGCGAACGCTCCCGGGACCGAGGCCGCGCGGGCGAAACTCCACCCCTGCGGCATCCTCGTCATCATGCGGCGATCAGCGACCACCCGAGGACCGAACGCGGCCTCACCCAGGCCCATCACCCGATCCCCGACCCGAACCCCTTCCACCCCGGGCCCGACCTCGGACACCACACCGGCGAACTCGCCGCCGATCGGCTCGCCCTGCTCGGGCACCATGCCCAACGCCACGACCACATCACGGAAGTTCAGACCGGCCGCACGGACGTCCACGCGGACTTCACCAGCAGCCAGCTCCCGATCGGCCTCCGGCGCCGGAACCAAAGCCAGCTCTTCCAGGGACCCCTTGGCCGGGCAGTCCAGCCGCCAGGCTTGCGGCCCGTCAGGCGTCGCGAGATCACCAGAGGTGTCCGCGCGCGCCAGACGGGGCACCAGCACCCGGCCGGCCCGCACCGCCAGCTGCGGCTCGTCCTCCACACCCAGCAGCGAGGCCAGCGCGGTGAGCGACTCGGCCGCGTCGTCGAGGTCGACCAGCAGGATCCGGCCGGGGTTCTCGGCCTGGGCAGAGCGCACCAGCCCCGACACCGCCGCACCGACCAAAGCACCACCGGTCTCAGTACCGGTCTCGGCGCCGGTCGTCACCGCGCCGCTGGTGACCAGCACCAGCCGTGTCTCGGCCAGCCGCTCATCAGCCAGCCAGCCGCCCAGCACACCTACGACCCGATCCAGCTCCGGCCGTAAACCGTCCAAAAGCCTGTCCTGGCCAGAAGCCGTCGGCAGGCGCAGCACCACCGCAGCGGGAAGATCCCGCCCGGACGCGACCGCATCACCCACCGCCGCCACATCCGCGTACTCCGCGACGCCACCACCAGCAGCCTGGACAGCCGCGGCCAGAGCAGGCCACCGCTCACCCACCACCGCCACATCCCCGGCCACAGAGCCGGCCGGCTCACCCGGCAGCGGCACCCACTGCACGCGATGCAGGGCATCATGCCCAGGCTGCGGACGCGACGACGACAGCCCATCCGCGGGCAGCGGACGCGAGATCAAGCTCGTGACGACCGCGACCGGCGCGCCGGTGCCATCGGCGATCCGGATGCTGGAAGCACCGCCCTCAGCAGGAAGGACATGAACGCGCACCTGCTGAGCCCCGGAAGCGAGCAGCTCCACCCCGTTCCAGGCGAACGGCAGCGCGACCCCCTCAGCCTCCTCGATCAGACCGGTGGCATGCAGCGCGGCATCCAGCAGAGCCGGATGGATGCCGTAACCACCCGCCTCGGCGGCCTCCCGCTCGTCGAGCTCCACCTCGGCGAACACCTCGTTGTCCCGGATCCAGGCCCGCTTGAGACCTTGGAAGGCCGGACCGTATCCATATCCGGTGCTGGCCAGCGTCTCGTAGTGGCTGGACACGTCCACTGCGTCTGCCCCCGCCGGCGGCCACTGCTCGTCGGCAGGGCTCGGGAGGCTGCTTGTTGCAGTGAGGGTTCCTGCGGCGTGACGCGTCCAGGATCGCTGACCGGTACGGGCATGCACCGCCACCTCACGCCGACCGTCCTCACCAGCAGAGGACACCGCCACCTGAAGCTGGACCGGCTCATCCCCATCGATGACCAGCGGCGCCTCAAGCGTCAGCTCCTCCACCACCGGGCAGCCGACCTCGTCACCCGCCCGCACCACCAGCTCCACGAACCCGGTGCCGGGGAAGACCACCGTCTCCCCCACCCCGTGATCGGCCAGCCAGGGATGCGTGGCGGTCGAGATCCGGCCGGTCAGCACCAGCCCGCCCTGATCCGGCAGCTCAACAGCCGCGCCCAGCAGCGGGTGGTCCACCCGGGTCAGGCCCAGCCCGCCCGCGTCCGCCACCCCCGCCACGCCAGGCTCCAGCCAGTAACGCCGGTGCTGGAACGCATACGTGGGCAACTCAGCACCCACGGCGGTGCCGGGCAGGAGCCGTAGCCAGTCCACCCCCACCCCGGCGGCGAACGCCTCGCCCGCCGAGCGCACGAACCGCCCCGGCCCGCCCTCGCCCCGGCGCAGCGATGCCGCGGCGACCCCCGACGAGGCGGTGGCGTCCAGGATGTCCTGCACCGCCATCGTCAGCACCGGATGCGGGCTCACCTCGAGGAAGAAGTCGTGGCCGTCGCGAATCGCGACTCGTACGGCGTCCTCGAAGCGCACGCGCTGGCGCAGGTTGGTGTACCAGTAGTCGGCCCCCAGCCGCACGGTGTCCAGCGGCTCCGCCACGACCGTGGAGTAGAACGGCACGTCGGCGGAGCGGGGTTCGAGCCCGGCCAGTTCGGCGAGGACGGTCTCGCGCAGCCCCTCCACCTGGGCGGAGTGCGAGGCGTAGTCCACCGCGATCTTCCGAGCCTGGACGCCCTCACCGGTGATCGCCGCGAAGAACTCCTCCAGGTCGGCGGCCCCGCCGGACACGACGACGGAGGACGGGCCGTTCACGGCGGCCACCGAGAGCCGGTCGCTCCACGGTTCGAGCCGCCGTACCAGCTCCTCGTACGGCAGCAGCACGGCCAGCATGCCGCCCGTCCCGGCGAGCTCTCTGCGGATGACCTTGCCGCGCTGGGCGACCACGCGGGCCGCGTCCCGCAGCGACAGCGCCCCGGCCACGCACGCCGCGGCCACCTCGCCCTGCGAATGCCCGATCACCGCGGCCGGACGGACCCCTACCGACTCCCACAATGCCGCCAGGGAAACCATGACCGCCCAGGTGGCGGGCTGGACGACGTCGACCCGGTCCAGGGTCGGAGCTCCGTCCTCACCGCGCAGCACGGCGAGCAGGTCCCAGTCGACGAACTCGCTCAGCGCCTGCCCGCATTCGGCCAGCCGGGCGGCGAACACCGGCGACGCCTGCGCCAGCTCCACGCCCATCCCGGCCCACTGCGCCCCCTGACCGGGGAACACCAGCACCGCTTCCCGCTGCCCCGACGCCGTACCGGAGACCACCCCGGGGACGGACTCGCCGGCCGCCAGGGCACGCAGGCCGCTCAGCAGCTCCTCCCGGTCCGCGCCCACCACCACGGCACGGTCCTCGAAGGCCGCGCGGGCACGCACCAGCGACAGCGCGATGTCCTCCGCGGACGTCTCCGGCCGGGCCTCGACATGGTCGGCCAGCCGCGACGCCTGAGCGCGCAACGCCTCCTCACCGCGCCCCGACAGCACCCACGGCACCGCACCCGACACCGCCGGAGCACTCTCGGGCGCGTCCGGCCGCGGCTGCGGCTCCTCGGCCTGCTCCACGATCACGTGCGCGTTCGTCCCGCTCACGCCGAACGACGACACACCCGCCCGCCGCGGCCGGCCGTCCGGCTGCGGCCAGTCCCGCGTCTGCTCCAGCAGCCGGACCTGGCCCTCCTCCCAGTCGACGTGACTGGACGGGGCGGACACGTACAGGGTCTGCGGCAGGAGGCCCTCGCGGGTGGCCATGACCATCTTGATCACGCCGGCGACGCCCGCGGCGGCCTGGGTGTGGCCGATGTTCGACTTCACCGACCCCAGCCACAGCGGCTGCGCCGGGTCACGGTCCCGCCCGTACGTCGCCAGCAGCGCCTGCGCCTCGATCGGGTCGCCGAGCGTGGTGCCCGTGCCGTGCGCCTCGACCACGTCCACCTCGGCGGCCGTCACCCCGGCGTTGGTCAGCGCCTGGCGGATCACCCGCTCCTGCGAAGGGCCGTTGGGCGCGGTAAGGCCGTTGCTGGCCCCATCCTGGTTGACCGCGGTGCCGCGGATGACCGCCAGGACCTGGTGGCCGTTGGCCCGCGCGTCGGACAGGCGCTCCAGCAGCAGCATGCCGACGCCCTCGGCGAACACGGTGCCGTCGGCGTCGTCGGAGAAGGCCTTGCACCTGCCGTCACGGGCCAGCCCCTGCTGCCGGCTGAAGTCCACCATCAGCTCGGGGGTCGGCATCACGGTCACGCCGCCCGCGAGCGCGAGCGTGCTCTCCCCGCTGCGCAGCGACTGGCAGGCCAGGTGGATGGCGACGAGCGAGGAGGAGCAGGCGGTGTCGACCGTGACCGCGGGGCCCTCCAGGCCCAGGCTGTAGGCCACTCGGCCGGAGATGACGGAGCTGGTGTTGCCGGTCTGCACGTACCCCTCGACGCCCTCGGGGAACGGCCCGAGCCCCGAGACGTAGCCGGTTTGCGTACCGCCGACGAAGACGCCGGTGGGGGTGCCGCGCAGCGTGCCGGGGTCGATCGCGGCCCGTTCCAGCGCCTCCCAGGCGACCTCCAGCACGTGCCGCTGCTGCGGGTCCATCACCAGGGCCTCGCGCGGGCTGATCCCGAAGAAGCCGGCGTCGAAGTCGCCCGCCCCTTCGAGGAAACCGCCGTCCCGCGCGTACGTCGTGCCGCTGGCCGTGTGGTCCTCGTCGTAGAGCGTCTCGAGGTCCCAGCCGCGGTCGCCGGGGAAGGAGGAGATGCCCGAGCGGGCCTCCACCAGCATGTTCCACAGGTCCTCCGGCGAGTTCACCCCGCCGGGGTAGCGGCAGCTCATCGCCACGATCGCGATCGGCTCACGATCCTTCGCCTCGACCTCGCGCAGCCGCCGGCGGGTGCGCTGAAGGTCGGCGGTAGCACGCTTGAGGTAGTCCCGGAACTTGTCGTCAGTGGCCATGGGATTCTCAACCAGCCTTGAGGTAGTGAGGCGGAACGGGACGGACGTGAGCCTGCGCGGTCTAGCCGGCTGTCCGCCGGTGGCGGAGCACGTGCTCTTCCAGGTCCTTGACCAGGTCGTGCGGGGTCGGGGTCTCCCGTATCTCCTGACTGGTCTTCTGTGCGCGCTCGGTGAAGGTGGAGTCGTTCAGGATCCGCTGCAGCTCGGTGCGCAGCGTTTCGGCCGAGAACCGGTCCGGCGGGAGGTGCACGCCCACGCCGTGCGCTTCGATGGCGTCCGCGACCTGGTCCTCGTCGTGCAGCGCGTGCGGGATGATGAGCTGCGGGACGCCGTTGAGCAGCGCCGTCAGGGTGCTGCCCGTCCCCGCGTGGTGGACGATCGCCGAGCAGCTCTTGAGCAGCGGGTCCAGCGGCACGAACCCGGGGATCCGGACGTTGTCGGGGACCGTGGCCCCGGCGGGGACGGAAGCGGGGCCCAGCAGGGCGACGACCTCGATGTCCAGGTCGGCGACGGCCTCGAACAGGTCGGGGTAGCCCAGCTTCGCGCGGCCGGCCCACACCTCCTGGTAGGAGTTGCCCAGGGTGACGCAGACCCGCGGCCGCTCCGGCTCCGCCCGCAGCCAGTCGGGGATGGTCCCGGGGCCGTTGTACGCGACGTAGCGCACGGGCAGGTAGTCGTAGTCCGCCGGCAGGCGCAGCCAGGACGGGAGCGAGTCGATGGTCGTCTGGCCGAGGACGAGGTCGTCGTCGTACTCGCAGCCGTACTTCTCCAGTTTGGCGGTGAGCCAGTCGCGCACCGGGTCCTCGCCGGCGGCCTCGGGGCGCTCGGCCCGCAGGCGCAGGAACAGCTCGCGTAAGCGGCCCCAGTGGTCGCGGCCGATGGTCGTCCGGGCGTGCGCGGCGCCGCAGGCCGCCGCCGCCACCGGTCCCGTGTACGTCATGCTGTCCCAGATGACCAGGTCAGGGCGCCACGAGCGGCAGAAGTCGACCATGCCGTCGAAGACGGACTCGTCGGTGTTCACGTCCAGCGCCATCGGGGAGGCGAAGGCCGCGAGGCAGTCGCGCACGTACTCGTAGGTGAGGACCTCGGGCCGGATCTCCGTGATGGAGTATCCGGACCCGTAGATGGTCTCCTCGGGTGCCATCGCCGCGACGCGCTCGGCGTATCTCGCCTCGTCGCCGACGGCGACGCCCATCAGTCCCGTCTGCTGCACCAGGGGCATGATGTCGGGTTGGGCCGCGATGACGACGTCGTGGCCCGCGGCCTTGAGCGCCCAGCCGAGCGGCACCACGAGGTTGAGATGAGCGCTGGCCGCGAGTTGGGTGACAACGACGCGCATTCCGCATCCTTCCGGCAGGTACAAGGTCGGCCGGGCGGCGGCGCGCAATGCGCCCTCCCGCTCACAGGTGGATGTCGTGAGCAGGGCCGCCAGAGCCCCATCGACTCTCACGAGACAGTAATCAGCCACGTGAGAGGCACCGACCCCTAGATCACCCCTCAGGCCCCCCTGGGGGCTTCCGCCGTACTGGGGTGCTCGCCGAGCCGTCGCAGCGTGAGTGCGAGGGCCAGGCGGGCGCGGCCCTCGGCCGGCTGCACGGGGAAGCCGAGCTCGCTCTCGGCCCGGGCCAGCCGGGCGGCGACGGAGCTGCGGTGGATGTAGAGCCGGGAGGCGGTCTGGCGGATGGAGTCGCTGGCCGCGAAGACGTCCAGCGTCGCCAGGACGGAGTCCCCGTTGGCCCCTTGCGCCAGGCGCTCCAGTGCGGCGACGTCCGGGGAAGCGCCGATGGCCTCGTACGGCAGGTGCTCGGCGAGGAGGGCGAAGCCGCCCAGCCGGTCCCAGTGGACGACCCTGCCCCACAGCTCGCCCGGGCCGGCGAAGCGCAGTGCCGTACGCGCCATGTGCCAGGCCCGGGCGGCGCTCGCGGGCGGAACGCGCGGGCTCACCCCGACCGCCGAGCTCGTGCTCGCGTGAGCGTCGGGCCAGGGCGGGCCGGAGACGATGACCCCGTACACCTGCCCGAGACGGGCCACCCTGCCGCCGAGCCCGGAGGCGTCACCGGCGACGGCGAACACCTGCACGGGACGATCCGGCCTCAGCCCGAGGAGCTTCAGCGCCCGGGAGCGGCCGGCCTCGTCGACGGCCGTGCCGAGGACGAGTTCGACGAGCGCGGGGTCGCCGAACGCCGGGGCGGGCTCCCGCCTGCCCAGGACGGCGGCGCAGGCGATGGCGAACCGTTCGAGGAGCATGGCGTCGATCGGGTACGCCTGGCCGCGCCGCTCGATCCACACCTCGCCGCCGTTCACGAGCTCGTGCCTCTTGGCACCCGGGTCGGCGGGCCCGTCGAGCGCGCCGCCGCCGGCGCTCACCCGCCGATGCACCCCCAGACCGGGAACGCTCACCCCTACGGGGCATTCCGCGAGCCGCGCGGCCTCCAGCAGGAGCCGGTCCAGATCGGTGCCGTTCTGCAGGAGCACGTCGAAGAAGCTGATCACCCTGAGCTCGTCACCCGCGTGGGCGTCGAGTTCGGAAAGGCGTAACAGCAGGTGCTTCATCTGGTCGACCTCGGCTCTGATTTTGCGTTCACTCGGGCTCGGAAAAAGCGACGCCGCGCCCGGCGGTCGCCATTCGGGGTGAATGTTCGCAACCGAACGGTATACGGATGCCGGGGTTTCCCGGCGGGTCCGGGGAACGGAATCCCGCCCTATAGGGGATACGCACGGGTCGGATAGGGGTCCGCCCTCGATCGGCCTTCACCTAGCGTCGGCAGGGCCGCTCACCTGCGCATTGGGCGGCATTTCGATGAATGGACCCGGGCGTGGGGCGCCGTCTCCGCGCCGAGCGTGATGAGGTGGTTGACTTGGCCCGAGCCCCCAGCGCCAGGGGAACCCTGCCGTTCGGCGACCACGTGACCTGGTACCGGGTGACCGGCACCCCGGGAAAGGGGAAACCGGCGGTCGTGGCCCTGCACGGCGGGCCCGGCGGCACCCATGACTATCTGCTCCCCATGGCGGAGCTCGCCGACGCCGGATGGCCGGTCGTCCATTACGACCAGCTCGGGAACGGCGGTTCCTCGCACCTCGACGACGTGGACCCGGGATTCTGGACGCCGGAGCTGTTCGACGCCGAGCTGGGCAATCTGCTGAACCGCCTGGGCATCGCCGGCGACTACGTTCTCTTCGGCCATTCCTGGGGCGGTCTGCTGGCCGCCAAACACGCGTCCGGGCGGCCGTCCGGGCTGCGCGGCCTGGTCATCGCGAACTCGCCGGCCTCGTACCCGGAATGGCGTAAAGAGCTGAAGATCCTGCGCGACCTGCTGCCGAGCGGGGTGAACGAGACGCTGCTCGCCCACGAGGCGGCCGGGACGACGGACACCCGCGAATACTTCGACGCGATGATGGTCTTCTACAACCGGCACGTGATCCGTACGCAGCCGTGGCCGCGCGAATTCAAGGCCACGTTCATGGACACGCTCAGCAATCCGACCGTCTACCACGCCATGAACGGGCCGTGCGAATTCCACGTGATCGGCAGCCTGAAGGACTGGGACGTCATGGACCTCCTGCCCGGCATCGACGTGCCCACGTTGGTGATCTCGGGCCGGCACGACGAGGTGACCCAGGAGTCGGTCCGGCCTTTCCTCGAGCTCATTCCCGGGGCCCGCGGAAAGGTCTTCGAGGATTCCAGCCATTCGCCGCACCTGGAGGAGCCGGAGCTCTTCCGGCGGGTCCTGCTCGAATTTCTCGCCGGCCTGGCCTGACTTGGGCCGCCGCTCTTGATGCCCTCGCCCAAGGAGAGAAATCTTGAACGACGCCACCGATATCGTGAAGAGCGACGCCGAGCTCGCCGCGCGCTACGGATCGCCGCTGTACGTCTACGACCTCGAACGTGCCGTCGCGGCTTATGACGACCTCCGCACCTCGCTGCCCGAGGGGACGGTCGTCTATTTCTCGTTCAAGGCCAACCCCCATCCGGAGATCGCCGAGGCGCTGCGGGAGCGCGGCGGCTCGGCGTGCAAGGCCGAGATCAGCTCCACGGGCGAGCTCGCCGCGGCTCTGCAGGCGGGCTTCGACCCGCTCGACATCCTCTACACCGGGCCCGGCAAGACGACCGAGGAGGTGGAGGCCGCCCTGGAGGCCGGCGTCCGCCGTTTCTCCGTCGAGTCGGTCAACGACCTGCGCCGGATCGGGCAGGCCGCCTTGGGACAGGACGCGGTCGCCGACTGCCTCCTGCGGGTGAACAGCACCGCCTCGGGGGCCACCACCAGCATCCGCATGACGGGGGCTCCCTCCCAGTTCGGCTTCGACAGCGAGACGCTCCCCGAGCTCATGCCGGAGCTCCGGTCGGTGCCCGGCACCCGGCTGTCGGGGATGCACCTGTTCTCGCTGAGCAACGCCAAGGACGAGGAATCCCTGATCGCCGAGTTCAAGCACACGATCACCGCGGCGGCCGAGGTCCGCGACTCGACGGGCCTGGAGCCGGAGCTGCTGGACATCGGCGGCGGCTTCGCCTCCCCGTACCTCTCCCCCGGCGAACGCCCCGTCTACGGCGGGCTGCGCGCGGCGCTCGAGGAGGTCCTCGACTCGCACTTCGCGGGCTGGCGCACCGGCAGCCCGCAGGTCGCCTGCGAGTCCGGGCGGTACCTGGTCGGCGACTGCGGCCGGCTCGTGTGCACCGTCACCAACGTCAAGGAGAGCCGCGGCGGCCGGTTCGTCATCCTGGACGCCGGGATCAACACGCTGGGCGGCATGTCCGGGCTCGGCCGGCTGCTGCCGGTCTCCATCCAGTTCGAGTCCTCGGAGCCCGTGGAGCCCTTGGAGCGGGCCAGCCTCGTCGGCCCCCTCTGCACCCCGGGCGACATCCTCGGCCGCAACGTCCCCATACCCGATCTCCGCCCCGGGGACGTCGTGACCGTCCCGAACGCGGGGGCCTACGGCATGACGGCGAGCCTGCTCATGTTCCTGGGCCGCCCGGCGCCCACCGAGGTCGTCATGCGCGGCGACCGGGTCGTCTCCTCGTCCCACGTGCTGTTCGTCCGCATGTACGAGTAGCACCACCCACCTGCCCTGCAGGTATCCATCGTCGGCTGTCCCGGCTCAACCGCCGCGGACAGGATCACTGCGGTTCATATGGAGAGTCGAACAGATGAGCCAGTCCGGAAACAGCGAATTCGAAGCCAGCGGCACCCCGACCACGAGGGCCGGACGAGCGACGGCCTTCACCCTGCGACTGGCTGACCTCTCCATGGCGGAACGCCGGGCGTCCCTGATCGAACTGGTGGGCCGGACGACGCTCGACGTGATGAGCGCCGTACTGCCCGGGCTGCTGGAGACGGTCTCCCCCGAGCAGACCTTCAAGGACATGGGGCTCGACTCCCTCGCGGCGGTCGAACTGCACGACCGGCTCGCCGCCGAGCTCGGCGTCGAACTCCCGATCGGCATCGCCTTCGACTACCCGACGCCGGCCGTTCTCGCCGACTACCTGCTCACCGAGGCGCTCGGGCTCGGCGAACGGCGAACCGCCGAGATCACGGCCGCCGTCGGCTCCGACGAGCCCATCGCGATCGTCGGCATGGCCTGCCGCTACCCCGGCGGCGTGGCCACGCCCGAGCAGCTGTGGGAGCTGATCACCGAGGGCCGGGAGACCGTGACCGGGTTCCCGACCGACCGGGGATGGGACCTCGACCGGCTCTTCGACGACGACCCCGACGCCGGCAACACCACCTATGCGCGGGTGGGCCACTTCCTGCACGACGCCGCGGAGTTCGACGCGGCGTTCTTCGGGATCAGCCCGCGCGAGGCCGTGGCGATGGACCCGCAGCAGCGGCTGATCCTGGAGACCTGCTGGGAGGCCGTCGAACGGGCCGGCATCAACCCCCAGACCCTGCACCAGAGCCGGACCGGCGTCTTCATCGGCGCCGAACCGCAGGACTACGGCCCCCGGCTGCACCAGGCGCCCTGCCCGAGGGCAGCGAGGGTTACCTGGGGACGGGCAACTCCAGCTCCGTCATCTCCGGCCGGGTGGCGTACACGCTGGGCCTGGAGGGGCCCGCGGTGACCGTGGACACCGCGTGCTCCTCCTCGCTCGTGGCCATCCACATGGCCTGCCAGTCGCTGCGCGCCGGCGAGAGCACGCTCGCGCTCGCCGGCGGCGTGACGATCATGGCCACGCCGGAGCTTCTCGTGGACTTCAGCCACCAGCGCGGCCTGGCGCGGGATGACCGGTGCAAGGCGTTCTCCGACGAGGCCGACGGCACCGTCCTGTCCGAGGGCGTCGGGGTGCTGGTGCTGGAGCGGTTGTCGGACGCGGTGGCCGCAGGTCATCGGGTGCTGGGGGTGATCCGCGGGTCGGCGGTCAATCAGGACGGCGCCAGTAATGGGCTGACGGCTCCGAACGGCCCCTCGCAGGAGCGCGTGATCCGTCAGGCGCTGGCGAACGCCGGGTTGTCGGGTGCCGAGGTGGACGCCGTCGAGGCGCACGGCACGGGGACCGCGCTCGGCGACCCGATCGAGGCGCACGCGCTGCTGGCCACGTATGGGCGGGACCGTGACCCTGAGCAGCCGTTGTGGCTGGGGTCGGTGAAGTCGAACATCGGCCACACGCAGGCCGCCGCCGGAGTGGCCGGTGTGATCAAGATGGTGCTGGCGATGCGGCACGGGTTGTTGCCGCGGACGCTGCATGTGTCCGCTCCTACGGCGCATGTCGATTGGGAGCAGGGTCAGGTTCGGCTGCTGGAGCAGGCGCGGGAGTGGCCGGAGCCGGACGGGCGGCCGCGGCGGGCGGGTGTGTCGTCGTTCGGGGTGAGCGGGACGAACGCGCACGTGATCGTGGAGCAGGCTCCCGAGCCGCAGCTGGAGGCACCCGGGGACGCTCCTGTGGTGTCGGGTGTGGTGCCGTGGGTGCTGTCGGGGCGCGGTGAGGAGGCGTTGCGCGCTCAGGCGTCGCGGTTGGCCGAGTATGTCGTGGCGCGGCCGGAGTTGCCGATCGGCGAGGTCGGGCTGTCGCTGGTGCGCACGCGGCCGGTGTTCGAGGAGCGCGCCGTCGTCATGGGCGCCGACCGGGAGGAGTTGCTGAGCGGGCTGCAGTCGCTGGCGGCGGGGGAGCCCGGTGCCGGGGTGGTGGCCGGCTCGGTGTCGGGTCCGGCGTCGGGGCGGCGGGATGCGGTGCTGGTGTTCCCCGGTCAGGGGGCGCAGTGGGCCGGGATGGGGGTGGAGCTGGCGCAGGCGTCGCCGGTGTTCGCCGCCCGGTTGGAGGAGTGCTTCGCCGAGATCCGGCGGTGGGTGGACTGGGACCCGGCCCAGGTGCTGGCCGATGCCGAGAGTCTGCAGTCCATCGAGAGGCTGCAGCCGGTCGCGTTCGCGGTCGGGGTCGCGCTGGCCGAGCTGTGGGAGTCCATCGGCGTCCGCCCGACCGCGGTGGTGGGCCACTCGCAGGGTGAGGTGGCGGCAGCCTGCGTGGCGGGGGTGTTGTCGCTGGCCGACGCGGTGCGGGTGGTGGTGTTGCGCAGCCGGTTGTTCGCCGCCGAGTTGTGGGGACGCGGCGCGATCGCCGCTGTGGGGTTGCCTGCTGAGGTGGTGCGGGAGCGTATCGCCTCGCTGGGCGCGGGGTTGGAGGTGAGCGCGGACAACGGGCCCGCTTCGTGTGCGGTGGCGGGGCCGACCCAGGCGCTGGAGAGCTGGTCGAGCGTCTGCGTGGTGAGGGGGTGCGGGCGCGGGTGATCGCGACCACGGTGGCCTCGCATTCGCAGATGGTCGAGCCGTTGCGTGAGCAGTTGCTGGAGATGCTGGGCCCGATCACGCCTGGGGCGGGGCGGGTGCCGGTGTATTCGACGGTGACGGGTGGGGTGCTGGCGGGTTCGGAGCTGGGGGCGGAGTACTGGTTCTCCAATGCGCGCCGGCCGGTGGACTTCCAGGGCGCGGTGCGGGCGTTGCTGGCCGATGGCCGCACCGCGTTCGTGGAGGTGAGCCCGCATCCGGTGTTGACGATGGCGGTGCAGGACATCCTGGACGCGGCGGCCTCGCCAGGCGTTGCGGTGGGCTCGCTGCGCCGGGGCGAGGGCGGCCCGGATCGGTTCGTGCGCTCGGTGGCCGAGGCGTTCACCGCCGGTGTCGCCGTGGACTGGGAACGGCTTCTGACCGCGCCCGGCACAGGCGTTGAGCTGCCTACGTATGCGTTCCAGCATCGGCGTTACTGGCTGGAGCCCGCCACGACCGGTGTGTCGGACGCGGGTGGGCTGGGCCAGTCCCGGGTGGACCACCCGCTGCTCGGGGCTGCGGTGGAGCTGCCCGACCAGGGCAGGCTGGTGCTGACCGGCCGGATCTCGACCGCCACACATCCCTGGCTCTCCGATCATGGCGTGGGACAGACCGTGATCTTCCCCGGCACCGGGTTCGTCGAGCTGGCCGTGCGGGCGGGCGACGAGGTCGGCTGCCCCGTGCTGGAGGAGCTGACGCTTGAGGCGCCGCTGGTCATCGAGGGCGACGAAGCGGTCCAGCTCCAGGTGGCGGTGTCCTCCGCCGGTGAGGACGGCCGCCGCGAGGTGGCGATTCACGCCCGTACCGGTCGACGGCCTTGGACGCGTCATGCTGCCGGCACCCTCACCGAGACGACCGGCACCGCGGGCCCTGCCGATGGGCAGTGGCCGCCTGCGGGGGCCCAGGCGGTGGACGTGTCCGGCCACTACGAGACGCTGGCCGCCTCCGGATACGGGTACGGTCCGGCCTTCCAGGGACTCAAGCGGGCCTGGATCCGCGACGCCGAGGTGTTCGCCGAGGTGGAGCTCGACGAGCGAGAGGCCGCCGAAGCAGACCAGTACGGCATCCACCCGGCGCTGCTGGACGCCGCCCTGCACGCCACGGGCCTCATCGAGCAGGCTGACGGCGTCGTGCTCCCGTTCGCCTGGAACGGGGTGGAGCTCCTGGCTTCCGGCGCTCAGCAGCTGCGCGTCCACGTCCTTCCGGCCGAGGGCGGCGCCACCAGCATCCACATCACCGACACCACCGGCGCGCCGGTAGCCATCATCGCCAGCCTGATCTCGCGCCCGCTTCCGGCCGGCGGACTGTCGTCGCGTCCGCAGCCTGGGCATGATGCGCTGCATCGCGTGCAGTGGGTGCCGCTGCCGGGTGAGCCGGCCGGTTCTGTGGCCGGGGATGTGGCGGTGGTGGGTGAGCGGTGGCCTGCTCTGGCCGCGGCTATCCAGGCTGCTGGTGGTGGCGTCGGGGAGTTCGTGGATGTGGCGGCGGTGGGTGATGCGGTCGCGTCCGGCCAGCCTCTGCCCGCTGCGGTGGTGCTGCGCCTGCCGACGGCTTCTGGTCAGGACCGGCTGAGGCCGGAGCTGGATCGGGTTGTGGGGGTTCTGGGCGGCTGGCTGGCTGATGAGCGGCTGGCCGAGACACGGCTGGTGCTGGTCACCAGCGGCGCGGTGACAACCGGCACCAAGACCGGTACTGAGACCGGTGGTGCTTTGGTCGGTGCGGCGGTGTCGGGGCTGGTGCGCTCTGCCCAGGCCGAGAACCCCGGCCGGATCCTGCTGGTCGACCTCGACGACGCGGCCGAGTCGCTCACCGCGCTGGCCTCGCTGCTGGGCGTGGAGGACGAGCCGCAGCTGGCGGTGCGGGCCGGCCGGGTGCTGGTGCCCCGTCTGGCCCGCGCGGACACCTCTGGTGATCTCGCGACGCCTGACGGGCCGCAAGCCTGGCGGCTGGACTGCCCGGCCAAGGGATCCCTGGAAGAGCTGGCGTTGATCCCGGCGCCGGAGGCTGACCGGGAGCTGGCTGCTGGTGAAGTCCGCGTGGACGTCCGCGCGGCCGGGTTGAACTTCCGTGATGTGGTCGTGGCGTTGGGCATGGTGCCCGAGCAGGGCGAGCCGATCGGCGGCGAGTTCGCCGGTGTGGTGTCCGAGGTCGGGCCCGGGGTGGAAGGGGTTCGGGTCGGGGATCGGGTGATGGGCCTGGGTGAGGCCGCGTTCGGTCCTCGGGTGGTCGTCGATCAGCGGTTGCTGGTCGCCTTGCCTGCGGGCTGGTCGTTCGCCCAGGGTGCCGGGGTGACGGTGGCGTTCGCGACCGCCTGGTACGGGCTGGTCGACCTGGCCGGGCTCGCGCGTGGTGAGCGGGTGCTGATCCACTCCGGCGCGGGCGGGGTCGGCATGGCCGCCATCCAGATCGCCCGGCACCTGGGCGCGGAAGTCTTCGCCACCGCCTCGCCCGCCAAGCAGCATCTGCTGCGGGCGCTGGGCGTGCCTGACGATCACATCGCTTCTTCCCGTGACCTGGATTTCGCCGATGCCTTCGCTGCGGTGATGGGCGGGGCGGGGATGGATGTGGTGCTCAACTCGCTGGCCGGGCCTTTCACCGACGCATCGTTGGATCTGCTTGCTGAGGGTGGCCGGTTCATCGAGATGGGCAAGACCGACCGCCGCGATCCCGCTCAGGTGGCGGAAACTCATCCGCAAGTGCGGTATCGCAGCTTCGACCTCATGGACGCCGGCTACGACCGGATCGGCCAAATGCTCGCCGAACAACTGGACTTGTTCGCCAACCAGGAACTGGCCGCTCTCCCCGTGCGGTGCTGGCCGGTTCAGCAGGCCCGCCAGGCGTTCCGTCACATGGCCCAAGCCCGCCACACCGGCAAGATCATCCTCACGATGCCGCGCAGCCTGGACCCCGACGGCACCGTGCTGATCACCGGCGGCACCGGCGGCCTGGGCGCCATCCTGGCCCGCCACCTCGCCACCGAACACCAGGTCAAGCACCTGCTGCTGGCCTCCCGCCGAGGAGACCAGGCCCCCGACGCCGACCAACTCCGCACCGACCTGGAAGCAGCCGGCGCGACCGTCGACATCGCGGCCTGCGACCTGGCCGACTCCGAGCAGGTGGCGGGTCTGCTCGACCAGGTTTCCGCCGAGCACCCGCTCACCGCTGTCTTCCACACCGCCGGAGTCCTGGATGACGGCGTGGTCACCTCCCTCACCCCCGACAAGATCGACCGGGTACTGAGGCCGAAGGCAGACGCCGCCTGGCACCTCCACCACGCCACCCGCCACCTGGACCTGGCAGCGTTCGTGCTCTACTCCTCCTCAGCCGGCACCCTCGACAGCGCCGGGCAAGGCAACTACTCCGCCGCCAACGCCTTCCTCGACGCACTCGCCATCCACCGCCACACCACCGGCCTACCCGCCCAAGCCCTCGCCTGGGGACTCTGGCACCAACCCAGCGGCATGAGCGCCCACCTCACCACCACCGACATCACCCGCATCGAACAAGCCGGCTACCACCAGATCACCACCACCCAAGGCAACCAACTCCTCGACACCGCCCTGACCACACCCCAACCCCACCTCCTCCCCCTCCCCATCAACACCCACACCCTCAGCAACCGCCACGACGGCGTACCGGCGATTCTGCGTGGGCTGGCTCGCACGCCCGCGCGTCGCACTGCCCGCACCGAGCCTGTCTCGGATGGCGGGTCGGCGCTGGAACGCCGTCTGGCCGGTCTTCCGGCGGCCGAGCAGGAGCACGTGCTGGTGTCCCTGGTGTGCGCCGAAGCGGCAGCGGTCCTAGGGCATGCCTCCGGCGAGGCGATCCAGGCGGGACGTCCGTTCAAGGACCTGGGCTTCGACTCCCTGACTTCTGTCGAGTTGCGTAACCGGCTGAGCCGGGCCGCCGGCATGAAACTGCCCGCGACGCTGGTGTTCGATCACCCCACCCCGACCGCCCTGGCAGCGCACCTCCTCCAGCGCGTCACCGGCAACAACGCGGCCTCCCCGGCCGCGCCGGTCCGGGCCGCGTCCACCTCCGCCGGGGTCGGGGAGCCGATCGCGATCGTGGCGATGAGCTGCCGCTACCCCGGCGGGGTGAACTCTCCGGAGGATCTGTGGGAGATGCTGGTGCAGGGCCGTTCGGGTATCTCGTCGTTCCCTGAGGATCGGGGCTGGGACCTGGAGGCGTTGTATGACCCGGACCCGGATCATGTGGGGACCACGTATCTGCGGGAGGGCGGGTTCCTGAAGGACGCGGCCGGGTTCGACGCGGCGTTCTTCGGGATCAGTCCGCGTGAGGCGATCGCGATCGATCCGCAGCAGCGGTTGCTGCTGGAGACGTCGTGGGAGGTTCTGGAACGGGCGGGGATCGACCCGGACACGCTCCGTGGCACCCCGACCGGCGTCTTCATCGGCGGAACTCAGACCGGTTATGGCTCAGGGCCTGGACCGTACCCCGAGGAGATCGAGGGATACCTGCAGACCGGAAACGCCGGCTCGGTCATGTCGGGGCGGGTGGCCTACAACCTCGGGCTCGAAGGCCCGGCGTTGACGGTGGACACCGCTTGCTCCTCCTCCCTCGTTGCCATCCATCTGGCCTGCGAGTCCCTGCGCAGAGGTGAAAGCGCGCTGGCACTCGCGGGCGGCGTGACGGTCATGGCGACACCTGAGCTCCTGGTGGACTTCAGCCGTCAGCGTGGTCTGGCGCGGGACGGCCGGTGCAAGGCGTTCTCCGACGAGGCCGACGGCACCGTCTTCTCCGAAGGCGTGGGCATCCTGCTGCTGGAGCGGTTGTCGGAGGCGCAGGCCAACGGCCATCAGGTTCTGGGTGTGATCCGTGGGTCGGCGGTGAACCAGGACGGCGCCAGCAACGGCCTGTCGGCCCCCAACGGTCCTTCCCAGGAGCGGGTGATCCGTCAGGCGCTGGCCAACGCCGGTCTGGCCCCGGGTGACATCGACGCGGTCGAAGCGCACGGCACCGGCACCAAACTCGGCGACCCCATCGAGGCACAGGCTCTGCTGGCCACCTACGGGCGCGATCGGGACCCGGCGGACCCGCTGTGGCTGGGGTCGGTCAAGTCCAACTTCGGGCATTCGCAGGCCGCTTCCGGGGTGGCGGGTGTGATCAAGATGGTCCTGGCCGCGCGCGAAGGACTTCTTCCGCAGACTCTGCACATCACCACCCCCACCACCCACGTCGACTGGGAACAAGGCCAGATCCGCCTCCTCCAAAACCCCCAGAACTGGCCCCACAACGCCGACAAACCACGCCGCGCCGCCATCTCCTCCTTCGGCATCAGCGGCACCAACGCCCACCTCATCCTCGAACAAGCCCCCCACCTCGCCGTCGTCAGCACAGACACGGGCACAGGCGCAGGCACCAGGGCGGGCGCTGGCACCAGGGCGGGCGCTGAAGCCCCGCCGTCCCTGCCCCTGGTCCCGGTAGCCCTGTCCGCCCGTGACCAGACGAGCCTGGCCGCTCAGGCCGCCCGCCTGGCCGGCCACCTCACCACCCACCCCGACCTGCCACTGCACGACATCGCCCTATCGACCGCCACCACACGCGCCCACCTCGAACACCGCGCCGTCATCCTGGCCCGCAACACCGACGACCTCCACCACGCCCTCGACCACCTCACCGGCACAAACACAGCCGACAGCACGGGTCTTGGCACTGGCAACGGCGTCGCTAAGAGCAACGGCACCGGCAACAGCAACGGTGACGCGGGCGCGGGCGACGACAGCGACGGCTCGGGTGCTGGCGCGACCAATGGCACCGACATCAGCACCGCCATCGCGACCGCCAACGGCAACGGCAACGGCACTCATGACGGCACCGGCACCGGCACCGGCGCTCATGACGGCACCGGCACCACCACCAACGGCGCTAACGGCTCAAACGCCGCAACCGAATCCGCGACCGCAGCCGACAACGGAGCCGCGTCCGCCAACCCAGCCGGCACCCCCACCCGCCCGGACACCCCCAACGGCAACAGCAACGGCAACGGCAACGGCGTGGGCAGGGGCGTCAACATCATCACCGGACGCGCCCGACCCGGCAAAACCGCATTCCTCTACTCCGGACAAGGCGCCCAACACCCCGGCATGGGCCGCCAACTCTACGAAACCTTCCCCACCTTCGCCACCGCCCTCAACAACACCCTCGACGCCCTCGACCCCCACCTCGAACACCCCCTCCGCGACATCATGTGGGCCCAACCCCACACCCCCCAAGCCCACCTCCTCAACCAAACCACCTACACCCAACCCGCCCTCTTCGCCCTCCAAACCGCCCTCACCCACCTCCTCGCCAGCCTCGACATCCACCCCCACTACCTCGCCGGACACTCCCTCGGCGAAATCACCGCCGCCCACACCGCCGGCATCCTCACCCTCACCGACGCCGCCACCCTCATCACCCAACGCGCCCACCTCATGCAAACCCTCCCCCAAAGCGGCGCCATGACCGCCATCAACGCCACCCCCGAAGAAATCACCCCCCACCTCACCCCCCACACCGCCATCGCCGCCATCAACTCCCCCACCAGCACCGTCATCTCCGGCAACACCGAAGACGTCCAACACATCACCAACCACTTCACCAACCTCGGCCGCAAAACCCGCCCCCTCACCGTCTCCCACGCCTTCCACTCCCCCCTCCTCGACCCCATCCTCACCCCCCTCAACACCCTCGCCCACACCCTCACCCACCACCCCGCCCACACCCCCCTCATCACCAACACCACCGCCACCCCCACCCACACCCTCACCCCCACCCACTGGGCCCACCACGCCCGCCAACCCGTCCAATTCGCCAACACCATCACCCACCTCCACCACACCGGCGTCACCACCTACCTCGAAATCGGACCCGACACCACCCTGTCCGCCATCGCCCCCCACAACATCCCCGCAACCCACACCACCAGCCACTTCACCCCCACCCTCCGCAAAAACCACCCCGAACCCGACACCCTCCTGGCCGCCATCGCCACCACCCACACCCACAACACCACCACCACCCCCAACTGGCACCACCTCCTCCCCAACGCCACCACCACCGACCTGCCCACCTACCCCTTCCAACACCACCACTACTGGCTGGAGCCGCCGGCCCACGGGCACGGGTCGGAAGGCCCCCGGGACGACGGTTTCTGGAAGGCGTTGGAGTCGGAGGAGACGGAGGCGCTGGCCACCCGGTTGAAGGTGGACGCGGACGCCCTGCGGACCGTGCTTCCCGCCCTGTCGTCCCTGCGGGACGCGGAGCGCAAGCGGTCCGTACTCGACGACTGGCGTTACAAGCTGGTGTGGCGCGGCGTGAGCGCGCCGAGCGCGGCGGGGATCACCGGTACGGCGTGGCTGGTGGCCGTGCCCGCCGCGGGCGGCGATCCGCGGATCGTCCGGGACGTTTTGGACGGTCTGTCCGCGCGGGCCGCCCGGGTGCATCCGCTGGTCGTCGGCGGCGAGGACCGCACCGCGCTCGCTGAAGCCATACGCGCGCAGGCCCGGCCTGGACTGACCGGCGTGCTCTGTCTCCTGCCGCTCGACGACGAGCCGCACGAGGAGCACCCGACGCTGTCCCGGGGCGCCGCGGCGACCGTCACGTTGGTGCAGGCGCTGGCCGACGCGGAGGTGAGCGCGCCCCTGTGGCTGACCACGTCCGGCGCGGTCGCCCTGGACGACAGAGCCGCCGAAAACAGGGGCGCCGAAGGCAGGGCCACCGGAGACGCGGCCGCCAGAGACGCGGCCGGCGGAGAAGAGGCCGCCAGAGACGCGGCCGGCGGAGGCGAGGCCGGCGGAGGCGGGGCCGCGGAGGGCGTCAGTCCGTTCCAGACCGCGCTCTGGGGGCTCGGCGCGGTTCTCGCGGTGGACCACCCCGACACCTGGGGCGGCATCGTCGATCTTCCCCCCGCCCCGGGAGCCGACGACCTCGCGCTGCTCCAGGGGGTGCTCTCGGGCGCGAGCGGCGAGGACCAGGTGGCGATCCGCTCGGGCGTCGTACGGGCGCGCCGCATGGTGCGCTCCCCGAACGGCGGCGCGGACCGCGCACCGAGCTGGAAGCCGAGCGGAACGGTGCTGGTCACCGGCGGCACCAGCGGGGTCGGAGCGAACGTGGCGCGGTGGCTCGCCCGGGAGGGCGCCGGCCACCTGGTGCTGGTCAGCCGCCGTGGCCGCGGTGCCGACGGCGTCGCGGAGCTGGAGGCGGAGCTGACGGCGCTGGGCGCCGAGGTCACGGTGGCCGCCTGCGACGTGGCCGACCGCGCGGCGGTACGGGACCTGCTGGAGTCGATCCCCGGCCTGACGGCGGTGATGCACGCCGCCGGGGTCGGGCACGACGACGTGCTCGTGGCCGACACCACGCTGGAGGACTTCGCCGGCTACGCCCGGTCCAAGGTCATCGGGGCGATCAACCTGGACGAGCTCCTGGGTGACCGGCCGCTGGAGGCGTTCGTGATGTTCTCCTCCGGCGCGGCCGTGTGGGGATCGAGCGGGCAGGCCTCCTACGCCGCCGCCAACGCGTTCCTCGACGGGCTGGCGCAGCGCCGGCGGCTGCGCGGGCTCGCGGGCTCCTCGATCGCCTGGGGCGGCTGGGGTGGCGGCGGGATGATGGAGGACGCCGGGGAGCAGCTGGGCAGGAGCGGCCTGCGGCCGATGGCGCCCGACGCCGCGGCGATGGCCATCGGCCAGCTGGTCGGCAGCGGCGAGGGCCACCTGGTGGTGACCGACATCGACTGGGAGCGCTTCGCGCCCGCCTTCGCGCTGGCGCGGCCGCGTCCCCTGGTGAGCGCCGTTCCCGAGTTCACGCGGGCGCTCGAAGCGCCGGCCGCCACCGGGAGCGACGACGACGGTACGGCGTTCGCGGCGCGGCTCGCGGAGCTGCCGCCCGCCAAGCGGGAGCGCCTGGTGGTGTCCCTGGTACGCGCGGAGGCCGCGGCGGTACTGGGGCACACCTCGGACGACCCGGTCCAGCCGGACCGCGCGTTCAACGAGCTCGGGTTCGACTCGCTGACCGCGGTGGAGCTGCGCAACCGGCTGGGCCGGGCGACCGGCCTGAAGCTCCCGGCCACTCTGGTCTTCGACTATCCCACCCCGATCGCCCTCGCCCGGTTCGTCCAGGACAGGCTCGCGCCCGAGACGCCGTCGGGCTCGATCTTCGCCCAGCTCGACGAGATGGAGCGGCTGCTACGGGAGCAGGCGCTGTCCGCCGGGGACCGGGCGCAGATCAGCGACCGGTTCCGGGCCATCCTGCACGCGGCCGAAGGGGTGAACGGCGCGGCGGAGGAGGCCGGCCGGGACCTCGACGACCTTTCCGACGAGGAGCTCTTCGCCGCGCTGGACGACCAGCTCGGCGCGTCCTGACCCGGCGGGCCGCGCGTCCTGTCGCCGGCCCTTGACCCCCAACCCGCTCGAACTCCCGCCAAGGAGCATCGATGAAGGAAATCACAGACGTCCTCCTGTCCGAGCAGTACGACGCCGAGCAGCTCAGGAACCTCCGGATCCCGGAGAGCTACCGGGCGGCGGTCGTGCTCCACGACGACGTGGACATGTTCGGCGCCATCCCGGCCGAGAACCGCGATCCCGCGAAGTCGCTGACCCTGTCCGACGTCCCCACGCCGGAGCCCGGCCCCGGCGAGGTGCTCGTCGCGGTGATGGCGAGCAGCATCAACTACAACACGGTGTGGAGCGCCATCTTCGAGCCGATGCACACGTTCGGCTTCCTGAAGCGCTACGCGAAGGCGGTCCCGTCGGCCGGGATCCACGACCAGCCCTTCCACGTGCTCGGTTCGGACATGTCCGGCGTCGTGCTGAAGACCGGCGCCGGCGTCCACCGCTGGCAGGCCGGGGACAAGGTCGTGGCGCACTGCCTGTCGGTCGAGCTCTCCTCGGCCGACGGCCACGACGACAGCATGCTCGACCCCGACCAGCGCATCTGGGGGTACGAGACCAACTACGGCGGGCTCGCGCAGCTCAGCCTGGTCAAGGCCAACCAGCTCATGCCCAAGCCCGCCCACCTGACCTGGGAGGAGGCGGCGTCCTCCGGCCTGGTGCACTCCACGGCCTACCGCCAGCTCATCTCGCGCAACGGCGCGCAGATCAAGGTCGGCGACGTGGTGCTCATCTGGGGAGCCGCGGGCGGGCTCGGCTCGTACGCCACCCAGCTCGTCCTGCGCGCCGGGGCGATCCCGGTGTGCGTCGTCTCCAGCGACCACAAGGCCGAGCTGGTCCGGGCCCAGGGCGCGGAGCTGGTGATCAACCGGGCCGAGGAGGGCTTCCGGTTCTGGAAGGACCCGGAGACCCCCGACCCCAAGGAGTGGAAGCGGTTCGGGGCGCGGATCCGGGAGCTGACCGGCGGCGACGACCCCGACGTGGTCTTCGAGCACCCGGGCCGGGAGACCATGGGCGCGAGCGTGTACGTGGCCCGCCGCGGCGGCACGATCGTCACCTGCGCCTCCACCTCCGGCTACCAGCACCAGTACGACAACCGCTACCTGTGGATGGCGCTGAAGCGGATCGTCGGCACCCACTTCGCGAACTACCGGGAGGCCTGGGAGGCCAACCGGCTCATCGCCAAGGGGGCGATCCACCCCACCCTGTCCGCCGTCTACGACCTCGACGAGGTCGGGGTGGCGACCCGCCGCGTCCACGCGAACGCCCACAGCGGCAAGGTCGGGGTCCTGTGCCTGGCGCCGCGCCCCGGCCTCGGCGTCGACGACCCCGAGTTCCGCGCCCGCCACATCGACCAGATCAACCGGTTCCGCGAACCGTCGGACAACTAGCTTGCGGAGGATGAGACGTGGCTGCTGACCTGGCTTCCAAGGTCGTCGTGATCACAGGAGGGACTTCCGGCATCGGCAAGGCCGTCGCGGAGCGGGTCGCCGCCGACGGCGGCGCCGTGGTGATCGCGGCCCGGCGCGAGGACGTCGGCGCGCAGGTGGTGGCCGACATCCAGGCGAAGGGCGGCCGGGCGCTGTTCGTCCCGGCCGACGTCACGGTGGAGGCCGACGCCGAACGGGTGGTGCGCTCGGCGGTCACGGAGTTCGGCCGGCTGGACGGGGCGTTCAACAACGTCGGCGGCGTGAACGGGACCGGGCTGGTGTCCGACGTGGACGAGGCACATTGGCGGGCGGACCTGGAGCAGAACCTCACCAGTGTCTTCTACGGCCTCAAGCACCAGGTCCCGGCGATCCTGGCCGCCGGCGGGGGCTCGATCGTGACCAACGCCTCCACCTACGGCTGCGCCGGGATCCCGGGCGCGGCGCCGTACGTGGCCGCCAAGCACGGTGTGGTCGGGCTGACGAGGGCCGTCGCCCTGGAGAACGCCGAGCGGGGCGTACGGGTCAACGCGCTGGTCACCGGCAACGTCGACACCCCGCTGCTGCGCAACCTGCTGGGGGCGCCGCTGGACGGGCCGCTGGAGACCCGGGTGCCCAACCCCTCGGGACGGGCGGCGCAACCCGGGGAGATCGCCGCGCTCGTCGCGTTCCTCCTCAGCGACGACGCGGCCTTCATCACCGGCGCGGCCCTGGCCATCGACGGCGGCGCCACCGCGCAATGAACACCGGGCAATGACCACCCGGGCAATGACCACCCGCGCAATGAACACCGCCGTTCGGCCGGGCGGGCCCGCCCGGCGGCGGCCATTCGGCGGATGACCCGGCGCCGCCCCGGCACGGAGGATGATCTCATGCGCTACAACCTCGACTCAGAGCTCGCGCCGTGGGCGTCGATGATCCCCGACGTCGAACTCTCCCAGGTCGTCAACCGGGAGATCACCCTCACCCCCGAGGAAGAGCAGGCCTTCCACGACAAGCTCCCGCAGTACACGCCCGGCCGGCCCGTGGACATCAGCGATCGCGAGATCCCCGGTCCCGAGGGCGCGCCCCCGGTGAAGGTACGCCTCTACCGCCCGCCCGCCGCGGACCGGCCCCGGCCGGCGCTCCTCTACCTGCACGGGGGCGGGTTCGTCGCCTCCGACTTAGTGGTGTTCGACGCCCGGTGCACGGAGATCGCCGACCGGGTCGGCGCCGTCGTGGTGTCGGTCGACTACCGGCTCTCCCCCGAGACCCCGTTCCCCGGGGCGCTGGAGGACACGTACGCGTCGCTGACCTGGTTACACTCCGCGGCCGGGGAGCTAGGCGTGGACCCCGGGCGGATCGCGGTCGGCGGTGACAGCGCCGGCGGGAACCTGTCCGCGGCGGTCTCCCTCCTCGCCCGCGACCGCGGCGGCCCGGAGATCTGCTTCCAGTTCCTGGACGTGCCGGTGCTGGACGACCGGATGACGACGCGGTCCATGCGGGACTTCGTCGACACACCGAGCTGGAACAGCCGCAACAACGAGGCCATGTGGCGGTACTACCTCAAGGACGGCCCGGCTCCGGGCGGACCGGACGTGTCCCCCTACGCGGCGCCCATGCGGGCCGGCGACCTCACCGGGCTGCCCCCGGCGCTGGTGGTGGTGTGCGAGTTCGACCCGCTGCGCGACGAGGGCATCGAGTACGCCCAGCGCCTGGTGCAGGCGGGGGTCACGACGGAGCTCGTGCTGTATCCGGGGACCTTCCACGGCGCGTCCGTGATCGCGCACGCCGAGATCACGAAGAAGATGCGCGAGGACATGATCTTCTCGCTGCGCCGCGGGATGCGGGGCACGAAGCCCCGCCCCTAGCGTGCGCTCAGGCCAGTTCCGCGGCCCTGGCCCGCAGGCCGGCCCGGTCGACCTTGCGGTTGGGGTTCAGCGGCAGCTCGTCCAGGTGGTGGTAGTGCCGGGGGATGAGGCCCGCCGGCAGCGTCCTGCGGAGCTGGGCGGCGAAGCGGGCCGGCGGCGCGGGGGTTCCGGTGTAGAAGACGACGAGCGCGGTGGCGTCGTCGGCCGTGGTGCTCACCGTCACCGCGTCCTCGACGCCCTCGCAGCCGCGTACGGCGTGGTCGATCTCGGCCAGCTCGACGCGCCAGCCCTGCACCTGGACCTGGGCGTCGCCCCGGCCTAGATAGACGAGCTCGCCGTTGGCCGCGCGCCGGACCCGGTCGCCGGTGTTGTACCAGAGGCGGCCCTCGCGCTCGACGAACCGGCCGTGGTCCTGCTCGGGGTCGAGGTATCCGGGGGTGGTCTGCGGGCCGGTGATCCAGAGCTCGCCCTCGATGTCGGCCGGCCGTCCCTCCTCGTCGAGCAGCAGGTGGTCGTGGCCGTCGTTGACGAACCCGATCGGCGACAGGCCGTTGACGCCGAGGCCGGGCGAGGTCTCCTGGGACCAGCGGTGGCCGACGATGGTGATGGTCAGCTCGGTCGGGCCGTACAGGTTCTCCAGGACGGAGGCGGGGGCGGCCCGCTGCCAGTCGGTGGCGTCCGCGACCTTCAGCGCCTCTCCGGCGAAGAAGCTCCAGCGCAGGAACGGCATGGCGGCGGCGCCGAGACCGCCCGTCCTCCGCACCATCGAGATCGCGCTGGGGGTGGAGAACCACACCGTGATCCCCTGCTCGGCGAGGAAGCGCGGCAGGTTCCGGTAGGCGTGCGGCGGCACGGCCACGGACGTCGCCCCGGCGCCCCAGGCGCAGAACAGGTCGAACATGGCGCAGTCGAAGGTCAGGTCGAACGTCTGGGAGAAGACGTCGTCACTGGTGAAGTCATATCGACCGGCCAGGAACCGGAAATAGTGGGCGGTGTTGCCGTGGGTGATCGGCACGCCCTTGGGCGTCCCGGTGGAACCCGAGGTGAACAGCACGTACGCGATGTCGCCGGCCTCGACCGGCCGGGGCCGCGGGAGGGCGAGGCCGGGGTCGATCGGGTCGGCCTCGGGCGCGAGGACGGCGACGTCCATGCCCTCGCCCAGCAGCTCCTCGGCGATCTTCCGCCCGCGTTCGTCGACGACGAGCGCCGACACCCCGGCCGCCTCGATCATCTGCCTGGTGCGCGCGGCCGGGAAGTCCGGCTGCAGCGGCACGACGGTCACCCCGGCGAAGAGGCCGGCGAGGATCCCGACGTAGGAGACGGCCCCCTTGGCGGCGAGCACCCCGACGGCGGTCGGTGACGTACGCAGCAGCGCGCCGCCCCACAGCAGGGCCAGCCGGTGGACCTGGTCGTAGGTCAAGGTGTCCGCGCCGGCCCGGAACGCCGCCCGGCCGGGCGACTTCGCCAGACCGCGCAGAAAGAATTCATAGAGGGCGGGGCTGCATTCTCCGGTCATTGTTTCCTCCGGCCGCAATAATTCCGGACACCAGATCCGAATATGTTTGTCAGATTCTTTTGTCGAATCCATGGACATCGCGGTTTCCGCGCTATAACGTCAAGTCCAGATAATTCGATTGAGAAAGGAATCCGCACGCCATGTGGGACAACCGCTTCGAGGAGATCCTCCGCCAGCACCTGCCTTTTCACCCGGCCGACGAGAAACTCCGGGAGGATGTCGCGCTGCTGGAGTTCGGCCTCGACTCGCTCGGCATCGTGCAATTGCTGGGCGCGCTGGAGGACGCGTACGGAGTGCGGTTCCGGGACGACGCGCTGACCCCGGAGACGTTCCAGACCCCCGCCGTGCTGTGGAACACCTTGAACAGGATTTCCGAGACCGCCGGCTGACGCCCGCGACGAGGCCACGCGCTCATCACCATGTGAGCCGTGGCCTCGTCGCACATCGGGCTAGGCCACCGAGGCCGGGCGGGGCATCATCGCCAGCCTCGGGTTCACCGGTGTCACCGCGAAGCTCTCCCTGGTGACCGCCACCCGGCCGAACAGGCTGTCCGGGCCGGAGACGCACACCCTGGCGACCTCCAGCCGCCGCAGCGCCGCCACCACCTCCGGCCAGCGCAGGGGCCGTACGAAGCCGTCGAGCAGCATCGTCCGCACGCCGTCGCCGGTCGTCAGCAGGGCGCCGTCGTGGTCGTCCACCACCGGCAGCCTGGGGTCGGCGAACCGGAGGCCGTCGAAGACCTCCTCCTCGGCCCGCCGCCGCAGCGGCCGGAAGGCGGCCGAGTGCATCGGGGGGCGCATCGTGTACAGCGGGAGCCCGCCGATGGCGCGTACCCGCTGTTGCAGCCACTCCACCTGCCGCTCCGCCAGGGAGAGCATGTGGAAGTCGTGGTCGATGTAGCAGGAGAGGTCGTACCACTCGCCGCGCTCGTCCAGCTCGGCCAGCACCTCCCGCAGCGCGGGCTCCGGGGTGCGCACGAAGGAGTGGGTGACGATGTCCCGGTGCTCGTGGGCGAAGTAGTCGTCGGTGCAGCGGGCCAGCCCGGCCGTCATGCGCACGGCGTCCTCGAAGGACAGGGCGCCCGAGTACGCCGCGGCCGCCTTGCCGCCGAAGCTGGGGCCGGCGCAGACCGACGGCTCCACGCCGAGGGTCCGCTCGGCCCAGTCCGCGAGGGCCACGCAGTTCACCATGAACGCCACCTGGGCGGCCTCGCTGTAGTCGTCCCGGGACTCCTGGAAGCGGTCCACCAGCGAGTAGCCGAGGACGTCGTCCGCGGCGGCGATCAGCCGCCGCGCCGCGGGATCGCCCCGCATGAAGTCGGCCACGTCGGCGAACTGGACCGGGCCCATCCCGGGGAAGACGATCGCGGTCCGCGGTGCGGAGGTCACCAGCCCTCCTTGATGGTGTCCACGATGTGGCGGCGCTGCTCGTCGGTGACCCACCAGCCCACCGGTACGCACACCACGCGCTTGGCGACCCGCTCCAGACCGGGGAGCAGGGCGGCGTACTCGCGCACGCACGTGTGCAGGTCGTTGCGCTCGTGCACGTTGCTGGCCATGATCCCGGCCGCGTCCATGCGCTTGAGGAACCCGTCCCGGTCGTCCACCTTCATCGGGTAGATCCAGAAGGAGGACTGGCGGTCGCCGGAGCGTTCGGTCAGCTCCAGCCCGGGCACGCCGGCCAGCTCCCGGTCGTAGAAGGCGGCGTTGTCGCGGTGCCTGGCCACCACCTCCTCCGCCTTGGTCAGGTTGGCCAGCCCGATCGAGGCGTTGATGTCGGTCATGTGGAACTTGTAGCCCCACTCGGGCACGTCGGGCGGGTTGCGCAGCCGGTCCGCGCTGCGGTCGATGCCGAACCAGCGCAGCAGCCTGGCCCGCTCGTGCAGCTCGTCGGTGGGCAGCGCGAGCGCGCCGCCGTCCCCGGTGGTGAGGTGCTTGATGGCCTGGAAGCTGAAGACGGAGATGTTGCCGTGGGTGCCGATCGGCGCGCCGCGGTAGGTCGCGCCCCAGGCGTGCGCGCAGTCCTCGATCACGGTGATCCGGGAGCCGAACGCGGCCTCGGCGTCGTCGAGGATCGCGGCCAGCCGGTCGAGGTCCACCGGGTATCCGGCGAAGTGCACGACCATGATGGCGCGGGTCCTGGGTGTGATCTTCCTGGCCAGGTCGTCGAGGTCGACGTTGAGGGTGGCCGGGTCGACGTCCACCCACTTGATCCGCAGCCGGTTGGCCAGGATCGCCCAGTTGGTGGCCTCCATGGTCAGCGGCGTGGTCAGCACCTCGCCCTGGCCGTCGTCGTCGCCGGCGACCAGGCGCAGCGCGAGCTGGAGCCCGGCGGTGGCGCTGTTGACGGTGGCCACCCTGGGGTTGCCGATCCTGGCGGCGAGCGCCTCCTCGAACTCGGCGACCTTGGCCCCCTGGCCGATCTGGCCGCTGCCGACCACCTCGGCGACGGCGGCCGGCGCCTCGTCGGACATCGGCACCTTGAACAACGGGATCATTGGCTGTGGCTCCTTGCCTGTCTCGCCCGTCGTCAGCCGACGAGGGCGGGGTCCTCGAGTTCGGCGTAGCGGGCGCGGCAGGCGGAGTAGTCCGGCAGCAGGCCGAGCTTCTCGGCCTCGCGCAGGGACGGGGCGGCGAGGTCCTTCTCCGACAGCAGGTCGCGCTTGGGCGGCCAGGGCAGGGCGAGCTCCGGGTCCAGGGGGTCGATCTGGATCGACGTGTCGGGGGACCACGTGCTGGAGCACAGGTAGACGACCGTGGCCTGGTCCGTCAGCGGGGCGAACCCGTGGGCGAGCCCTTCGGCCAGGTAGAGGGCGTTGCGGTTCTCCGCGCTCAGCTCGACCGCGACGTGCTCGCCGTAGGTGGGCGAGCCGACCCGGATGTCGACCAGGATGTCGATGATGGCGCCCTGCGGGCAGGTCATGTAGCGCGCCTGGCCGGGCAGCGCGGTGGCGTGCAGGCCGCGGATGGTCCCGCGCCGCGACACCGAGCAGTTGACCTGGGCGACCGAGAGCTCGTGGCCGACCGCCTTCTGGAACTCCGGCTGGCTGAACGCCTCAAGGAACAGGCCCCTGTCGTCGTGGAAGACCTTGGGCTCGACCAGGAACGCGCCGTCCACCCTGAGCTGGCGGATCTGCATGTCCGAAAACCTTTCTGTGGTGTCCGCCGGCCGCTACGCGTATTCGTAGAATCCGCGGCCGGTCTTCTTTCCCAGCAGGCCGCCCTCGACCATGCGCAGCAGGAGCGGCGGCGGCGTGTAGAGCGGCTCCTTGAACTCCTCGTAGAGGGCCTCCGCGATCGAGGCCACCGTGTCCAGGCCGATCAGGTCGGCCAGCTTCAGCGGGCCCATCGGGTGGGAGCAGCCCAGCACCATGCCCCGGTCGACGACGTCGGCGCGGGCGAACCCGCTCTCCACCATCCGCACGGCCGACAGCAGGAACGGGATGAGCAGCGCGTTGACCACGAAACCGGCGCGGTCCTGCGACCTGATCACCTGTTTCCCGAGCGGCCCGGCGACGAACGACTCCGCCCGCGCGTACGTCTCGTCCGCCGTCAGCAGCGACCCGATGAGCTCCACCAGCGGGAGCGCGGGCACGGGGTTGAAGAAGTGCACCCCGATCACCTGGGCGGGCCGGCTGGTGGCCCGCGCCAGCCGGATGATCGGGATGGACGAGGTGTTCGACGCGAGGATCACGTCGGGGTTGTCGAGGATCTTGTCCAGCGCGCCCAGCACGTCGAGCTTGATCGACTCGCTCTCCGGGACGGCCTCGAAGACGATCTGCCGGTCGCCGAGCTCGGCGAGGTCCGTGACGAAGGAGACGCGAGCCAGCGCCGTGTCCCGCTCGGCCTCGGTGATCGTGGCCCTGCGCAGGCCCCGGTCGAGCCACGCGGTCACACGCCGCCGCGCGGGCGCGAGGGACGCCTCCGTGGACACGGCGACGATCACGTCGAGCCCGGCGCGGGCGCACGCCTCCGCGATGCCCGAGCCCATGACGCCGCACCCGACGATGCCGACCTTGCGCATCTCGCTCATCACGCCTCCTGTGACACCGGCACCGTCGGCGCCGACCAGTGAAGAAGGCACGCCCCGATGGACATGCCGCCGCCGAACCCGGCGAGCAGGACGAGATCGCCGTCCTTGATGAGGCCCGACCGGTTCGCCTCGTCGAGCGCCACGGGGACCGAGGCGCTGCCCACGTTTCCGTACCGCTCCAGCGTCCGGGCGGTGCGCGCGCCGGTGAGGCCGGCGCGTTCGACCAGTTCGGTGACCATGACGCCGTTGGCCTGGTGCGGCACGAAGACGTCGACCTCGTGCGGCCGGAACCCGGCGCGGCTCACCAGGCCCTCCAGGATGGGCGGCACGTGCTCCATCACGTAGTTCCTGACCCCGCGGCCGTCCATGCGGAAGAAGTGGTCGCCGGCCTCGACCGTCTCGTGGGAGGCGGGAAGCCTGCTGCCTCCGGCGTCGACCCTGATGAGCTGGCTGGCGGCGCCGTCGCTGGTCAGGTCGAAGCCGATGATCCCGGAGCGTTCCGGCACCGGGCCGACGACGGCCGCGCCGGCGCCGTCCCCGAAGAGCACGGCCGTGCGGCGGTCGGTGGCGTCGAGGATGCGCGAGTACACGTCCGCGGCCACCACCAGCGCGTAGGTGTCGGGGCGGAGCGCGACGAGGCTGTCGGCCAGCGCCAGCGCGTACACGAAGCCGCTGCAGACGACGTTGATGTCGAAGCAGGCGGCGCCGCGCCCGCCGAGCGCGTCCTGGACCAGGTACGAGGTCGGCGGCTGGGGCGAGTCGCCGGTCGAGGTGGACACGATGATGTAGCCGATCCGGCCGATGTCGACGCCGGCCTGGCTCAGCGCGTTCCTGGCGGCCCGGACGGCGAGGTCGGAGGTGGCCTCGTCGGGAGCGGCGTGGCGGCGGGCGGAGATCTGGGTCTTGCGCTGGATCCATTCCGCGGTCACGCCGGCCTTGGCCGCCACCTCCTCGTTGGCGACCTCTTCCTTGGGCAGGTAGGAACCGGTTCCCAGGATTCCCGTGAATTGCTTGGCCACTGCCAGTACGCCTTTCCCTTCAGTACCACCGGGCGCGGTCAGAGGGGGATGTTGCCGTGGTCGCCGCGCCGCGCCGGCGTCGCGGCCAGGGCCTCGGCGATCCTCCGCCGGGTGTGCTCGGGCTCGACCACCTCGTCCACGACGCCCAGCGCGAGGGCCCGGCCCACGCCGCCGGCCGTGCGGATCTGCTCCTCGACGAGGCTCAGCCGCAGCGCCTCGCGGTCCTCGTCGGGGACGGCGGCCAGCCGCTTGCGGTGCAGGATTCCCACGGCGGCCTCCGCGCTCATCACCGCGACCTCGGCCTGGGGCCAGGCGAAGACCGCCGTCGCCCCGAGGCAGCGGGAGTTCATCGCGATGTACGCGCCGCCGTACGACTTGCGCGTGACGAGGGTGACCCTGGGCACGACGGCCTCGGCGAACGCGTGCAGGAGCTTGGCCCCGCGCCGGATCACGCCGTCCCACTCCTGGCCGACGCCGGGCAGGTAGCCGGGCACGTCCACGAGCACGACCAGCGGGATGCCGAACGCGTCGCACATGCGGACGAACCGCGAGGCCTTCTCGGCGCTCAGCGAGTCGAGGCAGCCGCCCTTGCGCAGGGGGTTGTTGGCGATGACGCCGACGGTCCCGCCGGCGAGCCGGCCGAGTCCGACGACGACGTTGGCCGCCCAGCGCGGCTGCAGCTCCTCGAACGCGCCGTCGTCGAGCAGCTCGCGGACCAGGGGCCGCACGTCGTAGGCGCGGCGCGGGTTCTCCGGCAGCAGCGTCCCGAGGTCGTCGCCGTCCTTCACCAGGTCCGGGTCGAAGGAGCGCGGCCCGTTGAAGAGCTCGGTGAAGCGCCGTGCCGTCTGGTACGCCTCCGCCTCGTTCTCGACGACGACGTGGGCCACGCCCGACTTGCGGCCGTGGGCGCCGGGGCCGCCGAGCGACTCCATGTCGACCTGCTCGCCCGTGACGGTGCGTACGACGTCGGGGCCGGTCACGAACATGCGGGCGGCGGACGACATGATCACGACGTCCGTCAGCGCGGGCCCGTAGGCGGCGGCTCCGGCGGCCGGCCCGAGGACGACCGAGATCTGGGGCACCCGGCCGGAGGCCCGGGTCATCGCCCGGAACACCTTGCCGACGCCGTCCATCGACTCGACGCCGTCGGCCAGCCTGGCCCCGCCGGAGTGCCACAGGCCGATCACGGGAACGCCTTCGAGCACGGCCGCGTCGATGGCGGCCACGACCCAGCGGCAGCCCTCCGCGCCCATGGCGCCGCCCATGTTGAGGGCGTCGGTGCAGTAGGCGATCACGTCCCTTCCCGCGACGCGCCCGCGCACGGCGGTCACCCCGCTGGCGTCCTTGTCGTGCAGCGGCACGACGGAGCCGGCGTCCAGCAGCCGGGCCAGGCGGACGGCGGGTTCACGGAAATCGCGCTCGCGCTCCTCCTGAACGACAGGGGAGCCGGTGGGGCTGATAGTCAGCAACGTCGTCCGCCCTCAAAAAGATTTGATTCCGAAAAGGAGGTCTTTTCTCGCACGTTCGCCACCTCTCACAAGCCGTGGGCTCGGGTGCGACCGATTCCGGTAATTTCCGAGACGGCGCTGAATTGGGCCGGTCTCATCAGCAAGAACGGTACATGGGCACCCCTCCCACACCAACCCTTATCCCCACCCCTACCGGGTTTCGGCAGGCACGACCGGGTGCCGTCCCGTCAGCCCCTAAACAGCCCCTAAATGTACGGGGCAGCGGGACCGAAGAGCTTTTTCCGGCGCCGGTCCCCCCTAAATATCCGGAATTCACTGGCCGACGCCGCCGCGCGCGTCCTGTCATGGAAGTCGCCGCCGGGCGGACCGGACAGGGCCTACGAAGAGGACTGAGGATGCGCATTCTTGTGACGGGTGGCGCCGGTTTCATCGGGTCGAACTTCGTCAACAGGGTGTTCCAGGGGCACTATCCGGCGCTGGCCGAGGCCGAGGTCGTGGTGCTCGACAAGCTGACGTACGCGGGGAACCTGGAGAATCTGGCGGAGGTGCTCGACGACCCCCGGCTGCGGTTCGTCCACGGGGACATCGCCGGCGTGCCGCTCGTGCGGGACGCCATGGAGAAGGTGGACCTGGTCGTCCATTTCGCCGCCGAGTCGCATGTCGACCGCTCCATCGAGGGGTCGGCGGAGTTCGTCCGGACCAACGTGCTCGGCACCCACACGCTGCTGCAGTGCGCACTGGAGGCCGGGGTCGGCAGGTTCGTGCACGTCTCCACGGACGAGGTCTACGGCTCCACGCCGGAGGGCTCCTTCTCGGAGGACGACCCGCTCGGCCCGAACTCCCCGTACTCGGCGTCGAAGGCGTCCTCCGACCTGCTCGCTCTGGCCTACCACCGGACGCACGGGCTGGACGTGTGCGTGACCCGGTGCTCCAACAACTACGGCCCGTACCAGTTCCCCGAGAAGGTCATCCCGCTGTTCGTCACCAACCTGGCGGACGGGCTGCCGGTGCCCCTCTACGGCGACGGCGCGAACGTGCGGGACTGGCTGCACGTGGACGACCACTGCGACGGCATCGCGCTGGTCGCGGAGTCCGGACGCGCCGGGGAGGTCTACAACATCGGCGGCGGGACCGAGCTGAGCAACCTGACGCTGACCAGGCGGGTGCTGGACATCATGGGCATGGACTGGTCCATGGTCCGGCCGGTGGCGGACCGCAAGGGCCACGACTTCCGCTATTCCGTGGACATCAGCAAGATCCAGAAGGAGCTCGGCTACGCGCCGCGCGTCCCGTTCACCGAGGGGCTGGCGGAGACGGTGTGCTGGTATCTGGAGCACCGCGACTGGTGGAAGCCCCTCAAGGCCTACGAGCCGCGTTGAACGAAAGGTACTGTGCCATGCGGAACCGCCTGCGCGCCGGAACGGCGCTGGCCGCCGGACTCGTCCTGGCGCTGACGACGCTGCCCGCCGCCGCCCGCCCGCAGGACACGGAGACCCTGCGGGTCCCCGGTCTCAAGCAGCCGGTCGAGCTGATCGTGGACCGGTGGGGCGTGCCGCACATCTACGCCCGCGACACCGACGACCTCTTCCTCGCCCAGGGCTTCAACGCCGCCAGGGACCGGCTGTTCCAGATCGACCTGTGGCGGCGGCGCGGCCTGGGAGAGCTCTCCTCGGTGTTGGGCCCCTCCTACGTGGAGCAGGACAAGGCGGCGCGGATGTTCCTCTACCGCGGTGACATGGACCGGGAGTGGGCGAGCTACGGCCCGGGGGCGAAACGGGCCGCGACCCGCTTCACCGAGGGCATCAACGCCTACGTGCGCCGGCTCGCGGAGAACCCGGAGCAGCTGCCGCCCGAGTTCCGGCAGCTCGGGTACGCGCCCGCGCTGTGGCGGCCGGAGGACGTGGTGCGGATCAGGAGCCACGGCATCTCCAAGAACGTCTACAGCGAGGTGCTCCGCTCGCTCGTCGTCTGCGCGGGCGGGGCCAAGGCGTCCGCGGCGCTGTGGCGGCTGGAGCCCGAGCGCGCCGCCGCCGTGCCCAAGGGGCTCGACCCCTGCGCCGTGCCCATGGACGTGCTGCGGACGTACGAGCTGGCCACGCGCGGCGTGGTCTTCGAGAACGGCGCGATACGCCCGGCCCCGGCCTCCCCCGCTGACGCCGAGGGCAGCAATGCCTGGGCGATCTCGCCGGGCCGCACCGCCACGGGCCGCCCCATCCTGGCCGGCGACCCGCACCGGTCGCTGACGGCGCCCTCGCTGCGCTACATGGCCCATCTGTCGGCCCCCGGGCTCGACGTCATCGGGGCCGGCGAGCCCGCGCTGCCCGGGATCTCGATGGGGCACAACGGCACCGTCGCGTTCGGCCTGACCATCTTCGGCGCCGACCAGGAGGACCTCTACGTCTACGAGCTCGACCCCGCCGACCCGGGCAGGTACCGCTACGGCGGCGGCTGGGAGCGCTTCAGGACGACGGCCGAGCGGGTGCCGGTCGCGGGCGCCGCGCCGGTCGAGGTGGAGCTCCCCTTCACCAGGCACGGCCCGGTGATCAAGATCGACCGGCAGCGCAACCTCGCCTACGCCGTGCGCACCACCTGGCTGGAGCCCGGCACCTCCCCCTACTTCGGCAGCATGACGTACATGGGGGCCCGCGACTTCACGGAGTTCTCGGCGGCCATGCGCACCTGGGGCGGCCCTCCCGAGAACCAGATTTACGCCGACGTCTCGGGCAACATCGGCTGGGTGCCCGGCGCCCTCACCCCCAAGCGCGACGGCTACGACGGCCTGCTGCCCGTCCCCGGCGACGGCCGCTACGAGTGGGACGGCTTCCTCGACGGCGCCCGCCTGCCCCGCTCCTACAATCCGCGGCAGGGATTCGTCGCCTCGGCGAACGAGTTCAACCTCCCCGCGGGCCACCCCGACGAGATCGGGTTCGAGTGGGACCCGCCCTACCGCAGGCAGCGCATCGACGAGGTGCTCGCGTCGAGCCCGCGCGGCACGGTCGAGGACTCCATCCGCCTGCAGGCCGACAAGGTGTCCACGCCCGCGCGGCGGATCGCGCGCCTGCTCGACGGCCTGACGAGCGCGGACCCGGACACCACGCGGGCGCTGCGGCTGCTGCGCTCCTACGACGGGGTCGCGGACGCGGACTCGGCGCAGGCGGCGCTGTTCGAGCCGTGGTTCTCGCGCCATCTCGGGCCGGCCTTCCGCCGCGCCGTGCTGCCGCCCGAGGTGGCGGACTCCATCCCGTTCTTCGACGCCCGCCTGCTGATCGACGCGCTGGAGAACCCCGAGCGCTGGTTCGGCGCCGGCGGGAAGGCCGCGCGGGACAAGCTGCTGGACACGTCGCTGGCCGCCGCCTACCGCGAGGTCGCCGGGCGGCTCGGCGCCGACCCGCGCACGTGGCGGTGGGGGGCGCTGCAGTACACCACGTTCACGAGCCCCGTCGGCGCGAACGTGGGCCCCTTCCCCCGGGGCGGCTCGGCGTACACGGTGGACGCCTCCGCCTACAGCCCGGCCACCTTCCAGCAGTCGTCGGGGGCCTCGTTCAAGATGGTGCTGGACGTCGGCCGATGGGACAACTCCCGCGCCGTGAACGCGCCCGGCCAGTCCGGCGACCCGCGCAGCCCGCACTACCGGGATCTCGCGGAGCGCTGGAGGTCGGGCGAGTATTTCCCGCTTCTCTACAGCCGCGCGCAGGTGGAACGGCACGCCGCGAGCAGGATCACACTCACCCCCCACTGATCGATCTCCGTCTACGAGTTTCATCGAAGGAATCAGACATGAAGGGCATCATTCTGGCGGGCGGTCACGGGACCCGGCTCTACCCGCTGACCCTGGCCGTCTCGAAACAGCTTCTCCCGGTGAACGACAAGCCGATGATCTATTACCCGCTGTCAGCGCTCATGCTGGCGAACATCACCGACATCCTGATCATCTCGACCCCCACGGACCTGCCCCAACTGACCCGCCTGCTGCGCGACGGGTCGCACCTGGGGCTCGACATCAGTTACGCGGAGCAGGCCCAGCCGGTCGGCCTGGCGGACGCCTTCATCATCGGGGCCGACCACATCGGCGACGACTCGGTGGCCCTCGTGCTCGGCGACAACATCTTCCACGGCCACTCGTTCTTCGACATCCTCCAGCAGAGCACGTCCGACGTGGACGGCTGCGTGCTGTTCGGCTATCCGGTGAGCGACCCCGAACGCTACGGGATCGGCGAGACCGACGGCGACGGCCGGCTCATCTCCATCGAGGAGAAACCCGCCAATCCCCGGTCCAACCGGGCGATCGTCGGCCTGTACCTCTACGACAACGACGTGGTGGACATCGCCAAGAACCTGCAGCCGTCCGCCCGGGGCGAGCTGGAGATCACCGACGTGAACCGTACCTATCTGGAGCGCGGCAAGGCCCGGCTCGTCGACCTCGGGCGCGGGTTCGCCTGGCTGGACGCCGGGACCCCCGAGTCCATCCTCCAGGCCAGCCAGTACGTCCAGGTGCTGGAGCAGCGGCAGGGGGTGCGCATCGCCTGCGTGGAGGAGATCGCGCTGCGGATGGGCTATATCGACGCCGAGGCCTGCGACCGGCTGGGCAGCGAGCTGTCCGCGTCCAGCTACGGCCGCTACGTCCGTTCTGTCGCCGCCGAGTTCCGCGACGCCCCGTCCCCGAACTGAGTCCCCGATCCTAAGGAGAGACCCCGTGACGAGGACCAATCCCTGGCTGCACCGCTCCCACCCGTCGCCGCACAGCGACGCGCAGGTGATCTGCTTCCCGCACGCCGGAGGTTCGGCCGGTTTCTACCACCCCCTGGCGGCGGCGCTGGCGCCCTCCGCCGAGCTGGTCGCCGTCCAGTACCCCGGCAGGCAGGAGCGCCGCCACGAGCCGCCTGTCGGCGACCTGCGGGTGCTGGCCGGTCGCATCGCCGACGTGCTGGGCCCCGGGGACGGCCGGCCACGGGCGTTCTTCGGGCACAGCATGGGGGCGCTCGTCGCGTTCGAGACCGCCCTGGCCCTCGGCGAGCACGGGCCTGTGACGCTGTTCGTGTCGGGGCGGCGCGCGCCCAGCCGGGTCCGCCACGACATGCTGCACCTGCTCGACGACCACGAGCTGGTGGCGCACCTGAAGGCGCTGAACGGCAGCGAGGCGGCGGTGCTGGACGACGCCGAGCTGCGGGCGATGGTGCTGGCCACGATCCGCGCCGACTACCGGGCGATCGAGACCTACCGGTTCGCGAGCGGGGCGCCGGTGGGGTGCCCGATCGTCGCGCTGACCGGCGACGCCGACCCCCTGACGAGCCTGGCCGAGGCGCAGGCGTGGGAGGCGCACACCAGCGGCGGCTTCGAGCTGCACGTCCTGTCCGGCGGGCACTTCTTCGTCCGCGACCACAACGCCGCCGTGGCCGAGACGATCCTCAAGTCCCTGGAGACGATCCGCGCATGACCGCGCTGCTGGCCATCAGCGATCTGCACATCGGATACGCCGAGAACAGGCGCATCCTCGAGGACCTCCACCCCGGCGACCCCTCGGACTGGCTGCTGGTGGCCGGGGACGTGTCGGAGGAGGTCTCCGGCCTCGAATGGGCCCTGACCCTGCTCAGCCGCCGCTTCGCGAAGGTGGTGTGGGTGCCGGGCAACCACGAGATGTGGACACATCCCTCCGACCCGATCCAGCTGCGCGGGGAGGAGCGCTACCAGCACCTGGTGAAGGTCTGCCGCAGCCTGGGCGTGGTCACGCCGGAGGACCCGTACCCGACCTGGACGGGTCCGGGCGGCCCTGCCGTGATCGTCCCGCTGTTCCTCCTGTACGACTACACCTTCCGCACCCCCGACGCCGAGACGAAGGAAGAGGCCCTCGCCCTGGCGTACGCCAAGGACGTGGTCTGCACGGACGAGTTCCTCCTCCACCCGGACCCGCACGCCTCCAGGGACGCCTGGTGCGCCGCCCGGGTCGCCGAGACCGAGCGCCGCCTGGCCGAGCTCCCGCCGGGCGTCCCGACGGTGCTGGTCAACCACTATCCGCTGGTCAGGGAGCCGACGCTGGTCCTGCGCCATCCGGAGTTCGCGATCTGGTGCGGCACCGAGCGCACCGCCGACTGGCACCTGCGCTACAACGCCTGCGCGGCCGTCTACGGCCATCTCCACATCCCCCGCACCACCTGGCACGACGGCGTGCGCTTCGAGGAGGTCTCCCTGGGCTACCCGCGTGAGTGGCGGCCCCGACCCACCCCGCCCGGCCGGCTCCGCCAGATCCTGCCCGTGCCATGATCGAGAAGATCCTGCCGCCGTGGGTGGCCGCCGAGGAGGCGTTCGGGGACCCGCCGGACGCGACCCTCTTCCCCGAGGAGGAGGCCGTCATCGCGCGCGCGGTGGACAAGCGGCGCCGCGAGTTCACCACGGCCCGCCACTGCGCCCGCCGCGCCCTGGACCGGCTCGGGCTGCCCCCGGCCCCCATCCTGCCCGGCGAGCGCGGCGCTCCCGGCTGGCCGCCGGGGGTGGCCGGGGCGATCACGCACTGCGCCGGGTACCGGGCGGCCGCCGTCTCCCTGGACGCGCTGACCGTCGGCATCGACGCCGAGCCCCACGAACCGCTCCCCGACGGCGTCCTGCCGGCCATCGCCCTCGACCGGGAGCTCGCCGCGCTGGCGCGGCTCGGCCCCGGCGTCCACTGGGACCGGCTGCTGTTCTGCGCCAAGGAGGCGGTCTACAAGGCGTGGTTCCCGCTGACGCGGCGCTGGCTGGGCTTCGACCAGGCCCACGTCACCCTCACCCGTACGGGGACCTTCACGGCCCGCTTCCTCGTCCCCGGCCCCCGCGTGCTCGGGCGCGAGCTGACCGGCTTCGTCGGCCGCTGGCTCGCCGCCGACGGCCTGCTCGTGACGGCCATCACCGTACGCCCGGCGGAGCTGTACGGCCGGGTTTGAGGCCCCGGGTTCACCGCCGGGCGGCCTCCGACTCCGGGGCGTCATGGTGCCGGCGGGCGGCCACGATGTCGTCGCGGTGCTCGCGGGCCCAGGCGTCGAGCGCGGTCAGCGGTTCGAGCAGGGTGCGGCCGAGCTCGGTCAGCTCGTACTCGACGCGCGGCGGGACCGTCGCGTACGCGGTCCGGGCCACGAGGCCGTCGCGCACGAGGGTGCGCAGGGTCAGAGTGAGCATGCGCTGGCTGATGCCCTCGATCGAGCGGTGCAGCTCGCTGAAGCGGTGGATCCGCTGCCCGAGCAGCACGACGATCAGCACGCTCCACTTGTCGGCCACGATGTCGAGGACCTCGCGGATGGGGCAGTCAGCGTCGGCGGGCACGGGCACCGGAACGTTCAGGTACGGTCCTGACACCGGAGCGCCTCCTTCCCAGGGCACACGCATGTGCGTAACTGACATGAATGTACCTTCTTACTAGTGACCTCTTCGGTTACCTATCCTTAGGTTGCACACAAGAAGTAACTATTAGGAAGTGACCATGTCTGTGTCCCCCTTCGAGACGCCGGCGCCGATCGACGGCGCCGACCAGCCCGACCCCCGGCCGGCCGGGCTCCCCACGCTGATCCCCGTCGGCACGGACACCGCGCCGGTGTGCACGGACGGGGTGTGCTACCTGTGAGCGCGCTGGTACGGATCGACGTGTGGTCCGACGTCGTCTGCCCGTGGTGCTACATCGGCAAGCGGCGCCTGGAGACGGCCATCGGCCGGTTCGAGCACGCCGACCAGGTCCAGGTGCGCTGGCACAGCTTCCAGCTCGACCCGTCGCACCCCAAGGGCGTCCGCGAGCCGGTGTACGACATGCTGGCCAAGAAGATGGGCGGGTCGGCGGCCCAGGTACGGCAGATGACCGGCCAGATCACCGAGCTGGCCGCCGCCGAGGGCCTGGCCTACGACTTCGACCGGGCGGTGGCGGCGAACACCCTGGACGCGCACCGGCTCGGCCAGCTCGCCGCCGAACACGGCCTGGACGGCCCGATGCACGAGCGACTGATGCGCGCGTACCTGGTCGAGGGCGAGGCGGTCGACGACCCCGACACCCTGGTACGTCTGGGCACCGAGGTCGGGCTCCCCGAGGAGGAGGTCCGGCGGGTCGTCGGCGGTGACGCGTACGCCGACGAGGTGGCCGCGGACATCCGCGAGGCGCAGCGGCTCGGCTCGAATGGCGTGCCGTTCTTCGTGCTCAACAACACCTGGGGCGTGTCGGGCGCCCAGCCGGCCGACCTGTTCCTGTCCGCCCTCCAGCAGGCGTACTCCGCCGCCGGCGCGGCGGCCCGCTGACCCGCTTTGCCTGCCCTTGGCGGCCGTTTCGTTACCCTGTGAAAGAAGCGTCCGGCATCGGGCTGGTGGCCTACTTCTCTCGTGACTGCTGGGGGGCGAGAGGATGGCGGTGAACAGTTCCTCCGTCGCGGCTTCGGGGGACGAACGCCTTCGCGTGCTCACCTCGGTGTGCGCCGGTCTGAGCGACATCGAGGTGCTGGAGTACGCCCTGGACCAGGCGGTCGCCGACCTGCACGCGCTCGGCGGGATGATCCACTGGGCGGGGCCGGTCGGCAGCCGGGAGCCGCGGCTGGTGGCCGCGTCCGGGCTGCCCCCGGCGGTGCAGGAGGCGTGGAGCGGGACCCGCGACGTGATCGTGCGCGTCCTGCGTGACGGGACGCCCGCCTGCCGCCCCGTCACGCGCTCCGACCTGGACGGGGCAGGGCCCGCGACGGTGGCCGTCGTCCCGCTGTGCGGCCCGGGCCCGCCGTTCGGCGTGCTGTCCGTGCTCTGCGACGGAGCCGTCGAGCCGACCGGTGACCAGCGGGAGTTCCTGCGGTCGCTGGCCGTCTGGCTGGCCAGGCGGCTGGCCAGGACCGGCTCCGACTCGGGTACGAAGGGCTCGTGGTGGCCGGAACGCGCGGCCGACTCCGGCCTGCGCAAGGCGCTGAAGGCCGTCAAGATCGGGTCCTGGGACTGGAACATCCGCACCGGCGAGCTCTTCTGGGACGAGCCGGCGCTGATCATGCTGGGCATCGACCCCGCGACCGGGCCGCACCACATCGACACCTGGTCCAACATCGTCCACCCCAAGGACCTGCCCAGGGTGATGGCCGCGACCGAGGAGGCCATCCGCACCCGGGCCATCTACGAGGTCGAGTACCGCGCCTGCCGCCCGGACGGGACCACGGGCTGGATGCACGCCCGGGGCCGTCTGGTGCTGGACGAGCAGGGCGAGCCGGTCCGCATGGTCGGCACGGTCTGGGACACCACCGAGAGCCGCGTGGCCCGCGAGTCGGCCGGCCGCGCGCTGCGCGACATGAGCGACGCCTTCCTCGCCGTGGACCGCGACGGGCGGATCATGTTCGTCAACCTCGTCGCCGAGCGTCTCCTCGGCTCCGGCGACCTGAACGGCCGGGTGCTGTGGGATCTGACCTCGGCCCGCGCGCCGGAGCTGCGGGCGATGTGCCGCCAGGCCGCCGCCGAACGCGTGCCCTCCAGCTTCGACATGCGCTGGCCGACCGACGGCCGGTGGTACCACGTACGCCTGGTGCCGGTCCCCGACGGGCTGACGCTCTACCTCGCCGACGTCACCGACAAGCGGATCCAGGACGAGCAGCGCGAGGCCGCCGAACAGGCCTCCGCCGAACGGGCCGCGCGGATCCAGGAGCTGACCCGCACCCTCGGCGACGCGGTGACGCTCCGCGACGTCATGCAGGTCATCGCCGAGCAGGTGCTGCCGCCGTTCGGGGCCGCGGGGCTGGCCGTACTGACCCGGGAGGGCGATCACCTCCACCTGGTCGAGTCGATCGGCGCCCCCACCGACCTCCTCGGCGAGTTCCAGAACCGGGCGGCCCTCGTCCCCTCCGCCTACGCCGACGTGCTCCGATCCCACGTGCCGATCTTCATCACGTCGACGGCCGAGCAGCCGCCGGACGCCGACCGCACGGCCGGTTCGCGCATGGACAGCTGGGCCATCCTCCCGCTGCGCGTGCCCGACCAGCCGATGGGCTACTGCGTGATCTCCTTCGACCGGCCACACCAGTTCACCAGCGAGGAGCGCACCCTGCTCACCGCGCTCAGCGGGCTGATCGCCCAGGCCCTGGCCCGGGCCCGCATGTACGACCTGGAGCACACCCGCGCCCAGGAGCTGCAGCGCCACCTGCTCCCCCGCGTCCTGCCGTCCCTGCCCGGCCTCACCGCCGCGGCCCGCTATCTGCCCGGCGGCACCGTGGCGGTCGGCGGCGACTGGTACGACATCATCCCGCTGTCCGCGGACCGGGTCGCCCTCGTCATCGGCGACGTCATGGGCCACGGCCTGACCGAGGCCGTCACCATGGGGCGGCTGCGCACCGCCGTACGCACCCTGGCCGACCTCGAACTGCCGCCGGCAGAGCTGCTCGCCCACCTCAACGACCTCGTCTGCGACCTCGGCGACGACTTCTACGTCACCTGCCTGTACGCGGTGTACGACCCGACGAGCGGCGAGTGCGCCCTGGTCAGCGCCGGGCATCCGCCGCCCGCCATGGTCCACCCCGACGGCACGGTCCACGTCCTCGACGTGACGCCCGATCCGCCCCTCGGCGCCGCCGCACCGCCCCTCAGCACGCACGAGCTGCGCGTGCCGGAGGACAGCCTGCTCGTGTTCTACACCGACGGGCTGATCGAGTCCTCCGCCCGCGACATCGACAGCGGCCTGGCCGAGCTCACCCGGCTGCTGACCGGCCTGCGCCGCGGACTCTCGGCCGGCGACCTCGACCGGCTCTGCGAGTCCGTCATCGAGGCCATGCTGCCGACCGGCGAGCAGATTCCCGACGACGCCGCCCTGCTCATCGCCCGCACCCACCGGCTCCCGGCCGAGGACGTCGCCTCCTGGGCCCTTCCCGACAACCCGATCGCGGCCGGCGAGGCCCGCGAGCACGTACGCGACCAGCTCGCCCGCTGGCACCTGGACGACCTCGTCATGACCACCGAACTCGTGGCCAGCGAGCTGGTCGGCAACGTCATCCGGCATGCCAAGGGCCCGCTCCGGCTGCGGTTGCTGCGCAGCCGTACGCTCATCTGCGAGGTCGCCGACGGCAGCCAGACCACCCCGAGGATCCGCCGCGCCAGCGAGACCGACGAGGGCGGGCGCGGCCTCCAGCTCGTCGCGGCCGTCTCGCAACGCTGGGGGACCCGCTTCACCGCCGACGGCAAGTGCATCTGGGCCGAACAGGCACTCCCCGCGCCGCCCACCGCCTGAGCGGCCCGCCGCCTGAGCCGTCCGGGCCTGAGCCGTCCGGGCCTGAGCCGTCCGGGCCTGAGCCGTCCGGGCCTGAGCCGTCCGGGCCTGAGCCGTCCGGCGCCTCCCCCTGGAGGGCGCGCCAGACGGACCGCCGTCGGGCTCAGATCTCCTCGACGCTGCTCGGCTCACGCCGGGACAGGTCGATGCCGAGCTCTTCCGCCGCGCGGAAGACGTCCTCGTCGGTGTCGCGCATCTCGATGGACCTGCCGTCGCTGGAGAGCACCTCGACGTTGAGGCACAGCGACTGCATCTCCTTGATGAGGACCTTGAAGGACTCCGGAATGCCCGGCTCGGGAATGTTCTCGCCCTTGACGATGGCCTCGTAGACCTTCACCCGGCCGATGACGTCGTCGGACTTGATGGTCAGCTGCTCCTGCAGGGCGAAGGCGGCGCCGTACGCCTCCAGGGCCCACACCTCCATCTCACCGAAGCGCTGGCCGCCGAACTGCGCCTTACCACCCAGCGGCTGCTGGGTGATCATCGAGTACGGGCCCGTCGAACGCGCGTGGATCTTGTCGTCGACCAGGTGCAGCAGCTTGAGGATGTAGATGTAGCCGACCGCGATGGGGTAGGGGAACGGCTCGCCACTGCGGCCGTCGAACAACTGCGCCTTGCCGCTGCGCTGGACCAGCCGATCGCCGTCGCGGTTGGGGACCGTGCTGTCGAGCAGGCCGACGATCTCCTCCTCGTGGGCGCCGTCGAAGACCGGCGTGGCCATGTTGGTGCGCGGGGCCACCTTCTCGAAGCCCTTGTCGCGCAGCCGCTCGGCCCAGGCCTCCTCGATGCCGGAGATGTCCCAGCCGCGGGCGGCGATCCACCCCAGATGGGTCTCCAGCACCTGGCCGACGTTCATCCGGCCGGGCACGCCCAGCGGGTTGAGGATGATGTCGACCGGCGTGCCATCCTCCAGGAACGGCATGTCCTCCACGGGCAGGATCTTGGAGATGACGCCCTTGTTGCCGTGCCGGCCGGCCAGCTTGTCGCCGTCGGTGATCTTACGCTTCTGGGCCACGTAGACGCGGACCAGCTCGTTGACGCCCGGCGGCAGCTCGTCGCCCTCCTCGCGGGAGAACACGCGTACGCCGATGACCTTGCCCTGCTCGCCGTGCGGCACCTTCAGCGAGGTGTCACGCACTTCGCGGGCCTTCTCACCGAAGATCGCGCGCAGCAGCCGCTCCTCCGGCGTCAGCTCGGTCTCGCCCTTGGGCGTGACCTTGCCGACGAGGATGTCGCCATTCGTCACGTCGGCGCCGATGCGGATGATGCCGCGCTCGTCGAGGTCGGCCAGGACCTCCTCGGAGACGTTCGGGATGTCCCGGGTGATCTCCTCGGGGCCCAGCTTGGTGTCGCGGGCGTCGACCTCGTGCTCCTCGATGTGGATCGAGGACAGCACGTCGTCCTGCACCAGCCGTTGCGAGATGATGATCGCGTCTTCGTAGTTGTGGCCCTCCCACGGCATGAACGCCACCAGGAGGTTCTTGCCCAGCGCCATCTCGCCCTTGTCGGTGCAGGGGCCGTCGGCGATGACCTGGTTGACCTCGACCCGGTCGCCCTCGGCGACGATGGGCTTCTGGTTGAAGCTCGTGCCCTGGTTGGAGCGGTCGAAGGTGGCCAGCCGATGTGTCGTGCTCGTGCCGTCGTCGTTGGAGATCGTGATGTGGTCGGCGGAGACCTCCTCGACCACGCCCGCCTTCCCGGCGCTGACGACGTCGGCGGCGTCGGTCGCGGCACGGTATTCCATGCCGGTGCCGACCAGCGGCGCCTCGCTCCTGAGCAGCGGCACCGACTGGCGCATCATGTTCGCGCCCATGAGCGCGCGGTTGGCGTCGTCGTGCTCGAGGAAGGGGATCATGGCCGTGGCCACCGACACCATCTGGCGCGGCGACACGTCGATGTAGTCGACCTCCTCGGCCCGCATGAGCTCGGTCTCGCCGCCCTTGGTGCGGACCAGGACGCGCGACTCGGCGAACGACCCGTCCGCGTTGAGCACCGTGTTGGCCTGCGCCTTGACGTAGCGGTCCTCCTCGTCGGCGGTGAGGTAGTCGATCTGCTCGGTCACCTTGCCGTCGACGACCTTGCGGTAAGGCGTCTCGATGAAGCCGAAGGCGTTGAGCCGGCCGAAACAGGCGAGGTAGCCGATGAGGCCGATGTTGGGGCCTTCAGGGGTCTCGATCGGGCACATCCGGCCGTAGTGGGACGGGTGCACGTCACGGACCTCGAAGCCGGCCCGCTCGCGGGACAGACCGCCGGGGCCGAGGGCGTTCAGCCGCCGCTTGTGCGTCAGGCCGGACAGGGGGTTGGTCTGGTCCATGAACTGCGACAGCTGCGAGGTGCCGAAGAACTCCTTCATGGACGCCACGACCGGGCGGATGTTGATCAGGGTCTGCGGCGTGATCGCCTCGACGTCCTGCGTGGTCATGCGCTCGCGCACGACGCGCTCCATGCGGGCCAGGCCCAGGCGGACCTGGTTCTGGATGAGCTCGCCGACGTTGCGGATCCGCCGGTTGCCGAAGTGGTCGATGTCGTCGGTCTCCAGCGGCCGGTCCGCCTGCTCCTCACCGGCGTGCAGCCGCACGAGGTATTCGACCATCGCCACGATGTCGTCCTCGGTCAGGACGGTGACGTTGATGTCGGTGTCCGAGCCGAGCTTCTTGTTGACCTTGTAACGACCGACCTTGGCCAGGTCGTACCGCTTGGGGTTGAAATAGAGGTTCTGCAGCAGGGTCTGCGCCGACTCCTTGGTCGGCGGCTCGCCCGGCCGCAGCTTGCGGTAGATGTCCAGCAGCGCGTCATCCTGGCCGGCCGTGTGGTCCTTCTCCAGGGTGGCCCGCATCGACTCGTACTGGCCGAACCTCTCGAGAATGCGCTCGCTGGTCCAGCCCAGCGCCTTGAGCAGCACCGTGACGGCCTGCTTGCGCTTGCGGTCGATGCGCACACCGACGCTGTCGCGCTTGTCGATCTCGAACTCCAGCCAGGCACCCCGCGACGGGATGACCCTGCAGCCGAACAGATCCTTGTCGGACGTCTTATCGACATTGCGTTCGAAGTAGACACCGGGCGAACGGACCAGCTGCGAGACCACGACCCGCTCGGTGCCGTTGATGATGAACGTGCCCTTCGGCGTCATGAGCGGGAAATCGCCCATGAACACCGTCTGGCTCTTGATCTCACCGGTGGCGTTGTTCATGAACTCCGCCGTCACGAACATCGGGGCGGAGAAGGTCATGTCCTTGTCTTTGCACTCATCTACTGAGTACTTCGGCGGCTCGAATCGGTGGTCGCGGAACGACAAGGACATGGTCCCCGAGAAGTCCTCGATCGGACTGATCTCTTCGAAGATCTCTTCGAGGCCCGACTGAGTCGGGACGTCCCTGCGCCCGGCCTGGCGAGCCGCCTCTACCCGGGCCTTCCACCTCTCGTTTCCGAGCAACCAGTCGAACGACTCGGTCTGCAGAGCGAGAAGGTCGGGAACTTCGAGGGGCTCCTGGATGCGCGCGAATGACACGCGACGGGGACCAGCGGGTACGGCGGAGGCGTTGCGCGAGGCTGCCAACAGATGTCCTTCCGGGAGCTGACGGCGGACTGAATGCGCGCATGCCGAGACGCCCGGCAGTCACCGGGACATGAGGCGTCGAAAGGCAGCGCGGAAGGGCAGCATAAACCAGAAGGGACATGGAGGGCAACATTTAATGTTGTTGTCAACCTCGCTCCCGCCTCAGGATGACACAGCCGCCTAGCCCTCGTCAACTTCAACGCCACACCTCCACCCACACAACCATCCCCCGGCCCCGCCCGCACGACGGGCGGAGGGCAGCCCCCGCCTCGCCGGCGCGACGGACAGGAGGCAGCCACCGACCCCACCGGCACGACCGGCACGACGGACGGAAGGCAACCCCCGACCCCGCCGGTACAACGGGTGGAAGGCAGCCACCGACCCCGCCAGCACGACCGGCACGACGGACGGAAGGCAACCCCCGACCCCGCCGGTACAACGGGCGGAGGGCAGCCACCGACCCCCGCCAGCGCGACGGGCGCGTGGCAGTCCCCAGCCGCAAGCCACCACCCCGGCTCCGGGCCGCGAGGACCAGGCCGCCCTCGACGCCGGAAGTCCACCGCACGCCCGTCTGCGAGAGCCCACCGCATGCCCGTCGGCGGAGGGCACGAACATGACCGTGGCGAGGCCGATCCGCAGGACCCGCCGGCGGAGGGCACCCATGTAACCGTCGCGGGACCGGATCCGCAGGGCCCGCCGGCGGAGGGCACCCACGTGACCGTCGCGATCGTCGCCCGGCCGCGCACACACCCTCCTCACCAAGTCATGACAGGTCGGGCAGCCCGAGGTCGAGGTTGGGCCGGTCGATCCCGCCGTCCACTTCGAGCACCTTGCCCGTCACGTACCGGGCGGCCGGGGAGACCAGGTAGAGCACGGCGGCCGCCACGTCCTCCGGCTCGCCGATCCGCCGCAGCGGCGTGGCCTGCTCCATCTGGGCGCGCAGGCCCTCGTCGTTCATGACGATGTCGAGCGCGGAGGTAGCGACCGCGCCGACGGCGACCGCGTTGACCCGAACGGCGGGGGCCAGGTCGAGCGCGGCCAGCCGGGTGTAGTGCGCCAGGGCCGCCTTGGCGGTGCCGTAGGCCAGGTAGCCGCGGCCCGCCACGCGGCCCACTGCGGAGGAGACGTTCACGACCGCGCCGCCGCCCGCCTTCAGCAGGTGCGGGACGGCGGCCCTGGTCAGCTCGTGCGCCACGCCGACGTTGAACTGGAACGCGTTCTCGAGATGCTTCCGTTTCGTGTCGAGGAAGGCGCGGGGCATCGCGCCGCCCACGTTGTTGACGACCACGTCCAGGCGGCCGAACGCGGCCGCGGCCCGCTCCGCCAGGTCCTCGGCGGCGCCCGGGAGCGTCAGGTCGGCGGGGACGACGAGGACCCGCCTCCCGGCCTGTTCTACCTGCTCGGCGATGGCGCGGAGCTGGTCTTCGGTACGGGCGCAGATCGCGACGTCGGCGCCGGCCTGGGCGAGGGCGACGGCGGTGGCCGCGCCGATGCCCCGGCCCGCGCCGGTGACCACGGCCGCGGCGCCGCCGATCTGGAAGCGGTCCAGGATCATGCGCTCAGCCTAAGGACGAACTGTAACCCGTTTCAATACGGTGCCTGGCTGCGGCTCGCGGCCGTCGCCACGCCCTCCTCGTGGTCCGCACGACCGCCATCCCCCTCACCGGCTGACCGCCACTGCCGGCCACGACGCAATGGGACGCCGCGCAATGGGAGAGCGCGCGATGGCACGGCCCGGCATAGCGGCACGGTGCGGCGTACCGGTGCGGCCCGGCGTAGCGGCACAGCCCGGCGTAGCGGTGCGGCGCGGTGCGGCGCGGTGCGGTGCGGCGCGGTGGTGTGTGGTGGGAAGGGTGGGTGGCCCGCTGTTGAGCGGGGCGGGCCACCCCTCGAGGGTCGGGGTCAGACCTCCAGTTTCTCCTCGATGCCCCGGAGCTGGTGCCGGGACATGGCCAGGTTGGCGCGTCCACGGTCGAGCGCCAGGTAGAGGAACAGCCCCTTCCCCCCGCGCCCCGTGATCGGCCGGATGATGTGGTACTGGCCACCCAGCGTGATGAGGATGTCCTCGATGCTGTCCTTGAGGCCGAGCGAGTCCATCGTGCGGAGCTTGGCCTTGACCACCTCCGTGTTGCCGGCGGCGGCGATCTGCAGGTCGAGGTCCTTGGAGCCGCCGAGGGTGCCCAGCGCCATGCCGCTGCCGTGATCGACGATCGCCGCTCCGATGGCGCCGTCGATCGTCATCATCTCCTTGAGCGAGACGTCCATGCTGGCCATTGTCTTCTCCCTTTCTGCCAGGGGACCGTTCAGTGCCTACGTGCTGCGACGGCGGCCACTCCGGCGGCCGTCTTCCTGCCCTCCAGCCGCAGCAGCCCGACGTTCGCGCCGGGCTTGGCCAGGACTGTGAGGACGATGGTGGGGCCGGCGGCGTAGAAGGCCACGAAGCCGGCGGTGCCCGAGATGAGCGTTTCTTCCAGAGCGCCGTGGCCGGTCATGGTCAGCATCCGCCTGCTCATCGCGAGCAGCGCCGCCGACAGCGCCGCGGTCTGCTCGCCACGGTCTCCTTCGAGGTCGCAGGCGATCTGCATGCCGTCCACGGTGCAGGCGACGCTGCCGCTCACGTCCGGCGTGCGTTCGCGCAGGAGCGTCATTTCCTCCAGAACCTCTTTCCGCAGCTCCACCGGTGGCCTCCTCCTGAGTACGGGGAACCTCACGCCAGCTCCTCGAGCGCCTTCTTGAGCCGCATCAGCAGCGCCAGATCGGTCGGGTCTCCCGTCACGGGCGGGCCGAGCGGCTGGGCCACCGCCCCGGGATCGTGGGGCGGCCGCTCGTAGGGGTGCCGAGCCCGCTTCGGCAGCCCGGCTCCAGGCGCTTCACCCCCGTCGGCGGCCTCTGCGGCATCTGCGGGCTCGGCATGCCTGGGCCGCTTGTCGGCGGGGTCGGCATGCCTGGGCCGCTTGTCGGCGGCAGCGCCCCGGCCCGGACCAGGCGGGATGGTTCGGCCCGAAGCAGGCAAAGCGGTGCGGCCCGCGTCGGGCGGAGCGGCTCGGCCCGAAGCAGGCAAAGCGGTGCGGCCCGCGTCGGGTGGAGCGGTGCGGCCCGGAGTGGGTAAGGCGGTGTGGGACGGGTCGGGTGGGGTGAGCAGGCCTGCGGCCGCCAGCCTTCTGACCGCGAGCAGCACCGCGTAGCCCGATCGCCCGAGCTGCTTGGACAGCTCCAGCGGCGTGGCCTTCTGGTCGGCGCCGACGATCACCTCCCACTGGACCCGGGTCAGCGTGACCCCGTGCCCCGGCAGCCACGGCACCGGTCGTACCGGCAGCGTGTCCACCTCCGCGGACGGCCAGATGTCGGCGAGGTGCGCCCGCCGCCGCGCGCACTCCCGCACCAGCCCCGCCACGTCGAAGAACCACTGCCCGCCCAGCCAGTGCCGCTCCCCCGGCCGGAACTTGGGCCGCGTCCCGCTGATCGGCAGCAGGAAGAAGGCCGCGTCCAGGACCGCGCCCAGCACCGCGAACTGCAGCTCGCCGGGCGTGAGCGCCCCCTCCTCGAGGAGCCGCGCGCAGCCGCCGTCCGCCTGGAGCCCGCGCAGCGCCGCCTCCGTCATCCGGCCCCTGGCCGTGAGCAGGCGCTCGACGCCCGGGGTCTGGGCGCACTCCATGTACGTCACGCGCCCGTCGTGGAGGAAGATCGTGCCGTTCCTCCCGAGCCGGAGCGCGCCCGTCGAACGCTCGCGCGCCAGCCCGCCCAGGAGTGCGTCGAACCTGGTCATGACTCACGTCGTCAGCTGGCTGGAGACCGACCGCAGGCGGTGCCGGGCCAGGGCCAGGTTGGATCGTTCCAGGTCAAGGCGTACGTAGATGACCAGCGGCCCCTCGAAGACCGCCTCCAGCGGCCTGAGCAGATGGTGGCCCTTGTCCGTCGTGACGAGCATGTCGTCGATGCGGACGACCTCACCCGGGCAGGCGCGGGCGAGGCCGTCGGTCGTGGCCCGCAGCGCCTCGGTCAGCGCGGCGGCCGACCGGTCGGCGTCCACGCCCGAGGCGCTGCTGAAGGCCACCGCCATGCCGCTGGTGTGGTCGAGCAGCATGGCGTCCAGTGCCCCCGGTATGGACATGACCTCCGCCAGGCAGGTGTCGATTCCGAGCACGTGATCCCCCTCGCCGTAAGTGGAACGGGGGACAGCGTAGGAGGGTTATGAATCACGCAGAAGTGCCCCATAGACCTGCGGTTACGCTTTTATGCGGCCAAGGCAGAGAAAACCCATACTCATACACATAGTTCTGATATTTATGAGTATTTCTCGTAATGATGGCCACGGGGCACGAGCAGGTCGTCGAGGCCATCGCGGCCATGGACCCGGCGGCGGCGCGGGCCGCGGCGCTCGTCCGCGCGTCCCGCGTGGAGGTTCTCGGATCCGCACCAGCTTGGGAGAGATGACGTGCCCCTCCAGACCGCTCCAGGCGTTCCGGCGTTCGACCTGACAGGCAGGCTCGCCCTGGTCACCGGCTCGGGTCGCGGCATCGGGCAGGCCATCGCGCGCGGCTACGCGCTGTCGGGGGCGCGCGTCGTGCTGAACGGCCGCGACACGGCACGCCTCGAGGCGGCGGCCGCGGCCCTGCGCGAGGAGCTCGCCCCCGGCCGCCCGCCCGGCGACGTCCAGGTCCAAGCGTTCGATGTCAGCGACCCGGCGCAGGTCGAGCGGGCCTGCGAGGCCGTCGTCGCCGCGTACGGCTGCCCGGACATCCTCGTCAACAACGCCGGCGTGCAGATCCGCGGCCCCCTCACCGAGCTCCCGGTCGACGACTGGAAACGCGTGGTCGACGTCAACCTCACCAGCGGCTTCCTCGTCGGCCGCGCCTTCGCGCGCCACATGCTCCCCCGGGGCAGCGGGAAGATCATCAACGTCTGCTCGGTCCAGAACCACCTGGTACGCGCCACCACCGCCCCCTACGCGGCCGCGAAGAGCGGGCTCGGCGGGCTCACCCGGGCGATGTGCGCCGAATGGGCGTCCGCCGGTATCCAGGTCAACGGCCTGGCACCCGGCTACATCGACACCGACCTGAACGCGTCCCTGGTCGCCGACCCCGACTTCAGCCGCTGGATCACGCGGCGCACGCCCGCCGCGCGCTGGGGCCGCGTCGAGGACGTCGTCGGCCCCGCGATCTGGCTCGCCTCACCGGCATCCGACTTCGTCAACGGCCAGGTCATCTACGTCGACGGCGGCATGACGGCGGTGATCTGAGTGACTCCTCCGCTCCCTGAAGGGAGCGGCTTCTCGCTAAGCCGCTTGCGCAGCGTCGCGAAGGGCAAGCCCTGCCCTCAAGATGTTGATCGCCGCGTTCACATCGGCGTGCGCGGAAAACCCGCACGCCGTACATCGGAAGACGGCTTGGGTGAGGCGGTTCTCCCTCGCGCAGTGCCCGCAGCGCGAGCACGTACGGGAGGTGTTGGCGGGGCTCACCGCGATCAGTTCTCGACCGGCGCTTTCAGCCTTGTGCGCGAGGATCGTCAGGAACACCCCCCAACCCGCATCCAGGATGCTGCGGTTGAGCCCGGACTTGGCCGCCGCCCCGTTGGGCAGGTAGCCGCCTTCGCCGTCCGGTTTCGGCGCGGCACGCCGGGTCATGCCCGCGACGTTCAGCGCTTCGTGCACGATCACGTCGTAGCCGCGCACCAGCGCAAGCGCGGCCTTGTGCGCCGAGTCGAGGCGTTGCCGCCGCACCTTGGCGTGCAGGGCCGCCACCTGTGCGACGGCCTTACGGCGCCGCTTGGATCCCCGTTTCTTACCGGCCAGGTCCCGCTGGGCCGCCGCCAGACGGTCAGCGGACGCGGCAAGGTGGCGCTGGTTTTCGATGTGGTCGCCGTCGCTGGTCGTGGCCAGCGAGGCGACGCCCATGTCAATAGCCGCGACCGCGCCCGCGGCGGGAAGGGTTTGTACGGGCACGTCATCGCACGACAGCACGACGAACCAGCGGGCGCCTTCCCGCTTGATGCTGATCGTCTTGACGGTGCCTAACACACGGCGGTGCTGGTGGACCCGGACATGCCCAACGCCCTGCAACCGCACGTAGGACGCGCTCGGGTGGTGGGGCTGGGAGTCCCACCGGCAGCCGTCGCCGTCCTTGGGCCATTCAACCGTGTCGAACCAGCCCCGCCCCTTGAACCGCGGGAACCCTGGTGTGCGGCCTGCTCGCCGTAGCGCACCGTCACCCCAGCTTTGCGGTAGGCCGTACGGCGGTGTTCGAGAGCCGCGTTGTACAGCTCCCGGTGGTCTTCCAGGCACTGTGCGAGCGCGGCGGCCTGCTTGCTGGTGGGGCGCAGCAGGAACTTGAACGACCTACGCACAGCCATCGCCCTTGGCGCGCTCCAGATCCTCCAGGCGCATCTTCACCCGCCCGCAAGAACCAGGCGGCGGTACGTCGGGCACCACACCACGGGGTAGCCGAAGTCGTACGCGGTACCGGGCAAGGTGCGCACCTGGCAAGTCACACGATCATTATCACAGTGCCGCACATCTCATACGCGATGAACGGAGACCTCTGATGCACAGACCAGACAAGTCAGAGCACGCTCGGGCCTTGGCAGCCCTCCCGTTCCCGATTCCCCCGTCGCCTAAAGGCGACGGTTCCTCTCGGGAGGTCCTGATGGAGGCCAATGCCCTCGTCGTCACCGGCCCCGGGCACCTGGCGGTCGAGACCCGGACCACCCCGGCGCCGCGACCGCACGAAGCCGTCGTCACGGTCGTCTACGGCGGCATCTGCGGCTCCGACCTGCACTACTACAGGAGCGGACGGGTGGGCGAGTCCGTCCTGCGCGCCCCCATGGTCCTGGGGCACGAGGTGGTCGGGGTCGTCGCCGAGCCGGCCGCCGACGGCTCGGGGCCGCCTGCGGGCGCGCGCGTCGCCGTACACCCCGCCCAGGTGTGCGGCCGCTGCGGCCCCTGCCTGCGCGACGAGCAGAACCTCTGCGCGGAGCTGCGCTATCTGGGCAGCGCCGCCCGGATGCCGCACACGGACGGCGGGTTCGCCGAGCGCCTCGTCGTGCCCGCGAACCGCCTCGTGCCGATCCCCGACGGGCTCGACCTGCGGACGGCGGCGCTGGCCGAGCCCGCCTCGGTGGCGCTGCACGGCCTGCGCCGGCCGGGCTCCGGCGTGGCGGGCCGCGACGTCCTGGTGATCGGCGCGGGGCCCATCGGCCTGCTCTCCGCCGCGCTGGCCGCCTGCGCGGGGGCGGCCACGGTCACGGCGACCGACGTGTTCGGCGAACCCCTCCGGCTGGCGCTCCAGGTGGGCGCGACCCACGTCGTACGCGCGGACCTCGGCGAGCCGATCCCCGCCGCCGACGTCGCGATCGAGTCCTCCGGCTCCGAGGCCGGGCTCGTCTCCGCCATAGAAGCGCTGCGCCCCGGCGGAACCCTCGTCAACGTGGGGCACCTGCCCCCGGGCGGCGTCACCGCGCCGCTGCACCTCGCGGTCACCCGCGAGCTGACCCTGATAGGGTCGAGCCGCTTCTACCACGAGATGCCGGCCGCGTTGTCGATCATGAGCCGGGACGCCGGGCGGTTCGCGCCCATTGTCACGTCCGTCTTCGGGCTCGGCGCGGCGGTGGCGGCCTTCGAGGAGGCGGCCGACGCCCGGCGCTCCAGCAAGGTCCTGCTCGCGTTCACCTGAACCCCGGTGCCGCCCCGGCCGTACCTCCTGTCGACTGTCTGGGTCGGGATGGGCGGGCGATGGCGTACGGCACCAAACACGGCGAGGCGGTGGACGGGCGGACCGGCGACGACCCGCGGCGGATCGGCGGCCACCGCATCGTGCGCCGGCTCGGCTCCGGCGGGATGGGCATCGTCTACCTCGCGAAGAGCCGTTCGCGGCGGCTCGTGGCGATCAAGGTGATCCACCGGCACCTGGCCGGCGACCCGGAGTTCCGGCGGCGCTTCCGCCGCGAGGTCGCGACCATGCAGCGGGTCGCCCCGTTCTCGACGGCTCCCGTGCTCACGGCCGACGTGGACGGCGAGACGGCGTACGTCGTCACCGAGTACGTGCCGGGGCCGACGCTGTTCCGCGCGGTCGTGGAGCGGGGCCCGATGTCGGGCTCGGAGCTCGAAGGGCTGGCCATGAGCACGGCGGTGGCGCTGTGGGCCATCCACGCGGCCGGCGTCGTCCACCGCGACCTCAAGCCGTCGAACGTGCTGCTGTCCCCCGTCGGCCCGAAGGTCATCGACTTCGGCCTCGCCTTCGTCGCCGACTCCACGACCCTCTCCGTCACCAGGATGGGCACGCCGGCGTACATGTCGCCCGAGCAGGTGCGCGGGCTGGCCTCGGCGGCCTCCGACGTCTTCGCCTGGGGCGGTGTCATGGCCTTCGCCGCGAGCGGGCGGCCGCCGTTCGGCTCGGGGGCGGGGCACGACGTGCTCTACCGCGTGGTCCACGAGGAGCCCGTGCTCCCGGAGCTGGGCGGCGTGCTCGGCCAGCTGGTGGAGCGGGCGCTGAGCAAGGACCCGGCGGCGCGTCCGACGGCCGCCGAGCTCGTGGACGCGCTCGGCGGGGGCGCCACGCTCCGCCTCTCGCCCGACTTCGCCCCGGTCGGGCCCCTCCCACGACGCCGGGCGGGCGGCCGGTTCCCGTACGAGTCGAAAGGCCCGCGCCCGGCCACCACCGCCTCGGCCCGGACCCACGCCGTCCCCGAGCAGGCCCACGCCGCCCCGGAGCTGGTCCACCGCGCCACGGAGCTGGTCCGCCCCACCACGGAGAAGGGCCGCACCGCCTCGGACCGGAGCCGCACCACCCCGGACCGGAGCCGCGGCGCCCCGGCGCACAGGGGCCGGCGACGGGGCGCGTCCCGGCGCTGGGCGTGGGCCGGCGGCGCGGTGGCCGCGCTCGCCGTGGCGGCGGCGGGCGCGTACCTGCTCCCTGGCCTGCCCACGACGCCCCCCGCTGTGACCCCGGCCCTGAACCCGGCCGTGAACCCCGCCGTCGCGAAGGAGGCGGGCACGCTGTGGCGCAAGCTCCCCGGCGAGAACCCGCTGCGCGCGGACGGCGTGCGGTTCTACGTGCAGCCGGACACCGACGCGGCGCGGCAGGCGCGGACGTGGTCGGCGCAGGGCAGGACGGCCGACGCCGCCCTCATGCGAGCGCTGTCGCAGGTCCCACAGGCGATCTGGCTCGCCGGCGGCTCCCCCGCCGACGTCTCCCGCACCGCTCGCGAGGCGGTCGCCCAGGCCGAACGCGGGCGAACCGTCCCCGTGTTCGTCACCAACAACATCCCGGGACGCGACTGCTGGAACGGCGGCGCCCCCGACACCGCGGGCTACCGGGCATGGATCGACGCGGTGGCCGAGGGCATCGGGAACCGGCCCGCGGTCGTCGCCCTGGAGCCCAGCGGCCTGGCGCGCATGCCCGGCAGCCCCGAGTGCCCGAAGGGCGGGGAGTCCGCCGCCGTCCAGCGGTACGCCGATCTTTCCTACGCCGTGGAGACCCTGACCGGCCTGGCCCGCACCGCCGTCTACCTCGACGGCGGGCTGGCGGGCTGGCCCGCGTTCACGCAGATCGCCGACCGGCTGGTCAACGCGGGCGCGGTGCGCGCCGACGGCTTCTACGTCAACGCCGTCGGCTACCGGCCGACCGCCCGATCGCTCGCGTACGCCGCGAAGCTGTCCAGGTGCGTCTACCTGAGGGCGGCGTCGCGGAGCGCCTCGTGCGCCGACGCGACCCTGGCCGCCGTGCCGGACGACGCGCCCGGCCTGCCGCACTTCGTCGTCGACACGAGCCGGAACGGGACCGGCGAGTGGCAACCGCCCGCCGGGCGCTTCCCGGTTCCGGACGAGTGGTGCAATCCTCCCGGCAGAGGCGCGGGCGCCCGCCCGTCCGCCGGCACCGGGAAGCCGCTGGCCGACGCGTTCCTCTGGCTCAACAGCCCGGGGTTCTCCAACGGTCAGTGCGCCCGGGGCACCTCGGGGCCGGCCGACCCGGTGTACGGCGTCGTCACCCCGGCCTCCGGCCAGTGGTGGCCCGACCAGGCCCTGGAACGGGCGCGCAACGCCGTCCCGCCCCTCACGCCGGCCCCCTGAACCTGGCTCATCCGCCTTCCACCGCGTACTTCACCAATGTGGTGAGCACCTCCTTGACCGACGCGCGGTCGCGGACGTCGCACAGCACGATCGGGATGCGCTCGTTCAGCGCGAGCGCCCGCCGCACCTTGGCCGGGTCGTGGCGGCGGGCCCCGTCGAAGCAGTTCACGGCGACCACGAACGGGACGCCGCGCTGCTCGAAGTAGTCGACCGCGGGGAAGCAGTCGCCCAGGCGGCGCGTGTCGGCGAGCACGACGGCGCCGAGCGCGCCGAGGGCCAGTTCGTCCCACATGAACCAGAAGCGGTCCTGCCCGGGGGTGCCGAACAGGTACAGCCACAGCCCGTCGCGGATGGTGATGCGGCCGAAGTCGAGCGCGACCGTGGTGGTGGTCTTGGACTCCACGCCCGAGGTGTCGTCCACCCCGATGCCCCGCTCGCTCAGCAGCTCCTCGGTGTGCAGCGGCCGGATCTCGCTGATCGTGCCGACCAAGGTGGTCTTGCCGACGCCGAACCCGCCCGCGATGAGGATCTTGATGGCCAAGGCCGAGGCGACCGCGGTCGTCCCCGGCTCAGAGGCTGCGTAGTCCATGCAGCACTTCCCTGTAGATGCGTTCGTCGATCGTCTGCGCCGCGGGGCGCGGGCGCTCGATGGTGACAAGGCCCTCTCGCCGCAGATCGCTCAGCATGACCCGGGTGATGTTGAGCGGCAGCCGGAGGTGCGCCGCGACATCGGCCACCGGCGTGGGCTTCTGGCACAGCGACAGCACGGCGCGATGCTCCGGGAGCAGCTCCGCGGGCTCGTAGGAGCCGGCGACCGACGTGACGATGGCCACCAGGTCGAACGACTCGCCCTGCGGCCGCGCCCGGCCCCCGGTCAGCCCGAAGAGCCGGAGCAGCGGCCCGGGATCCTCCCCGGTCACTGTCTTGCGCCGTTCCAGGCGGGTGCCGGTGCCGCTCCCCTCGGCTGCGCGGAGAGGTGCTCGCCGACCCGCTTGACCATGAGCGCCATCTCGTACGTGACCATGCCCAGCTCGGCGTCGCCCGTGGCGAGCACGGCCAGCCGGGCGCCCTGGCCGGCCGCGGTGACGAACAGGAAGCCGTCCTCCATCTCGATGATCGTCTGCCGTACGCCGCCCATGCCGAAGTGCCGCCCGGCGCCCATGGCGAGGCTGTGGCTGCCGGCGGAGATGGCGGACAGGTGCTCGGCGTCCTCGCGGGTCAGGTTCCGGGAGCCGCCCATGGCCAGCCCGTCGGCGGACAGCACGATGGCGTGCCGGATGCCGGGGACGCGCTGGGTGAGGTCGTCCAGCAGCCAGCTCAGTTCACTTCTCGGGTCGGGCATCGGGATGGTCGTCCTTTCGGTTCCACACGTCTTGTCCCTGCTCCGCCTGGCGACGGCCTTGCTGCCAGCCGCGTTGCATGGACGACATGAGTTGTGCGAGCTCCTCCGGCGAGCGCGCCGAGGTGCTGCGCCGGTCCGCGCGTCTGGCGGAGCGGAGCTGGGGAGCCAGGCTGGCCTGCGGCACCCGCATGGGCAGCCCGTCGAGGTCATCGTCGGCCTCCTCGGCCGGCACCGTGACGCTCCAGCCGGCGGGCGGGCCGGGCGGGGTGGCGGGGCCGGGGACCGGCGTCGGAATCCGGATCGGTCCAGTGGCGGGCCCGCTGTCCGGCCCGTCCGCGAGCCCGTCCACGAGCCCCTCCAGGAACTCGTCCACGAGCCCGCCGGAAGGCCCGTTCGCCGCTCCGTTCGCAAGCCCGTTCCCGAGTCCGGCCGCAAGCCCGTTCCCGAGTCCGGCCGCGAGCCCGTCCCCGGGTCCGCCCGCGAGCCCGTTCGGGGACCCGTCGAGAGGCGAACCCGTGAGCCCGTTCGCGGAGCCGTTCACGGGCCCGGTCACGGGGCCGGCCTGGATGATCGGGGTCGAGGGCGGCCCGGCCTCGAACCAGGTCCCGCGTTCCGGGGCGCGCGCGGGCGCGTCCGGCCCGAGGGGCGGCAGGGGCTCGGGGGCGACGGCGACCCCGCGGGGACGGGGCTCGGCGGGCCCGGTGCCGAGCGCGCGCATGGGCCTGGCGATGTGCGCGGCGACGCGGTCGGTGGCGGGCGCGACGGCCGGGGGCTGGAGGTTGACGAGCAGGGAGGCCGGCAGCAGCACGATCGCGGTGGTCCCGTCGTACGGCGAGCGGCGCAGCGAGACCTTGATCCCGTGCCGGGCCGCGAGCCTGGACACCACGAACAGGCCGAGCCGGTCGCTGTCGGCCAGGTCGAACTCCGGCGGGTCGGCCAGCTTGGAGTTGAGCTCGTCGAGGGTGGCGTGGTTCAGCCCCAGGCCCCGGTCCTCCACCTCCAGCGCGAAGCCGTTGGCCGCCGTCATGCTGCGGATGTGCACGGTCGTGTCGGGCGGGGAGAAGACGGTGGCGTTCTCCACCAGCTCGGCGACCAGGTGGATCACGTCGGTGACGGCGGGGCCGACCAGCAACGGGGCGTTCGGCATCGGCACGACGGTGACGCGGGTGTAGTCCTCGACCTCCAGCCCCGCCGCGCGTACGACGTCGAACAGCGGCACCGGGTCGCGCCAGCGCCGCGCGGGCGCGGAGTCGGACAGGATGATCAGGTTCTCGGCGTGCCGCCGCATGCGGGTGGTCAGGTGGTCGAGCTTGAACAGGTCCTCCAGGACCTCCGGCTCCTCGACGCGGCGTTCCATGGTGTCGAGCAGCGTGAGCTGGCGGTGGAGCAGCGCCTGGTTGCGCCGGGCCAGGTTGAGGAAGACCAGGCCGACGCCCTTGCGCAGGGTCGCCTGGCCCACCGCCGCCTCGACCGCCGTGCGGCGTACGGCGGAGAAGGCGTGCACCACCCGGTCGACCTCGGCGGTGTCGGCGCGGTCGAGGCCGGGCGCCTCGGTGGCCGGGTCCACGTCGTCGCCGCGGCGCAGCCGCTCGACCAGCCGGGGCAGCCGCCGCTCGGCCAGCTCCACGGCCGACTCCTGCAGCCGGCTGAGCTCGGTGATCAGCGAGCGGCCGAACCGGTACGACAGCGCCACCGACGCCACCACCGCGGCCAGGCCCAGCAGCAGGACCAGGCCGATGCGCCAGTACGCGCCGGACTTCTGGGACTGCGCCTCCTGCGCGGTGCGGGCCAGCTCCGTCTGCGTGTCGCGGCTGATCGCGCCGAAGATGGCGTCGGCGTCCCGCTTCCACACGGTGGGGTCCACGGGCGGCGCGCCGCCGCTGGTGTCCCAGCCGAACAGCAGGTCCTCCGCGTCCACCAGCCGCTTGTACGACGCGCTGGCGACCAGCCGGTCGTAGTTGGCCCGCAGTTCGGGGCCCACGTCGCGCTCGGCGTTGGCGAAGACGAGCCGGCGGCTGGTCATCGCGGAGACGAACGAGGCCCGGTCCCTGGGGGTCATCTTGTGGTGCACGATCGTGGTGGTGAGCACGGCGTGCTCGCGGCCCAGATACTCGGCCGCGGCGCTGTAGGCCGCCATGCCGCGCACCGCCTGGTAGGACGAGACGTCGCTGAGCGCGTCGCGGTCGCTGAACTGCCCGTTGGCGACGCTGATCAGGTTGTTGTACGCCTCGATGATGGTCAGCGGCGGGGCCAGAACGCCGCCGTCGGCGGAGTCGCGCAGCGACTGCAGCCCGTCGAGCGCCTGCAGCAGCGCCTGCACCTGGGCCGGGGTGTCCCCCTCCGCCGCCCCGACGTCGAGGGCGCTGATCACCTCGCGCAGGCGCTTGGCCTTGCCGTCGGTGACGCGCCGCTGCTCGGCCAGCGGCTCGTACGAGCCGGTGCCGCGGACCGCCTCCGCCGAGAGCTGGCGCTCCCGCTGTAACTCGACGATCAGCTGCAGCACCGGCGAACCGATGCCCTCCCAGCGGTCCTGCGCCTGGGAGACGGTGACGATCTCCTCAACGCTGGAATAGGCGATGAACCCCCACAGGGCGACCATGGAGACCAGCGGAAGCAGGAGAATCCTGAGCAGCTTGGTACGGATCGGCGGGGGCGAACTCATCCATCATGTCCAATTCCGCGCACCGGATGATGCGCCGCCGGGCAGTCGCGAACCGGCACTACCCCGAGAATGTCCGCCACGACTGGCACGCCTGTGGTGCGTCCACTATGCCGATGGGGCACATGTACTTCAAGGTACAGATGCGAAGAAACATCACGAATGGCGGGTTGACTCTTTGTCAGCACACGGTTCGTGACCGTAACGACCGCCATCTCACGCAGAGTGACGATCTTGAGACTCCCAGGCTTCCCACCCCGGCCCTCGCCATTCCCCAGAAAGTGTAAATAAGTCCGCAAATAGCCTTTCTAGGCTTTTGCCGAGGAAGCGCTACAATTAAGGCGGAATGAAAGGGGGAGGCTCATGGGAAATGTCGTGGACTATATCGTGACCGAGTCGCTGGATCGCGAGACCCAGCACCTGACCCAGGCCGAACTCGACCGGCTGGGCGAGCTGCTGTCCGCCACGACCGGCAATGGCAGAAGGTAGGCCGCGTCGATTTCCGAAATCCCCGCGACGGGCGGGGCGGCCGTTCTGTGAGACGGAACGGGCGGTGCCGCTGGACGAGGCCGGGAGGCGGGCGTCCGCGGCGCTGACCGCGCTCGGCCTGCGGGCGGAGCTCGCGGACGCGGGCGACGGCCGCGACCCGACCGCCTGGTGGTGCCGCCTGCTCGGCGGCGCGGGGGACCCCGCGCCGGTCGCGTGCGGGATGGGCAAAGGACGCCCGGACGAGGCCCGCGTGGGCGCTCTGTTCGAGGCCGTCGAGCACTATCTCACCGGCCCGGCCGGGTTCGACCCCGCCGCCGTGCGGTCCGTCTCGCCCGCCGCGCTCGCCACGGGCCCGCTGCGCGGGGACGCCTGCGCGCTGCTGCTGGCCGGAACGCCCGGCCGGCGGATGGCCTGCCTGCGCTATCGCCCCCTCGACGGGCCGCCCCTCCCCCGCCGTCGGGCCGACGCGCTGGTGCCGCTGTTCCTGTCGGCCCCCTGGTACGCCGAGGCCGGCGCCGCCCCGCTGCGTGAGCTGGCCGGGGACGACTGCGACTACGCCGACCTGATGCGCTACAGCTGCAACAGCGGCTCGGCCGTCGGCATCACCGCCGCCGAGGCGCTGCTGCACGCCCTCAACGAGGCCGTGGAGCGGGACGCCCTGTCGCTGCTGCTGGTGCGGGCCTTCCTGGGCGGGGACGGCTTCCGGCTCAGGCTGATCGACCCGGGGACGCTTCCGCACGGCCTCGCGCGGGCGTACGCGACGGCGGAGGAGCTGACCGGGTCACCGGTACACCTGCTGGACATCACCAGCGACCTCGGCGTGCCGACGATGCTGGCGTACACGGCTCCGACCGCCCGCCGGCCGCACCGGCGCGGCGGCGGCACCTCGCTGGACCCCGAGTACGCCGCCTGGCGGGCGCTCACTGAGCTCGTCCAGAGCACGCTCGGCGAGGGCCTGCCGCACTCCGGTCTGACCGGGCGGGCGGCGCGCTCCGGAGCCGCACGCGGCGATCTCGCCGGGCTGGCGGCGCACCCCGCGCTGCACGCGTGCGGGCGGTTCGACCTCACCGGCGCCCTGCGCGAGGCGCGGGTGGTCCCCTTCCCCGAGGCCGGCGCGGCGGCCGGGGCTCCCGGCGCCCAGCTGCGGAAGGTGACCGCGAAGCTGGCCGCCCGGGGCCACCCGGCCTACCACCGCATGGTGCGCGTCCTGCCCTGCGGGATCACCGCGGTCCACGTGATCGTGCCGGACCTGGAGCGGTTCATGCTGGTCACCGACGGCAACCTCGTCCTGCCCGGCCGCAGGGGGCTGGCCGCCGCGGCCGGGAGGGTTTCCGAATCGATGCCACAGGATTGGCGGCCTCCATCAATGAGGTGAATGGTTTTTCCGGTTTATCGACCTTACGTGGAGAATTACCAGCCTCTTTATCCCCACATACTGGATTTATGGGCGCACGATATTGGCAGAATCGCCAGGCCAAGCTGTCGGTGGTGCTCGGCGTTCTGCTCCTGGCCCTGGCCACCCTGATCCTGACCATCGCCACCCGATTGCCGAAGGACTGGGGGATAACGGCCGGATCCGCTCAGCTCATCGCGGCGGTGACGGGCGCGATAGGGCTGGGCAACGGCCTGGTGCAGTTCCTGACCTGGTGGCGCAAGCGGGGCGCGGCCACCGCCGCCCCCACCTCGGCCGACGTCGCCACCGCCAAGGACGTCCTGTCCGGGCTGGTGACCCAGCAGTGGCGTGACGAGACGGTCCTGCGCTCGCTGTGCGATCCCGAGCCCATGCCGCTGCCCTGGCACTCGACCGAGCGCCGCGAGCTCGCCGACCGTCCCGAGATCATCGCCAAGGGCACCGTGGCCTTCCCCGGCCTGGACGTGCACATCGCGGACATGGCACGCAACTTCCGCGCCCTGCGCTGCCGCCGGCTGGTCATCCTGGGCGGTCCGGGCACCGGGAAGACCACCCTGGCCGTGCAGCTCGTCCTCGAACTGCTGCGCACGCGGGAGCCGGAGGAGCCCGTGCCGGTGCTGCTGTCGGCCGCCCGCTGGGACGACCGCGTTTACGGGCGGCTGCAGGACTGGCTGGCCGCGAGCCTGGCGCTGGACTATCCGGCGCTGCGCGCGGAGGACCTCGGCATGGACATGCCGGAGACGCTCGTGGCCCGGGGCGAGGTGCTGCCCGTCATCGACGGCCTGGACGAGCTGCCCGACACCGCCCGCGCCGACATGCTGACCGCGCTGAACCGGTCGATGTACGAGACCGACCAGCTCATTCTCACCTGCCGTACGGAGCAGTTCGCCGAGTCCGTCCAGGAGATCGGCGACGCCCTCACGGCGGCGGCGGTCATCGAGCCACAGCCCATGTCCCCCGCCGCGTCGGCCGACTATCTGGAGGCGTGCCTGCCGCCGGTGCCCCACCCCGTCTGGCCCCACGTCCTGGACGAGCTGCGCAAGGGCACCGCCCCCGCCCTGTCCGAGGTCACCTCGACGTCTCTGGGGCTCTGGCTGGTCCGCGCCACCTACATCGCGCCGCGGGTGGACCCGACGCCGCTGCTGACGCTCGGTCACGGCAGCGCGGCGACGCTGCACGACCATCTGTGCGACCAGCTCATCCCCGCCCTGGTGAGCACGCGTACGCCCGCCGACGGCCCGCCGCAGCCCTTCCGGCCGCAGCACGCCTGGACGCCGGAGCAGGTGGACCGCTGGCTGACGTACCTGTCCTGCCAGCTCGCGCGCAACGAGGAGGACCCGCGCGACGTGGCGTGGTGGCACCTGGCCCGCTACACCTCCAGCCGCGCGGTCCGGTTCGGGGCCGCCGCCGTGATCGGGCTGGTCGTCGGGCTGGCCTTCGGGCTGCTGACGAAGTCGCCCTTCTTCAGCGCGATGGCCGGCCTGTTCTCCGCGCTCGTCGCCGAGACCCTGATCGGCTCCTGGTTCACCGAGTCGCCGGGCCACGCCGACTTCCACGTGCGCGGCAGGCTCGCCGAGCTCCTTCCCGCCCTCAGGGACGGGCTGATCGTCGGGGCCCTGGGGGGCATCGTCGGCTGGCTCATGGCCTACGCGAGCGGGAAGCCGGTCATCGCCCTGAGATCCTCGGCGCAGATCGGGCTGCTGTCCTTCGTCGGGTTCGTCGCCCTGCTCAGCCTGATCCGCTGGGTCGAGAGCCCCACCGCCGACCTGACGGCGAGATCCCCGCGCTCGACCTGGCAGGCCGACAGGAACCTGACCGCCATCCGGATCATCGGCGGGCTCGTGGTCGGGCTCGCCACCGCGGGCGTCCTGCTGTACTCGGGGATCCCCGCGGACATGTCGGTCCTGGTCGGCGTGGTGCTGGGGCTGCTGTTCGGGCTCGTCCTGGGCCGCCACCATGCGTGGCTGGCCTACAAGCTGACGATCCCCCGCCTGGCCACCCGGGGGAGCCTGCCGCTGCGGGCGATGGACTTCCTGGACGACGCCCACCGGCTGGGCCTGCTGCGCACGGAGGGGCCGTACTACCAGTTCCGGCACATCGAGCTGCAGCAGCACCTGGCGAACGGGCGGCACGCGGCGCCCGCGCAGGAGCCGCGACCGCCGACGCGGCACCCGTGATCCCGCAGGTCAGGGCTCCCCCGCATAGGGACGGCCGTGGTGGGCAGGACGGACGCACACAGTCGCATCGGGGGCGTCATGGTCGGTTCAGGAGGCGTCTTCAGACGCAAACCGGTGGAGCTCATCGCCACCGAGCACGAGGGCGAGCTGGCCAGGACGCTCGGGTTGTGGCAGCTCACCGCCATCGGCGTGGGCGGCATCATCGGCGCGGGCATCTTCGCCCTGGCCGGCGCGGTCGCCAACCAGACCGCGGGGCCGGCCGTGCTCGTCTCGTTCCTCATCGCGGGGATCGCCAGCGCCGCCGCCGCGTTCTCGTACGCCGAGTTCGCGGGCCTCATCCCGAAGGCCGGGTCCGCCTACACCTACGGGTACGCGGTCCTCGGGGAGATCGTCGGCTGGTGCATCGGCTGGGACCTGCTGCTGGAGTACACCGCCATCGTCGCGGTCGTGGCCATCGGCATCTCCGGCTACTTCGGCTTCCTCGTGGAGCAGCTCGGCTTCACGCTGCCCGCCTGGATGCTCGGCGCGCCCGGCACCGGCGCGGGGCACGTGGTGGACCTGTTCGCGGCGATCCTGTGCCTGTTCATCGCCTTCCTGCTGAACCTCGGGATCCGCGCCGCGGCCAGGTTCGAGACGTCCGTGGTGGGCATCAAGGTCGCCGTCGTGCTGCTGGTGATCGTGGTCGGCTTCTTCTACATCAACCCGTACAACTACATCCCGTTCTTCCCGTTCGGGGTCAGCGGGGCGATCACCGGCGCCGCCACCGTGTTCTTCGCGGTGTTCGGCTACGACGCGATGAGCACCGCGGCCGAGGAGTCACGGGACGCGCAGCGGCACATGCCGAAGGCGATCATCTACTCGCTGGCCATCTCCATGGTCCTGTACGTGCTGGCCACGCTCGTGCTCACCGGCATGCAGAACTACCGGGAGATCGATCCCGAGAGCGGCTTCTCCTCGGCGTTCGCCTCCGTCGGGCTGCCCGGGCTCGCGTCCCTGATCGCGGCGGGGGCCGTGGTGGGCATCCTGACGGTCATGTTCACGTTCATGCTCGGCGTCACCCGGGTCTGGTTCTCGATGAGCCGGGACGGGCTGATGCCGCAGTGGTTCGCCAAGCTCCACCCCGTACGCCGGGTGCCCACGCGGGTCACCTGGATCGTGGGCGGCGCGTCGGCGTTGATCGCCGGGTTCCTTCCCATCCGGGAGGCGGCCGAGCTGACGAACATCGGGATCCTGCTGGCGTTCGTGGTCGTGTGCGTGGCGGTGATCGTGCTGCGCTACCGGCAGCCCGACCTGCCGCGCCAGTTCCGCATGCCCGGGATGCCGGTGGTGCCGGCCGTCGGGGCGCTCTTCTCGATCTGGCTGATCACGTTCCTGAATCCGGTGACCTGGCTGCGCTTCGCCGTCTGGTTCGTGATCGGGCTGATCATCTACTTCGCCTACGGCCGGCGCCACTCGGCGCTCAATTAGCCCGCGCCGGGCACGGCCCTCTGGAGCCGTGCCCGGCCGCGGCGTTCGGAACGGGCAGGTGTCCGTCCACTGGGTCACCAGCGAGGTGTTGTTCCGGTCGGCGTCACGCGGGCTGCCGCACAGGAACGGGGTGAAGCGGGTGTCGTCGCGCAGCGCCACCATCGTGCCGCCGCCGCCCATCGAGTGGCCCGCCGCGCCGAGCACGCCGTTCAGCTTGCCCGAGATCGGGTTGCCGGTGGCGTTGCCGAGGTTGAGCGGCTGGGTGCCGGCCGCCCTGATCTGGGTGCCCCGCTGGTTGGGGCTGTCGGACAGCGTGTCGGTGTCGACGTTGAGGACGACGAAACCCCAGGACGCCAGGCGCGGGCCGAGCCAGCTCAGGTTCTGCTGGGTGCCCTGGTAGCCCGGCTGAGCACGTGCCCCCGGGAGGTGGCGTGGTGCCGCCCATCGTGCCGTAGACCTGGAACTCGAACAGCGAGTAGCCGTAGGCCGTGGCGCGGGCGGTGCCGTACATCCGTACGTACCGTCCGCTCCCGGTCACGGCCAGGGTCTGCGTCCCGCCGGTGCCGGTGCCGGTCGCGTAGACGGTGGTCCAGGTCAGGCCGTCGGCGGAGGTCTGGATCTGGAACGCCCTGGCGTACGCGGCCTCCCAGCTGAGCACCACCTGGCTGATGGCGGCGGTGCCGCCGAGGTCGACCCGCAGCCACTGCGGGTCGCCGAAGGCGCTCGACCAGCGGGTGGCGGCGTTGCCGTCCACGGCCGCCGAGGCGGGCGTAACCGCTGAGCGGAAGATGAACGCGGGAAGTTCCGGCGGGCGCGCCGTGTTGGTGCCGAGCATGGGAAACCGCTTCGCCGACGGCGACGTCATCAAGCGACTGCTTCACGGGGCGCGGCACTGGGCCTTCGTGGGCCTGAGCGACAACCCGGAGCGCACGGCCTACGACCAGGCCCGGCTGCTCCAGGCCCGCGGCAAGCGGGTCATTCCCGTCCATCCGGCCGCCGAGACCGTGCTGGGCGAGCCCGGCTACGCGTCGCTGGCCGAGGTGCCGGACCCGCTGGACGTCGTCGCGGTGTACCGGCGCGCCGAGCTGGCGGGCGAGTCGGTGGACGAGGCGATCGCGGCGGGGGCCAAGGCCATCTGGTTGCCGCTCGGCGTGATCGACGAGGCGGCCGCCGAACGCGCCCTCAGCGCCGGTCTCGACGTCGTCATGGACCGCTGTCCGGGCGTCGAATGGGCACTACGCAGGGACGCCTGAACAAGTACCGCACGGGGACACGCTGCGCAGGGACGCCTGAACGGGCGCTGCACTGGCGACGCCGCGATGAGCTGCCGGGGCTTCTAGCCGGCGGCCCGGGCGCGGTCGCGGGTGGTGCCGAGGGCGCGGTAGCGCCGGAGCCGTTCGGTGAGCAGGTCGGGGCGGCGGCGCGGCAGCATCGCGGCGAGCTCCCGCTCCAGCTCGCGCCCGACGCGGCGGCAGAACGCCTCCGGCTCGTCGGCCGCGTCCGGGTGCTCGGGGACGACCCGGTCGGCGATGCCGTCGGCGACCAGGTCGGCCGAGCGCACGCCCTGCGCGGCCGCCAGCTCCGGGGCGTGCTCGACGTCGCGGTGCACGATGGCGCTGGCCCCCTCGGGCGGCAACGGTGACAGCCAGCCGTGCTGGGCGACGAGCACCCGGTCGCACGGGATCAGCGCGAGCGCGCCCCCGCCGCAGCCCTGGCCCAGCAGGATCGACAGCGTTGGCGCCTCAAGGGTCACGAGCTCGGACAGGCATCGGGCGATCTCGCCGGCCAGCCCGCCCTCCTCCGCCTCCGGGCTGAGCGCCGCGCCGGGGGTGTCGATGACGGTGACGAGCGGCAGGTTCAGCTCGTGCGCCAGGCGGAAGCCGCGCCGGGCCGCGCGCAGGGCCGCCGGGCCCATCGGCCCCACGTCGGCCTGGGTGCGCCGGTCCTGGCCGAGCAGCACGCACGAGACGCCGCCGAAGCGGGCCAGCGCCAGGTACAGCCCCGGGTCCTGCTCCCCCTCGCCGGTCCCGTTCAGCGGCAGGACGTCGGAGGCGGCATAGCGGAGCAGCTGCCGGACGCCGGGCCGGTCGGCGCGCCTGGAGCGGGTGATCGACTCCCACGCGGGCACGTCCGGCAGCGGCTCCGGCGGCGGCTCCGGTGGGAACGTCCCGCCCCGGTGCGGCGCCACCGGCGTCCCGCCCAGCGACGGCTCCGCCGGTGTCGGTGTCCCGCCTGGGGACGGCTCGGGCGGGGGCGCGAGCAGGATGCGCAGCGCGCGGTCGGCGATCCCGGCCAGCTCCTGCGGCGGCAGCACGGCGTCGACCAGGCCGTGCCGGTACAGGTTCTCGGCGACCTGGACGCCCTCCGGGAACGGCTCGCCGTACAGGGACCGGTAGACGCGCGGGCCGAGAAAGCCGATCATCGCGCCGGGTTCGGCGGCCGTGACGTGGCCGAGCGAGCCCCACGAGGCGAGCACGCCGCCGAGGGTGGGGTCGCGCAGGTAGACCAGGTACGGCAGCCCCGCGGCCTTGTGCTGGGTGACCGCCGCCGAGATCTTCACCATCTGCAGGAACGCCACCGTGCCCTCCTGCATCCTCGTGCCGCCCGAGGCGGGCGCGGCGAGCAGCGGCAGCCGCTCGGCGGTCGCCCGCTCCACGGCCGACACCAGGCGTTCGGCGGCGGCGACGCCGATCGATCCGGCGAGGAAGCCGAACTCGCAGGCGACGACGGCCACCCGGCGGCCGCGCAGCAGCCCCTCCCCCGTGATCACCGCCTCGTCCAGGCCCGTACGGTCTCTGGCGGCGGCCACGTCGGCGTCGGCCACCGGCCCGAGCGGCCGGTCCCAGCTGCGGAAGGAGCCGTCGTCGAGCGCGAGCTCGACGAGTTCGAGCGCGGTCATCCGGCCAGCCACGAGCGGATCTCCTCCTCGTCGGCGTTGAGCACGGGAGGCGCGGCGTGGTCGGTCCGGGTGGTCTCGACCTCGCCGTCCGGCCCGGCCGGGTCGAAGAACCGCAGCGGCGGGCCGGGCAGCGTGACCTGGCCGATGGCCGCGTGCTCGACGTCGATGAGCAGGCCCTGCGACCTGGTCTGCGGCCAGTCGTACACCTCGTCCAGGCTGCGCACCCGGCCGGCGGGCACGCCCGCGGCGGCCAGCCGGCGCAGCAGGTCGTCCGCGCCGAAGGGGGCGAAGGCGGCTTCGATCAGCTCGACCAGCCGCCGGCCCGCGGCCACCCGCTCCGCGTTCGTCGCCAGGCCGGGCTCGCGCGGGTCCAGGCCGAACTCGGCGCAGAAGCGCTGCCACAGCCCCTCGCTGCCCACCGCGATCTGCACGTGCCCGTCCCCGCACCGGAACAGCCCGTACGGGGCGATGGACGGGTGGTGGTTGCCCTGGGCGCGCCCGACCTCGCCGGCCACGGTCCAGCGGGTGCCCTGGAAGGCGTGCACCCCGACGATCCCGGCCAGCAGCGAGGTGCGCACGACCTGGCCGCGCCCGGTCCGCTCGCGTTCGAGCAGCGCGGACACCACGCCGTACGCGCCGTACATGCCGGCCAGCAGGTCGCCGATCGGCACGCCGACCCGCTGCGGGTCGTCGGGCCCGGACCCGGTGAGCGACATCAGCCCGGCCTCGCCCTGCGCGATCTGGTCGTAGCCGGCCCGCCCGGCCTCCGGCCCGTCGTGGCCGAACCCGGTGATGGACAGCACGACCAGCCGCGGGTTGAGCTCCAGCAGGCGCGCGGTGGTGAAGCCGAGCCGGTCGAGCACGCCGGCGCGGAAGTTCTCCAGCAGCACGTCCGCCTTGCGGATCAGGGCCTCGAGGGTGACCCGGCCGTCCTCGTCCTTCAGGTCCAGGGCGATCGACTGCTTGTTGCGGTTGCACGACAGGAAGTACGTGGACTCCGAGCCGGCGAACGGCGGCCCCCAGCCCCGGGTGTCGTCGCCGCTCCCGGGCTGCTCCACCTTGATCACCCGCGCGCCCAGGTCGCCGAGCATCATCGCGGCGTGCGGCCCGGCCAGCGCCCTGGTCAGGTCGACGACGACGTAACCGGCGAGCGGGCCGCTCATGACAGGCTCCCCGGCACGACGAGGATCACCCAGCACAGCACCGGCGCGACCACCATGATGGTCATGCCCCAGGTCATCAGGCGCTTGAAGACGTTGTCGCGTTCGGAGACGTCCGCGTTCGCGACGACCAGGGCGCCGTTGGTCGAGAACGGGCTGCAGTCGACCACCGAGGAGGAGATCGCCAGCGCCGTGACCAGGCCGACGGCGCCGACCTGACCGGTCTGCAGGAACGGCACGGCGAGCGGGATGAGCGCCCCGAGGATGCCGGTCGTCGAGGCGAAGGCGGAGACCACGGCGCCGATGAGGCAGATCAGGAACGCGGCCACGAGCGGGGCGCCGACGTGGGCGACCCCGTCGCCGAGCCACTTCACCGTGCCCTGGTCCTCCAGCAGGGAGACGTAGGTGACGATGCCGCCGACGAGGAGCACCGTACCCCAGCTGATCTTGTCGACGGTGCCGCGGGCCGCGGAGGGGAAGATGAGGGTGAGCGCGACCGCCACCGCCAGGGCGAGGAAGCCGATGTCGAGGTCGAAGACGAGCGCGCCCACGGCGAGCACGAGCAGGCCGACCAGGGTGAGGGCTCGCTGCGCGTCGAGGCGGGGCAGGGCGTCGTCGGCGGGCTCGGGGTCTTCGGTGGACTCGCCCGCGGATCCGGTGGCGGCGCCCGTTCGCGCGAGGGTGGCGACCTGCTCCTTCGGCGTCTCGCGGTCGCGCTGCAGCAGCTTGGTGCCGCCCAGAGTGAGGAAGCCGATCAGGCTGATCAGCGCGCAGGCGCCCAACGCGCTGAAGAACAGCACGGCCGGGCTGCCCGGAAGGTGGCTCTTGTCCACGACGCCGTTGGTGATCGCGCCGAAGATGCCGATCGGCGAGAAGCTGCCGCCGGTGGCGCCCTGCACCACCATCAGGCCCATCATGACCGGGTTGATCCGGTAACGGGCGGCGAAGCCCATCGCCACCGGGGCCACGATGGCCACCGCGGCGGGGCTGGCGGCGCCGATCGCCGTGATCGCGGCGCACACCACGAACATCACCCACGGCATCAGGGCGACCCGCCCGCGCACCGCGACCACGGCCCGGTGCACGATCCAGTCCACGGTGCCGTTGTTCCTGGCCAGCGCGAACAGGTACGTGACCCCGACCAGGATGACGAACAGGTTGGCCGGGAAGCCGCCGAGGACGTCCGACACCTTCACGCCGAACACGGCGGTGCCCACGACGAACGCCGCCACGAGCGCCAGCGCCCCCATGTTGATGGACCGGACCGTGGCTATCAGGAACACCAACACCAATACAACCAACGCAACGACTTCCGCCGACATCGGCGACTCCTCGGGTCAGGTGACTCTCCGGTTACGTGCGCATTTCCGGATTGGCCTAGCCTCTGCGCCACTGCGCCGGATGTCAATAGACTGTCCCCCGTGACCAAGAAGCGCCCGCAGACCTCCGCGGTCCCCGAGCGGATGGAGCGTCCCCGCCTCTATGTGCAGCTGGCCGACCACATCGCGCGCTTCATCGAGGCTCAGGGGCTCTCCCCCGGCGATCGCCTGCCCCCCGAGCGCCGCCTGGCCGCCGAGCTCGGCGTCAGCCGGGCGACCCTGAGCCGCGCCCTGGTGGCGCTCGAGGTCCAGGGCATGGTCGAGGTCCAGCACGGCAACGGCGCCGTGGTGCTCGCGCCTGCGCTCCAGGAGACCCAGCGGGAGTCGCCGCCTGATCCGGCGTTATCGCTGGCCGGGCGCGACCCGATGGAGCTCGCGCGGGCCCGCGAGGCGATCATGGCGGGGCTGGCGCGCAGCGCGGCGGCGCATCCCGACCGCAGCCTCCGGCTCGCCCTGCTCGACGCCGACGGCCGCCCGGTGCGCTTCTCCGACACCTGGCCCTGCGTGCGCAGGCTGGCGGGGGCGAGCCTGCTGGCCGACCTCGACGACCTGCTCTCGGAGGCCGCGCCGCTGGACGACGCCCGGGTCTCGGCCGAGCGCCTGACCGCTCTCGCCCGGGCCGTCGTGATCGGTGACGCCGACGCGGCGGCGGCCGCCTGCGCCCGCCTGCTCCGGGTCTAGATCCAGGTCGCGCTCAGGCGCCGTCACGCGGCGGCGCCCTCGCCGCGCGCGCCCGATCGGCCAGGCGCCGGACCAGGTGATCGACGGGGGGTTGTCCTAGCCGGCGCCTACCATACGCGCATGACCACGCACGGATTCACGATCAGCGCCGAGGGCCCGTTCGACTTCGACGCCTCCCTGCGCTTCCTCGAGGACTGGCCGGCCACCAGCGCGCTGCCCTCCGACGGGCGGGCGATGCGCTTCGCCTACTGCGCCGAATCCGACTGGCTGCCGATCGGCGTCACCGTGACGGGCGCGCCGGGCGGGGTCGCCGTGGCCACGACGCGGCCCGCCGGGCCGGGGATCCGGGGCGAGGTGGCGCGGATCCTGTCCCTCGACGTCGACGGCGCCGGCTTCGCCAAGCTGGGCGAGGCCGACCCGGTGCTCGGCGACCTGCAGCGGCGCAGCCCCGGCCTGCGGCCGGTGTGCTTCTGGAGCCCGTGGGAGGCCGCGTGCTGGGCGGTGATCGTGCAGCGTTCGTCGATGCTCATCGCCTCGCGGATCAAGCAGCGCATCGCCGACCGGTACGGCGCGAAGGTCACCGTCGGCGGGCAGGCGTACCCGGCGTTCCCCCCGCCCGTGTCGCTGCTGGAGGCCGGGGGTCTCGGGCTGCCGGCGCAGAAGGAGGAGTGGCTGCGCGGACTGGCGCGGGCGGCGCTCGACGGCGTGCTCACCACCGAGCACCTGCGCGCGCTCGACCCGCAGGACGCTTTGGCCGAGCTGCGCGCGCTGCCCGGCGTGGGGCCGTTCTCCGCGGGGCTGATCCTGATCCGCGGCGCGGGCGCGCCGGACGCGTTCCCCGGTGACGAGCCGCGCCTGTTCGCGATCCTGCGCGAGGCGTACGGCCTGGCGGAGGACGCGCCGCCGAGCGCGTACCGGAAGCTGGCGGAGGCGTGGCGGCCCTACCGCTCCTGGGCCTCCTTCCTCTTCAGGGCCTCCTCCTACGGGACCGCCGACGGCCGCGACTGAAAGCGCGTTGCCATCCGCCGTCCGTATACGTAGACTCATACGTATACGGGATGAGGGTGAGACGATGCCGAACAAAACGATCTACGTGTCGGACGAGGATCTGCCGATCTTCCAGCGGGCGCAGGAGCTCGCCGGCGGCAAGCTGTCGACCGCCATCAGCGTGGCGCTGCGGCGCTACGTCGAGATGGAGGAGGGCCGCCAGGAGGGCTACGAAGAGATCATCGTGCAGGTCGGCCAGGGCGCCGGGCGCAAGCAGCGCTTCTCCGGCGTGCTGCTCGGCGAGTGGGGCCGCACCAGCCGCAGCGGGCGGGTGGAGATGTTCCGCGTGTACCGCTCACGCAAGGGCAAGTTCGTCCTGCACGTCGACCGCTCGCCCGACTGGGTGAGCGGCTCGGAGTCCGACGACTGGGTGAGCACCTGGCGCGGCTACCTCGGGCTGGGCGAGACGAGATGGGGCTTCGTACAGGGCGCGGCCACGCTGGACGTCTTCGACACGGTCGAGGAGCTGCGCGGCAAGATCCCTGACGAGTTCTACGACCTGATCGCCGACCTGGCCGAGCGGCCCGCCGTCGAGGACCTCGACATCTGAACCCCGCTGATCGAAGCGGGCGGGCGACCGTCCGCCATCCCGTCATGCCCATAAATCATGGTTAACCTCCCAACAAAAGGAGAAATCCTGCGATGCCCCCCGCCATTCACGCCGAGGGCCTGGTCAAGAAGTACGGCGACGTCGTCGCCCTCGACGGGATGGACCTGTCCGTCCCCGAGGGCACGGTGTTCGGCCTGCTCGGCCCCAACGGCGCGGGAAAGACCACCACGGTACGGATCCTGACCACCCTGGTGAGACCGGACGCCGGACACGCCACCGTCGCCGGCCTGGACGTCGTCACGCAGGCCGACCTGCTGCGCTCGCGCATCGGCGCGTCCGGCCAGTACGCGGCCGTCGACGACCACATGACCGGCGCCGAGAACCTGGAGATGGTCAGCCGCCTCTACCACCTGGGCGCCAAGCGCAGCAAGCAGCGCGCCCGGGAGCTGCTGGAGCGCTTCGACCTGACCGGCGCGGCCGACCGCCCGGTGCGCGGCTACTCCGGCGGCATGCGGCGCCGCCTCGACCTGGCCGGCGCGCTGGTGGCCGACCCGCCCGTGCTCTTCCTCGACGAGCCCACCACCGGCCTGGACCCCCGGGCCCGCGCGGGCCTGTGGGAGGTCATCTCCGAGCTCGTGGCGGGCGGCACCACCGTGCTGCTCACCACCCAGTACCTGGAGGAGGCCGACCGCCTCGCCGACCGGATCGCGGTGGTCGACCACGGCCACGTGATCGCGCTCGGCACCGCCGACGAGCTGAAGGACCAGGTCGGCGGCGACCGGATCGAGCTGACCGTGGCCGGCGCCGGCGACCTGGCCGCCGCGCGGCACGCCCTGGCCTCCTTCGGCGAGGTACGCGTCGACCCCGCGGCGCTGCACGTGACGGTCCCGGTCACCGGCGGCACCGCCGCGCTCACCACCGCGCTCGGCCTGCTGGCCGCCGAACGCGTCACCATCCGCGACGCCGGGCTGCGCCGCCCGACCCTGGACGACGTCTTCCTCACCCTCACCGGCCACGAGGTCACCGCCGAGAAGGAGCCCGCCCGATGAACGCCCTGCAGATCGTGCTCGCCGACGGCGTGACGATCACCAAGCGCAACGCGCTCAAGATCAGACGAGCCCCGGACCTGCTCGGCGGCGCGGTCATCCTGCCGATCGTGTTCGTGCTGCTGTTCGCGTACGTCTTCGGCAGCATGATCGAGCTGCCGGGCCTGTCGTACCGCGAGTACCTGATCCCGGGCATCTTCGTCCAGACCATCGTCACCAGCGCGCAGATCACCGGCTACACCCTCACCCAGGACCTGCAGAAGGGCATCTTCGACCGGTTCCGCACGCTGCCGATGGCGCCCTCGGCGGTGCTGGTCGGCCAGACCGTCTGCGACGCGCTCATGAACGTGACCAGCATCGTCGTGATGGCGCTGGTCGGACTGGCCGTCGGCTGGCGCATCCACACCTCGCCCCTGGAGGCCGTGCTGGGCTTCCTGCTGCTGCTGTTCTTCGCGTACGCCTTCTCGTGGGTGACGGCGGCGGTGGCGCTGGCCCTGCGCACGCCCGAGGTGTTCAACAACATCGCCACCCTCGTGTCGATGCCGCTGGTCTTCCTGTCCAACGCCTTCGTGGACGCCGGCCGCCTGCCCGGGCCGCTCAGGGCCGTCGCCGAGTGGAACCCCGTCTCGACCGTCGTCCAGGCCGCCCGCGAGCTGTTCGGCAACGCGGGCGCGACGCAGCCGCGGGCCTGGCCGCTCCAGCACGCGGTGGGGGTGTCGCTGTTCTGGTCGGTGCTGATCCTGGTGGTGTTCGTGCCGCTGGCCACGCGCCTGTACAAGCGGGCGGTCAGCCAGTGACCGCTGGACCGCCTCAGGGCACGATGCCCTCGCGCAGCAGCGCCCACACCCGGCCGGCGGTGGCGCGCCGGTCGGGCGCCGGGGTCCTGGCCAGGACCCCGGCGAGCATGCCGACGACCAGCACCAGGTCGTCGGCCGAGACGCCGTCACGGACGTGCCCCGCGCGCCGGGCGTCGCCGAGCACGCCCGCCAGGACCCTCGACACGCGATCGCGTACGTCGATGATGCGGGGATCGGGCTCGCTCGGCCGCGCGCTGACCATCTCGATGAACGCGGTCGAGGTGATGGCCTGCTCGGTCAGCAGCGCCAGCAGGTCGTCGAGCGTGGTGCCGGGCCGGGCCGCCAGCGCCTCCAGCTCCGTGACGCCGTCCTCGAACACGGCCATCGCCAGGCTGATCCGGTCGGGGAAGTGCCGGTAGAGGCTGCCCTGCCCGACCCCGGCGGCGCGGGCGACCGAGCTCAGCGGCGCGTTGTATCCGGCGCTGGCGAACACCTCACGGGCGGCCGCGACCAACGCCGCCCGGTTCTCGGCCGCGGCGCTCGGTCCTCTGTTCGGTCGACGTGACTCCGGCACAGCGGGTATCGTAACAACCGGACGACATTGTCCGGTTGTTGACGGGGCCGGATGACGGCTGGCGAAAGGACGGGCTCTTGAGCACATTCGACGATCGCGTCGCCCTGATCACAGGTGCGGGGTCCGGAATCGGGCGGGCGATGGCCGTGGCGTTCGCCAAGGCGGGCGCCCGCGTCGTGGCCTGCGACATCGACAAGGAGTCGGCCGGGCGGACCGCCGAGGAGATCGGCGAGGCGGCCGTCGCGGTCGCCGCCGACATCTCCGACGAGGCGTCGGTGGCCGCGCTGACCGAGGCGGCGATCGGCGCGTTCGGCCGCGTCGACGTGCTGTGCAACAACGCCGGGATCATGGACACGATGGCGCTGCCCGCCGACATCCCGGTCGAGCTGTGGGAGCGGGTCCTGCGGGTGAACCTGACCGGCACGTTCCTGGTCACCCACGCGGTGCTGCCGCACATGCTGCGCCAGGGCTCCGGCGCGATCGTCAACACCGCCTCGGAGGCCGGCATCCGCGGCGGGGCGGCCGGCGCCGCCTACACCGCGTCCAAGCACGGCGTGGTCGGCCTGACCCGCAGCGTGGCCTGGGCGCACGCCAAGGACGGCATCCGCTGCAACGCCATCCTGCCCGGCCCCACCATGACCAACATCGCCACGAACGCGTCCTTCGACCCCACCGGCGCCGCCCGGCTCGGCCCCGTGCTCGCCCTCGGCGAGCGGCTGGCCCAGCCGGAGCAGATGGCCGACGCCGCGCTCTTCCTCGCCTCGGACGCCGCCTCGTTCGTCAACGGGGCGATCGTCCCGGTCGACGGCGGCTGGTCGGCGGCCTGACCTCTGATGAACGTCACCGTCGACACGGACCCCGGCCTCCGCGATCGCCCTGGAGCGGTCTTGACGGACGTCCTGATCGTGGGCGCCTCCGCCGGCGGCCTGGCCGTCGCGGAGGCGCTGCGCCGCAAGGGCCACCAGGGTGGCCTGACCGTCCTGGGCGCCGAGCCGCACCCGCCCTACGATCGCCCGCCGCTGTCCAAGCAGGTGCTGGCCGGCACGTGGGAGAGCGAGCGGGCGCACCTGCGGGCCGAGACCGAGCTGGACAAGCTGGGCGCGACGTTCCTTCTCGGCGACCCCGCGGTCCGGCTGGACCCCGAGGCGCGGGAGGTGTCCGCCGCCTCCGGGCGGACCCTGCGCGCGCAGGCCGTCGTGCTGGCCACCGGGCTGACCCCGTCCCGGCTGCCCGGCCAGGACGGGCTGGCGGGCGTCCACGTGCTGCGCACCCTGGACGACGCGCTCGCGCTCCGCGCCCGCCTGCTCGAAGGGCCGCGTCTCGTCGTCGTGGGCGAGGGCGTGCTGGGGGCGGAGGTGGCCGCCACCGCGCGCGGGCTCGGCCTGGACGTCACCCTCGTCGGCCTGGGCCGCGCGGTCCTGGCCGACCAGCTCGGCGACCCGGCCGCCGCGCTGCTCACCAGGAAGCACGCCGAGCACGGCGTCCGGCTGCGGCTCGGCGTCGCGGTCGAGGGCCTGGCCTCCGAGAGCGGCCGGGTCACGGGGGTACGCCTGGCCTCCGGCGAGCTGCTGCCCGCCGACGCGGTGGTGGTGGCGATCGGCTCCCGCCCCGCGACCGGGTGGCTCGGCGACAGCGGGCTGACCCTGCGCGACGGCGTGGAGTGCGACTCGCGCTGCCGCGCCGCCGGCGGCGTCTACGCGGTGGGCGACGTGGCCTCCTGGCAGCACGAGGGGCTCGGCCGGCGGCTGCGGCTGGAGAACCGGACCAACGCCGTCGAGCAGGCCCAGGTCGTGGCCGCCAACATCCTGGGCGAGGACCTGGCCTACGCGCCCGTCCCGTACTTCTGGACCGACCAGTACGACGTCAAGCTCCAGGTCCACGGGCTGCCGTCGCCCGAGGCGGAGGTGAGCGTGGTCGAGGGCGACCCCGAGCAGAACCGCTTCGTCGCCCTCTACCGGCTCGACGGCGTGGTCACGGCGGTGCTGGGCTGGAACATGGCCAAGGCCGCCCGCCTGCTCCGCGGCCGGCTGGGCGGCACGGCGTAGGACTGCTCCACCAGGGTGCCGGCACCCTGGTGGAGCAGCGGCTCAACTGGTGCGGACTTGCTGGTCGGCGTCGGCGGGCAGGCCGGCCGGCTGCGGCTGCGCGGCCCGGCGGCCGGGGATGGTCAGGACGATGAGCGCCGCCACCAGGGCGACCCCGCCGCCGATGAGGAAGCCGGCGCGGAACCCCGCCTCGGACGGCAGCGTCACGGACCCGAACGTGATCGTCAGGTTGGCCAGGACCGCCCCGAGCACGGCACTGGCACAGGACGTGCCGATCGAGCGCATCAGGCTGTTGAGCCCGTTGGCGGCGGCCGTCTCGGTACGCGGCACGGCGCTCATGATGATGGACGGCATGGCCGCGTACGCGAAGCCGATCCCGGCGCTGACCACGGCCGAGAAGATCAGGACGCCCCACGCGTGCCCCATCAGGACCAGGGCCAGGAGGTAGCCGGAGGCGATGACGAGCGTCCCGAGCAGCAGGGACGTCTTGGGCCCGCGAGCCCCCGACAGGCGGGCGGCCACCGGCGAGATCGCCATCATGACCAGCCCGGCCGGGGCCATCCACAGCCCGGCCTCGACCATCGAGCGGCCCAGGCCGTAGCCGGTGGCCTCGGGCAGTTGCAGGAGCTGCGGCGTGATCAGCGACATCGCGTACATGCCGAAGCCGATGACGATGGAGGCCAGGTTCGTCAGCAGCACCTGGCGGCGCGCGCTGGTGCGCAGGTCGATCAGGGGAGCGGACACGCGCAGCTCCCACCAGCCCCACAGCAGCAGGATCACCGCCGAGGCGGCGAACATGCCGAGCGTGATGGCGCTCGTCCAGCCCCAGTCGCTGCCCTTGGAGACCGGTAGCAGGAACAGGACCAGGCCGGCCGCCAGCCCCGCCGCTCCCACGAAGTCGAAGCGCCCCGGCGACTTGACCGGCGACTCGGGCACGATGATGAAGATCAGCACGCTCATCACCACGCCGAGCGCGGCGGCTCCCCAGAACAGCGCGTGCCAGCTCACGTACTGGGCGACGAACGCGGCGGCGGGCAGGCCGAGCGCTCCGCCCACGCCGAGCGAGGAGCTCATCAGGCCGATGGCCGAGCCGAGCCGCTGCGGCGGCAGCACGTCGCGCATGATGGCGATGCCCAGCGGGATGACGCCCATCCCGAACCCCTGCAGCGCGCGGCCGATCACCATGGGGGCCAGCGAGTTGGCGGGGGCGCACACCAGGGAGCCGACGGCCAGCAGGACCGCGCTGACGATCATGACGCGGCGCTTGCCGTACAGGTCTCCCAGGCGCCCCGAGACGGGCATGGCGACCGCGCCGGCCAGGAGGGTCGCGGTGATGGCCCAGAAGGCGTTGGCGGCCGTGGTGTGCAGGAGGATCGGCAGGGTCGCGATCAGCGGCACCATCAGGGTCTGCATCAGCGAGACCGTGATGCCCGCCGCCGCCAGCACGCTGATGATCGCTCCACTGGACGGTGCGGCACGCGTTGAACTCATGAGTTCTCCCGTATCTCGCAGAATTATATGCACGATGCATATGGTATGTATCCTACACATCACCATATAGAGGGATATTCTGACCGCCGTGGGGAGGTATTCATGCGCGAGGAGATCGTTGACATCGAGCGCGAGCTCATGCTCATAGGCCGATACAAGGAGCTGGCGTCGTCGGCCGCGCCCGCCTCGGAACGCCGGCTGGAGCGCGGCAGCAGCTACATCCTGCTCAGCCGGCTGGAGGCCGAGGGGCCGATGTCGATCGGCCAGCTCGCGCAGGCGTTCAGCCTCGACACCTCCACCGTCAACCGGCAGACCGCCGTCCTGCTCCGCGACGGGCTCGCCGAGCGCATCCCCGACCCCGAGGGCGGGATGGCCCGCAAGCTCCGCATCACCGAGGAGGGGGTGCGGCGGGTGGGCGGGGAGCGGGAGTACCGGCTGCACGGCCTGGCCACGGTCCTGAAGGACTGGACCCCTGAGGAGCTGGCCGCGTTCGCCCGGGGCCTGGCCCACTTCAACGCCAGCATCGAACACTGACCCCCGCCCCGGCCGCGTCCGCCGCCTTCGACCGGCGCGTGCGTCGTGCGGGAGAGCCGTGCAAGCGGCTTCAGACGGGTGCCGCCATGCGGACGGCATCGCGAACGGTGCCGTGCAGGCGGCACCGCGCGGGCGGCGTCAGCGGACCGGAGGCGTGCCGCTCCGCGCCGGGCAACGCGCGACCGTCATCGAGCACCGGCTCGCGGCGTCCGGCGACGACCTCATAGCCGGCCTCGGCCGGCCCTCATGACCACGCGCATCGCCCGGCGCTTGACGGCGTCGATCTGGTCGGGCCGCCCGGTCATGATGCCGTCCACGCCGTACGACATGAGGCGGCGGATGACGGCCCGCCGGTCGGTCGTCCACGTGTAGACCCGCATGCCGTGCTCGTGGACCTGCCTGACGTAGGCCGCGGTGAGGCCGCTGTGCGGCACCGTGACCGCGGCGGCGAACCCGGCCAGGTCCTCCAGCCGGGAGGCGTCCGGCTTGCCCATCAAGGCGACGGGGAGGTCGGGCATCATCTCGTGCAGGTTCCGCATCGACTCCCAGTTGTACGCCTGCAGGGCCAGCCGCTTGCCCTTCCACAGGGATCGGTACTTCCTCAGCTCGGCGGCCACCCGTTCGTCGATGTCCGGGCTGGCCGGATCGTGCTTGATCTCCAGCAGCATCCCGACCCCGCTCCTGCTCATCTCCCGCAGTCCCTGCTCCAGGGTGGGCACCTTCTCGCCCTGGAACTGGGAGGAGAACCACGAGCCGGCGTCCAGGCGCTGGATGTCCGCGAGCGTGAAGTCGGAGACCTTCCAGGGGGACCGGCCGGGGAAGACCTGCTCGACGTCGGTGGTGCGGGCCAGCGTCTGGTCGTGCATCAGGATGAGCCGGCGGTCCTTCGTCTGCTGGACGTCGTACTCGCACATGGTGGCCCGCTGCGCCCTGGCCACCTCGCAGGCCACGATGGTGTTCTCGGGCGCGTACCCGGATCCGCCCCGATGCGCGATGTTGTCGACCTCCCACGGCGCGGCATGGGCGGGCCTCGCCATGACGGCCAGTGCGGTGATGACGACGGCACCCAGCAGACGGTACATGAGCGCTCCTCCGGCCCGGCCCTTCCAACCCTCCCTGAACCCGACACGGACCTCTTATGTCGAGTTACGTCGAAAAGTGCCCACTAATGGCAGCAAAGAGCGGTTCGCTACGGCGTGTCGCGGACGTCCGCACGAACTTTTTGCCGACCACCTCAGTAGCCGCTCCCCCGCCCCAGGGGGCCGAACGCCACGTCCTCCTGCCGCCCCAGCACCTGGTCCTGCGCACGCCCGAGGTGACCCGGCCGACGACGACCCGGTAGGCGTCGTCGTGCTGGATCCGCTGCGGCCCCGTCGCGTACGAATGCGTGTGCGAGGTGTACGCGTCCGCCTGGAGATCCCCCTGGAAGCCGGTCAGGTCCCCGGGCGGCTTGAACCCCCAGTAGGTGAAGATCGCCCGCTCCGCCATGTCCTTCTGCGTGGTCGGGGTGCACAGGACGAAGCCGGCGAGGCTGCCGACCAGGGCGGTCATGCCCTTCTTGTCCCGGTATTCGGCCAGCACCCGGAAGTCCTCGACCGAGCCCTGCTCGGGCAGGCGCCGGTTGCCGTCCATGTTGTGGACGGGACCGCCGTTGGGCATGCACTCGCGGACGACCCGCAGCTGCTCGGGGGTGTTCTCCGGCAGCCGGGCGACGAACTCGGTGAAATCTCGCTGCTGGTCGGGGTGCAAAGGCTCTCCTCTGGTCTCACCCGTCCAGATGGAGCCGGACCCGCGGATCTATGGCGTCAGGACTTGTTACGGGCGGCGGCGGTTCCAGGAGTCGGTGATGTGCCTGCGCATCGCGGCCGCCGCCCCCTCCGGGTCGCCGGCCGCGATCGCGTCCTTGATGGCCTGGTGCTCGGCCAGCGTCTGGCGCATCACGGCCTCGTTGTACTCGCCGTGGTAGAGCATGCTCGTACGGGCCTTGTCGTGGATGCTGTTGACGATGGCCCGCCCCAGCCGGTTGCCCGACGCGGCCATGATCATGTCGTGGAAGCGCACGTCGGCGGCGGCGAAGTCGGGCGTGGAGGCGAGGTTGGCCCGCATGACCGCCAGCTCGGCGCCGATGCGCTCCTCGTCGCCGGGGGTGCGCGCCAGGGCGGCGGCCGCGGCCATCTCGGCCTCCAGCGCGGTGCGCACGGACACCAGCTCGTCCAGGAACGTCACGTTCTCGTCGTGCGCGATGACGGCGGTGAGCACGACGTCGTCGAGCAGGTTCCACTGCCGGGGGTCGGTGACCTGGGTGCCGCGGCCGTGCTCGATCCTGACCAGGCCCTTCTCCTGGATCACCTTGACCGACTCGCGGATGACGGTCCGGCTGACCCCGAACTCCTCGCAGAGGTCGGCCTCGGGCGGGAGCGCCGTGCCGGGCGGCAGCGCCCCGCGCACGATGTCGTCGACCAGCTGCTCGACCACGGTGGTGCCCAGTTTGGCCCCGCGGACCCGGCGCGGTGGCCGCTTGCCGGCCCGCTCGGGCGGCTGCGAATCCCACGGCCCTGTAGTCGCGTGCTGAGTCAACGCATCCTCCCGTCCGCCTGAACGCCCTTCAGTGTAGGGCATTGTGAATACGTCACACGTATGATGTCATATCCGGAAACACGGCGTTTACGTACCTCAAGCCGCCTTGTCCGAAGGAAGCCCCATGAGACGACGCACCCACCTGGCGGTCACCGCGGCAGCGGCCCTGCTCGCCGTCGCGGCCTGCGCTCCCCCGAACGCCCCGACCCAGGCGAAGCCGACCGGCTCCGCCGGGTCGCAGTACGGCTTCGCCCCCGCCGAGCAGAAGGCCGGCAAGCTGCTGGTGTGGGTGGACTCCACCCGGCTCGACGCCGCGAAGGCGTACCAGAAGGCACACCCCGACGTGCAGCTGGACATCGTCACCTACGACGGCAACGCCAACGGCTCCAACACGCTCAAGACCAAGGTGCAGCTGTTCGACCGGGCCGGCGAGGGCTGGCCGGACGTCGTGTTCACCACGGACAACAACACCGCGTCCTGGGCCTCGCAGGGCGACAACGCGTTCGTCGCCCCGCTCAACAAGGGCCTGCTCGACGACGCCACGCTGAGCGGCTTCGCCAAGGGCGCGCTCGACGTGTGCACCGTGGACGGCACGGTCTACTGCCTGCGCAACGACCTGGCCCAGGTCGTGCTCTGGTACAACAAGAAGCTGTTCGACAAGTTCGGCTACACGCTGCCCACCACCTGGGAGGAGTACCAGGCGCTGGGCGAGAAGGTGGCCGCCGAGCACCCCGGCTACATCATCGGCACGGCCGGTGACGCGTGGGCGCCGGAGATCTACATGTGGGGCGGCGAGTGCCCGGCCAACCAGGTCACCGGACCCAAGGCCATCACCGTCAAGGCCACCGACCCCAAGTGCGTGCGCGCCGCCAAGATGATGGACAAGCTCGTCGCGAACAAGACCATGTCGATGCTGTCCCTGTTCGGCCCCGAGTTCGCCAAGAGCCAGGGCGACAAGGTGCTCATGCTGCCCGGCCCGGCGTGGTACGGCGGCGCGGTCTTCCAGGGCACGCTCAAGACGCCGAAGGGCGAGCTGGCCGTGGGCGACGCCCTGCGCTGGTCGGACCAGAGCACGCCGGTGACCGGCAACGTCGGCGGCGGCACCTGGTGGCTGTCGCGGCACAGCGCGCGCCTCGACGCCGCCAAGGACTTCATCGGCTGGGTCGCCACGGCCGACGCGTACCAGGTCGAGCTCTCCCCCGGCTATCCCGCGTACGCGCCCGCCGCGACCAAGTGGATCAAGAAGCAGCAGGACAGCGGCTACTACGCCGGCGATCTGGCCGGCCCGATCTCGGCCGCGGCCGGGCAGGTGTGGTCCGGCTGGGGCTCGCCCGAGTTCAGCCAGGAGGCGGTCTGGGCCAAGACCGTCATCCCCGGGCAGACCGCCGGCAAGACGGTCGAGTCGCTGCTGCCTGAGTGGCAGACGGCCATCGAGCAGCAGGCCCAGGTCTTCGGCTACCAGGTCACCAAGTGACCGGATCGAGACTGCGGCTCTCCGCCGGGCACGTCTTCGTCTCCGGGTACGTGGTACTGCTGGTCGCGTTCGGCATCGTGCCCACGGTGTACGCGCTCAACCTCGCCTTCACCGACGCCCGCGGGGTCTTCACCGGTTTCGACAACTTCGTCAGGACCGCGCAGGACTTCCGGTTCCTGGCCGCCGTCGAGCACGTGGCCACCTACCTCGTGCTCTGGCTGGTCACCCTGACCGTGCTGGTCCTGCTGCTCGCGCTGCTGGTCCACCGGCTCACCGCGGGCTGGTCGCGGGCCGCGCTGCGGTTCGTCTACTACGTCCCCGGCGCGCTGGCGGGCGCGTCGAGCGTGCTGCTCTGGCTGTTCATGCTGGACCCGTCCGTGAGCCCGGTGGACGACCTCGTCCGCGCGCTCTGGGGCGAGACCTTCGTGCAGGTGATCTCGCCGGGTCACCTGCCGTGGATCTTCACCCTGATCGCGTTCTGGACCGGCGCGGGCGGCTGGATCGTGGTCATGTACGGCGCGCTGAACACGATCCCCCACCAGATCATGGAGGCCGCCCGGGTGGACGGCGCCGGGCCGGTGAAGATCGCGCTGCGGGTGCAGCTGCCGATGCTGCGCAAGTGGATCGTCTACATGCTGATCCTGTCCCTGGCGGCGGGCACGCAGCTCTTCGTCGAGCCGCAGCTCGTCTCCCAGGCCAGCTTCGGCGTGGTGGGCAACGACTACTCGATCAACCAGCTCGCGTACCTGTACGCCTTCAACCAGAACGACTTCAACGGCTCCGCGGCGATCGCCGTCGACCTACTCATCGTGGCGCTGTGCTGCGCCGGGCTGTTCGTCGCTCGGGGAGGTCTCTTTGACACGGACTGACCCCGCGCGGGCTGTCGCGAAAGTGCTCATAAGCGCGTTCCTGCTGGTCTTCGCGGTCTTCTTCGTCCTGCCCATGCTGTGGCTGCTGCTCGCCTCGACCAAGAGCCCGGCCGACCTGATCCACGGGAACCCGCTGTCGCCCGGCTCGCTCGGCTCGCTCGTCACCAACTGGCAGCACCTCATGTCCTTCCAGGACGGCGCCGTGCTGACCTGGATGGGCAATTCCGTCGCGTACTCCGCGTTCTCCGTGGCGCTGACCCTGCTGGTCAGCATCCCCGCCGGCTACGCGATGGCGCTCATGAGCTTCACCGGCCGGCGGCTGCTGCTGATCGTCACGCTGGTCGTGATGCTCATGCCGGGGACCGCGCTGGTGCTGCCGATCTTCCTGGAGCTCAGCTACGTCGGCCTGGTCAACCAGGCGGCGTCGGTCGTGCTGCCGATGTCGTTCTTCCCGTTCGGCGTCTACCTGACGTACATCTACTTCTCCACCAGCGTCCCCGGCGAGCTGCTCGACGCGGCGCGGCTGGACGGGTGCGGGGAGGGCGCGACGTTCCTGCGGGTGGCGCTGCCGCTGGCCAAGCCGGTGGTCGCGCTGGTCGCGTTCTTCAGCTTCGTGACGAACTGGAACAACTTCTTCCTGCCGTACGTGATGCTGCCGGACAGCGACAACTACCCCATGCAGGTCGGGCTCACGCAGATGCTGGCCGCGACCCCCACGTTCAACCCCGTCGTCGGCGCCAACGCCGAGGTGCAGCCGCCCGAGCTCGTCCTGGCGACCCTGCTGTCCATCGCTCCCGTGCTGCTGGTGTTCCTCTTCTCCCAGCGCTTCCTGGTCGCCGGGCTGACCGCCGGCGCGACCAAGGGATGACCGCCTCTCCTAGGAGTTCCATGACCGTCGTGAAAGCCAGCGTCCCCGTCCTCGACCCCCCGGCGTGGGCGCTGGCCCAGCGTGCCCTGCTCGACCTGCTGGACAGCGGATGGCGGCTGTTCTCCGACCGCTACACCAGGCCGGACGGCTCGCTGCGGTACTCCGGCCGGCTGTCCTCCCGCGACGGGGCGGACGACTTCTTCGAGCCGTTCTTCAACTGGCCGCAGCTCTACCTGCTGGGCGGCGCGGACGACCTGCTCGGCACCAGCGCCCGGCACTGGCACGGCGTCGTCGGGCAGATGACCGAGCTGGGCATGTTCGCCGACGAGTTCGAGATCGGCTACGACTGGTTCCACCAGGGCGAGAGCCTGCTGTTCACGTACTTCCTGACCGCCGCCGACCCGGCGGCCTGGGCCGGGCGGGCGACCAGGTTCGCCGACCTCTACCTCGACCCGGCCAAGGGCAACTACGACCCGGCGCACCGCATCATCAAGGCCCCGCACAACGGCAGCCGGGGCGCGCGGGACGGGGTGTCCGAATCGCCCTCATATCCATGGACTCCGGCGGAAGCCGCGCAGTACGGCTACCCGCTGGACTGGCTCGTCCCCGACGGCGCGCCCGTGCCGCCGCTCGCCGAGGACCCCCGCCTGGGCGCCGAGATGCAGCGCCGCCTCGGCCGGGGCGACGCGGTCGGCAACCTCAGCGTGGCCGGCCTGGTCTGCAACGCCTACCTCGTCTCGGGAGACGAGCGGTACGCCGCCTGGCTGCGCGAGTACGTCGGAGCCTGGCGGCGCCGGGCCGAGGAGAACGGCGGCGTCGTCCCCGACAACGTCGGCCTCGACGGCGTCGTCGGCAGCCTGCTCGACGGGCGCTGGTACGGCGGCCACTACGGCTGGACCTGGCCGCACGGCATGTACAGCATCGGCCAGGCGACGGCCGTCGGCGCCCTCAGCGCCGCCCTGGCCACCCGCGACGACGGCTACCTGGACCTCGTCAGGTCGCTGCTGGACGCGGTCATCGCCAGGGGCGTGAAGCTGCCGTTCAGCCAGAGCGACTCGGCCAACCAGGGCCGCTGGCGTGCCCACCTCGGCTCCGACGTGGACGTGCCGACCCTGCTGGTCCCCTACCGGCACAGCGACAAGGGCTGGTTCGACTACAACCCCGTCCAGACCTCGGTGCCGCTCGCGCTCTGGCACCACACCGGCGCCCCCGAGGACCGCGCCCGCCTGGACGCGCTGCGCGCCGCGACCGGCTACGACTGGGCCACGGTGCGGCCGTTCCGCGACAAGGAGGAGGCCGGGCACGAGGAGCCCTGGTACGCGTACCTGTGCGGCGACAACCCCGGCTACCCCGAGCGGATCCTCGCCGCCGCGCACGCCCAGGCCCGCCGCCGCATCGCCCTGCTGCTCGCCAACGCCGACCGCGACCTGCCCGAATCGGACATCCACCTCTGGCAGAACGTCAACCCCGTGGTGACCGAGGCCCTCACGCAGCTCATGTGGGGCGGGCCGCAGGTCATCTACAACGGGGGCCTGCAGCAGGCCAGGGTCCGCTACTTCGACGCCGAGCGCCGCCGTCCCGGCGTGCCCGAGCAGGTGGCGGCGCTGGTCAGCTCGATCGAGCCTGAGGCCACGGTGGTCACGCTCGTCAACCTCTCCGCCACCGCCGACCGGGTGCTGGTCGTGCAGGCGGGGGCGTTCGGGGAGCACGAGATCGCCGGCGTCACGGCCACGGCGGCCGAGCCGGGCTGGACCGGCCACGACACCGAGTACGTCCACCACGAGCCGGTGCGCTCGGTCGCCGAGACCCCGGTGAACGGCCCGCACCTGACGGTGGAACTGCCCGCCGGCACCACCGTCACCCTCACTTTGCGCCTGCGCCTGCACGCCTACCGGCCGTCCTACCGGCAACCCTGGGACTGACGGCCCCTCAGCGCAGCAGCCGCGCGGGCACCGCGTCCGCGAGCGCCTTGTAGCCCGTCGGGTTCAGGTGCAGGTGGTCGCCCACGTCGAAGGCCGGGAGCATCCGCCGCGGATCGGCCGGGTCCCGCAGCGCCCGGTCGAAGTCGATCACCGCGTCGAACGCGCCGCTCGTGCGGATCCAGTCGTTGACCGTCTGCCGGGCCGCCTCGCGGTAGCCCTGGGCGTCGTCGTAGAAGCTGCCGCCGAAGGGCGTGATCGTGGCTCCGTACACCCGGATGTCCCGCGCGTGAGCGCGCACGATGATCTGGTCGTAGGCGGCGATCAGCTCGTCGGCGACCCTCTTCTGGGCCTCCTGGGTGGCGTCCGCGGTGCCGAGGTCGTTGACGCCCTCGAAGAGGATCAGCCACTTCACGCCGCTCTGCGCGAGCACGTCGCGGTCGAGGCGGGCCAGGACGCTGGGGCCGAGCCCGTCGTCGAGCACCCGGTTGCCGCCCGCCGCCTGGTTGGCGAAGGCGACGGGCGTGGCGTGGCGGCCGGCCCGCAGGCGGTCGAAGAGCTGGTCGGGCCAGCGGTCGTTCTGGTTGGTGGTGGAGCCCCTGCCGTCGGTCAGCGAGTCGCCGACCAGGGCCAGCGTCGCCGTGCCGGGCTCGGCCCAGACCTCGAGGCCGCTGAGGAAGTACCAGTGGTCGACGGGGGTGGCGCCGGTGAGGTCCGCCGCGCCGGCCTGGTTGCCCCTCGCGAGGTAGGAGGTGGTCCGGGAGCCGGGGTGCGAGGTGACGGCGGTGGAGGCCTGGCCGTCGGCCAGGTAGAGGGTCACGGTCAGTACGGTGCCCGCGGCCGGCGTGAGGTCGAACGGATCGGACACGACCTGCGCCCCGACCGGCACGACCGCCGAGGGCCGGCCGGAGAACGTCACCGGGCGGACGGTCTCCGGCCGGACCGCGCTCACCCCGGCCTGCCCGCCGCTCGGGAGCGCCACGGTGACGCGGGTGACAGGCAGCGGCGCGCCGCCGAACGCGTTGGACAGGCGCAGCCGGAACCGCTGCCCGCCGGCCGAGACCCGCAGGGTCTGCCTTAAGGTGCTGTCGGCCAGGACCAGGTCCTCCTGCGTGTACGGCGCGGGCGGGAGGTTGTCCGGCTCGGTGAGCTGCGGCATCGCCGTCCACGTGGTGACCCAGTGCCCATCGGGCATAGATCCGGCCTCCAGAAAGTTTCGGTCAAGATTCGAACATTTCGGAGGGAAAGTATGACACGCCACCCTCGACACATGAAAGCGCTACAGCTCCCGCAGCTCACTCACCACTACCTAGCAAACTACGAAAAACATAGTAGGCTGCGGGCATGGAACTAGGTATCGCCCTGCCCACGTCGGGCCCGCTGGCCGGCCCGGAGAACATCGCCCGCGTCGCGCGCGAGGCGGAGCGGCTCGGGTACGACTCCGTGTGGACCTACGAGCGGCTGCTGCGGCCCGTCGCGCCCGTCTCGATGGGCGGCGGGGAGCCGCAGCCCGTGCCCGAGGTCTACCGGCTGGCCTACGAGCCGCTGGAGACGCTGAGCTACGTGGCCGCGCTCACCGAACGCGTCAAGCTCGGCACCAGCATCATCGACGCCCTGCTGCACCCGGCCGCCGTCCTGGCCAAGCGCTTCGCCACCCTCGACCGGTTCAGCGGCGGGCGGGTCGTCGCCGGGCTGGGTCAGGGGTGGATGCCGCAGGAGTTCGAGGCGGCCGGGGTGCCGATGAGCCGGATCGGGCCCGGCATGGACGAGGTCGTCGCCGCCATGCGGGCCTGCTGGGGGCCGGACCCCGTCTCGTACGACGGGAAGTTCACCCGGATCGCCGAGTCTGAGATCAACCCCAAGCCGGTGCAGGCCCGGGTGCCGATCCTGCTGGGCGCGATGACGCCGGGCGGCGTGCGGCGGGCCGCCCGCATCGCCGACGGGCTCAATCCGGTGGCCGTCTCACGTGACGCGCTGCTCGGCCTCGGCAAGGCCTTCCGCGCGGCGGTCGAGGAGTTCGGCCGCGACCCGGAGTCGGTCACCGTGGTCGCCAGGGCCAACGTGCCGATCACCGCCGAGCCGATGGGTGACGACCGGCCGTTCCTGGGCGGCTCGCCGCGCCAGATCGCCGACGACCTGGCCGGGCTCGAGGGCACCGGTGTGGACCACGTCCTGTTCGCCACCTCGGGACGCACCCCCGAGAGCGAGCCGGGGATCGACGAGACGCTCGCCCTCTACGCCGAGCTCATCGACCTCGCCCGCAGGTGAGGCCGGCCGCTCAGGAGGCGCACTGCTCGTGGATGTTGTTGCGGGCGGCCCAGGCGTGCAGCTCGAGGAAGGCGCCGCGCAGGTCCTCGCCGATGGGGGTGAGCCGGTAGAGGACCGCCGTGGCGGGGCCGTCGGCCAGCTGGCGCTCGACGAGCCTGGCCGCCATCAGCTCCCGCAGGCGATCGGACAGGATGCCGTCGGTGATCCCCGAGATCGACTTGGCCAGCTCACCGAACCGCGCGGGCCGCTCCATCAGCGCGACGAGGATCATGCCGTTCCAGCGCTTGCCGAGCACCTTGAACACGTCCACGAACTGCACGTCGCACGAGATGCCATGCGGGCTCCCGTCCGTCGCGACGGTCTCGGAGACGTGTTCGGCCATGGCCACCAGCCTACCCTCCCGGTACCACCCGGAACCGGGCGTGCTATTGATTCCCTAGCACACTAGCTGATTACGAGCCGAACTCAGCGCGCCTTCTCAGGCGCCGCCGCCGCCGAACAGCATCCAGCCGTACACGTACATGACCGACCCGAGCACGGCCAGCGCCGCCCACAGCAGCGCGGACATCAGGCCCCTGAGGTACGGGTTGCCGCGCGGCGGCGTCCGGCCGTCGGCGATCTCGGCCCAGCGGGATTCGAGCAGCACGGTCACCCGCTCGGGGCGCGCGTTCCCGTCCGCGGTGAGGATGAAGGTCTCGCCTGGCATCTGCGGCCCCTCCTGGGAGAAGACGGATGAGCACCCCGCCGCCCGGCGGGGGGCCGGATGCCCTGCCGGGCGTCCACGGAGCAACGTTAGGCAGGCGCGCTTGTCGCGGACTTCGCGACTTCTTGGACCGCGCGCCAAGCCGCGTCCAAGTCACGGACAAGCGCCCCGCCCGGCCTTGGCCGGTGGCCCCTGGACGGCGGTCAGCTCTGGACGGCGGTCGGCCCTCGCCCCGTGGTCGATCCTCGCCCGGTGGTCAGCGCGGGTCGGATCGCAGAGCGCCGAGAAGGCCGCAGACGGCCGTGACCAGATCGTCCCCCAGCCGCCGCCACGCCGTCGCGGCGGACGCGGCAGTGGCGTCGCCTGCGGCCAGATCGCGTCCCACTGCGGTGGTGTCGCCTGCGGCCAGATCGCGCTCCAGTTCGGCGCACATGTGCACGATGAGCACGCGGGTCATGGCCTCCCGCCGTGCGGTCCGGCCGGGGTCGGGCTCGCCCGGCTCCCGAGTGGCGTCGTACAGGCGGCGCAGGGACGGCCGCTCCAGGTGGACGCTGACGGCGTACTCGCGCAGCGCGGGCTCGACGACGACCTGGGCGAGGAAACGGCCGTACCAGGAGGGAACGCCCAGGTCGATGTGATGCTCGATGTGGGGCAGGACGACGCAGCGGATCCGGTCGCGCGGCGACATCGCGCCGGGCTCGCCGAGCCGGCTCATCATCGCCAGCCGGTGCACCTCCATGGCCTCGGCGTGCTCGGCCAGGATGGCCTTGACGAGTTCGTCGCGGGAGGTGAAGTGATACTGCACCGCGGACTTGTTGCGCTGCCCGGCGGCTTCGCCGATCTGCCGGATCGACACCCCGGCGAAGCCCTCCGTGGCGTACAGGCGTTCCGCCGCGCGCATGATCGCGCTCCTGGCGGTCACCGCGCGCGCGGACGCCTGGACGGTCATCGCGAGCTCACCATGTGACCCACACGTCCTGGAGCCCGCCCGACAGCAGCCCGGTGCGCAACCGCAGCTCGTCGGCGCTGTCGCGCAGGCGCAGGGTGGGCAGCCTGCGGGCGAGGGTGCCGAGCACGACCTGCAGCTCCAGCCTGGCCAGCGGCTGGCCCAGGCAGTAGTGCGGGCCCGCGCCGAACGTCAGGTGCTGGTTGGCGTTGTCCCTGCGCGGGTCGAACGCGTCCGGCTCGGCGAACTTGCGCGGGTCCCGGTTGGCCGCGGGCCGGCACGGGATCACGGTGCTGCCCGCGGGCACCGCCGTGCCGGCGAACTCGGAGTCCTGGGTGGCGACCCTGGGGAAGCCGACCACGCTCAGCGTGCTGTCCAGCCGCAGCACCTCCTCGACGGTGCCGGGGATCAGCGCGGGGTCGTCGATGACCGCCTGGTAGCGCTCCGGCTCCGCCAGCAGCATCGCGGCCATGATGGCGATCATGTTGGACGTGGTCTCGTGCCCGGCCAGCAGCAGCGCCATCACGGTGGTGATCAGCTCTTCGTGGCTGAGCCGGCCGTCCTCGCTGTCGGTGATCTGGGTCAGCTCGCTGAGCAGGTCGTCGCCGGGATCCGTCCGCTTCTCCTCGACCAGGGCGGAGACGTACGCGCCGAACTCCTCGTACGTCTTCGCCACCTCCTCCTGCGAGTAGCGCGTCAGCGTCAGCATGACCTGCGACCAGTGCGCGAACTTGTCCTGGTCCTCGCTGGGGGCGCCGACGAGGGCGCAGATGACCCGCACCGGCAGCGGCAGGCCCAGCTGGAGCGACAGGTTGGCGGGCGAGCCGGACTTGAGCAGGTCGTCGATGAGCTCGTCGGTCATCTGCTGCACCCGGGGGCGCCAGGACTCCATCTTGCGGATGGTGAAGGACTTGCTGAGCAGCCGCCGCCAGCGCAGGTGGTCCTCGCCCTCCCGCATGCGCGTGGTGCTGCTGCGGCTGAAGATCCCGCCGTCCTCCGTCGTGGACACCCGCGCCGCGCCCTCGCCTCCGCGCTGGAAGCTGGTGTCGGTGAGCAGCGCGCGGACGTCGTCGTAGCGGGTCAGCAGCGTGGCGGCGTCGCCGCTGGGCAGCCGTACGTGGGCCACGGGGCAGCGGTCCTGCAGCTCGGCCCACTCCTTCGGCGGCTCCAGTGCCGTCGTGCGCGGGAAGGGGTAATCGGGCATGGTTTCGGTCATGACGCCCCCATTGTCGTTGACGAGTCGCCCTCAACCCTAAGGCGACTGCCTTAATAAGGGAAGCACCTTAAACGCCCGCCCCACCGCACGGGGTTGCGGTCCTTCGGGGAGAGAGGAAGGAGCCCGCCGCACAGGTTGCCGTCCCTCGGGGGAGAGAGGAAGGAGCCCGCCGCACAGGTTGCCGTCCCTCGGGGGAGAGAGGAAGGAGCCCGCCGCACAGGTTGCCGTCCCTCGGGGGAGCGAAGGGCCACCACACGGATTGCCGCCCCTCCGGAGGAGAGGAGAGACCACCGCACGGGATTGCGGCCCTCGGGAGGAGAGGCCCGTGCGGCGTTGCCGTCTTCCGGGGAGCGGAGCCGTCAGCCCGCCATACGACGTCGCGGTCCTCCGGGGAGCGGGGGCGGCCAGGCCCCACGCCCGCCTCGCGCTTCTCCTGGAGGGGAGGCGGCGGCCCGCCTCCGGGAGGAGAAGTGGCCGCCCGCCTCCGCAACCCAGCGCACCCTGAAGCCGCTGCTCCCGGAGGTCGGGCGGCCGGGGGTCAGGGAGTGGTGGGCTGGTAGTCGAACCAGTCGAAGCTCGCGCTCCCCTCCGTCGCATACATCCCGATCACCCGCCCCGTGAACCCCGTGGCCACCTCGGTCGACAGGTAACGCCCGTCCAACTCGGCCAGGAGCGTCCCGTCCGCCGAGAAGGCGATGGTGTCCGGCCCGTGGCCGTCCACCCCCACCGCCTCGTCCGTCGGCGAGATGACGGACGGCGGCAGGAGGTCGCGGGTGCGGAGGTCGAGGGCGAGCGTGAGCGGTCCGGGCGGCACCGGGCGCTCGGCCAGGCACTGCCGGAGCGGGCCGATGCGGGCGACGACCCGCACCATCCCCCCTTGGACCTCCAGGTCGTAGTGGTGGGCCTCGTCCATCCGGATCGACACCCCGGCCGTGCCCGCGCCCGGCTCCAGGCGGGCGGTGACGCGGCAGTCGTGGTGCTGCTGGCGGCGGCCGATGAAGGTGTGGCCGGGGCGGTCGAGGGTCGGGCCGGTGGCGTGCAGGGTCAGCCGGCCGGGCCGCTCGGTCAGCGACCAGGAGCCGTCCGGGCGGCCGCGCGGTGAGATCCAGCAGGGCCGTAGCGAGGGCTCGTCGAAGTCGTCGCGGGAGGGCTCGGGCGGGAGGGGGTGCCAGGCGGCGGGCGCCGGGTGACGTTCCTCGACGGGGCCCACGACCGGCCAGCCGTCCTCCCACCGTACGGGCGTGAGGAACGTCTCGCGCCCGAGGACCTGGTACTCGGGGGTGTAGCCGCGCGGCCGGGTGCCGAGCAGGACCATCCACCAGGTCCCGTCGGCGGCCTGCACGAGGTCGGCGTGGCCGGTGCTCTGGATGGGCCGGTCGGTGCCGCGGTGCGTCAGGATGGGGTTGACCGGGCCGGGCTCGAACGGGCCGCGCGGCGAGCGGGCGCGGGCGATCGAGACGGCGTGGCCGCGCTCGGTGCCGCCCTCGGACATGAGCAGGTACCACCAGCCGTCCACCTGGTAGAGGTGCGGCGCTTCCGGATATTTCCCGCCGGTGCCGGACCAGACCTGGTACGGCCCCTCCAGCACCTTGCCCTCGGCCGGATCGATCCGCGCCACCTGCGTGCCGGAGAAGGCGCACCAGCAGGCGCCGTCCTCGTCCCAGGTCAGGTCGGGGTCGATGCCGGGCAGGTCGATCCAGACCGGGTCGGACCAGGGGCCTTCGGGGCGTTCGGCGGTGACGATGAAGTTGCCGCCGGCTCTCACGTTGGTGGTGATCACGTAGAAGCGCCCGTCGTGGTGGCGGATGGCGGGCGCGTAGATGCCGCCGGAGGCGGGGACGTCGGGCGGCAGGTTCAGCTGCGAGGGCCGGTCGAGGACGTTGCCGATCTGGCGCCAGTGCACGAGGTCGCGGCTGTGGAAGATCGGGACGCCCGGGAAGTACTCGAAGCTGGAGCACACCAGGTAGTAGTCCTCGCCGACTCGGCACACGCTGGGGTCCGGGTGGAACCCGGCGATGACGGGGTTGTCGTACGTACGCACGTTCAGCCCTCCTTCCGGGCATTTACGACCAGCCGGATGGACGCGCTCAGCGGCAGGTCGGCGGCCGACGGCCCGGAGGACAGGACGATCTCCCCCGGTTCGACGAGCCGCCGCCCGCCGAGCCCGGTGAACGAGAACGCCTCGGCGGGCACCTCGAAGACCACCTCGCGGCTCTCCCCCGCGTCCAGGGGCACGCGGGCGAAGCCGACCAGCCACTGCTCGGGCCGGGCGACCTGGGCCACCGGGTCGGTGGCGTAGAGCTGCACGACCTCCTCGGCGCGCCGGTCACCGTCGTTGCGCACGCTCACCCGCACGTCGACCGCGCCGTCCGTGCCGTACTCCGCCTGCGAGGTCCGCATGGCCTCGTACGTGATCGCCGCGTACGACAGCCCGTGCCCGAAGGGGAAGGCCGGGGTCGGGTCGAGCACCGTGATGCCCTCCGCCTTCCTCCCCAGAGGAGGCTGGAGGTAGGTGGACGGGTTCACGGACGGAGAGTACGGGATCTGCACGGGCAGCCGCCCGGACGGGTTCACCCGGCCGCTGAGCACGCCGGCGACCGCGGCCGCGCCCTCGACCCCGGGGAAGAACGCCTGGACCGCGGCGGCCACCCGGTCCTGGTAGGCGCCGAGCGCGTACGGCCGCCCCGACACCACCACCAGCACGGTCGGCGTGCCGGTGGCCAGGACCGCCTCGACCAGGTCGGCCTGGCGGCCGGGCAGCCGCAGGTCGGCCGCGTCGCAGCCCTCGCCCGACGTGCCGCCGCCGAACATCCCGGCCCGGTCCCCCACGAACAGCAGCACGAGGTCGGCCTGAGCGGCGACCTCGGCGGCCGCGGGGATCCCCGACGCGTCGTCGCCCGACACCTCGGCTCCGACGCAGTGGCGCACGTCGGCGTGGGGGAACTCGGCCGTCAGGCCCTCCAGGATCGAGGCGACCGGCAGGCCCATGCCGCGCTCGGGGAAGCGGTCGAGCACGTGGTTGGGGAAGGAGTAGCAGCCCATGAGGGTACGCGGGTCGCCGGCGCACGGCCCGATGACCGCCAGCCTGCCGGTCGTGAGCGGGTCGACGGGCAGGGCCCGGCCGGTGTTGGACAGCAGCACGATGGAACGTTCCGCCACCTCGGCGGCCAGCTCCCGGTTGCGCGCGCTGTCCAGGTCCACGTCCTCGGCGCCGTCCGGGACGAGCGGGCCGCCGTCCAGCAGGCCGAGGTCGATCTTCTGCCGGAGCACGCGGCGTACCGACTCGTCCACGAGCGCCTCGTCGACGTGGCCCGCCTTCACCTGCTCGACCAGGTTGCGGCCGTACCCCCGGGTGTCGGGGAGCTCCACGTCGATCCCGGCCGTCAGCGCGATCGCGCCCGCCGCCGCGACGTCCTCGGCCACCCGGTGCATGGAGGCGAGGAACGGGACGGACCAGTAGTCCGACACCACCGTCCCCTCGAACCCCCACTCGTCGCGCAGCACCCGCCGCAGCAGGTCCGCGCTGGCGGCGGCCGGGACGCCGTCCAGGTCGGTGTAGGAGTTCATCACCGAACGCGCGCCGCCCTCGCGCAGCGCGACCTCGAACGGCGGGAGGATCACGTCGGCCAGCTCGCGCGGGCCGATGCTGACGGGCGCGTGGTTGCGGGCCGCGCGCGAGGCCGCGTAGCCGGCGAAGTGCTTCAGGGTGGCGATGATCCCGGCGCCCTCCAGCCCGCGCACGTAGGCCGCGCCGATCTTGCCGACCAGATGCGGGTCCTCCCCCAGGGTCTCCTCGACCCGCCCCCAGCGATAGTCGCGTACGACGTCCAGCACCGGAGACAGGCCCTGGTGCACGCCCGCGGCCCGCAGGTCGGCGCCGATCGCCGCCGCCATGCGCTCGACGAGACCGGGGTCGAAGGTCGCCGCCCAGGCGAGCGGCGTCGGGTACGCGGTCGCCCCGAACGTCGCGAACCCGGTCAAACACTCCTCATGGGCGATCGCGGGCACGCCGAGCCGGTTCGAGGTCACCACGCGCTCCTGCAGCTCCCGCAGCCGGGCCGCGCCCTCGGCCGCGGACAGCGGCGCGGTGCCGTACACGCGGGTGAGGTGCCCGACCCCGTCGCGCAGCCGCTCCTCCAGGCCCTCCACCGCGGCGAAGCGGTCCTGCAGGGGCGCGACGTTGCCGGGGTCGTCGGTCTGGAGCCACACGGAGCCGAGCTGCGCGACCTTCTCCTCCAGCGTCATCTCGGCCAGCAGGGCCTCGACGCGTTCGGCGGACGGGCGGCCGCGGTCACGCCACGGCTCATTCACGAATGTCATGACTTCCTTAATGTGAGTTCTCAGCCCTTGAAGGCGCCGTCCATGATCCCCGCCACCATCCGCCTGCCGACGAACACGAACAGCACCAGCAGCGGCAGGGTGGCCAGGAAGGAGCCTGACATGGCCAGGCCCAGGTCGACGTCGAGGCTGTTCTGCAGCGCCTTGATGGCGATCTGCGCGGTGTACATCTCGGGCGACTTCAGCACGATGAACGGCCACAGGAAGTCGTTCCACGAGGTGACGAAGCCGAGCAGCCCGAGCACGAACGCGGCCGGCCGCACCAGCGGGAACGCGATGCGCCAGAAGATCTGCCAGGTGTTCGCCCCGTCGATCCGGGCCGCCTGGAGGATCTCGTCGCTGATCGTCGAGGACAGGTGCTGGCGCATCCAGAAGATGCCGAACGCGCTGGCCAGGCCGGGCACGATGAGGGCCTGCAACGTGTCCACCCAGTCCAGGGAAGAGATGATCATGTACTGCGGGATGACCGCGAGCTGCGTGGGCACGGTCATGGTGAGCACGACGATCAGGAAGAGCACGTTGCGGCCGGGGAAGCGCAGCTTGGCGAAGGCGAACCCGGCCAGGGAGCAGAGCACCGCGTGCCCGACGGCGATCGTCCCGGCCACGATCAGGCTGTTGACGATCGAGCGCACGAACGGCACGGTCGTGAACACCAGCTCGGCCAGGTGGAAGAAGTTGCCGCCCGGCGTGATCTTCGGCGGCAGCTGGGTGGCGGTCGCCGAGTCGGTCGTGGCCACCACGAACATCCAGTACAGCGGGAAGATGCAGGCGAACGCGGCCAGCCCCAGCAGGAGGTAGGTCCACCAAGGAACCCGATTGCTCTTGGCGCTCATCATCGCTCCGGGCGGATGCGGGTGGACAGGAGGTAGTTGACCGTCGCGGCGACGATGACGAGGACGAACAGGGCCACGCCGATGGCCGCGCCGTAACCGAACTGGAACTGGCCGAAGCCCTGCTCGTACAGGAACAACGTGAGCGTCTGGCACTGCCGGATCGCCCCGCAGGTCTGCGACCGGGAGATCAGCAGCGGCTCGGTGAAGATCTGCAGCCCGCCGATCGTCGAGGTCACGACCGTGAAGACGATAACGGGACGCAGCGACGGGATCGAGATGTGGCGGAACTGCTTCCAGCCGCCCGCGCCGTCCACCGCCGCCGCCTCGTAGATCGCGCGCGGGATCGCCTGCAGCGAGGCCAGGTAGAGCAGGGTCGTGTAGCCGAACCAGCGCCAGGTCACCATCACGGCGATCAGCAGGTGGCTCCCCCACACCGACTGCTTGAAGTCGATGGGCTCCACGCCGGCGAACCCGAGCAGCCAGTTGAGCAGGCCGTAGTCGCGGTCGAACATCTGGGCGAAGACGATCGTGGTGGCCGCCACCGAGGTGATGTACGGCACCAGCATCGACATCCGGAAGAACACCGCCAGCCGCAGCCGCGCGTGGTTGAGCAGGTGGGCCAGGAGCAGCGCCAGGACCAGTTGCGGGACGGTGGACAGCACCCAGATGCTGATCGTGTTCTTGAGCGCGTTCCAGAACCGGGCGTCGGCGAGCAGGCGGCTGAAGTTGTCGAAGCCGATGAAGACGTGCTCGCCGATGGGGTTCCAGTCGAACAGCGCCACGTAGAACGTGAACAGCAGCGGAACCAGGCCGAAGACCGCGAAGATCAGGAAGAACGGGGCGATGTAGAAGTAAGGGGCGATGCGCTCGCCGATGCTCTGCCGCACCCGGGTCGTGAGCGCGGGCGGCGTCTGCACCGCCCGCGACGTGCTGAGGCTCGTCGTCACGCTGATCCTACTTGCCGATGGCCGTCTTGACGTTGGCCAGCGCCGTGTCCCACGCCTTGGCGGGGTCGCCCTTGCCCTGCTCGACGTTGGTGATCGCGTTCTGCAGTTCCTGGCCGATGGCGGAGCTGTCCGGGCCGATGTAGAACGGCTTGAGCCCGAGCAGCGAGTTCGTGTAGATCGCGCCGATCGGCGCGCCGGAGAAGAACTCGTCCTTCATCCCGATGAGCTGGGCGTCCTTGTAGACCGACGGGGTCGTGGGCAGCGAGCCGGCGTCCAGGAAGTGCGCCAGCTGGCCCTGCGGCGACTGGGTCTTGGTGATGTACTCCCAGGCCGCCTTGGCGTTCTTGGCGCCCTTGGGGATCGCCAGGTAGCTGCCGCCCCAGTTGCCCGCCCCGCCGGGGATGGTGGCGACGTCCCACTTGCCCTTGGTGTCGGGGGCGTTCCTGCGGATCGAACCCAGCATCCACGACGGCGCGGAGATCACCGCGAACTGGCCCTTGCCCATGCCCGCGGTCCAGCCCTCGGTGAACGTGCCCTGCTTGGCCGTGATCCCGGCCTGCACGGCCTTGAGCGACAGGTCGAAGGCCGTCTTGACCTGCGGGCTGGTGCTGTAGACGACGTTTCCCGAGGGGTCGTAGTACTTCTGCGGCCCCTGGTTGACCGCCTGGTAGAAGACGCTGGTGGCCGCGTTGTCCATGAACGCCTTGCCGGTCTTGGCGGTGTACTTCTTGCCGGTCTCGATGAAGGCGTCCCAGGTGGGCCAGAGCTTGCCCACCTCCTCGCGGTCGGTCGGCAGCCCGGCCTCCTTGAACAGGTCGGCCCGGTAGGCGACGGCCATGCCGCCCACGTCCGTCGGGATGCCGATGATCTCACCGCCCTTGGCGGTGCTCGCGCTCATCACCCAGTCGAGGTAGTCGCCCTTGATCTTGTCGGCGCCGAGCTGGCGCAGGTCGTAGAAGTTCTGGGGCTGCTGGACGAACTTGGGCAGGTCGTCGCCCTGGATGAGGACGAGGTCGGGCACCTTGCCGCCGGCCAGTGCCGTGGTGAGCGCCTGTGCCGTCTCGACCGAGCTGCCCACCTCGGTGAGCTTGATCTGCACGCCCGGGTTCTGCTTCTGGTACCTGTCGACGTCGGCTTTCTGGTCGATCCCGGAGAACGACCAGAACTCGAACGACTTGCTGTCGCCGCCCGACGGCTGGGACGGGGTGCCGCCTCCGCCGCCACCGCAGGCGGCCGTGGACAGGGCGAGGGCCGCGGCGAGCACGACCGGGGTTACGTTGCGGAGCTTCACGTCGGTCTCTTTCGGTGGGGTCCGGCGCTCAGGGGCGGAGCGCTGTGGCGAGGACGTAGTAGGCGGGCGCTGCCGTCGCGCCGCGTTGGGAGACAGGTCGATGCATGCCACGCTCCTTTGAATGGGGGGTTCGCCAGCGCGTCGGAAAGTTTCGGTCCAAGGTCCGATCGTTAAGCCGGGACTCTAGGTCTGATTCCCGAAACCCGTCAAGAACCTCCTCGTAAGATCGCCGAAACAATCAGTTTCAGACTCCGAAAACCTTTCGTTAGACTGCGGCCATGACCGCCACCGAGGAGCCGTCCGCCACGCCCCAGCCGCTGACCATCACGCAGCTCGCCGAGCTGGCCGGCGTGTCCACCGCGACCGTCTCCAAGGTGGTCAACGGCCGCTCCGAGGTCGCCCCCGACACGCGCGCCCTCGTCGAGGGCCTCATCCGCCGTCACGGCTACCGCCGGCAGCGCCGGCGGGTCACCGCGTCAGCCCTGGTGGAGGTGGTGTTCCACGCTCTGGACGGCGACTACCCGATCGAGATGATCAAGGGGGTCGACCAGGTCGCCCGCGAGCATCACCTGGCCGTGGTGATCTCCGACATGCAGCAGCGCTCCGGCCCCGGGCACGGCTGGATCGAGGGCGTGCTGAGCCGCCGCCCGGCGGGCGTGATCGCGGTGTTCTCCGGGCTGACCGAGGAGCAGCGCGACCAGCTCGTCACCCGCGACATCCCCATCGTCCTGCTGGACCCGTCGGGCGACCCCGGGCCCGGCGTCCCCTCGGTCGGCGCGGGCAACTGGAGCGGCGGGCTGTCGGCCACCCGCCACCTGCTCGACCTCGGCCATCGCCGCATCGCCGTCATCACCGGCCCCGACTGGGCCCTGTCCAGCCGGGCCCGCCTCGACGGCTACCGCACCGCGCTCGACCTGGCCGGGGTGGCCGTCGACCCCGAGCTGATCGGCTCGGGCGACTTCATCATCGAGGGCGGGCTGGCCCAGGCCCACCGGCTGCTGCGCCTGCCCGACCCGCCGACCGCGATCTTCGCCTGCAACGACGGGCAGGCCGTCGGCGTCTATCGCGCCGCCTACGAGCTGGGCCTGCGCGTCCCCGGTGACCTGAGCGTCGTCGGCTTCGACGATCTGCCCTCGGCGCAGTGGTCGGTCCCGCCGCTGACCACGGTCCGCCAGCCGCTCACCGAGATGGCCGCCTCGGCCACCACCATGCTCATGAAGCTCGCGCAGGGCGAGCCACTGGCGCAGACCCGGGTCGAGCTGGGCACCGAACTGATCGTCCGGGCCAGCACGGCGCCGCCGTCACGCTGACCGAAACTTTCTGGATTCTTGCCGTACGTATCGGCGCTACGCCACCGTCTGGAAGGACCGCTTGGAGAACCCGATCATGTAGCCGTCGATGACCGTCGTCACCGGCCGCTCCGCGTGGCCGCTCGCCCCCAGCGTGACGAACAGCGGGATGTAGTGGTCGACGGTCGGATGGGCGTACGGCATGCCGGGCGCCCGGGTCCGGAACGCCGCCAGCTCCCCCACGTCACCCCTGGCCAGGGCGTCGGCCGCCCAGGCGTCGAAGTCGGCGGACCAGTCGGGGACGACGCCCCGGTGGAGCATCTCCGGGGTGACGAACGGGAGCCCGTGCGTCATGAACCCCGAGCCGATCACCAGCACGCCCTCCTCCCGCAGCGGGGCCAGCCGCGCCCCGAGCTCCAGCAGCCGGCCCGGGTCGTGGGTCGGCATGCTGAGCTGCAGCACCGGGATGTCGCCCAGCGGGTACATGGCCATCAGCGGCACCCACGCCCCGTGGTCGAGGCCCCGGCTGGGGTGCTGGTGGACCGGCTCGCCGTCGGGCATCATCGCGGTCACCCGCCGGGCGAGCGCGCCGGCGTCGGGGGTGTCGTACGTCATGGCGTAGTAGCGCGGGTGGAAGCCGCCGAAGTCGTATACCAGCGGGGTGCCGGCGGCGGGCGCGGACAGCGCCAGCGGCGCGGCCTCCCAGTGGGCGGAGACGATGAGGATGCTCCTGGGCTTGGGTAGCGACTGCGCCCAGGCGAACAGCTCGCCGATCCAGGGCCCGTCGTCGAAGAGCGGGGGCGCCCCGTGGCTGAGGTAGAGAGCGGGGAGCGGGCCGTCGGCGGGCGTCCAGGGGCGCTGGGCCCGCGCCCGGGGCAGCGCCCCGGGCAGGAACGCGTCGTAGGCCCCGGCGGGGATGTCCGGGTTGAGGATGGACGTCATGAAGGCTCCCGGTCGGGGATGGGGTCGGGCTCCGGGCGTGTAGTGGCCGGGTGCCGGTCGGGGTCGGGCTCGGGGCGCGCGGTGGCCGGGTGCCGGTCGAGGCAGCCGTCGCCGGGGTCGATGGCGTGGGTGATGCGGCGGCCGATCTCGCGCAACTGCCGGATCTGCGCCTTGGTGAGGGCGTCGAAGACGAAGCCGCGTACGGCCTCGACATGCCCGGGGGCGGTCTCGACGACCTTGTCCCAGCCCTCCCCGGTGAGGATGGCCAGGGTGTAGCGGCCGTCCTCCGGGTCCGGCGCGCGGCGCACCCAGCCGCGCTTCTCCAGCCGGTTGACGACGTGGGACAGGCGGGACAGCGACCCCTCCGAGATTACCGCCAGGTCGCTCATGCGCATGGTGCGTTCGGGGGTCATCGACAGGCCCGCCAGCACCTGATACTCGAAGTGGCTGATCCCGGCGTCGCGCAGCAGCTGCGCGTCCAGCGCGGCCGGCAACTTGATCAGCACGCTGACCAGCGCCAGCCAGCTCTCCATCTCCTCGGCGGTCAGCCAGCGCGGCTCCTGGGGGTGCTCCATGCTCTCCACTCTAACTTGATGAATCAAGTGATCACGCGCCTCCTCACGCTTGACGCTTCAAGTGCGCCCTGCGTAGATTCCGGTTGAAGCTTTAAGTCATCCCGCCATCGATCGGACTCCCGATGAACGTCGTTTTGTGGATCATCGCCGGCCTTCTCGCCCTGGCCTTCGCCGGGGCCGGCCTGATGAAGCTGTCGCAGCCGAAGGAGAAGCTGGCCGCGTCCGGCCTGGCCTGGACGGAGGACTTCTCCGCCGGCGCCGTCAAGGGGATCGGCGCCCTGGAGGTGCTGGCCGGCATCGGGCTCGTCCTGCCCGCGGCGCTGGGCATCGTCCCGGTGCTGACGCCGCTGGCCGCCGCCGGCCTGGTCATCGTCATGATCGGGGCCGCGGTCGTACACGCCCGCCGCAAGGAATACCAGGGGATCGCCATCAACGCGGTGCTCCTCGCGCTGGCCGCCGTCGTGGCCTGGGGTCGCTTCGGGCCGTACTCCTTCTGACACCCGCGCGTCAGGCGGGCGGGGCGCTGGAGCGGCGGGTCACCAGGGTGGGGGTGACGGAGAAGCGCACCGCGGTCGTGCGGCCCTCGATCCGCTCCAGCAGCAGCCGCCCCGCCGTCTTGCCCATGATGATCCCGTCCTGGTCCACGCTCGTCAGCGAGATGTGGGAGAGGGCCGCCGCGCGCGCGTTGTCGTAGCCGACCACGGAGACGTCGCCGGGGACGGCCAGCCCGGCCTCGTGGATGGCCGCGAGCGCGCCGAACGCGGCCTGGTCGGCGCCGGCGAAGATGGCGGTGGGCCGGGGCGTGCGGGCCAGCAGCTCGCACGTCCCCTGGTGGCCGCCCTCCTCGGTGTAGGCGGTGGCGGCCAGGGCGATGTGCTCGGCCAGGCCGTGCTCGGCCATCACCCGCTCGTACGTCCTGGCCCTGATGGTGTGCAGCAGCGTCACGGAGCGGACGGCCCCGACGTCCTTCTGCGTGATGTGCGCGATGCGGCGGTGGCCGAGCGAGATGAGATGCTCGACGGCCAGCTCGGCCCCCGCCTCGTCGTCGTCGAGCACGGAGTCGTAGACCGCCGAACGGTCGTGGCGGCCGAGCACGACGGTGGGCGTGTTCCTGGCCATCTCCTCCAGGCGGGCCCTGGCGACGACGGCGGCGACGACGAGGATGCCGTCCACCTGCCGGTCCACCAGGGCGTCAATGGCGCTGACCTCGGCCTCGGCGTCCCTGCCGCTGCCCTGGACGATGATGGCCTGGTAGCCGGCGCCCGCGATCTGCTCGTCGAAGCCGTCGAGGATGTCGGCGAAGAACGGGTTTCTGATGTGCGGCAGCACCACGCCGAACGTGAACGTGCGCCCCCGCATCGCCCGGGCCGCGGCCTGCGGCCGGTAGCCGAGCTCGTCGATGGCGGCCTGCACCTTGGCGCGCATCGCCTCGCTGACCCCGTAGGCGTTGCGCAGCACCTTCGACACGGCGGTGGTGGAGACCCGGGCGTGGCTCGCCACATCGGTGATCGTCACCCGTCGCCGCCCGTCGCGCGTGACCATGTGACGCACCCCGTTCGACTCGACGCGACCCGATTGTACGAGCTCCAGGCCCGTGCCGCGATGAATAACGTTACCCATTCAAGAGATCGGAGATCCCCGGGTCAACCCACTCGACGTCGATCACGATTGGGGACCGTTCCTCAAATCGAGCCTTGACGCCATGCCCTGTAACGCTTACGTTAACTCGCATCGGGGGGCGTTAAAACGATTCAACGGACCCGGAGGGGCGTTGTGAAGACCTCTCACCGCACGCTGGGAGCGGCTCTGGCCGTTCTCACGATGACGGCCCTGACCTCTTGCGGCTCGGGCTCGGGCTCGGGCGCCGAGCCGGCAGCCGACGGCACGGTCACCCTGAAATACCTCGTGGACAACGGCCAGGGCGCGGTCGACACGGCCAAGGCCATGACGGAAGCCTTCATGAAGGCCAATCCCAAGATCAAGATCGAGATGGAGACGCGACCGGCCGGCAGCGAGGGCGACAACATTGTCAAGACCAGGCTCTCGACGGGCGACATGACGGATGTGTTCGCGTACAACTCCGGGTCGCTGCTGCAAGCGCTCAACCCGTCGCAGACCCTGGTGGACCTGGCCGGCGACCCGGCGATCCAGAACGTCCAGAAGGACTTCCTGCCGGTGGTGAGCCAGGGCGACCACGTGTTCGGCGTGCCCTCCGGCACCGCCTTGGGCGGCGGCATCCTCTACAACCGCAAGGTCTACGAGAAGCTCGGCCTGCAGGTCCCGAAGACCTGGGACGAGTTCATGGCCAACAACGAGAAGATCAAGGCGGCCGGGATCGCGCCGGTGATCTCGACGTTCAAGGACACCTGGACCTCGCAGCTGTTCGTGCTCGGCGACTACTACAACGTGCAGGCCGCGGTCCCCAACTTCGCCGCCGACTACACCGCGGGCAAGGCCAAGTTCGCCACCACGCCGGCGGCGCTGGCCGGATTCCAGCACCTGGCCGACGTCAAGGCCAAGGGCTACCTCAACGAGGGCTTCGGCTCGGCGACCGCCGACCAGGGCATGAAGATGCTGGTCGAGGGCAAGGGCGCGCACTACCCGATGCTCAGCGCCCAGGTGCCGCCGCTGGTGGACACGATGCCGCAGGCGGCCACCGACGTCGGCTTCTTCGGTGTCCCCGGCACCGACCCGGCCAAGAACGGCGCCACCCTGTGGGAGCCGGGCGGCGTCTACATCCCCAAGACCACCAAGAACGTGGACGCGGCCAAGAAGTTCCTGGCCTTCGTCGCCTCGCCGGCCGCGACCGAAGCGGTCAGCAAGGTCGTGCAGCCCTCGGGGCCGTACCGCATCACGGGCGCCAAGCTGCCGGACGACGCCGTTCAGGTGGCCAAGGACCTGCAGGCGTACATCGACAGGAGCGCCACCTCGCCGGCGCTGGAGTTCCTCTCCCCCGTCAAGGGCCCGTCGCTGGAGCAGATCACCGTCGCCGTCGGCTCCGGGCTGACGCCGGCCGCCGAGGGGGCCGCCCAGTACGACAAGGACGTGGAGAAGCAGGCCAAGCAGTTGGGGCTCGCGGGGTGGTGACCAGGCAGGACGCCGGGCCCCGCACGGGGCCCGGCCCGGCACTCACGCGGCCGCCCGCCGGCCAGGCCAAGCGCAAGTCGGCCTACCCGTACGCGCTGTACCTGCCGGCCGCCGTCGTCTACCTGGTGATCTTCCTGGTGCCGACGGTGATGGCCTTCTACTTCGCGCTGACCCGCTGGACCCTGTTCGACAGCACCTTCGTCGGCCTGGACAACTTCCGCGACTTCCTGTCCGAGCAGAACCTGCGCATCGGCTTCACCAACACGCTGTTCTACGCCGTCGTCACCAGCGGTCTCAAGGTGGTCCTCGGCCTGCTCCTCGGCGTGCTGCTCACCAGCAAGCTGCGGCTGCGCGGCTTCCTGCGCTCGGTGGTGTTCTTCCCCGTCCTGGTCTCCACGGTCGCGGTCGGCATCACCTTCAGCGCCCTGCTCAGGCCCGACACCGGCCTGGTCAACAAGGCCCTGGCCGTGGTCGGCATCGACGGCCCCGACTGGCTCGGCGACGCCGGCACGGCGCTGCTGTCGGTCGCCCTGGTCGACGTGTGGAAGGGCGTCGGCATCGCCACCGTCATCTACATCGCCGGCATCCTGTCCATCCCCCGCGACTACTACCAGGCCGTGGCCGTGGACGGCGGCGGGGCCTGGCACCGCTTCCGCCACGTCACCCTCCCGCTGTCCTGGCCCGCCACGTACTCCGTGATCATCCTGTCGTTCATCGGCGGCCTGCGCTCCTTCGACCTCATCTGGACGATGACCCGCGGCGGACCCGGCTTCACCAGCGACACCATCGCCTCGATCATCTACAAGCAGTACCAGGCCGGCTTCTTCGGCCTGTCCACCGCCGGCAACGTGCTGCTGTTCGTCGTCGTCACCGCCATCGTCGTCCCGCTCAACTACTTCCTCGGCAAGAGGCAGGTGGCCGCATGACCGCACTGAAAAGGCTCAGCGCCGAGGCGATCGCGCTGGTGCTGGCCGGGGTGATCTTCCTCATCCCGTTCGCGCTCATGCTGCTGACCGCCGTCAAGGACGAGACGCAGGCCACCGACCTGGACTTCGCCTGGCCGGCCAACTGGCCGATCGTGCAGAACTTCATGGACGTGATCCAGGCCCGCGACTACGTGCTGCTGCGCGCCTACGTCAACAGCACCGTCCTGACCGTCGCGTCGGTCGTGCTGATCGTCGTGTTCGCCTCCATGGCGGCGTTCGTGCTGCAGCGCCGCACGGGCCGGCTCGGGTCGGTGGCCAACTTCCTGGTGCTGACCGGGCTGATCATCCCGCCCGCGATCGTGCCCACCATCTGGCTGCTGCAGGCGCTCGGCCTGTTCAAGACCCTGCCGGGGCTGATCCTCATCGAGGTGGCCTTCCACATGGCGTACTCGGTGCTGCTGTTCCGGGCGTTCATCGCGGCCATCCCGCGCGAGCTGGACGAGGCCGCCCAGATCGACGGCTGCACCGGGATCGGCCTGTTCTTCCGGGTGATCTTCCCGCTGCTGCGGCCCGTCACCATCACCGTGGTCCTGACCACCTCGGTGGCCATCTTCAACGACTTCGTCAACCCGCTCTACTTCACCCCCGGCGACGACAACGCCACCGTGCAGGTGACCCTCTACAACTTCCAGAGCCAGTACAACACCCAGTGGAACCTGCTCTTCATGGACATCGTGCTCATCACGATCCCACCGCTGCTGCTCTTCATCTTCTTCAACCGCAAGATCGTCGCCGGCATGACCGCCGGCGCCATCAAGGGCTAGGAGACCCGTGACCCTCGTGCATGTCGAAGCGCCCGTCTTCGAACACCACCACGACCCCATCGGCATCGGCGAAAGCGCTCCGCGTCTGTCGTGGACCGTCGCCACCGAACTTCCCGGCTGGCGGCAGCAGGCGTACGAGATCGAGCTCAGCGACGGCACGGCCACCGGCCGGGTCGAGTCGGCGGAGTCGGTGCTCGTGCCCTGGCCGGGCGGCGAACTCGGCTCGCGCGAACGGCGCGGCGCCCGGGTGCGCGTCCACGGCCGCGACGGCTCGGTCAGCGACTGGAGCCCCTGGTCGTGGGCGGAGGCCGGGCTGCTGGAGCCGGCCGACTGGACGGCCGGCGCGGCGGCGCCGCCGCTGGAGCTGCTGGGCCTCCCCGACGGCCCCGCGCTGCTGCTGCGCCGCGACTTCACCGTCCGCGGCCCGATCGAGCGGGCCCGCCTGTACGTCACCGCCCACGGCGTCCACGAGACCGAGATCAACGGCCGGGTCGTGGGCGACGACGTGCTCGCGCCCGGCTGGACCAGCTACGGCCACCGCCTGCGCTACCGCACGCACGACGTCACCGAGCTGCTGACCGAGGGCGCCAACGCCATTGGCGCCACCCTCGCCGACGGCTGGTACCGGGGCCGGATCGGCTTCCGGGGCGGCAAGAGCGACCTGTACGGCGACCGTACCGCGCTCATCGCCCAGCTCGAGATCGCCTACGCCGACGGCACCACCGACGTGCTGGCCACCGACGGGAGCTGGCGCTGCGCGAGCGGGCCCGTCACCGCCGCCAGCCTGTACGACGGCGAGAAGTACGACGCCCGCCTGCTGCCGTCCGGCTGGTCGGCCCCCGGCTTCGACGACGCGGCCTGGCTGCCCGCCGACTCCCTGCCGCACGACCCGGCCCTGCTCATCGCGCCGATCGGCCCGCCGGTCCGGCGCGTCGAGGCGCTGACGCCGGTGGAGGTGCTGACCGGGCCCGACGGGGAGACGATTCTCGACTTCGGCCAGAACATCGCCGGCCGCCTGCGCATCCGCGTCCAGGGCCCGGCCGGGCACACCGTCACCCTCCGGCACGCCGAGGTCCTGGAGAACGGCGCGCTGGCCATCCGCCCGCTGCGCGACGCCGCCGCGCTCGACCAGTACACGCTGCGCGGCGACGCCGAGCCGGAGGAGTGGGAGCCGCGCTTCACCACCCACGGTTTCCGCTACGCGCAGGTCGACGGCTGGCCCGGCGAGCTGGACCCGGCCTCCGACGTCGTGGCCGTGGTCTGCCACACCGACATGCGCAGGACCGGCGACTTCACCTGCTCGGACCCGCTGCTGTCCCGGCTGCACGACAACGTCGTGTGGAGCATGCGCGGCAACTACGTCGACCTGCCCACCGACTGCCCCCAGCGCGACGAGCGGCTCGGCTGGACCGGCGACATCCAGGTCTTCGCGCCGGCCGCCTCCTTCCTGTTCGACTGCGCGGGCCCGCTGGCGTCCTGGCTCGCCGACCTGGCCGTCGAGCAGGTCCAGGAGGGCACCGTGCCGCATTACGTGCCGTGGGTGCCGCTGCTGTTCGGCAACTCGCCGACCGCCGCGTGGGGCGATGCCGCGGTGCTCGTGCCGTGGACGCTCTACCAGCGGTTCGGCGACCTCGGGCTGCTGCGCCGGCAGTACCCGAGCATGAAGGCGTGGGTGGACCAGGTGGCCGGGCTGGCCGGGGAGAACCACCTCTGGGACGAGGGTTTCCAGTTCGGCGACTGGCTGGACCCGGCCGCGCCGCCGGACAACCCCGGCAAGGCCCGTACCGACCACGCGCTCGTCGCCACCGCCTACCACGCCCACTCCGCCGCGGTCCTGGCCGAGACGGCGGCCCTGCTGGGGCACGACTCCGACGCCGGGCACTACGCGGCCCTGGCGCGGGAGGTGCGCGAGGCGTTCCGCCGGGAGTTCGTCACCCCGTCGGGGCGGCTGGCGTGCGACACCCAGACCGCCTACGCCCTGGCCCTGACCTACGACCTGCTGGACGGGGACGAGCAGCGGGAGCGGGCCGGGCGGCGCCTGGTCGAGCTGGTGGACCAGGACGACCACCGCATCGGCACCGGGTTCGTCGGCACGCCGCTCATCTGCGACGCGCTCTGCTCGGTGGGGGCGTACGACACGGCGTACCGGCTGCTGCTCCAGCGCAACTGCCCGTCCTGGCTGTACCCGGTGACGATGGGCGCCACGACGATCTGGGAGCGCTGGGACAGCCTGCTGCCCGATGGCTCGGTCAACCCCGGTGAGATGACCTCCTTCAACCACTACGCGCTCGGCGCGGTGGCCGACTGGATGCACCGCACCGTGGCCGGGCTCGCCCCGGCCGCCCCCGGCTACCGCCGCCTGCGCGTGGCGCCCCGGCCGGGTGGCGACCTCACCCACGCCTCGGCCCGGCTCGACACCCCGTACGGCCTGGCGTCCGTCTCGTGGGAGCGGGACGGCGAGACGCTCACGGTCACGGCGACCGTGCCGCCGGGGACGGTCGCCGAGGTGGACCTGCCGGGGGCCATCCCGCAGGAGGTGGGCGCCGGGACCCACACGTTCACCACGACGATGTGATCTCCCGCTGCCGGGCTGGTGGCGGGTCCACCGCCACCGGCCCGTGCGGCTCCATCGGCGCTCAGCCGATGCGGAGCGGGAGCGTACGCGGGCCGCGGACCTGGCCCGTGGCCCAGGTGACCGCCGCCGGATCGTCGAGGCCGAAGACGGGGATGCGCTCCAGCCACACCTCCAAGGCGATCCGCAGCTCCATGCGGGCCAGGTGCGAGCCCACGCAGCGGTGGATGCCCAGGCCGAAGGCGGCGTGCCGGTTGACCTCGCGGTCGATGACGACCTCGCCGGCCCGGTCGAACTGCTCCGGGTCGCGGTTGGCCGCCGGGAACGACAGCAGGACCCAGTCGTCGGCCTTCATGTCGACGCCGTTCCAGCGCATGTCCTCCTTGACCAGCCGCGCCATGGTGACCGGCGCGTAGGCCCGCAGGAGCTCCTCCATCGCGGTCGGCAGCAGCCCGGGCTCGGCCACCAGCCGCTCGCGGTCGCGCGGCGTCTTGGCCAGGTGCCACAGCGACGCCCCGATCGCGCTCCACGTGGTGTCGATCCCGGCGATCAGCAGCAGCGCCATCGTCCCCGCCACGTGCGAGGGCTCCAGCTTCCGCCCGTACAGCTCGGCGTCGACGAGGTAGGTCGTCAGGTCGTCGCGCGGGCGGTCCACGTGGTCGCGGATCTGGACGAGCAGGTAGTCGAACAGCCGCTCCATCCCCTCCATGCGCTGCTCCGGCGGCCGGTTCACGCCTTCGAGCGCGTTCTCGATGAACTCGCGGAAGCGCGGCCCGTCCTCGGGCGGGAAGCCGAGCATGTCGGCGATGACCCGCATCGGGATGTGCTGGGCGTAGTCGCGGGCCGCGTCCACGACGTCCTGGCCGGCCAACCCGTCGATGAGCTCATGGCAGAGCGCCCGCGTGGACGCCTCCCGCCTGGCGACGGCGGTCTTGGTGAACGCCGGCAGCAGCAGCCTGCGCGCGTCGTGGTGGAACGGCGGGTCGGAGGAGATCGGCGGCGAGCCGCCGATCGGCGCGACCTCGCGGGGCGGCCGGAAGTTGCTCATGATGATCGAGCGCGAGGAGAAGCGCTCGGTGTCGTACGCGATGGCCGCCACGTCCTCGTGCCGCGTCGGCAGCCAGCCGCCGCCGAAGCGGTCGGTGTGCGCGATCGGGCAGCGCCGCCGCAGCTCGTCCTGGATGGGGTACGGGTCCGCGGCCCACTCGGGCTCCAGGTGGGAGAAGTCGGTCGCCCAGTCGGACACCGGGCCGGTGACGATCTCGCTGCGCGTGCCGAGGGGCGGGTCGTCTCCCGGGTCCAAGAAGCCCTGGCTGAAACGGTCGTCAACGGTCATCTCACGCCTCCTCCACGAGGTCGATCGCCCGCTCCGGGCAGTTGGCCACCGCCAGGCGCGCCGCCGGCTCCTCCCCCGGCGGCACGACGCCGTCGGCGACGACCTGCCCGTAGCCCTCGTCGTCCTCGCCGAACAGGCCAGGGGCCAGGTCGTAGCAGCGGCCGTGTCCCTGGCAGCGCCCGGGATCGATCTGTACTTTCACTGCGGGTTCTCCGCTCTGTCCGGTGGGGCGATGGCGGCCACGACGCGGGTCAGCAGGGCCGACCACTCGGCGTCGTCGACGGCGTGCAGGTCCGGCGTGATGAGCGCGCTGCCCATCGCCAGCAGCAGGCAGAAGTGGGCCAGCGCCTCCGGTGACAACCCGGCGTCCAGCTCCCCGTCGCGCTGGCCCGTGCGTACCAGCTCGGCGATCCAGTCGGCCCGCTCCCCCACGTAGTCACGCATCGGCCGGGCGACGTCCTCGTCCCGCCTGGCCGCGACCAGCGCCTCGACGACGAGGTAACCGGGCGCCTCGCGGGGGCGCGGCAGCCGCCGTCCGAGAACCAGGAGCAGCTCCGCGGCCGACCGGTCGGGGTCGGCGGCGAACAGGCCGGCCAGGATCCGCCGCCCGTGGGCGCGCAGGGCGGCGACGAGCAGCTCGGCCTTGGAGCCGAAGTGCGCGTAGAGCGCGCCGTTGCTCACCCCTGCGGCGGCGGCGATGTCGGCGACGCGCGTGCCGTCGTACCCGCGGGCGGCGAACACCTCAGCGGCCGCCTTCAGCAACCGCTCACGCGTCTCGGCGGCCGTGACGCCCGCGATGCGACCCATGAGTGAATTTAAAGATTGTTCATTTGATACGTCAAGCACGTCCCCGGCCGGGCCTGGGCGGTACGCAACGGATGTCCGGTGTGGATGATCGCCGAGGGGTACACGGCCGAGAACGAGACCAGCCTCCTGAACGCGTACTACGAGCGTCCCGCGATGCTGGAACTCGCCGGGGACGTGACCGGCCGGCTCATCCTCGACGCCGGCTGCGGCTCAGGCCCCCTGTTCGCCGAGCTGCGCGATCGAGGCGCCATCGTCACCGGCATCGACGCGAGCGCCGGGATGCTGGAGCAGGCCCGGCAGCGGCTGGGCACCGACGCCGCCCTGCGGGTCGCCGACCTGGCCGGCCCACTGCCCTTCTCCGACGAGGCCTTCGACGACGTCATCGCGTCGCTGGTGCTGCACTACCTGGAAGACTGGGGACCGACGCTGGCCGAGCTTCGACGCGTGCTGAGGCCTGGCGGCAGATTCCTCGTCTCGGTCGACCATCCTTTCTCCATCGCTCTCTTTCAGCACATGGCCGGGGAAAAGCCCAAGTACTTCGAGACCCGCAGCCGAACCGACGAATGGACCATGGGTGGGCAGACCGCCCAGATGAAGTTCTGGGACCGGCCGCTGCACGCGATGACCGAAGCCTTCACCGCGGCGGGCTTTCGCATCAGCGTCATCAGCGAACCGCCGTTCGTGCCGGAAGCCCGCGAACTGTTCCCCGAGGAGTTCCATGAGATCGAGCCCACCCGCACGAGGTTCCTGTGCTTCTTGTTCTTCGTTCTAGAAGCCGGCTGACGGCGCCTCGTAACGATCAACTGCGGTGACTGAGCGTTCAGCGGGCGATTCCCGCCGGCTGAAGCGCTCAGTCACACTTGGAGCGGCGAGTACCGTTCGAGGCGTTTCGGGAGCCTTACCAACTCCACGCGTCATCTGGAATACGGTAGAGCGTTCGAGGGGACATGAGCCAGTCCTGATCGATGAATCTCCCGGTGACGAGCCCCAGAAAGTGCAGGTAGGAATTGAGTTCGCTTTCGTCGTCCTGGGCCGCGGTGGTGTCGACACGGTGCGTGTCGAACAGTGATTCAAGCTCCCCCAGCGTGTTTGAATCTCGCCCGTATTGCCCTCGCCCTTTGCCGTCGCGCCAGTAGCTGAGACCGTGGACGCCTTCTCCGTCATCGTATTCCAGATAGAAGAGTCGTCGCCCGTCCACGCTGAGCGGGCCAGGGGCGATGCCGACGCCACTGAGGCTGATGATGTGCAGCCATCCGGGAGCGTGTACGCCTATCCAAACCATCTCCTCGGACGAGTATGGGTCGTACGACTGCATGGCCGTTTGGAAGTCGCAATCAAGTCTGCTGGCCGGGTCGGCGCGGAGAATATGGGCGGCCGACTCAGGATCACCGCCTTCCACCCAGGTGCCGGCGAATCGTGCCGAGAATCCGTGCGACGACAGGAACCCCCATTGATCCTCGATCGGGGACGGGCTCACGTTATTTGTCATGGAAACCTTCTTGTTATGCGATTCGCCGCCGCCCGGTCGGGCGGCGGCGAATCTGGTCCCGTTCAGTCGGCAGTGGGGATCAGGACACGATCAGAACCCAGTAGGGGTCGCCCACGTCCACGACTCGGTACTTGCTGTAGAACTTGTTCAAGGCTACACCGTGCAGCCGGTTGTGTTCTCTTCCGACGGCGCGAAGGGAATAGTCGAAGGCGGCGCTCGCGGCGCCCTGCTGGGACGAGGCGAAGGGGTACTCGTCGCACTGCAGCTCATTCCATCGCGGGTCTACTCTGGCGATGTACGCCGGGTCGGCATACAAGTCCTCGTAATAATACCTGCAGTAATTGCTCCGATAGTATTTACCTTCCGCCGTGAAGGAGAAGTTGCGACCGGAGAACACATCGCGGTTCAGCCTTGCGCCGGCGGTCGAATTCCTGGTGAGCGGGCCACCTGGAACAGTGCCGAGATCGGCGGCCCAGTTGCCCGGGACCTTCTTGATCTGCTCGGTTCCGTCGAAGGTTCGCAGCGGGGGATCCTGCTTCTCGTTGGGACGCACCGCTGGATGCGTCCTCGGGTTCGTGGCCGTGTTGAGCGCCGTCTCGATGTGGTCGATGACCTGCCGGAAGTTGGCATTCTGGGATTTGGACATGACGAAGACCCTGTGCCCTCGAGTGTTCACACATCCGCCCGTGTGATCGTCCACTTCGTTGGCGGGGTCGTCCTCCCTGCCGGATGTCCTCCAGTCGCACCGTACGTGGGGAGCGTACAGGTTGCCGGTGGCGGCGCCATCTCCCCTGCGGATCACGCCGATGCGCTTCCCCTTCTCGTCGAGATATTCCTGCGACCAGAGCCGGCCTTCCGTGACGGGGTACCCGAACACGTTGCTCCACATGGGTTTGATCGTGCAGACCGAACTCTGGAGCTGCGCATCAGTGTCCGCGTCGATCACGAAGGCGGCGTCACTGTTCGACTGCCAGGCTTTTATCGTCCTGATCTGTTCGCTGCCTGACTGAATTCGGCACGGCCTTCCCGATTGTGACTCGAGTTCGACGTTGAACCCGATCTTGGCCTGTTCCAGCTTGTCATCGTAGGCGGTGAGCCGTCGTCCATCCGAATAGAGTCCGAATTCGCCCAGGCGCGCGAACACCTTGATGGTCTGGGGGGTGACGCCGGTGCCTGCTCCATTGACCACCCCATTCCCCGAGGCATCACCTAGGTAGGTGTGTACAACCCAAGTGACGCGCATCTGGAAGATGACGTCAGGAGAGAGCTCCTGCTGCATCTCCTCGATGGCCATGCCCAGGACACTGCCGAGCTTCTTGGACCTGTTACCTGCTCTACGCCTTGTTCTGTCCGGGTCGTCGTCGTCTTCATCCGACTCGTAGACGGTGTAGGACACGTAGGACGACCAGCAGGAGGCGTAGACGCGTTCCTGAATGCGTGCCAGTAACGCTGCGTGCTTCGGTTGGATCGGGGTGTTGTAACAGTCCTCCAGCGTCAGGTGGTCGGGGGTGAAGGAGGAGGCGGCTGTGGCAGAGCTCGCAGCCTTGGGTGCGGACTCCGTCGTCGGCTGGGCGATCGGTGCCCTCGCTGATGCTCCGGTGACAAGGGCAGTGAGTTCTTCGGAGGACAGGGGCCTCTGGTAAAGCTGGACGTCGTCAAGACCGCCGAGCATCTTGGTGCCCAGGGTCATGGCGGTGTCCGCATTCCATGCCGGGAAGCTCACTGGCGAGGTCTTGACCAGGTTGCCGTTGAGGTACAGCGAGGCGGTCCTGGCCGTGGCGTCGTAGACACCGGCCAGGTGGAACCACTCGTCGGCCGGTGGTTCGATGTCTGACAACGCGCCCTCGACCGTCGCGTCGGCGGTGTCGGCGCTGGTGAAGGTGAACACCAGTCCGTGGTCCGGGGTGTTGCCGAGCCGGAAGGGTGCCTGGTGGGTGCCCTTCTGCTGAAGGACGGTGTAGTCGCCGTCCTTGTCGCTCCAGCGCAACCAGGCGGCGGCGGTGAAGCTCTGGTCGGTGTGGATCACCGATCCGGCGGTCTGGGCAAGGGGCTCCTCGCCGGCCTGGATGACGTCCACCGTCACCTGCTGCCAGTCCGACCAGGCCGAGGCAGCGGTGGCCGAGACCGCGCGGGCCCGCCAGCGCACCTTCCACCCGTCCGACAGCTTGCCGGCTGGGACGGTAATGCTCGCCTGGGTGCCGGAGGCGACGTTGTCCACGCTGCCGGTCCAGATCTGGCCGCTGCCCTGGCCGTTGGGTGCGGCCGGGTCGTGCTCGATCTCGGCTTCGGCGCGCAATTCCTGGCCGGTCGGGTTGGTGAGGGTGGCCTTCAGCGCGGGGGTTAGCGTGTCGGTCACCGTCACGCCGTCCACCACCTTCGACGGGGTGATGGTCAGGCCGGTGGCGGTGGGCTTGGGCAGGCTGACGGTGAAGGACTGCCAGTCCGACCAGGCCGAGGCAGCGGTGGCCGAGACCGCGCGGGCCCGCCAGCGCACCTTCCATCCGTCCGACAGTGTGTCCGCCGGGACGGCGATGCTCGCCTGAGTGCCGGCCGGCACGTTGTCGGCGCTGCCGGTCCAGATCTGGCCGCTGCCCTGCCCTGTCGCAGCCGGGTCGTGCTCGATCTCGGTCTCGGCCCGCAGCGGCTTACCGGCGGGGTCGATCACCTGGGCGAGCAGCGACGGGGTGCGCGTAGGTGTGATGGTGGTGCCGTCCACCTGCTCGGACGGTGTGACTTGCAGCGCGCCGACGGCCGGTTCGGAGACCGGATCCGGCACGTCGACGGTCAGAGCCTGCCAGTCCGACCATGGTGAGCCGACCGTGGTGGCGGTGTTGACGGCCCGCACTCGCCAGCGGACCTTCCACCCGTCGGTCAGCTTTCCGCCGGGCACGGTCGCGGACGCCTGGGTGCCGGAGGCGACGTTGTCCACAGCGCCGATCCAAATCTGGCCGGTGCCCTGCCCGGTCGCGGCCGGGTCGTGCCCGAGTTCGAACTCGGCCCGTACAGGCTGTGCGGCCGGGTCGGTGACCGTGGCACGCAGAGCCGGGGTCAGGCTCGTGGCCACGATGCCGCCGCCGACCACCTGGGAGGGGGTGACCTGGAAGGCGCCGACGGTCGGGTTCGGTACGTCGACCGTGGCGCTCTGCCAGTTCGACCACCCCGAGGTGGTGGAGGCAGCGGCGTTGGCGGCGCGAGCCCGCCAGCGGATCTTCCAGCCGTCGGCCAGTTTGCCCGCGGGGACGCTCACCGTGGCCTGGCCGCCGGAGGCGACCGGCTGCGAAGCTCCGGTCCAGATCTGGCCGCTGCCCTGCCCGGTCGCGGCCGGGTCGTGCTCGACCTCGAACTCGCCAGTGAGGTTGCCCGGCGCGGGGTCGGCGACCGTCGCGGCCAGTTGCGGGGTGAGCGAGGTCGTCACGGTGGTGCCGTCCACGGTCTGCGCCGGGGTGATGGCCGGTGCGGAGATGGTCGGTTGCGATGCCGGTCCGCTGGTGGTGACGGTCAGCTTCGGCGGGCCGCTGCCGTACTCGTCGGGGTTGGTGTTCTCCGCCGCGGTGAACAGCCGGTAGTTGTTGACGTTGGCCTCGCCGGGCGACTTGAGCACCAGGCCGTGGTCGGCGGCGCCGGCGGCCCAGTCCTGGGCGATACCGGTGACGTTCCAGTCCATGGTGTCGGGCCAGGTGGCGCAGTCCTGGTTGACGCCCTTGGTGTTGGAGGAGGCGTCCTCGGTGGTGAGGGCGGGCTTGTTGGCCCAGTACAGGTTGTCCTGGTCCCAGGCGCCGGTCAGGCGGGCGACCTGGACGCCGTTGCCGGCGGTGGGGCCGCACGCTTGGGCGTCGATGGTGTTCATCGACAGCTTGGCGTCGGTCACCGTGCTGCCCCGCAGGCTCGTGGTGTCGAACCTCAGGTGCACTCGGGACTTCAACCCGCTCGTCATGGTGCCGGCCATGATGTATCCGTTGTCCGGGTACGCGGGCGAATCGACCGTGTCGTTGGTGGTGACATCAAGGTCGGAGCCGAGCGGCAGCGTCACCGCCGAGGCCACGCGCACCGGGTAGGCGGTGCCGGCGTCCGTCAGGAACGCCTGCTCCGGCTTGAGCACCAACTCCGTACGACCACCCTTGGTGACCACCTCCGTGCTGACCTCGCCGTCCTTGGCCAGCGGAAGCCGTCCCTTGGCGCTGCCGTCCCACGCAACCGGCCGCGCCGCCGAAGCGACCAGCTTCTTGTCCTTGCCTTTCAGGAGCAGCCGGCCGCCCTTGCTCTCGGTCAGGGTCAGGCCCTCGTCATCTACGCCGATACGCAGCTCCAGCGGCTTCGACGGCCGCTGGCGCAGCACCACCTCATGCCGGAACCCGGTCGGCAACGCCGTCACCACCAGGTCGGCACCCACGCCCGCGGCGTCGGTGTAGGTGGCGACACTGCCCTTGACCGTCGGCTTGGGCAGCGGTGTCGGCCAGCGCAGCGCGTACGACTTGCCGTCGGCGGACATCTTCACGAACGGATCCGTACCGCCCGCGGAGATCTCCACGACCGCGCCCTCGGCGAGGGCCTTGGGCCGCAGCCTGCCGCTCTGCTCGGCCAGGGTGGTGTCGATCGGCACCCATCCACTGCCCTGCCTGGTCCGTACCGGACCGGCCGTGACCTCGGTCTTGAACGTTTTCCCGTCCGGCTGGGCGTAGGTGATGCCGGTGGCGGTCGTCTCGTCGGCGACCTCGACGGCCTTGCCCTGCTTGGCCGCCGTCTGGGCCGCGGTGATCCGCGCCTGCGACGGCACGTTGGAGATCGCGTTCCCGCTCTTTCCGGCGGTCCACGCCGCGGTGTCGTTCAGGCTCGCGTCGTGATCATTCCCGGAGGAGTCGGCAGCCGTACGGCCGTCCCCTTCATCGAACGTCCAACGCCCGGCTGCCAGGTCGACGGTGCGGAAGGACCAGGAGAAGGGCTGCATGGTGTTTTCCCATGCGTCCACCGCTCCGGAAATCGTGGCTGTGTAAGTGACGCCTGGATCCAAGGGTTCGGCCGGAGTGAAAGTCAGCACCTCTTCATCGGTCAGGGCCGAGGATCCCGCGACCTGAGCCCCTCCGGCCGACTTGAGAACGACCTTGGCATCTGTGACCTTCTCAGAGAATGTCGCCTTGACCGCGGTATCAAGCGGCACATCGACAGCGCCGTGGCTGGGCTCGACAGTAATCACGGACGGTGCTGTGACGTCCTCCTCACCGCTCCCGTCTCCCCCGTCATCCAGGTCGAGTTTGCCCGTGTCCACCAGGTAACCATCTCCATCACGCTGGGTGGCGACGGCTTGGGCCAGCGCGTCGGTGATTTGCACTGATTCGGGTTGCGTCGGTTGATAGATCGAGTGGTCGACCGCGTCTTCGTAAAGCGCAGGGGCGCCTGTCAAAGGTGTCGGGGAGAGCATCAGGATCTCCTCCTGCACCGGTTCAGGCCTCTCCTCGAAGTCCACGGTCAGGATGGGCGGGTGGAGCTGGAACTTGCAGTCCTCCAGTGGCGTGGTCATGCAGCCACCGGCGTCCTCGGAGGTGTAGCGCCGCCAGTTCCGCAGCTCCGACTCGTTGCCGGCGGTGAGTTGGATGCCGTAGTTGGTGGCGCCGTTGACCCACTCCTGGACGATCCCGTTGAGGGTGTGGGTCAGGTTCCAGGCGTAGTTCATGGAGCCGGTGCAGTCTTCGCTGTAGGCGCCGTACTCGGTGTCCGCGCCCACGCTGGTGACGGACGGCTGGCTGCCCCAGAGCAGCGTCATCTCTTCCCAGTAGGAGGTGATCCGCCGCGCCGTGATGCCGGAGCCTACCGAGGTCCCGCACTCATTGGACTGGTAGTTCCACAGATGCAGGTCGGCGTTCTCCACCTTTCTGCCCGCGAACTCGGCGGGGATGTCGGGGAACTTCAGATAGCCGCGCCAGCGCTTGGCGATGCTACTGGCGTAGGACTTACCGACCACGATCTGGGTCTGATGGAAGGTGTCCCAGCTGTCCTGGTAGTCATAGTCGTTGATCCAGGTGTCCATGCCACCCTTGTAGACCTCGCCGGTGTGGCCTTCGTACCAGTCCGACGCCACGGCGTTCACCGTCACGGGGTACGTCGTCGCCGGGTCGGCCAGGAACGCGGCGTCCGGCGTGAACACCAGGGTCTTGCCGTCTTCGGCGAGCTTGACGGCGGCCTTGCCGGACTTGCCCGCATCCAGTGGGGCGCCCGCGTCGGCGGCCTTGGCGTCCTGCAGCAGAGTCGGCCGCACTTCGGTGACCGTCTTGCCGTCCTTGCGCACGATGATGGGCCGGTCGGCGGCGTTCGTCTTGAACGACAGGCTCTGGGGCAGGTCCACCGGCACCCGGAAGGAGATCGGCCCGGTCGGCCGTTCGGCGATGGTGATCTGCTGGCGGAAGCCGGTCGCGCTAGCGGTCACCACCAGGTCCCGGCCCTTGCCATAGGCGTCGAGGTAGGTGGCGGTGTTGCCCTTCAGCCGGGGCTCGGGCAGCGTGGACGGCGTGCCGATCTTCGCCGTGGCGTCGGCCGCCCGGCTCTTGAGCAGGGCCTTGTCCCGGCCGGCGGACAGGACCAGGTCGCCTTGCGCGGCCTTGGGCTTGATGGTGCCGTCCACCTCGACGAGGGTGGTGTCGATCGGCGTGAAGTTCTTGCCGTCTGCGTTCTTGACCCGGATCGGCTGGGTGCTGAGCTCCATCCGGACCGTCTTGCCGTCCGGGTTGGCGTAGAAGGTGGCGCTCTCCGAGCGCATCGACTCGATCTCGACGCGCCGCTTGTCCTTCTTGGCTTGCGCCAGCGCCTTGGCGGTCGGTGTGGCGGGAGCGCTCGGCGTCGTCGTGGGGGATGGCGTGGGGCCCTGGGCGATCGCGGGGGCGCTCATCAGCGAGAGCGGCATGATCAGAGCCGCGATCAGGGCAGCGCGGCGGCGCGTCCGGCCGGATAAGCCGGACGCTGTACGTGATGTGTTCACTCAGTCCTTTCGAACAGACGTGTCAAAACGGAGTGATCATCACATGCGTCACGATCTTATGTAAAGATCCTTCTTGGTAACGGGCAGCCCGCGAAGGGCTGGCATCCGCAGGGCCGGTTGGAAGCAGATCGCCCACTGGATACCCGGCGTCCCCGCGGTGTCAGCGGCCGTCTCGGGGAGCGACCGCTTCTGCGAGCGAAAGGACCTGCTCCAGCTGTGCCGGATCGGCCGCGCCGCCCGCCGACAGGACCGTGCCGGTGCGGTCGGTCACCACCACGTACGGCGGCCAGGGGATGTCGTTGCGGTCGAAGACCTCCGGGTCCACGACCACGGGCAGCCCGGCGCCGTCGTATCCCTCCACCGCGCTGACCAGCGCGACCTCCAGGCGGCCGGCCGCCGCGGCGAACTCCGGCAGCATCGCCTTGCACAGCCCGCACTCCGGCGAGACCAGCGCGTACATCGTCCGGTCGCCGGCCGGCTCCGGCCCGCCGTTGAGAGCGAAGCGCGTGCCGGGACGCGGTCCGTACGTGGCTCTCTCCGCGCGCAGCAGCCGCGCGGGCAGGAAGGCCAGCCCGAGCAGGACCGCCGCCACCGGAAGCTGGACGGGCGCGAACGCGACCGGCCCGGTCACAGCCGCCGTCACCGCGAGGACCAGCAGCAGGCCGGTACGCAGCAGCGTGCCGGCCCCGACGAGGTCACGGCCGCCGAAGCACCCGCAGTCCACGGACATCCGGCGCCGCATCACGGAGGCCATGGCCGCCAGGAACGCGGCGAACAGGACCGCCGCCACCACGGCGCCCCACCGCCGGCCGCCCGGAGCGAGCAGCAGCCCGCCGGCGGCCAGCTCGGCCACGAGCACGCCCACCGCGGCCGGCCCGGCCAGGCTGTCCGGCAGCACCTGGTAGCCCGCCACCGAGCGGGCGAAGCCGGGCACGTCCCGCAGCTTGACCAGCGCCGCGGCCAGCAGCGCCGCGGTCACGGCGAGGTACGCCGACTCGGCGACGATCATGGCACCGGCTGGTGGTAGGCGGAGGCCTGCAGCTCGTACAGGCCGGCGTACAGGCCGTCGCGTTCCATCAGTTCGGCGTGCGTGCCCTGCTCGGCGATCGCGCCGCCGTCCAGCACGTAGATGCGGTCGGCGTAGCGGACGCTGGCCAGCCGGTGGGTGATGAGCACGATGGTGCGGTCGGCGGCGTGGCCGCGGATCCGCTCGAACAGGGCGTGCTCGGCACGGGCGTCCAGGGCCGAGGTCGGCTCGTCGAAGATGACCAGCGCGGCATCGTCGCGGTAGAAACCGCGTGCCACGGCGATGCGCTGCCACTGGCCGCCCGACAGGTCGTGGCCGCCTCGGAAGCGGCGGTCGAGCAGCGCGTCGTAGCCGTCGGGCAGCCGCGCCACCACCTCGTCGGCGCCCGCCGCGGCGGAGGCGGCGGCCAGCCGGTCCTCCTCCAGGGGGTGCCCCATGACGATGTTCTCGCGGACGGTGAGCGGCCAGCGCGTGTGATCCTGGGCGATCACGGAGATCCGCCGCCGCAACGCGTCACCGTCGAACGCGCCGAGGTCCACGCCGTCCCAGCGGATCGTGCCCTCCTGCGGCCGGTACAGCCCGGCCAGCAGCTTGGCCAGGGTCGTCTTGCCCGAGCCGTTCTCGCCGACCAGGGCGATGACCTCGCCCCGGCCGACCGTCACGCTGACGCCCGACAGTGCGGGCCGGTCGGCTCCGGGGTAGGTGAACGTGATGTTCTCGGCCGTCAGCAGGCGGAACGGCGCCGGCTCGGCGGGGGTCGCCGGCGGCGGGGGGACGCGCTCCCGGGCGGACTCGCAGAAGGCCAGGTAGTCGCCGAAGTAGAGGCCCGCCTCGTAGAGCCGGTTCATGGTCTGGATCAGGGCGGTGAGCGACATCTGCCCGGTCCTGATCGCCAGCACGGCCGCGCCGGCCACCGACAGCGGGATGACGCCGCCGGCCAGCAGCACGCCGAGCACCACGTACACGCCCGCCGTGGCCACGCCGGTCAGCAGGTCGCCGCCCGCCTTGGTCGCGGCCCGCCGCCGTGCCACGTCGAGCTGAACGTCCTGCTCCAGGTCGGCGACCTTGGCGTACTGGCCGAGCAGGAAGTCCCGGAGCGTGAACGCCCGCACTTCGGCGGCGGGCTGCCGCTCGGCCATCAGGTCCGACAGCATGAACTTGCGCCGCCGCGCGGCGGACAGCCGGTAGAACGCCTGGTAGCCCAGCCGCGCCATGCGTACCGCGGCCCATCCCGCCGGCACGGCGGCGACCAGCAGCAACGGCATGAGGATCGGGTGCAGCAGGCCGAGCGCCACGGCCGAGGCCAGCACGCCCACCGCGCCGGTGACCACGGCGATCGTCGTCTCCACCACGGTGGCGGTGTCGGGCACGCCGCTGTCGCGGGCCCGCCGCATCGCGTTGTGGAAGTCGTGGTCGTCGAACGCGGCCAGCTCCACCCGGGTGGTCAGCTCGAACAGTCGGGTCTCGGCCAGCCGTTCGACCAGCGGTTTGAGCCGGGCCTGCGCCCATCCGGCGCCGGCCAGCAGCGCTCCGCGCAACCCGGTGGCGGCGGCCACGAGCAGCAGCGAGGGCAGCGCGGTCCATACCCGGTCGAGCGTGGGACCGGCGGCCAGCAGCGAGGCCAGCACGTCGGAGGTGGCCACCAGGCCGAAGACCGTGAAGACGCCGGCCGCGAGGTTGCCCGCCAGGGCCACGGCCGTGTCGCGAGGACTGGCCTGCCACGCCATCCGCAGCGCGGCGGCCACCAGGGACGGCAGCCTGCGGGCGATCGTGCCGAGGGTGGCGGTCAGCAGGTGTTCGTCGTGACTCTCCCAGTACTGGGCCACGAGCCCCGATCGGTCGTCCGGGACGCTCGTCCTGCGTCGGCGCCGCCAGAGCCTCACGCGAGGGCGCCGTTCCGAGACCGGCACGCCGGAGATCCCCCTGTCACGCACGTCAATCTAGAAGATCGAACTCCCGGTGTAAAGGCGCATGTAAACACATTTTTGGCTGTTACGGCTACCTCTGGACATGCTTCCGGATATATGCACATAATGCCTCCGTTTGCTCGCGACGGGGGAACATCCAGCTGGTTCCCGGTCACGGGCAGGGCACGGGAAAGGTGCCTACCGGCGCCATCCCGAGGCTCGGATCCCTACATCGGCCGCCCATAGGCGGCCAAGGAAGGAGCCCTTATGTCGGTCCTCGCACTGGAGCCCCGCGACGCCGGAGTCCTGGAGTACGAAGACCTCGCCGTCGACTTCGAAGGCGAGCTCAACAAGCTGCTCCACGGCCCCCAGGCCTGCGTCAACACCTGCAAGCGCACGGTCTGCAGCAGCTTCCCCTGCTGCCCGTCCATTGTGTGAAGCGCCTGATCCCACGCGGTGAAGCGTGGTGACGAGATGCGCTGGGGAAAGGCCGTCAGCGATGCTCTGATGGCCTTTTTCTCATATCAGGCAGATGCGCTCCGTTATCGAGGGATGACCGTGGACTTTAATGTGCTCGACCGCCTTACCCAATTTGCAGATTCGAATGGTAGGGAAATATACGAGGACGACACGTGGATCAGCGTTCACGATCCTCACCACGACATTCCTTTGCAGGGCTGGAAAATCCATATTTCCGCACGTCCCGGCACCCTCGGCGACACTCTTGAGCGCGCGTTGCCGATCCTGGCCGGCACCGGCTGCGCCTTCAAGGTCGCCCGCTCCACCCACAGGCTCATGGAGCTCAACTCCGGCGACGTCGACCCGGGAGCCGTGGGCAAGGCCATGACGGTCTACCCGGAGCAGGACGCGGTGGTCGAGCTGGGCCACGCCCTCGCCGACGCCCTGTCCGGGCTGTCGGCCCCGCGCGTCGTCAGCGATCGGCGGGTCCGCCCCGACGCTCCGGTGTACTACAGGTATGCCCCGTTCGCCCCGCAGTACCGCGTGGACGAGAACGGCGACTTCGAGCTGATCGTGATCGGGCCGGACGGCGAGCAACTGCCGGGCGCGGCCGGCCCCGAGTTCACCTGCCCGCCCTGGGCCACCGACCCGTTCCGCCCCACGGAGCCCGCCGGGACCGGCCCGTCGGAGCCTGATGAACGGCCGTCCCTGGGAACGCTGCCGCCCGCGCAGACAACCGGGCAGGCCGCCGACGGCGGCAGCGGGCGGCTCATCGGCGGCCGGTACCGCGTGACGTCCGGCGTCGTGCGTGGCCCGCGCGGAAACGTCTACCGCGCCACCGACGCCACCGGGCGGCGGGTCGTGGTCAAGGAGGCCCGCGCGTACGTCGGGGAGAACGTCGAGGGCTGGGACCTGCGGATGTACCTCCGCAACGAGCTGCGCGTCCTGCAGGCGCTCAAGGGCGTGGCAGGCGTACCGGAGCCGATCGACCACTTCCGGCACGGCGAGGACGAGTTCCTCGTCATGACCGACGCGGGCAGCCGCGACCTCAACCGATTCGTCGCGGAGAACGGCCTGTTCACCGGGGAGCCCGCCACCGGCGAGCGCGACCTCGGCACGCTCGCCGTCCGGCTGCTGGAGGTGATCGACGCGGTCCACGCGCGCGGCGTCGTCATCCGCGACCTGTCGCCCAAGAACGTCGTGCTCGGCGAGGACGGCCGCTGCACCCTGATCGACTTCGGCAACAGCAGGTACGACGGGCTGCAGCTGCCCGGCTGGAGCCGCGGCTACAGCGTTCCCGACCAGCACACCGACCGTGAGTCCGTGCCCGCGGACGACTACTTCTCGCTGGGCGCCACCCTGTTCTTCGCGGCCACCGGGATGAACCCGATCATGATCGGCGCGGACCCGGTGCGCAACGTCGAGCGCACGCTCATGTGCCTGGCGGGGATGTTCCCGGGCGTCACGACGGGCATCCTCGGCCTGCTGCCGGGGCTGCTGAGCCTCGACCCCGCCGACCGCACTGCCGCCGCCGCCGAGCTCAGATCCGCTTCCGGACCGGTTCCCGCCGGCCTCGGCGACGGGCGGCCCGCCACCGAGCAGCCGCAGGCGAGACGGTGGAAGCTGCCCTCCCCGCCCAGGCTCACCGGCGAACTGCTGTCCAAGGCGCTCGACCACACCGTGCGCGAGTGCGCGGCCTTCGCCGAGCAGCTGATGGCCGCGCCCGAGGACGCCCGCCGGGAGAGCCCGCCGGTGACCAACGTCTACGGCGGCAGTGCCGGGGTCGGCATGGAGCTGCTGCACCACCCGGAGGCCAAGGCCGTGGCCGCCGACCTGGCCCGGTGGACGGCCCGCGTGATGCCGCCCGCCAAGCTCCCGCCCTCGCTGTACTTCGGCCGTACCGGCACCGCGCTGTTCCTGGCCGCGGCCCGGCTGAGCGCCGCGCCGGACCTGGCGGCCCCGGCCCCCGTCACCATCGACGGCCCGCAGCGGGCCGACCAGGCACACGGCGTGGCAGGCATCGGCTCGGGCCATCTGGCCCTGGCCGCCCTCGACCCCGCGGACGCCCGGCACCTGCGGATCGCCGCCGAGTGCGCCCGGCTGCTGATCGCCGGTGAGGTCACGCGGTCGCAGGACGCCGTGGCACCCGCCCAGCCCGGCTCCGGCGTGTCGGTCGACACGGCCTACGCCCACGGCGACGCGGGCTGCGCGGACTTCCTGCTCTCCTACCACGAGGCCACCGGCGACCGGGCGGCGGGCGAGGCGGCCCGGGAGCGGCTGGCGGCGCTGGCCGTCCAGGCCGAGTCGCTGATCGGCGAGTTGCACGGCCCTGACGCCCGGGCCATGGGGGCCTCCTGGTGCCAGGGCATGTCGGGCATCACCGGCACACTGGCCCGCGCGGCCCGCGCGTACGGCGAGGACCGCTACCTGGAGCTGGCCGAGCGGGGCGCGCGGGCGTGCCTGGTCGTCGCCCCGCAGGCCTGGGTGGTCTCTCAGTGCTGCGGCCTGGCGGGCATCGGCGAAGCGCTGATCGACCTGGCGATGGTCACGGGCGACGACGGCTACTGGCGCCACGCCGAGGACATCGCCGAGCGGATGCTGGTACGGGCCGGCGGCGAGCCGGCGCAGCCGGTCTTCCCCGGCAACGACCTCGACAAGGCGGCCTACACCTGGAGCACCGGCACCGCGGGCGTCCTGTCGTTCCTGCGCCGCCTCGACCGCCGCTCCGGCGCACGGCTGTGGACGGCCGACTGGCAGCCGCCCGAGCCGGACCGGGCGGCGGTGGGATCAGCGGCGAGCGGGAGAGGCGACTGAACCGCCGCCGGCGGACGAGCCCGGTCGATCACGATGGCTCGACCGGGCTCTTCGGGTCGAGACGGGTCAGGCGAGGTCGAACCGGTCGAGCTCCATGACCTTGGTCCAGGCCGCGACGAAATCGGCCACGAACTTGTCGCGGGCGTCCCGGCTGGCGTAGACCTCCGCGAGGGCCCGTAGCTGGGAGTTGGAGCCGAAGATGAGGTCGACCGCGGTGGCGGTCCACTTCACCTCGTCGGTGGCCACGTCGCGGATCTCGTACACACCCTCCTCGGACTCCGACGCCTTCCACCGAGTCCCCGGGGAGAGCAGGTTGGTGAAGAAGTCGTTGGTGAGCACGCCGGGCCGGTCGGTGAGGACGCCGTGCCGGGTACCGCCGAAGTTGGCCCCGAGGGAACGCAGGCCGCCGATGAGGACGGTCATTTCCGGCGGGGTCAGGTTGAGCATGTAGGCCCGATCGACGAGCAGCACCTCCGGCTGGATCTTCCCGCCGGAATGCACGTAGTTGCGGAACCCGTCGGCCCGCGGCTCGAGGACCCGGAAGGACTCGACGTCGGTCTGCTCCTGAGTGGCGTCGGTGCGGCCCGGGCGGAACGGCACCGTCACCGCCACGCCGGCCTCGTGTGCCGCCTTCTCGACGGCGGCCGAGCCGGCCAGCACGATCAGGTCGGCCAGCGAGATCTTCGCGCCGCCGGCCTCGTTGAACTCGCGCTGGATGCCCTCGAGGGTGTCCAGGACCGTCGCGAGCTGCTCGGGCTGGTTGACCTCCCAGCTGCGCTGCGGCTCCAGACGGAGCCGGGCGCCGTTGGCGCCGCCGCGCTTGTCGGTGGACCGGAAGCTCGCGGCGGAGGCCCAGGCGGTGGAGATCAGCTGGGCGGTCGTCAGGCCGGACTCCAGGACCTTCTCCTTGAGGGAGGCGACGTCGGCGTCACCCACGAGTTCGTGGTCGACGGCCGGCACCGGGTCCTGCCACAGCTGGGGCTCGGCGACCCAGGGCCCGAGGAAGCGGCTGACCGGCCCCATGTCGCGGTGCAGCAGCTTGTACCAGGCCTTGGCGAAGGCCAGCGCGAACTCGTCGGGGTGCTCCAGGAAGCGGCGAGAGATCTTCTGGTACGTCGGGTCGACGCGCAGCGCCAGGTCGGTCGTGAGCATCGTCGGCTTGTGCTTCTTCGACGGGTCGTGGGCGTCCGGGATGATCGCCTCGGCGTCCTTGGCGACCCACTGCTTCGCGCCGCCGGGGCTCGTGGTGAGCTCCCACTCGTTGCCGAAGAGGATCTCGAGGAAGCGGTTGCTCCACTGCGTCGGCCGGTCGGTCCACGTCACCTCCAGGCCGCTGGTGATCGTGTCACCGCCCTTGCCGGTGCCGTAGCTGCTCAGCCAGCCCAGGCCCTGCGCCTCCAGCGGCGCGGCCTCGGGCTCCGGCCCCACGTGGTCGTCCGCCGTGCCGGCGCCGTGGGTCTTGCCGAAGGTGTGGCCGCCGGCGATGAGAGCGACGGTCTCCTCGTCGTTCATCGCCATCCGTCCGAACGTCTCGCGGATGAAGTGCGCCGCCGCGGCCGGGTCGGCGTTGCCGCGGGGACCCTCCGGGTTGACGTAGATGAGACCCATCTCGGTCGCGCCGAAGTTCGGCACCATCTCGGTGTCGGTCACGTAGCGCTCGTCGCCGAGCCAGGCGTCCTCCGGACCCCAGAAGATCTCCTCCGGCTCCCAGACGTCCTCGCGGCCGAAGCCGAAGCCGAAGGTCTTGAAACCCATCGACTCCAGGGCGACGTTCCCGGCGAGCACGAGCAGGTCGGCCCACGAGATCTTCTGGCCGTACTTCTGCTTGACCGGCCACAGCAGCCGGCGGGCCTTGTCGAGGTTGGCGTTGTCGGGCCAGCTGTTGAGCGGGGCGAACCGCTGAGCGCCGTCGCCGGCCCCGCCGCGACCGTCGTGGATGCGGTAGGTGCCCGCGGCGTGCCAGCTCATCCGGATCATGAGGCCGCCGTAATGGCCGAAGTCGGCCGGCCACCAGTCCTGCGAGGTGGTGAGCACCTCGGTGATGTCCTGTTTGAGGGCCTCGACGTCGAGCTTCTCGAACTCCTTGGCGTAGCTGAAGCCGTCTTCCAGGGGATTGCCCTTGGACGAGTGCGCGCGCAACACCGAGAGGTCGAGCTGGTTGGGCCACCAGTCCCGGTTCGTGCGCGGACGACCGCCGGGCTTGCGAGTCGGCGAGCCGATCGCCGGGTTCTCGCTCTCGCTGCCATGCGCGGTCACGGAGTCATGCGCGACCGGGCAGCCCGCCGCCGCCTTCTTGTCCACGCCCTGCGCGCTGGCGGGGGCGTTGTCCTGGGTGTCGCTCATCTGCTTCCTTCCGAACTGCCGGATCACTGGGCGGCCAGGTCACGCGGAACGAAACCGCTCGCAAACGCGCCTCGAAGTCAGGCGCCATATGGCCAACACGGACCCCTAATCTGGAATTGTTAGAGTCTGCTGCGAATCCGGACCAGCGCGACAGCCACCTCATCAGCCTCGCGTCGCCGGTCATCGTCGCCGCCCGCAGTGGTGTGCCCCGGATCAGGGGCTACTAACGTCATGAGTGAGTCGTGGCCAGCAGATGAGCGCGCAGCCCGGCGGCCATCCTCACGGAAACGCCGAGGAAACAGCCGCTGATCTACTACTGGCCCACATGACGTACCGAACTTCACTGACAGCACTGGCACTTGCCCTGACGCTGTCGGGACTGGTGGCCCATCCGTCCGCGGCGGGCGCCACCGCGACCTCCGTACAGTGGAAATCCTGCCCGGGCTACTCCGACGAGGTGATCCGCAGCCTGGGCGTGGCACAGGACAAGGTCGCGGCCTTCCGCTCCCTGATGAAGCGCCTGGAGTGCGGGACGGTCAGCGTCCCCCTGAACCACCGTGACCCCGGCGGGCGGAAGATCGACCTCGCGGTGACCCGGCTGGCCGCCACGGACGAGTCCCACCGGCTCGGCGCCGTCGCCGTCCTGCCGGGCGGGCCGGGCAACAGCGGATACCTGGACCCGGTCCTGCGGGCCGCGCTCAGGAACGAGGAGATGGCCGGGCTCAACGAGCGGTACGACATCATCGGCTTCGACCCGCGCGGCGTCGGCTACAGCACCAAGGTCGCCTGCCCCCTGTCGCCGAACGGCCCGCAGGAGCCCGGCGCGCTGACCGAGGAGGCGGCCAGGAAGATCTACGACGCCCAGGTCGCCGCCAACCAGCGGTGCGGACGCTCCGACCCCGCCTTCCTCGGACAGCTCACCACCGAGAACGTGGCCAAGGACCTGGACCTGGTACGCACCGCGCTGGGCGAGCGCAGCCTCAACCTGCTCGGCTTCTCCTGGGGCACCTATCTGGGCATGGTGTACCGCAGCCTGTTCCCGGGGCACACCGGACGGGCCTTCCTGGACAGCGTGGCGCCGCCGTGGACCCGTATTGACGAGCACGCCAAGGACAGCGCGGCGGCGGCCGAGCGCGACTTCGGGCGCATGGCCGCCTGGCTGGCCCGCCGTGATCCGACCTACGGCCTCGGCGCCACCGCCCGGGAGGTGCGCGAGGAGGTGGCGAAGCTGGTCCGCGCGTACGACAAGAGCCCCAAGACCTACACCGACCTGCAGCGGCCCATCGACGGCTCGGCCGTCGCCGACCTCGCCCGGCGCAACTCGACCGAGTGGGTACGCGCGGGCAAGGCGCTGGCCGAGCTGCGGACGGCGACGGGCACCACCGCCCCGCCCACCGTCAAGGAGGTGCTCGGCGCGCCGATGATGGGACCGTCCGTTCCCGGCGCGCCCGAGGCACTGAACCTGACCATGAACCTGGCCGTCGCGTGCAACGAGGACGGCAGCCGGGCCGGTTTCGACACCGCCTGGCGCGCCTACCAGCAGCTCGTGAAGCGCCATCCGGCCACCGGCCGGGCCTGGGGACTGCCTGTCATGTGTCCCGGCTGGCCGCTGCCGGTGCAGCAGGCCACGTTGAAGCGGGGCGGCGGGTCGCTGGTGCTGGCGGGGCACCTGCACGAGTTCATGTCCGTCTACGACTGGACGCTGCAGACGCGGCGCGCCATCGGCGGCACCGTCTACACGGTCGCCGACGACGTACACGTGTCCACCACCCGGGTGCCCGAGTGCGCCGCCGACGTGGTGCGCTACTTCGAGACGGGCCGGATCGGCAGAGGGTGCGCGGGCAGCCCGGTCCCGAGCTGATGTGAGGGCTGCCGGAGGATCGTCTCCTGCTCTCAGCCGGACAGCAGGCGCAGCGTGCAGGCGTGCTCGAAACGCGCGTCGATCGACGTCCATCGCTCGGCCGCCTCCGCCAGCGCGTCGCGATCGCCGTGCAGGACCCCGCGGGTACGGGCCAGGCAGGCGGCCGCCCAGTCGTTCTGCTCGGCGTACGGCATGGCGGCGGCGACCCGTTCGGCCGCCTCGGGCAAGCCTGCGACGACCGCCAGCTCGGCTCCGGCGGCGCGCGCGTACGCCTCGTACCAGCGCACCCTGAAGGGGGCGAAGGCGCGCTCGACCAGGGTGGCGGCCTCATAGTACGCGCCGGTGTGGACGGCGACCCTGGCGTCGGCGAAGGCGGCGAACGGGGCCAGGACCGGTGAGGAGGCCGCGTCCCGCGTCATGGCCATCTCCAGCGCGCGCGAGCGCCAGAGGTCGAACTCGCCGGTGCCTGCCAGCCCGTGGGCGAGCGCCGCGGCGCAGATCGCGGTCGACATCCAGGCACTGCGCGGGCTGCCTGCCTGATGCCAGGCTTCCCACATGGCGGGCGCCTGCTGGAAGACCTCCGGGAAACGACCGCTCAGGGCGAGCGGTCTGATGGTCTTGGGGATGGACAGGTAGGGGTGTTCGCCGATGGGGTCTTCGCGCTGCGCGCGGTCGGCGACGGCGAGCGCGGCCGGCAGGTCGCCGACGCACAGCTCCGCGCGCGCCGCGGAGTGGAAGGTGTCGACGATCTCGGCCGCTGCGGGCGGCTCGTGCGCCGGCAGGTGCTCGATGAGCGCGAGCCGTTCCCGGCAGATCCGCTGGACGGTGCGCATCCGGCCGGCCCGCGCGTGGGCGCGCGTGAGCACGTCCAGCGCGCCCAGCAGGACGATGACGTCGCCGCACTCACGGGCGGCCTCGACGGCGGAGGCGGCGAGTTGGAGATCGTCCTGATCCCAGGCCCGCGCGGTCGCCACCAGCGCCGCGGTGCGCGGATCGGCAGGGGCGGCGTCGGCGCTCGCCTTGTCGATCAGCGCCGGCAGGTGTTCGGACATCGGGTCGCGGTCGTCCGCGCCTCTGTAGCGGTGGGTGACCACGAGGGCGGAGGCGAGCGCGGCCGCCCGCAGACCGCCGGGTTCGACCTGGTCGGCGGCGCGTGCCAGCAGGCGGAAGGCCAGTGGGCCGTCGGCGATCGAGACGGCCGTGGCGGCGGCGCTCAGGAGGTCCTGGTGGCCGTCCGCGGCGTCGCGGGCCCGGTCGGCGGCGGCCAGGTAGTGGCCGATCGCCTCCCGGTGGAAGCGCCGGGCGAACGTCAGGTGCGCCAGCGACCTGGCCAGGCGGTGGGCCTGCCGGTCCGGTACGGCGGCCGTGCCGGCGAGCGTGGCCCGCAGATCGTCGGCCACCAGGTCGAACTGCGGCGCCCAGTTGCCGTCGAGCCGTGACTCCAGCGTCGCCGCCGTGCCCGCGGCCCAGCGCAGACGGAGCTGGAACGTCTCCTCGGTCTCGCCGCTGTCCGCGAGCCGGTCGGCGGCGAAGGCTCTGATGGTCTCCAGCAGCCGCCACCGGCCACCGCCCACCACCCCGATCAGGCTCTTGTCGGCCAGCCGGCCGATGACGTCGGCCGTCGCGCTGGGCGGCGTGCCCGGCATGAGCGCCGTGGCCGCCGCCAGGTCGAACCCGCCCGCGAACACCGCCAGGCGACGCAGCAGCGCGCGTTCCTCCTCTTCCAGCAGGTCGTAGCTCCAGCCGATGACCGCGCGCAACGAGCGGTGCCGGGGCGGCCTGCCACGCGCGCCCGACAGCAGCCGGAGCCGGTCCTGCAGCCCCACCCGCAGGGCGTCGATGCCGAGTACGGCGACCCGCGAGGCGGCCAGCTCGATCGCCAGCGGCAGTCCGTCGAGCCGGGCGCACACCTCGGCGACGACCGCGGGCTCCGCGGCGAATCCCGGATCGATCGCGCGGGCCCGCTCCAGGAACAGCGTCTCGGCCTCCCCCGCCAGCGGCGGCACCGTGATGACCCGCTCGCCGGGCAGGCCCGGCCGCTCCCGGCTCGCGATCAGAATCCCCGCCTGGGGGCAGTCCGAGCGCAGTCTGTCCACCAGGTCGCCGACCTCGTCCAGCAGGTGCTCGCAGTTGTCGAGGACCAGCAGCGACCGTCCCAGCGCGAGCCGCTCGGCGACCATGCTCTCCAGCGGCTGGGGAGGACGCTCGGCCAGGCCCAGCGCGTCGGCCACGGTTCGCAGGACGAACCCCTCGCCGACCGGGGTCAGATCGACGAACGCCCCACCGGCGGGGAACGACGCCGAGGCCGCCTGCGCCAGCACGGCGGCCAGCCGGGTCTTGCCGACGCCGCCGGGGCCCACCAGGCAGACCGGCGCGGCGTGTGTCAGCGCCGCCAGCGCCTCCTGCCGCTCCTGCCGGCGCCCGATGAAGGAGGTGTGGCTGACCGGGATCCCCTCGACGTGCCCCGGCCTGGCCGAAGGGGACGGCTGCTGCCCCGTCAGGGCCACCAGGGCCGCCCTGTTGGCCACGCCGTACTTGCGCAGCAGCGAGGAGACGTGACTTTCCACGGTACGGACCGAGATCCGCAGCCGGTGGGCGATCTGCGCGTTCGTCCGGTGCTCGGCCAATCCCGCCAGCACCTCGGCCTCGCGGGGCGAGACCTCCCGCGGCTCGCCAGGGACCATGCGGCCATTGTGGCGTACGCGCCTCTCAGCGGCGAATCAGTGACGACTCCGTAGCAGTCAGGTGATCTCCACGGATGTCCCGGTACGGCCTGGCGGACCAGAGTTGCCGGCAACGGATGGAAGCCGCAGGAAACCGAGGAACGTGGATGAGGAAGATCGTTGCGGAGCTGTTCTCGTCGCTGGACGGGGTCGTCGGATCGCCGGACCAGTGGCACGGGCCCTTCCATGACGAGGAGATGGAGCAGCGGATCGCGGCGAACCTGGCCGCCGCGGACACCATGCTGCTCGGGCGGCGCACCTACGAGGAACACGCCGGCTACTGGCCGACGGCGACCGGCGGGCTCGCGGATCGGATGAACGACCTCCACAAGGTCGGCTTCTCCGCCACGCTGCCCGCGCTCGAGTGGCGCAACTCCACGCTGGTCGGCGGCGACCGGCTGACCTGGACACTCCTGGCCTCGCACAGCTACCGGAGCGGCACCGTCTCGGCCACGTACGCGGTGGCCCGATGACTCACTCCGCCTTCCGGCCGCCGAGCAGGCGGCCGGGCGCGATCCTGGACGGTATGCGCGCGTGAGGAGCAGCCCCGGTACGGCCGGGCTCCGCTGGACCGCGGGCGGTGGGCGCGTCAGCTCGCGGAGGTCGCGAGCGTTCTGATCGTGAAGTCGATCGCCGTGGCTAGCCGCTGGGGGTCGTGTCCGGCGCGTTCGCGTACGCGCAGTCCGAGCACCGTCGTGAACAGCAGCTCCATCGCGGCGTCGACGTCCAAGGTGGCGGGCAGGTCGCCGTCGCGGATGCCGCGGCGCAGCAGTGACGCCAGGGTTTCCCGGGTGACCTCGAACGCGGCCTCGGTCCTCTGCCGGACCTCGGGGTCGGTGGTGCCGAGCTCGGCGGCCGTGTTGACCACGAAGCAGCCGCGACCGGCGTCGTGGCCGATCATCCAGACCAGCCACTCCCGCAGGACCTCGAGGCTGGGGCCGGGGATGTTGAGCTGCTCTTCGGCTTGAGCGGACTCCGTCGCCCGATAGTGGTCCAGCGTCCGCAGGAACAGCGTGTGCTTGTCGGTGAAGGTCCGGTACAGGCTGCTCTGCTTGAGCGCGAGCTCGGCGCCCAAGTCGCGGACGGACGTGGCGTTGTAGCCGCGACGCCAGAACAGGTGGGTCGCCCTGGCGACCACGTCCTGCTCGTCGAACTCCCTGGGTCGTGCCATGGTCACCACTCTACCCGAATTGTGGAGCGATCGCTCCCGTATTAGGGTGTGCCGTCATATGGGAGCGATCGCTCCCGAATAGCGGAGGGAGATGCGGCGTGACGGCAACGGACCCCACGACGACCGGGCGAGACGCCTCGGCGAGGAATCACTGGATCGCGGTGACCGCCGTGGCCTTCGGCACATTTCTTCTGGTGACGGCCGAGCAGCTGCCCATCGGGCTGCTCACCCCCGTCGGATCGGCGCTGTCGGTGTCCGAGGGCGCGGCGGGACTGATGGTCACGGTCCCCAGCATCGTCGCCGCCGTCGCGGCGCCCGTCGTGCCGGTGCTCGTCGGCACGATGGATCGCAGGCTCCTGCTCGTCGCCTTGATGGGACTCATGACGCTCGCCAACCTGGCCTCCGCCCTGGCCCCGGACTATCCGCTCCTGATCGCCGCCCGCGTGCTGGTCGGGGTGGCGATCGGCGGGTTCTGGGCCATCGCCGGCGGTCTGGCCGTACGGCTCGTCCCGGCCCCGCGCGTGCCGCGGGCCACTGCGATCATCTTCGGCGGCGTCGGGGCCGCGAACGTCTTCGGCGTCCCCATCGGCACGATGATCGGCGGGCTGGCGAACTGGCGGATCGCGTTCGGCGCGCTGGGCGTCCTCGCGCTCGCCGTGCTGGTCGCCTTGCTGGCGGTGCTGCCGCCGTTGACCGCCGCCCGGCCCGTCGGCCTGCGGCGGCTGGCCGTTCAGTTCCGCGACCAGGGCGTACGGGTCGGCCTCCTGGCGACCTTCCTGATCGTGACCGGCCATTTCTCGGCCTACACGTTCATCAGTCCCGTGCTGCGGGAGCTGTCCGGCATCGACGAGGAGTTCGTCGGGCCACTGCTGTTCGGATTCGGCGTGGCGGGCATCGCGGGGAACTTCGTCGCGGGCGCCGCCGTGGCGAAGAGGCTTCATCGCACGGTCCTCACCATCGCCGCCGCCTTGGGGGTGACCGTGCTGCTCTACCCCGTGGCAGGGCTCAGCGCCGCGGGCGGGGTGCTGCTGCTCGTCGTCTGGGGCCTGGTGTACGGCGGGGTCTCCACGAGCCTCCAAACATGGATGATCAGGGCCGCGCCGGAGGCGGTCGAGGAAGCCTCCGCGCTGTGGGTGGCGGTGTTCAACCTCTCGATCGGTCTCGGCGCGCTGGCCGGCGGCGCGATCGTCGACGCCCTTCCGCTCCGGGGCGTCCTGTGGCTCGCCGGCGTTCTCGTCCTGGTGGCCGGGCCTGCGGTCTGGAGTGCGCGCAGGAACGAGCGCCTTGGCTGACAGGCGGAGCGACGACGCCCGGCCGGCGACGATCGACGTCGTCGCCGGCCGGGCGCGTGGAGAAGGAACTACGGAGCTTGACTACGGAGCTTGACTACGGGGCTTGACTACGGGGCTTTACTGCGGGGCGTCGAAGGTCCACTGGGCGCGGGCGCCCGGGCCGACGGCGAGGGTCGAACGTCCGATCCGCTCCTCGTGCCGGGTCTCCACGGAGCGGTTGAGCGACATGGTGACCTGCTTCAGGCCCGCCTGCTCACGCGCGACGGAGTCGAGCTGGATGGTGGTGCCGCCGCCGGTCGCGATGGCGCCGCCCCCGACGACCGCGACCTTGAACCCGCCGGCCCGCAGCAGTGGCACCGTGTTGGCCAGGTCCCGCGCGGTGACACCGATGCGGATGTAGGTGATGTCCCGCATCAGGTGGTCCTGGTAGGCGTCGGGCAGGTAGCGCTCCCGGCTGACGTCACCGGGGTAGCTCTCCGGCTCGGTCTGGCTGCGCGGGTCGGCGAAGTACTCGGGGAAGTACTCCATCGCCCACGGGTCGAAGGCTTCGTACTGGGTGGAGGTGGTGCGGATGGTGTCGAACCACGGGATCGGGACGCCATCGCCGAAGTCACGCGTCTGGCGGTATTCGGCCGGGTCCGAGATGCCCTGGGCCTTCAGCTGCGCGGTCACCTTGGCCAGGTCGCCGACGCGCTCGGTCGAGACGGCCAGCCCCGCGGAGCCGAAGAGCGCGTCCTGGCCGGGCAGGTCGCCCTCGCCGAACAGCTCCATGTAGGTCTCGCGGCCCTTGAGGTAGCGGCCCTTCCAGGTCAGGCCGCCACCGGTCGTGGTGCGGACCTCGAAGTTGGCGAACTCGCGCAGGTAGGCCGAGTTCTCGACGGCGTCGGCCGTCTCGCGGTCCACCACGCTGTAGGCGTGGTTGTAGAACAGCAACTGCCCCTGGGACGACGCGGGGGACGCCTCGGCCTGGGCCGTCCCCACACCCCCGGCGATCGCGACGGTGCAGGTCGCGGCCAGAGCAGTGATCATCCGTAATGTCCGGCGAATCAGCATGAAAGTGATCTTAGGGCGGCGATGATCACCTTCACTATCGTTTTGACAGGACCCGAACCGCGATTGTGGCGTTCTTGTAGCGGCTCTGTAGCGAGCCGTCCCGCCGTCGGGGGCGCCTGCGCGCGCGTGCCGCCCGCGCAGGTGCATGCCCGGCGCCGAAGGGGGTGCGCGTTCAGAACTCGATGAAGCCGTACAGGGCGAGATGGTTCGACTTCGTGCTGCTCACCGTGTGGTCGATGCTCGACGGCCGGACGGTGCCCTTGACGAAGAGGTAGTCGATCTTCCTGGAACCGGAGGTCGCCTTCGCGCCGTAGCCGGTCATGCCGAAGCCGCCGAGGGTGGTGGCGGCGATGTTCGTACGATTCGCGTCGATCCCGATCACGCGGATCGTCGAGGCGTTCATGAGGCTCGTGGCGTCCGCGCCGACGTGGATGCCGGAGTTCGCGATGCCCGTGTAGCCCGCGCCCGCGCAGGCGTTCGCGCCGTTCTGCTCCGGGAGGTGCATGGTCGCGGCGAAGACCGTCGTCCCGGTCTCCTTGATCGTGAACCTCGCCGCGATGGCGCTCGTGCGCTTCCACTTGTACTGGTTGGTGGTGCCGTCGTCGCTGTCCGGCGGCTTGTACAGCGTGCAGCCGGCCCCGCCGGCGTACGAGGTGCCGGGCTTCAACCAGCCCGCGCTCCAGTACTTCGAGATGTCACCCGCCGCGAGGCCCAGCGTCCGGGTGTTGTAGATGATGGCGTTGGTCTGCCGCTTCTTCAGGTCGCCGAGCGACTGCTGGCTGCACTTGTGCGTGCTGCCCCACTCCTCGGGGTCGTCCCAGGCCACGATCGCCTTGTACGTGCCCGCCGGATATCCGAACACGCCCGAGAGCTGGTCGGCGTAGGCCGTGGCCTGCCCGGTGCCGCGCACCTGCTGCACGATCAGGAGATCGGGGGCCTGCACGCCGGAGGTGCCTGTCTTGCCGTCGTCGTCGACCAGCATCGACGCGAGGTGGTCCGGGCCCGAGATCCGGGTGCACGTGCCGTCGGCGTTGTTTCTCACCAGGTTCTCGATGTTGTTGTTGTAGACCCGTAAGACCCGATCCTCGGCGGCCGCGGGCGCCGCGTGCGCCGGTGCGATCGACGTCGTGGTGAGGGCGACGGCCGCCGCGAGTGCTAACGCGCCAGGCGCTCGATAATGGGATGACATTGTGGCAGATTAGCGATCATTCCGGGCGCTGCCCAGGTCGGCGAGCCCTCAGGCCGACGCCGTTCACAGATCAGCGAAGAACACCCGCTCACGCGCCTGCTCGACCGCGACCAGCAGGGCGCCGCGCACCACGGGCCTGTCCGGGATCGCGCTCGCCTCCACCCGTGGCTGGGCCAGGCACATGCGCGCCACGGCCCGCTGGACGCGGCCGGCGAGTTCGCCGCCTCCGGCGGCACCGACGTGACTGCCCAGCACGACGAGTTCGGGATCGAGAACGGCGCAGATGGACGCGACGCCCAACGCGATCCGCTTGGTGAATCTAGGGCGTTTCTAAGGTTCGCCGACGGCTGGGTGAAGGTCGGCCGGGTTGGCTGGCGGCAGCCACCGGGCCGGAGGGGCCGGCCGGTCGGGAGAAGGAGACGCGACATGGACCGACGCAAGGCCGGCCTGGCCGCCGGCATGGTGCTGGTGCTGACGCTGGGCGGGTCGGGGGCGCTGGCGGCCTCGTCCCAGCGGGACCCCGCCGACGACCCGTGCGCCAAGGCGGCGGCCTGCACGCCTGCCGACATCGCGAAGGCCAAGGCGGCCAAGGCCGCGGAACTCGACGGCAAGTGCTCGCCCGACGTGAAGCGACCGGACGTGAAGCAGCCCGAGGTGCAGCAACCCGGCGTGCAGAAGCCGGAGGTGCAGCAACCCGACGTGAAGCAACCCGACGTGCAGCAACCCGACGTGCAGAAGCGGGAGCAGCCCAAGCTGGTCGAGAGCGGGATGCTGGCCAAGGCGCTGGCGGCCTCGCTGGGCGTCGGGCTTGAGCGGGCGACCGCCGCCGAGGAGGAGCTGAACCTCCTCAGCCAGAAAGGCGGGATAAATCCGAAATCACCGGAATTCGCCGCGATCGCCGAGCGCCTGGGCGTGTCGGCGGAGCGGCTGATCCAGGCGCTGGACGACTTCAAGCGGTCCTTCGTACAAGGAGAGGACGTCAGGCCGGACGCCCCCAAGACCCCGGGATCTTGAGCGGCCGGGCGGGCGACCAGCCTCCGGGGCTGGACGGCGGCCATCCCGCCCGGCCACCAGAACGCGCTCAGGGGTGGGCGGCGGCGGGCACGGCGAGGAGAGTGGGATCATGCACGTCCTTGTGGCCGACGACGACGAGGCGGTGCGCCGTTCGCTGACGCGCGCGCTCGCCCGTGAGGGCTATCACGTGAGCACCGCCGCCGACGGCCTGCGCGCCCTGGAGGCGGCCGGCGGCGGGCGGCAGGACGCGGTGGTGCTGGACATCATGATGCCCGGCCTGGACGGGCTGGAGGTGTGCCGCCGCCTCCGCGCCGGCGGCGACCGCACGCCGATCCTGATGCTCACCGCCCGCGACCTGGTCGCCGACCGGGTCGCGGGGCTGGACGCCGGGGCCGACGACTACCTGGTCAAGCCGTTCGCGCTGGAGGAGCTGCGGGCCCGCCTGCGCGCCCTGCTGCGGCGCAGCGGCGCGGCCGAGGAGGTGCTGCGCTTCGCCGACCTGGAGCTGGACACCGCCGCCTGCCGGGCCGCCCGCGGGGCGCGGGTGCTCGACCTGACCAGGACCGAGTACACGCTGCTGAAGGTGTTCCTGCGCAACCCGAACCGGGTGCTGAGCCGTGGCGTGATCTTCGACGCGGTCTGGGGGTACGACTTCGGCCCGTCGTCCAACGCGCTGTGGGTCTACATCAGCTACCTGCGGGCCAAGCTGGAGGCCGGGGGCGAGCCGCGGCTGATCCAGACGGTCCGCGGGCTGGGGTACGTGCTGCGGGAGGAGCCGTGACGCTGCGGACCAGGGTCGCCCTGGCCGGGGCGGCCGTGGTGGCGGCGGCCCTGCTGATCGCCTCGCTGGTGGTCTATCCGGCGATGGCGAGCGGGCTGGGCGGCCAGCACGACGGCGAGCTGGTGCTGGCCGCCGGGCAGGCGCCCCAGCTGCTGGCCACGTTCAAGGTCACCCGCGCGCCCCTGCCGGATTACCCGGTCTCCGTGGGCAACACGCTGCTGCAGTTCTTCCCGCCTCCCGTGGAGCCGGGGCCGACCACCGGTTTCGTCCCGCTCTCGGACAGGGACGCCGGGGTCGCGTGGGGCAAGCTCCCGCCGTACTTCCAGGAGGTGACCTACGGCGGGGCGCGCTACCGCGTCTACACGGCTCCGCTGGGGCAGGTGGATCAGGGACTGGTACGCACCGCGTTCCCGCTCGACCGGGACGACAGCACCCTGAACAGCCTGAAGCTCCTGCTGGGGGCGCTGATCCTGGGCGGCGCGCTGATCGCCGGGATGGGGGCGCGGCTGCTCGCCGGGCGGGTGCTGCGCCCCATCGGCCGCCTGACCGAGGTGGTCGAGCACGTCACCGCCACCCGTACGCTCACCGCGGGCGGGCTCGACGGCAGCGGGCGCGACGAGGTCGCCCGGCTGGCCCGCTCGTTCACCACGATGACCGGCGCGCTGAACGAGTCCCTGCTGGCCCAGCGGCGCCTGGTCGCCGACGCATCCCACGAGCTGCGCACCCCGCTGACCAGCCTCATCACCAACCTCGAACTGCTGGGCGAGGGGCGCGGCACCGCCGACCCGCAGGCCCCGGCCCTGGTCCAGGACGCCCGCGCGCAGGCCGGGGAGCTGCGGGTGCTGGTCAACGACCTGGTGGAGCTGGCCAGGTACGGCGACGTCCAGATCCACACCGAGGACGTCCGCCTCGACCTGGTCGCGCAGCGCGTGATCGCCAGGGCGCGGGGGCGGGCGCCGCACGTCCGGCTGCGGGACGAGCTGGCCGAGTGCCTGGTCCACGCCGATCCCGACGCCGTCGAGCGCGCCGCCGCCAACCTGGTCGACAACGCGATCAAGTGGAGCCCGCCGGGCGGGGAGGTGCTGGTCGAGGTGACCGCGGACGGCGCGCTGTCGGTCGCCGACCAGGGGCCCGGCATCGCCGCGGAGGACCTGCCGTTCGTCTTCGACCGCTTCTACCGCGCCAAGGCGGCCCGCTCGCTGCCCGGCTCGGGGCTGGGGCTGGCCATCGTGCGCCAGATCGCCGAGGCCCACGGCGGCACGGTCCGCGCCGAGCCCCTCGCCCGGGGCGTCCGCCTCGTCCTGTCCCTTCCCCTCGCCACCTGATCACCCGTCCGGCCTGAAGGAATGCCCGGCCGTGGGCGCTAGCCGGGAGGTACGAGGTCGCCGAGGGAGAGGGCCAGCCAGAGCTGGAGCCGGTGCCCGGGGTCGGTGAGGGGGCGGCCCGAGACGCGTTCGGCGACGGCCAGGCGGCGGCGCAGGGTGTTGCGGTGCACGCCCAGCCGCCGCGCCGCCGTCTCCAGGTTCGACCCCGCCTCCAGGTACGCGCGGAGCGAGCCGACCAGGTCGCCGCCGTGCCGCGCCTCGTACTCGCGCAGCGGGCGGAGCGCGGCGGCGGCGAAGCGGTGGGCGGCGGCGGGCACGAAGGCGTCCCTGAGCAGCGCGGACGCCTCGAGGTCGTCCACGTGGAGGTAGCCGTCGCCCCGGGCGGCCAGGGTGGCGGCGTGCCGTACGGCCGAGGGGAGCTCGTCCAGGCCGAGCGCCCGGCAGCCGCCGCCCGGCACGCCCAGCCGCCCGCACAGCTCCGCGCCCCACCGGGGCGCCGCGAGCCCGGCCCCTTCAGGACCTCCACCTGAGGGCGTGCGTTCCGGCAGCACGAAGACCGTGCCCTCCGGCCGGGCGCACACGAGGGCCAGCTCCTCGGCGTCCGCCGCCACCTCCTCCAGCGCCTCGATCGCCGCCTCCGGCGGGACCGGCGCCGCCGTCACGACCACCTCGTACGGCGCCGCCGCGACCGGGCACAGCTCGCCAAGCTGGCGCGGCGACAGCCCGCCGTCGAGCACGGCGGCCAGCAGCGCGCCCCGCTGGGCGTGCGCCTTGGCCCGGCCGGCCCGCACGCCCAGCAGCTCCATGGCGAGCAGGCAGGCGGCCTGGTTGGCCAGCATCCTGGCGTGCCACTCCAGCGGCGAGCCCGTGCACACCGCCAGCCAGCCGGTCGGCGGCCCGGAGAAGCCGAGGCTCTGCACCTGGACGGCCTGGATGCCGTCGTCCAGCACGCCCGCGCTCAGCCGGGCCGCGCCCCGCGCCATTTCCAGGGCCCTGGCGTGCCAGGGCCGCTCCCCCGCCGGCGTGGCCGCCCTGGGCTTGCCCTGCGGGTCCAGCAGCAGGGACTCGCCGCCGGTGTGCTCGGCCAGGGCGCGCAGGATGCCCGAGGTGCCCGACAGCAGCGCGGCCCGCGCCATGGCCTCCTGGGCGGCGACGACCCGCCGCTCCCCGCGTACGCGCTCGTCGGCGTGCCACCGCGCGACGGCCTCGGTCACCGCGATGAACGGGGTCAGGATCTCCAGCACCGGCAGCCCCTGGAGGTCGGCGGCGGCCAGCACCTCCTCCGGGACGGCCGTCACGGCCTCGCCGAGCGCGAAGGCGAGCCCGGCGCAGCCCGCGCCCGACAGCCGCTCGACGTACGCCTGCCGACCGGCCGGGTCGCCCGGCAGGCCGAGGCCGATGGTCATCACCAGCTCGCCCCCGCGCAGCCACGGCACGGGGTCGGCCAGCTCGGACACGTGCGCCCAGCGGACCACGCGCGACAGGCCGGCGCGCCCGGCCAGCAGCCGCATGCGCATGCCGGGCAGGGTCATGGCCTGCGCGACGGTCAAGGCCATGGGTGCTCCTCAGGGCTGTGCATACCGCACTCTAATTCACCCCCGGTGGTGCGTTTCGTCCCGGCCCCCGTCCGGCTGACCTGCGCTTATCGTCGTCGCACCCCCTGAGACCCGGAGGATCCATGAATCGCGCCACCCGGGCGGCCGGCGCCGCCTTCGTCGGGACCACGATCGAGTGGTACGACTTCTACGTCTACGCCACGGCGGCCGCGCTGCTCTTCGACGACCTGTTCTTCCCCAACGCCTCCAGCCCCACGGTGGCGCTCATGGCGTCCTTCGCCACGTACGCGGTCGGCTTCTTCGCCAGGCCGCTCGGCGGCATCGTGTTCGGCCACTTCGGCGACCGGGTCGGCCGGAAGTCGGCGCTGGTGGTCACGCTGCTCATGATGGGCGGCGCGACCTTCGCCGTGGGCCTGCTGCCGACGTACGCGTCGATCGGCACGCTCGCCCCCGTGCTCCTGGTGCTGCTCCGCTTCGTGCAGGGGCTGGCGGTCGGCGGCGAGTGGGGCGGGGCCGCGCTGATGGCGGTCGAGCACGCGCCCGCGGGCAAGAAGACCTTCTACGGCGGTTTCGCCCAGCTCGGCAACCCGGCGGGCGCGCTGCTGGCGACGGGCGCGTTCAGCCTGATGACCCTGTTCGGCGACGACGCGCTGCACTCGTGGGGCTGGCGGGCGCCGTTCATCGTCTCGGCCGTGCTGGTGCTGGTGGGCCTGTTCATCCGGCTCCGCGTCGAGGAGTCGCCGGTCTTCGAGGAGGCCGACAAGACCGGGGTGCCGATCAAGGAGGTCTTCCGGACGTCGTGGCGGTCGGTCCTGCTCGGCATCGGCACGCTGCCGGTGGCCATCGGCGGCTACTACATCCTCACCACGTTCCTGCTGTCGTACGCCACGGGCCCGTCGGTCGGCGAGACCGAGCAGCTCATCCTGAACGGCCTGAGCTTCGCCGCCTTCGTGGAGCTGGTCGCCACGCTCGGCATCGCCTGGATGGGCGACAGGTTCGGCGGGCGCAAGGTCGCCATCTGGTTCCTGATCGGCACGGCGGTGCTGGCGGTGCCGCAGTTCGCGGTGCTCGGCACGCACAACACGTTCCTGATCTTCCTGATGCTCGGCGTCATGCGGCTGGCCACCTCGGGCACGTACGGGCCGATGGCCGCGATCCTGTCCGAGATGTTCCCGCCGCAGGTCCGCTACACCGGGATCTCGCTCGCCTACCAGGGCGCCGGCGCGATCTTCGGCGGCCTGTCGCCGCTGGCCGCCACCGCGCTCGTCGGCGCGTACGGCGGCGCCGCCTGGCCGGCCGTGGCGCTGCTGGTCGCCATGTGCGCGCTCAGCGTGCTCTGCCTGCTCGTGGCGCCCCGCCACCGCGACCGCGTGCCGGCCGCTCCGATCACCACCGAATAGGAGAGTGCATTGTCCACCACCGTCATCACCGGCGGGAACGTCATCACCATGGACCCCTCGAACCCGTACGCGGGGGCCGTGGCCGTACGCGACGGCCGCGTCCTGGCCGTGGGGCGCGAGGAGGACGTCCTCGCCCAGGCGGGCCCGGGGGCCGAGGTCGTGCGGGCGGGCGGGCGCAGCGTGCTGCCCGGCTTCATCGACCCGCACAACCACCTGCTGTCCACCGCGGAGACGCTGGTGGCGGTGGACGCGCGCTACCCGGCCGTGGGCAGCGCCGCCGACCTGGTCGCCGCCGTCGCCGCCGAGGCCGCCAGGACCCCGGCGGGCCAGTGGATAAGGGCGTACGGGATGGACGACGCCAAATATCCCGGCGGGCGGCCGACCCGGCGGCAGCTCGACGAGGCCACCACCGAGCACCCGGTGATCGTCTACCACGTGTCCGGGCACCAGGCGGTGGTCAACTCGGCCGCGCTGTCCTGGCGCGGCATCGGCGACGACGTGGCCGACCCGGCGGGCGGCGCGTTCGTGCGCGACGAGGGCGGGCGGCTGACCGGCATGGTGCTGGACTCGGCGATGGAGCTGATCCTGCCCGTGGCCGTGGACATCGGCTGCCACGGCCCGAACTTCCACGTCGACCTGCCCCTGGAGCAGCTGCGGTCGTGGCTGGAGCTGGCCGGGGAGACGTACCTGCGGGCCGGGGTGACGACCGTGTGCGACCCGCAGGTCTCGCGCCGCGAGCTGCTGGTCTACCGGTCCGCCTGGGAGGCGGGCACGCTGCCGGTGCGTACGGCGGTCATGCCGCTGTCGCACATGCTGGACGAGCTGTCCTCGATCGGCCTGGCGGGCCCGTTCGGCGACGACCGGCTGCGGTTCGGCGCGATGAAGTTCTACTGCGACGGCACGCTGCTGGGCGGCACGGCGATGTTCGACGAGCCGTACGGCGAGGGCTTCACCGGCTCGCTCTACCACCAGCCCGAGCAGCTCGTCGATCTCGTACGGCGGGCCGCGACGGCGGGCTGGCAGATCGGCATCCACACCCAGGGCGACCGGGCCATGGGCTACTCCCTCGAAGCGATCAAGGCCGCGGTGGCGGTGTCGGGCGACGACGCCCGGCCCAGGATCGAGCACTGCGGCCACCCGACGTCCGCCCAGGTCAGGGAGTTCGCCGCGCTCGGCGTGATCCCGGTCAACCAGCCCAACTTCCTGTACGACAGCGGCACCGACTTCGTGCGCCGGCTCGGCGAGCGGCGGGCGCACCGGCTGCAGCCGATCCGCGAGGAGCTGGACGCGGGCCTGCGCCCGGTGCTGTCCAGCGACTCGTTCGTCTCCTCGCTGCGGCCCATGGAGACGGTGTCGAACGCGGTGCGCCGCCGCACCAGGGAGGGCGGCCCGATCGGGGCGGAGCAGGCGATCACCCTGGAGGAGGCGCTGCGCGCGCACACGATCGACGCGGCGTACGCCCTGCGCATGGAGGACCGGATCGGCTCGCTCACGCCCGGCAAGCTCGCCGACGTGGTGGTCCTGGACGGCGACGTCCGGAGCCTGCCCGCGGACGCGCTGTCCGGCGTGGACGCGTGGCTGACCATGCTCGACGGGCACATCGCCTACCGCGCGGGGTAGCCCCCTGGCGGGGCGGCGCGCCCCGCCACCGGGCGCGGATACGATCGAGTGGTCCCGTTCGGAGAAGGAGGCGCGGTGCCGGGCACGGAGGAGGCGAAGGGCGGCGAGCCGCAGGCGGCCGGGCCGGCCAAGGCGGTCACCTGGCTCATGCTGATCTACCGGGTGCCCAGCGAGCCGACCAGGCTGCGGGCCGCGGTCTGGCGCAAGCTGCGCAACCTCGGCGCCGTCTATTTGCAGAACTCCGCGGCCGCCGCGCCGCGCACCCCGCAGAGCGAGCGGGCCCTGCGGGCGCTGCGCAGCGAGATCGTCGAGTCGATGGCCGGCCAGGCGTTCCTGGTCAGCACCTCGTCGGTCATCGGCGAGTCCGACCTGGTCGCGCTCTACAACGCCGCCCGCGACGACGAGTACGAGGAGATCCTCGACAAGTGCGCCGACTTCCACAAGGAGGTCGAGAAAGAGGTGCTGGCCAAGCACTTCACCTACAGCGAGCTTGAGGAGAACGAGGAGGATCTCGCCAAGCTCAGGGGCTGGTTCGAGAAGGTCAAGGTTCGCGACGTGCTGGGCGCGGCCCGGCGCAAGGAGGTCGTCGAGGCGCTCGACGGCTGCGCCCGGACGCTGGAGGAGTTCGCCGCCTCGGTCTACGAGGCCGAGGACAGCGCGATCTTCCAGCACGGCGCCGGGTGAGCGCCGGGCTATCTGAAGGGCATGTGCTCGCCCTCCACGTACTCCGGGAAGGGCTGGTAGACGTTCACGCCCGGGTCCCCGCGGAACAGCAGGGCCGACACGAACGGCTGCTCCTCGCTGGTGATCCGGGTCGAGGTCGGGATGTAGCGGATGGTCAGGCCGCAGCGGCGGCGCGGCGAGGTGTTGGCGTTGGAGGCGTGCAGGATGTTGGGGTGGTGGACCTCCACGTCGCCGGGCGCCAGGACGAGGTCCACGGCCTGCGACTCGTCCACCGTCACCGCGCTCTCCGAGCCGAGCACGTTGTCGATGTCGTCACGCTGCCGCAGCTCGTGCAGGTCCTGCCGGTGTGAGCCGGGGATCACGCGCAGGCAGCCGTTCTCCGTCGTGGCCTCGTCCACCGCCAACCAGAGCGTGACGACGCGCATCGGCTCCAGCGGCCAGTACGCGCCGTCCTGGTGCCACAGGACCGGCTTGCCGGCGAAGGGCGGCTTGCTGATGTAGTGCGAGGCGAACAGCGCGATGTCGGGGCCGACGAAGAGCTCGGCGATGTCCAGCAGCCGGTCGTCGCCGACCAGCCGCACCCAGAAGGGGTCGCGGGCGACCAGCTCGGTGCCCAGGTCCTCGCCGTGCAGGTCGGGGTGTTTGGCCTGGAGCCAGGCGACGTGCTCGCTCGCCTCGGCGATCAGGTCGCGGTCGAGGACGTCGCGGAAGATCGTGTAGCCGTCGCGGTCGTAGTCCTGAAGGGTCCGGTCGACTCTCACCATGCGCTCCTTGTGGGGGTGGGGCGTCACTCGGATTCTTCGGTCTTCGCGGGACGGGTTACTAGTAATCGGCGCTCCACAAGTATTAATTTCCTGACATGCCGACCGTCCTGCGCTGGGTCGAGTTCGCGGCCGGGCTGCCGTACCACGCGGCCCTGGTGCCGGTGAAGGGCGGCCGCAGGGACCGCCCGGAGCCGCACTCCCACGCCGACTTCCACGAGCTGGTCCTCGTGACGGCGGGGGCGGGCGTGCAGCGGGTCGGCGAGGCGGAGCAGCCGCTGCGCGCCGGGGACGTGCTGCTGGTACGGCCGCACGACCGGCACGAGTTCGCCTCGGCCGGCGGCATGCGCTTCGTCAACATCGCCTTCCCGAGCGAGCGCTGGCGGGCCTTCGCCGACCTGGCGGGGCTGGCGGGACCGGCGGACTGGGAGCGGCGGGAGCTCCCGCCGTCGGCCCGCGCCGACCTGGACGGGCCGGTGGCGGCGGAGTTCGCCCGGCTGCTGGCCGCCTACTCCGGCGCGCCCCGCGTGCTCGACCTGGTCGGGCTGCTGACGGCGGTCGTCCCGCTGCTGGAGGGCGCCGACGGGACGGCCGTGGACCGGCGGCCCGGCTGGCTGGTGTCGGCCTGCGTCGCGATGCGGCGCGAGGAGAACCTGCGCGAGGGCCTGCCCCGGCTGCAGGCCCTCGCCGCGGTCAGCCCGGGGCATCTGGCCCGCTCGATGCGCAGGCACTACGGGTGCACGCCGATCGGGTTCGTGGTCGGTCGCCGGCTGGAGCACGCCGCGCTGCTGCTGACCACGACGACGGAGGGCATCGGCCGGATCGCCCAGCGCTGCGGATTCTCCGGCCAGTCGTATTTCGGCCGGCTCTTCCAGGAGCGGTACGGCATGGCCCCGCGATGTTACCGGGAGGTTACGCGGCGAGCCGTCGTCCCTATGGACAGCCAAGATATCAAGTGATTAGATGACTTAATCCCCCCAAGATCGAAGAGGAGGCCGGGCATGATCCGGTCACTTGGTGTCGCCGCCGTCATCTGCCTCGCTCTTACCGCCTGCTCCTCCGGCGGATCCGCGCCCCAGCAGGCCGCCGGCAGGACGGAGCTGAAGCTCTACAACGACAAGGGCGCCTGGAGCAAATACTTCGACGAGATGGGCAGCCTGTCCAAGCAGCAGATCGGCCTGTCCATGAAGCCGGTCGGCTACACCGACGAGCCGACGTACCAGGCGTTCATCAAGGCGTCGTTCCGCACGAACGTGAAGCCCGACCTGTTCACCTGGACGACGGGCGGGCGGCTGGCCGAGATCGTCGCGCAGAAGCAGGTCTCCGACACGACCGCCATCTGGCAGGAGGCGATCAAGAACGGCGACCTGTCCGCCGACCTGGCCAAGTACTACACGGTGGGCGGCAAGCAGTACTGCGTGCCGCTGAACGCGGCGTACTGGGGCATGTTCTACAACAAGAGCGTCTTCGACAAGTACCGGCTCAAGCCGCCGGCGACATGGGACGAGCTGGTCAAGGTCGCCGACACCCTGAAGAAGAACGGCGTGACCGCCTTCTACCACACCTCGGTGCTGTTCTCCTTCGTCTGGTTCGAGCAGCTCCTGGCCGGCACCGACCCCGACCTCTACGACCGCCTCTCGGCCGGTCAGGCGAAGTACACCGACCCCGGCGTGGTCGAGGTGATGAAGCGGTGGAAGTCGATGATCGACGCCGGCTACTTCAACAACCCCGGCGACAAGACCGACCCGGGCGACGTGCTCAAGACCGGCAAGGCCGCGATGGTGTCGTTCGGCACGTGGTTCAACACGAGCATGACGCAGCGCGACATGAAGGCGGGCACCGACTACGGCTTCTTCGTCGTCCCGAACGTCAACCCCGCGCTGCCCAAGACGTCGATGATCTTCGAGAGCGGCCCGCTCTGCTCGCTGGCCAAGGCGCCCGACCCCGGCGCGAGCACGAAGTACCTCAAGTGGTGGGTGAGCTCGTCCGCCCAGGAGAAGTGGGCCACGGCCAGGGGCGACGTGTCGGCCAACCCCAAGGTCGCCATCGCCGACCAGGCCATCGCCGAGGTCAGCAAGGCGGCGGGCAGCGGCGAGTATCGCCTGGTGAACCGCTACTTCGAGGCCACCCCGCCCCCGGTGCTCACCGCCGCGCTGGACGGCTTCGGCGCCTTCGTCGTCAAGCCGGACACCTACCAGAAGGTCCTGACGGACATCCAGGCCGCCGCCGACGAGTACTGGAGCACCCACCCGCAGGGCAACTGAGCGCGTGCCGGGCCGGGGACGGGGGAATCGTCCGTTCATGGCTGACGCATTGCTCTCCTACGCCTCGGGCGCGTCCGAGGTCCCCCTGCTGGGCGAGACGATCGGGCAGAACTTCGAGCGCGCCGTGGCGCGGTTCGGCGAGCGCGAGGCGCTGGTGGACGTGCCGACCGGGCGCCGCTGGACCTACTCGGAGCTCGACGCCGCCGTGAACGAGGTGGCGCTCGGCCTGCTGGCCCGCGGCATCGCCAAAGGTGACCGGGTCGGCATCTGGGCGCCCAACTGCGCCGAATGGGTGCTCGTCCAGTACGCCACCGCCAAGATCGGCGCGATCCTGGTGAACGTCAATCCCGCGTACCGGTCCCACGAGCTGGCCTACGTCGTCGAGCAGTCGGGCCTGCGGCTGCTCGTCAGCGCGGTCACGCACAAGAGCAGCGACTACCGGGCGATGATCGGCGAGATCGGGTTCGCGGAGGCGGTGTTCATCGGCGAGCCCGGCTGGGACGAGCTGGTCGAGAGCGGCAGGCGCGCCGACCCGGCCCTGCTGGCGGAGCGGGCGGCGCTCCTGACGTTCGACGACCCGATCAACATCCAGTACACCTCGGGCACGACCGGCTTCCCGAAGGGCGCCACGCTGTCGCACCACAACATCCTCAACAACGGCTACTTCGTCGGCGAGCTGCTCGGCTACACCGAGGCCGACCGGGTGTGCCTGCCGGTGCCGCTCTACCACTGCTTCGGGATGGTCATGGGCAACCTCGGCGCGACCTCGCACGGCGCGTGCGTCGTGCTGCCCTCGCCGGGGTTCGACCCGGAGGCGACGCTGCGCGCCGTGCAGGCCGAGGGGTGCACGTCCCTGTACGGGGTGCCGACGATGTTCATCGCCGAGCTGGCCCTGCTGAATGGATCCGGAAATTTCGATCTTTCCACCCTCAGAACGGGCATCATGGCCGGATCCCCGTGCCCCGTCGAGGTCATGAAACGCGTAGTCAGCGAGATGAACCTGACCGAGGTCGCCATCTGCTACGGCATGACCGAGACCTCACCCGTGTCCACGATGACCCGCCGGGACGACGGCCTGGCCCGCCGCACCGAGACGGTCGGCCGCGCCATGCCGCACATCGAGGTCAAGGTCGTCGACCCGGAGACCCGGCTCACGCTCCCCCGCGGCGTGCCGGGCGAGCTGTGCACCCGCGGCTACTCGGTCATGCTCGGCTACTGGGCCCAGCCCGACGCCACGGCCGAGGCCGTCGACGCCGCCCGCTGGATGCACACCGGCGACCTGGCCACCATGGACGCCGACGGCTACGTCACCATCGTGGGCCGCATCAAGGACATGGTGATCCGCGGCGGCGAGAACATCTATCCGCGCGAGATCGAGGAGTTCCTCTACGGCCACCCGGACGTCGCCGACGTGCAGGTGATCGGCGTGCCCGACGAGAGGTACGGGGAGGAGCTGATGGCCTGGATCGTCATGCGGCCGGGCGTGGAGCCGCTGACGGCCGAGCGCGTCAGGGAGTTCTGCGCGGGCCGCCTGGCGCACTACAAGATCCCCCGGTACGTGCACGTGGTGGACGCGTTCCCCATGACGGTCACCGGCAAGATCCGCAAGGTGGAGATGCGCGAGCGGGCGGCCGGCATCCTCGGCCGCTCATGAACACGGGCATGAACACGGGCCGGCTCCGTGGTCAGGACGACCACGGAGCCGGCCCAGGATGCGCGGCCGCGTCAGTTCTGGTCGAGGAAGCGCTGTGCCAGCGTGCGGCCCAAGGTGACCGCCTGGGTGTGGTTCTCGATGGTCTGGACCTTGGTGCCGGAGCCGGTGAAGACGATGTACGTGACGCCGGTGTCCGTGCCGCCGTTGCTCGGGTCGGGGTTGATGCCGAGGTCGGCCGCCGTCCGGTAGGACGCCTCGCCGATGATCCCGCTCGGCCCCGTGTCACCCATCACGGCGTACTCCACCTGCCCGTTGTAGACGATCGCCACCACGGTGCCGCAGCCGATGCCCTTCGTCCGGTAGTCCCAGATGGAGCTGGCGCTCGGCACCACCATGTACGCGAGCTGCGCCGCGTTGAGCGGCGAGTCCCCGCTGGTGTGGCAGAACGTGTCGGCCTGGAAGCAGCAGTCGGTGTCCTCGTTGCACTGCGACGTGCGCACCCCGTCGCAGTCGATGTCCATGTCGCCCTTCCAGAACACCGCCCCGGTCTTCTCGCACACCGCGACCGTCGCCGAGCTCACGTCGGAGTCGGTCTTGTACTTGCCGTTGGAGATCTGGCTGCACGCGGTCACCTTCGCCAGGAGCTGGTCGGCCGTCGGCCCGGTGCCGGCCCCGCCGGTCGTGCCGGTGGCCGCGGCGCTGTGCCCGGACTCGTTGCCCGCCGCGTCGATCGCGGTGACCGTGTACGTGTGCGTGGACCCGGCGGTGAGCCCGCCGATCGTGGCGCCGGCCGTCGGCGTGGTCGTGACCACGGTCGTCCCCTCGTAGACGCGGTAGCCGGTGACGGCCACGTTGTCGGCGGAGTCCGTCCAGGCCAGCGTGATGCTGGCGGCCGAGGTGCCGGTGACGCGGACGTCCGCGGGCACGGTCGGCGCCTGCCCGTCGGGCCCGCCGGAGCCGCTGACCGAAAGCCGGTCCACGTTGGGGCCGCCGTTGGCGGTGGTGCCGGTCGCGCGGACGGTGTTGACCCCGGCGTTCAGCGACACCGTCAGCGCGGCGTCCGCCCAGGTGTCCCAGCTGCCGGTGCCCGGGAAGTCGCGGGTCTGGACGGCGGCGCCGTTCACCGCGACGCTCATCGGCCGGTTGACGGTCGTGCCGTTGGCGTACCTCAGCGTGAGAGTGTGCGTGCTGGCCTCGGCCACGTTGACGGACCACTCGATGTAGCCGCCCGCGGCGTTGACGTAGTCGACGAAGCCCGAGCCGGTGTAGCCGGTGTGGTTGGTCGCCACCGCGGCCTGCGACAGCGTGGCGGACTCCGCCTGATACTCGGTCGCGGGCGCGTCAGCCACGGTGACCTCGAGGTAGTCGAGGTTGGGGTTGCCGCCCGAGGCCGTCGAGGTGATGCGGATCTTGTTGTCGCCCGCGGCGAGCGCGGCGGTCAGGGTGGAGGTGGCCCACGTGGTCCAGGCCCCGGTGGGGCCGAACGTGCGCCCGGCCGAGACGACCGTGCCGTTGACCGAGACATCGGTGGTGCGGGTCGTGGTGGTGCCGTTGGCGTAGCGGATGGCGAGCGTGGCGGTGCCGGCCGCGGGCGCGTTCACCGTCCACTCGGTGTACGGGCCGGCGGCGTTGTCGCTGTTGACGAAGCCGGTGCCGGAGAACCCGGCGTGGTTGGACTCGACGACGCCCTGGACGTTGGTGGCGTTCTCGGCCTCGTACCGCACGGTCGCGGCCCGGGCGGGTAACGCGACCAGGCCGGTGACGGCCAGGCAGCCGACGGCCAGGATGACGAGGCGGCGTAAGCGTGGGGGGTGCACAGGCGTACCTTCCAATCAGGAGAGGTCGAGGTAGTCGACGTTGGGTCCGCCGTTGGCGGTGGTGCCCGTCAGGCGGACCGTGTTGGCCCCGGCGTTCAGCGGCACCGTGAGCGTGGCGTCCGCCCAGGTGTCCCAGTCGCCCGTGCCGGGGAAGTCGCGGGTCTGGACGGCGGCGCCGTTGACCGCGACGCTCATCGGCCGGTTCACCGAGGTGCCGTTGGCGTACCGGATGGTGACGGTGCGCGAGCCGGCCTCGGCGGCGTTCACGGTGAACTCCACGTAAGAGCCGGTCACGTTGTCGGCGTTGACGAACCCGGTGCCGGAGAAGCCGGAGTGGTTCGACTCGGCCGCGCCCTGCGAGATCGTCGCGTTCTCGGCCTCGTAACGGGTCGCGGCGGCGGCCGGCCGGGCGCGGATGAGGCGGGTCTCCCCTGGGCGCAGGGTGGCGCTGTAGGAGGAGGCGACGGTGCCCTCGGAGGCGCCCGACCACAGGTTCGTGACGGCGGCCGGGCCGCTGAAGCCGGCCTGCGCCCAGGTGACGCTCACCGTGGAGTTGCCCGAGGTGCCGGTGTTGTAGAGCGCGACGATGTAGTCGCCGTTGGCCTCCCGCTTGCGCCACACCTGGTTGACGCCGCTGTTGACGACGCGCTGGGCGGCCACGCCGTCCTGGTTGACCGCGATGAGCCGGTCGTTCTTCAGCATCGCCAGGTCGACGGAGGTGAGCGCGGTCAGGTCGGTGCCGAGCAGCAGCGGGCTGGCGGCCATCGCCCAGTGCGTCATGTGCGAGCGGCGCTGGTCGGCGGTGAGCCCGACCTGGTCGCCGTTGCCGATCTGCAGCGAGTCGTAGTCGTTCCAGCCGCCCGGACCGGCGTACTGCTGCCAGGAGGCGGCCGAGTTGAACCGGCTGACGACGTGCGACCAGTCGGTGAGCGGGTAGCCGCTGCCGTTCGGGCCGGAGCCGCAGTAGCACTCGACGTCGCCCTGGGTGCGCCAGCTGTTGGCCAGCCGCTTCCAGGTGGTGGCCTGGGCGATCGGCAGGTTGTTGGAGAGCGCGAAGTTGATCGGCCGGCCGGTCTGGCGCAGCGCCTTGTCCCACGCCTCCACGTCCGCGACCGTGGACGCGTCCACGCCGTCGATCTTGAGGTAGTCCACGCCCCAGGAGGCCATCTGGTCGGCCCACGAGTTGATGAACGCCTGCGCACCCGGGTGGGAGTACTTGAGCCGGTACATGTTCTTGCAGTTGTAGTTCTTGTGGGTCTGCGAGGTGTCCGCGATGTCCTGCGCGTGGTACGACGTGCCCTCGATCGGCTTGTTGGCGGTGACGGCGTTCTTCGCGATCCCCGGGGTGACGTAGAAGCCGAACTTCAGCCCCTTGGCGTGCACGTAGTCGGCCAGCGCCTTGATCCCGGACGGGAACTTGGCGGTGTCGACCGCCCAGCGGCCGTAGTCGTCGACCATGAAGCCGTTGGAGTCGCACTTCTGGTAGAAGTCGTCGAGGTTGACGTACACGTAGCCCTTGTCGGCCAGCCCGCTGCTGACCAGGGCGTCCGCCTGGGCCTTCATCTTGGTCTCGTCGGGCCAGCGGCGGACGAAGCTCCAGCTGCTCCAGCCCATCGCGGGCCTGATCGACAGCCCGTTGTCCGAGGCGGCGGCCGGTGCCGCGGGCACGGCCAGGCACGTGGCGGCCAGCGCCAGCGCCGCGAGCCCCGCTTTCATGAGCACCGTTTTCATGAGGCGCCTCCCGTCGTGACGTCGATGCAGTCGAGGTTGGGGTTGCCGCCATCGGTCGTCGCGGTCACCCGCAGCGTGTTGGCCCCGGCGTTGAGCTGGACGGTGAACGTGTCGGTCGCCCAGGTGGTCCAGGCGCCGGTGCCGGGGTAGTCGCGGTTCTGGGCGGCGCCGCCGTTCACGGTGACGGCCGCCGGGCGGCTGGTCGTCGTCCCGTTGGCGTAGCGCAGCGCGATCGTGGCGGTTCCGGCCGCGGGCGCGTTGATCGTCCACTCGGTGTAGGCGCCGGTGACGTTGTCGCCGTTGACGAAGCCGGTGCCGGAGTAGCCCGCGTGGTTGGACTCGACGGCGCCCTGCGAGATCGTCGCGTTCTCGGCCTCGTAGCGGGTGCCGGTGGAGCCGCCGCCGCCCGCGTACCGGCCACCGACCCACGCCTCGTCCACCCGCCAGCGGGCGACGCCGTGGTGCCCGGTCTTGGAGAGCCGGACGTAGCGGGCGTTGACCCCGTTCAGGTCGATGAACTGGACGCCGCGGGCGTTCGGCACGGTCCCGGTCTTGACCGCGCTCCCCCAGGTCGAGCCGTCGTTGCTGACGTGTACCTGGTAGTCGGAGATCCGCGCCGACCCGGACGACGGGTAGACGGTGGAGTCCTCCCGCTGGTTGATCGCCAGATACTGGACGGGCTTGGCGGAGCCCAGGTCGAAGGTGAGCCGCGCGGGCTCGGCGGCGTCGCTGTCCCAGTAGGTCAGGTAGTTGCCGTCGCCCGCCGCCGCCGCGCCGTGGCCGCTGGTGGACGAGCTCGCCGAGAGCGTGACGCCGGTGTAGACGCCCTGACGGCCGCTGGTGACGACCTTGAAGACGGTGTCGTACTGGTCCCAGCTCGAGATCCCGCTGAGCGTCAGCGTGCCGCCCGACTGCGTGAACGCGACCGGCGCGCCCGTGCGCAGGTTCGTCACCGCGCTGACCCGGTAGCCGTTGTCGCGCAGCGACAGCGTGCTGCCGGACGGCGGCGTGATCACGTGGATGTAGTGCCGGTCGGGGTCGCTCTTGGCGACGGTGGTCACGCCGTGCGCGCCGTTGTTCCAGAAGCCCGGCTTGAGCCCGCCGAACATGTAGCCGCCGCCTTCCGTGCCGCCGAGCGACTCCCAGATGGCCGACAGGTACGTGTTCGCGAAGTTGTTGAAGTCGGCCTGCTGCGCCGGGAAGCGGCCGTTGACCATGGCCGTCTCGGCCATCAGCGCCTTGACCGACGAACCCGCGTTCGTGATGAGCCGCCCGAGGGTGAGCTTGCGGTCCACGGCCTGGTCGGAGCCGCCGTACCACCAGGGGCCGCCGGTCGGCAGCTTGAAGTCGGCCTCGATCAGCCGGGGCAGCGCCGTGTAGACCGCCTGCGGATAGTCGTACGACGGCGTCATGCCGGTCTTCTGCTCGTTGCTGATCATGTCCATGATCGGCGTGTCTTCGTTGTTGTTCGAGATCGTCATGTCGGGGCGCTGCTGGTAGATCTTGGCGTACAGGTCGTTGCGCTCCCAGTAGGCGTTGTCGTTGTCGATCCAGAACCCGGCGAGCTTGGGATAGCGCTGCATCTGCTCGAAGAACTGCAGGTAGCTGAACTCCCCGAACCCGTCGCGGGTGGTCAGGTCCACGTCGTGGCCGACGTAACCGGAGAAGGCCGAGGAGTTGAGCCACGACCCCGACGACAGGCCCTCGTTGTGCCACTGCGGGTCGTCGGTCATGTAGTTGATGACCTTCAGGCCCTGCGCGTCGGCGGCGTCGATCAGCTCGCCGAGGAAGTCCCGCGTGGTGCGGCAGGAGCCCGGGATCGCCGACGGGTACGGCCGGGCGTAGCCGAGCCGGCTGTGGAAGGTGGCCAGCACGATGTACTGGGCGTGCAGCTTCTTGGCCTCGTTCACCCAGTAGGAGGCGCTCCAGCCGCCGTTGGTGACGTCGGCCTCCCACGCGCTGCAGCTGGTGTGCTGCGGCGAGGTCCGCTCGCCCCAGTGCAGGAAGAGGCCGGCGATCGAGTTGCGCAGGAACGCCTGGCGCGGGTGTTGCAGGTCGGCCCGCGCCGGGGCGGCGGTGAGCAGGCCGAGCAGAAGCGCCAGGACGGCGAGCGTCGCCGTTCGTCTCATGGTGCGTCTCCTAGGATCCGGGATCGAAGGCGGGGTCGCTGCTGATGGCCACCCGGTCGAGGCGGGCGCCGTCCTCGCGGTAGGCGAAGGTGATCGTGCGCGCTCCGGCCGCCAGGTCGTACGTGACGGGCAGCTTGGCCCAGTGCCAGGAGGCGCCGATCGGGATGTTGTTCCAGTTCGTCCACGAGCCGGTGCCCGAGCGCACCCAGAACGAGTCGTCGCCGTCGTTGGCGGCGATCACGCGGGCCCAGACGGCGAACGTGCCGTCGTGCTCGACCGTGAACGGGATCGTGGTCCAGCCGGTGGAGGGTGCGCTGGACTTGCTGTTGTTGCCGGCGGCGACGGTCACGTACGAGCCGCCGGACGCGGCCTGGTCGGCGGCCGTCTGCATGGGGGCGGTGACCGTGCCCGCCTCCGCCTCGGCGTACAGGCTGTCGGGGGTGCCGGGGACGGGCGTGGAGTTGGTGGCGCGCACGCGCAGCGCGCCGCCGGAGGTGTCGGCGCTGTCGCGCACGGCGTAGCCGCTGACGCCGCTGAACCCGACGTCGTAGGCGCTGCCGCTGCCGCGCTGCGCGACGACGCCGTCCACCCGCACGTCGGAGGCGTCGTCGGCGATCGCGTAGGGCCGGTTGTCGTTGTCCTCGAACCGGGTCTCGCCGTTGAGCGTGATGCCGGTGGCGTGCCTGATCCAGTAGCCGTACGAGGGGCGCGCGCCGTAGTCGCGCGGCGGGTAGGTGGTGAGGAACTCGCCGGGCACCCGGGTCGCCTCCGAGGCGGGGTGGCCGCCGGGGACGGTCAGGTCGACGTTCTGGAACGTGATGCCGGGGCCGAGGTCCACGGACGGCGTGCCGGTCAGCGTGCTGGTGTAGTCGGAGGCGCCCACCGTGCCGGTGACCACGGGCGCGGTCAGGTCGGTCCCGGTCACATTGGAGATCGTGATATTTCGGATCCGTCCGGCGGGGGGCGAGCCGGGGCAGCGCTTCCGCTCACCGATCTTGAAGAAGAATGGCGACGTGGTCTTGGTGAGCGTCACGTTGTCGTAGTGGACGTCCTCGATGATCGCGCCGTCCATGGAGACGATGCCGATGCCGGCCTTGCCCGCGCCCAGCACGGTGATGTTGTCGAACCGGAAGTCGCGGAAGCTCCCGCAGGTCTCCGACCCGAACTGGAGCGCGTTGTTCTCGTGCGAGTAGACGGTGGTGTCGCGCACGCGGACGTTCTGGCTGGTGTAGGTGTGGCCGAGCGCGTAGTCGCTCTTGAACACCAGGGCGTCGTCGCTGGCCTCGATGCGGCTGTTCGTGACCGTGACGTTCCAGCTGTTGATCAGGTTGATGCCGTCGCGCACGCCGCTGCTGGAGTTGATCGTCTTGAGGTTGTCGACCGTGACGTCGTGGCAGCCGTTGATCAGGGCGGCGAAGTGGCCGCCGCGCCGGAACGTGACGCCTTCGAGGCTGACGTTCGAGCACTCGGTGAGGGTCAGCGCCTTGTCGGCCTGGCCGGAGGACGGGTTGCCGGTGATGAGGTTGCCGTCGCCGTCGATCGTGCCGGTGCCGGTGAGGTGGAAGCCGGTGATGCCGCTGCCCCACATGAGCGAGTTGTGGAAGTGGCTGTGGCCGTAGTCCTGGTAGTCGTCGTTGGGGTTGGACTCGGCGGCGTCCATGCCGCTGCTCGCGGCCAGGAGGGTCGCGCCGGAGTCGAGCCTGATCGTGACGTTGGACTTCAGGTGGATGGTGCGGGCCCGGTAGCGGCCGGAGGGCAGGACGACGGTGCCGCCGGGGGCCGCGCTCGCGGCGTTGATGGCGCGGTCGATGGCGTCGTCGTCGTTGGTCGAGCCGTTGCCGGTGGCGCCGTAGTCGCGCACGTTGAACTCGGCGAGCGCGTGCGCCGGGTTCACCGGGAGGGGGGCGGCTCCGAGCAGGGCGAGGGCGCACACCAGCAGGGCTCGGGCGAGCGGTTTCATGGCTGGAGCTCCACGTAGTCGAGATTGGGCAGGCCACCGGCGGTGGTGGCGGTGAGCCGGATGGCGTTGGCGCCGGAGATGAGCGGCACGGTGACGGAGGTGGACACCCAGGTGGTCCAGGCGCCGGTGCCGGGGGCGTTCACGGCGGATCCGGCGGCGGCGCCGTTGACGGTGACCGCGAACGGCCGGTTGGTGCTCGTGCCGTTGGCGTACCTGATCGTGAGCGTCCTGCTGCCGGCCGCCGCCGCGCTCACCGCGAACTCGACGTAGGCGCCGGCCACGTTGTCGGAGTTGACGAAGCCGGTGCCGGAGTAGCCGGCGTGGTTCGACTCGGCGGCGCCCTGGGAGATCGTCGCGTTCTCGGCCTCGTAGCGGGTCCCCGCCGTGTTCGAAATGTCCTTGCCGTTGACGCGGACGCCGGACAGCACGAGGTTGTCGACGTTCGACGCGGTCGGCGTGGCCGTCGTGATCCCGGTGAACGTGCTGTTGGAGATCGTGACGTTCTTGATGTGGTCGGTCGGGCGGCCGTCCAGGTCGTACGCCTGCGCCGCGCCGTCGATCGTGAGACCGTCGGCGGTGAAGTTCTGCACGACCGGCGGCAGGGAGCCCGAGGTCTCGTAGTTGAGCGTGACGTACAGGGCGCTGCGCTCCAGGTCGTGGCCGGTGATGCGGCGCAGGTGCACGCCGTCCACGAAGCCGCCGCGGTTGAAGCTGGTCTTGACGTAGAGGGCGTACTTGACCGGGTAGCGGCCGGGGAAGTCGGGCGCGTTGCACTCGCAGTCCTCGGCGAACACGTCGCGGACCCCGCCGGACATCTCGCTGCCGATGGTCACGCCGCCCCACCGGCCGCTGAACTTGCAGTTCTGGATCACGATGTTCTGCGAGGGGCGGTTCACCCGGCGGCCGTCGCGGTCGCGGCCCGACTTGACGGGGACGCAGTCGTCGTTGGTGTCGAACTTGCAGCCGGTGATCAGCACGTCGGTGCAGGAGTCGGGGTCGCAGCCGTCACCCTGGGAGTTGGTGGAGGAGAAGGTGACGTTCCGGACGGTGACGTTGGTGCAGTAGACCGGGTGCAGGGTCCACATCGCCGGGTTGCGCAGGTTGACGCCCTCGACGAGCACCGCCGTGCAGTTGTAGAGGCCGATCAGGTTCGGGCGCAGCTTGTGGCCGCTGCCGAACTGGCGCTGCGCCACCGGGTGGTCGTCCGCGCCCCATTCGCGGAGCTGGTCGCGGTCCGCGCCGCCGCTCCCCCACGACGACCAGTCGCCGGCGGGCGCGTTGCCGTCGATCGTGCCCGTGCCCGTGATGGCCACGTTGGTCTGGCCGTTGGCGTAGATGAAGGGCGAGTAGTTGTAGCACTCGATGCCCTCCCAGCGGGTGAAGACCGTCGGCAGGTAGGAGCCGGGGTCCGTGCGGAACCGGATGGTGCCGTTCACCTGGAGGTTGACGTTCGACAGCAGGTGGATCTTGCCGGTGCGGAACGTTCCTGACGGCACCACCACGCGGCCGCCGCCCGCCGCGTTGCAGGCGGCGATGGCGTCGCGGAACGCGGCCGTGCAGTCGGTGGAGTTGTCGGGCTTGGCGCCGTAGTCGGTGATCGGGAACGCGCGGTCGGGGAAGGCCGGCGGGACGATCCTGGCGAGGATCTCGGGCACCCGGTCCCACGGCGACGCCGCCATGGAGGCACTGGTCGCGGCGGCGGTGGTGGCGGTGGTGCCGGTGGTGGTGGTGGCCGAGCCCGCCGCACCAGGGGCGACGGACTCGGCGTACGTGGGCCCGCCCGTGGTGCCGGTGCCGACGAGGAGGGCGCCGCCTGCTTTGATCAGGTCGCGCCGGGAGATCGTCACTGGACCACCTCCAGGTAGTCGAGGTTCGGGCAGCCGCCCGCCGTGGCGGCGGTGAGGCGGATGGTGTTGGCCCCGGCGGCGAGGTCGGCCACCACGCTCCTGGACGCCCACGTGGTCCAGGCGCCGGTGGCGGGGAAGGACAGGCCGGAGGCCACGAGCCGGCCGTTGACGGCCAGGTCCGCGGGGCGGTCGGCGCCCGTGCCGTTGGCGTAGCGGACGGTCAGCGTGGCGGGACCGGCCGCGGCGGCGGTGTGCCGCCACTCGACGTAGGCGCCCGCCACGTTGTCGGTGTTGACGAACCCGGCGCCGGAGAACCCCGCGTGGTTCGACTCGACGACGCCCTGCGAGATCGTCGCGTTCTCCGCTTCCAGCCGGGTGGCGGTGGCCTGCACCTGCTTGTACGCGCGCATGTCGCGCAGCAGCAGGTAGCAGTTCTGCAGCGAGCCGGAGGTGTCGCCGAGCGAGCGGTAGATGCCCCACTTGGGGCGGACCCGGTCGCCGAGGAAGGTGTCGCCCGTCTTGGTGGCGTCCACGAGCGTGGCGCCGCCGCTGCGCAGCACCCACCGCACCGAGCCCGAGCCGCCGTCGCCGATCTTGATCTCGTACTCGGCGTCGATCCACTTGTCGTGCAGCGGCTCTAGCTCGGTGCGCCCCACCAGGGTGTCGGACTCGAAGATCTTGTGTTCGATGGTCTGCACGCCGTTCACGCGGCGCAGCGACGTGACGGTGATCGGGCTGGTTCCGGTGCCCGGCATCTTGGTCTGGCTGATGTGGGTGAAGGTCGTGGTCGCCTTGAGCGAGCTGGGGATGTACATCGAGTACGTGACGCGCCAGGTCTCGCCCGCCAGCCAGCGCAGGTAGCCGTCCGGGTTCCGGTTGCCGGTGACCTCCTGGCGCTGCCGGTCCGTGGACGTGTCGCGGTCGACGGTGTGCATGTTGAAGCGGAAGGCGTCGCCCTCGACGTAGATGTGGGGCTGCCCGGCCGGATGCGAGTCGGCGCGGTCGTCCTCCAGCGTCTCGAACGCGCGCAGCCCGACGGCGGCCGGGTCGGGCGCCCACATGAGCTTCCAGGCGGGGGCGACGGTCAAGGTGCCGGCCGAGGCGGCCCTGGTGGGCAGGGCCGGGGCGAGGAACGCGGCCCCCACCAGGGCGCCGAGCTGGCGACGGGTCACGCTCATCGGACCTCCAGGTAGTCGAGGTTGGGGCCGCCGTTGGCGGTGGTGGCGGTCGCCCTGACGGTGTTGGCGCCGGCGGCGAGCTGGGCGGAGACCGTCGTGGACTGCCAGGTGGTCCAGGCGCCCGTGCCGTTGAAGGGTTTGGCCGCCGCCACGACCGTGCCGTTGACCGCGATGTCCATCGCGCGGTTGGCCGTGGTGCCGTTGGCGTAGCGGAGGGTCAGGGTCGCCGTCCCCGCCGCGGCGGCGTTCACGGTGAACTCGACGTACGAGCCGGCCGCGTTGTCGTAGTTCACGAACCCGGTGCCGGAGAAGCCGGCGTGGTTGGACTCGACCGCGCCCTGGGAGATCGTCGCGTTCTCGGCCTCGTACCGGTTGCCCGGCGGCGAGCCCCCGTACAGGACGCCGTTGATGCGCACGTCGCGCAGCACGACGTTGTCGGCGTTGGAGAGCTGGGGGGCGGGGGTGTCGATCTGGGTGAAGGTGCTGTTGGTGATCGTGACATTGCGGATGTGGCTGGCGGCGGAGCCCGACAGCTTGATCGCGAACGGCGAGCCGGCGAGGTTCAGGCCGTCCACGGTGATGTTCTGGATGACCGGGTCGACGATCGGGCCGTTGCCGGGGCCGGTCAGGCTGTAGTTCATGTCGATGTAGAAGCCGCCCCGGTCGCACGGGCCACCCGTCAGGTTGCGGACGTGCACGCCGTCCACCGTCCCGCCGCGCCGGTTGTTGGTCTTCAGGTAGAGGGCGTAGAACGAGTGGTAACTGGAGCCGGCGAGGATGCGGTTGTTCTCGGCGAAGACGTTGCGGACGCCGCCGGACATCTCGCTGCCGACCGTGATCGCGCCCCAGCGGCCGTAGTAGGTGTTGTCGCGGATGACGATGTCGGTGGACGGCACGCCCACGCGGCGGCCGTCGGTGTCGCGGCCCGACTTGATGACGGTGCCGTCGTCGCCGGTGTCGAACGTGCAGCCCTCGATGAGCACGTCCGACGAGGATTCGGGGTCGACGCCGTCCACCATCGCGCCCCGGCTATAGATTTTGACCCGCCTTACCGTGATATTTCGGGATAAGACGGGGTGGATGGTCCACATCGCGGGGTTCCTGATGTCGAGGTCCTCGACGAGGATGTTCCGGCAGCCGTAGAACTGGATCAGGTTCGGCTTGAGGAAGTGGCCGTCGCCGAACTGCCGCTGCTCCACCGGCACGCCGTCCACGGCCTGCTGCTGCAACCGGTCCCAGTCCGGGCCGCGCTGGTCGTCGAAGCCGAACCAGGGGCCGGCCGCCGCGTTCCCGTCGATCGTGCCGGTGCCGGTCAGCGCGAGGTCGGTCTGGTTCCTGGCGTAGATGAAGGGCGAGTAGTTGAAGCACTCGATCCCCTGCCAGCGGGTGAACACCGTCGGCAGGTACGAGCCCGCGTCCGATCTGAACCGGATCGTGCCGCCCGCCTCGACGTGCAGCCGCACGCCGGACAGCAGGTGGATCTTGCCGGTGCGGAACTTGCCGGTGCCGGGCACGAGCACCGTGCCGCCGCCCGCCGCGTTGCAGGCCGCGATGGCGGAGCGGAAGGCGGCCGTGCAGTCGGTGGAGTTGTCCGGCTTGGCACCGTAATCGGTGATGGGGAACGTGCGGTCGGGAAAGGTCGGCGGCACGATCCTGGCCAGGATCGCGGGCACCTGGTCCCAGGGGGAGTCGAGCGGCTGGGCCGTGGCGGGCGCCGGCGGCAGCACGGCGCCCGCCTGCACGGGGACGAGCAGCGCTCCTTTGAGCACGGCCCTTCTGGAGGGATGCATCGCAGGCTCCGGGGGGTGGATCCGGCGACCGCGCGATGGCGCGGCCGCCGGCGACTAGGGGGTGACTACTGGATGTTGGAGCGGCGGATGGTGTCGGCCGATCCGTCGCCGTTGTTGTCGGAGTTGGTGGAGCCGAACCAGATGGCGTTGGCGCCGGGGACCTTCTCGACCGCGCGGAGCCTGCCGTACGTGCCGTTGAAGTAGGAGTTGACCGTCGAGACGTTCTCGCCGTTCAGCACGATGCGCCACAGCCGCTGGCCGCGCAGCGCCGCCATGAACACCGTGTTGTTGACGATGGCGATGCCGCTCGGCGAGGCCTCGGAGACACTCCAGGTGTACTTCGGGTTCGTCATGCCGGAGGTGCTGCAGGTGCCCTCGCAGGTGGGCCAGCCGTAGTTCTTGCCCGGCTGGATGAGGTTGAGCTCGTCCCGCGAGGAGTTGCCCAGCTCCGACTCCCACAGTCGGCCGGCCGAGTCCCAGGCCAGGCCCTGCGGGTTGCGGTGGCCGTAGCTGTAGACGCGGGTGCCGAACGGGTTGCCGGGCGCGGCGGCGCCGGTCTTGGTGATGCGAAGGATCTTGCCGTTGAGCGAGTCGAGGTCGGGGGCGTTGCTCGACTGCTGCGCGTCGCCGGTGGTCACGTACAGGTAGCCGTCGGGGCCGAACCTGATGCGCCCGCCGTTGTGGTACCGGTTCTTGTCGATGCCCTGCAGGATGGTGGCGTAGCCGCTGAGCGCGGTGCCGTTGAAGTTCATCTTCACGACCCGGTTGCCTTCGGAGGCGGTGTGCATGAAGAACACCTCCTGGTCGGTCGTGCCGTTCCAGGTGGGCGAGAAGTCGAGGCCCATCAGGCCGCCCTCGCCGTCGGTGGTCTGCACGTTGGGCACGGTGCCGACCTGCGTCTTGGTGCCCGACGGGGTGATCTTGAAGACCTTGAACGTGTCGCGCTCGGTCACCAGCGCGTACGTGCCGTCGGGCGCCCAGGAGATGTCCCACGGCACGTCCCAGCCACCGGCGACGCCGGCCGGCGTCTGCGGCACGGTGCCGCAGCTGCCCGTGGTGAACGACGCGGACGGCGCGCTCGGCGTGGAGAGCTGGTTGGCGCTGTCACGCGCGACCACGTGCACCTGGTACGTGTGCGCGCATTCGAGCGGCACACTGGCCGTCGTGGCCGGCGGGGTGCCGGTCACCGTGGCGAGCACGGCGTTGGTGGCGTTGTCGCGCACCAGGTAGGCCCGCACGCCGTTGTCGTCGGTGGAGGCGCCCCAGGTCACGGTGGCGGAGGCGGACTGCACGCCGCTGACGGTGGGCTGCCCCGGCTGCGAGGGCGGGTCGTCGGCGGGCGCGGGCAGCGTCTTGCAGTTCACTTCGGGGCTGCTCAGCGACACGTTGCCGGAGGCGTCGCGGGCGAAGACCGACAGCTGGTAAGAGAAGTTCGGGTTGAGCCCGGTCAGCCGGTACGGCGACGCGGGAGCGGTCGCGATCTGCTGGCCCAGGTAGTAGATGTCGTAGGCCGCCACGCCGATGTTGTCGGTGGACGGCGGCCAGGCCAGGGTCAGGGCGTTGTGCGTGATGTCGGAGCACGCCGGCTGGCCCGGCGAGGTCGGCTTCTCGGTGTCGCCGGGGCCGGTGACCCGCAGCCGGTCGAGGTTCGGGCCGCCGTTGTCCGTGGTGGCCGTGGCCCTGACCGTGTTGCCGCCCGCGTTCAGCGGGGCGTTCACGCTGATCTCCTGCCAGGTCGTCCAGGCACCCGTGCCGGGGAAAGACCGGGCGGTGGCGACCGCGGTGCCGTTGACGGCGATGGTCATCGGCCGGTCGGTGGTGGTGCCGTTGGCGAAGCGGAAGGTCAGACTCTGGGTGCCGGCGGCGGCCGCGCTGACGGCGAACTCGACGGAGGAGCCGGTGACGTTGTCGTAGTTGACGAAGCCCGAGCCGGTGAAGCCGGCGTGGTTGGACTCGACGACGCCCTGCGAGATCGTCGCGGACTCCGCCTGGTAGTCGGTGAAGTTGGACGACTGGACCTCGGCGTCGAGGTAGTCCCAGTTCGGGTTGCCGCCCGCGCCGGTGGCGGTGGCCCTGATCGTGTTCGTGCCCGCGGTGACCTGGGCGGTCAGCGTGATCGTGGTCCAGGTGGTCCAGGCGCCGGTGGCGGGGAAGGAGCGGGCGGCGGCGACGGTCGTGCCATTGACCGCGATGTCGCTGGGCCGGTCGGCGCCGGTGCCGTTGGCGTAGCGGAAGGCCAGCGTGGCCGTGCCCGCGGCGGGCGCGTTGATCGTCCATTCGGTGAAGGAGCCTGCGACGTTGTCCCCGTTGACGAAGCCGGTGCCGGAGTAGCCGGCGTGGTTGGACTCGACGACGCCTTGGGAGATCGTCGCGTTCTCGGCTTCGTACCGGGTGGGCGCCGCGTCCGCCGGGAGGGCCGTGGTGGCCGTTCCCAGGGCGAGTAAGCAGGCGATGACGCAGGCCCGGGACTTGCTGAAGTTCATCGGGCGCTCCTGGCTGAGAGTGATGCCTGGTGTAAGAGAGGGGAGCTTTCCAAACGTTTGCCATAAACCGTCAGGCCCGTCAATAGTTGGAACGGTCCATTGCTTAGGAAAGTTTCCTAACTTTGCTGCATCGATACATCGGATGACATCGACCGGTAGACAGGGCGCCACGCCGGGATGTATGCCTGAGGTGCGCAAGAAGATCGGAGCCATGGGCTCCCGATCGTGCAGGACCGCACCGGCGGCACGGCATCACAGCTCGTCAGACCCGGAGTGATACATGGGACGTCTTCGCGCAATCACCGCCGCGACACTCGGCGGCCTGCTCATTCTGCAACCGGTTGCCGTCAGCTCGGCCGCGGCGGCCACCCTCTACGAGGCCGAGAACGGGACGATCTCGCAAGGGGTCGTGGAGTCGAACCACGCCGGGTTCACCGGCTCGGGCTTCGTCAACCTCGACAACGTCGCCGGCTCCTCCGTCGAGTGGACGATCCAGGCGGCGGACCCCGGCCCGGTCACGCTCGCCCTCCGCTACGCCAACGGCACGGCCGTCGACCGTCCGATGACCGTCACCGCCGGTGGCACCGCCACCACCCTGTCCTTCCCCGGCACCGGCTCCTGGACCACCTGGCGGACCGTCACCGTACGGGTCACGCTGACAGCCGGCGCGAACGCGGTCAAGGCCACCGCCACCACCGCCAACGGCGGCCCGAACCTCGACTCGCTGGGCGTGGACCCCTCCTCGACGGGCACCGACTGGTCCCGGGCGATGGTCGACTCGACGATGGCCCGCTTCTCCCCCGCCACGCTCGGCGGCTGGAGCTACCCGCAGGGCCTCTACCTCTGGGGCCAGTACCTCGTCTACCAGCGCACCGGCGAGCCCCGCTACCTGCAGTACATCAAGGACTGGGCCGACCGGTTCGTGGACTCCTCCGGCGGCATCTCCCAGAGCTTCGGCAACCTCGACAGCATGCAGGCCGGCAACGTCCTGCTCGCCCTCTACCGGGAGACCGGGCAGGCCCGCTACCGCACCGCCGCGGCCAAGATCAGGACCCGGCTGAACACGTACCCGCGCACCTCCGACGGCGGCTGGTGGCACTCCACCTCCACCTCCCGCGAGGGCCAGCTCTGGGGCGACGGCGTCTACATGGCCGACCCGTTCCTCGCCCGGTACGGCGCCTGGGTGGCGGCCGACTCCTTCACCAGCGCCGAACCTGCCAAGCAGCTCGAGATCTACTGGAGCCACCTGCGCCGCACGTCGGGCCAGGCCGCCGGGCTGCTCTACCACGCCTACGACGAGCCGGGCGGCCCCACCGCGTCCTGGGTCAAACCCTCGCTGGGCAACACGAACGGGATCTCCTGGTGCCGGGCGATGGGCTGGTTCGGGATGGCCGTGACCGACATCCTGGAGCTGATCCCGGCCGACCATCCGCGCCGGGCGGCGCTGATCGACATCCTGCGCGAGCTCGTGCCCGCGTACGCCCGCTGGCAGGACCCGGCCACGGGCCGCTGGTGGCAGGTGGTCACCGAGCCGTCGAACCCGTCGAACTGGACGGAGACGTCGTGCTCGGCGATGTACACGTACACGATCTCGCGGGCGGTCGAGCGCGGGTACGTGGACGCCTCCTATCGCGCCAACGCCGAGCGCGGCTACCAGGGGGTGCTCGCCCAGGTGTCGCTCGGCTCCGACGGGCGGACCAACCTCGTGGGCGTCAGCGAGGGCACCAACGCCAGCGACTCGCTCAGTTACTACTTCGGGCGGGCCCGCCCGGTCAACGACTTCCACGGGCTGGGGGCGTTCCTCATCATGAACGAACAGCTGAGCCGCTGAAGTGTGTATTTTGGTCACTTCCGTATCGCCTGTAACACGGAGAGAGACCGCGTGCGTTCCGCAAGACTCGTCCTCGGCGCCGTCCTCGCCGCCTGTGTCCTGCCCCTCGCCCCTCCGGCCGCCGCGACCGTGCTGCCCCCGGTCAGGGCGCAACTCGCCGCGCCCACCGCGGTGGCCGTGGGGATCAAGGGGCAGGCGCAGCGGACCACCTACTACTGCGCCCCGGCGGCGAGCTCGATCGTGCTGCGCGCGTTCGGCGTCAAGCGCAGTCAGGACCAGCTGGCCGAGGAGATGAAGACGAGCGCCGAGGCCCGTTCGACCAGGCGGGAGGACATCCTGGCCGTGCTCAACGCGTACGTCAGGCCCGCGGGCTACCGGTTCCGGCTCGCGTACGCCAAGGACGACCCCGCCGCGCTGATGGCGGAGGTCTCCCAGGCGGTCGGCGTGCTCGGGAAGCCCACGATCGTCGCGGTCCTCGGCAACCGGCTGCCCTGGAGCAGGAAGAAGCGCGACTTCGGCCATGCCGTCGTCGCCTACGGCTACGACACCGCGAAGGGCACGATCACCGTCTGGGACCCCAACGCGCGCAGGGGCGCCACGGGCACCCACGTGATCCCCGCCAAGGACCTGGCCGCCGTCGTCTTCGACGTCCCCGGCAAAGGGGTCGGCGGGGTGTTCGAGCTGTCCAAGCCGCTCCTGGCGCGGTGACGGCCGCCCCCTAGGATGAGTCCCGTGGGGGTCGAGTTCGGGATCCTGGGCGAGGTCAGCGCGTGGGCGGACGGCCGGCCGATCAACCTCGGGCCCGCGCGGCAGCGCTGCGTGCTGGCGGCCCTCCTCGTCGACGCCAACCATCCCGTCTCCCTCGACCAGCTGACCGACCGCGTCTGGGGGGACGCCCCGCCGCAACGGGCCGCGGGCACGCTGCACAGCTACCTGTCCCGCCTGCGCTCCGTCCTGTCCCCCTCCGCGCTGTCCCCCTCCGCGCTGTCCCCCTCCGCGCTGTCCCCCTCCGCGCTGTCCCCCTCCGCGCTGTCCCCCTCCGCGCTGTCCCCCTCCGCGCTGTCACCTTCCGGCGGCATCCACCGCAGCGCCGCCGGCTACCTCCTGCGGGTGCGGGAGGAGGCGGTGGACCTCCACCGCTTCCGCGCGCTGCTGGCCCGGGCGCGGGCGAGCGACGACCTGGAGGCCGCCCGGCTGTACGAGGTCGCGCTGGGCCTGTGGCGCGGCGAGCCGTTCGCCGGCCTGGACACCCCGTGGCTGGCGGCCCTGCGCCACACGCTCCAGACCGAACACCTGTCCGCCTGGCTCGACCACCACGACGTCCAGCTCCGGCTGGGCCGGCACGCCGAGTTGCTGCCCGAGCTGGCCGTACTGGCCGACCGCCACCCGCTCGACGAACGCCTCGTCGGGCAGCTCATCCTCGCCCTCTACCGCAACGGCCGCCAGGCCGAGGCGCTCGACCGCTACGAGCGGACCCGCCGCCGGCTGGCCGACGAGCTGGGCGCCGACCCCGGCCCCGGCCTGCGGCGGCTGCACCTGCGGATGCTCAGCGCCGAGACCACGCTCGCCCCGCGCCCCGTCCCGGTGCCCCGTCAGCTGCCCCAGCCGCCGCCGTCGTTCGCGGGGCGCTCGCGCGAACTGGCCGCCCTCGACCGGATCATGGCCGCACCCGGGGACACGGTCGTGATCTCCGCCATCGGCGGCACGGGCGGCGTCGGCAAGACCTGGCTCGCCCTGCACTGGGCGCACGCAAACCTGCCCCGCTTCCCCGACGGCCAGCTGTACGTGAACCTGCGCGGCTTCGACCCCTCCGACGCGCCCATGCCGCCCGAGACCGCGGTGCGCGGCTTCCTCGACGCCCTGGGCGTGGACGCCGCCGCGGTGCCCGTCGGCCTGGAGGCGCAGGCCGCGCTCTACCGCAGCCTGGTGGCGGGCAAGCGGATGCTGATCGTGCTCGACAACGCCCGCGACACCGACCAGGTGACCCCGCTGCTGCCCGGCAGCCCGTCCTGCGCGGTGCTGGTCACCAGCCGCCGTCTGCTGCCCGGCCTCATCACCGGCCACGGCGCCCGGCCGATCCCGCTCGACGCCTTCGACCCGGAGGAGGCCCGCCAGGCGATCACCGGCCTGCTGGGCGAGGAGCGGGTACGCGCCGAGCCGGACGCGGTGGCCGACCTGCTCGACCGCTGCGGCGGGCTGCCGCTGGCGCTGGGGATCGTGGCGGCCCGCGCCCGCATGCACCCCGGCTTCCCGCTGGCCGTGCTCGCCGGGCAGCTGCGCGAGGACTCCTCCCGGCTCGACCTCCTGGACGCCGGGGAGCAGACGGCCAGCCTCCGCGCGGTCTTCTCCTGGTCCTACCGGGCGCTCACGCCGCCGGCCGCGCGCCTGTTCAGGCTGCTGGGGAGCGCGTTCGGCACCGATCTGGGCGGCGCGGCGGCGGCGAGCCTGGCCGGGCTCACAGGTGGGGAGGTGCGGGTGCTGCTCGGGGAGCTCGTACGGGCGCACCTCGTCACCGAGAACGTCGCCGGCCGGTTCACCATGCACGACCTCCTACGCGCCTACGCCGCCGAACAGCACCTCCCCACCACCACCGCCGTCCACGCCGACTCCGCCGCCCTCGACGGCCCCAGCACCCCTGCCGTCCACACCGACTCCGGCGCCCTCGACGGCCCTGGCTTCCTCTCCGACCAGCGGCGGGCCGCGACGTGCCGGCTGCTCGACCACTACCTGCACACGGCCCACGCCGCAGCCCTGATCATCAACCGCAGCCGCCAGCCGCTGACCCTGGACGAGCCCCAGCCGGGGACGTCCCCGGCGCATCTGGCGGACCACGACCAGGCGATGGAGTGGTTCGCCACCGAGCACCCCACGCTCCTGGCCGCCGTCCGGCACGCCGCCGACGCCGGCCTCGGCACCCGCGCATGGCAGCTCGGCTGGACGCTCAGCGACTACCTGGACCGCCAGGGGCGCTGGCTCGACCTGCTCGCCGCCCACAGCGCCGCGCTCGACGTCACCCGGCGGCAGGCGGACCGCTTCGGCGAGGCCCAGTCCCATGCCGGGGCGAGCCGCGCCCTCATCCGGCTCGGCCGGCTCGACGACGCGCGGGCCGACCTCGAGCGGGCGATCGCCCTGTTCACCGAGCTGGGCGACCGTGACGGCCGGACCCGTGCGCATCTGGGCCTCGGCTTCATCCACCAGAAACAGGACCGGCCCCGCGCCGCCCTCGAAGAGTTCCATCAGGCCCTCACGCTCCACCGCGAGGCGGGCAACGAGGCGGGCGCGGCCTTGTTCCTCAACTCGATCGGCTACCAGCTCGTCCTGCTCGGCGAGTACGAGGAGGCCATCCCGTACTGCCAGGAGGCCCTGGACCTGCACGCGAAGCTGGGTTACCGGCACGGTCAGGCCAGCGCGGGCGACAGCCTCGCCTACGCCTACCACCACCTCGGCCGCTTCGCCGAGGCCGCCGAGCTCTACCGGCGTTCGATCGGCCTGTTCCAGGAGGTCGGGGACCGCTGGCACGAGGCCGACACCACCGTCCACCTCGGCGAGATGTACGACGCCGCCGGCGACCGCGCCGCCGCCCTCGACACGTTCCGCCGCGCCCTGGAGCTGCTGGAGCAGCTCAACCACCCGGACGCCGACCGCCTGCGCGCCAGGCTGGCCGGGTAACCCTTAGACGTTACTCGAAATGGACAAGGCGGTCACACAACGCACTGTTAGCTTGGCCGGGCATCGCCATCCATACGGAGGGAAACAGCTTTGATGGCAATATCGTTCGGCCGCATGACCCGTCCCGTCGGCCTCGGGCTCGCCGTGGCGCTCGGCGCCACGCTGTCCGTCGGGATCGCCACGCAGGCGTCCGCCACGTCGGCGTCGTCGGCCCAGAGCGTCGCCGAGCAGCGGGTGAAGGTCTACGAGCTGGTGACCAAGGACGGTGGCTTCTTCTACACCAGCAACGAGGCGGAGAAGGAGAGCGCGGTCACCAAGCACGGCTGGTCGGTGACCCAGACTCCGATGTACTACATCTCGCGCGCCCCCTTCACCGGCGGCAAGCCGCTCTTCCGGCTGCGTTGGGAGGCCAAGGCGTCCTACATCGTCACCGGCTCCGTCGCGGAGCGGGAGTCGCTCGTGAGCTCGGGCAAGTTCCGCTACGAGGGCATCCTCGGGTACGCGCCCGCCGCGGCCTCCCCCGGTGAGACGGTGAAGATCTACCGCCTGTCGAACAACAACAAGTGGCGCCTCGCCATCGACTCCCACACCCAGAAGATCCTGGCCAACGAGCCGGGCTGGAAGCTCGACGGCCCGCTGCTCAACCAGTTCACCAACGCCGGCTGAGCGGCAGTTCGTTGAACGGGGGCGCGCCGGATCGCGAGCGCGCCCCCGTTCCCCTTGGACGATTCAGCGGAGGCACAGCTCCAGGAGCGCCCCCGCGCGGGGCGTGCGGTCGATCCACACCTCGCGACCGCGGCGCTCACGGGCGATGAGCCGCGCCGCGACCAGCCGGTCACAGTGGAACGTCAGGCTGCTGGGCGGGATGTTCATGCCGCCGGCCAGCGCGGTCATGGTCATGGGCCGGTCGAGCGTGCGCAGCAGCTCCGCCCGTACGGGTCCCACCAGCTCCGAGAGGTCATCGGTGTCCGTACGCCACAGCCTCCCGGCCGCGGGAACCGGATACGCGATCCACACGGCCTCCGGGTCGTCCAGCCCGACGATCAGCGCATCCTTGCCCGCCAGCATCGGCACGAGCACCAGCGACCGGTCCCCCAGCTCGTGGACACCGGCCGCGACCCCCTCGATGACCAGGCCGTTCTCGTCGCGGACGAGCCGCCCGGCGAGCGAGCCGAGCAGCGCGTCCGCGCCGCCGCGCACGCTCGCGACACCCACCCGCGCGACCTCCCTGTCGAGGAGCGGACGCGCCCTGCTCCACAGCGGCTCGGCGACGGCCCACACGTCGGCGAGCGCGCCCGCGTACCCGCGCAGCCAGCGGTCGGGCCGGTCGGCGGCGAGCCGCCAGTGCGCGGGCAGCCAGCGGTCGGAGCGGTCGGCGGCCGCGCGCCAGTGCGCGGCCGGCGGCCTGAACGCCTGCTCCAGGTCCTTGAGCAGCAGGTCGGGCGGCATGTCATGCAGGCGATCGATCTGCTCCTGGACGGAGACGTCACCGACGGGGGCGCACGGCACGACGCTGTCCGGCACCACCGCATGGCCGGGTGCGCCCAGCGGCCGCACCGCCTCCTTCGACCGCCAGCCGGACCGTGCCTGAATCGTCCTTCGCCACGATTGGGGCAGACCGCGATGACGGCCCGCGAGCGCATCCGTGATCATGGCGAGCACGGTCAAACTCGGGGAGAGCGCCACCGAAATTCGCGGCGTCGCGGATATTCGTATTTCCGTCCGTTCGCAAGCGCTGAATATGTCCGACCGCCAATCACTCGTCCCGTACGTTCCACTGTGCCGGGCCGGTCTTGCACGGATCGTGTGGGTTCCATGAATCCGCTGCTCACCCTGGGCATGCCGGGCGCGAGCGGTGGGCCGGAAAGAAGTAAGTGCTCATGTCTAGGCGAAAGGCGGGCGCCCGGATATGGTGCGATACGGGCAAGCCATAACAGTGCATCGTCTCCGGACTCCGATCGGTGGGCACCGCATGCCGGATCTGACGTTCGCCATTCAGAGATTGCCGGGCGTGAGCGTGATCTCGGTGGCCGGCGAGGTCGACGTCGCGACCGCCGGGCAGCTCGATCGCCATATCCGCGGCAGCAGGCGGCAGCCCGGCGAGCACGTGGTGATCGACCTCAGCGAGGCGCAGTTCCTGGGCAGCGCGGGCCTTCGCGTCCTGCTCAACACCCACGCCTTCGCCCGCCAGCACGGCGGCGGCCTGCACCTGGCCGCCCCAGATCCGAAGCTGGCCCGCATCATGGAGCTCACGTGGGCGCACACCGTCCTGCACGTGCACGCCACGGTGGAAGAGGCCGTCCTCGCCGCCCTGAGCGGCACGACCCACGAATCACTCGGCTCCGTCGACGCCGGCGGTCCTTGTTGAGCCGCGCGTTTCCCCTGACGCTCTTGTCGGGGGAACCACCCCGTCGCGCCCGCCCCAGGCCCGTCAGACGGGGAACCACCTCGTCGCGCCCGCCCCAGGCCCGTCAGACCACCGTGCGGGCCGACGCCCGGTGAACATCGTGACACGACCGTCGGCGAAGTTCGCCCGCCCGGCCACCGCCTTCTCGCGCTGCAACGTCAGCACCGCGCCAGGCAAACCGCCCACTGCCCACACGCCGACCCGACCCGACCACCTCAACCCACGCCCCGGCCCGACCACCTCAACCCACGCCCCGGCCGGACCACCTCACTCCACGCCCCGGCCCACCGCCTCACCCGCGCCCCGGCCCCACCACCTCAACCCACATCCCTGCCGTCCGAGCAGACCTCCCCCGGGCACACCGACCGCGTCACTTCCCCGACTTCCAGCCCCGAGGGCCGTCTGCTCGCGAGCGACACCGGCACGGCACCCGCACCCCCACCCCACTCCCACCGGCACCGGCACCGGCACCGGCACCGGCAGGGACGGCGCCATCATCCCCCTCTGCGACCTCGCCCAACTCCGCCGTCCCCGGCCCCGCCTGCGCGGTCAGTTGACTGACGGCGCTGCGACCGGCACCCGCCCCTCGTACGGGTCGATGCGGTTGAGCGCACCCCTCGCGATGTCCGCCACATCGGAATCCCGGAACTCCTCGGTCAGCGGAATGCCCAGGCGCTCGAACAGCTGACGCGTCTCGTCCACGGTCGGCCGGGCGCTCAGCTGCGGCGCCTTGGCCACGTCCAGCAGTTTGGTCTGGTCGAGGCTGTTGTGCAGCTCGATGGACCACGGGTTGTAATGCGGGCTGTTCTGCGGAATGGCGAGGCCGGGAAACTCGGGACCGCGCTGGGTGATCACCAGATTGTGCTTGGTGAGGTCGCAGCGGAACAGCGAGATCGTGCGGGACAGGCCGATCCGCAACTCCAGCAGCTGGCTGTTGTGCTGCCGGTACCAGCAGGCGGCGAGGATCGTCGAATATACGTCCTTGCGCGTGCCCAGCGAGGTCCACCCTTTCTCCTCGGCCCCGTCGTCGGCGAGACTGCGGTGCAACTGGGTGTACTCCGCGCACAGAGGTTCGTCCGTCGGGTCGAGTAATTCCAGCAGGAAACGCAGTTTGCTGCGCTTCCTCTTGGCCCGCTCAACGCATTCGGGCAGCGTCACCGCCCGGATAAAAGTCCCCGTGCCCCCTTTGAACAGCCACATATCGCTGCCCGCCCGCGCCTCCTCGAGGAGCCGGGTGATGGCCGCCCCGTTGAGCGACTTGACCGAATCGCCGCTGGCCAGCAGTCGCCACATGCCGTCGGTCGTACGCGCGACGGCATCAAGCTGGTCGGCCACCCGGGCCTGCCTGTTCCTGTCCCTGATCCAGACGAACGCGAGCAGGGCCAGCACCGGCAGAATCAGCTGGTCGGATTGTCCGTCTTTGAGTACATCGAGCAGATCGAGCACACTGACGGCAGCGGCGACGAGCAGCACGATGCCGAGATCCACGTTGGAGACCGCGACACGGAGCCGCGCCTTGACGTTCGCCATGTCTGTCGTTTAGCGGTCCGAACGCTCCCCGTCAAGCCTTGATCACACTACGGGTACGCCTGCGGCGACCTGAGACTTCCGATCGCGCCCGCGCCATTCTCCACCGCCATCCGAATCACCGGCTCGGCAATTTCCGATTGCCGTCCAGCCGGGCGCCGAGTTTCCCAGTACGGCGACCGCCCTGAATCCCGGCCGGGCGAATTGCGGAAATATTCGCCCGGCCGGATGACCCACCGTCACGGCCGGTCCTGTCCACCTCATCCGCGTCTGCGGCGTTCCGGTCGGCACGGCATGCGCCTGCGTCCACTCGGCCATCCGGAACGCGGCGCAGAGCCGGCGCAGAGCCGGCGCAGAGCAAGGCAGGGCGGTCAGTCGAAGGGGAGGCCGTCGAAGGTGCCGGACAGGGCCGGCCGGGTGGAGAACGCCGTCCAGGTCAGCGTCACCTCGTGGGTACGTCCGCCGGTCTCGGCCGTGAGGGTCGCGGTGGCGCGACCGTCCGGGGTGAGGGCGATCGGTCCGCTGACCTGCAGGTCGCGCACGAACCGCACCCTGTCGAGCGTGATGTCCTGACCGAAGGTGACCTGGCCGCCGCGCAGCCCCGCCTCGTTCGGCCGTCCGAAGTAGTAGAAGGCGTGCGGATTGCGGCGAGCGGTGGCGTCGGCGGCGGTCGCGAAGGCGGCCGCGAGGATCCGCCGCTGACCAGAGCTGAGCCGACGGGCCGGGTGCGGCGTCACATCCCGGAGCTGCTGCGGGAACGCGCCGACGGCGCGGTAGTTCTCGCCGGTGCATTTCTGATCCACTATCCGCTTGCTGGTCAGGAACGTACGCAGCATGCCGCGCACGCAGTCACCCAACGGCGACGGGAGGAAGGACTGCGCGTGAATCCCGAACGGAATCCGGATGACGGTCGCGTTCGGGAAGACCCGGAGCGAACGCGCCACCTCCGCAGGGCGGTTGACGTCGAAGTCCCCGGCCACTACCAGGATGGGTACGTTGGGCAGCGCCTGTCCCGGCGGGCGCGGCGGGCTGTGTCGCGGGGTCGGCCAGTTGACGCACCACTCCTGGCTGGCGACCGCCTCGGTGGGGAAGAAGTCGGTGGGCCAGTAGGGGGCCATCGGGCGTTCTCGCTCGTAGTACCGCTCGGCCTGCGCTTGACGCTCGGCCGCCGATGCCAGCCGGTCGAAGGGGAAGGAACCGTCGCCACAACGAAAGGCCACATGCCCCGCAAGCCACGGAGGGTCGAACGGCGGGACGGTCTTGGGGGTCAGGCGGGCCAGACGGCGCAGTGGAGCCGGGTCGCCGTTGAGGTAGGCGTGTGCGGCCGCGACGTTCTCCCGGCCGACCACCGCTTCGGCCGGCCCACGTAGCGTGAGCGCTTGGTGCAACGTCACCTCCGGATCGGGCCGCTTTCGCAGCCGGTCCACCAGCCTCGTCCAGATGCCGGAGGCTTCGCCGGGCAGCGCGTCACATGCCCTCGACCGCCCGCAGACGAGATCGAGGTAGTCGAGCCGGGCGTCGAACTCCTGCTCCGCGTACCCGTCGCGGCCGATGACCATGGAGCTGTCCAGGAAGATCGCGTCGAGGCTGTTCGGGTATCGGGCCGCATACGCCTGGGCGTACAAGGTGCCGTAGGAGTTGCCGAAGTAGCTCATCTTGCCCAGGCCGAGCGCTCGCCGTACCGCGTCGAGGTCGTGCGAGGCCTGGTCGGCGGTGAAGTACGCACCGCGCGCACCCACGCTCTCGGCGCAGGCGGCGATGGTCTCAGGCGCGAAGGGGTCGGCTCCCGGGCACAGCAGCGGCGAGGATCGTCCGATCCCGCGCGGATCCATGACCAGGAGGTTCTTCCGATCGAGCACAGGCCCGAGAACGTGCTGGATCCCGGGTATCTCCGGCAGAGCCGGTTGTGGCCCGCCGCGGTTGGCTGCCACCGTGCCGTCGGCGTCCTTTGCCGGGATGAAGGTGAAGGCAACGGAGATGCGTTCGGAGGAGGGGTTTTCCCAATCGAGGGGAACCCGGATGGTGCCGTCGCAGCGGGTGGTCGCGTTCGCGCACTCATGCGGTTCGGGCGGAGGGGCCGGTGCGCCCCGCAACAGGGCGGCGACCAGTACAAGTCCGAAGACCTTTGCGATCATGCTCACAGCCTGGACTTTCGTGCACCGGATCGCTTCGGCCGCTCGGACGATTCGCTCTGGGAGGTGGCTCCCAGAGCTGTCAGCGACCGTGGGATGACCTCGGCGCGGGTGAGATGACCCAGATCTCCACCACGCACGGATTCCCCTGACGACAGGACGAGGAATCCGCGAACCCGCGCAACGCGGGGGACGCCGACGATCGCCGTTCGGGTGCGCGTGACGGGGCGATGAACGTCGCCCCAACGTTGACAGGCGCGCCCATGACTGCATGACAGCTCATGTCAGCAATCGCCCGACGCCTCCATTTGAGCTCGGCAAACCTGGCTATATGTGGACTAACACGGACAATGACACGGTCTAGGTGCCCGCCCTCCTCGCCCCTGACCGGCACTTGTGGCCGGCCGAGGACGGCGGCAGAAGGGCCACCCCTCATGCGCCGCAACCGCGTGTTACCCGCCGCCCTCACCCTTGCCTGCGCCGCCACTGTCACCCTCACCGCCACCGCCCAACCCGCCGCCGCGATCCCCCCGAACATCCCTTCCGTCGGCACCGCCGCCGCCCGCCTCGCCGAGCTCACGGTGGCGGCCGAGTCTCACGGCAGCACGTACGACCGTGACCTGTTCCCGCACTGGATCACGATCAGCGGCTCCTGCAACACCCGCGAAGAAGTGCTCAAGCGCGACGGCACCAACGTCGTGACCGATTCCTCCTGCGCCGCCACCTCCGGCTCCTGGTACAGCCCGTACGACGGCGCGACCTGGACCGCCGCCTCCGACGTGGACATCGACCACATGGTCCCGCTCGCCGAAGCCTGGGCCTCGGGCGCCTGGGCGTGGACCACCTCCCGCCGCCAGCAGTTCGCCAACGACCTGGGCGGGCCCCAGTTGTGGGCCGTCACGGACAACGTCAACCAGTCCAAGTCGGACCAGGACCCGGCGGAGTGGCAGCCGCCCCGCACCGCCGAGCGCTGCCGGTACGCCCGCGCCTGGATCCAGGTGAAGTGGTACTGGGGGCTGAGCACCGACAGCACGGAGAAGGCGGCGCTGGGCAGCATGCTCACCTCCTGCTGACCTCCCGCCGGGCACTGTGGACCCACGCGCCCGCCTCACTGACCTCTCTCGTGCCCGCCCTCCCGGCCGGCACGAGAGAGGTCCGCTGGGCGCGAGATGGGCTGCTGCCGGGGCGGGCGCTGCGAGGCAGACGCGTGGGCGCGGAAGCGGGATGGGCGAACGCGGAGCGACCGAACGTGAGATGGGCGGGTGCCGGGGTGGGCACTGTGGGCGTGGACGCTGCGAGGCCGGTGATCGCGCGGGCGGGGGCGGTAGGTTGGGGGGCATGCCGCGTGACACCCTGACCCGGGACCAGATCGTCCGGGCCGCCGTCTCGGTGCTGGACGCCGAGGGCGTGGACGGGCTGAACATGCGGCGGCTGGGCGCCCAGCTAGGCGCGGCGGCCACGGCCATGTACTGGCACGTCAAGAGCAAGGACGAGCTGGTCGTGCTGGCCGCCGACCACGTGTGGGACGAGATCGAGCTGCCCGACCCCGCCGAGGTCGGCTGGCGGGAGGCCGCGGCGGTGCTGGCCGCCGGTGCGCACGACATGCTGGGGCGCCACTTCTGGATGCTCCCGGCCATGAGCACCCACCTCATCCACGGCCCCAACAAGGCCCGTTACGACGACCGCTGCCTCGCCGTCTACGAGGCCGCCGGGTTCGGCGGGCCGGATGCGGACCAGGCGGCGGCGACCGTGCTCATGTTCGTCATCGGCGCCGCGCAGGGCGAGGCGGCCGAGCTGGCATGGCGGGCCCGGCTGCGCAGGGCGGGGGCGGACGAGGAGCAGCGGCTGCGCGACACCATCGCGCGCATCAGCGAGATCGCCGAGCAGTTCCCCCGGTTGCGGGCCCGCGCCACGCCGTCGGTGGAGGCCGCACATTCCCTGCCGGACGAGGACTCGTTCGAGTTCGGGCTGCGGACGATCCTCGACGGGCTGGAGGCGCGGCTGGCTAATGGAAGTACGCGCTCGCGGCCGGAGTCGCCAGCAGGACGATGACGGCCGGCGAGCCCGCGGCCGTCAGCGCGAACCGGAGCACGATCAGCGGTCGCAGGATCGCGGGGAACGCCTCCTGCGCCGCGCGCACCACCGCTCCCCCGTCGAGCTGCCGCACCCCCGGCTCCTTGGACTTCTTGAAGGCCGCCTCGACGTAGCGGGCCGCGAAGACCTGGCTGCCGGTGACGAACGCGCCCGCGGTCATGAGGAGCGCGGCGGCGATCCACGACAGGATCCGGCCCACCCCGTTCCCCGCGAGGCCGAGCGAGGCCAGCGTCGCCAGGGCGGCGCAGATGGCGAGGGGGAACAGCAGCTCCACGACGCTCTCGGCGAACTTGACCCCGTGCCGGGCGAGCACCCCTGCAGGCAGGCCCTGCCGGGTCACGACCGCCTCGGCCGCCCGCTGAGCCCGCTCCCCGTGGGTGTGGACGAGGACGGGCAGGACGAGGAACAGCACTGCGAGCGCGTACTGCAGCGTGGACGCGATGACCACGGAAACCGGCATGGGGCCCTCCCGGGACGACGACTTGCACAATGTTCAAGTCCGACGGTAGGGGCGACTTGAACATTGTGCAAGTGACGCTGGAAGAGGTGTCAGCGGTAGGCGGCGGCCTGGAGGGTGTAGAGGTCGGCGTAGAGGCCGTTGAGGGACATCAGGGTGTGGTGGTCGCCCTGCTCGGTGATCTGGCCGTGGTCGAGGACGTAGATGCGGTCGGCGTAGCGGACGCTGGCCAGGCGGTGGGTGATGAGCAGGACGGTGCGGCCGTCGGAGTGGTGGCGGATGCGTTCGAAGAGCGCGTGTTCGGCGCGGGCGTCGAGGGCGGCGGTGGGTTCGTCGCAGATGAGCAGGTCTGCGTCGCGGTGGAAGCCACGGGCGACGGCGATGCGCTGCCACTGGCCGCCGGACAGCTCGTGGCCGTCCTTGAAGCGGCGGTCGAGCAGGGTGCGGTAGCCGTGGGGGAGGTCGGCGATGACCTGGTCGGCGCCGGCGACCGCGGCGGCGGCGTGCAGGGCCTGCTCGCCTTTGCCGGTGCCCATGGTGATGTTGTAGCGGGCGGTGAGGGGCCAGCGGGTGTGGTCCTGGGCGATGACGGCGGTGCGCCGGCGCAGGTGCTCGGGGTCGACCTGGCGCAGGTCGGTGTCGTCCCAGCGGACGGTGCCGGTGTCGGGTTCGTACAGGCCGGACAGGATTTTGGCGAGGGTGGTCTTGCCGGAGCCGTTCTCTCCGACGAAGGCGATGACCTCGCCGCGTTTGATCTCGATGGACACCTCGCGCAGGGCGGGCTCCTCGGCCCCGGGGTAGGTGAAGGTGATGTCATCGGCCGTGATGCGGTCGAAGCCGACCGGGGCCGCGGCCGGGCGGGGGCCGGTCAGGCGGCGCTCGGCGTCCTCGCAGAACTCCAGGAAGTCGGTGAAGTAGAGGCCCTGCTCGTAGAGGCTGTTGGTGGCGTACAGGAAACTGCTCAGCGAGCTCTGGCCCGATCTGATCGCCAGGACCGCGGTGCCCGCCACCGCCAGCGGGATCGCGGCCACCGCCAGGAGCACGCCGAGGGCGACGTAGACCAGCGCGGCGCCGAGGCCGCCGAGGGCCTCGCCGACGAGCCGGGCGACGGTCTGGCGTCTGGCCAGCTGGAGCAGGACGTCCTGCTCGGCCCGGGCCACCGCGTCGTACATGCGCAGCAGGAAGCCGCGCATGGTGAACGAGCGGACCTCGGCCGCGGCCTCGCGCTCGGCCAGCAGCTCCGCGATGATCCACTTGCGGCGGCGGGCCGGGATCAGGCCGTACATGGTCGAGTAGCGCATGCGCGCGCTGCGGACCGCCGCCCAGGCGTCGGGCAGGACGGCGAGCAGCAGCAGCGGCAGGAGCACCGGGTGGAGCAGGCCGAGGACGCCGGCCGCGGCCGCGATGCCGACCGCGGCCGTGACCACGTCGATGGCCGACGACACCACCCAGTCGGCCACGCCCGCACCCCGCGCCCTGGCGCGTTCGAGGGCGTCATGGAACTCCGGGTCGTCGTAGGCCACGAGCTCCACCCGGCTGGTCAGCCCGAACAGGCGCTCCTCCGTCAGCCGGGTGATCTGCGGGGTGAGGCGCGACTCCGCCCAGCCCGCGCCCGCCTGAACGGTCGTGCGCAGCACGGCCGCGCCGCCGACCAGGACGAGGCTGGGCAGCGCGGCCAGCACGCGATCGGGGGTCGGGCCCTCGCTGAAGAGGGCGGTGAGGACGCCGGTGGTCGCCAGCAGGCCGAAGGCCGTGAAGACGCCGCCGAGGAGGTTGAGCGTGATCGTGGCCATGGTGTCGCGCCGGCTCGCGCCCCAGGCCATGCGCATCGCCTGTGCCACGAGCGACGGCAGGCGGCGGGCGATGGTCAGGAAGCCGACCTCCGCCATCTTGTCGTTGTGAACGTTCCAGGTGGGGGTGGCGATCTCGCCGAGTTCGAGAGGCTCATCCTGCATGCTCTGAGTATGCGTTCGGACACTGACAGTTTTTCCTCGGCTGCGCTTCGTGACGGTCAGGCAGCCACGCAACCCCGCGCCATACCACCGCGATAGGGGCAATCTGGTACCTCTCCCTGGGCCGGAGGACGCGCATAACGTGGCGGCACCCCCAACTCCCGGAGGAGGCTCCGTGCCCAGACCCCTTCGTCTCGTGCTCTCCCTCTTACTCGGCCTCACATTCCTGCTCGTCACCGCGCCCGCGCAGGCCGCGGCCCTGGTCAGGGTCGTCAGGTACGACGCGAGCCGGGCCGCCGAGTTCGTGTCCGTGGTGAACCAGGCGGCCCAGCTCTGGAACTCCAGCGTCGTCAACGTCCGGCTCGTCCAGGGAACGCCCGCCGACTTCGTCGTGTACGCCGACAACGGCTGGCCGCGCGCGCTGCCCACCAGCCTGGGCCGCGGCACGGTCTGGATCGGCCGGCAGGCCACCACGCAGGGCTACAACCCGCTGCGCATCTCCACCCACGAGATCGGCCACATCCTGGGCCTGCCCGACCGGCGCACCGGGCTGTGCTCCGACCTGATGTCGGGGTCGAGCGCGCCCGTGAGCTGCACCAACGCGAACCCGAGCGCCGCCGAGCGGGCCGAGGTCGACCGCAACTTCGCCGGTAGCGCGCCGCAGGTCGAGTTCGACCGGCTGCACGTCGACCGCTGACCTCTCCCCCTGCCGGCATCTCCCCTGCTGGCATCTCCCCCGCTGACCTCTCCCCCGGGTGACGGCGAGCGCACCAGGCCCGCCGTCACCCGCAGGTGTAGCCGGACGGCAGGCGGGTGTCGCCGGCCGGGCGGGTGGCCTGGAAGCCGAACGACGTGCTCGCCCCCGGGGCGAGCGAGCCGTTGTGCGCGGCGTTGCGGGCGGTGACGGCCTGGCCGGACGTGGTCATCGTGACGTTCCACGACCCGGTGACCGCGTGCCCGGGCGGCAATGTGAAGGTGACGCCCCACCCGGTCAGGGACGTGGTGCCGGTGTTGGTCACCGCGACCTGGATGACGTACCCGGTGCTCCACTGGCTCTGCACGGTCGCGGTGGCCGTGCAACCGCCCGGCTGGCCGCCGCCGGACGTCGTCACGCTCACCGTTCCCGAGCGCGGCGAGCGGTTGCCCGCCGCGTCCCTGGCGTACACGGCGAAGGTGTACGACGTGCCCGCCGCCAGCCCCGTGACGGTGGCCGAGGCCGTCGCGCTCGTGGCCACGGCCGTCTCCGTCGAGCCCTGAACGCGGACCACGTCGTACCCCGTCACCCCCACGTCGTCGCTGGAGGCGGCCCAGGTCAGGGTCGCGGACGAGGAGGTGACCGCGGAGGCCGCGGGCGTGCCGGGCGCGGTGGGCGGGCTGGAGTCCGCCTGCCCGTACGTCAGACCGAACCCGTACGGGAACAGCGGCGTCTTCCCGTCCCCCGAGTTGATCGGCTGCTGGGACGCGCTGCTCATCCAGGTCACCGGCAGCTTGCCGGTCGGCGGGGTGGTCCCGAACAGCACGTCCGCCACGCCCTGCCCCTCGGTGCCCGGCAACCAGGCGGCGACCAGCGCGTTCCAGCCGGACAGCTGGGAGGCGACGTCGAGGGGCCGGCCCGAGACCAGCACCACGACGACCGGGACGCCGGACGCGCGCAGGTTCGCGATGGTGTTGACGTCCGCGGCGTCCAGGCCCAGGCTGCCGGGCCGGTCGCCCTGGCCCTCGGCGTACGGAGTCTCGCCGACCACCGCGACGGCGACGCGGTAGGAGGAGTCGATGCCGGTGCCGTCCTGGCTGTAGGTGACGGTCGTGCCGGAGCCCGCGCTGTTCCTGATGCCCTGCAGGATGGTGGTGCCCGGGGTGATGTTGCCGGACGAGCCCTGCCAGGAGATCGTCCAGCCGCCGCTCTGGTTGCCGATGTTGTCCGCGCTCCTGCCCGCCACGAAGATCTTGCCGCCGCGGGCGAGCGGCAGCACGTTGCCGGCGTTCTTCAGCACGACCTGCGACTTGGCGACCGCCTCGCGGGCCAGCGCGCGGTGCGCGGCGCTGCCCACGGTCGAGGTGTACGAGCGGTCCGTCAGCGGCTTCTCGAACAGCCCGAGCTCGAACTTCTTGGTGAGGATGCGCCGTACCGCGTCGTCGACCCTGGCCGTGGTCACCCGGCCGGCCTGGACCTCGGCCCGCAGCAGGTCGATGAACTGGCGCCACGCCGTGGGGACCATCACCATGTCGATGCCCGCGTTCACGGCGGTGCGCACGTCGAGCGCGGACGTGCCGGGGGCGCCGTCGATCTGGTCGATGCCGTTCCAGTCGGAGACCACGAACCCGGAGAAGCCCAGCTCGCCCTTGAGCACCGTGGTGATCAGGTACTGGTGCCCGTGCAGCCTGGCGCCGTTCCAGCTGCTGAAGGAGGTCATCACGGAGCCGACCCCGCGCTCCACCGCGGCCCTGAACGGCGGCAGGTGGATCGCCCGCAGGTCGGCCTCGGACAGCTGGGTGTCGCCCTGGTCCACGCCGCCCGTGGTGCCGCCGTCGCCGACGTAGTGCTTGGCGGTGGCGAGCACGGACGCGGGGCCGTTCAGCGTGGCGCCCTGCAGGCCCGTCACGATCGTGGCCATGGAGGAGGGCAGCTCCGGCGTCTCGCCGAACGACTCGTACGTGCGGCCCCACCGGTCGTTGCGGGCCACGCACAGGCAGGGGGCGAAGTCCCAGTCGACGCCGGTGCCCGACACCTCCTCGGCCACCGCCCGGCCGACGCGCTCGACGAGGGCGGGGTCCCGGGTGGCGCCGAGGCCGATGTTGTGGGGGAAGATCGTGGCGCCGACGACGTTGTTGTGGCCGTGCACGGCGTCCGCCCCGTAGAGGATGGGGATGCCGAGCGGCGTGGCCAGGGCCGCGTTCTGGAACCCGTCGTACATGTCCGCCCAGGAAGCGGCCGTGTTGGGCGACGGCGCGGAGCCGCCGCCCGACAGCACGGAGCCGAGCCGGTACGTGGTGACGTCGGAGTTGCTGACCGAGCCGCGTTCGGCCTGGGTCATCTGGCCGAGCTTCTCGTCCAGCGTCATCCTGGACATGAGGTCGGCCACCCGGGTGGGCACGGGCAGGCTGGGGTCCTGGTAAGGGGCGGCCCCGAACAAGGACGCGGCGGACGCCCGGGGAACGACCAGTCCGGCGGCGACGAGCAGCGGCACGGCCGCCCTGATCGCCCACTGTCTGCTGCTCATGGCACATCCAGAGATATTTGGGAGCGCTCCCACAACTCTAGGACAGGGCGGTGCCGCCGCCCAGGGCCCAGCCCGCATTCACGACCCTCAGCAGCGGAAACGAGGTGAAAGTTTCACCCCTGCTCACGGGCGAAAGGCGGCGGCGCGGACGGGTCCTGGAGCGGGCCGCTGAGCTGGATGTTGGCGATCACCCAGCGCTCGCCCTGCTTGACGGCGACCAGGGTCAGCCGGAAGGAGTCGTTGACCTCGTGCCCTCTGACTGAGGTGCGCTGCTCCTGCACGCCGCCCACGATCGCGGTGTCGCCGTGGAGGCGCACCTGCGGATCGAGGATCTCGAAGTGGTGGTTCTTCAGGTCGCCCCGGTGCCGCCCCGCCCACTGCCGCTTGTCCAGCTTGAACCCCACGGGACCGATTCCGGCGAAGTCCTCGCCGAGGAGGTCGCCGAAGGCGTCCGCGTCGCCGTCGAGCTCGGCCCGTGCCCAGCGGCGGACGAGGTCGAGAACCTGCTCCTGACTGCTCATGATCTGCCCCTCTCTTAACCGGGGAAAAGTTCCCCACTTAAATCTGGCAGACACCGGGGACTCGCACAACCCCAACCGGGGAGTTTTCCCCCATATGCTGGTGAGTGTGATGAGCAAGCCCATGCGGGCCGACGCGCGGCGCAACCTGGAGCAGATCCTGCTCGCCGCCCGCGACATGGTCGCCGAGCGCGGCCCTGACGTCCCGCTCGACGACATCGCCCGGCGCGCCGGGGTCGGCAGCGCCACGCTCTACCGCCGCTTCCCCGACCGCGACGCCCTGCTGCGCGCGCTCGCGCTCGACGCCCTGACCAGGACGGCCGTCGCGGCCAAGGCGGCGGCCGAGCAGGAGCGCGACCCGTTCGAGGCACTGGCGCGCTACCTGCGCGAGGCGCTCGAGCTACGCGTCTCGGCCGTGCTTCCGGCCCTGCTCGACGTGGTGGACCCGGCGAACGATCCACTGCTTTCACCCGTGCGCGAGGAGTCCGCCCGCACGATACGCCGAATGATCTCCGACGCCCACGCGGCGGGCACGCTGCCGGAGGGTGTCACGTTCATGGACATCACGACCATGCTCGTACGGATCGCCCGCCCCCTCCCCGGGCCGCTCCCGGACGAGGCCAAGCACGCGCTCGCCCGGCGGCACCTGGAGCTGTTCATCCACGGATTGCGGGCGATGGGGGGCGGCGTGAAACTCTCATAGCGGCCGGCGGGACCGGCTTCGACCTCGCCACCCTGACCGGCCCTCGGCGTCCCGACGGCTCCATCCCCTCCTCCACCTTCCTCCGCCCCAAGAACGGCGCCGACGTAGGCGCCCGCCTCTGATCCCCACTCCCGGCGGGAGGGGCAGGGAGGTGACGTTGGTCGACCCTCTTTCCTGACAAGATCCCGCCCTGTATGTTCGACCCGAAAGAAAGTTTCACCAATGGAGGAGCGTTGGGCAAGAAGCTTCACATTCTGGCATTACCGATCGCCGCCGCGGCCCTGGCGCTGACGGCCGTTCCCGCGCAGGCGGCCGACGGCTATGACCGTTGCCCCGCCAACTACTACTGCCTGTTCTCCGGCCTGGACGGCACCGGCGACATCGTCCAGATCCAGAGCAACACCCCCGACCTGGCCGCCCTCAACATGGCCGACCGCGCCAAGTCCGACTGGAACCGCACGGGCTCGACCATCCACCTCTACTCGGAGGCGAACTACGGCGGCTGCTCGGCCGTGACCGTGGCCGGCGGGAAGGGCAACTTCTACACCCCGTTCCGCGACTTCTTCAACTCCGTACGCGTCGGCGGGCCGAACGGCCCGGCCTGCGAGACCTTCGCGACGATCAAGGCTCAGCCCACCGACTCGCACGGCTGATCATGGCCTGAGCGCCGCCAGGAAGCGGTCGGCCTCCGCGGCGAGCCGCGGCAGGTCGGCCGCCGGGTCGGCGGAGCGGGCCAGCAGCATGCCGCCCTCGCACAACGCGCCGAAGACGAGTTGTGCGCGCATGGACAGAACCACCTTGTCGCCCTCCGCCGTGGCCAGGTCGAGGCCGGCGAGCAGGACCCGTAGCGTGTGGGCGTACTCGATCTCGCGGACCGTCTCCCACCCCAGCACCGACGGCGCGTCGAGCAGGACGATCTGCCGGAAGCCCGGGTCGAGGCAGCGCTCGAGAAAGGTGCGGCAGCCGCGCCGCAGCGCCGCCCAGGGGTCGGGCTCCGACAGGGCCGCGCGCTCCACCGCGGCGGCGACCTCCTCCTGCTCCCCCACGAACGCCGCCCGAAATAGCGCGACTTTTCCGTTGAAGTGGTGATAGGCCGCCCCCTTGGTGACCCCGGCCGCGGCGGCCACCGCGTCGATCGACGTGAGCGCGTAACCATGAGCCCCGAACAGCTCCCGCGCGGCCCGCACCAGCCGCCCCGTGGTCTCGTCCGATCGCTCTGCCTGGGTACGGCGGATCATCGTGCTCCCATTGACTTACATACTCGCGGTACGTAACTTCGAAGAACAGTTACGTACCGCCAGTATGAAACATGGAGGTGGCTCGTGTCCCCCTCGTCCTCACCGCGCATCGCCGTCTACGGCGCCACCGGCCACACCGGGCGCCTGGTCGCGGCGGAGCTGCGCGCCCGCGGCAAGGAGGTCATCCTGGCCGGCCGCGACGACGGAGCGCTCAAGGCCCTGTCCGACGAGCTCGGCGGGGCGCCCGTGCACCAGGCCCCGCTGGACGACCCCGCCGCGTTACGCGCGCTCGCCGAGCAGGCGGCCGTGCTGGTCCACTGCGCGGGCCCGTTCACGCACACCGGCCGGCCCGTCGCCACGGCGGCGGCCGAGGGCGGCTGCCACTACGTGGACCACGCCCTGGAGCAGCACCACACGAAGTGGATGTTCGACACGATGCAGGAGCCCGCGAGGAGAGCGGGCGTCACCATGGTCACCGCGATGAGCTTCTACGGCGGGACGGGCGACCTGCTCGCCGCCGCCGTGGCCGACGGCCTGACGGACGTCGAACGGGTGATCACCGCCTACGCGGTGTCCGGCTGGCGGCTGACCACGGGGGCGAAGCAGACCGCCGAGCTGCTGTTCGCCGACACCCGGCGCATCACCTACACCGACGGCGAGCAGCACGTCGGCTACGTCGAGCCGCGCAACGCCGTCTTCCCGTTCCCGCCGCCGCTCGGCCCGCGCACGATGATCGCCCCCGTCCCGTTCTCGGAGGTCGTCACGGTCCCCAGGCACGTACGCGCGAGAAGGGTCGAGGCGCAGCTCACGGCGGACACGTTCCAGGAGGAGCAGGTGTTCACCAGCGAGGACGCGGACGCCGCGACCCGGGCGGGCTCCGCGTTCACGGTCGCCGCGCAGGTGATCACCGCTGACGGCGGCCGGGCCGGGCAGGTCAGCGGGCGCGACCTGTGGCGCATGAGCGCGCTGACCTCGGTGGAGGCCGCCGTCCGCCTGGCCGCGGACCCGGGGAGTCCCGGCGTGTACGGCCCGGCCGAGGCGTTCCCGGCGGAGCCGTTCCTGCGCGATCTGGAGCGGCTCGGCCTGTTCACCCTCACCCTGCCGAAGACGCCGGACAAGGAGGAGGAGCGATGATCCTGGTCACGGGAGCGGCCGGCGGCCCGCAGGGCTCGACCGGCCGGCACGTCACGAACCTGCTGCTGGAGCGCGGCGCGGCGGTGCGCGCCTTCGTGCACTCCGACGACCACCGGGCGGAGGAGCTGCGCAAGCTCGGGGCCGAGGTGGTGGTCGGCGACCTCAGGGAGATCACGTCGGTGCGGCCCGCCATGCGCGGGATCAGCAGGGCGTTCTTCACCTATCCGGTGACGGCGGGGCTGCTGGACGCCACCGGCGTGTTCGCCGCCGCGGCCAGGGAGGAGGGGGTGGCGCGCGTCGTCGAGGTGTCGCAGCTCGACGCGTCCCCCGACGCTCTCACGCCGCGGATGCGCCGGCACTGGGTGGCGGAGCAGGTGTTCGACTGGGCCGGGGTGGGCGCGGTGCACCTGCGGGCCGCGGTCTTCTTCGAGAACCTGTCCTTCGCCGCCTCGGGCGGCACGCTGGCGCTCCCGCTGGGGCCGCGCGACACCCGGATCCCGCTGGTCGCGGGCGAGGACGTGGCCAGGGTCGCCGCCGGGCTCCTGCTCGACCCCGGACCCGCCGATCCGGTGTGCCTGGTGACCGGGCAGCTGGCGACGATCGGGGAGGCGGCGGACGCGCTCGGGCTCTCGTACGCCGATCTGCCGCCCGAGGAGTGGGAGGCGCGGGCGCTGGACGTCTACGGGGACCCGTACACGGTGGAGCACCTGACGCACCTGTGGGCGATCTTCCGCCTCATCGGCTCCGGCGACCACCCGCTCTACCGGGTCACCGAGAGCATCGAGCGCTACGGCGGCCGCCCGCCCATGACTCTGGACGAATGGGGGAACCCCCGGCCGAGGAGCGGCCGGGGGTTCCGTGCGGGCGGGGATCAGCCGGTGTAGCCGACCGCCGACCAGTCGTAGAACTTGTAGCCGCGAGCGCCGAAGTTGGCGAGCGTCTTCTTCGTCGCCCAGATCTCCGGACGCTGGTACAGCGGGATGGTGTGCACCAGGTCCCAGATCATCTTGTCGGCGGCGTTCGCCAGCTCGTAGGCCTTGGTCTGGTCCGTCTCGTTCCCCACGGCCTCGATGGCCTTGTCGAGCTCAGGGTCGTTGCTCTTGGGGAAGTTGCTCTCGGAGCCGGTCTTGTAGATCTGCGGCAGGCCGCCGAGCGGCAGCGGCGTGCCGATCCACGTGAACGGCACCAGGTCGAAGTCGCCCTTGATGATGTAGTCGGTGAAGAACTTGTCGACCGGGACCGGGCGGACCGTGACCTTGATCCCGGCCTCCTTCAGCATGGCCTGGGTGAGCTCGCCCTCGGTCTTCGCGACGGGGGTGTCCGTCGGGATGACGAAGGTCAGGTCCAGCTCCTTGCCGTCCTTCTTGCGGTAGTCGCCCTCCTGCTTCCAACCGGCCGCGTCCAGCATCTGCTTGGCCTTGTCCAGGTTGTACTTGCCGATGTCGCCGGAGTTGTCGACGTAGGCCTTGTGGTTGTTCATGAAGACGTGGTTGCCGAGCGTCTGCAGCGGCCAGTCCATGTCCTTCAGGTCCGACTGCGTGATCACGTCACGGTTGATCGCGTAGGCGACGGCCTGGCGGACGGGCTTGTCCTTCAGGAACGTGCTCTGGTTGTTGACCGTGATGTGCCGCCAGTTGGGGCTGAGCGCCTTGCGGATGTCCGCGTTGGGGACCTCCTTGGCGCGCTTCAGGTCAGCGGGGGCGCCGGCCAGGATGTCCGTGGCGTCGAGCTCGCCGTTGGCGAAGCCGTTCACCGCGGCGGAGGGGTCCATCCACCGGAAGATGAGCTTGTCGAGCTTGGTCTTCTTGCCCCACCACTTGTCGTCACGCACGAGGGTGAGCGTCTTGGTGCCCTCGTCGATCTTCTCCACCTTGAAGGGACCCGCGGTGACCGGGATCTTCTGCTTGTAGTCGTTCTCGTACTTGTCCGGGTCGAGCACGTGCGAGGCGGGCAGAAGGTGGTTGGTGGACCGGTTGAACAGACCCTGCCACTCCAGGTACGGCTTGGCGAAGGTGACGACGGCGACCTTGTCGGAGTCACCCTTGGTGACCGACTCGATCTTGTCCCAGCCGTCCGTGGAAGCCGGCTTGTACTTCTTGTCCTTACCGTTGTTGACCTTCCACGCGGCCTCGAGGTCCTTCCACGTGATCGGCGTGCCGTCCGACCAGTTGGCCTTGTCGTTGAGCGTGTAGGTCACGACCTGCTTGCCCGACGACATGTCGTTCTTCACGTCGGTCACGTAGTCCGGGTTCGGCGTGAAGTTGGCCTTGTCGTCGGACACCATCAGCTGCGGCATGATCGGGTCGAGCATGTCCGCGGTGTCGGCCTGGTTGCCGTCGACGTGGTTGACGTTCCACTGGGTGGGCCACTGCCCGATGGGCAGGGTCAGCGTGCCGCCGTCCTTGACCTGGTCATAGGCGACCTGGTTGATGCTGATGGACGGGGTCTCCGCCATCTGCTGCTGAGCCTGCTGCGACTGCTCTGCGCTCGGCTTCTTGGCTGCACCGCCACCTCCGCCACAGGCCGCGACGGCCATGGCCAGGACCGCGATGCCCGCAGCCGCACGGTAACGAACCTTCACTTTTCCTCCTGATCGTCCGAGGCCGTGATGACCTCGATCTCCTCCGCGTAGTGGCAGGCGGCGCCGTGGTCCACGGCGTTCGCGAGCCGAGCAACCGAGGGCTCTTCGTCCACACACCGCCGTCGCTCCGCCTCGCTGAGCAGGGCGAACTTGGGGCAGCGAGTACGGAACCGGCATCCCGATGGCGGGTCGGCCGGGCTGGGCAGGTCGCCTTCGAGCAGGATCCGCTTCCGGGTCCGTTCCATGTCGGGGTCCGGCAGCGGGATCGCCGACAGCAGCGCCTGCGTGTAGGGGTGGGCTGGACGGTCGTAGACGTTCTCGACCGTGCCGATCTCGGCGATCCTGCCGAGGTACATGACGGCGACCCGGTCGGCCAGGTGCCTGACCACCGCCAGGTCGTGGGCCACGAACAGGTACGACAGGCCCAGCCGGTTCTTCAGCTCCTCCAGCAGGTTGATCACACCGGCCTGGATGGAGACGTCGAGCGCCGAGACCGGCTCGTCCAGCACCAGCAGCTTCGGCTCCAGCGCGAGCGCGCGGGCGATGCCGATGCGCTGGCGCTGACCGCCGGAGAACTGCTGCGGGTAGCGGTCGGCGTGCTCCGGCGACAGCCCGACCAGTTGCAGCAGCTCGGCGACCCGGGCGGCCACGTCCTTCCGCCCGTGCGCGCGCAGCGGCTCGGCGATGATGGCGCTGACCGGCATGCGCGGGTCGAGGGCGGCCATCGGGTCCTGGAAGACGATCTGCAGGTCGCGCCTGAGCTCCTTGCGAGCCCCGGCGTCGAGCTTGGCGCTGTCCTTGCCGAGCACGACGACCCGCCCGCCCTGCGGCGGCTGGAGCTGCATGATCTGCTGGAGCGTGGTGGTCTTGCCGCAGCCGGACTCGCCGACCAGGGCCAGCGTCTCGCCCTCGGCGATGTCGAAGCTGATGCCGTCCACCGCGAACACGGTGCCGACGCGGCGCTTGAGGACCGCGCCCTTCATCAGCGGGTAGTGCCTGATCATGTCGTCGAGCTCGAGCACCGTGGCGCGCTCGGCGCGCGGCACGCGTACCACGTCGCTCGGCGGGATGACCGGCACGGGGAACACGTCGGCCCCGGTCAGGCCCTTGTGCTCGATCTCGTGCGAGCGGATGCACGCCACGTGGCGACCGCCGCCGAACGGCGTCAGCGGCGGCTCCTCGTCGTCGCACATGTCCACCTTCATCGGACAGCGCGGTGCGAAGGGGCAGCCCGGCGGCAGCGCCGACGGCGAGGGCGGGTTGCCCTCGATGGGCACGAGCGGCCCCTCCTCGCCGTCGATCCTGGGGATCGAGGCGAGCAGACCCATCGTGTACGGCATGCGCGGCCGGTAGTAGATGTCGTCCACGGGCCCCTGCTCGACCGGCTTGCCCGCGTACATGACCAGCACCCGGTCGGCCATGCCCGCGATGACGCCCAGGTCATGGGTGATCATCACGATGCCGGCGCCCGTCTCCCGCTGCGCGGTCTTGAGCACCTCCAGCACCTGCGCCTGGATGGTCACGTCGAGGGCGGTCGTCGGCTCGTCGCAGATCAGCAGGTCGGGGTCGTTGGCGATGGCCATGGCGATCATGGCGCGCTGCCGCATGCCGCCCGAGAACTCGTGCGGGAACGCCTTGGCTCGCAGGTTCGGGTTCGGGATGCCGACCAGGTCGAGCAGCTCGACGGCCCGCTTGGCGGCCTTGTCCTTGGACGCCTTCTGATGGATGCGCACGGCCTCGGCGATCTGGTCGCCGATCGTGTAGACGGGCGTGAAAGCCGACAGCGGATCCTGGAAGATCATGCTGATCGCCTTGCCGCGCACCTTGATCAGCTCGTCCTCGTCCATCCCGAGCAGTTCGCGGCCGTGCAGCTTGGCCGAGCCGCTGACCACGGCGTTGCGGGGCAGCAGGCCCATGACCGCGAGCGAGGTCACGGACTTGCCGGAGCCGGACTCGCCGACGATGCCGAGCACCTCGCCGCGCTCGACCTCGTAGCTCACGCCGCGCACGGCCTCGATGCCGCCGGGGAAGGTGACGGTGAGGTCCTTGACCTCCAAGATGCTCACGAGTTGCTCCCCGGGTCGAGTGCGTCACGCAGGCCGTCGCCGATCAGGTTCACGGCGAGCACCATGGCCACCAGCAGGCCGGCCGGGAAGACGAACAGCCACGGATAACCGGTGGCGTTGCGCGAGCCCTCCGCGATCAGCGTGCCGAGCGAGACGTCCGGCGGCTGGATGCCGAAGCCGAAGAAGGACAGCGCCGCCTCGCCGATGATCGCGCCACTGACGTTGAGCGTGGCGTCGATGATCAGCAAGGAGGACAGGTTGGGGACGATGTGCCGGAAGATGATCTTCCAGCGCGGGATGCCCATGTAGACGGCGGCCAGGACGTACTCCCGTTCGCGGAGCGAGAGCGTCATGCTCCGCACCACCCGGGAGGTGATCATCCAGGAGAACGCGGCGAGCAGCAGCACGAACCACAGCCAGGAGGCGTCCCGCAGCCGCGGCGAGATGATGGCGATGATCAGGAAGCTCGGGAGGACCAGCAGCAGGTCGACCCCCCACATGAGCGCCCTGTCGATCCAGCCGCCGAAATATCCGGCGAACGCTCCCACGACCGCGGCGAGTCCGGTGGCGATCAGCGCGACCAGCAGGCCGATGATGATCGACTTCTGCATGCCGCGCAGCGTGACCGCGTACATGTCCTGGCCGATCGAGGTGGTGCCCCACCAGTGGTCGGCGTCCGGGGCCGACATGAAGGCCATGAAGTCCTTGTCGGTCCAGTCGTACGAGCCGAAGTAGGGGCCGACGTACGCGAGAAGGACCAGCAGCAACAGGGCGACGATGCCGTAACGCGCCTGCTTGTTGCGGAACAGGCGCCGCAGCACGACTTTCGAACGCATCTCAGCTCACCCGCACCCGAGGATCGAGGGCCGCGACCAGCACGTCGGACAGGAACGCGGCGAACAGGACGCACACGGCGGTGAAGAAGGTCACCGCGGCGACGGAGTTGACGTCGTTCGAGTTGATCGACTCGACCAGCCAGGCGCCCATGCCGTGCCAGGCGAAGATCTTCTCGGTGAACGTGGCACCGGTGAACATCGTGCCGAACGCGAAGGCGAAGTACGTGGCGGAGGGGATCAGCGCGGTGCGCAGTGCGTGCTTGGTGAGCGCGGTCCTGCGCCGCAGGCCCTTGGCCATCGCCGTGCGGACGAAGTCCTGACCCAGCACGTCGAGCATCATGTTGCGCTGGATGCGGCTGTAGAACGCGATCGAGCCGAGGCTGAGCGAGATCGTGGGGAGGATCAGGTGGTTCAGCCGGTTGAGGAACTGGTCCCAGCCCTCCAGTTTCGGGTTGTACTCGCCGGTGTACTCGATCAGCGTGAACCCGAGCCCGTCGTTGAGGCTGTACGTCGCGATGGCCAGCACCGTGGCCAGCACGAACACCGGGATCGCCATGATCACGAACGAGCTGACGCCTATTAACCGGTCGCTGAACTTGTACTGCTTCACCGCCGAGATCGCACCCAGCGCCACCCCGATGGCGAAGCCCAGCAGCGTGCCGATGAGCAGCAGCCGCAGGCTGACCATGATCCGCCGGCCCATCTCCTGATTGACCGAGCCGCCGTTCCAGGTCTTACCGAAGTCTCCCGTGATGACGCCCTTCGCCCAGGTCCCGTACCGCACGAGCACCGGGACCTTGTCGTTCAGGTTGTAGGCGTCCAGCGTGGAGTCGATGACCGACTCGGCGATGGGAGGTTGGCGGGCCTGATACGCGGCTCGCGGGTTCATGGTGCTGGCCGCGAGCATGTACGCGAGGCTCGCCGCGATGGCCACCAAGACCACATTTATTGCCAACCTGCGGAGCAGGTACTTGCCCATTACTCTCCGTTCGCGCTGACGGGGGGCGCGGACCTCCGGGCCGGAGTGGCGTCCCCGCAACGAAAACCCGTCTCGCAGTGCAAAAACGACTTGCAACGAGACGGCGATCAACGCGCAGAATATAAGCAAAGATGTAACAGTCAGAAACCGTCCGACATAACGGTAAGGTCACTCACAATAGATCGACAAGACCGGAACGATCGCTTACCACACCCCCTCTGACCTGCGGAAACGTGCCAGTTTAGGCGGACATTTCGGGATGCATCCGGGGGCTTGTGTCACGAAACCCGGACATAAATTGGCGACTACGCAAAGTGATCCACTTCACGTTGATCTCGTCGTCAAGTGAGTTCGGACAGCACCTTGGCGACGGCCTCATAAGAGTGCCCGACGCCGTCGTGGTTGCCCAGGCGGTGGCGCTCCAACCGGACCGCCCCGAGATGGCGCACCTCGTAGATCAGGGAACGCCAGGTCGCGGCGTCCCCGCCCGCCGGCTCTCCGTACCCGTCCCAGAACGCCACCCGCTCGTCCCGTTTGGCCGAGGCCATGCGGATGGTCCAGTCCGCGGCCGGGTCGCCCCACGAGGTGCGGTCCAGATCGAGCACGCCGGTGATCACCGGCTCGGGCGCACCTCGGGCGATCATGACGTTGACCGTCCACAGGTCGCCGGTGAGCAGGCGCGGCTCGATGATCTCGTCGAGCACGGCGCGGCGCTCCGCCGCCAGGACGGCGGCCTTGCGGACGTCGGCCGCGTCCAGGGCGCATCGATCCAGGTCAGACGCGATGCCCTCCAGGGCGGCGAGCACGGCTTCGCTCCAGGAGGCGTGCCCGCCGCCGGCGACCGGCCCGAACGCCGGTCCGCGCACCGAGTGGACGCTGCGGGCGATCTCCCCCATCTGGCGGAAGAACGTCGTACGGGCCGTGCGCGGATAGTCCCCCAGCCCCTCGGGGGCCGGCACCCCGTCGAGGAAGGTCTGCACGAGGTAGTCGCGGCCGATCAGCTCGTGCGACCAGTCCGCCGCGATGACCCGCGGCATCAGCGGGGCGATGACGGCGAGGTACGGCACGGTGGCGTACTCGTTGCGCATCAGCTCCCGCTCCGAGCCGAACTGCGCGGCGGGCTCCGGCGCGAACCGCACGACCACCGGCCGCTCCCGGCCCTCCACGGTGACGCGGTAGGTGCTGTTGTACGCCCCCAACCCCAGCTCGACGGCGGACCGGGCATCCCGCCCGAAGACGCGGCGGCACACGGCCTGGATGCGGTCGGGGCTCACCGGCCGCTGGAACGCGTCGGCGGCCCGCTCGATCGGCTGGAAATCCACCCGGTCATCCTCCTACATCCCGAAACAGGCGCGCATCGGTCCGAGGGGGGCCGGACGTGAGAGCCGTCACGGCATCCACTTGCCGCCCGCGACGTCGATCGTGAGGCCGGTGAGCCAGGACGAGGCGTCGGAGGCGAGGAAGGCCGTCACGTTCGCGACGTCGAGCGGGGTGCCGAGCCGCCCGAGCGGATGCTCGGCCAGCACGCGCTCCAGGTACTCCCGCGGCATGCGCTCCGCCAGCCGGTCCGTCATGATCGTCGAAGGCGCGACCGCGTTGACCCGGATGCCCGTGGGTCCGAGCTCGTGCGCCAGTTGCCTGGTCAGCCCGATGATTGCGGCCTTGGCCGCCGTGTACGCCACGGAGGCGGAGGTCGCGGTGCGGGCCGCCAGTGACGACATCGTGATGATGGACCCGCCGCGCCGCTCTCTCATGCGCGGCAGGAAGCCCTTGATCACCAGGAACGTCGAGGTGAGGTTGGCGTGCATGGTGGCGTGCCAGTCCTCCTCGCTCGTCTGGTCGATCGGCCGCGGGGTCCCGGCCCCGCCACCGGCGAAGATCGCCAGCACGTCGACGGGTCCGATCCTGCGCTCGACCTCCGCCCGCATCTCCTCGACGGCGGCGAAGTCGGTGGTGTCGGCGGCGACGCCGAGCGCCCCGCCGCCGATGCTCTTCACGGCCGCCTCGATCGCGCCGGGGTCGCGCCCGTTCACGACGACCCGCATGCCCTGCTCGGCCAGCACCCGGGCGGTCTCCCGCCCGATCCCCCCGGAACCGCCGGTGATCAGCGCTACCTTGCCCTGCAGATCCGGATACATCATCACTCCGCTCTCCGGCCCGTCTCTCAGAACTCCACAGTGCCCTGCGCGGGGGGCGCAGGACATCAGGTGCGAGGCGCGTCCCGGACTGCGCCGTGAGGAGTGCACCGCGTACGACGTCCATACTCCCGAAGTCGTACGCCGGAGACGACCGACACGACGGCGGTCAGGCGGGCGGAGTGCCGTCGGCGGCGCGGAGGAAGTAATCCGCCCCGCCCACCTGGCCGCCCTTCAGCGCGACCTCGAGCCCGTCGCAGTCCGGGTCGGCGGAGGACAGCACGCACACGGGGCCGCCCGCCGCCAGTGAGGCGACCACGTCCAGGGAGCGGGCGCCGAGGGCGGCCACGACCTGGCCCGAGGTGTCGCCGCCCGCCACCACCAGCCGCCCGACCAGCCCGGCCCGGACGGCCACCGAGGCGATCCGCCCGAGGAGGTCCCCGATGGCCGCGGGGTCCCGGGCCGGGCCGCGGGTGGACTGGACGATCGTGTGGCGCCCCTCCCCCAGGCTCTCCGCCACCTCGGCGAGGAGCCCCGCGAAGGAGCCTGTCGCACCTCGAAGCCCGCTGAAGGCGTCCAGCACGCGCCACCCCGCCCGCTCGGCCACGTCAATCTGGCGGGCGGTGATCGGCGAGCGGCTGCCCGACACGACCAGCACGGGGGCGGCGGGGCCGAGCGGCTCGGGCTCCCGCCGCTCCCCCACGCCGGCCGCCGCGTGGGCGGAGGCGAGGGCGTGGCTCAGGCCGCCGGAGCCGACGCAGAACAGCGGCCCGCCCCGGCCCCTCGCGTCGTCGAGCAGGAGCCGGCCGAGCGCGCGGACGTGCTCCTCGGTCTGGGCGTCCGCCACGAAGGCCGCGTCCGCCCCCAGCGCCCGGTACGCCTCCTCCGACGGCGCGGGCCAGGCGGGCAGCCAGCCGACCCGCCCCGCGCCCTGCTCCGCCAGGCGGATCCGGAGGTCCGACTCCGAGGCGGGGGTGACCGGGTGGTCGCGCATGGGCGGGTAGCGGTCGAGCCGGTGGACCTCGGCGCCCGAGCGGACGAAGTGGTTGGCGAACCACGTGTACCGCCCCAGCTCCGGCTGGGCGGCGAGCACCGGGACCGGGCCCCGCGCCAGCCCTTCACGGTGCAGGGCCGCGATGACCGCCCCGATGCTGCCGTGCGCGGGTGAGGAGTCGAACGTCGAGCAGACCTTGTACTGGATCACCAGCGGCCGCAGCGCCGCCACGGCCCTGAGCACGGGCAGCACCACCGGCACCGGGTCCGCGCAGGCCCGGGCGGTGGTGGCGATGCCGATCACGTCGTACCCGTCGTGCAGGCGGCCGGCGTCGGTGACCAGGCAGCCGGTCAGCCCCAACCGCCTGAACTGCCACAACGCGTCGGTCGCCCCCGTGAAGTCGTCCGCGACGAAGGCGAACGACGTCACGGCCGCCTCACCCCTTTCCGCGTCACTTCCGGATCACCCCGCCGAAGTGCTTCAGCGCCGCGCGCAGCTCCGGCTCGTCCACCTCGTCCAGCGGCACGCCCGCCACGCAGGCCGCCCACGCCTGGCGCATGCTGGTGATCCCCGCGGCCGGGCCGTCCGGGTGGCCGAGCACGCCGCCCCCGGCCAGCACCAGCAGGTCGGTGGTCCCCGTACGGTCCAGGGCGACGGGCGCGGTCCCGGCCCACTGGGCGGACGACAGCACCGGCAGGCAGGGGAAACCGCCGAGCAGCGGCTCCCGGACCGCCGCCACCGTGGCGGCGACCTCGTCGTCCGTGACGTAGAACTTGCTGTGGAACCCGCCGCAGTGCAGCTGGTCGACCCCGGCCAGCCGGGCCAGCTTCTGGTACACCACGTGCCCCATCCCGAGCCCCGGGTGGCGGGCCAGCGCCCCGATGCCGGTGACGTGGCCGTGGATCGGCACCCTGGCGTGCCGGCGCAGCATGGCCACGGCCGGGAAGCCGACGACGTTGAGGTTGACCATCACGCAGGTGCCGCCGGCGGCCACCACCAGGTCGTGGTTGCGCAGCATCCGGTCGGGCTCGTCGCTGATGTTGAACGCGTACATCGGCCGCCGCCCGGTCCGCCGCTCCACCTCGTCGAGGGCGGCCGTCACCGCGCGGATCCGCTCGGGGAGCGGGGCGGGCGGGCAGTCGGCGTTCACCTCGTCGTCCTTGATGAAGTCGGCGCCGGCCAGGCCGAGCTCGCGCACCAGGTCCACGTAGTCGGCGGGGCGCAGCCCGACGTTCGGCTTGACGATGGTGCCGATCAGCACGCCTTCGGGACGGCCGACCAGCCGCCGGGTGCCCTCGACGGCGAACCCCGCCGGCAGGTACGCCGCCCCGAAGGCGTCCGGCAGCTCCAGGTCCACCAGCTTGAGCCCGGCCAGCTCGCGCAGCTCGTACAGGTTGCCCGCGACCACCGGGAGCAGGTTCGTGAGCGAGGGCCCGGTGTTCGCCAGCGGGAAGCCGATCCTGACCAGGGCCGCCGTCAGGGGTCCGTCCCCGATCGCGCCCGGCAGGGGCTCGGAGCCGGGCGGGATCTCCGTGATGGACAGCACCACGGCGCTGTGGCGGGCGCGTAACTCGTCCGTCTCGCCGCGCACGCTGACGAAGGTGCCGGTGCTCTGCTCCCCCGCGATCGCGCTCACGGCCCGCTCCAGCGGAAGGCGGGTGAGCACCCGGTACGTCGCGACCGTCAGCTCGCCGCTCACAGCACGGCCGCCAGGTGCTCCATGGCGAGCGGCGGGCTGGCGAGGATCGGGACCGGAGCCTCGACCGTGCCGGCCACGCGGGCCATCGACGCCTGGGCCAGCACGATCACGTCCACCTCCGCGCCCAGCTCGGCCAGCGCCCCGGCCACCCTCGCGTCGTGCGTGGCGGCGTCCCCGCCCATCAGGGCCTCGAACGCCCCCTCGCACACCCTGGCCGTCAGCGAGACCTCCTTGTCCGAGGCGGCGGCGCGCCGGCGTACCAGGTCGGCGGTGGGGTCGAGGGTGGTGGACAGGGTGGCGAGCACGCCGATCCGGCGGCCGAGGGAGACCGCGCGGTCGGCCATCGGGCGGTCCACCCGGGTCACCGGCACGCCCGTCAGCGGCTCGGCGGCCTCCACGGCGGCGCCGATCGACGAGCACGTCACCAGGATGTGGCCGGCCCCGGCCGCCTCCGCGGAGCCGATGTGGCCGGCCACGCGGCGGGCGGTCTGTGGGGTGAGCCGGCCGGCGGCGATGGTGTTCTTGATCAGGCTGTCGTCGACGATGTTGAAGGTCTCGACTCCCGGCAGGTGCTCGGCGCACAGCTTGGCGAACACGTCGACCAGGGTCGCGGAGGTGTGGATCAGTCCCAGCCTCTTCGTCATGAGCCTCACTTCATCCGATGAAATGTCATCTTCATCGGATGAAATGCTATGAAAAATCGGGCGGGAGCGGTAGCGTCCGGAGCGTGGCAATCGATCCCAAGCGGGACAGGCACGCCCAGGTGGTCCAGGCCCTCGGCCCCCGCATCGTCACGGGCGAGCTCGCTCCCGGCACGTCCATCCCGATCGAGGAGGACCTGGTGGGCGAGCTGGGCATCGGCCGCTCCGCGCTCCGGGAAGGCGTGAAGGTCCTGGCCGGCAAGGGCCTGCTGGAGACCAGGCGGAGCGCGGGCACCAGGGTGCGCCCGCGCGAGTCCTGGAACCTGCTCGACCCCGACGTCCTGAGCTGGCGGTTCGAGCCCGAGCCGCGCCCCCGCGACGTCCAGATGCTGGCCGACCTGCGGGTCGCGCTGGAGCCGGGCGCCGCCAGGGTGGCGGCCGAGCGCGCGGACGCGGTCGCGGTGCAACGCATCGACGAGGCCCTGGCCGCGCTCTATGCCACGGCCGACGACCCCGAACCCTTCATCGAGGCCGACCTGGCCTTCCACAAGGCGGTGTTCGCCGCGGCGGACAACGACCTGCTGCTCTACATCTACGACATGATCAGCATCGCCCTGCGTTCCGTACGGCAGGTGCACACCCGTTCGGTCGCGCACAACAAGGAAACGCTGCCCGGCCACGAGCGCGTGGCGCTGGCGATCAGGCGACGGCACCACCGCAAGGCCGAGGAGGCCATGCGCGAGGTGGTCGAGGTCGCCCGCGCCGACGCCGAGCAGCACGTACGCCTCTGCTGCTAGCTATCTCCAGCAAGAAAGAGCTGACTTTGGACGTCCTCATCGACGTGGACGGCCCCGTGGCCGTCGTCACCCTCAACAGACCCGCCAAGCTCAACGCGATCACCCCTGACATGGCCGCCGCGCTGCGCGCCTGCCTGAGCCGGGTGGACGCCGACCCCGCCATCCGGGTCGCGGTGCTCACCGGCGCGGGCGAGCGCTCGTTCTGCGTCGGCAGCGACATCCGCGAACTGGACGAGTACGCCACGCCGTGGGAGTTCCGCAACCGCGGCGACTACGGCGACGCGGTCCGCGCCCTGCGCAAGCCGATCATCGCGGCCGTCAACGGCTACGCCTACGGCGGCGGCCTGGAGCTGGCCATGGCCTGCGACATCCGCCTGGCGGCCGAGACGGCGACGTTCGCCGCGCCGGAGATCAAGCTCGGCTGGATCGGCGGCAGCGGCCAGTCCGCGCTGCTGGCCCACTCCGTCGGGCCCGGCAACGCCGCCACGATGCTGCTCACCGGCGATCCCGTCGACGCCGCCCGCGCTCTGAGCTGGGGGCTGGTCACCGACGTGTACCCGCAGGAGAAGCTGGTGCCGGCGGCCCTCGAACTGGCCGCGACGATCGCCAAGCGCCCGCCGATCGCCGCGCAGACCGCCAAGGCCAACCTCAAGGCGGCCTACTCGATGCCGCTCGACCAGGCCATCCAGTACGAGCGCGACCTGCAGACCGTCTGCTTCGCCACGCAGGACGCGGCCGAGGGCCGGGCCGCCTTCGCCGAGCGCCGCGAGCCCGTCTTCGAGGGGCGCTGATGGGCGTCCTGGACGGCTACCGCGTCGTCGACCTGTCCATCGCCATGGCGGGCCCGCTGGCCGCCATGCGGCTGGGCGACCTGGGCGCGGACGTGGTCAAGGTGGAGCCGGTGACCGGCGAGTGGCAGCGGCACGCCCCGGCGGGCGGGGCGACGGGCAACCAGGTGAACGCCTCGTTCCTGTCACTCAACCGCAACAAGCGCAGCCTCGCCGTCAACCTCAAGTCCGACGAGGGCCGCGCCATCGTGCACAAGCTCGCCGCGACGGCGGACGTGTTCCTGCAGAACTACCGCGCCGGCGTGGCCGAGCGGCTCGGCATGGACTACGAGACGATCCGGGCCATCAACCCGGGCATCGTGTACGTCTCCATGTCCGGGTACGGCGAGACGGGCCCGTACGTGTCGAGACCCGGCCAGGACCTGCTCCTGCAGGCCATGAGCGGCGCCATGCTGAGCACCGGCCGCGACGGCGACCCGCCCGCGCCCGCGGGCACGTACGCGATAGACGCCATCACCGCCTACAGCGCCTTCGAGGGCGCGCTGGCCGCGCTGCTGCACCGCGAGCGGACCGGTGAGGGCCAGCGGGTGAGCGTCAACATGCTGGACGCGGCCGTCGCCGTGCAGATGCAGGAGCTGTCGATCTTCACGGTCGGCGGCGTGCCGCAGCGGCGCGGGCACGAGCCGCACGGCCACACCTACATCCGCGCGCCGTACGGGGTGTTCGCCACCAAGGACGGCTACCTCGCGCTCGGCATGCCCCGGCTGGACGCGCTCGCGATCGCCCTCGACCTGCCGGAGCTGGCCGCCATGGACGGCGACGCCGACGGCCACACCAGGCGCGACGAGATCACCGCGATGGTCGCCGCGCGGCTGCCGGAGCGGACGACGGCCGAGTGGCTGGAGGTCTGCGCCCGCCACGACCTGTGGGCGGGCCCGGTGTACGGGTACGCGGAGCTGGTGGCGGACCCGCAGGTCAAGCACAACGGCTCGTTCGTCACCTACGAGCACCGCACCGAGGGCACGGTCACCACGCCCGGCTTCCCCTACGGCTTCAGCGCCACCCCGCCGCGGGTGCGCCGGGGCGCGCCGCTGGTCGGCGAGCACACGAGGGAGCTGCTGGAGGAGCTCGGCTACCCGCCGGAGCGCACGGCCGAGCTGGTGGCGGAGGGCGTGCTGGCATGCGAGGACTGACCTGGGACCATCCCCGGGGGTACGCGCCGCTGGACGAGCTGACGCGGCTCGACCTGGCCGGGGACAACCCCTACGGGGACGTGCCGGAGCCGATCGAGTGGGACCGGCAGCCCCTGGAGGGGTTCGAGTCGGAGCCGATCGCGAAGCTGTGCGAGACGTACGACGTGCTCGTCATCGACCATCCCGGGCTGGGTGCGGCCATGGACGCGCTGGTGCCGATGGACGAGCTGTTCGACGAGCCGGTGGAGACGCCGTTCGTCGGCAGGAGTTACGAGAGCTACCACCTGGAGGGCCGCCAGTGGGCGCTGCCGCTCGACGCCGCCGCCCAGGTGGCCGCGGCCAAGGCCGGCGTCGAGGTCCCGGGGACGTGGCCGGAGATGGCGGAGTTCGCGCGGGAGGCGCGGATGGCGCTGTGCCTGGGCGGGCCGCACGCGTTCCTCATGTTCTGCGCGCTGTGCTCGGGCGACTTCCTCGACGAGGCGGCCGGGGCGCGGGCGCTGGAACTCATGTCGGAGCTGCTCGCGCGCTCCGACCGCGACGTGTCGCTGCTCAACCCGATCGGCGTGCTCGACACCATGACGGCCGGCGGGGTGGACTGCTGCCCCCTCCTGTACGGCTACGTGACCTACCCCCTGACCTTCTCCGACGCCCCCGCCTGGCCGGGCGAGCCGCCCGGGAGCGTGCTCGGCGGCACCGGGCTCGTGGTCTCCAGGCGGCGCATCGACGAGATCCGCGAGGCCGTCCGCGCCCACCTGCGCCGCCTGGTGTCGGAGCCCGTGCAGACGAGGCTGTTCCCGGCCACCGGCGGACAGCCCGCGGCCCGCTCCGCCTGGCAGGGCGACCCGACGCTCGCCACCCTGGAGGCCGCCTGGGTCAGGCCGCGCTTCCCCGGCTACATCGCCCTGCAGGAGCGGTCGTCCGCGCTGCTCCGCGACGGGCTGCTCGCCCGCGTCCGGCCCCGCGACCTGCTCAGGGACCTGCACAAGGAATGGAGGCAGACATGACCACGGCGCTCGTGACAGGCGCCGCCGGAGCGCTCGGCAGGGCGATCGTCCGCCGGCTGGCCGCCGACGGCCACCAGGTGGCGGCGCTCGACCTCGACGCTGGCTCCCTCGAAGGCGCGCTCAACCTGAAGGTGGACCTGCGCGACCCGGCCGCGATCGAGTCCGCGTTCGCCGAGACGGCCGCGCGGCTCGGCCCGGTCGGCATCCTCGTCAACAACGCGGCGATCTATCCCGCCAGGCCGTTCCTGGAGGTGCCGCTGGCCGAGTACGAGGACGTGCACGCCGTCAACCAGCGGGCCTACTGGCTGGCCGCCCAGCACGCGGCCAGGCAGATGACCTCGGGCGGCGCGATCGTCAACATCGCCTCGATCACCATGCACGGCGGCTGGTCCGACCTGGCCGCGTACGTTGCCACCAAGGGCGCGGCGGCGGCGCTGACCAGGGCGCTGGCCCGCGAGCTGGGGCCGCGGGAGATCCGGGTCAACTGCGTCTCGCCGGGCGCGTTCCCGACGGCGGCCGAGGAGATCCACGAGGACCCCGAGGCGTACAACCGGTTCGTCCTGGAGCGGCAGTCGCTCCAGCGGCGCGGCACGCCCGACGAGCTGGCGGCCGTGGTGTCGTTCCTGGCGGGCCCGGACGCGTCGTTCGTCACGGGCCAGACCATCGAAGTCAACGGAGGGTGGGTGATGGCATGACGCCGGAGCGCAGGCGGCTGGCCGAGCTGACCGGGGACCTGAGCGCGGCCGGCGGGGTCCGGCTGGTGACGCTCGGGGACGGGGTCGAGCGGGGCATCAGGACGCTGGAGTTCCGCACCGGCTCGGGGCTGGCGTTCGACGTGCTGGTGGACAGGTGCATGGACATCGGGCACGCCGAGCACGCCGGGCGCTCGTTCGGCTGGCGCTCCCCCACCGGCTTCCGCCACCCCGGGCTGCACGAGAACGCCGACGAGGACGGGCTGTCCTGGCTGCGCTCGTTCTCCGGGCTCATCGTCACGGCCGGGCTCGACCACACGCTGTTCGGGGGCGAGGTGCCCGCCGACACCTACCACTACCCGCCCCGGCGGTCGGTGCGGCACGGGCTGCACGGCCGCGCGGGCAACCTCCCGGCCCGGCTCACCGGGTACGGCGAGCGCTGGGACGGCGACCGCTGCGTGCTGTGGGCCGAGGGCGAGGTGCGCCAGGCCGCGGTGTTCGCCGAGAACCTGCGCCTGGTCCGCCGCATCGAGGCCGACCTGGGCGGCGACGAGATCAGGCTGGTCGACACCGTCACCAACGCCGGGTTCGAGCCGGCGCCGCACATGTTCCTCTACCACATCAACCTGGGCTGGCCGCTGCTGGACGAGGGCGCCCGGCTGGAGGCCGACATCCGCGAGACGCTCTGGCAGAGCGACAGCGTGGCCGAGCAGAAGGCCGACCACGTGACCTTCCCCGGGCCGGCGCCGGGGTTCGTGGAGCAGGTGTACGAGCACGCGCTGAACCCCGGGGCGGACGGGCTGCACCGGGTGGCGGTGGCCAACGACCGGCTCGGGATGAAGGTCACCGTGGAGTGGCGGGCGGAGGAGTTCCCGTACTTCTTCGAGTGGCTGAACCTGCGCTCGGGCAACTACGCGGTCGGCCTGGAGCCGTCCACCCACCACGTGTCGGGCAACGCGGCGGCGCGGGAGGACGGCAGCATGATCTGGCTGGGCCCGCAGGAGTCGCGGACGTATAAGACGACCTTCCGCGTCTCCTAGTGCAGCCCGTACGCGCGGCGGGCCGTACCGGCGAAGACCTCGGCCCGCTCGCCTTCCGACAACCCGGCGCACAGGTCGTCCGCGGCCTGTGCGACCTGGTCGTAGCCGGCGGCGAGCAGGCAGACCGGCCAGTCGGAGCCGAACATCACCCGCTCGGGCCCGAACGCCTCCAGGACGGTCTCGGCGTACGGCCGCAGGTCGGCCACCTGCCAGGACGCCCAGTCGGCCTCGGTGACCATGCCGGACAGCTTGCAGTAGACGTTCGGGCGGGCGGCCAGCTCCAGGATCCGGCTGCGCCACGGCTCCAGCTCGCCGGCGGCGATCGGCGGCTTGGACAGGTGGTCGAGCACGAACGTGAGCTCGGGCATGGCCGTCACGGTGTCGATGGCCGCCGGGAGCTGGTGCGGCAGCGTGAGCAGGTCGTAGGCCAGCCCGGCGGCGGCCACCGCGGCGAGCCCGCGGCGCACGTCGGGCCGGGTGAGCCAGTCCGGGTCCGGCTCGGACTGGACGCCGTGCCGGATGCCCACCAGCCCGGCCGGCAGGCCCGCCAGGGTGTCGGCGGCGTCGGGCGCGGTCAGGTCGATCCAGCCGACGACGCCCGCGACCAGGTCGGACTCCGCGGCCAGCGCCAGGAACTCGCGCGTCTCGGTCAGATCGGGCAGCACCTGGACCAGCACGGTCGCGCTCACGCCGGCCGCCGCCGCGGGCCCGGCGAGGTCGTCGAGGGTGAACGTGCGCCGGACGGGCGCCATCGGCTCGGGGTCGAGCCAGCCGTGCGGGCGGGCGGCGAGGTCCCAGACGTGGTGGTGGGCGTCGATTCGGGTCATGGCTCAGTCCAACTCGGTCCAGAGGGCTTCGGGAATCGGGGTGGCGGCCAGGGCGAGGTCCTCGGCCACCTCCTCGGGGCTGCGGGCGCCGACCACGATGCCGGTCACGGCCGGGTGGCGCAACGGGAACTGGAGGGCGGCCGCCGCGAGCGGCACGTCGTAGGCGGCGCAGCGCTCGGCCAGGCCGCGCGCCCGCTTCAGCACCGGCTCGGGCGCCGGGGCGTAGTCGTAGTACGCGCCGGGCCCAGGGTCGGCCAGGATGCCGCCGTTGAACACCCCCGCCACCAGCACGCCGGTGCCGCGCTCGGCGCACAGCGGGAGCAGCTCGTCGGCCGCCGTGCGGTCGAGCAGGCTGTAGCGGCCGGCCACCATCACGCAGTCGACGTCGGTCTCCCGCACGAACCTGACCAGCATCTCGGCCTGCGTCATGCCGACCCCGACCGCCCGCACCCCGCCCTGCTCGCGCAGCCGCTCGAGGGCCGGGTAGGCGTGCCGCACGGCCTGCTCCCAGTGGTCGTCGGGGTCGTGGATGAGCAGGATGTCGAACGCGTCGAGCCCGGAGCGCTCGAGGCTGCCGGCGAGGGAGGCGTAGACGCCCTCCACGGTGTAGTCGCGCCTGGCGGGGTCGAGCAGCGCGCCGACCTTGCTGGACACCGTCGCCTCGGACCGGTCGACGCCCGCGAGGAAGCTTCCCAGCCGCCTCTCGGCCAGGCCGGAGCCGTAGCGGGGGGCGGTGTCGAAGTAGCGGACGCCCGCGGACCAGGCGGCGTCGAGCGTGGCGGCGGCCTGCTCGTCGCCGACCGCGGCGTAGAGCCCGGCCAGGGGGGCGGTGCCGAGGCCGATCCGGGAAACGCCAACGCCGCTGCGCCCGAGCTTCTCCATGATCGGCAACCTAGCAGAGGTCCCATCTTTCGGCTAGATCTACGGGAGGTATGGACATCAGATGACCTCGTAGCGTAAAGATACATCCTACGTTCACCGCGCTTGTGGCGTCCCTGTGAGCGGCTGCTGAGCCGGACAGGTCGTACGCATCCCTGCGCTCCCCCCTCCACCGTGTTCTGGAACAGGAGTGACGGTGTCCAACGACGGCTACACACGACGAGGCGTACTCATGACCGGCTTAGGCGCCGCGGCCGGGTCCCTGCTCGTGACCACCCCCGCGCACGCCTCCACGGCCGCCGGCCCGCTCAAACTCTGGTACGACCGCCCGGCGGCGGCCTGGCTGGAGGCGCTGCCGGTCGGGTGCGGGAGGCTCGGGGCCATGGTCTTCGGCGGCGTGGCCACCGAGCGCCTGCAGCTCAACGAGGACAGCATCTGGGCCGGCGGCCCGCACGACTACGACAACCCCGAGGCCCTGGCCGCGCTCCCCGAGATCAGGCGGCTGGTCTGGGAGGACAAGTGGCAGGCCGCCCAGAACCTGGCGGACAAGAAGTTCCTGGGCAAGCCCAGCGAGCAGGCGCCGTACCAGGTGCTGGGCGACCTCACACTGACCTTCCCGGGCGCGGCGGAGTTCACGGAGTACCGCCGCGAGCTGGACCTGTCCCGGGCCGTCACCACGGTCACGTACGTGCGCGACGGCGTTCGCCACACGCGCGAGGTCTTCGCCAGCAACCCCGACCAGGTCGTCGTCGTCCGCCACACGGCCGACAAGCCCGGCTCGGTGACGTTCCAGGCGGCCTTCACCAGCCCGCAGGCGTCCTCCAGCTCCTCCGCCGGCCGCGACTCCATCGCGCTGGACGGGGTCAGCACCGACACGCAGGGCCTGAAGGGCGAGGTCCGCTTCCGGGCCCTGGCCAGGGCGCAGGCCCGCGGCGGCGCGGTCCGCACCGACGGCGGCACGCTGATCGTCGAGGGGGCGGACGAGGTCACGCTGCTGATCTCGATGGGCTCCAGCTACCGCAGCTACAAGGACGTCGGCGGCGACCCGGCCGAGGTGGCGGGCAGGCATCTGACGCGGGCGTCCGGGCAGCCGTACGAGGTGCTGAAGCGCAAGCACGTACGGGACTACCAGCGGCTCTTCGGGCGGCTCGAGATCGACCTGGGCACCTCGGAGGCCGCCGCGCTCCCCACCGACCAGCGGATCGCGCGCAAGCAGCTCGACACCGACCCCGGGCTGGCCGCCCTGTACTACCAGTTCGGCCGCTACCTGCTGATCTCCAGCTCCCGCTCGCCCGGCTACGCCGCCAACCTGCAGGGCATCTGGAACGACTCGCTCACGCCCTCGTGGGAGTCGAAGTACACGATCAACATCAACTGCGAGATGAACTACTGGCCCGCCGCGCCCGCGAACCTGGTCGAGTGCATGGACCCGCTGTTCGACCTGATCAAGGACCTTGCGGAAACCGGGGCCAGGACGGCTGCGGCGCAGTACGGCGCGAAGGGCTGGGTGGCGCACCACAACACCGACGGCTGGCGCGGGACCGCGCCCGTGGACTTCGCCTTCTACGGCGTGTGGCCCACCGGCGGGGCGTGGCTGTGCCTGATGCTCTGGGAGCACTACCTCTACACGGGGGACGAGCGGCGCCTGCGCGAGCACTTCCCGCTGATCAAGGGGTCGGTGGAGTTCTTCCTGGACACGCTGCAGACCGATCCCCGCAGCGGCTACCTGGTGACGAACCCGTCGCACTCCCCGGAGGTCGGACACCACGAGGACGGCGGGGAGAACGTCAGCATCTGCGCCGGGCCCACCATGGACATGCAGATCCTGCGGGACCTGTTCGGGGCCTTCTCGGAGGCGGCGGAGATCCTGGGGGTCGAGGCGGAGATGCGCGCCAAGGCCGTGGACGCCCGCTCGCGGCTCGTCCCCAACCAGATCGGCCACCTGGGGCAGATCCAGGAGTGGCAGGAGGACTACCGGGGCGACGCGGCGCTCTCCCGCAGCCGCCACATCTCGCACCTGTGGGGCCTGTTCCCCGGCCACCAGATCGACCCCCGCCTGTCGCCCGACCTGGCCGCCGCCGCCCGGCGCACCCTGGAGCTGCGCGGCGAGGCGGGGGCCGGGTGGTCGCTGGCCTGGAAGATCAACTTCTGGGCGCGGCTGCTGGACGCTCCCGAGGCGTACAAGCGGCTGTCGAACCTGCTGCTGCCCGCCCGTACGGCGCCGAACATGTTCGACCTGCATCCGCCGTTCCAGATCGACGGCAACTTCGGCGGGACGTCGGGGATCACGGAGATGCTGCTGCAGAGCCACGGGGACCAGGTGCACCTGCTGCCCGCCCTCCCCGCCGCCTGGCCGGCCGGGTCGATCCGGGGCTTCCGGGCGCGGGGCGGCTTCGAGGTGGACCTGTCGTGGAGCGCGGGCGCGCTGGTCCGGGGGCGGATCCGCTCGGACCTGGGGCGCGAACTCACCCTCCGGACGGCCGCGCCGGTGACGGTGACATCAGGCGGGCGCCCGGTCGCGGTCTCCCGTCCCGAGCCGAACGTCGTCGTCCTCGACACCCGCCGAGGAGCCACCTACGACCTCACCCCATCCCCCTGACCCCCTGCCCGCCACATCCCGGGTGCCCTCCGGCACACCCGGCCGAGCACCGCACACGGACGCCCCTCCGGCGGGCGCAGCGGCGCTCGGCCGGGCACCGTGCACAGGCGCCGGGCTCCACCGCGCCACACCCCGCCGACGCGGTGCTGCTCAGACGGTGGCGGTCGGGGGTGGCGGGGATGTGCGGGCGCGGGGGCGGGTGCGGGAGGCTTCGCCGCGGGCGTGGGCGGCGAAGAGGCGGGCCGCCTCGTCCGGGTCGCCCGACGCCAGGGCCGCCACCAGGTCGTCGTGGTGGCCCGCCATGGCCGTCCAGTCCCCGTCGTACAGCGGGTTGCCCACCACGTGCAGGCTCCACAGATTGGACTCGATGGTCCGCCACAACCGCAGCAGGAACGAGTTGCCGCAGGCCGCGCAGACCCGCCGGTGGAAGGCCAGGTCGGCGTCGCGGAAGGCGCCGATGTCGCCGTCCTGGGCCGCCTGCCGCATGGCCAGCACGTCGGCCGAGAGCTCCCGCAGGGTGTCGGCCTGGATGCGGGCGGCGGCGCCCCGTGCGGCATACTCCTCCAGCAGCACCCTGATGTCGCGGACCTCCCGGGCCTGCTCGTCCGAGATCTCCGCGACGTAGCTCCCCCGGTTGGGATAGGAGATGACCAGCCCCTCGTGCGCCAACCGCTTGATCGCCTCACGCGCCGGGGCCTGGCTGGTGCCGACCCGGCGGGCGATCTCCGCTTCCACCAGCCGCTGCCCCGCCACCAGCTCCCCCGAGACGATCCACCCGCGCAGCAGCGCGTAGACGCGGTCGGACAGCAGCTCCCTGGGCAGCAGCCGGGCCGCGGGCGGCGCGATCTGCTGCTCCTGCCAGATCCGGGCCACCGTCGACTGCGAGAGCCCGAGCTGGCGCGCCATCGTACGGGTCGAGGGCACGGCCGCGCCGCCGGCCGCGGCGGCGATCACGCGCTCGGCCTCCTGCCGCTCCGCGGTGCGCGGGCGGCCGGGCCGGGGCGCGTCCGCCAGCCCGTCGAGCCCACGCTCCACGAAGCGGGCCCGCCATTTGGCCACCGTCGCCGGGCTCACGTCGAGCCGGTCGGCGATCTCCTTGCGCGGCAGCCCGTCCGCGCAGGCGAGCACGATCCGGCTGCGCAACCCCAGCCCCCCGGAAGACCCTTCGGCCCACTCGCGCAGCGCGGAGCGCTCCTCCTCGCCCAGCACCAGCCGCTTGTCGTCATCGCGTCCAGCCACGACCCCACCCTAACGTATTTATGACTCAGTCACTCACTGGAAACTTATTTGTAGCGCCACATATCCCCTTGACGAGGGTATGTGACCAACGTATTAAATAATCGCTAATCGAGTAACGACCCATTAAAAGGCGTCGCAGATCTCGCCCCCTTGGAGGTGCGATGCGTTCCCCCCATCCATTCCTCACCCCCACAGCCCTCGGCTGCCTGCTCCTGCTCACCGGCTGTGGCGGGGGCGGCTTCGCCGGCGACTCGCAGGCCAAGCAGGGCGAGGGCGGCCAGATCACGGTGCGGATGCTGGTCAACATCACCCCGAACCTCACCCAGGCGTACTGGGACGGCCTGGTCAAACCGTTCGAGCAGGCCAACCCCGGCATCGACGTCAAGGTCGAGGCGCCGACCGGCAAGGGGGTGGCCGACACGCTGCCGCAGCAGCTCGCCGCGGGCAACGCGCCCGACGTGGTCGAGACGCTGACGGTGGACGAGACGCTCTCCAAGCAGATGCTCGACCTGACCGACCAGCCGTGGACGAAGGACACGCCGCTGGCCAAGGAGGCGAGCCTGGGCGGCAAGATCTACACGGTCGGCGTCGGGGTGCAGGCGCAGTCGCTGGTCTTCTACAACAAGAGCGCGTTCGACAAGGCCGGGATCGACAAGCCGCCGGCCACGCTCGACGAGTTCGACGCCGCCATGGGCAAGCTCAAGGCGGCCGGGTGGCTGCCGCTGCAGACCGGCGGCGAGTTCCTGACCGGGCTCCAGCTGCTGCAGTTCTCCGGCCCGTCGCGCGCCCAGCTCCATCCCACCTGGCAGCAGGACGTCAAGGCGGGCAAGATCAAGGCCGGCGAGTCGCTGCTGCCCTACCTGGAGCGCTACCGCACCTGGATCGACAAGGGCTACGTCGACAAGAACGCCCTGGGCACGAAGTACGCCGACGCCGAGACCGCGTTCCTGTCCGGCAAGTCCGCCATGTACGTGATGGGCAGCTGGTTCACCGCCGCCGAGGCCAAGACCAAGAAGGACTTCGAGGTCGGCGTCTTCCCGGCCCCGGTCGACAAGGGCCAGGCGTACCCGGGTCCGCAGGGCGCCACGATGGCGGCCCCGTACATGATCCTCAAGTCCACCCCCAACAAGGACGCGGCGCTCAAGCTCGTGCAGTGGCTCGTCACCGACCAGGCGGCGGTCAAGAGCCAGCTCAAGCAGGACGGCAACTTCCGCGCCGGGGTCGAGCGCGAGTTCACCCCGCTGGAGAAGCAGGTGCAGGACATCCTCGACAGCGCCCCCTCCGGCGTCCCGCAGGGCGAGGGGTACGGCGACGCCACCCTCCCCAAGGGCTTCAACGCCGCGTGGAACACCGAGGTCCAGGGCCTGTACGTGGGCAAGTCGCCCAAGGAAGTGGCCGAGGGCGTGGACCGCTGGCTGGCCGGCCGCAAATGACGCTGACCCGGGAAGCGCCCCCGGCCGTCCCCGAGGCCCCCGCCCTTCCGAAGACCAGGCGCGGCGACGGGTGGGCCAACACGATCATGGTCGCCCCCGCCACCGTCCTCTACACCGTGATGCTGATCGTCCCGGTCGGCCTGGCGCTCTACCTGAGCCTCACCGACTGGGACGGCTTCAGCGCCGACCCCGCCTTCGTCGGCGCCGCCAACTACCTCGACCTCCTCGACGACCCCGAGCTGCGCCGCGCCGCCCTCGTCACCCTGCTGGTCGCCGCCGCGGGCACGGCCGGGCTCAACCTGCTCGGCCTCGGCTTCGCCCTCCTGGTGAACGGAGCCTCGAAGGCGAACACGTTCTTCCGGATCGTCCTGTTCTATCCGCACGTGCTCAGCGCCCTCGTGGTCGGCTTCCTCTGGTCGGCGATCCTCGGCACCAACGGCGCGGTCAACAACCTGGTGACGAAGTGGGGCGGCGAGGTGCTGCCGTTCCTGTCGGACCCGGCGTGGGCCACGGTCACCATGATCGGGGTGCTGGTGTGGGCCGGGTTCGGGGTCAACGTGGTGCTCTACCTGGCGGGGCTGCAGGCCGTGCCGCACTCCCTGATCGAGGCGGCGCGCATCGACGGCGCGACGCGCTGGCAGGTGTTCAGGAACGTGACGCTCCCGGCGCTCGGCCCGTCCGTGACGGTCAACATCGTGCTGTCGCTGGTGACGCTGCTCAAGACGTACGACCTGGTGGTGTCGCTGACGGCGGGCGGCCCGGCCGGGCAGACGCAGACCGTCGCCTACCTCATCCTGTGGAACTCCTTCCACGACGCCCGCCTCGGCTTCGGCTCCGCGCAGTCGGTGCTGCTCATGCTGGTGACGGCGGCGCTGGCGTTCGTGGTGACCAGGCTGCGCAGGCGTGGCGAGCTGGCGGTGCACCAGTGAGAAAGACGTTCCTCTGGGCGACCGTCGCCTTCATGCTCATCCCCCTGTACGTGCTGACCGTCAACGCGTTCAAGGGCCAGCAGGACATCCTGGCCGACCCGTTCGGCCTGGGCGGCCTCACGCTGGAGCCGCTGGGCAGGGCGCTGACGAACCCGCAGTTCAACGTGGTCAAGGGGTACGCGGTCACGCTGCTGTTCGTGGTGGCGGTCAACGTGCTGTCGGTGGTGCTGGCCGCGCCGGCCGCCTACGTGATCGCGCGCAGCCCGAAGCGCCGCTTCCGGGTGCTGATGCTGTTCTTCCTGGCCGGGACGTTCATCCCGGGCCAGGTGCTGGTCATCCCCGTCGTGTACGTGCTCAAGACCCTCGGCCTGATGGGCACCATCCGCGGGTTCGTGCTGTTCGAGACCGTGTTGACGCTACCGTTCTCGATCTTCCTGTACGCCGGCTACATCGCCACCATCCCGGCCGTGCTCGACCAGGCGGCGGCCGTGGACGGGGCGAGCAGGCTGCGTACGTTCTGGCAGATCGTCTTCCCGCTGATGAGGCCCGCGGTCGCCACGATGGTCATCCTCAACACCTTCTCGGTGTGGAACGACTTCGTGAACCCGCAGATCATCCTCGGCCCCGGCAGCGGCCTCTACACCGTGACCACCGGCGTCTACGCGGCCGTCAGCCAGTACTCCACCGACTACACGGTGGTCTTCCCGACGCTGCTGCTGGCCATCGCCCCGCTGCTGGTCTTCTTCGTCTTCATGCAACGGCACATCATCAGCGGCCTGACCGCCGGAGCAACGAAAGGGTGAAGATGCGGACAGTATCTCCGGGACCCGCGGACGGTCCCTCTGTCACGGCGACCGTCCCGCTCGGCGCGCCACCGGTCTGGGCGGTGCTCGAGCGCAGGCTGTTCGACGCCCTCGACGAGGCCTGGCGGGCCTTCGCCGCCCGCTACTGCGGCCCCGACGGGCGGCTCGTCTACCACGGGCCGGCCGCCGACCGGGACGGCGCCGACGACTTCTACGAGGCGTTCTTCAACTGGCCCACGCTCTACCAGCTGGGCGGGGCCGACGACCTGCTGGACGCCTCGAAGCACCACTGGGAGGGCGTGACCGCGCAGCTCACCGAGCTGGGCTACCTGGTGGACGAGTTCGAGCGCGGCTATGACTGGTTCCACCAGGGCGAGTCGCTGCTGCTGTTCTACGGCATCTGCGCCGCCGACCCGCGCGACGAGCGCTTCCGCGAGCGCGCCCGCCGCTTCGCCGACCTCTACCTGCCCGGCTCGGCCAACTACGACGCCGAGCACGACATCATCCGCGCCCCGCACAACGGCGCCGGCGGCCCCCGCTACGGCCTGCAGTGGGAGTGGGCGTCCTACCACACCGACCTGGTCAGCATGCGGCCGTACGGCCTGCCGCTGCGCGACCTGCCGGGCATCGCCGAGTGGGCGGACCTGGGCGACCCGAGCAACGCCGCCCGCATGGGCGCCGCCATGAACGAGCGCCTCGGCCGCGGCGACGTGGCCGTCAACCTGGCCGCGACCAGCCTGGCCGTCAACGCCTGGCTGTACGACGGCGACGACCGCTACCGCGACTGGGCCCTGCGCTACATCGGCGCCTGGGAGCGCCGGGCCGCGGCCAACGGCGGGATCCTGCCCGACAACGTAGGCCCCTCCGGCGAGGTCGGCGAGCTGCACGGGGGCCGCTGGTACGGCGGCCTCTACGGCTGGCAGTGGCCGCACGGCCTCTACAGCGTCGGCGCCGCCGCCGCGATCGCCGCCGTCAACGCCCACCTGCTGACCGGCGACGAGGCCGCGCTCGCCATCGGCCGCGACCCACTGGAGATCGTGTACGACAAGGCCGTCCAGGCCGGCGTGACCGAGACGGAGATGAGCACCAGCGACCGCTGGCTGGCCGAGCTGGGCGACGAGGCCGGCAAGCCCACCATGCTGGTGCCGAACCGGCACGACGACGGGGGCTGGTTCGACTTCCAGCCGCCGCAGCTCGGCCTGCCCGTCTGGCTCTGGCACGCCTCGCTCGCAGGAGACGACGCCGAGCGGCTCGACCGGCTGAGAGCCGCCTCCGGATACGACTGGGCCACGGTGCGCCCGTTCCGGAACAAGGAGGAGGCCGGGCACGAGGCGCCCTGGCTGGAGTTCCTGCGCGGCGCCAACCCCGGCTTCCCCGAGGCCATGCTCTCCACCGCGCTCGGCCAGGTGCAGCGCCGCATGGCGCTCATCGACGCCGACCACGAGGACCTGTCCACCATCCACGTCCACCACTGGCAGCGGCTCAACCCCGTGCTCACCGAGGCGCTGCTGCAGCTCGTCACCGGCACCCCGCAGGTGCTCTACAACGGCGGGCTGCTGCCCACCCGGCTGGCCTACTTCGACGCCGACCGCCACCGCCCGGGGCTGCCCCGGGACGTGGCCGCGCTGGTCGACTCGGTACGCCCCGGCGGCACCCGCGTCGAGCTGGTCAACCTCGGCCTCACCCACACCCGCAGGGTCGTGCTCCAGGCGGGCGCGTTCGGCGAGCACCACATCGACCGCGCGGTCATCTCCCGGGAGGACGAGGGCTACCCGGGTGACCCGCGCGCCTACACCGCTCCCCCGATCACCGAGTCCGAGCGGGAGGTGACGGTGGACGGGCCGCGCCTGCTCGTCGAGCTGCCACCCGGCCGCCGTATCCGGCTCGACCTGCACACGACCGCGCGCGTCCGCACGCCGTCGCACCAGCACTACTGAGGAGTTACATGGACGACGCCATCTGGGAGCTGCCAGTTCGCGGGCAGCTGCCCGCCGGACCCGATCCCGTCCTCGTGGAAGGGTTGAGGCGGGTCAGCTCGGCCACCGCCTGCGCCAAGCTGCACGCCCAGGGCATCCGGCGGACCTTCATCGAGGGACCGCGTCCCATCGCCCAGGGGCAGAAGATCGCCGGACGGGTCCGCACGCTGCAGTTCATGCCGCAGCGCGAGGACATCGCCTCCGGGCTCGGCCAGGAGTACGTCGAGCGGCACACCGCGCTGTGGGCCGTGCTGGAGACGATCGAGCCCGGCGACGTGCTGCTCGTGCAGGCGTACGGCAGCGCGTACACCGGCTGCTTCGGCGACATGCTGGTGCGCTACTTCAAACGCAAGGGCGGCGCGGGCATCGTCGTGGATGGCCGGATCCGGGACCTGCCCCGGGTGAGCGGCATCGGGCTGCCGCTCTGGACGACGGGCGCGACCCCTCATTACGCCTCGCAGGCGGAGCTGTTCCCGTGGGCGTACGACGTGCCGGTGGCCGTGGGCGGGGCGCTCGCGCTGCCCGGCGACCTGTGCGTGGCCGACGACGACGGCGCCGTGGTCGTGCCGCGCCGGCGCGCCGCGTCGGTGCTCGAGGCCGCCGCCGACCACGAGCAGTGGGAGCGCTACAGCCGCGCCCGCATCGAGGAGGGCGGGGCGCTTTCTGACTACTACCCACTCACCCCCGAGACCCGCGCCGAGTACGAGCGGTGGCGGGAAGTTAAGGAGAGCCAGTGATCCTCAGGTCCCTGGGCGCGGTCGTCTTACTCCTGGGCGGGCTGACGACCCCGACCCCGGCGGCTGCCGCCAAGACGTGTGACTATTTCGTCTCCCCCTCAGGCGGCGACCGCGGCGACGGGAGCGCCCAGCGCCCGTGGAAGTCCATCGAGCAGGCCCGCGACCAGCTCCGGGCCAAGAAGAAGTACCACCAGAACTGCGACATCGTGGTCAACGTCAAGACCGGTGACTACGTGGTCGACAAGACGATCACCTTCACCGAGGCCGACTCCGGCGAGAACGGCCACAAGATCATCTACCGCAGCGCCGACGGCCCCGGCAAGGCCAGGCTGCTCGGGGCCAGGCCGCTGACCGGCTGGCAGAAGTACGACGACAACATCTACAAGACCAAGGTCGACCGCAACTTCTACACCCTCTTCGAGGACGGCAAGCGCGCCACCACCGCCCGCTATCCCAACAGGACCAGCGACGACCTCTGGTCGCCGTACCTGTTCTCGGTGATGCCCGAGGCGGAGTACCAGGCCGTGCACAACTGGCTCTTCTTCGACGCCAAGGACGTCCCGAAGGAGTGGGACGCCGACTTCGACAAGAACGCCCAGATGGTCGTCTGGTCGGGCGGGTCGTGGAGCTGGTTCACCGACACCGTGCCGCTCGGCGGGGCCGACTTCCGCAAGAACTTCTTCACCCTCAACCACGACGCCCGCTTCAGCCTCGTCAACAGCCGCAGCGGCTCGCGCTACTTCCTGCAGAACACGCTGCGCTTCCTCGACCAGCCGGGCGAGTACTACTTCGACTTCGCCAACAGCGAGGTCTACTACTGGCCGAAGGGCTCGATCGACAAGGTCGTGGCGCCCACCGTCAAGACGCTCATCTCGCTGGCCGGGTCCTCGCCCGACAAGCGGGTGCAGAACCTCTCCTTCGACGGGCTGGCGCTGCAGTACTCCGACTTCGTCGACTGGTACCGCTACGGGTGGAACGCCGCCGGCGACTCGGGCTACGAGCACAAGTACCCGATCTACGACCGGCAGATCGAGCTGCCGCGCAACCGGTTCGGCATGATCACCGTGACGAACTCCCGCGACATCGACCTGACCAGGCTGCACCTGTCCGACAGCGGCTTCACGGGCGTCTTCCTGCTCTTCGCCAACGAGCGCGTCAAGGTGACCGACAGCCTGCTGGACAACATCGGCGGCGACGGCATCAAGGTGGAGGGCGGCTATCCCGGCGAGGGCGACCTCACCGGGCACCACACGATCTCCAACAACTACATCTCCCACGTCGGTGAGCTGGTGCCCGGCGACGCGGCCGGCATCGAGCTGATGAACACCGGCAACAACCAGGTCAGCAACATCGTCGTCAAGCACAGCGCCCGCTACGGCATCAGCCTGGAGGTCCGTCCCGAGATCAAGAACGAGGACAACTACGCCCGCAACAACCGGTTCTCCTACATCCGCCTGGAGGAGACCGGCCTCGACAGCGGCGACATGGGCGCCTTCTACACCTACGGCGTGCACAACGTCGAACCGCACCCGATCGACAACTACGTCTCGCAGATGGTGATCGGCGACGTCATCAACGACCCCGCCGGGCAGATGCCGGACTCCGGCACGCGCGGCGTCCACATGGATGCGGGCGGCTGCGGCTTCTCGATCGAGAACGTCGAGGTGGGCAAGGTCAGCGACGACAAGTACCAGGCGTACAAGTGCAACGAGGTCAAGAACGCCAACTGGGCGGACGGCTTCGACACCTCGAAGATGGAGTACGACAAGATCGGGGTGACGAGCGCGTTCCCGTACCCGATCCCCAGCTAGACGCGGCCGCGGGGCCCGGCCACCCGGCCGGGCCCCGCGCCCCGGGCCTGGGCCCGGTCGCCCGGCCGCGCCCTCGCCGCCGGGTCTCCGGGTCTCCGGGCCTTCGAGCCTCCGAGCAGCCTGCGTCCCGCGTCCGTCGCGCGGGCGCCGCACCCCCTGGAGCGCATGCATCATGGACGACCTCTCGCGCCGCGGCTTCCTCTTCACCGCCGCCCTTGCCGTCACCACCCCCACCTCCACCCCCGCCTCCGCCTCCGGTCCTCCTGCGGCGGGGTGGTTCGCGCGGCCGCGCCGGGCCGTGCGGCCGATGGTGCGCTGGTGGTGGCCCGACGCCCACGTCGATCCCGCCGAGATCCGGCGGGAGGTGGACTTGCTCGCCGACGCCAGGTTCGGCGGGGCGGAGATCGCGGCGGTGCACCACAGCATCCGCGACAAGTCCGTGCTGGACCCGGCCCGGCACGGCTGGGGCACCCCCGCCTGGAACGCCGCCGTCGAGGCCGCCCTCGACCAGGCGGCCCGGCGCGGCCTGACCATCGACCTCACCATCGGCCCCTCCTGGCCGGCCGCCGTCCCCACGATCACGCCCGAGCACCCGGCCGCGGTCAAGGAACTGGCGCACGGCTCGGTCACCGTGACCGGGGGCGCCACGTACGCGGGCGAGGCGCCGCCGCCCGCCGTCGCCGGGCACCCCGCGCGCACGCTGCTGCTGGTCCAGGCGGCCCGGCTCGATCCCGCCAGCTCCACTCGCAAGGAGACCGGCCTCGACCCCGCCTCGGTGGTACGGGTGCCCGTGAGCGACGGGCGCGTCGACTGGACGGCGCCCGCCGAGGGCGAGTGGGTGCTGATCTCCTACTGGGAGCGGGGCTCGGGCCAGCGCCCCGAGTCCGGCCCGCACACCGTGCCCGAGGCGTACGTGGTGGACCACTTCAGCCGGGCGGGCACCCGGGCGGTGATCGACTACTGGGAGTCCACGCTGCTCACGCCCGCCGTGCGCAGGCTGCTGAAGCGGGCGGGCGGTGCGCTGTTCGAGGACTCCATCGAGATCGAGAGCGACGCGCTGCCGTGGACGCCGGGGCTGCTCGCGGAGTTCGAGCGGCGGCGGGGGTACTCACTCGTGCCGTACCTGCCGGTGGTGGTGCTGGCGGAGGAGGACCCGGTCTTCGCGTACGACGCCGTGCTGACCAGGCATGCCCGCAAGGACTACTGGGACACGGTCTCCGAGCTGTTCAACGAGCACCACTTCGGGATGCTGCGCGACTGGGCGCATTCGATCGGCCTGGAGCTGCGGGCGCAGCCGTACGGGCTGCAGACCGACGCCATCGCCGCCGCGGCCATCCTCGACGTGCCCGAGGGTGAGTCGCTGGGCTTCAAGAACCTCGACGACTACCGCTGCCTGGCCGGGGGCCGGGATCTGGCGGGGCGGGAGGTGCTGTCGTGCGAGGCGGGGGCGTACGCGGGCGGGGCGTACACGACGACCTGGACGAAGCTGCTGCGCACGATCGGGGGCGCGTACGCGGCGGGGCTCAACCAGACCGTCCTGCACGGCTTCTCCTACGCCACGGCGCCCGGCGCCGCCTGGCCGGGTTTCGCCGCCTTCACCCCCTACTCTGGGACGGTCGGCTACGCGGAATCCTGGGGTCCCCGCCAGCCCACCTGGCACCACATCACCGATATTTCCGGATATTTCGCGCGAATCCACCAGATTCTGCGAGAAGGCGTACCGCGTGCGGACGTGGCGGTTCTACGCCAGACCGGCTACACCAAGACCGGCATCGGCGCCGCCTGGTTCACCGCGAGCGGCGTACCCACCGGGTGGACCCACCAGTTCATCAGCGCACCCCTGCTCGACCTGCCATCCGCCCGCGTCTCGGACCGCCGGCTGGCGCCTTCCGGGCCCGCCTACAAGGCGCTGTTCGTGGAGGGCGACCGCTTCTACGCCTCCGAGTGCACGATGACGGTCGCGGTGGCGCGGCGCCTGCTGTCGTACGCACGGGCCGGGCTGCCCGTCGTACTCCTCGGCGCGTGGCGCTCCGCCTCGGTGCCGGGAGTGCCCACGCAGGAGGAGAACCAGCGACTTCGAGCGCTTCTGACCGATCTGCTGGCCGAGCCGTCCGTCCGGCTGATCGCGGACCAGGCGGAGGTCCCGAACGCGCTCGCCGCCCTCGGCGTGCGGCCCGACATCCGGTACGCCACCGCGTCCACCCTGCTGGCGACCCGCCGGGTGGCCGGCGAGGTGGACTACTACTACCTCTGCAACGGCAAACACACCGAGAGCCCGAAGCCACCGGTGGCGCCCATCGACCACGACGTCACGCTGGCACGCACGGCCCACGACGGCGTCCCGTACCTCCTGAACCCGTGGACCGGCCGGGCCGAACGCCTGGCGCTCTACACGACCGACGCCGACGGGATCCGGCTCCGGGTAAAGCTGCGGCCGGGCGAGTCGACGCTGGTGGCCATCGGCCGCCCCGGCCTCTTCGGCACCGACCCGGTGAAGGCACCTCACGCCGTGTCAACGGACGCCGACCTGGTGAGGTACGACAGGGGCACCCTGGTGCTGCGCGCCTCCCGCGCCGGAACCTACACCACCACACTGTCCGACGGCCAAACCGTCACCACCGTGATCGGCGCGGTCCCCGAGCCGGTGCCCCTGTCATCCTGGCAGTTGGAGGTCGAGGACTGGCGCCCGGACGGCACGACCACGCACCGCCTCACCCTCGACCACCTGATCCCCTGGTCGGACATCCCCGAACTGACCGACACCTCCGGCATCGGCCTCTACACCACCGAGATACGCCTGGAGGGCGGGGCGTACCTGGAACTCGGCGCGGTCACCGACACCTGCCGCGTACTCACCGACGGCTACCACCTAGCCCCCGTGAACCAGCTCAACCCGGTCGTGGACCTGGGACAGGGCGTCCGCACAGTGCAGGTGGAAGTAGCCACACCCCTCGGCAACCGGCTCAGAGTGACGGACCCGACGGTCTACGGCGCCCTGACCCGCCAGCCCTACGGCCTCCTCGGCCCGGCCCGACTCGTCCCGTACGTCGAGGCCCGCCTGCGCCCGAACTCCTAACAATGATCATCATGCCAATGAGCATGCGCCGGCTCAACTGGCCGATCCGACATTCAGCCGAACTCACATCCGCCCTGCCCCCATTTCGCCAGAACGAGCCCCTTTCGCGCCCGAGCCGCCGACGCCTATTCACATCCCGCGGGAGAAACACGCCGGACGCCGGGAGAAACAATCACACCCAAGCGCAGGGACGATGACCTGCACGAACTCCAACAGTGTGGCACTGTGCTCACCGTCATACCTTGCACCCGCCCACCGGGGCGGGGTTGCCCTTCCGACCTTCGCAAAGGCAGGAATGCGGTGAACATAGAGGCACAGATCCTCACTTTGATCACGCGCATCCGGGCGCTCGAGGAGAGCATGCAGCCCGGAGACGACAGCTCCAAGACGATCAGCATTGCCCAGGTGCTGGCGGAACTCACCGACATCCGGGCCGAGATGAGACAAGACCTCGCGGCCCTCGGTGACGAACTCGCTGGCCTTCGCCGCCATATGAACGACCGCTTCGCCACCATCCAGTCCGAGCTGCTGCACAGGCTCGGCGGGCTCCCACCCGAAGTGATCAACTAGCGACCCGGGAGGCCAACCGATCAAAGGACGGCAAAACAACCCCGTCTGAGACTGCCCTTCACACACGGAGTCTCAGGCGGGGCCGCTCTTTTGAACACGCCCTGGGCGGTGACAAAGCAGGCAACTCGGAGCGGTGGTACAGGGAGAACATCCCGCCGACCGGAGCGCGGAAAGAACGCGGCTTGGGGCAGGAGGACACTGCGGCGATCATGGATGCGAGTGTTGCCTGGGTTTCTCAAACCGAGCATGGCGAGGTGGGGTCTCTCGATGCCATCGCCCGCTACGCAGCCTGACGCCTCTTCGATCATCCATGGCCCGACGGAAAAGGTCTGCTGAGTTCAGGGCGTGGACGAGGGCTCGGGGATGCCGTTGGGCCACAGGCAGGTGGAGGTGGAGCCCAGGGTGAGCACGTCGCCCTCCGACCAGCCAAGGGTGATAAGGAAGTCGTCCGGGCGGGAGCGTGCGTGGATCTCCAGGCCGTCGTCCGACTCAGTCTCGATGTAGTGTCCCTGGCTCTGCCAGTATGCCTTCACCTGCGTGGCGACCTCGTCCAGTTTGTCCTTGGGCAATTCGCGCAGGAAATATGAGCGGTTGACCACGATCCGGTCTTCTGAGCCGCCATCGACCGGATCGAGGCAGAGGCCATCGTTCAGGCTCGGTTGGTGCAGCTCCAGTTGGGGCTTGGGATGGATGACACTGACTGTTCCATCGATGAGCTGCTTGATCCGATCGAGCGCCTGGGCCTTGGTGATCGTTGGCTTGTCGGCCGATGCGTTCATCATTCCTCCTAGCGCTCCGCCGGGCGCACATCCGGCGACGAGAACCGCGGATGCGATGATCAACATCACGGAGCGGAACATCTACTCTCCCGGCGGGGTGGGTGAGGGCTGCGGTATGGGCAACGGCGAGGACACCGGCTCCGCAAAGGGGAGCGGGGGCGGCGTCGGCAGTAGCGACGGAGGCGACACCGGCTTCGGCGTCGGGAGTTTCATCACTCGATGGTACTGACCGTTGATAATGAATCCCATGTTCCTTAGCGAGGTAGACTCGGTGTCCCAGTAACCGGAGTGGGTTCCAAGGTCGTACCCAATAAAACCCAGAAAGCCAGAGACCGGTGTCTCATCGACACGGAAACGCCGGGCGCCGTAGGCGATGTTGCTGGGGTCGGTGCCGAAGGGGCCTGGGCCGTTCGGGAGGGCGGGTTGCAGCACGCCCGAGATAGGGTGCCGCCCGCCGCTCAACGGAAGATGCCCCAGGTCGGCCACCGGGTCCTGCGGCGACTCCCCCACCCACACCTGCTTGACCCCCAGATCGCTCGCCCGCATCGCCATCGTCCCTGGACTGCCCACGAGGATGAGCTGATCGGCGAACGTCCCCTTCCGCGTCTGGGCGGCGATGCCGGTTACCACGCTGCCGTAGCTGTGGCCCAGGACGGTGAACCGGGGGGTGCCGGCCGCCTGGTGGGTGGCGTGCAGGCCGTCCAGGAAACCGGCCAGCGGGCCGGCTCCGGCCTGGGCGAGATGGGGTGAGGCGACGGAGGTGTCCGCCCGGAGGATCCCGGCGTCGAGTTGCGGGGCCGTGTAGCCGAGCCAGAGGATCGAGGCGGTCTTCGTGTGGGGGGCCGAACGGCTCGCCTGGTCCCAGAGGGTTCCGGCGCGGGCCACGTCGGCGCCGATCCCCTCCAGGGTGCTGCCCGTGCCCGGCACGGAGGTGACCACCGAGTCGGCCTTGTCGGGGTCGCCGAAGGAGATGGCGGCCTTGCCGAGCCCGCCCAGTTCGAGGGCGAGCAGGAACGCGGGCGGGCGGCCGTTGACCCCGCCCAGGGCCAGGCTCTTGGTGACGGCTTCGATCTGCCGCTGCTGCCGTTCCAGTTCCTCGATCTCACGGCGCGTGGTCATCCTCCGCCACGCGTCCGCCATGATGATCCCCTTCGCCAGGCGCTCGTCCAGGGCCCGCAGCTCCGCCAGCCGCTTGGCGATGGCGTCCTTGCGCATGGCCAGGTAGGCGCGGTTCGCGCTGTCGCGGGTGGCGGCGGGGACGCCGTTGAGCGAGCCGACCAGCTGCGGCGCGGTGTCGATGAGCCGCCGGCGGGCGGCCGGGTCGAGCAGTTGCCACCAGGCGCTGACCCGGGCGGCGAGGGTGGGATTCTTGCCGGTGTTCTGGGCCGCCACGACCTTCGCCAACGCCGAGGCGTCGCCGGACGCGGCAGCGGACAGGGCGTCGCCGATGGGGCCCGGGGCGGGGGCGGACCCGCCGAACAGGCCGAAGCCGAGCACGGCCGCGGTGGCCGCCTCTCCGTCGGGGCGACGCTGAAGCACAGTCAGCCGTCTGCGCAGGTCGGCGACCTCTCCGGCGGCCCAGGCGCCCACGTCCCCGACCTGCTGGGCGGGAGCGGCGCTGACGCCCGCGGAGCCCAGCGCCGCCGAGAGCAGGCCGCCGGCGGCGGGGAGTTCGTGCCCGGCGCGCTCCAGGTCGGCCACCATGCGGGTCATCGCCTCCACGTCCATCCCGGAGTAGCCGCCGCGCCTCGACGGGATGGCGGCGAGCGGGGTGGACAGCGACGGCGGGGCGGCGTGCCCGCCGAGGGCGCGGATGCGGTCGGCGACCTGCGCGGCCGCCGTCTCGAAGGCACGCTGCAGCCGGGCCCGCTGGTCACCCATGGCCTGGGCGAAGGGGCCGGCGCCGCCGCCGACCCAGGCGTGGGCCGCCATGTAACGCATGCTGGAGTCGAGCGCGCCGGCGTGATCGCCGGCCAGCCGCACCACCCGCGCCAGGGCCTCCTCCAACCCTGCCGTGTCACCTGCCACAACCTCGTACAGTGACACAGTCGCCACCGTACGGAGGCAGGCCATAGCCAGCCGTTATCGGCGGCCGTCGCTGAGCGGCCGAGCATGATAGGGAGGGTTATCGGGCCTGTCTCTTCTCCAGAACGCCGCCCCGCTCGCTCACCTGCAGGAACGCTACCGTGCGTCCCCCTCAAGGAGGTTGCGCCACAGGTGCTTCACCTCCGCCTCCCGAAGCCAAGGACTCTCGCTGACCCGGTCGCCCTTGGCCAGCTTCTCCGTTCGGCGGATATGGCCGAGGCCGCCCGCCGCGCAGAGCTCGTACACCGTTGGCAGGCATTCGCACGTGTGGCCGCGGACCCTTACGGACTTGCATCTGGCCGTCGGGCCGGACCAGTCGATGGCCAGATGCCCCTCTCTCGGTGGCTTCACGTGCGGGCCGTGAAATTCCTCCATCGTGATGCCGATCTCCAAGGCCGATTGTGATGTCCGGGCGACGGGGACGTCGCTCAACGCGGTGGTCTCCCTGAGGGGGCCGGGCAGGGGTGGGCGACGTGCCGGTTCGGGCAGCAGATCTCGCCGATCGTGGCGAACCGGCCACTCTGCAGCCATTCGCCCCACTGCACGTCCACACCCCGAGACAGCAGGTCGAGGGCTGTCTCCAGCCGGTCCTCAAGGGGCACTCGTTCTGGCAGCAGCAGCGCCTCGCGCACTTTCGCGTACTCACCTGCCATCCAATCCACGGCCTGTTCTGTCCCGTGAAATGTGGCCGCGATACGTGATGCGGGCTTGGCCAGCCAGTCGCCGGTCCGCATCGGCGGCAGCATCGAGGAGGGGAACTCGGGCGAGCTCGGCCGGCGCTCGGCCTCGTTGGCGCGATCGGCCCCGGCGCCGATCCAGTGGTAGGCGTGCCAGTGCATGGTGCGGCGCTCCCGTACGATTCTGGGAGGCGGCGGCCCCTGTTTGCTTCGATCAAGCAGGGACCGCCGTCCTCGGGGATTCCTAGATGGTGGCCATCCCAGCGGCGCGAAGCTCGTCACCGGTGAAGCGGAGGGTCCCGGCGTCCGGGTTCTTCGAGTCACGCAGGGCGTAGGCGTCCGCTACGCCGGGGATCGGGGCGATCAGGACACAGCTCTCCATCTCCCCCTCCTGCTGGTTTCCGCCGCACATCTTGGTGAAGGGCACGTCGCCCAGGTGTCCGACATACAGATCCATCCCGCGGTCTCTCCTTGTGGTTTTGACATCCGTACGCGACGTCTCGATTACCGAGCGCCACGCCTGAACAGTAGCCATACCTGTACCCGCCTGTGTAGGCCTAGCCATGGATCGTCCTGTACTGACCTGTCTATGTATGGAAGTAGATGACGGTCTATGTTCCGGCTGTGATGTTGCCTGACTCGCCATGGTCCGAAGACGACTGGAACCCCGAGTTCTACAGATATGAGCAAATAGCCGACTGGATCGGAGAACGCATCGGAACCGGCGACTATCCGCCGCGCACCGTGCTGTCCGAGGTACAGCTACAGGGCTATTTCGGCGTCGGGCGTGACACCATCCGCAAAGCGTTCGCCATTCTCCGCGAACGCAAGCTGATCATCACCAAGCCCGGCAGAGGGTCTGTCGTCATCCTCCATGAATGACGTGGACCGTAGCGGCTGCGCCCGCCACGATCGGGGCGGCAGCATCAAAGAGGGGAACTCGGGCGAGCTCGGCCGGCGCTCGGCCTCGTTGGCGCGATCGGCCCCGGCGCCGATCCAGTGGTAGGCGTGCCAGTGCATGGTGCGGCGCTCCCGTACGATTCTGGGAGGCGGCGGCCCCTGTTTGCTTCGATCAAGCAGGGACCGCCGTCCTCGGGGATTCCTAGATGGTGGCCATCCCAGCCGCCCGAAGCTCGTCACCGGTGAACCGGAGGGTCCCGGCGTCCGGGTTCTTCGAGTCACGCAGGGCGTAGGCGTCCGCTACGCCGGGGATCGGGGCGATCAGGACACAGCTCTCCATCTCCCCCTCCTGCTGGTTTCCGCCGCACATCTTGGTGAAGGGCACGTCGCCCAGGTGTCCGACATACAGATCCATCGCGCGATCTCCTTCCGTCTGGCCATGACCATGGCTTCGATGCTGACGGGATCACTGTAGCCAACCTGTAAGGTCCTGTCTAGTGACATGAGCTCCAAAGAGCTCATTAGCAGTTCTATGCTTACACGTCAATAGCTTCGTAGCGTTATGCAGGTGACGAACTCCGAAGACATCGAATGGGATGCAACGCTCTACAAGTACGAGCAGATTGCACAAATTCTTGGCGAGCGCATCCGATCCGGCGTCTACCCGCCACAAACCGTCCTATCCGAAGTAGCCCTTGAACAAGAGTTCGGGGTCGCTCGACCGACTGTGCGTCTTGCCATGAAGATCATTCGAGAGCAAGGACTGATCATCACCAAGCGCGGCAAAGGCTCCGTCGTCGTACACCGTGACGGCAACGGAGCCTGAGGCTCGAACGCGAACTCAACCGCTCTTCTTGGCACGGCCGCTGCGACTTGCATGTAACCGGACGCCCCTCCCGCAGGCGCGGGTCAGCCCTGCATGCTCCCAGCTGATCGGCGCGCCCGCGCCGCCCGCCACGTCGGCCAGGGTGGTCGTCTTCTCGTCCAGCAGGCCAATGTCCCATTCGCGCGAGTAGCGCCGCTCTCCGATGGCCGGCGATCTTGACCAGGGCCATCAGCGGCTGCCGGGTGGGGGCGTTGCAGCGGTAGAACGCAAGCTCGCCGGTGGTCAGGTTGCGTCGGATCAGCAGCCACCGATACCCCTGGGCCGTGGCTTTCGTCGATGCGGGCCCAGGCCAGCATGGTCCCTTGGCGCCCGCTCCGGCACGGTAGCGGTGCCAGTGACAGTCGGCCACCCGCGCGGCGACCTCGGCCGCGCTCACCTGGATGCCCTCGAGTTCGACCCGCCCGTTGCCCGCGATGGCCAGGACGTACCCCAGCCAGCGTTCCTCCAGGGTAGCGCGCAGGCGCGGGTCTTGGCAGTAGACCTCATCGCCGGTCACCAGTGGGCGGGCACGCCGACCTCCAGGGCGGCCAGCACCACGGCCGTGGCCAGGGTGGGCTTGGTGGCGAAGCCGATCCCGTCCGGGACGCCGGCCGCGAGGCAGGTCGCGGCGCGGCGTGGTTCGAGGCGGCGGAACCGGTCGGCGAGCCGGGCCATCAGTTCGTTGCAGATGACCACCAGCCGTCAGGGTCTACGCTGTGGTCCGTGGCCACCGCATGGTCTTTTGTTGTCTTCACAAACTCCGAATGATCGCGCGGTGGCCGTCGCCACGTGACCCGACCCCACCTGGGCCGGAGTCACCTTGATGACACGCCACCTGGCCAGGACCAGCGTGGAACAGACGACGGCCCATCTCGCCCCACGCTGCCTGCTCTATCACGCCTCCGTACTTCAGCCATCCAACGACCTCAGTCGGCCGCAAGGCCCGCAGCGGGGCCCTGCCTATATGTTCACAGAAGTGGTCGGCAGGAGCACGAGACGCTAGGGGACCTCTCCGGGCTTGTCGACGATGCCGGCTGCGAGCCACACATCGGCGTAGACCGCGCCCTTCCGGAATGCCACCTCCCCTCTGATCATCTCATCACGCAGCCAGATCAACTGATCGGCCATGACCCGATAGGTGTGCGGATCGAGGATGAGGTAGCGGCGTTGGCCTTCCTCGCCGATAGTGGACCGGAACAGGCCCAGCCCCGTTCGCCCGGTCGCGTCCCTGACGTTCTCTTCTATCTTCACCCCCGGAATCTTCGCCAGCGCGCGGAAGATGGCCGCCTCGAGCTTGGGCGGCATGACCGCCTCCTGCTTCAGATATAGCGAGAGGATGCGGTAGGCGCGCGAGTCTGGGTCCTCGACCTGCTTGGAGACCCCCTCCTCCTTGGGATAGTCGATCCAGTGCCGGTCGCCTGCGACATGGGCGAGCAGCTTGTCCGGATCGGTGGGAAGCTTGAGCAGTTTTTCCCGGTATCGCTGAGGCGACAGGTCGTCATCCCCCGGATCGGGTGGAATATCCTGCACCCGGAAGTTCCCCTCTGGATCCCGTCCGGCCCTCTGCTTACCGTCGTAGCGCAGCCAGCTCTCATGCGTCATGGTCCGGCCGTCCGCAGGCTGGACATTGAAGATCTTGGTGTACTGCCACTGATCGGGCCGGGGTTCCGGCGCGGCGGCCCGCTTCTCAACCGCCTTGGCCGCCCGCTCCAGCACCGTCTCCGAGTTCAGCAGGATCGTCCCCACGGGGGGCAGGGACCGCACCTCCGACGTCCGGGGGACCGAGACGGCGACCACCACGATTACTACCGCCGCCACGGCTGCGACCAGCAGGGACGGCATGATCGCGAACCTCTGCCCGCGCCGTGTCGCCCGACGGCGGAGCCTGCGGAGCCGATCGGCGTCCGGCAACGGTGCGTCCGCCCGCATCTCGGCGAGGATCTTCAGGTCATCCACGGTCTTCCTCCTCCCCGTCCACAACGATGGCGGACGGATCAACGCCGCCCAGTGCCGCGCGTGTCTTCTTCCTGGCGCGATGCAGCCGCGAGCGGACCGTGCCGATGGGGACCCCAAGGGCGAGCGCCACTTCCTCGTAGCTCAGATCCGCCCAAGCGATCATCAAAAGGACCTCGCGGTCCTCCGGTGACAGCACCGCGAGCGCCCCCGCGAGATCGCGCTGCGCCGCCGACGCCGACACCCGGGCTTCGACCCGATCGGCATAGCTCTCCGCCACCTCGTCGACGCCAGTCCTTGCCAAGGCGAAGTAGAACCGCTGTTCTGCACGGCGGTGCTTGCCGATCAGGTTGGCCGCGATGCCGTACAGCCACGGACGGGCGTCGGGGTAACTGACGTCGTAACGGGTACGGCGCTTGAAGGCAGCGAAGAAGGTCTCCGCCACGACGTCGTCGGCCAGCGAGTTGCCCAGCCGCCGCGTCACATAGCGGTGCAAGGCGGGTGCGTGCCGGTCGAATAGGGCCGCGAAGGCGGCGGGATCGCGCCTGGACCGCTGGATGAGCTCCGCGTCTTCCAGGCTCACATCAGCTGTCAAGCCTGTGCTCCGTTCCTCAGGGTTGTCACCCTCTTTCACCCGAAGCCCCGACCTGAGTTCTCGCCTGCATGAGAAAGATTGGAAGATCGCGAGGTGTCACTGGAGCACTAGGTGTTCCAGCGCGCTCACCATCCGTTCGGTGTCCCGATCGTTGGCCTTCCTGGGCGCGCTCGCACTTCTCGATGCGGAACGGCGCCGACGCTCATTCCCAGTACAGCTCGTACAGCTTCGTCAGCGGCGCGGACCCGCCGTACAACCGGGCGGCTCCGCACGTCCCACCCGCAGACCTGTATGAGGTGCTCCGGCCCATAAGCTGTTTTCGTGAATGCCGGAGTGAGACGCGAGTGGTGACGCGCAACGACGTGGCGCGGCTGGCGGGCACCTCGCCCGCCGTGGTCAGCTACGTGATCAACAACGGGCCCCGGCCGGTCTCGGCGGCGGCCCGGCAGCGTGTGCTGGATGCCATCAAGCAGCTCGGTTACCGCCCCAACGCGGTGGCCAGGTCCCTGCGCTCGCGGCGTTCGTGGACCATCGGGGTGATCGCCTCCGACAGCGCCGGCGGGAAGAGCCCGTTCTTCGGCCAGTTCACCCGGGCCTGCGAGGAGGTGGCCTGGCAGCGGGGCTACTCGGTGCTGTTCGGCAACTCCGCCGAGGATCCGGCGCGGGCGGAGGGCTATGTCAGGGGGTTCCTGGAGCGGCAGGTCGACGGGCTGGTGCTGATGCGGGTGCCGGTCTCGGCCGATCAGGCCGAGGAGATGCGGGGACGCGTTCCGGTGGTCACCATCGACCACGCGGCGCCGCCGTTCTTCTCCCGGCTCGCGGTGGACGACGAGGAGGGCGGCTACCAGGCCACCCGGCACCTCCTGGAGCACGGCCACCGCCGCATCGGCTTCGTCGGCGGGCCGTTGGACATCACGCCGGTGCGGCTCAGGGCCGCGGGCTGGCGCCGCGCGCTCCAGGAGGCCGGTGCCGTCACTTCCGGGTCGGGGGCGGAGCTGGTCGAGAGCGGCGGGGTTGCCGAGAGGGGCGGGGTTGCCGAGGAGGCGGGGCTGGTCGCGGAGGGGGAGTTGAGTCTGGAGGGTGGGTACGATGCCGCGATCCGGCTGCTGTCGTCGCCGTCGCGTCCCACTGCCCTGTTCGCCTCCATCGACGGCCAGGCCATCGGCGCGATGCGCGCGGCCGCCGATCTCGGGCTGCGGGTGCCCGGGGACGTGGCGGTCGTGGGGTTCGACGGGGCGCGGGAGGCGGCGTACACGGTGCCGGGGCTTTCGACGATCAGTCAGCCCATAGACGAGATGGCCCGCCACGCGACGGAGACGCTGGTCGGCGCGATCGAGTCGGAGGGCGTGGAGCCGGTTACCAAGATCTTCTCCGCCACGCTGGTCACCCGCGGCTCCTGCGGCTGCCCCGAGCCCCGCCTGCACCGCTGATCGCCCTGCCCCGCTGATCGCCCTGCCCCGCCTGCCCCGCTGATCGCCCTGCCCCGCCTGCCCCGCTGATCGCCCTGCCCCGCCTGCACCACTGATCGCCCAGCCGCCGATCATCCAGCCGCTGATCGAGCAGGCCGGCCGGGCGGCGGGCGGCGGGTGGTCAGGGGTCTTCCAGGGCGTAGGCGACCGCGCGGGCGAGCCCGAGTCGAGTGCCGTCCCGGAATGCCGCCGTGAACGCCTGGGCCCCCAGCTCCCGGCGGGCCCGCTCGGCGCACTCCTGGTGCGATCTCGCCTGGTAGCGCAGCCGCGTCGGCGAGGAGGCCGCCGCCTCCCACAGGAGGTGGGCGGCGCCCAGCAGCCGGGCGGCCCGCTCGTACCGGCCGCGTACCCCGGCCGTCCAGGCCAGCGCCTCCAGGCACTGCGTCAGGCCCCAGCGGTCTTCCGTGCCACTCCAGAACGCGACCACCTCCCGCATCCGGGCCTCGGTCTGCCGCCAGTCGCCCTGCTCCCAGCGGGCCATGCCGAGCGCGTACAGCGCGTACGCGCGGAAGAGCGTCGCGTTGCGCCTCTCGCACAACGTCACGAGCTCCTCGCCGTACCCTGCGGCCCGGTCGGGGCTCATCGTGGCGGCGAAGAGGGCGGCGAGATACAGGGTCACCGCCACGGCGCCGGTGTCGCCCCTCGCCCAGTGCCGGGTGCGGGCCTCCTCCAGGAACGCGAGCCCGCCCTCGACGTCGCCCTCGCACAGCGCCGCGACGCCGGAGAGCTGGGCGGCGAACGCGAGCGCCTTCTCGTCCCCCAGCTGCCGCGCGAGCGCCAGGCACTCCCGCGCGCCGGCCGCCGCCGCGTCGCCCTGGTAGTGGGCGAGCAGCCCGTCGGCCCACAGGCCCATCGCCCTGGCGACGCTCGGTCCGGGTACGAGCGCGAGGCCGCGCTTCAGCCAGTACCGGCCCTCGCTGAGCGCACCGGTGACCAGCCAGGTGGACCACAGCTCAGCAGCGATCTCCAGTCCGGCGGGGGCGTCGCCGGGCCGGCCGAGGCAGAGGTCGAGGGCCACGCGTACGTTGGGCAGCTCCGGCTTCAGCATCCGCAGGCGATCGATCTGGTCCGGCTCCAGCCGGTCCACGCGCACCCGCTCGACGAGCCGGCGATAGTGGTCGATGAACCGCTCGCGCAGCGCCTCCGCGTCCGCGGGCGGCAGCTGTTCGCGGCCGTACGCGCGGATGGTCTCCAGCATGCGGTGGCGGGCCCCGAGGCCGTGCTGCTCCGCGCCGCACAGGATGGACTTGTCCACCAGCCCCATCATCAGATCCAGTACGTCCTCGCGGGCCAGCCCCTGCCCGGGGCAGACCGCTTCGGCGGTCTCCACGTCCACGCCTCCCGCGAACATCGACAGCCGCTCCCACAGCCGCCGCTCGCCGGGCGAGCACAGCCCGAAGCTCCATTCCATGGTCGCCCGCAGGGTCTGGTGGCGGGCCAGTGTGCCGGGGCCGACCTCTCCGGTCGACAGGGCCGGCGCTTCCAGGCGCTCGTCGAGCTCGTTCACGAGGTCTTCCACCGAGGTCGTCCGCAGGCGTACCGCCGCCAGCTCGATGGCCAGCGGGATCCCGTCCAGCCGCCGGGCCAGCCGGGCGACGGCCCGGGCGTTGGCCGTGTCGACGTGGAAGCCCGGCCGGATCGTCGCCGCCCGCTCCGTGAACAGGCGCACGGCGTCACGCCGGGCGATGTCGCGGGTGCCGTCGCCGGGCTGCGGGGTCGGCAGGGACGGCACCGGCAGCACCCGCTCGCCGTACACTCCGAGCGACTGCCGGCTGGTGGCCAGGATCTGCAGCCGCGAGGTGCCGTGCAGGAGCTGCTGCGCCAGCCGGGCGCACGCGCCGAGCAGATGCTCGCAGTTGTCCAGCACCAGCAGCAGCTGTTTGTCCGCCAGATGCTCGATCAGCTGGGCCACGAGGTCCGGTGTGCGGTCGTGGATGCCCAACGCGGCGGCCACGGCGGGGGCCACCAGGTCCTCTTCGTCGATGGTGGCCAGCTCCACCAGCCGGACGCCCTCCCGGTACTTCCGGGGCAGGAGCTCGCTCACGCGTCGCGCCAGCCGGGTCTTGCCGACCCCGCCCACGCCGGTCAGGGTCAGCAGGCGGGTCTGGGCCAGGATCCGCCTGACCTGGGCGATCTCGTGCCGTCGTCCGACGAAGCCGGGAGCGTCGGCCTGTCGCTGCTCCGCCGCCGAGGAGTCCAGACCGCTCCGGATCTCGTCTTGCACGGACATGATCACTCGCCGCCGGGTGGCCGCTCGCCGGTGAGGCGGGCCTGCTCTGCGACCCAGCCGATGATCTGGGTCCTGGAGTTGAAGCCGAGTTTGCACAGAATGTGCTCAATGTGGCCCTCGACGGTGCGCTGAGCGATCACCAGAGCCGCCGCGATCTCCTTGTTCCTCATTCCCCGGGCGAGGAGCTGGGCGATCTCGGTCTCCCGCGGGGTGAGCGGCGTGTACTGGGCCGCCTCGCCGGACGGGCCGTGCGAGGGCGCCTCCTCCATGAGGGCGTACGCGAGCGCCTGGTCGGTGGAGCGCCTGGCGCCGCGCTTGACGGCCGTCTGGAAGGACTGTTCGCCAAGGGCGTCGCGGGTACGGGCCTCGCATTCGTCGTGGTAGCGGACGAGGTGGCCGAATCCCAGCAGGGGCGTGCCGATCGCGTCCCAGACGTTGCGCAGAACGCCCAGCAGCGCGCCGGCCCGCGCGTACTCCTCCTGCGAGGCGGCGATCCAGGCCAGCGCCTCGATCGTGAGCCCGACCCCGACCGAGTCGTCCAGAGAGTGGAAGACGCGCAAACTCTCCTGCTCCAGGGCTGTCGCGCACCGCACGTCGCCCTGGAGCCAGCGTTCGATGCCGAGTGCCGTCGTCGTGTACGCCCGGTGCCAGCTCTCGCCGTGGGCGTCGCAGACGGCGATGCCCTCCTCGGCGGCGGCGACGGCGCCCTCCGAACGGCCGAGGAACGAGTGCGCCAGGCAGAGCCAGGTCAGCGCCTGGACCTCGCCGGCCGGGTCGCCGCCGGCGCGATGATGGGTCACCGCCTCCTCGAAGAACTTGATGGCCGACTCGGTGTCCCCCGCGTGCATGGCGACCATTCCGGAGTAGAGCGCGACGTAGCCGAGCACCGGCTCCAGCCCGAGCTTCTCGCCGAGCGTCCTGCTCTTGGCCAGCAGCCCGACAGCCGAGGCCTGATCGCCCTGGATGATGGCGAGGGAGCCGCAGGCCCACAGCGCCCGGGCCCTGACCTCGGACCGGGCGGCGGGCTGCGCGAGCCCCTGTTCGAGCCAGTCGCGGCCTTCGCCCAGGTGGCTGCTGGTGATCCAGTGGTCGAGCAGGTCGCTCGCCATGTCGATGCAGAGCCCGGCGCGCTCGGCCTGGCAGTACTCCAGGGCGGTGCGCAGGTTGGGGTGCTCGACGCGCAGCCGGGTCAGCAGCTCTGCCTGCGCCGGGCCGAACAGCTGCGCCTGCGCCTCACGCGAGAGCCGCCGGTAGTAGTCGCGATAGCGGCGTTTCAGCTCCAGCTCCTGCCCGGAGGCCACGAGGCGCTCACGCCCGTACTGCCGGATCGTGTCCAGCAGCCGGAACCGCACTCCGTACGGGTGCTCCTCCCGGATCAGGACGGACTTCTCCACCAGGCCGATCATCAGATCGAGGATCTCGTCACGGGTGATGCCGGCCCCGGCGCAGATCGCTTCGACGGCCTCCAGGTCCAGGCTGCCGGTGAACACCGACAGGCTCGCCCACAGCAGGCGCTCGTGCTCGGTGCAGAGCCCGTGACTCCAGTCGATCAGGGCGCGGAGCGTCCGGTGGCGGGACACCGTGGCGCTCGGTCCCGCGCTGAGCAGCCCGAACAGATCGTCCAGCCGGTCGAGCAGCTGGTGGATCGAGAGCACGCGCAGCCGCACGACGGCGAGCTCGATGCCGAGCGGCAGACCGTCCAGGCGGCGGCAGATCTGCTCGATCATGCCCTGGTTCTCGCTCGTGACGGTGAAATCGGGCAGCACGGCCGCGGCCCGCTCGGCGAAGAGCCGTACCGCGTCGGACATGAGGGGCGCCGGGTCGGGCTGGGGGTCGCCGCCCGGCAGCGGCAGCGTCGGCACGGGGAACGCCTGCTCGCCGACCGCTCCCAGCGGCTGCCGGCTGGTGGCCAGGATGCGCAGGTCCGGGGCGCACCGCAGCAGCGCCTGGGCCAGCATGGTGGTCTGGTCGAGGACGTGCTCGCAGTTGTCCAGGACGACCAGCGCCCGCCGCTCGCGCAGGTGCTCGGTGAGCACCTGGAGGGGCGGCCGGGCGGAGTGGCTCTGGATCCTCAGCGCGGCGATCGTGGCCTGGGGCAGCAGCGCCGGGTTGTCCAGTTCGGCGAGTTCGACCAGCCAGACCCCGTCGGGGAAGGCCCGCCGCAGGTCGGTGGCGACGCGCAGGGCCAGCCGGGTCTTGCCGACGCCGCCCGGACCGGTGAGCGTGACCATTCGGGCCTCGGACAGCAAGCGCTTGACCGCCGCTACTTCGTGCCGACGCCCGATGAAACTGGTCACCTCAGCGGGCAGACCGCCGGCGTATGTCTGCGCCGAGGCGCGCAACGTGGCAATGGTCATCGATGCCTCGCACCGGCTCCAGCGAGTGGGTCGCCATACGTCACCAAGAGCCGATATAACCAACATATGCCCATAAAGGGCGCTGACGATCCGGACGATATGCCTGGTCAACGGGCATATCTGGACCGCGTACCGAATCATGGGCGACCCCGGCCTCGCGCGTGGGACAAATTTTGCGCTGGGTGCCTGACTCGTCACTTAACTGACCTTGGCGGCGCTCTGATACGATCTTGGCCCACCTGACCGGCTGGAGGCTTGGTGGCCGAAGTGTTGGCCCTGTTGGCCGAGGATCCCAGAACGGTGGGGCCCTACCGCCTGGAAGGGCGGGTCGGGGTGGGCGGGCAGGGCACCGTCTACGTGGGGCGTGGCGGCGCCGGCGGCCCGGTGGCGGTCAAGCTCCTGCACCCGCACCTGATGGCCGACCAGCGGGAGCAGAAACGCTTCCTGCACGAGGTGGAGACCGCCAGGCGGGTGGCGCCCTTCTGCACGGCCCAGATCCTCGACTGCGGGTTCGCCGGGGGCAGGCCGTACATCGTCAGCGAGTTCGTGGACGGGCCGTCGCTGCATGCCGCCGTACGCGACAACGGGCCGCGCGGGGCGGCCGCCCTGCAGCGGCTGGCGATCAACACCGCCACCGCCCTGATGGCCATCCACGAGGCGGGCGTGGTCCACCGCGACTTCAAGCCCGGCAACGTGCTGCTCGGGCCCGAGGGGCCGGTCGTCATCGACTTCGGCATCGCCCGGGCGCTGGACCTCAGCCAGTCGGTCGTCAGCAGCCAGGCCATCGGCAGCCCCGCCTACATGGCGCCCGAGCAGATCTCCGGCGGCGACGTCGGGCCCGCGAGCGACCTGTTCGCCTGGGGCGCGACCATGGTCTACGCGGCCACCGGGCAGCACGCCTTCCCCGGCGAGTCGATCCCCGCCGTCCTGCACGCGATCCTGCACGGCGAGCCGGACCTCGGCGGCCTGGACGGGGCGCTGCGGGCGCTGCTGGAGGAGTGCCTGTCCAAGGTCCCGGCCCGGCGGCCCACCGCCGCCCAGGTGATCGAACGCCTGCGCGCTCTCCCGTCCCCCGTCTGGTCCACCGTCCCGGTGACCCGGCCGGGACGCCCTGCCGCCGCCGTTCCGAGAGCGGACGGCCGGCGGCGTGGCCTGATCATGGGTACGGCGGGCGCGACCCTGCTCGTCGCCGCCGCGGCGGCCGGCTACTTCGCGCTCGTGCCCGCCGCGTCCGAGGGCAAGGCGGCCGGGGCGACCTCGGCGGCGTCGATGCCCGTGGCCTTGCCTTCCTCCAGTGCGCCTGAAACCAGTGCGCCTGAAACGCCTGCCACGCAGGACACATCCGCCCCAGCGGAGATCGAGCGGTCACTGTCGGCCGAGACCGTGCCCAGCACGAGCGCCGTCCCGCGCGGCACGCCGGGCCCGACCCGCAGGCCGCCGCGCACGAAAACCCCGGTGGTCGAGCCCAGCCAGAAGCCGACGAAGAAGCCGACCCGCAAGCCTTCGACCAGGCCGACCAGGACCACGCCGGCCCCGAGCAGCCCGCCGGCGCCCTCCCAGGGCTCGATCACCTTCAACGACGCCCACGAATACTGCAGGGCGCAGGGCTACAGCATGGCCGCCGGAAACTGGGGCTCGCTGTCGTGCTTCGGCATGACGAGCAAGGCCATCACCGCGACGGCGGTGTGCCAGTGGAAGTACGAGGGCCGCGACGCGGTCGCCGAGCAGCCTCCGTACACGTATTCGCAGTCGACGACCTGCCGGCTGTCCTGACGATCAGGCCGTCGTGGCGGCGGCCACGATGCGGCGGACGATCTCCCGGGCGATGGGCTGCGGCGAGCCCGAGACGGTGACCCGGGTCCGGCCGCCGCCGGGCACGAACGTGCTGGAGCCGTCCGCCCCCACCTCCACGCGTCCCTCCGGGCTGAAGGCGAACAGGTCCGGGACCAGCAGGCTCAGCACCGTGATCGGGTCGTGCGGGCTGTTCCACTCCTCGTTCCAGAACCGCCACCACTGCTCGATCTCCGCCTTCAGCGCCTCCCCCAGCGCCCCTGCCCCCGCGATGGCGGCCACGTCGGCGGCGTCCATCCGGACCGTGGTGGTGATCTCCAGCCCGGTCACCGTGATCGGCACCCCTGAGCCGAAGACGATGGCCGCCGCCTCCGGGTCGCAGCGCAGGTTGTGCTCCGGTTCGGGGCCGTCGAAGCGGCCGCCCATGATCCACAGGTGCCGGACGTCCCGGGCGAACGACGGGGACGCCGTCAGGGCGTTGGCGAGGTTGGTGAGGGGGCCGACCGCCACGACGTCCACCTGGCCGGGCGCGCGGCTCACCTGCTCCACCAGGTACGCCGCCGCGTCCCCGGAGCCGACCGCCTCGGTCTCCAGGTCGGTGAAGAGCCTGCCCTCGTGACCCGCCCACCAGACGGGCCGGTCCGTCAGGGTCTTGGCCGCCCCGGGGATGACGGTCAGGGACCGGTTCGCGAGCCGTACCAGCCGCTTGGCCAGGCGCGCGCGCAGCAGCGTGTCACCGTAGACGGTCGTGCAGCCGACCAGGTCCACCTCCGGCGAGCCGAGCAGGACGGCGAGCGCCAGCGCGTCGTCCACGTCGGAGCCGATGTCGGTGTCGAAGATGACGCGCATGGTCGAAGAACTCATGGAGACCCTTCTCGGAGGTTATTTGAGGCCCGTGGTGGCGATGGACTGCGTGAAGTGACGCTGGAAGCGCAGGATGATCAGCAGCGGGATGACCGTCAGCACGATCGAGCCGGCGAACAGTTGCCCGTAGTCGATGGTGAACTGGCCGCGCATGTTCGCCAAGGCGATCGGGCCGAGCTGGTGCGCGGCGTCGGTGCCGATGAGCAGCGGCCAGACGTACGACTGCCACTGGAAGATGAACAGCGTCAGGCCCGCGCTCACCAGGGCGGGACGCGAGAGCGGCAGGTAGATCCTGGCGAACACGCCGAACCAGCCGAGCCCGTCGATGCGCGCCGCCTCCACCAGGTCCTTGGGGATGGCCAGGAAGAACTGGCGCAGCAGGAAGATGGCCAGGCCGTGGCCCAGGCCCGGGAGGATGAGCCCGGCGTAGGTGTTCGTCAGGTCCCAGTCGCGGAACAGCGTGGCGAGCGGGATGGCGATCGCGTCGAAGGGGATGAGGAAGCTGAGCACCACGATCGCGAACAGCGCCCCCTGCCCCCTGAACCGCACCGCCGACAGCCCGAACGCGGCCGCCGCCGAGATCAGCAGGCCCACGGCCACGGTGACCAGCGCCACGAGCAGGGAGTTGAGGATCGCGCGGCCGAAGTCGCCGGTGACCAGGCTCGCGTAGTTGCCGAGGGTGGGATCGACCGGCACGAGCGTCTCCCACGACAGCCGCGAGATGTGCCGGAAGATCTCCGAGCCGCCGCGCAGCGAGCTGGACAGGGCCCAGAGCAGGGGCAGCGCAAAGGCCAGGCCGATGATCGTGCCCAGCAGGGCGTACAGACGTCTGGACACGGTCAGTCCCTCCCCCGCAGCAGCCGGAACTGCACGATCACCACGGCCAGGACGAGCAGCACCAGCAGCATCACCTCGGCCTGCGCGAGGTTCAGGTCGCCCACGGAGTAGGCGCGGGTGAAGATGTCGAACATGGTGACGTTGGTGGAGCCCTGCGGGCCGCCGTTGGTCAGCATCTGTACGGGGGCGAAGACGAGGAAGTTCGAGACCGTGTCCGCCACCAGCACGAACGCGAGCGGCCTGCGCAGCAGCGGCAGCGTGACGTGCCAGAAGCGCGCCCAGGCCGACGCCCCGTCGATCGCGGCGGCCTCGTACAGGGAGGTGGGGATGTCCTGGAGCCCGGCGATGAGGAACATCATCCAGTAGCCGACGCCGATCCACGACAGCAGCACGATCAGCGACCACAGGGCCTGGCCCGGCGAGGTGAGGAACGGCTGCGGCGGGACGCCCAGCACGCTCAGCACCGAGTTGAGCAGGCCGTCCGGCCGGTAGGCGACGCTCCAGATGGCCGCCGAGACCGCAGGGGGCACCGCGATCGGCAGGATCACCAGCACCCGCAGGAACCGGACGCCCGCGAAGCGGCGGGTGAACAGGACCGCGAGGGCGAGGGCGGCGGCGATCTGCAGCGGGTTGACGATCAGGCTGAACACCAGGGTGACGCGGACGCTCTGGAGGAACGTCGGGTCGGCGAAGAGCGTGGCGTAGTTGCCCAGGCCGACGAACGTCGTCTCGCCGGTGACCAGGCTGGTGTGGCTGAGGCTGCTGGCGAACGCCATGACGGCCGGGATCAGCCGCAGGACGAGGAGCGCGACCAGGGCGGGCGCCAGGAACGCCAGCGACACCAGCACCGGCCGCCCGACCGACCTGCCTCGGGGTGACGCGCCTGTCATCGCAGCTGGGCCCAGGCCGTCTTGACCTCCTGCGTGGCCTGTTCGAGCCGGGTCTTGGGCTCGGCGCCGTTCCGGATGTCGGCGAACGCCTTGGTCATGATGTCCTCGAACTGGATGTACCCCACCGACCTGGGCCGCGCGACCGCCGTGTGGTCGGCGTCGTAGGTGAGGATCGCGCCGACCCCCTTGCTCTTGTCACCGCCCAGCGCGTCGAGGGTGGGGACGTACTTCTCGAAGGCGGCCCGGTTCGAGGGGATGATCGTGGTGGCCTTCGTGGTCAGCAGGTTGCCCTCGGGGTCGAGCGCGGCGTACTCGAGGAACTTGCGCGCGAGCTGCTGGTTCTCCGAGGCCGGGTTGATGCCCCAGGACCACGAGCCGGTCGGCGTCACCTGCTTGCCGCCCTTGAAGTAGGGGTACGGCGCCACGCCCCAGTCGAGGTCCTTGGCCCCCGAGAAGACGCCCACGTCCCACGGGCCGCCCGCGAAGAAGGCCACCTTGCCCTCGCTGAACAGCGGCGAGGTCTGGAACGAGCCGACCCCGCGAGGGGCCAGCTTGTTCGCGAACAGGTCGCGGTACCAGGTCATCGCCTTCACCCAGCCGTCGGTGGTCAGGTCGGGCGTCAGCATGTCGGGCCCGGTGATCCCGGAGCCGCCGCCGAGCGACTCGGCCAGGCTCTGCAGCTGGTAGTACTGCTCGATCTGCTCGGGGATGAACGCCCACTGGGCGCCGCCCTCGGCCTGGGCCTTCTTGCCCGCCTCGATCGTCTGCTCCCACGTCCAGCGCTTGGCGGGGTCGCTCGGCGGCGGGGTGATCCCGGCCTTCTTCAGCAGGGTCCTGTTGTAGAAGAGGAACTGGTCGGAGGTCCAGACGGGGACGGACCAGAGCTTGCCGTTGTGCTCGTTGACCTCGTACTGGGCGGGCAGGGCCGCCTGCTTGACGCGGTCCTTCCAGTCGCTCAGGTCGACCAGGAACCCCCGGGTGGCCAGCGCCGCGACGCGCGGCTGGTCGACGGTGTAGACGTCGATCGTGTCGTCCTTGGCGGCCAGCCGCTGCTGCAGCGTGCTGTTGAGCTGGTCGAAGGGGATCTGCGTGTACGCGACCTTCACGCCGGGGTTCTTGGCCTGGAACCCGTCGATGACCGGCTGGAACGTCTTGGGATCCTCGGGCCCGGTGAACCGCAGCGTCTTCGACGCCGAATCCCCTCCGCCCCCGCCGGATGCGCACCCGGCCGCCAGCACGGCCAGGAGACTCACCAGGGCCAGGCTCTTCTTCATGGCGTTGCTCCTTCAAGCCTTCCGGCCGCTGACCAGGTCAAGCGCCGACTCTACACGTGTCACATCCACGATGGCCGCCCAGCATGCCACGAACCCCCACGAACCGACAAGACCTCCCACTCTTGACCGATCTTGCCGAGACGTCTACATATATATTCAAAGCCAACTATCCATTCGCTCCTAAAGAGGTGAATGTGAAGGCCCCGATCACCGCACTCCTCACCACGGCGCTCGCCTTATCCCTCGCCATCCCCGCCTCGGCATCCTCGGCATCCTCGGGACCTGAGGCCCGGTTCTCGGTGCCGGGGCCGGCGAGGGGAACCTGTGTCGACGCGCCATTGAAGATCACCTTCCCGGCGCCTCCCACGCTCGGCTCGTCCGGCGCGATCGAGGTGCGCCGCGCCGACGGCACGCTGGCCGATCGCGTCGAGGCCGCCGCCGCCAAGGCCGACAAGAAGAACATCGGCGCCGCCGTCTCCGACACCGGGCTGCCGCACGACTTCTCGTACGAATCGATCATGATCGAGGGCAACACGGCCAGCGTGTACCTGCACCGGCAGCTCGAGTACGGGCAGGAGTACCACGTCACCGTCGACCCCGAGGTGTTCGCGGGGTTCGGCGGGGTGCGGGAAGCCGGAAGGTGGAGCTTCAAAACCCGGAAGCGGGGAGTTCAGAGCAGGCACCTGACGGTTTCCGGGGCCGGGACCGGGGACTTCTGCACCGTCCAGGGCGCCATCGACGCCGTGCCGACCGGCAATCAGTCGCCCGTGACGATCGACGTCCGGCCGGGCGTCTACACCGAGATCGTCTACGTACGCGAGGACCGGCCGCACCTCACCGTGCGCGGGGCGGGCGCGGGCCGGACCGTGATCCAGTACGCCAACAACGACCTGCGCAACGGCGACAAGGCGCTGAGCAACGGCGGCCCGGCGGATGTGTGCCCGCGCCGCGTGCTGGAGACCTCCGACCTGCACAACTGCTGGCGGGCCATGTTCGGGGTGGACGCGGCGGACTTCCGGCTTCAGAACCTCACACTTCACAACACGACCCCCGACGGCGGCTCGCAGGCGGAGGCGTTCCGGGGCAACAACGAGCGGATCTCCCTCGAACGCGTGGACCTGCGCAGCCGCCAGGACACCCTGCGCCTGCAGGGCAAGGGGTTCGTCACGGGTAGCCGGATCAGCGGCGACACCGACTTCGTGTGGGGCACCGGCACGGTGTTCATCCAGGACTCGGTGCTGGAGTCGACGGACGCCGGCTACATCTCCCAGAGCCGTAACGACGCGACCCGGCCGGGCGCGGTGTTCGTCCGCACCAGGCTGACGCGCGCCCCCGGCGTACCGGACGGCTCGGTGGTGCTGAGCCGCAGCGCCGTGTGGCGGTTCACGCACAGCCAGGCGGTGTTCATCGACACCGAGATGGACGGTCATATCGCCCCTGTCGGCTGGGCCATCGACCCGAACGACTGCGCGCAGGCACAGACCCTCTCCTTCTGGGAGTACGGCAGCACCGACCTCACCACCGGCCGCGCCGTCGACACCGGGCAACGGCTGCCCTGCTCCCGCCAGCTGACGGCCGCCGAGGCAGAGAAGTGGAGCGACCCGTCGTTCGTCCTGGGCGGCTGGGATCCCCGGTCACGCTAAGCGGAAGGAATGGATCACATGGACAGGTTGGCGAGTAGGCGGGCCCTGCTGGGCGGGGTGCTGGGTGGTGTCGGTGCGGCCGTCGTCGCGGGGCCGGCCGAGGCGGCCAGTCGTGCCGGTGCGGGGTCCGGGGGCGCGGGCCGTGCAGGGGGCGGGAGCGCGGCCGGGGTCGAGGGTGCGGTGGAAAAGGGGGGGCTGGATGAGGGGGTGCGCGGGGGGAAGGGGGCGCCGCGGCCGGTGGCGCCGGTGAATCAGGAGGTGGCGGCCAGGTTCGGGCCTGAGTACAAGACGCTGCCGGCCGCCGTCGCCGGCGTCGACATCGAGCCGCTGATCGGAATCGCGTCGGCCGCCGACCTCGCCGCCAAGCGCAAGGGCATGATCGACTACATCTGGAAGGGCGCGGGTCAGCCGAAGACGCTCCCCACCGTCGAGACCGACGTGCCGGCTCCCGACTTCGCCTCGCTGACGGGTGTCCGCAGGATCGACCGGCTGACGGTGCCCCTGCGCTACCAGGTTTCGGCCAAGGTGTACGACATCGTGCCGCGCCGCGCGTGGAACCGGCGTCTCGCGCTCTACCACAACGGCCACGGCGAGCCGTTCGACACCATGCTCCGCACCGTCCAGGCCCTGCTCGACCGGGGTTACCGCGTGATGGCGTACGCGATGCCGTTCCAGCACTGGAACCAGCAGCAGATCGCCGACCCCAAGGACCCGGCGAAGCTGCTGCCGAACCCCTCCCACCGCGAGCTCCCGCCCTGGGAGAGCGCCGAGTTCTCCGCCCTGACCTTCTTCCTCGAACCGCTCACGGTCACCCTCAACTACGCGAAGGCCACGTACCGGCCGCTCTCCGTCGAGATGATCGGCCTGTCGGGCGGGGGCTGGACGACGACGGTGTTCGCGGCGCTGGACCCGCGCGTCACCCGCAGCTATCCCACGGCCGGGTCGCTGCCGTTCTTCCTGCGTCCGGCCTCGCCGAAGCCGCGCCCCACGACCGGCGACTGGGAGCAGACCAAGGAGGCGCTGCCCGGCTTCTACGCCGCCGCTTCCGACGATTTCCTCGACATGTACGTGCTGGCGTCCGTCGGGCCGGGGCGCGGGCAGGTGCAGATCCTCAACCGGTTCGACGAGTGCTGCTTCAACGGGGTGGGGCACCGCGTCTACCAGGCGCCGGTACGCGACCGGGTGACGCTGCTCGCCGGCGGGCGGCCCGACCAGGGGCGGTGGGATCTCCTGGAGGACGCCACGCACGACGACCACACCATCTCGCCGTTCGCGCTGTCCGTCATCCTGTGGGACCTTGACACCACAAATGTCACAACCTAATATCAGAATATAGATGCTTGCTTGAATGGATATTCAAGCTAGATGGAAGGGTGTGCATGGCGGGCCGTACCTTTTCCCACCGGCGCAGAGTGATCGTCAACACCGACGCCAAAAACGAGGCGGACGACCAATTCGCCATCGTGCACGCCCTCCTCTCCCCGAGCCTCGATATTCGCGGCCTGATCGCCGCGCATTTCGGCAATCGCCGCACCCGGTCGAGCCTGGAGGAGAGCCGCGCGGAAATCGACCTCCTGCTGCGGTTGATGAAGCTCGACGGCACGGTCAGGGTCGAGGACGGCGCCCCGTACGCGCTGCCCGACGTGGTCACCCCCGTCCCGTCGCCCGGCGCGGACCTGATCATCGAAGAGGCCATGCGGGACGTGCCGGAGCCGCTGTACGTGGCCTTCCTCGGCCCGCTGACCGACATGGCCTCGGCCCTGCTCCTGGAGCCGCGCGTCGCCGAGCGGGACGTGACCGTGATCTGGATCGGCGGCAACGGCTACGACGGGCGCGGCGGCCTGCCCGCGCGGCCGGAGTTCAACCTGTCCAACGACATCGTGGCGGCCAACGTCGTGTTCTCCTCGGCGGTCAAGGTCTGGCAGGTCCCGGCGCCGACGTACCGGATGACGGCGGTCGGCTACGCCGAGCTCGACGCGAAGGTGGCGCCGTACGGCGAGATCGGCGAGTACCTCGTGCGCCAGCTCGTCGAGTGGAACGAGCAGCACAGCAGGCCGTCGATCGAGTTCCGCGCGCTCGGCGACTCTCCCGCGATCGGGCTCATGCTCCACCCCGACTGCGGGACGTGGGTGGAGCGCCCCGCCCCGAACTTCCGCCACGACGGGTCGTACGACTTCTCTCTCGAGCATCGGGCGATCCGTACGTATGACTCGATCGACGCGCGGTTCATCTTCGAGGACTTCTTCGCGAAGCTGCAGGCCTTCGCCCGGCGTTAGGCGCGACGGCGGGAAGGAGGGGCCGACCCGGGCCATCGTGATGCGAGCGCCGCCGCGGGCTAGCACAATGGCACTCGGCAGTGGCCCGGGCTCGCCACCGGACCAGCATGAGCGGCGGAGCCGAAGCGGAGGCCAGCGATCGTGGGAGCTGACAGTCAGTTCGAGAAGGGCCGCTCCGGCGTCGAGCCCATGAGGTTCAGCGGTCGCCGGCTCAGCCAGGAGTCGGAGCGCATGCGGCTCCTGGTGCGGGTCGCCCGCCTCTACCATGAGCACGGGGTGCGCCAGCCGCAGATCGCGGCGCAGCTGCGCATCTCGCAACCGCGGGTGTCGCGGCTGCTCAAGGAGGCCGCGGAGATCGGCATCGTACGCACGGTGGTCGTGGTGCCCAGCGGCGTGCACGCGTTACTGGAGGAGGACCTCGAGCGCAAGTACGGCGTGGAGCAGATCATCGTCGTGGACGCCACCGGCGACAACCACGACGTGGTGGCCGCGCTGGGCTCGGCCGGCGCCACGTACCTGGACGCCACGCTGATCGGCGGCGAGCACCTGGGCATCTCGTCCTGGAGCGCCAGCCTGCTGGCCACGGTGGAGGCCATGCAGCGCCGCCCGGTGCAGGTGGCGGAGGAGGTCGTCCAGCTCATCGGCGGGGTGGGCAAGGGGTCCGCGCAGGTCCAGGCCACGCGCCTGGCCGCCCACCTGGCCGACCTCACGGGCGCCGAGCCCGTCTTCCTGCCCGCGCCCGGCCTGGTCGGGTCCGCGGCCGCCCGGCAGGCGCTTTCGGACGATCAGGTCGTACGGCAGGTGGTGGATGCCTGGTCGCGGCTGACCACGGTGCTGGTGGGGATCGGGAGCCTGGATCCGTCGCCGCTGCTGCGGGACAGCGGCAACGCCATCTCGGAGGAGGACTTCGAGACGCTGCGGGAGTTGGGGGCGGTGGGTGACGTGTGCCTGCGCTTCTTCGACGCCGAGGGACGGCTGATCGCCTCGCCGCTCGAGGAGCGCATCCTTGGCATCTCGGGGGCTGATCTGCTCCGGGTGCCGCGGCGGATCGCCATCGCGGGGGGTCGGCGGAAGACGGCGGCCATCCGGGCGGCGCTTCGGGGGGGTTGGGTGAACACGCTCATCACGGATGTGGGTGTGGCCGAGCAACTCCTGAAGGACTGACCTCACCTTCGCCTGGCTGGTCAGGGAGCCGCCTCGCCTGGGACCTGGCCGGGCGCGGCTGAGGGCTGATGAGGAGCCGAGGTCCGATAAGGGCTGAGGGCCGATGAGTGCGGGGCGCGAGGGACGCCGCTTCGGCTGGGTGCCGTGCATCGTGCGCCGAGCCGCGCCCGCGCGCCGGAGGGGCCGTCGGGCTTGCCTGCCGGCATGGGCGCTGGGCTTGGGCGGCTCCGGGCCGGGCGGTGGCGAGGGGTTGACGCCGGATCTGGCGGGTCGGAAAGCGGTCTTGACAGTCACAACCGTGTCGTTCACGATGTGATGAATCCACTCCATTCATGGCTGAATAAAAATTCTCAGTTAGCGACAGCGTGGTCCGGAGTCGTGCCGAAAGACGGCACAGCCCTGTCTATTCGGGGCAGAAAGAGAGCGTTTCGCATGAGCGAGGCCGAAGGCTTCGATCGCCAGCAATCAGAATTCAGTCGCCGGGATTTCGTGCGGTCCGCGGCGCTGGTTCCCCCCGCAGTGGCATGGGCGGACACCTCCGGCGTGGCGGCGGCGGCCGGCCCGAGCCCCACGCCCAGCCCCACCCCCACCATCGCGCCGAAGGTGAAGGCGAAGGGCGTGCCCGCCTTCCCCGGCGCCGAGGGGGCCGGGATGTACACCACCGGCGGCCGGGGCGGCGCCGTGTACGAGGTGACCACTCTCGACGACGACGGCCCCGGGTCGTTACGCGAGGCGGTGGCGAAGTCCGACGGGACGGTGGTCTTCCGGGTCTCCGGGAACATCAGGATCAAGGGCGGGCTCGACATCACCGGCTCGAACCTCACCATCGCCGGCCAGACCGCCCCCGGTCACGGCATCACCGTCATCGGCAACGAGACGCAGATCAAGGGTGACAACATCATCCTGCGCCACCTGCGCTTCCGCGGCGGCGACGAGCTCGGCACCGCCATCGACACCTTCGGCGCCCGTGGCGTGCGGGACCTCATCATCGACCACTGCTCCTTCAGCTGGGGCGTGGACGAGTGCTTCTCCGTCTACGGCAACACCAACGTGACCGTCCAGTGGTGCGTCGTCTCCGAGGGCCTGGTGAACTCGGTGCACCCGAAGGGCCGGCACGGCATGGGCGGCCTGTGGGGCGGCGACACCATCACCTACCACCACAACCTGCTCATCCACGAGAACGGCCGCAACCCGCGCTTCAGCTTCACCGAGGGCATGAGCCTGGTGGTGGACCACCGCAACAACGTGATCTACAACCCCGGGATCACGTCCTGCTACGGCGGCGAGTGGTCCAACGGCATCAACATCGTCGGCAACTACTACAAGCCCGGCCCCAACACGCTGGCCCCGATCGCCAGGACGATCGCGGCCCCCGGCCGGTTCGGCGAGTGGCACGTCAGCGGCAACGCGGTCGAGGGCCACGCCGACATCACGGCCGACAACACGCTCGGCATCACCTTCCCGACCGGCGGCATCACGCTGCGGCCCAGGCCGGTGGAGTTCGAGAACGGCATCACGGAGCAGAGCGCGCAGCAGGCGTTCGCGACGGTCCTGGAGCAGGCCGGAGCCATCCTGCCGCGGCGGGACGCCATCGACGCCCGGCTGGTCAACGAGGCGCGCACCGGCACCGGGCGGCACATCAACTCGCAGAAGGACGTGGGCGGCTGGCTGCCGTCACCGGCCGAGATCCCCGCTCCGGCCGACAGCGACCACGACGGCATGCCGGACGAGTGGGAGACCGCCCAGGGGCTGAACCCGGAGAGCGCCGACGACGCCAAGACGGTGGACGGCAGCGGCTACACGAACCTGGAACGCTACCTGAACTCCATCCAGCGGGCCGGGGCCCGCAACCCCGAGGTGGCGATCGTCTCCCCCAAGATCGACCAGGTGTTCGCGGCGGCCACGGACCAGCAGTCCATCGTCGTCCAGGCCGACGCCAAGGCCCTCGACGGCGCGTCCATCGCCAAGGTCGAGTTCTTCCACGGTGACAAGAAGATCGGCGAGGCCACCGCGGCTCCGTACCAGGCGACCTGGGCGGACGCGACCGACGGCACCTACTGCCTGACGGCCCGCGCGACCGACAGCACCGGGTCGGCGACCACCTCGTCGCTCGTGCCGATCCACGTCACCCGCACCATGACCCACAAGCCGTGGACGGCGAAGGACATCGGCGAGGTGCCCATCGCCGGGAGCACGGCGCTGAAGGACGGCGTGCTCACGCTGAAGGGGTCCGGGAAGATCGCCGGCTGGAAGGACTCCTTCCACTTCGCCTACCAGGCCGTCGGGTTCAGCCAGCGGGGCGAGGTCATCGAGATCACCGCGCGGGTGGACAGCATCAGCATGGGGCACGTCGACGCCGTCGCGGGCATCATGGTGCGCCAGGACCTCGCGCCGAACTCACCGTTCATGATGGCCGGCATCGGCTTGTCCGCGAGCGGTGACGACGGCGCCGGCATGCGCGCCAAGGCCATCAGGGTCGCCTCGAACGGCAACCAGCCCAGCGTCGGCATCTGGCCGGCCGCCGGCGAGGACCCGCTGAACCCGAAGAAGCCGTACTGGCTGCGCCTGGTCTGCCGGAGCCTGCTGACCGGGGACAACGAGTTCGAGGCCTTCCTGTCGTCCAACTCGCTGAACTGGGACCGCATCGGCTACGAGCGCATCGCGATGCGGACCGGCCGGTTCTACATCGGCCTCGCCGTCGACGGGAACCAGGAGGCGAACGCGGTCCACGCCTACACCACGGCCAGGTTCAGCCTGGTGAAGGTCAATCGTTAGAACGGAGCACCCCCTTATGACCCAGCACCCGTTGACGAGGAGGAACCTCCTCCGCGGCGGTGGTCTCCTCCTGCTGACGACCGCCTCCGGCTGCAGCTTCTTCGACACCAGCCCCGACACGGGCGGCGCCGTCCAGGCCGCCGACATGTCCGCCAAGGAGTCCCCGGCGCTGGCGCAGCTCGTCAAGAGCGGCAAGCTGCCGCCGCTGGAGCAGCGCCTGCCGAAGAACCCCCTCGTCGTCACGCCGCTGAAGGAGCCGGGCGCGTACGGCGGCACCTGGGCCTCGGCGATCGTCGGCGACGACGACATCGACTGGCTGATCAACACCATCGGGTACGAGCCGCTGGTCAGGCTCAAGCCCGGCACGAACGGCCAGAAGGGCGCCGAGGACATCGTGGCCAACGTGGCGGAGTTCGAGGTCAAGGACGGGGGCCGGGAATACGTCTTCCGCCTGCGCGAGGGCCTCAAGTGGTCGGACGGCCAGCCGTGCACCGCCGACGACCTGCTGTTCGCCTTCGAGGACGTGGCCACGTACCACGACCTGCACACCACCGGCATCTACGACCTCTTCCTGGAGAACGGCAGCACCACCGAGCGGGTGAAGGTCGAGAAGGTGGACGAGCGGACCGTCCGCTACGTCTACAAGGAGCCGAAGGCGGGGCTGCTGTTCCAGATCGCGGTCGCGACGTTCGAGCGGCCCGGCCTGAGCGGGTTCCTGCTGCCCAAGCACTATCTCAAGCAGTTCCACAAGAAGTACAACCCGGACGCCGACCAGCTCGCCAAGGACCAGCAGCTCGAGGACTGGACGCAGCTGTTCATGCTCAAGCAGGACCCGTGGCACAACGCCGACCAGCCCACGCTGCACGCCTGGAAGGTGACCAACCCGATCGGCAAGGGCACGGCGCTGGTGGCCGAGCGCAACCCGTACTACTGGAAGGTCGACCAGCAGGGGCGCCAGCTCCCGTACATCGACCGCTACCGGGCGGAGGTGCTGGGCGACGTCCAGGTCGAGCTGCTGAAGATCATGAACGGCGAGATCGGCATGCAGCTGCGCAACTTCAACACGCCGGAGAACAAGCCGCTGGTCTCCCAGAACGCCGCCAAGGGCAAGTACCGGCTGTTCGACGTGCCGAGCCGGCTCAGCAACACGATGATCATCCAGTTCAACCAGACGGTCGGGGACGACGACCTGCGCGAGCTGTTCAGGAACAAGGACTTCAGGATCGGGCTGTCGTACGCGATCAACCGCAAGGAGATCATCGACGGCGTGTACGCGGGCCAGGGCGAGCCGTGGCAGGCCGCGCCGTCCAAGCGGAACGTGGTCTACGACGAGGCGTTCGCCAAGCAGTACACCGAGTTCGACGTGGCCAAGGCGAACGAGCACCTCGACAAGGCCGGGCTGACCAAGAAGGACGCCGACGGCAAGCGTCTGGGTCCCGACGGAAAGCCGCTGGTCGTCACGGTCATGGCCAGCACCGAGTTCCCGCACCACACCGAGGCGCTGGAGTTCGTGAAGAAGGGCTGGGAGGCGGTCGGGGTCGGGCTGCGGGTGGACCCGGTCGCGGGCACGCTGTTCACCGAGCGCACGATGGCGAACCAGCCGCAGGCCTCCACGTACACCTGCAGCGACTTCGACATCATCACGGGCACCGGCGGCGACCACTACTACGTGCCGAGCAACTCCGGCAGCGCCCGCTACGCCATCCGCTGGGCGCAGTGGTACGGCAGCAAGGGCAAGGCCGGCGACGAGCCGCCCAAGGAGGTGCGCGACCAGCTGGAGGCGTTCACCACGATGCGCACCGAGTTCGACACCACCAAGGCGATCGAGTCCGCCAGGAAGGTGATCGAGATCGCGGCGCAGCAGTTCTACGCGATCGGGATCAGCACGTACCCGGAGGAGTACGGCATCGTGTCGAACGGCTTCAAGAACGTGCCCGACTCGATGGCCAACGCACTCCCCACGCCCGGGCCGACCCAGCCCGAGCAGTACTCCCTCTGAGGGGCCGACGTGCTGGGCTACTTCGGCCGCCGCCTGGTGTACGTGGTGGTGACGCTCTGGGCGATCTCGATCGTCACGTTCGTCATCATCAACCTGCCGCCGGGCGACTACGTCTCGACGCTCGTGGCCAACGCGCAGGCGGGCGGCGAGGGCCTCACTCCGGCTGAGATCGCCAACCTCAGGCACCGGTACGGCCTCGACGACCCGCTCCTGGTGCAGTACTGGCGCTGGATCACGGCGATCCTCCTGCACGGCGATTTTGGTCAATCGTTTGCCTGGAACCAGGCGGTCTCCACGCTCATCGGCGAGCGGGTCGCGCTGTCGGCGGTGCTGTCGATCAGCTCGCTGCTCATGGTCTGGGCGATCGCGTTCCCGATCGGCATCTACAGCGCGGTCAAGCAGTACTCGTGGGGCGACTACGGCTTCTCGTTCCTGGGGTTCATCGGCATGGCGGTGCCGGAGTTCATGCTGGCGCTGATCCTCATGTACGTCGGCTTCCGCTTCTTCGGCCAGAGCGTCGGCGGCCTGTTCTCCCCCGAGTTCCAGGACGCCGCCTGGAACCTGGGCAAGGTCCTCGACCTGCTCGGCCACCTGTGGGTGCCCATCGTGGTGATCGGCGTGTCCGGCACCGCCGGCATGATCCGCGTCACCCGGGCGAACCTGCTGGACGAGCTGTATCGACCGTACGTGCACACGGCCAGGGCCAAGGGCCTGCCGGAGTGGAAGCTGCTGCTGAAGTACCCGGTGCGGATGTCGCTCAGCCCGTTCTTCAGCACGGTCGGCTGGCTGCTGCCCGGCCTGATCGGCGGGGAGACGATCGTGTCGGTGGTCATGAGCCTGCCGACCGGCGGCCCGCTGCTGCTCAACGGCGTCATGAACCAGGACATGTACCTGGTCGGCAGCTTCATCATGATCCTCAGCACGCTGACCGTGATCGGAACCGTGGTGAGCGACCTGGCGCTGGCGTGGTGGGACCCGCGAATCCGCAAACGGTACAAGAGAGAGTAGCGGCGCATGTTCCTCAGGCGACCGACCAAGGAAGTGGGAACGCTGCCGCAGTGGCGGCTGATGTGGCGGCAGTTCCGCAGGCACCGGCTCGCGCTGGCCGGGATGGCCATCCTGGTGCCGGTGTATTTCGTGGCGATCTTCGCGGAGTTCTTCGCGCCGATGTCCAGCGCGACCGCGAACACGTCAATGACGTACGCGCCGCCGCAGGTGCTGCGCTTCTCGGGCGACCTCGGCCTGTACGTGAACGGCTACCGCACCGAGCGCGACCCGAAGACGTACGAGCAGCGCTACACCGAGGACCCCGGCCGGCGGATCGACGTCGGGCTGTTCGTACACGGCGACGAGTACGAGCTGCTGGGCCTGATCCCGTCCGACGTCCACCTGATCGGCCCGGTCACCAAGGGCGATCCCGTCTTCCTGCTGGGCTCCGACCAGAACGGGCGCGACCTGCTGTCCAGGCTCATCCACGGGGCCCGGGTGTCGCTGTCGATCGGCCTGGTGGGGGTCGCGGCCAGCTTCTTACTCGGCATGCTCATAGGCGGCATATCCGGATATTTCGGGGGCGGCGTGGACAACGCCGTGCAGCGGGTCATCGAGTTCCTGATCGCGATCCCGACGCTGCCGCTCTGGATGGCGCTCTCGGCCGCGCTCCCCACCGACTGGGGGCCGCTGACCAGGTATTTCGCCATCACGGTGATCCTGTCGCTGATCGGGTGGACGGGCCTGGCGAGGGACGTGCGCGGGCGCTTCCTGTCGCTGCGCGAGGAGGACTTCGTCATGGCCGCCCGGCTGGACGGCGTGGGCCGGCTGTCGATCATCTTCCGGCACATGATCCCCTCGTTCGCCAGCCACATCATCGCGTCGCTGTCGCTGGCCATCCCGAGCATGATCCTCGGCGAGACGAGCCTGAGCTTCCTCGGGCTCGGCCTGCAGGCGCCGGCGGTGAGCTGGGGCGTGCTGCTGGAGGGCGCCCAGAACGTCCGCGTGGTCGCGAACGCGCCCTGGCTGCTGGCGCCGGGCGTCGCGGTGGTGGTGGTCGTGGTGGCCATGAACTTCTTCGGTGACGGTCTGCGCGATGCCGCCGACCCTTACGGGAACAGGAGGGTGCGGCGTGGGCGCAGACGACGTGCTGCTTGAGATCGAGGACCTGCGTACCCACTTCCTGCTCGACGACGGCGTGGTGTGCGCGGTGGACGGCGTGGACCTGCGGGTGCGCAAGGGCGAGACGCTGGCCATCGTCGGCGAGTCCGGCTGCGGGAAGAGCGTCATGGCCCGCTCGATCCTGCGCCTGGTGGACCCGCCGGGCCACATCGAGGGCGGCCGGATCACGCTCCACCGCGAGGGCGGCCCCGTCGAGCTGGTCGGCGCGCACCGCAGGCTGCTGCGGCAGATCAGGTGGCGGGACATCGCGATGGTGTTCCAGGAGCCGATGGCCTCGCTGAGCCTGGTGCACACGATCGGCAGCCAGATCGTCGAGGCGGTCCGGCTGCACGAGAACGTCGGCAAGGCCGCCGCCCGGCGGCGCGCGATCGAGATGCTCGACCGGGTCGGCATCCCCATGCCGCAGCGCCGGGTGGACGCGTACCCGTTCGAGCTGAGCGGCGGGATGCGGCAGCGCGCGATGATCGCGATGGCGCTGTCGTGCCGGCCGAGCCTGCTCATCGCCGACGAGCCGACGACGGCGCTGGACGTGACCACCCAGGCGCAGATCCTGGAGCTGCTGCGGGACCTGCAGGCGGACTTCGGCATGGCGATCATGCTGATCACGCACGACCTGGGGGTGGCCGCGCAGGTGGCCGACAGCATGGCGGTCATGTACCTGGGCCGGGTCGTGGAGTACGGGGCGGCCGAGCAGGTGCTGGCCGCGCCCCGGCATCCGTACACGCGGGCGCTGCTGCGCTCGATGCCCCGGCTCGGGCGGGCCTCGCGGACGCGGCTGACGGCGATCAAGGGCATGGTGCCCCCGCCGTACGCGCGCCCGGACGGCTGCCCGTTCCACCCGCGCTGCGACTCCGTCGTGGCCGGGAAGTGCGACGTCGTGCTGCCGCGCCGCATCCCCATGGCCGACCGCGAGGTCTCCTGCCTGCTCTACGAGGAGGAAGCGTGAGCACGGAACCCCTGCTCAGCATCGAGGGGCTGACCAAGCACTTCCCGATCCGCAGCGGGCTGCTGGGCCGCCAGGTGGGCGCGGTGAAGGCGGTGGACGAGGTCGACCTGGCCATCGAGCCGGGCAGCACGCTCGGCCTGGTCGGCGAGTCCGGCTGCGGCAAGACCACGCTCGGCCGGTGCATCGTGCGGGCGCACGACCCGACCGGCGGGCGCATGCTCTACCGGCGGCCGGACGGCTCGGTCATCGACGTGGCGGGGCTGAAGGAGAAGGAACTCAAGCCGTACCGGGCGCAGGTTCGGATGATCTTCCAGGACCCGCACTCCTCGCTCAACCCGCGCAAGACCCTGCGCCAGATCATCGGCGAGCCGATGCGGGCCCACGGGTACGGCTCCAAGGACGAGATCGACGAGCGCGTCGGCGAGCTGCTCGACCGGGTGGGCCTGCGCCCCGAGTACGCCAACCGCTACCCGCACGCCTTCAGCGGCGGCGAGCGGCAGCGGGTCGGGATCGCGCGGGCGCTGGCCCTGTCGCCCCGGCTGGTGGTGGCCGACGAGGCCGTGAGCGCGCTGGACGTGTCGGTCCGCGCCCAGATCCTGAACCTGCTGACGGACCTGCGGGAGGAATCGGGCCTGGCCTACCTGTTCGTCAGCCACGACCTGGGCATCGTCGAGCACGTCTCGGACGTGGTCGCGGTCATGTATCTCGGCAAGGTCGTCGAGCAGGGCCCCACCGAGGAGCTGTACGCGCGGCCGCTGCACCCGTACACCGAGGCGCTGCTGTCGGCGGTGCCCGACCCGGACCCGGCGGCCAAGCGGCACCGGGAGCGGATCAAGCTGCTGGGCGACATCGCCGACCCGGCGCACGTGCCGCCGGGCTGCCCGTTCCACCCGCGCTGCGTGTACGCCAGGGACACCTGCCGTACGGAGCCGCCGCCGCTGCGCGAGGTCGGGGGCCGCCGGGTGGCCTGCCACCTGGCCGAGGAGCTGGAGCTGCGCGGCGTGCCGGACCCGGACGTACGGGAGGTGAAGGCATGAGCGAGCGAAGCGAGCGACCAATCAAACACGGCGATCCACGTTTCGACGGCATCATCAGGCCATCGGTTCCGGGCGTGCGCGAGGCGCTGCTGCCCGCGCCGCACGGCCCGGACAACCACGCGGCCAACCTGCTGCGCACCCAGGGCGGCGACCTGCTGTGCGCCTGGTTCAGCGGCCCCGAGGAGGGCCATCCCGGCACGGACGTCGTGCTGTCGCGGCTGGCCGGCGACCGCTGGGAGCCGCCCCAGGTGATCGCCGCCGACCCGGAGCGCAGCGAGCAGAACCCGGTGCTGTTCGAGGCGGACGGGCTGCTCTGGCTGCTGCACACCTCCAGCGAGCCGTACGACCAGAAGAGCGCGCACGTCGTGGCCAGGACCTCGGCGGACGCCGGACGTACGTGGAGCGAGCCCTGGGTGCTGCTCGCCGAGCCCGGGATCTTCGTGCGGCACCCGCCGCTGATCCTGGACGACGGCACCTGGGTGCTGCCCGCCTACCACTGCGGGGCCTCCGGCGACCGCAGCGTCGTCGAGATCAGCGCGGACGGCGGGCGCACGTGGGCCGAGCACCCCGTCCCCGGCAGCCGCGACCTGGTGCAGATGACGATCGCGCGGCGGCCGGACGGCCGGCTGCTCGCGCTGTTCAGAGACCGGAGGGCGGGCCGCGTCCACGCCTCGGCCTCCGCCGACGGCCGCACGTGGTCGGCTCCCGAACGGACCGACCTGCCCAACAACGACTCCTCCGTCCAGCTCACGAGGGTGGATGGCCGGCTCGCGCTCGTCTACAACGACGCGAGCCTGGAGCGCGACCAGTTCAGATGGGTGACCAAGAACGGCGAGCGGCGCAGGAAGGCACTGCGCACCCCTCTGGTGCTCGCGGTGTCGGAGGACGGCGGCGCCCGGTGGCCGCACCGGCGGGTGCTGCAGGACGCCGACGCCGAGTACTGGCAGAACGAGCTCGGCTACTCCTACCCGAGCGTCATCGACGGCGGCGGCGGACGCCTTCACGTCGCCTACTCCTACCTGCGGAAGACCATCAAATATCTGGAGATCGACCAGCCATGAGATTCAGGCAGAGCATCTTGTACGGCGCGCTGGCGGCGGCCGTGGCCGTCCCGTCGTACTTCATCGACGACGGCGGCGGCGGCGTGGTGCGGGTGGAGCCGACCGGCTCGTACGCCTGCCGCCAGGACGTGGCCGCCCCGGACCCGAACGTGCCCAAGGTGCACGCGGCCGCGATCGCGCAGGCGCCGACCGGCGACATCCTGACCGTCTACTACGGCGGCACCTCGGAGGGCGCGCCCAACCAGGCGCTCTACCTGTCGCGCCTGGCGGTGGGCAAGAAGACGTGGTCCAAGCCCGAGGTGGTGTTCGACGAGCCGGGCAAGGCCGACGGCAACCCGGTGCTGTGGTCGGACGGCAAGCGCCTCTACCTGTTCTTCGTGACGATCGAGGGGCACGGCTGGGAACAGGCGCCCATCCGGTTGATCACCTCGGACGACGGCGGCCACACCTGGAGCGAGCCGGCCTCCATCCGCAAGGAGTGGGGGTGGATGGTCGGCACCAACCCGATCCGCATGTCCAACGGCGAGGTGCTGCTGCCGATCTACGACGAGGCGGAGTCCAGCTCCGGCTTCTACGTCTTCAGCCAGGACATGAGCTCGTGGAAGGCGTACCCGGAGGAGCACACGAGCTGGATCAGGACGGCGAGGAGCTCGATCCAGCCGACGGTCGTCGAGGTCGAGCCGGGCAAGCTGGTCGCCTACATGCGCACCGGCGACGGCGCGATCTACAAGAGCGTGTCCACGGACTTCGCCCGCACCTGGAGCGCGCCCGTGGCCGAGCCCATCGGCAACCCGAACTCGCGCATCGCCGCGCTCAAGCTGGACAACGGCAAGCTGGTGCTGGCCTACAACCCCTGGGTCGAGCACCGCTCCCCCATGCGGGTGTCGCTGTCTCCCGACAAGGGCCGCACCTGGGAGAACTCCGTCGACGTGGAGGCGCAGTCGGGGCCGCAGTTCACCTACCCGGTGATGACGCAGAGCGCCGACGGCTTCATCCATCTGGTCTATTCCTACAACCGCAACAACATCCGGCACGTCGTCTTCAACGAGTCCTACCTCCGTGACGCCGTGGGCCTGCTGTCGAACTGGCCCGAGCACACGATCACCGAATTCAAGAACGGCGTCCGGCGGAACGTCGTGCGCCAGTGCAGCTACACGCCTTCCAAGGGGGAGACCGAATGAAGCACAAGACCCGCGGGCTAGCGCTGCTCGCGCTCGCTCTGACCGTCGTCGCCGCTCCCGCCAACGCTTCCGCCGCGGCCTGCAAGGACGTGCCGAACAAGTACAACCAGCCGTTCAGCGTCTGCGACGACGAGCTGTTCATCTTCGCCGCCAACTACAAGCCGTTCGAGTCGAGCGTCGACGGGAACAGGCAGGGCACCAGGGTCTTCGACGAGATCATCGGCAACAAGCTGCGGGCGGCGTTCCCCGGAGTCAAGATCAAGTACGCGACGTGGGACCTCCCCGTGCGTTACGAGAACCTCAAGAGCGCCGGGGTCACCCCCGACATCATCATCGAGGACCCCAAGTCCCGCATCGACCGCGACCTGGAGCCGATGGGCTGGGTCGGCGACCTCACCGCCGACCTGCAGAAGGCCGGCATCGACCTGGGCAAGCTCAACAAGGCCAGCGTGGAGCTGGTCAAGTCGCGCTCCGACGGCGGGGTCTACGGCGTGCCGCTGTTCATCGACGAGCACGTGCTGCTCTACAACAAGAAGATCTTCGACAAGTTCGGGGTGAAGTACCCCAAGCTCGGCATGACGTACGACGACGCCTACAAGCTGGCCAAGAAGCTGACCAGGGACGACGGCCTGGACCACTACAAGGGCTACATGCAGCACCCCGACCAGTACCTGGAGTTCAACCAGCTCGGCCTCTACCCGTTCCAGCCCACCTCGAGCGAGGAGCCGAAGCCCGAAGAGGTCAAGGTCAGCATCAGCGGTGACGGCTGGAAGCAGTACGTGGAGAACCTGTACCGCTTCCTGGAGATCCCGCGCAACGACTTCACCACCGTCACCGACTTCTTCAAGGGCGACATGAGCCGGCCGGGGCACCTGGCCATGGCGGTCGAGACGCTGTCGCGGCTGAACATGTACGCCGGCAACGAGCTGTTCATCGAGGACGGGGACGAGGAGGCGTTCAAGGAGCAGGCCAAGAGCGTCGACATCGGGGTCACCTCCATCCCGGTGCTCACGCGCGACTCCAAGGCGATCTACCAGCCGAACACCCGGGCCGCGTTCATCCCGCCGACCTCGGCGAAGAAGGAGCAGGCGCTGCAGGTCGTCAAGTGGCTGGTCTCGGAGGAGGCCCAGACCGAGCTGTCCAAGCAGGGCATCAAGGCCGTCCTGCAGACCGACAATGTCGTGTCGAACTTCGGCAAGAGCGTCCCCGAACTGGCCGGCATCGACACCTCGGCCGTCTACTGGGGCGAGAACGCCGCAGTGTCGAACTACCAGAACACCGAGTTCTGGGACCTGCCGCTGTACTCGGTCTTCCGCCAGCACGTGCTGCGTGACGGCATGACGGCCGAGCAGTCGCTGACCGTCTCCGAGCAGCAGGACATCCCCGCCTACATCAAGGCGCAGGCCGCCGCCGGGAAGGACTGGTGACCTCTCCCGCGACCGTGGAGCGCTGGGACGTCCACGAGATCGAGCTGGCCGGACCGGCAGGCGGCAACCCCTTCGCGGAGGTTCGCCTGTCGGCCCGGTACCGCTACCGCAACCGCGTCGTCGAGGCCGAGGGCTTCTACGACGGCGACGGTGTCTACCGCGTCCGGTTCATGCCGGACGCGGTGGGTCCGTGGCGGTTCACGACCGTCAGCAACATGAGCGAGCTGGACGGGCACGAGGGCGGCTTCGAGGTGACGCCCGCCTCCGACGGCAACCACGGGCCCGTGCGGGCCGTGGGGACGGGCTTCGCGTACGCCGACGGGACGCCGTACCTGCCGTTCGGGACGACCTGCTACCACTGGACGCACGACCTGGACGAGGAGCGCGAGCGCGAGACGCTGCGGACGCTGGCGGCCTCGCCGTTCAACAAGCTGCGCATGTGCGTGCTGCCGACGGGACAGATGGCGCCCCCGGAGGTGCCGTTCGCCGGGCGGGACCCCGACGGGCTGGACAAGACCCGGTTCAATCCGGCCTTCTTCCGCCACCTGGAGGCCAGGATCCGCGACCTGCGCGACCTCGGGGTCGAGGCCGACGTGATCCTCTTCCATCCGTACGACGGCGGCCTGCGCGGCGTCGAGGACATGGGCCGGGAGACCGACCACGCCTACCTGCGCCACGTCATCGCCCGCCTGGCCGCCTACCGCAACGTGTGGTGGTCGGCCGCCAACGAGTACGACTTCAACCGGGCCAAGACCGTGCGCGACTGGGACGACATCCTGCGCACGATCCAGCGGCTGGACCCGTACGAGCACCTGCGTTCCATCCACAACGGGACCCGGATGTACGAGGTGGCGTCCCTGTACGACAACACCAAGCCGTGGATCACCCACCAGAGCATCCAGCACTGGGACGCCACGCTGACGGACGAGTGGCTGCGCGCCTGCCCCAAGCCCGTGGTGATCGACGAGATCTCCTACGAGGGGAACATCGGCAAGCGCTGGGGCAACGTCACCGGCGCCGAGCTGGTGGACCGGTTCTGGGAGGGCATGACCCGCGGCGGCTACGTGGGGCACGGCGAGAGCCTGGCCGGCTTCCAGGAACGGGCGTGGATCGGCAACGGCGGCGGACTGTACGGCGAGAGCCCGGCCAGGATCGCGTTCCTGCGCGAGGTCATGGAGGCCCGCCGCGACGGCGTGCACCTGCGCTACCTCGGGCGGCGCCAGCCCTCGGAGGTCACGGTCGAGCTGCCCGGCGGGGAGTACGAGGTGGAGCTGATCGACGCCTGGAACATGACGATCACCCCGGTGGACGGGGTGCACCGGGACCAGGTGCGCGTCGGGCTGCCACGCCGGCCGTACCTGGCCCTGCGGATGACACTGCGAATGACGAGGGTGTGATCATGGTTTCGATGGCGACCACCGCGCTCGGCTGGCACCTGCACGGTGACAAGCGTCGGGCGCGGACGCTGGCCGCGCTGGAGTCGTCGCCGTTCGACCGGGTGCGGATGGCGGCGTTCGCGACGCGGTGCTCGCTGGACTCGCTGGAGGAGCGGGTGGCGGAGCTGGCCGCGATCGGCGTGACGGCCGAGCTGGTCCTGCTGCACCCCTCCGACGGCATCGGGGACGTGGACGCGGCGGCCCGCCTGGTGGCGGAGGTGGTGCCGAGGCTGGCCGGGCACGCGAACGTGTGGTGGTCGCTGGCGGACGACCCCACCCTTTTCCCCGAAATTTCCGAACATGACTGGGTACGTCTCGCGGACCTGGTCGCCGAGGAGGACCCCCTGCACCACCCGCTGTCGATCACCGTCGAGGCGGGGTCGCCGCTGCTGTGGCGGCGCGCGTTCACGCACGGGAGCGTGGCCGCGCGCAGCCCGCGCGACGCCTGGGTGCAGACGCGCGACCACCACAAGCCGGTGCTCATGGACAGGTGCGGGTACGAGGGGGACTCGGACGATCCATGGCGCAGCCTGACCCCCGAGGAGGTCGTCGCCCAGGCGTGGGACGGGTCGGTGCGGCGCCGGTACGTCACGCACGGGGAGTCGTACCTCGACGACGAGGGCCTGACCTGGTCGGAGGCCGGCGGCACGCTGGTGGGCGCGGCGGTGGCGCGGCTGGGGCTGTTGCGGGAGGTGATCGCCGAGACGCCCGCGCAGGCGCGTTACCGGGATCGGGACGCGCCGATGCTGGAGGTGCCCGGGGAGTTCTACCTGGAGTACTGCGGGGAGCACCGGTTCCCGGAGCGGGAGTACGAGGTGCCGGCCGGACGGTACGAGGTCGAGGTGATCGACACGTGGGCGATGACGGTCGGCTCGCTGGGGATCCAGGAGGGCGGGACGCTGAGGGTCCCGCTGCCGGGCACCGGGGCGCAGGCCGTCCGCCTCAGGCGGCGCCCATGACGGCGTCCGCACCCGGCGTCGTCGCCGCCATCACCGAGCCCGGCGGGAAGGTCGTGGAGGTGATGCCCGGCGAGGACGGCCCCGAGGTGTGGCTGCGCCACCGCGACGCGGACGGCCCTGAGGCGCGGCTTCGCCACCGCGACGCGGCGCGGCTTCGCCACCGCGACGCGGACGGCCCGCACCTGCGGGCGCCGCTGCGCGGCCTGCTCACCGTCTCCACCGGCCGCCCCTGGCGGATCGAGCACCCGGGCTCCGTCCACCTCGCGCCCCAGGGCGAGGCCCTTGTGGTGACGGCGCGGACGGGGCCGCTCGGGGCCCGGCTGGAGCTGGCCTTCACCCCCGACGGCCTGCTCACCCTCACCGCCACCTGGCGCAACGACTCCGAGCACGAGGTGACCGACGTGGCGGCGGGCCTCCTGCTCCCCCTCCCCACCACCGACGCGAACGTCACCATGCCCGGCGTCCTCTACAACGGCAACCCCTCCTCCGACCCCCACCGCAGGGTCCCCCGCGTCGAGCCGGGCGGCGGGTTCGTGTGCGAGCAGGACCGCCTGCCCGTCCCCGCCGTCAACGCCGCCTGGTCCGGCCGGTACGTCAGCCTCTTCGCCCATCCCGCGCCCCGCCGCGACGAGGACGGCAAGGTCACCTATGACTCCCTGGGCGTCATCAGGCAACCGGGGCTGACGGTGGCGGCCATGACCGGCGTGATCATGTTCGACGGCCGGCCCGACGTCTGCTACGTCAGCAAGGCGGAGGTCGCGGACGACCCGATCGGTTACCGGACCCTGGCCCCGGGCGAGACGATCACCACCAGGCACACCCTCGACTGGGGCCCGGTCGAGCCGCGCGGCCACGGCTTCAGGAAACTGGTCACAACGCGGCTCTACCAGGAGGACGACGGCGGCATCCGCCCGCTCGGCCGGGAGGACGACGGCGTCCGCCCGCTCGGCCGGGAGGACATCGTCCGGCTCAAGGCCAACGCCATGGACGCGCGCTGGACCGGCGACGGCTACCTCGCCTACGAGGGCACCCGCCACGGCCGGCCCCGGTCGTACCTGTACGGCTGGACCGGCCAGTGCCTCAAGCTCGCGCTGTGCGACGCCCTGCTCGGCCGCCCCGAGCGGACCCGCCGGGCGGCGGACTTCTACGTCGAGGGCAGCCGGACGCCGACCCCGGGACTGCGGCACGGCCGGTACCTGCTCGACGACGGCCGGTGGGAGACGTTCCGCAAGGACGGCGCGGACTTCGTCTCCAGCCGTGCCCACGGCGAGACGATCGCCGACCTGGCCGGGATCGCGCTGCGCTTCAGGGAGGCGGGGCTGCCGGTCCCGCCCGCGTGGGAGGAGGCCGTGGAGGAGGCCGCCGCCTTCTTCTGGCGGACCAGGCTCCAGGAGGGCATCGTCCCGATCGGCTGGACGCCGGACGGGCGGCCGTTCTCGGCCATGGTCAGCGCGGCCGGCATCGCCTGCGTCCAGGCCATGCTGGGCGCGTACCGGCTGAGCGGCGAGCGGGGGTGGCTGCGGCGGGCCGAGGAGGTGCTGGGCCGCTACCACCGGCTGCACGCGGCCACGTTCGAGCGGCCGTTCGCGCACGCCACGCTGGACGCCTCCGGCGAGGACAAGGAGGCCGGGATGTACTACTTCCTGGCCGCCTTCGAGCTCTACCGGCTCACCGGCCGGGACCTGTATGCGCGGTGGGCGGAGGTGGCGGCGGACTGGCTGCTGACGTTCGTCTACGTGTGGTCGCCGGAGTTCGACGCGGGCAGCACATTCGAGCGGCGCGGGTTCAGGGCGCGCGGCTGGCCGTCGGTCAGCGTGCAGAACCACCACCTCGACGTGTTCTTCCCGACCTCCGAGCTGATGGAGTTCGGCCTGATGACCGGCAGGCCCCGGTACGCGGCCAGGGCCGAGACGATCCTGCGCGCCATGGGCCAGGGCATCTGCCGCGAGCCCGGCGACTGGGGCTTCGAGACGCCCGGCGAGCAGGGCGAGGGCTTCTTCCAGACGAACTGGCAGCGCAAGGGCGAGGCGAACACGTGGAACCCGTCCTGGGTCATATCGCTGCCCCTCTATCACGCGCTGCGCATGAGGAAGGCGACATGAACGAGGAAGAGGCGTGGCGGTACGCCGACGAGCTGCGCGAGCGGGTGCGACCGCCGGAGTTCCCCGACCGGTGGTTCGACCTCACGGAGTTCGGCGGCTCGGGGAGCACGTGGACGGGGGCGTTCCACGCCGCGATCGAGGCGTGCCACCGGGCGGGCGGCGGCCACGTGCGGGTGCCGCCGGGCACCTACCCCACCGGCGCGATCCACCTGCTCAGCAACGTGGACCTGCACGTGGAGGCGGGCGCGACGATCCTGTTCAGCACCGACCCCGCCGACTACCTCCCCGCCGTCTACACCCGGTTCTCGGCCATCGAGTGCTACAACTACTCCCCCTTCATCTACGCCTACGGCCAGGAGAACATCGCGATCACCGGCTCCGGCACGCTCGACGGCGGGGCCGGGCCCGAGCACTGGTGGCCGTGGGTGGGCACGCCGGAGTTCGGCTGGCGGCCGGGCACGCCGCACGAGGCCGACGACTGGGCCGCGCTGCAGCGGATGGCCGCGCAGAACGTGCCCGTCGAGGAGCGCGTGTTCGGCGCGGGCCACTACCTGCGGCCCAACCTGATCCAGCCGTACCTGTGCCGCAATGTGCTGGTCGAGGGCGTGCGCGTCGTGCGCTCCCCCATGTGGGAGATCCACCCCGTACGGTGCGAGAACGTCCTGGTCAGGAACGTGGCGATCCACTCGCGCGGCCCCAACAACGACGGCTGCGACCCCGAGTCGTGCCGTTCGGTGGTGATCTCGGGGTGCGTGTTCGACGTGGGCGACGACTGCATCGCGATCAAGGCGGGTCGCGGCCCGGACGGGCGGCGGGTCGGGGTGCCGTGCGAGGACGTGCTGATCGAGGACTGCGACATGCGTTACCGGTACGGCTCGGTCGCGATCGGCACGGACACGACCGGCGGGATCCGCAACGTGTTCGTCCGCCGCTGCCGCTGGGGCGGGCCCGGCCTGTACTTCGGGCTCTACATCAAGACGAACTCGGTGCGGGGCGGCTTCGTGGAGAACGTCTTCGTCAAGGACATCGAGATCAGCGGGCTGACCAAGGAGGCGGTCTCGATCGATCTCTACCACGGCGACGGCCACACCGGCGACGAGGCGCCGCTCATCCGCAACATCAACGTCGCGGGGCTGCGCAGCGACCGGACGCGCAGCGCGTACCTGCTGCGGGGCTATCCCGAGCAGCCGCTGCGGGAGATCACGATCAGGGACAGCTCGTTCACCGGGGTGCTGCGGGCCGACGTGGCACAGGACGTCGAGGGCCTGTCGGTCACCGGCGTCACCGTGGCCGCGTCCCAGGAATAGCAGAGGGTACGGCCGGGCGCGCGCGGCGACGGCCGTGGTCAAGCCGCGCGCGCCCGGAGCTCGGAGGTCAGCCGTGCATCGGCGCCCAGACCGTCATCGGGCCCGCCCCCCGGTTGGCCCACGCGTAGTACGGCACGAACGTGAGGTCGACCGGGCCCGCGTGCTCCGGTTCGCGGGGGGCGGCGGCGGTGCGGTAGGGGAAGCCGCCGTCCTCCTCCCGGTGCGTGTGGGCCCGGCCGCGCGCGATGACCGGCACCACCTCGTCGGGCAGGCCGGTGACGGCGGTCCCGTCGCGGAGGTCCGCGCCCGCCACGCACAGGTCGTCCACGATGACGCCGGGGTGGTCGGCCTGCTCCAGGCAGTAGACCAGCGGGCCGCGTTCGACGGCCACCTGGCCGCGGGCCACGTCCAGCCGGGGCACGGCCACCGTCAGCCTGGGCCGGATCCCGAGGTCGAGCACGATCCGGTCGCCGGGCCGCCAGGTCCTGCGGACGCGGTGGTAGGTGCCGGGCTCGGCCGGCCGGTCGTCCACGCCGGCGGCGTCGGCCCAGGCGGGGATGCGGGCCGAGAGCGTCCACGGCCGGTCGGGGGTCTCCCTGACGGTGATCTCGATCCGGCCGCTCCACGGGTAGCCGGTCGTCACCTCCAGCACCACGGAGCCCGCACGCACGGTGCCGGGCGCGTACAGGTGGAGCTGGACGCCGTCGCCGTCCCGGGTGGCGAGGTAGTGGTCGAGGGAGGAGAGCAGGCGCATCACGTTGGGCGGGCAGCAGGCGGTGCCGTACCAGTCCTGGCGGCCGCGCGCCGGCGAGCGCAGGTCGTCGGGGTCCGCGCCGGCGCGCACGCGCAGCGCGTTGACGTAGAAGAAGCGGTCGCCGCCGAGCGAGACGCCGGGCAGGACGGCGTTGTAGAGCGTGCGCTCGATCAGGTCCGCGAACCCGGGCGCGCCGGTCGCCAGCAGCATCCGCCACGACCACTGGACGCTGCCGATGGCCGCGCAGGTCTCGCAGTAGGCGGTGTCCGGGGCCAGCTCGTGGTGGCCGCCGAACGCCTCGCCGTACCAGTTCGAGCCGAGGCCGCCGGTCAGGTACGTCTTGGTCGCCACCATGTCGTGCCACTGCCGTTCCAGGGCGGCGAGCAGTTCGAGGTCGGAGGTCTCCACGGCGACGTCGGCCGCCCCGGCGGCCAGGTACATCGCGCGTACGGCGTGCCCCTCGACCGTGCCGGCCGCGCGCACCGGCACCCGGTCCTGCCGGTAGCCGGGCCCGTGGTGGCCCTTGAGCGGGATGAGCGCGTGGCCGCGGGTGCCGACCTGGCGCGCGGCGAGGTCCAGGTACGCGCGCGTGCCGGTCTCGCGGTGCAGCTCGGCCAGGCCCATCTCGACCTCGGGGTGGCCGTCGAGCGCGTCCGGGGCCAGCGCAGCCGCCAGGTGGTCGGCGAGCCTGGTGGCGACCCCCAGCAGCGTACGGTCGCCGACCGCCCGGCTGCCCGCCACCGCCGCCTGCATGAGGTGGCCGGCGCAGTAGAGCTCATGGCTGGAGGCCAGGTCGGAGTAGCGCTGGGTGCCGGTGAGCTGGGTGTGGGTGTGCAGGTAGCCGTCGTCGCACTGGGCGGCCGCGACCAGCTCGGACGCCTCCTTGTACGGCCGCGCGAGGTCGTCGTCGTCCGCCCGGCCGCGCTCCCAGGCGAGCGCCTCCAGCCACTTGTAGACGTCGGAGTCGGCGAACACCTTGCCACGATGCGGGCCCGCCAGCCTGAGGTTGTCGAACGCGCCGGACTCGCGCACCCGCTCGCCGCCCAGCGGGATCGTGACCTCGCGGTTGACCCGCTGCCGCGCCCCCCAGAACCCGCCCTCGACCCGCGCGCCCGCCGGGGGGCGCAGGGTCACCGCCGCGTCGGGGCCGGGCCGTACGACCGAAGACATCCGATCATCGCTCATACTGCTCATCCTGCCTTAGGCTCAAATATCCAACAAGGGTCGAATATTTATGCCCAGACCTTTGTGCGTCCGGGACCCGCCGACCGGGGTTGCCGTCCTTCGGGGAGAGGAGACAAAAGGACACCCACCGGCCACCCGCCGGAATCGGGGCGGCGGCGCCCGCCACCGACCGCCCGTCGTGCGTCGCCGCTTGGAGCGGGGTGCGGCACCGCCGAGCGCGCCCTGGGGCGGAGTGGCGCGCACCCTCGGCCACCCTCCCCCCAAAGGACCTCGGCCGAAGTACGGGGGTGCACCTTGACGGGGCGGGAGGGACGACGCACGCTTGTTGGGACGTCTATGCATGTTTGAATATTTATGCGAAGGGACGCCCATGCCCGAAATCCCCGACACGGTGCTGCTGGAAGAACGGGCCGAGCTGGCGATGAACGCGGTGGCCGGACTGCCCGACCAGGACCTGGACGGCATCCCGTACTTCAGCGCCGACCTCCTGGCCCGCCCCGCGGCGCTGCGGCACGGCGACTGGGACTACGGCTCCAGCCACGGACGGCTCCTGGACGCCTGCGTGCTCGCCCGCCACATGACCGGCAAGGACACCTGGCGGGAGGTGGAGGAGGGGTTCAGGCGGCGGCTGATCGGCTTCTTCGGCGACGACGGGCTGAGCTACCGCCTGGCGCGCCCCGAGGTGGGCTGGCCCCCGAACGCCAACCTCATCGACCAGCGGGCGGTCCTCCTCTCGCTCACCACCTGGTACGTCTCCGACGGCGACCCCGAGGCCAGGAGGCTGGCCGACCGGCACGTGGCCGCGCTCAAGCGGATCGCGATCAAGGAGCGGGACGTGTGGTTCTACCCCGCCTCCGAGTACACCCCCGGCGGCTGGCCGTCGCCGAACGCGATCGCGCTCCACCTCGCCCCCGACCCGGCCTCGTTCAGCGGCCGGCTCATCATGCCGCTGCTGCGCTACCACCAGGCGACGGGCAACGAGGACGCGCTGGAGCTGTGCGGATGGTTCGCCCGGCTGATCGTGCGCAAGAGCGGGGTCTTCAACGAGGACGGCTCCTTCAACTCCGCCCGCGCGTACCGCAGCGCCCACTTCCACACCCGCCTCGGCACGCTCGAAGGGCTCGCCCGCTACGCCCGCCACGTCGGCGACCACGAGCTGACCGCGTACGTCCGCCGCGCCTACGACTGGGCCCTCGGGCAGGCCACCGCGTTCGGCTGGACGCCCGGCGACCTGGCCGACCAGCGCTACGAGCACGAGAGCTGCTCCCTGGTGGACCTGATCGGCACCGGGACCACGCTGGCCGGATCGGGGCACACCGCGTACTGGGGCGTGGTGGAGCGGTTCCTGCGCAACCACCTCGTGGAGTCGCAGCTCCTGGACCTGAGCTGGGTGGAGTCCGCGCCCGACGCGTCGGGGGACGAGCCGGGCTGGGTCACCCACGTGCGGGTGGGCGAGCGGGTACGCGGCGCGTTCGCCGGGTACGGCGCGCCCAACGACTTCGTCTGCGACGTGGAGCTGGGCCGCGGGCACACGGCCGACGTGCAGGCGTGCTGCGTCGGCTCGGGGCTGCGCGGCCTGTTCTGGGGCTGGAACTCGATCGTCACCGCCGACCCCCGCGCCGTCCGGGTCAACCTGCTCCTCACCCGGGCCACCCGGCAGGTCACCGTGCTCAGCCACCTCCCCCACGAGGGCCGCGTCGACCTGGACGTCCACGAGGACCTGCCCGAGCTGCGGATGCGGGTGCCCGACTGGGCCGGGTACGCCAAGGTGCGCGTCGTCCGCGAGAGCGGGGACTTCGACGGGACCCTGGCCGGGGCGTGGGCGCCGGACGGCTACCTGTCGATCCCCGCGCCACGGCGAGGGGAGCGCGTCACGGTCACGTTCCCCGTGCCCGAGACGGCGAGCACCGAGGTGGCGGCGGGGCGGGAGTACCGCGTGCGCTGGCGCGGGGACGACGTGATCGGCATCAGCCCGGAGGGGACGGCCCGGCCGATGTACAGCGGACGCAAGATCCATCCGACCGCGCCCCGGCGCGACTACGCGCTGGCCCGGCCGGCGAGGGAGTGGGCATGGTGAACCCGTCTCTCCCCGAGGTGCCCGCCGGCGACGCGCTGCGGCCGTACGACCTGCGCTGCGAGCACCGCGGCACCCCGCTCGGCATCGGCACGCCGGTGCCCCGGCTGAGCTGGCGGCTGGCCTCGGACCGGCGCGGCGACGCGCAGGACGCCTACCGGATCCGGGTCCACTCGCGCGGCGCCCTGGTCTGGGACAGCGGCTGGGTCGAGGGCCAGGACGTCAGCGCCGACTACGGGGGCGCGCCGCTGGCGTCGTTCACCCGTTACACCTGGAGGGTCGAGACGCGGCCCGGCGGGGCGGCGGAGTCGTGGTTCGAGACCGGGGTGATGCACCAGGACGAGTGGGTGGCGGCGTGGATCGGCCACGATCCCGAGACCGAGCCGCCGTTCGAGCCGCCCACCGACGAGGGCGAGCCGCGTTCGGCCCGGACCGCGGGCCTGCCCGCGCCCCGCTACTTCCGGCGCGTGCTCGACCTGCCCCCGGTGACCGCCGTGCGGATCGCGTGCACCGCCCGGGGGCTGTACGAGCTGCGCGTCAACGGCCACCGGGTCGGCGACGGCGAGCTGACGCCGGGCTGGACCGACTACCGGCAGCGGGTGCCGTACCAGGTCTACGACGTCACTGACCTGGCCGGCGACGGCCCCCTCTGCGTGGCGGCGATCCTGGCGGACGGCTGGTGGTCCGGCAGCCTCGGCTGGGACATGCGGCAGCAGGCGCAGCGGTACGGCCGGCGCCCGCAACTGCTGGTCCAGCTCGTCGCCGAGCACGAGAACGGCTCTCGTACGGTCGTCGGCACCGACGGGCGCTGGCGGGAGAGCACCGGGCCGCTGCGCCACGCCGACCTGCTCATGGGCGAGTGGTACGACGCGCGCCTCGAACAGCCCGGCTGGGACCTGCCCGGTTTCGACGACAGCTCCTGGGCCCCCGCCGGAGTCGTGGACACCGCGCACGACGTCCTCGTCCCGTCCGCCGCCGAACCCGTCCGCGTCACCCAGGACCTCGTGCCGGTGGACGTCCGGCCGGGCGACGGCCGTACCATCGTCGACCTGGGCCAGAACATCGCCGGCCGGGTCCGCCTGGTGGTCCGCGGCGCCCCGGCGGGCGCCCGGATCACGCTGCGCCACGGCGAGGCGCTGGACGACGACGGCGGCCTCTACACCGCCAACCTGCGCTCGGCCGAGGCCACCGACCACTATGTGGCGGCCGGGGCGCCGGTGGAGACGTTCGAGCCGCGCTTCACCGTGCACGGCTTCCGCTACGTCGAGGTCAGCGGGCACACGGACGTCGAGGTCGTGGGGCGGGTGATGCACTCCGACACGCCGGTCGCGGGCGAGTTCTCGTGCTCGGACGACATGGTGCGGCGGCTGATGAGCAACATCCGGTGGAGCCAGCGCGGCAACTTCGTCTCCGTGCCGACCGACTGCCCGCAGCGCGACGAACGCCTCGGCTGGACCGCCGACGCGCAGGTCTTCCTGCCGACCGCCTGCTACAACGCCGACGTGGCCGCGTTCTTCACCGACTGGCTGGCGGATCTGCGGTGCGCGCAGACCGCCGAGGGCGCGGTGCCGGACGTGGTCCCGCACGTCATGACCGAGCGGCACGGCACGCCCGGCTGGGGCGACGCCGCCACCGTCGTCCCGTGGCACCTGTACCGGGTGTACGGGGACGAGCGGGTGCTGCGCGACAGCCTGCCCAGCATGCGGCGCTGGGTGGACCACGTCGAACGCCACAACCCCGACCTGATCTGGCGCAACCGGACCGGCAGCCACTACGGCGACTGGTTGCAGGCGGGCGTGCGGACCTCGCGCGAGGTGATGGCCACCGCGTACTTCGCGCTGAGCGCGGAGCTGACCTCGAAGGCCGCCGCCGTGGTGGGCGACGTGGCCGCTTCCGCCCACTACGCCGGGCTGCGTTCGAGGATCGGGGACGCCTTCGTCCGGGCGTTCGTCTCGGCGGACGGCCGCGTCACGGGCGACACGCAGACGGGCTACCTGCTGGCCCTCGCGCACGGCCTCATCCCCGAGCCCCTCGTCCCCGCGGCCGTCGGGCACCTGGTCGCCGACCTGGAAGATCGTGGGCGACGCCTGACCACCGGCTTCGCCGGGGTGGGGCTGCTCGGCCCCGTCCTGTCCGCGCACGGCCACCACGACCTGGCCTACTCCCTGCTGCACGACGACCGCTACCCGTCGTGGGGCTACTCGATCAAGCGGGGCGCGACCACGATCTGGGAGCGGTGGGACGGGTGGACGGAGGAGGGCGGTTTCGGGCCCGTCGCCATGAACTCCTTCAACCACTACGCGCTGGGCTCCGTCGGGGCGTGGCTGTACGGCGGGGTCGCGGGGATCGGGCAGGAGGAGGGGTCCGTCGGGTTCCGCCGCCCGCTCATCCGGCCGCTGCCCGGCGGGCGGCTCCGGTGGGCCGCGGCCTCGTACGACACGCCGCTGGGGCGGCTGGGCAGCCAGTGGGAGGTGGAGGGGGACACGCTCCGGCTGGAGGTCCGCATCCCGCCGGGGGCCGAGGCCACGGTGCACGTGCCGACCACCGATCCGGCGTCGGTCCGCGAGTCCGGCACGCCTGTGACCGGTGAGGCCGTCGGCGGGGCACTGGCGTGCCGGGTCGCGTCCGGCCGCTACGAGTTCACCGCGGCGTGGGCGCGATGACGGAAGGCCCGCCCGATGATCAGGTGAGAGCGATGACGGGAGGCCGTCCGGTGACCACGTGGGCGGCCGCCGCCGAGCGGGCGGGGGCCGGGCTGCGCGATCTCACCGTGCGGAACCTGGTGCGGACCGGCGCGGGCGGGACCGGCCTGCGGGTACGGCTGACCAACGCGCTCGGGGACCGGCCGGTGACGTTCGGGCGCGTCTACGTGGGCGTCCCGACCTCCGGGCCGGCGCTGGTGCCGGGATCGAACTGGACGGTGACGTTCGGCGGGCGGCCGGAGGTGACGCTGGCCCCGGGCGCGACCGCGCTCGGGGACCCGCTGCCCGGCCGGGTGGCGCCCCGGCAGCGTCTGGCCGTCAGCCTGCACCTCCGGGGCGACGGCGGCGTCCTGACCGGCCGCAACCGGGCCACGGCCCCGCCGGACGACGCGGCCTACCGGTCGCTCCCCGGCGACCACGCCGCCGACGATGGCGGGGCCGCGTACGTCGAGGGCGTGGCGGTCTGGCACTGGCTGGACGCGTTGATCGTCATCGCGCCCGAGCCGGTGTCGGCGGTGGCGGTGCTCGGCGACTCGATCACCACCGGGGTCGGCTCCGAGACGGGTCACGGCTGGCCGGACCTCTTCGCCGACCGGGCCCTGCTGGAGTCGTGGCCGCTCGCCGTGGTGAACGAGGGCGTGTCCGGCGGCCGGGTGCTGGCCGCCGGGACGGGACGCCACGCCGAGGAGCGGCTGGCGGCCGAGGTGCTGGCCAAACCGGGCATCGGCGCCGTGATCCTGCTGGCGGGCGTCAACGACCTCGGGGCGGGCGCGCGGGCGGAGCCGCTCGTCGCCGCCTACCGGCGCATGGTCGAGCGGGCGCACGCCGCCGGGGTGCGCGTGATCGGCGGCACGCTCCCGCCCTTCGCGGGCGCGGAGTACCACACGCCCGCTGGAGAGCGGGCTCGGGAGGCGGTGAACGCGTTCGTACGGGACGGCGGCGTGTTCGACGGGCTGGCCGACTTCGACGCGGCGCTGCGCGACCCCGCCGACCCCCGTCGCCTGCTGCCCCGCTACGACTGCGGCGACCACCTGCACCCGAGCGCGGCGGGCCACCGGGCGATGGCCGCCGCGCTCGAACCGCGCGTGCTGCTCGACGCGGCCGGTCAGCGGCCGGGCCAGGGCAGGCGGGCCGCCGGTTCCGGGCGGTGGATGCCCCGGGGGCGGTAGCCGAGCGCGTCGGAGATCCCGAGGTAGTCGGCGAGCAGCCAGATGATGGCCAGCCACATCTCCGTGCCCTGCAGCCCCGGCGTCCGGGGCGCGCCGCTCCCCCGGGTCAGGGCGAAGCTGAAGCCCGCACCGTCGTGCCAGCCGCCGACCGCGCGGACGAGGTGCTCCCTCGCCCACGCCATGCCCTCCTCGCGGCGGTGCCGGGTCTGCCTGCCCAGCAGCCACAGCGGGTGGATGACGTCGAGCACGTTGCAGGCGTTGCCGGTGTCCGGGCCGAAGTAGCGCGGGTCGCGGGCCTGGGCGAGCACGGTGTCGACGGCCCGCTCCGGGTACGGCACCGGCACCCCGAACTGCGCGAACGTCCCCCGCGTGAGCCGGTAGAACCCGTTGACCACCTGCAGCCAGCCCGCGTCCGGGTCCGGCTCGCCCCACATCCCGTGGGCCTGGCCGCAGCGGGTGAGCAGCCACCCGAACAGGGTCTCGCTCTCGCCGCGCACGCCGAAGTCGGCGAGGTTGCGGTGCAGGCCGGTGCCGAACGCGTCCACCCACGAGCCCGCCGTCCAGGCGTTGCGCTCCCAGTCGAGGGCGTCGAGCGAGGCGATCAACTGCTGCGAGTTGACGTTCGCGACGGCGTGGACCGGGTGCCGGAACCGGGTGCCGAGCAGGTCGAGGGCGTAGCCGACGCAGAGCACGTGATAGGCGGTGGCCCCGTCCAGCTCCAGTGACCCGGAGGCGCCGAGCTCCGGCACCAGGCCCGTGGCCGGGTCCTGGCGGTCCCGCAGGAACGCGACGATCTCCTCCCGCGCCGGGGTCGGGGGCGGGCCGTCCAGGAGGAGGTCGGCGATCTCCACCGCGTCGCACCAGGCGCGTACGGTCGGCGGGGCGTCCGGGCGGTCCACGTACCGCTCCCCCGTCCAGCAGCGCCCCAGCACGTCCGCCGCCTGCTCCCTGGCACGGGCGGCGAACCCGGCGAGCAGCCCTTCCAGGTCGTCCCCCGAGCCGGTGGCCGAGGGCCGGTCGGCCACTGGGCTCCGGCGGTCGCGGATGCGGCGGGCCGGGTTGCCCGCGACCATGGCCCAGGCGGGCACGTCCTTGGTGACGACCGCGCCCGCGCCGACGACGGCGTGGTCGCCGATGGTCACCCCGTCGAGCACGACCACGTTCGAGCCGATCCACACGTCGTCGCCGATCCGGATGCCCTTCGACGTGGTCGCCTGGCGGAAGACCGGGCGGTCGGGCGCGGTGCCGTGGTTGAAGCCGAGCAGCGACGTGTGCGCGCCGATCCGCACGGCGTCGCCGAGCACGATGTTCCCGCGCACCACGGCGTACGGGTTGACCGTGCAGTCGTCGCCCATGACGACGTCGTCGGTGACGTACGCGTGGGCGGCGATGTAGCAGTGGTCGCCCATGCGCAGGCGGTCGGCGTACACGGCCGCCAGCGGCGAGACGAACACCTTGCCCGCCTTGAGGTCGAACGCGGCCCGCAACTCCTCCAGGTGGCTCTCCTGGGCGCGGCGGTCCTCCTCGGTCGCGTGGTCCCAGAACAGCCACGGGCAGAAGTCGAACTTCGTCATGCGAACAACATCCTCTCAGGAGGTCAACGTCATCGACCAGGAGTGGCGGCGGACCGGCAGCCGGTACCGCTCGGGCAGGGCGGGGCCGCAGGAGGCGCTGCCGAGGCCCTGCTGCCCGTGGTCCAGGTTCAGCCAGACGCGCCCGGAGTCGCGCAGGTCGTGCGGCCTGCCGGCGGCCTGCAGCGCCTCGCTGGTCCAGCGGCGGGCGGTGAAGTCCAGGTGCGGCTCGCCGTCCACGCGCAGGGTCGGCAGCCCCGGGCCGGACAGCTCCAGCCAGCGGGTCTCGACGTGGTTGCCGTTCTCCTGCGGCACCACGTACGGGGTCTGGAGGGCGTCGATCGCCAGCGCGAACCGGCCCACCCGCGCGGCCTCCCGGCTGTCCGCGTACGACTCTCCCGGCCCCCGCCCGAACCACGTGACGTCGGTGTAGCCGCCGGGCAGAGCGAACCTGGCGCCCATGCGCGGCGGGCTCACGTCGAGGTGGCCGTACGCGGTGTCGTGCCAGTCGCCGACGGGCTCGGCCTCGATCCGCAGGTGCAGCGCGTCGTCGCGCCACTGCCAGGTGTACGTGGTGCGGAACCCGAGGGTCCGGGTGGCCGGGCCGCTCCGGCCGCGGACGACGAGCGTGCGGTCGTCCGGCCTTTCGATGGCGCCGGTCCGGTGCAGGAAGCGGTCGAGCCCCACGGCCTCCCAGTCGGCGGCGAGCGCGTTCCTGGGGCCCTGGCCGCGGTCGTTCTCGGTCGGGGCCCGCCACACGTCCAGCACCGGCCCGTCCAGCTCGACCTCCTGGAGCCGGATCAGCCGCCCGCTCCTGGGCTCGAACACCGCCCCGCCCAACCGCAGCCCATCGCCGCTCACCGCACCGCCCACGAGGCGGGGCGGATTCGGCGGGCGGCGGTGCGGGGCGGTGCCGAGGCGGGACTGGGTGAAGGCGACCACGTGCCCCGCCGGCGCCCAGCGGGTCGCGGTGGCGAGCGCGGCTTCGACCGTGATCCACGTCTCGCCCTCCCCTGCGACCGCGACCTCCGGCAACGGCACCCGCACCATCTCCCGTGGCCCGCACTCCGGGACCCGCAGCACCTCACCCTCCGACGCGGGGACGCCGTCCACCTCCACCCACCACCGGAACTCCAGGTGCCCGAGGTCGATCAGGTCGTGCTTGTTGGCGACCACCACCTCCCCCGCCGCCACGTCCACCGCGATCCCGACCGGCTCGATCGCCTTGCGCAGCTCCGCCAGCCCCGGGGACGGCGTGCGGTCCGGGAACAGCAGCCCGTCCAGGCAGTACCGCCCCCCGTTCGGCTGGTATTCGATGTCCCCGCCGTGCCGGAAGTACGGGCGGCCCTGCGCGTCGTGCCCGGTCAGCCCGTGGTCGATCCACTCCCACACGAACCCGCCGCAGAACCGCTCGTACGACTCCAGGACCGCCTGGTAGTCGGCCAGCGAGCCGGGCCCGTTCCCCATGGCGTGGGCGTACTCGCACAGCAGGAACGGCAGCCCGCGACGGCGCACGTCGTCGGCCGACCCCGGCGCCACCCCGTCCGGCGGGTCCTCCTCGCGCCGCCCGATGCGCTCCAGGTCGTCCAGCGACGGGTACATGAGGCTGTGGAAGTCGGAGTGCCGGTAGCTCGGGTCGCGCTCGTAGTGCAGCGGCCGGCCGGGGTCGCGGGCCCGGATCCACCGCTCGATGTCGCCGAACGCCGGCCCGCTCCCGCTCTCGTTGCCGAGCGACCAGATGACGACGCTGGGGTGGTTCTTGTCGCGTTCGACCATGCGCCGGGCCCGGTCGAGCAGGGCGTCGCGCCACATCGGCTCGGCCGGCGGGTTGCCCTCCCAGCCGGCGTAGATGAACCCGTGGGTCTCGATGTCGCACTCGTCCACCACCCACAGCCCGTACTCGTCGCACAGCCGCAGGAACTCCGGGTGTGGCGGGTAGTGGGCGGTGCGCACGGCGTTGACGTTGTGGCGCTTCATCAGCACGATGTCGCGGATCATGGTGTCTCGGTCGAGGGCGCGGCCGCGTTCCGGGTGGTGTTCGTGCCGGTTGACGCCGCGGAAGAGGACCGGCGCCCCGTTGACGAGCAGCCGCCCGCCGGCGATTTCGACGGTCCTGAACCCGATCGGGAGGTCGATCGTCTCCCCGGCCGCGGTAAGGGTGCCGCGGTAGAGGCGCGGGCGCTCCGCGCTCCACGGCTCGACGGCGGGGACGGTGACCTCCTCCCCGGTGGCGACCGTGAGGCCCAGCTCGGGGAGCTCGACCAGGCCGGGGGCGTCGGCGGTGACGAGGAGGGTGCCGGAGCCGTCGGAGGCGTCGTAGAAGGCGCGGACGGTGAAGTCGTCGATGCCGCCGGAGGGGCGGGCCAGCAGCTCCACGTCGCGGAAGATGCCCGGCAGCCACCACATGTCCTGGTCCTCGAGGTAGCTGCCCGACGACCAGCGGTGCACGCGTACGGCGAGCAGGTTGCCGCGCGGCCGGACGAGCCCGGTGACCTCGAACTCGAACGGCAGCCTGCTCCCCTTCGAGTGGCCGAGCAGCGAGCCGTTCAGCCACACCGTGCCGCAGGAGTCCACCCCCTGGAAGCGCAGCACGGCCCTGTCGCCGGGCCAGTCGCCGGGCCAGTCTTCGGGCAGGTCGAAGCGGAGGCGGTAGTCGCCCGTGGGGTTGGCGTCGGGCAGGTGCGGCGGGTCGATGGGGAACGGGTAGGCGGTGTTGGTGTAGAGCGGGCGGTCGTGCCCCTCCAGCACCCAGTGCGACGGCACCCGGATCGTCTCCCAGCCGCTGTCGTCGAGCGCCGGGTCGGGCAGCGAGGGGCCCGTGCCCTCGGCCGTGCCGGAGAGCCGGAAGCGCCACCCGCCGTTGAGCGACAGGCGCGGCGCGTCGGAGAGGAAGTCCGCGCGTGCCGCCCGCCGCCCGGAGCCCGGCCCGGGGTCCTCGTGGAAATCAACCATCCGCACGTCCCTCCGAGACAAAACGTTTTAACCCTAGACGCCAGGTTCTCAGAAGACCAGCCGCAGTATGCATTGACATCAGCGATTGAATAAATATATCATCCGTAAATCGTTTCAATAAGATAGGTGTGCCCATTGAGAGGGTTTCTGCCGGATTGGGATTCGTTACGCGGTCACCGCATCCCCGAGTGGTTCGGGGAGGCCAAGTTCGGCATCTGGTCACACTGGGGCCCGCAGTCCGTGGCGAGCTCGGGCGACTGGTACGCCCGCCACCTCTACGGCATGCAACCCGCCTCCGAGCCCTGGGAACGCCGCCGCGCCGACCGCCAGCACGCCCACCACCGCGCCCACTTCGGCGCGGGCGGCGCGAAGGACCTCTTCCCCCGCTGGCGCGCCGAGCGCTTCGACCCCGGCGAGCTGATCGACCTGTACGTCTCCAGCGGCGCCCGCTACTTCGTCGCCCTGGCCGCCCACTGCGACAACTTCGACCTGTGGGACTCCGGGCAGCACGCCTGGAACGCCACCCGCGTCGGACCGCGCCGCGACATCGTCGGCGCCTGGGAGCGGGCGGCCCGCGCGGCCGGGCTGCCGTTCGGGCTCAGCTTCCACAACAACTGGACCTGGCGCTGGCTCGACGTCGCGCACGGCGCCGACCCGGCCACCGGCGAGCCGCACGACGGCGGGCTGACCAGGGGCGACGGCGCCGGCACCTGGTGGGAGGGCCTGGACCCGGCCGAGCTCTACCCGGCCAGGCACGCCCCGGGCGCCAAGCCCCCGCCCCACGTGGCGGACCGCTTCTACGCCCGCGTGCGCGAGGCGATCGACCGCTACCGCCCCGACCTGGTCTATCTCGACGACGGCCGCCTGCCGTTCGACGCGGGCAGCGTGGTCGAGTCGGACCCGGTCAGCACGCGCGGTCTCGACCTGCTCGCCCACTACTACAACACCTGCCCGACCGGCGGCCTGGTGACCGTCAAGGACGTCCCCGACGCCGACCGCACCGCCGTCGTCCTCGACTGCGAACGCCGCCAGCTCGACGCGGCGCAGCCCCACCCCTGGCAGTTCGACACCAGCGACGGCGAGTGGTTCGACTGCTCGGACGACGACCCGATGTTCCACCCGCGCAAGACGTCGCAGCAGGTCGTGCACACGCTGATCGACGTGGTCAGCAAGAACGGCACCCTGCTGCTCAACGTCCCGCAGCGCGCCGACGGCACCGTGGACGCGCGCGCCCGCGCCCTGCTGGGCGAGGTGGGCGAGTGGCTGCGGATCTGCGGCGAGGGCGTGTACGGCACGACGCCGTGGAAGCGCGCCGCCGAGGGCGCCACGGGCCTGGGCGAGACGAAGGGCTACGAGGGCTACAACGAGGCCGAGCGCGCCTACCGGCCGGGCGACATCCGCTTCACCCGGCGCGGCGACACGGTGTACGCCACGCTCCTCGCCTGGCCGCAGGACGGCACCGCCACCATCGCGAGCCTGGGCACGGGCGAAGGGCTCCTCGAAAGCCGCCCCGCCCGGGTCGAGCTCCTGGGCCACGGCCCCGTCGCCTGGCGGCTGGCCGAGGAGGCCCTCTACGCCGACCTGCCCCCGACGCCACCCACGAAAGCCGCGTACATGCTCAAGATCACCTAGGGAGTCCAAGCCATGGTGACGAACCTGCGAACGTGCGACCTGACCGACCCCCTCGGCATCGAGATCACCCGCCCGACACTCAGCTGGCAGCTGACCGGCACCTCGGCGCAGACCGGCTACCACGTACAGGTCGAGCCCGGATTGTGGGACACCGGCGAGGTCGAGTCGGCCGACCAGCGCGTGGTGTACGACGGGCGGCCCCTGACCTCCCGCACGGCGGCGAGCTGGCGGGTGCGCGTCCGCGACGCCGGCGGCCGGTGGTCCGGCTGGAGCCCGCCCGCCCGCTTCGAGCTGGGCCTGCTGAGCCCGGACGACTGGACGGCCTCGTGGATCACCCACCCCGACTGGCACGACGAGGGCAACCCGCGCGCGGGCGAGGGCAGGCCGCTGCCGCTGCTGAAGGGCGAGTTCGTCCTGGCCCAGCCGGTCACCCGCGCCCGGCTGCACGTCGCGGGCCTCGGCGTCTACGTCGCCACCGTGAACGGCGCGCCGGTGACCGACGCCGTGCTGGAGCCGCCGTACACGGACTTCGCCAGGCGCGTCGTGTACGCCACCCACGACGTGACCGGGCTGCTGCGCGAGGGCCGCAACGCGCTCGGCGTCGAGCTGGGCCCGGGGATCGCGCACGTCTTCCCGCACCAGGACCGGTACATGAAGTTCTTCGGCTCCAAGGCCGCCCCTCGGGCCATCGCGCAGCTCGAACTGGAATACGCCGACGGCTCGTTCGGCCGGTTCGTCACGGGCCCCGACTGGCGGGCCGCCGAGGGCCCGACCGTGCGCTCCCACTGGTACGGCGGCGAGGACCACGACGCCCGCCGCACCGCCTCCGGCTGGCTCCCCGCCACCGTCGTCCCCGGCACGAAGGACGTGCTCAGGTCGCGCGCCTGCCCGCCCATCAGGGTCACCGAACGGCTGCCCGCCACCGCCCGGCTCGCCGCCGCCGACGGCACGCCGGTCTTCGACGTCGGCACGGTCGTCGCGGGCTGGGCCGAGCTGAGCCTGGACCTCCCGGCCGGCCGCCACCTGCGGCTCGTGCCCGGCGACCAGCTCGACGACTACGGCCGCGTCATCCAGTCGAAGCCCACCACCGGCGCGCCGATCTTCAACACGTACGTCACCAAGGACGGCCCGCAGACCTGGCACCCGAGTTTCCGCTACGACGGCTTCCGCTACGTCGAGGTCCAGGGCCTGCCAGAACACGTCGGCCCGGAGGCCGTGACCGCGCTCGTGCTGCGCGCCGACAACACCCCCACCGGCGCGTTCGAGACCTCCGACGCCCTGGTCAACGACATCCACACGATCATCGACCGCGCGGTGCGGGGCAACATGTACAGCGTCCTCACCGACTGCCCGCACCGGGAGAAGCTGGGCTGGCTGGAGCAGACCCACCTGCTGTTCGACGTCGTCGCCTACAACTACGACGTGGCCGCCTACTACCGCGAGCTGCTGGTCACGATCGCCGAGGCGCAGACCGGGGACGGGCTGGTGCCGGACATCGCGCCGGAGTTCCTGGTGTTCGACGCCCCGTTCAGGGACGACCCCAACTGGGGCGGCGCGATCGTCCGCATCCCGTGGCAGCTCTACCGCTGGTACGGCGACCCGTCGGCGATGCGGACGCACTACGACGCGATGCGCCGCTACGTGGACTACCTCACGTCCAAGGCCGAGGACGGCATCCTCGGCCACGGGCTGGGCGACTGGATCGGCCTGGACGACTCGACGCCCGTCCCGCTGGTCTCGACCTGGGGCTTCTGGCGGGCCGCCGGCACCATGGCGCGTGCCGCCGGGGTGCTGGGCCGCGACGACGACGCCAGGCGCTACCGGGCCCTGACCGAGCAGATCACCGCCGCGTTCTCCCGTGCCTTCGCGGGCTCCCGCAGCCAGGCGTCGGAGATCCTGGCGCTCGACATGGGCGTCGTCACCGACGAGCGGGTGCTGGACCGGATCTCGGAGGCGGTGGCGGGCGGCGGCATCACGGTCGGCGAGATCGCGCTGCCCGCCCTGTTCAGGGTGCTCGGCCGGGCGGGACGGCACGACGCCCTGTGGGCGTTCGCCACCTCGACGAGCCACCCCAGCTACGGCTACCAGGTACGGCACGGCGCCACCGCGCTCACCGAGGCGTGGGACGGGCCCACGAGGGGCCTGTCGCAGAACCACTACATGCTGGGCGCCGTCGACGCCTGGTTCTACCGCGGCCTCGGCGGCATCGGCCAGGCCCCCGGCTCGAACGGCTTCCGCAGGTTGCTGATCGAGCCCGCCGCCCCCGGCGACCTGGAGTCGGTGCGGGCCAGCACCGTGACCCCGTACGGCGGGGTCGAGGTGTCCTGGACCCGCGCGGACGGGGAGTTCACGCTCGACGTGACGGTCCCGCCGGGCTCGTCGGCCGAGGTGCGGCTGCCCGACCTCGGGCTCGCCCGGCACGCCGTGCCGGACGCGGCGGCCAAACTCGGGGCCCACGCCTATGAGGTGCCGGCCGGGCGGTGGATGTTCGGGGCTGGGCGGTGATCGGCACGTACGACGCCGCCCGCGTCAGGACGCCGCACAAGGCCGGCAGGCTGCTGGTCGAGGGGTCGCGGGAGCCGGGCAGGTTCGACAGCCTGTTCGTGGACTGCCCGTTCGTGTGCTCCGACGGCGGCGAATACCTGATGACGTACGTCGGCTTCGACGGGACCGGCTACCAGACCGCGCTGAGCCGCTCGGCGGACCTCGTGTCGTGGACGCCGGGCGAGGTGATCCTGCCGCGCGACCCCGCGCACCCGTACCGGGGGTACAACGCGGCGCTCACGTCCATCGTGCGCGACAACCGCCTCGACTCCCCCGGCCAGGTGACCTGGCTGGACGGCCGGGCGGTCGGCACGTACCACGCCTATCCCGAGGCGGGCATGGAGATGGGCGCGGCGGTCATCGGGTTCGTGGCCAGCGAGGACCTGCGTACCTGGGTGGACGTCGGGTCGGTGCTGCGCCCGCAGGACGGCGGCGCGTGGGAGCGCGGCGGCCTGTACAAGTCGTGGCTGCTGCGCCACGACGGCCTCTACTACTGCTTCTACAACGCCAAGAACCGCACCTACGACGGCTGGCGCGAGCAGATCGGCTACGCCGTCTCCCCCGATCTCGAACGCTGGGAGCGCCCCGAGCCCGGACCGGTCGTCCCGCACGGTGGTCCCGGCGAGTTCGACGAGCGTTTCGCCTCCGACCCGTGCGTGCTGCGCGACGGCGACTGGTGGGTGATGTTCTACTTCGGGCTCTCGTTCGACGGGCACGCGAGGGAGAGCTTCGCGGTCTCCCGCGACCTGCGCACCTGGCGCAAGAGCGGCGAGATCCTCATCGACGTGGGCCCGCCGGGCTCGGCCGACGACACGTACGCGCACAAGCCCGCGCTCGTCACCCACGGCGGGCGGCCCCACCACTTCTACACGGCGGTACGGCGGGTGGAGCCGTACCGGGTCGGCGAGCACACGCTGGTCGAGCGGCGCGGCATCTCCCTGGCGCACGGATAGGAGCACACCATGAAGTCCCGCAGGAGCTTCCTGGCCGCGGCGGCCGGCGCGGTGCTGGCCCCCCAACTGATCACCGAGCGAGCGGAGGCGGCCCCCGACCTGGACGGCTGGGCCAGGGTGCCGCGGATCCGGCGGCGGATCAGGCCACCCCGCTTCCCCCGCCGCACCTTCCCCGTCACGCGCCACGGGGCGGTCGGCGACGGGACCGCGATGTGCACCGACGCCTTCCGGCAGGCGATCGCGGCCTGCGCGGCGGCCGGCGGCGGGCGCGTGCTGGTGCCCGCGGGGACGTACCTCACCGGCGCGATCCACCTGGCCGACAACGTCGAGCTGCACCTGGAGGCGGGCGCCACGATCCGGTTCAGCCGGAACCCGGCCGACTACCTGCCGGTCGTCCACACCCGCTACGAGGGCGTCGAGCTGATGAACTACTCCCCGTTCGTCTACGCCTACGAGCGGGAGAACGTCGCGATCACCGGCAGCGGCACGATCGACGGCCAGGCCGACGCCACGCACTGGTGGGACTGGTCGGGCGACCCGCCGCCGTCCGAGCGGCCCGACAAGAACCTGCTGGCCGCCATGGCCGAGCAGGGCGTGCCGGTGGCCGAGCGGGTGTTCGGCGAGGGCCACTACCTGCGCCCCAACCTCATCCAGCTCTACCGCTGCCGCAACGTCCTGATCGAGGGCGTGACGGTCAAGGACTCCCCCATGTGGAACATCCACCCGGTCCTGTGCGCCAACGTGACGATCCGCGAGGTCACCGTGGACAGCCCGAACGGCCCCAACAACGACGGCTGCGACCCCGAGTCGTGCGTGGACGTGCTCATCGAGCGGTGCGAGTTCAACACGGGCGACGACTGCGTGGCGATCAAGGCGGGCAAGAACGCCGACGGCCGCCGGGTGAACGCGCCCTCCGCGAACGTGCTCGTGGACTCCTGCGTGATGCGCGACGGCAACGGCGGCGTGACGATCGGCAGCGAGACCACCGGCGGCGTGCGCTGGGTCTACGCCTGGAACTGCACGATGAGCAGCCCCCGCCTGGAGCGCGCGATCCGGATCAAGACCAACCCCGACCGCGGCGGCTACGTCAGGGACGTCTACTTCAGAGACATCACGGTGGGCCAGGCCGCCGATGCGGTGATCGAGGTGGCCCTGAACTACGAGAACAAGGACACCGGCCCGTACTTCCCCGACGTGGGCGCCATCGACGTGCGCCGCCTGCGGGCGGGGCGGGCGCCCAGGGCGTTCAACCTGATCGGCAACCCGGGCAACCCGATCAAGGGCGTGCGGGTGACCGACAGCGTGTTCGAGGAGATGGCCGAGGACGACGTCGTACGCGAGGTGACGGGGCTCGTGCTGCGCGAGGTGTGGATCAACGGCCGCCGCGTGGACTCCGGAGGATGAGACGGTTGCGCCCGCGATGATCGTCGGCTGGATAGGGTGGAAGCCGATCACTGAGAGGGGCGGCCGTTGGACGGTGCGGAGTTCCGGCTGCTGGGGCCGGTGGGGATCTGGTCGGGCGGCAGGTCACTGGGGCCTTCGACCGCGCAGCAGCGCTCGGTGCTGGCCATGCTGCTGCTCCACCCGGGCCGCACGGTGCCACTCGACCGGCTGGTGGAGGCCGTGTGGGACCAGGAGCCGCCGCCGTCGGCCCGCAACGCCATCCAGGGGTACGTGTCGCGGCTGCGCCGGGTCCTGGCCGGGATCCCCGGCGTCGAGCTGGTCACCTCCTCGCCCGGCTACCGGCTCGACCTCGATCCGCTGCGGGTCGACCTCTACCTCTCGCGCCACCTGGTCGAGCGGGCGCGGGCGGGCGGCCAGGACGAGGCGGGCCCGCTGCTGCGGCGGGCGCTGGAGCTGTGGAGCGGGCCGCCGCTGGCCGGGGTCGCCGGCGAGTGGTTGCGTGAGACGTTCGGCGGGCCGCTGGAGGAGGAGCGGCTCGCGGCCGTCGAGGAGCGCATCGCGGCCGACCTGCGTCTCGGGCTGTGCCGGGAGCCGCTGGCCGAGCTGCCGGTGCTGATCGGCGAGCATCCGCTGCGGGAGCGGCTGGCGTACCTGATGATGGCGGCGCTGCACCAGGACGGGCGCAGGGCCGCCGCCCTGGAGGTGTACCGCGACGCCAGGCGGCGGCTCGTCGACGGGCTGGGCGTCGAGCCGGGCGGCGAGCTGCAGGAGCTGCACCAGCGCATCCTGCGCGAGGAGCCGGACGCCGAGCCGCCGGCGGCGCCGGTGTCCGCCGGCCCGCCCCCGGCCGCGGTGCCGGCGGAGCTGCCCGCCGCGCCGGCGTCGTTCACCGGGCGGGCCGAGGAGGTGGCGCGGGTGAGCGCGGCGCTGGCCGGCGACGGGCCGGGCGCGGTGCGGATCTGCCAGATCAGCGGCATCGGCGGCGTCGGCAAGTCCTCCCTGGCCATCCACGTCGCCCACGCGCTGGCCGGCCGCTACCCCGACGGCCAGCTCTACGTGGACCTGCACGGCGCCTCGCCGCAGGTCGTCCCCGTCGATCCGGTCGAGGCGCTCGGGCGGTTCCTGCGCTCGCTGGGCGTGGCCGGGTCGGCGGTGCCCACGGACCTGGAGGAGGCCGCGGGCCGGTTCCGGTCGCTGACCGTCGGCAGGAGGATGCTCGTCATCCTCGACAACGCCAGGGACGCCGCGCAGGTGCGGCCCCTGCTCCCCGGCAGTCCGACGTGCGCCGTGCTGGTCACCAGCCGCCGGATGCTCGCCTCGTTCGACGGCGCCACGCAGGTGTCGCTGGACGTGCTGCCCAACGGCGACGCCCTGGCCCTGCTGGGCGGCATCGTCGGCGACGGGCGGATCGCCGCCGAGCCCGCCGCCGCGGCCGAGGTGGTCCGGCTGTGCGGCGGCCTGCCGCTGGCGCTCTGCCTGGCCGCGGCCCGGCTGCGGGCCCGCCCGTCGTGGCAGGTGTCGGCGCTGGCCGGGCGGCTGGCCTCCGCCCACCGCCGCCTCGACGAGCTGCGGGCCGACGACCGGGGGCTGCGCGCCAGCTTCCAGGCCGGCTACCAGGAGCTGAAGTCCGACGCCGACGGGATCGCGGCGGCGCGGATGTTCCGGCTGCTCGGCCTGCTGGACGGCCCCGATCTCGGCCTGCCCACGGCCGCCGCGCTGGCCGGCCTGCCCGAGGAACGCGCCCAGCGCCTGCTCGACCTGCTGGTGGACGCGCGGCTCGTGCAGGAACGCGCCCCCGACCGCTACGACCTGCACGACCTGCTGCGGCTGTTCGCCCGCGAGCGGGCGGCGGAGGAGGAGAGCGAGCCGGCCAGGCGGCTGGCCGTGGAGCGCGCGCTGCACCACCACCTGGCCACCGCGCGCACGGCGATCGAGATGCTGAAGCCGGCCTACACGTGGCGCAACGAGGTCGGCCCGAGCTCCCTCACGCGTCCCGGGCTGGCGCTGGAGACGAACGAGGACCTGCGGGCCTGGGTCGACGCCGAGGAGGACAACCTGCTCGCGGCCGTCGGCCAGACGCGCGGCACGCCCGCGGCCGGGCTCGGGGTCGCGCTGGCGGTGACGTTCGCGGTCCCGCTCTATTCCACGGGCCGCTGGCGCGGGCTGCTGGCTCTCAGCGAAGCCGCGTTGCGGGCCGCCGAGCACACCGCGGAGCCGTTCGACGAGGCCGTGGTCCTGGGCGACCTCGGCTGGGCGCACGTGTGCGTGGGCAACCAGATCGTCGGCATCGCCCACATGAACCGTTCGCTGGCCATCCACCGGCGGCTGGGGAACAAGCGCCGCGCGGCCGCCCTGCTCGACCACCTCGGCATCGCCTACCGCGGGGCGGGCCGCTTCGACGAGGCCGCCGACCATCATCGGCAGGCCATCGCGCTCATGGACGACCGCTACGGGCAGGGCGCCATCCTCACCCATCTCGGGCTGGTCTACCAGCGGGCCGGGCGGTTCGCCGAGGCCGTCGAGGCCGGCGTGCGATCGGTCGCGATCCTGGAGGAGACGGGCGCGGCGCTCGACGCGGTGACCGCCCTGGCCAACCTCGCGGAGGCGTACCGGCTGGCCGGCGACCCCGCCCGGGCGGTCGCGCACCACCGCGAGGCGCTGGCCCGCTACCGGGCCGCGGGCCACGGCGGCGACTACGTCGAGGCGGAGAGCCTCTGGGGGCTCGGGCACGCGCTGAGCGAGAGCGGCGAGTGCGACGAGGCCCGCCGGCTCTGGCGCAGGGCGGCCGCCATCCTGCACGGCCTCGGCCTGATCACCGCCGAGGAGCGGCACTCCATCGAGAACGACGACGTGCCGGCCACGCCGCAGGTCATCCAGCGCATGCTCTGATCCCCGGGCACAGGGCCACTACTCGCTCCCACAGCGCGAGGAGTGGTCCAAGCCGGGCGAGGCGGCCCACTTGTCCACCACGAGATCCCATTTCGTGACCTATATGGACAAAAGCCCATTAATTTATCGCCTCAAGCTAGGGCGTCGATCACAGCATTACCCACCGAACATCTCCAAGACACACAATAATCAGCTTGTGTCGAAATCGATCACGTACGCGGACGCGCTCCGCATACTCGGTGGAGAGAGCGCGACGATCAAGGCCTTGGACAAGATCGTCGGTGGGGCTCTCCTTGGTGCCGCCGCCGCAGGCTTCAGCGTTGCTCTCGGCCTGATAGACGCCAAAGCAGAAGCCGTACGCCTGTGCCACGAACTCGTCAGCAACCTGCGCGGCAAACTCAGCGGCCTTGGTCGATACACACGCACACAACGACTGGAAGCAGCCCACGCGATCATCGTGCTCGCCGCGTTTCTGGAGGCTATCGACCAGGTAGACCTGCCGTTCACCGCGAAGCAACTCGACCTGAGCAGGAGAGAGATCGTGGAAATCGGCAACCGGTCCAAGAGCAAGGACAAGGTCAGAGACAACATCCTGAACGCTGAGGTCTTGGTGCCCGAGATGCACCGGTCCTACGAAGAGAACCTCCACATCATACGGCGGCATTACGTCGCGGTGGCCGCCAGTCTCACAACCTTCCTTCGCGGCCTGAAAATCTGGGAGGATCTGGACGAGACAGCGCAGCGTCACGTGCCGCTCCGCCTGATAGGCGAGCTTCCCGATTATGCCTGCGCTCGCTATCAAGAGCTGTATCGACAGTTGAGTCTCGATTGTCGAGAATTTTCCATTTGGGCCGATATTGGACACCATCAGGCAACTCGGGACGTCATCCGCACGGGTCTGGCCGAACTGGAGCACAGGCTCTCGGATCTCGTATCCGGGATCGCTCCCGCCCACCAACTGCTGAGCATCACCAACGCGAACAGGGCGGCACTCGACCGGCCGGTCAATGCCGCGAGGGATCTGCCGGAAGATCTGCGAATACCCAAGCTCTCGGCCGCGTACGTGGACCCGAGGTTTCGTGTCTGCGAGCCCGGCGGCGGACATGCCGTCTCCCGCCGGATCCGCCAGGTCACCGAATCCGGGACCCCGGCCGACATCAGTTCCAGAGTGTGGTGGGAGAACGTCAAGGTCCGGAAGAACCTGCCACAATTCCTCGCGGGATTCCTCACCTCGCCGCGAGCCGTAACGGCTCCGCTGATCGTTCTCGGCCAGCCCGGCTCAGGCAAGTCGGTGCTCATGCAGATTCTGGCTGCCCGGCTCCCGGCGAACCAGTTCCTGCCGATTTGTATTTCGATGCGCAGTGTGCCGGCCGATGCCGAGCCGCACATGCAGATCGAGGCCGCGGTATCTCAGTTGACACACGAGAACGTCCACTGGGCGAACCTCGCACGCTCCGCCGCACACTCAGGAATACTGCCCGTGCTGCTCTTCGACGGGCTCGACGAGGCAGTCCAGGCCACAGGGGTGCACAGGAGCGACTTCCTCGAGAAGGTGGCCGATTTCCAGCGACGCGAACGCGACCAGGGCCGTGCGGTCGCAGCCGTGGTCACCACCCGCGCGGCCGTCGCCAATTGGTGCAGGTTGCCCGACGGCCTCCTCGCCGTCCAGCTCGAACCCTTCGATCCGGAACAGATCAGCACATGGATAGAGACCTGGAATTCGGTCAACGAGAACTATTTCCGAGGTCGGGCGCTACGTCCGCTTCTCCCAGAGCATGTGGTGTCTCAGAGAGAGCTGGCATCCGAGCCCTTACTGCTGCTCATGCTCGCGCTCTACGATGCCGATGCCAATGGGCTACAGCTCGACTCCGGGTGCATCGCACGGACTGAGCTCTATCGCCGGGTGCTGACCCGTTTCGTGGAAAGGGAGATCGCCAAAAAAGACTCCAACCTGGCCGCCGAGGCAATGGAGGAGGCCGTTGATTATGAGCTCAGGAGGCTGGCGATCGTCGCCATCGCCATGATGAACCGACGCCGGCAATGGGTCTCGCGAGACGAGATCGATCAAGATCTGCAAGTGTGGTTCCCGAAGGACGGAAGGTCGCCGAGCACGGATTTCCGCGCCTCACTCAGCCCGGCAGAGAAGATCATCGCACGATTCTTCTTCATCCATGAGGCAAAGGCCGTCCAGAACGGGCAGCCGGTCGCGACGTACGAGTTCCTGCACGCCACCTTCGCCGAATATCTCGTCGCCTTCCTGTTTTTCAACGTGCTCGAGCAGTTGCGCGCCGAGGCCGCCGCCTCCGCGAGACCGTTCGGCGACGACCGGCCGCAGGACGGTCCGCTCTACGCGCTCTCCTCGTTCGCGTTGCTGTCCAGTCGACGGGCTGTGCTCGGCTTCCTCAAGGAGATGGCTGGCACCACCGGCGCCTACGACAAACTCGTCACGCGACTGTTCCAGCAACGCGACAATCGAACCGATCATCGTTTTGCCGAGTACCTGCCCAATCGGCTCATGACGACGAAGCGAAGTGCATACTACGAGGCCAATCTGATCGTCATGAGCGCGACCACCGCGGAGTATGTGAGCGTCAGGGAGTTACTCGGGATCGGCACCGACCCGATCGACGAGTGGCAGCGTCATGCACACCTTGTGAAGCACGCGGCGCTGAAGGAGGAATGGCTCAACCATCTTCAGCTCTTCCGTGTGAGCAGGACTTCCGAGGCCGCTGAGGACGATGTCCGGGTGTCGATCGGCGAGTTGTCGCTCTCCTCGGACCCAGACTCCCTCAATTCGACTGGGGCGCATGATGTGGCGGCAAAGCACGAGATAGAGCGGATGGAGAAACGGTTTCTCCTGGACGAATCCTTGGGCTTGGCCGGTGACAGGGGTGAGAACGTCGGCATCCCCGAGCGGGGGATCGTCATGCGGAAGGAACCCTTGGCCGACTGTCTGGAGAACCTGCTCTATGGCCGCACGGATGTCGCCACAGGATATCGAGACCTGCTCCGGCAGTTGTCGATGCCGGACGGCCATGAGTCGGCCATCGACTGCGTCGGGAGCATCCTGCGCCTGCTCGCACGGGACATACCAGAAATCGAGCCGGAAGTTACTGCCACACTGATCCGCCGGCTGATTCCACTGATCAAGGGTGAGCGGAACGCCGATGCGATCGCCGATTGCGTATCGGACCTCATCGCGCGCGACACCCGGCAGAAAAGCCTCGTCCATGATCTCGTCAAGGTCGATCCGTCGCCCTATGCCCGGCTACGCGTCGCCGTCATCCTGATGGAGCTCGAAATCGCCGCTACGGATGTTCCCTGGGACGAGTTGGCGGTCGCGAATGTACTCACAAGGATGGGGCTGGACAGGCTACGCCAGGCGGATCGACGTCTCTTCCTCAATTCCCGGCGCGTCATCATGGCAGACGGCGCTCGCTATGGACTGAGTTGGCCCGCTGACCTGTAACGTCAGGGCTCGACGAGGCCCGCGCGGATGGCGTAGCGGGTCAGGTCGAGGCGGTCGCGCATGCCGAGCTTCTGCAGGATGTTGGCCCGGTGCCGGTCCACGGTCTTCACGCTGATGACGAGCGTCTCCGCGATCTCCTTGGCCGAGTTGCCCTCCGCGATCAGCTTGACGATCTCCTCCTCCCGGGGCGTCAGGATGCTCTCGGGCATGCGCTCGCCCTCGCGCGAGCGCTGCAGGTAGTCGCGGATGAGCGCGGTGACCGCCCCGGGATACAGGAACGGCTCGCCTCGCATCGTGGCCCGGCACGCCTCCAGCAGGTCCTGGTCGGCGACCGACTTGAGCACGTATCCCGAGGCGCCGACCTTGAGGGCCTCGAAGAAGTACTGCTCGTTGTCGTACATGGACAGGATCAGGATGCGGATGCCGGGCGCGCGGCGGGAGATCTCGCGGGCCGCCTGGAGCCCGGTCATCCGCGGCATCGCGATGTCCAGGATGGCCAGGTCCACCGCGTCCTCCGACGCGGCCGTGACGGCCTCCGCGCCGTCGGCGGCCTCGGCGACGACCTCCAGGTCGGGCTCCGCGTCGAGGATCATCTTCAGTCCCCGGCGGACCAGCGCGTGGTCGTCGGCCAGCAGGATCCTGGTCTTGGCAGTGCTCACCGCGTTGGGCTCCGATCGTTCGGGATGGTCAGGTGGACGCGGGTGCCCTCCCCCGGCGGGGAGTCGACGGTCAGGCGGGCGCCGATCAGCAGGGCGCGCTCGCGCATGCCCCGGATCCCGGCCCCGTCCTGGCGCGCGCCGCCCTGCCCGTCGTCGGTGACGCGCAGGGTCAGCCGCCCGTCGTGCGTGGCCAGCGACAGCTCGGCACGCGTGGCGCGGGCGTGCCTGGCGATGTTCGTGAGGCTCTCCTGGGCGATCCGGTACAGCACGAGCTCGACGTCCTCGCCCAGCTCTGGCAGGTCGTGCTGGACGGCGCGGGTCACCTGGACGCCGCTCATCTGCGAGACGTCGCTGCACAGGGCGCTCAGGGCGGCGTGCAGGCCGAGGTCCTCCAGCACGCCGGGGCGCAGCCGGCGGGCGACCTGCCGCACCTCGTCGAGGCTGGCGCGCACGGTCTCCTGCACGCCGTGCAGCTCCTCGCGCAGGTCGCCGGGCGCGCGGTCGACCACCCGCTTCAGGCCGAGGAGCACCACGGTCAGGCTCTGGCCGATCTCGTCGTGCAGCTCGCGGGCGATGCGCCGCCGCTCGCCCTCCTGGGCGGCCAGGGCGTGGCCGCTGCTGGCGCTGCGCTCGGCCTCCAGGCGGTCGAGCATCGCGTTGAACGTGGCGATCACGTGGGTGAGGTCGCTGTTGCCGCCGTCGGGCAGCCGCTCACCGGTCCGCAGCAGGTCCACGCGCTGCATGAGCGTGGTCAGCGCGTCCAGCGGGGCCAGGCTGCGGCGCAGGAGCAGCGCGTTGGCGGCCAGCATCAGCGCCAGGCCCACGATCAGCACCGGCACCTCGGCCAGCACGACGGGCGCGGACACGGTGGCCGGTGAGACCGCGAGGACGGCCGTGGCCACCGCGAACACCAGCCCGTTGATCATGAACAGCCGCCGGAACAGCGCCTGCGCCGGGCTCCTGGTCGTCCTCTTCGCCCCCTCGTTCATCTCACCAGCCTCTTTGTCTCCCGGTACCGTTGTCGATCCGGCCTGACCCCCATCCTGCGCGACGCCCCTACATGCTCCGTCCCTCCCCAGATGGGTGCTGGACCCGATGGTGCCGGGCCCGCCCGGACCACGAGACTGGAGCGGAGCCGCCGCCCGCGAAGGATGACCTCGATGCGGCGCGCGCACGAGACGATCGTCCTGGAGCGGCGGCTCACCAAGCCCGAACCTGTTCCGACTCCGGAGGTCGATAGCCGTGTGCCGCCAATCCCACCTTGTACCGTCATGCCCCGCCGCCCGGTCCGGGCCGCCGGGGCTTGACGGATGAGCGCATACGTAGCCCTCGCGATCTTCCTGGTCGCGTTCTTCTTCATCGCCACCGAGAAGGCCGACAAGGTCAAGGTGGTGCTCATCGCCGCCGGGCTGATGGCCGTCCTGGGTCTCGTCCCCGGCGCGGAGGTGTTCTTCTCCGAGCACGAAGGCATCGACTGGAACGTCATCTTCCTGCTCTTCGGCATGATGATCATCGTGGGGATCATCAAGCAGACGGGGGTCTTCGACTACCTCGCCATCTGGGCCGCCAAGCGGTCGCAGGGCAGGCCGTACCGGCTGATGGTCATGCTGATGGCGATCACCGCCGTGGCCTCGCCCTTCCTCGACAACGTCACCACGATCATGCTGGTCGCGCCGGTCACCATCATGGTGTGCGACCGGCTGCGCATCCCCGCCCAGCCGTACCTCATCGCGGAGGTGCTGGCCTCCAACATCGGCGGCGCCGCGACCCTCATCGGTGACCCGCCCAACATCATCATCGGCAGCCGGGCGGGGCTGACGTTCAACGACTTCCTCGTCCACATGGCGCCGATCGTGGTGGTCGTCTTCGCCGTGTTCGTGCTGCTCACCCGGGTGATGTTCCGCGGGTCGTTCCACTACGACGCCGGGCACGCCGCGGCGGTGATGGCGCTGGACGAGCGGCGGGCCATCACCGACCCGCGGCTGCTGACCCGCTGCCTGGTGGTGCTGGGCCTGGTGATCGCCGGGTTCGCGCTGCACGCGGTGGCTCACGTCGACCCGTCGATCGTGGCCCTCGTGGGGGCCGGGGTGATGCTGATGGTCGCGCGCACGGACGTCAACGAGGTGCTGCGCGAGGTCGAGTGGTCCACGCTGGTGTTCTTCATGGGCCTGTTCATCATGGTCGCGGGCCTGGTCCACACGGGTGTCATCGCGGCGATCGGCACGTGGGCCCTGGGCGCGCTGGGCGACGACTACTTCGTCGCCGCGACGGCGCTGCTGTTCGGCTCGGGCGTGCTGGGCGCGTTCTTCGACAACATCCCGTACGTCGCCACGACCGCCCCGATCGTGGAGGGCGTGGTAGCCCAGATCCCCGACCCGAGCACCGGCCAGGCGTTGTGGTGGGCGTTCGCGCTGGGCGCGGACTTCGGCGGCAACGGCACGGCGGTGGCGGCCAGCGCCAACGTGGTGGCCCTCGGCATCGCCGCGCGGTCCGGGCACAAGATCACCTTCTGGCAGTTCACCCGGTACGGCATCGTCGTGACCATCATCAGCACCCTGATGGCCTGGGCGTACGTCTGGCTGCGCTACTTCGCCTGACCGGGGAGATCAGGGGAAAGTCAGGGGCGATCACCGATGAGCGCCCCTGACCCGAGGGGGCATCGTGGGCCTCATGAACCGCCTCACCCAGATCTCCTTCACCGCGGCCCCCGCCGCGCTGCTCGCCGGCAGTCTCCTCACGCGCCTCCCGGGCGCCGACGCCGTGGGCGGGCCGTGGTGGGCGGCCGCGCACGCGGTCCTGCTGGCCGGGTTCCTGATGTTCGGCGTCATGCTCCTGGCGCTGCGCCGCATGGCCGGGCCCGTGACGGGCGGGTGGCGGGCGGCGGCGGACGTCGCCACGGGGATGGCGCTGCTCAGCACGGCCGCCAACGTCGTCGGGCTCGCCGTCGACCTCTACAACAGGTTCGAGAGCCCGCGCGTGGCGGCGTGGGAGCCGTTCGTCTACGGGGCCGCCTTCGCCGCCCTGGTGGCGATGGCGTTCGTGCTCGCGGCGCTGCGGCGGGTCACGGTGCTGAGCGCGGCCGTCACGGCCACGGGCGTGGCGGTGCTGATCGGGGGGCTGCTCGAACCGGCCCTGACGCCGGTCGGCATGGCGCTCATCTGGCTCGGCACGCTGCTGCTGAGCCGGGGCCCGGCCGAACCGGCGGGGCAGATCGGCTACCGCCTCCACTGAGCGATCGCCCGGCCGTCAAGTGGGTACGTCCATGAAGGCCCCGGCTCCCGGCTTTCGTGAAGGAGTGGTTCCCCATGCTCTACGTCTTCGGCTTCGACCGGATCGGCGTGGCGGTGAGCGACATCTACTTCGTCGACCCCGACCCGCTCAAGGGACAGGAGGGCGCCGAGCGGGGCGTGCGCCTGGAGCTGCGGAAGCTGCATTCCGGCGAGCTGAACGGGTCGATCTACTCGGCCCGGCCCATCACCGTCGAACGCCCCCTCTGGCGGGTGGACCTGCTGGAGTCGGTCAACGGCACGCCCGGCAGCTTCGACCGTACCCACCATCACCCCGGCATCGACGGGTGGGAGCCGGGGCGGCGGGTGTTCGACAAGGAGCTCTCCGGCGAGCCGCTGAAGTGGCTGAGCGCGCGGCTGACCGACCTGGAGGGCGTGCTCGACGAGGTCGGCGTGGACCGCGGCGAGGTGAGCGCGGCGGACGTGGCGGGCCTGCGCGAGCGCGCCCAGGAGATCGTCGAGACCGTCGCCCGCCTGCTCGACGGCGTCCACTCCGGCGCCCTCGCCACCCCGCCGGACGACGCCTCGGCCGCGAGTGTCCGCGCCAGCTGGTTGTGACCTCTAGGGGGCCAGGCCGGCCGCGATGCCGTCCAGGACGAGGCCGAGCTTGCGGCCGAACCACACGGAGGCCGGCTCCGACAGCGCCCGCCGCATGACGGGCGCCACCTCCGGGCCGACCGCCTCGGCCCAGGCGTCGGCCGAGCTGTCGCGAACCTTGGCCGTGCCGGCGGAGCCGCCCGCGGGCGCGTCGAGCTGCTGGCTCCTGCCGAAGACGTCGATCGCCAGGTCGAAGACGGTGTCGACGGCGAGGAACGCGTCCTCCACCGCGAAGCCGTAGCCGATCAGGCGCTGAACGGCCGCGCCGAAGCGGTGCATCACCTCGTCGGGGAAGCGCCTGAGCTTGAGGAACTCCTTGATCAGGCCGGGGTGCGCCTCCAGCAGCGCCCACAGCGCCCCGGCCTGCGCCTCCAGGTCCGAGCGCCACTCGCCGGTCGGCTCCGGCCAGGCCGCCTTGCCGATCGCGCGGTTGATGGCCACGATGACCAGCTCCTCGCGGTCGGCCACGTGGCGGTAGAGGGCCGAGTGGGCGACCCGCAGGCGCTCGGCCACGGTGGCCAGGGTCAGGTTGTCGAACCCGACGGCCAGCGCGGCGTCGGCGATGTCGGGCCGGGTGATGCGCGGCGGGCGGCCGCGCGGGCGGCCGAGCACGCGCCACTCCCGCGCCGTCGTCTCCTCACCCATCGAGCCCCCTACCGCCGTCGATCACGTCGCGCCGCCCACCGGTCAGGCGCGTACGAGGCGCCAGCCGCGGGCCCGCGCGCGTTCCTCCCAGAACGCAGCGTACCGGCCGCCCGCCTCCAACAGCTCCTGATGGGTGCCGCGCTCGGCGATCACGCCGCCCTCCAGCATGACGATCTGGTCGGCGGCGGCGATCGTGCTCAGCCGGTGCGCGATCACCAGCAGCGTCCGGTCGCGGGCGAGCGTGGCCAGCGCGTCCATCAGGGCGGACTCGTTCTCCGGGTCCAGCGCGGCGGTGGCCTCGTCCAGCAGGACGATCGGGGCGTCCTTGAGGATCGCGCGGGCGATGGACACCCGCTGGCGCTCGCCCCCGGACAGGGTCGCCCCTGCCTCGCCGATCCGCGCCTGCCAGCCGCCGGGCAGCCGCTCGGCGATCTCCTCGACCCGCGCCAGCCGGCCCGCCTCGCGGACCTCCTCGTCCGTCGCGTCCGGCCGCCCCAGCCGGATGTTGTCCTCCAGCGTGCCCTCGAACAGGTAGACGTCCTGGAACACGATCGACAGCTGGGCCATCAGGTCCTCGGGCGGGTAGTCGCGCACGTCGTTCCCGCAGACCCGGACCGAGCCGGCGGAGGCGTCCCAGAAGCGGGCGATGAGACGGGTGAGCGTGGTCTTGCCGGACCCGGAGGGCCCGACCAGCGCGGTCACCGTGCGGGGCGCGACGGTGAAGCTCACCCCCCGCAGCAGCGGCCGCTCGTCGTAGGCGAAGCTCACCCCGTCCAGCTCGATCGACGGCTCGCCGGCCCGCGCCGTCCCGCCGGACGGCAGCGGCGGCGTGGTCAGGACGTCGCGGATGCGCCGCAGCGCGCCGCGTGCCATGCGCAGCTCGCCGCCCACGTCGGCGGCGGCGAGCAGCGGTTCGGTGAACCGCACGGCCAGGACCAGCACCCCGACCAGCTCCGGCACGTCCACCGCGCCGCCGAGCGCCAGCGAGCAGCCCACCAGCAGGATCGCGGTGAAGGCGAGCTGCACGGTCAGCGCGACCGCGCCGAGGCCGGGCAGCGTGGTCCGCAGCAGGCGCCGCAGCGCCGACCGCTGCCGCACCAGCGCGCCGTCGAGCAGGTCGTAGCCGTCCGCCGTGCGCCCGAAGGCCCGCAGGGACGCCTGCTGCCGGGCGAACTCCACCACGCGGTCGGCCCCCTCGGCCCCCGCGTCGTCCATCGCCGTGTCGCTCCGCTGCACCAGGGTCTGCGTCCAGCGGAACGCCAGCCACAGGAACGGCGCCGTGACCAGGGCCGCCAGCCCCAGCCGCCAGTCGAAGACGAACATGCACACCAGCACGGTCGCCGGCGCGGTCACCGAGGTCACCACGACCTGGAGCAGGTGGGCGGGCACGCTCATCACGTCCATGACGCCCTTGCCCGCGAGCTGTCCGAGCCGGCCCACCCGGTCGGCGCTGAACCAGCCGACCGGCAGCCCGGCCACGTGGTCGCCCATCCGGTGGTAGAGCGTGCGCAGGGCGGCCAGGCCGACCGCGTATCCGTACTGCGACTGCAGGTAGGAGGCGACGGCGGTGGCCGCGACCACGGCGGCGAAGGCCGCGAGCCACGCTCCGGCGGCCTCGCCGGACAGCAGCGCGCGCAGCACCGGCACGAGCATCGCGAACGACGCGCCCTGCAGCACGCCGTACACGGTCATCGCGAGCAGGCTGCGGCGCAGGCGCGCCCCGTGCTCGGGGCCGAGTACGGCGCCCAGTTCTCCGATCATGCCCGGGTCCAATCCCGATCGTCGTCGCGTACGTGGGCCGCCCACAGCCGGGTGTAGAGCCCGCCGGCCGCGCGGAGCTCGTCATGGGTGCCGCGCTCGACGATCCGGCCGCCGTCGAGCACCGCGATCTGGTCGGCGCCGGTGATCGTGCCGAGCCGGTGCGCGATGACCAGCAGCGTGCGCCCGGCCACCAGCGTGGACAGCGCGTCCTGGATGGCCGACTCCGACTCCGGGTCGGCGAACGCGGTGGCCTCGTCCAGCACCAGGATCGGCGCGTCGGCCAGCAGGGCGCGGGCGATCGACACGCGCTGCGCCTCGCCGCCCGACAGGTGGGCGTCCTCCCCGATCACCGAGTCGTAGCCGCGCGGCAGCTCCGTGATCCGGTGGTGGATCTGGGCCGCGCGGGCCATCCGCTCGACCTCCTCGCGCCCCGCGCCGGGGCGGCCGAGCGCGATGTTGTCCGCGAGGGACGCGCGCAGGAGCTGCACGTCCTGCAGGACGAAGCCGACGTGGTGGTACAGCTCGGCGGAGCCGATGTCGCGCACGTCCACGCCGCCCACCGTCACCTGGCCCGCGCCGGGGTCGTAGAAGCGGGGCAGCAGCTTGGCCAGCGTGGACTTGCCCGAGCCCGACGGCCCGACCAGCGCGGTCACGGTGCCGGGCGCCAGCGTCAGGTCCACGCCGCGCAGCACCGGCGTGCTCCCGTCGTAGGAGAACGACACGTCGTGGAACTCCACCCGGTGGCCGTGCGGGCGGGTCGGCTCGGCGGGCTCGGGCAGCGGCGGCGTCGCCAGCAGCGCGGCCACCCGCCCGGCCGACTCGGCCGCGCGCCGCAGCCGCATCGAGCCCATGTCCAGGGTGAGGAACGGCGCCGTCAGCGCCACCCCGACCAGCACGAACGGCAGCACGTCCACCGGCGCCAGCCAGCCGTTCGCGGCGAACACGACGCCTCCCGCGGTGGCCACGAGCAGCATGGTCGGGGGCGAGATGAGCGCGTTCGAGACGCCGCTGAGCCTGAGCATGGGCCGCACCCAGGCGCCGAAGAACTCGGCGAAGTCGTCGGCGGCCTCGGCGAAGCGCCGGTAGGAGCGTCTGGCCTGCCCGAACGTCTTGATCACCGCGATCCCCTGCACGAACTCGACCACGGCCGCGCTGATCCTGGTGTTCGCCTCGCTCCAGCGGCGCATCTGCTCGTCGTAGCCGCGCATCATGACCGCGAACGCGACGGCGAACAGCGGCACCGGGACGAGCACGACGAGCGTGAGCCGCCAGTCGACGTACAGCAGGTAGGCGAGCGCGGCCAGCGGGGTCACCACGGCCGCGAGCAGGTCGAGCAGGGCGTGCGCGACGAGGTGGTGCATCTCGCGCACGTCGTCCTGCAGGACCTTCTTGACCTGGCCCGAGTTGCGCTCGCCGAACCAGCCCAGCGGCACCCGCGACAGGTGCGCGGCCATCCGGCGGCGCAGGTGGAGCTGCAGGTCGGCGTCCGCGAAGTGGGTGATCGCCCCGGCCAGGCCGAACGACGTGAACCTGACCAGCAGCCCGGCCACCGCGATCCCGGCGATCAGCCAGACCCGGCCGGTCTCGGGGGCCGGGCCCAGCAGCACCCGGGCCAGCTCGGCCACGCACACGAACGGCACGAGCGCCGAGACGGCGTACACCACCTGGAGCACGGCGGCGGCGACCAGCCTCGGACGGATGGGGGCGAGCAGCGCCAGTAACGCGGCGCGGTCGGGGGCGGGCCCGTCGTCCTCGGGCGGGGACGCCACGGGGGCCGCCGGTTCGGCGGTGATCGTCATGTGTGAGCCTCCGCGCTTCGAGGGTTTCCGCCTGGAACCGATTTTGTTACAGGCGTTCTCGAATAGGCAAGGCTCGCTTAACTAAGCGCTCGGCGGACTGGGGGGTGTAGGGGTGGCCGGGCGGCGGTGCAGCAGGCCGAAGCGCGTCCACATGGCCTCCGCCGCCTCGATCGAGGCCCCGGTGCGGGCCGGGTCCACGGCGGCGAGCTGGGTGACCAGGGCCTGGGCGACCGCCATGCCCGCCGTCAGCGACGGGAAGAACGCCTCCCCTTCCGCCGGCACCATGACCACCTCCTCGGCCGCCTCGGCCAGCGCGGGGCTGGCCGCGTCCGTGAGGGCGAACACCCGCACCCCGCGCGAGCGGGCCACGTTCGCGGCCAGGACCGTGCTCTCGTACAGGCGCCAGAAGCTGATCGCCACCAGCACGTCCCCGGCGCCGAGCGCGGCCACCGCGTTGGCCAGCTCCGCGTCGCCGTTGGTCACGGCCGCGACGGGATAGCCCGCCAGGCGGGCGTTGTGGGCGAGGGCCAGCCCGACGGCCGCGTAGCTGCCGTCGGCGACGATCACGGTACGGCCCGCCGCCGCGACGGCCTCGGCGATCGTGAGCAGGACGCCCTCGTCGAGGCGGCGGTTCAGCAGCGCGAGGCTGTCCAGGTCGCGCCGGAGCGAGCGGGAGCTGGGCGAGCCGTTGCCATGGTGCTCGGCGGCCACCTGGCCGGCGCTCAGCGAGGACAGGTAGCGCGCCCGCAGCTCCTGCTGGAGCGCCGGCCACCCGGCGAACCCGAGCGCCTGCGCCGTACGCGTCACGGTCGCCACGTTCACCCCAGCGACCTGCGCCAGCTCCGCCGCGGACTCGAACGACGCCCGCCGCGGCTGGGAGAGCAGGATCTCCAGCACCGCGGCCGCCTTGCCGCGCAGCCCGCGCGGGGGCACCCGGGTGCGCAACCAGTCCTCGAAGCTGTCCGCGACCCGCTCTGTCACCGTGTCACTCTCCACCGTCATTCTGCAAAGACCATTGCATTTCGGATATTTCGCACTATATGTTGCTGCGCAATCGACCTGAAGGGCCATGACCTCGGGAAAGGTGTGCTCTATGACCCTGTTGGCCCGTCTGGACCGGCTCCCGCTGAGCCGCCCTCACTACCTGCTCCTCCTCATCGGCGGCCTCGGCTACACCTTCGACGGCATGGACTCGGCCGTCGTGGCATTCTTGCTCCCCAGCGCGCAGGACGCATGGGGCCTGTCCAACGGCCAGCTCGGCCTCATCGGGTCCGCGACCCCGTTCGGGTTCCTGTTCGGCGCGACCGTCGCCGGCCTGCTCGGCGACCGCATCGGCCGCAAGAAGGTCATGATGTACGCGCTCGCCTTCTACGCCGCCTTCTCCGTGGTCGCCGCGTTCGCCCCGAACTACGAGGTCTTCCTGGCCTCCCGGGTGCTGGCCGGGGCCGGCGCGGGCGCGGAGAGCGCGATCATCGCGCCGTTCCTGTCGGAGTTCGTGCCGGCGAAGCGGCGCGGCTGGTTCATCGGCGCGCTGGCCGGGTTCTTCTCGTTCGGGTTCGTGATGGCGGCGCTGATCGGCCGCTTCGTGGTCCCGACGATGGACGACGGCTGGCGGATCGCGCAGCTGATCACCGCGCTGCCGATCGTCATGCTGCTGTGGTGGCGCCGCTCGCTGCCCGAGTCGCCGCGCTTCCTGCTGCAGAACGGCCGCGTGGACGAGGCCGAGGCGGTGGTCGCCGACCTCGAACGCCGCGTCGAGCGGGCCACCGGCCAGCCGCTCCCGCCGGTGCCCGAGTCGGCCGCCCAGCCTGTCACCAACCCGGTGAAGGTCAACCTGCTCAGCGCGCTGCGGTTCCTGTGGAGCCCGGTCATGGCCAGGCGGACGGCCGTGACGTGGCTGATCTGGTTCGTGATCACGTTCTCGTACTACGGGTTCTTCTCGTGGATCCCCACCCTGCTCGTGCAGCGCGGCATCACGGTGACCAAGAGCTTCGAGTTCTCGATCATCATCTACCTGGCGCAGGTCCCCGGCTACTTCTCCGCGGCCTGGCTGTCGGAGCGGCTCGACCGCAAGAACACCATCGCGATCTACCTGTCCGGCTCGGCGGTCAGCGCGTTCTGGCTGTCGCAGATGGACACGCCCGCCACGATCACGCTCGCGGGCGCGGTGTTGTCGTTCTTCCTGAACGGCACGTACGCGGGCGTCTACTCCTACACCCCCGAGGTCTTCCCCACCTGGATCCGCGCCACCGGAACGGGCCTGTCGAGCGCGTTCGGCCGGGTCGGCAGCATCCTGGCGCCGACGATCATCGGGCTGTCGGCGGCGAACCTCGGCTTCGGCGGGGTGTTCGGCCTGACGACGGCGGTGCTGGTGGCCGGGGTGGTGTGCGTGGTCGTGTTCGGCCTGGCCACGGCCGGGCGATCACTTGAGGAACTGACGGAACCCGCCAAGGAGGCGAGCAGATGACCGGATTGAGCGAGCTCGAAGAGACCGTGCGGCGGGAGGTGGGAGTGCGGCTGTTCACGGTCCTGGCCTGGGTGCCGGAACGGCGGGCGCTGCGCCGCGTCCACACCAGCCACCCCGAGCAGTACCCGGTGGGCGGCGAGAAGACCGTGGAGGTCGCCCAGGGCTGGCTGGCGCGGTGCATCGAGGGCCGGGAGCCGTACTTCGGCAAGGACCGGGCCGCGGTGCGGGAGATCTTCGCCGACCACGAGCTGATCGAGAGCCTGGGCTGCGGGACGATCATCAACGTCCCCGTGGTCGACCAGGGGGAGGTGCTCGGCGTGCTGAACATCCTCGACGCCGAGGGAAGCTATGACGAGGAGTCGGTGGCCGTGGCGCGCTCGCTCGCGCCGCTCGCCGTCCCGGCTCTTCGCGGAGGTGCCGCGTGAATCTGCTGTTGCGTAACGCCCTGATCCTGGACGTGACGAGCGGCGAGTACGCCGAGGGCGACCTGCGCTGCGCGGACGGCCGGGTCGTCGAGACGGGACCCCGGCTGAGCGCGCCGGACGGCACGCGGGTGATCGACGCCGCCGGGGCGCACGTGGTGCCGGGGCTCATCGACGCGCACGTCCACGTCACCGCCTCCACCGCGAACCTCGGCACGCTCGGCTCCATGTCCCCCTCCTACGTCGCCGCGCACAGCGCCCAGATCATGGGCGGGATGCTCGACCGGGGCTTCACCACCGTGCGCGACGCCTCCGGCGCCGATTTCGGGCTGGCGGACGCGCAGGCGGAGGGGCTGATCCGGGGGCCGCGGCTGCTGTTCTGCGGCAAGGGGCTGAGCCAGACCGGCGGCCACGCCGACTTCCGCGGCCGGGGCGAGCACCAGCAGGACGACCACCCGTGCTGCGCCGGCGTCGGCCGCGTGGCCGATGGGGTCGACGCCGTACGCGTCGCCGCCCGCGACGAGCTGCGCAAGGGCGCGCACCACATCAAGGTCATGGCCTCCGGCGGCGTGGCCTCCCCGACCGACCGCATCGACTCGACCCAGTACTCCATGGACGAGCTGCGCGCGGCCGTCGAGGAGGCCGAGGCGGCCAACCGGTACATCGCCGCGCACGCCTACACCGCCAGGGCCGTCAACCGGGCGCTCGAGGCCGGGGTGCGCTCGATCGAGCACGGGAACCTGATCGACGACACGAGCGTGGAGCTGTTCCGGCGGCACGACGCGTTCCTGGTGCCGACGCTGGTGACGTACTGGGCGCTCAAGGAGGAGGGGCGCACGTTCGGGCTGCCCGAGCGGAGCTGGCGCAAGGTGGACGAGGTGCTGGAGGCCGGGCTGGCCGCGCTGGAGCGGGCCGCGCGCGGCGGGGTGCGGCTGGCGTACGGGACCGACCTGCTGGGCGGCATGCACCGGCACCAGAACCACGAGTTCCGGCTCCGGCGGGAGGTGCAGCAGCCGATCGACGTGCTGCGGGCCGCGACGGCCGGGGCGGCGGAGCTGGTCGGGATGGCGGGCGAGGTCGGCACGCTGGCCGTGGGGGCGCACGCGGACCTGCTCGTGCTCGACGGCGATCCGCTGGCCGACATCGGCGTCCTCGCCGACGCTGCCCACCTCCGCCACGTCGTCCAGGCGGGCCGGGTCGTCTCCGGCTGAGCCGGGGCCCGCTCCGGGGCGGGCGGCGTTGCATAGTGGCAGGGTGACGACGCTGACGCGCGCCGCCCTCGTGGTGGTCGCGGTGCTGCTCCTGCTGCTCGCCCTGCTGTGGGTGTTCCAGCGGCGGCTGATCTACCTGCCCGACAGCGCCCCCGTGCCGCCCGCCGCCGAGGTCGTCCCGGGCGCGCGGGACGTCACGTTCACCACCGCCGACGGGCTCCGGCTGGCGGCCTGGTACGTCCCCGGCACCCGCGGCGTGACCGTCCTGATCGCGGGCGGGAACGGGGGCAACCGCCGCGACCGCGCCCCCTTGGCCCGCGCGCTGTCGGACCGCGGGTTCGCGGTGCTCCTCATGGACTACCGCGGCTACGGCGGCAACCCCGGCACCCCGACGGAGGAGGGGCTGCGCCAGGACGCCCTGGCCGCCCGCGACCACCTCGGCGACAGCCGTGTCATCTACTTCGGCGAGAGCCTGGGCGCGGCCGTGGTCACCCGGCTCGCCCTGGAGCGCCCGCCCGGCGGCCTGGTGCTGCGCTCCCCGTTCACCGACCTGGCCGCCGCCGGTCGGGCCAACTACCCGTTCCTGCCGGTCAGGACGCTGCTGCGGGACCGCTTCCCGGTCGCGGAGGACATCCGGCGGGTGCGGGCGCCGGTCGTCGTCGTGTACGGCACCCGCGACACGATCGTGCCCCCGCGGCTCAGCAGGGCGGTCGCCGAGGCGGCGGGTGAGCGGGCCACCACCGTGGAGGTCGCCGGGGCGGGCCACAACGACCTGGTCATGCTGGCCGGCGACGAGGTCGTGGGCGCCGTGGCCGACCTGGCCGGGCGCATAAATCAGTAGTTCCACGCCCCCTCTTCGTGTACGGTCAGGAACGGAAGAATTACGTACAGTAATCACAGGGGGCCCCAGTGAGACTCGTTCGCGCCGCGGTGGCAGCGCTCTCCCTGGTCATGACCACCACTCCGGCCGTCGCGCAGTCGGCTCCGTCCGCGCTGGTGCGCACCGACAAGGGCATGGTCAAAGGCGAGGTGCGCAAGGACCATCGGATCTTCCGCGGCATCCCGTACGCCGAGCCGCCCACGGGCCCGCTCCGATGGCGCCCGCCGCAGCCGGCCAAGCCGTGGACCGACGTCCGCGACGCGACCGCCTTCGGCAGCCAGTGCGCGCAACTCGTCGAACCCTACGGCGGCCGGACGTCGTACAGCGAGGACTGCCTCTACCTCAACGTCACCGCGCCGCGCAGGGGCCGCGACCGGCCGGTCATGGTGTGGCTGCACGGCGGCGGCAACGCCGGCGGCAACCCGGCCTCCTACGACCTGACCAGGATGGTGACCCGGGGCGGCGTCGTGGTCGTGAGCGTCAACTACCGGCTCGGCGCGCTCGGCTGGCTGGCGCACCCCGCGCTCGAGACGGGCGAGCGCTACCAGAGCGGCAACTACGGGCTGCTCGACCAGCAGGCGGCGCTGCGCTGGGTGCGGCGCAACATCGAGGCGTTCGGCGGCGACCCGCGCAACGTGACGCTGTTCGGGGAGTCCGCCGGAGCCGCCGACATCTGCGCCGACCTGGCCTCGCCCACCGCCGCCGGGCTGTTCGACAAGGCGATCGTGCAGAGCTTCAGCTGCTCCTCCCCCACGCGCACCGCGGAGCAGGCGGAGGCCGAGGGGGCCAGGTTCGCCGAGGCCGTGGGCTGCGCCGCCGGGGCGGCCGCCTGCCTGCGGGCGCTGCCGGTCAAGACGCTGCTGGAGGCGTTCCGGGGCCACAATCCGTACCCGGTCGCGGGCGGCGACCACGTGCTGCCGCTGCAGCCGCGCGCCGCGCTGGAGAGCGGCCGGATCAACCGCGTGCCCGTCATGCACGGCAACACGCTCGACGAGATGCGCCTCTACACCGGTCTCACCTATCCGAAGCCGATCACACGGGCACAGTACGAGCAGTTCGTGCGCGGCACATATGGGACCAACGCCGACCAGGTCCTGGCCCGCTATCCCGCCACCGGCCACCCCGACCTGCGGATCGGGCTGGCCACCATGCTGACCCACGGCACCGGCCCGCTCGCCACCTGCGCGCACCAGGACGCCTTCGCCCTGCTCGCCCGGGCCGGGGTCAAGGTCTACGCCTACCAGTTCGCCGACCGCGCCGCGCCGCCGCTGATGGACGTGCCCGGCTTCGAGGAGGGCGCCGAGCACGCGACGGAGCTGCTCTACCTGTTCCCCGGTTCGCCCAACCGGCTCAACGCCGAGCAGCAGCGGCTGTCCAACGCCATGATCGGCTACTGGACGTCGTTCGCCCGCGACGGCCACCCGAACGCCCCCTGGGTCCCGCGCTGGCCGCTCTTCCAGGGCTCCGGCGACGTGCTCAGCCTGGCTCCGGGACGCGACGGCATCCACCTGACCGACACCGCCGACGCCAGCAATTGCGCCTTCTGGGGCTCCATGCAGTCATGAGGAGGGGCCGAGGAGTGACTCCAGCTCGGCGACCGCGTGGGCGCGGTGGACGTCGAGCGTCGTCACCGCCTCGTCGGCCGCGTGGCGGCGCAGGGCGTCGAGGGTGGCGCGGTGCTCCTTGACGACCCGCTCCCGGTTGCCCGCGTCGCCGTAGTACATCGACCGGTAGGCGTCCGTGGTGTCCCACAGGGTCCTGATGAGGCGCACCAGCCGGGGCATGCCCGCGCACTCGAACAGCGTCATGTGGAACAGCCGGTTGGCCGTCGCCATGGCCAGCACGTCGCCCGCCGCGGCGGCCCGCTCGACCTCCTCCTGGGCCGACTCCAGCCGGGCGAGGTCGGCGTCCGTGAGGCGCTCGACGGCCCGCCGGACGGCCTCCTCCTCCAGCAGCTCGCGGATGCGGTAGACCTCGCGCAGGTCGTCGAGCGAGAGCATGGCGACGCAGTAGCCCTTGTGCGCCTTGTAGGTGACCAGGCCCTCGCCTTCGAGCGTCTTGAGCGCTTCACGCAGGGGGACGCGGCTGACCTGCAGCTCCTCGGCCAGCGCGTCCTGCCGGATGGGGGCGCCGGGGCGCAGGCGCCCGGTGGTGATGGCAAGGCGGAGCTCGCCCAGCACGAACTGCTGGGCCGTCGGCGGCCTGCGTCGTGCCTCGTCCGAACTCATCGCCCCAATATCTCACGAACCCAGTCGTCATCCTCTCCCAGCCGGGGCGGCCGGCGGCGGTAGGAGGGCGGGGTGGCGCTGAGCCGCAGGGGGTTGGCGACCTGGCCGACGCCGTCGAGCCGTACGGAGGGCTCGAGGCCGAGGTCGTCGGCCAGGGCGAAGGCGGCGGCCAGGTCGTTGATCGGGCCGCAGGGCACCCCGGCGGCGGTGAGCGTACCGAACCACTCGTCGGCCGTGCGGGCGGCCAGCGCCGCGTTGAGCTCGGCGACGAGCCCGACGCGGCCGGCGACCCGGTCCGCGTTGGTGGCGTAGCGGGGGTCCCCGGCGAGGTCCGGGCGGTCCAGCGCCCCGCAGAGGGCCTGGAACTGGCGGTCGTTGCCGGCCGCGATCACGATCGGGCGGTCGGCGGCCTCGAAGACCTCGTACGGGACGATGCTGGGATGCCGGTTGCCCATCGCCTGGGGGACCACTCCGGCGGCGGCGTAGGCGGAGGCGTGGTTGGTGAGCGCCGACAGCAGGGACGACAGCAGCGAGACCTCGACGTGCTGCCCCTCGCCGGTGGTGTCGCGGTGGCGGAGCGCGGCCAGGATGCCCAGCCCGGCGTGCAGGCCGGTGATCACGTCCACCAGCGCCACGCCGGCCTTCGTCCCGGGCCCGCCGGGCTCGCCGGTGACGCTCATCAGCCCGCCCACCGCCTGCGCGATGAGGTCGTAGCCGGGCAGCCCGGCCCCGGGTCCCGACCCGAACCCGGTGATCGAGCAGTACACCAGCCCGGGGTTGAGCTCGCGCAGCGCCGGGTAGCCGAGCCCGAGCCGGTCCATCGTGCCGGGCCGGAAGTTCTCGACCAGCACGTCCGCCCGGCCGGCCAGGGCCCGCGCGACCTCGACGTCCTCGCGCAGGTCGAGGGCGATCGAGCGCTTGTTGCGGTTGACGCCGAGGAAGTACGTGGCCTCGCCGTCGGGCGCGTACGGCGGCCCCCAGGCGCGGGTGTCGTCCCCCGCGCCCGGCCGCTCCACCTTGACCACCTCCGCGCCCAGATCGGCCAGCAGCATCGTGGCGTACGGCCCCGCCAGCACCCGGCTGAAGTCCGCCACCAAGAGCCCCGAAAGAGCACCACCGGTCACGCGCCCTCCTTCGTCGGTCGCGTGACCGGACCCGTGCTGCGTTTGATTGTTCGCTCGCTACGCTCGCTCACGCCGGCGCCCCGAGGTAGACGGTCATCGTGTGGGTGAAGAACTCGCGGGCCGCCCGCCCCTGCTCCTTGGGCCCGAACCCGCTCTGCTTGACCCCGCCGAACGGCACGTACGGGAAGGTCCCGGCCGACTCTGAGTTGATGTGCAGCACGCCGACGTCCAGCCGCTCGACCGCCCGCAGGGCCACGCCCAGGTCCCTGGTGAAGATGGCCGCCGACAGGCCGTGGTCGCTGAGGTTGGCCAGCTCCAGAGCCTCCTCTGTCCCCGACGCCCGCACCACGCCGACCACCGGCCCGAACAGCTCGGTTCGCCAGAAGTCCACCCCGGTCCCCGGCAGGTCGAGCACCGTCGGCGGCACGAACCAGCCCTCGCCGTCGTACGGGGAGGAGCCCGCCAGCGGCTTGGCCCCCTCGTCCACGGCCCGCGCGACCCCGGACGTCACCCGGTCCCGGGCGGCCGAGCTGACCAGCGGGCCCATCTCGACCTCCGGCGACAGGGGGTCGCCGACCACGAGGCGCGCGGCCCGTGCGGTCACCCGTTCCAGCAGCTCGTCCGCGACCTGGGAGGCCACGACGAGCCGCGAGGTGGCCGTGCACTTCTGGCCCGTGGAGCGGAACGCGCCGAGGCAGACCTGTTCGGCGGCGTGGTCGAGGTCGGCGTCGGCGAGCACGACGGAGGCGTTCTTGCCGCCCATCTCCGTCTGCACCGGCTTGCCCAGCTCGCCACAGCGCGCGATCACGGCCCGCCCGACCGCGGTGGAGCCGGTGAAGGAGATCGCGTCCACGCCGGGGTGGTCCACGATGGCCGAGCCGGCCTCGGCCTCGCCGTACACGAGGTTGAGCACACCGTCCGGCAGCCCCGCCGACGTCAGCGCCTGCGCCAGCCGGTAGGCCAGCAGCGGCACCAGCGACGACGGCTTCCACACGACGGTGTTGCCGTAGCTGAGGGCGGGCGCGATCTTCCAGGCGGGGATGACGATCGGGAAGTTGAACGGCGTGATCAGCCCGGCCACGCCGATCGGCTTGCGGACCACGAGGACGTTCTCGCCGGGGCGCGGGGAGGCGAAGATCTCGCCGCTCTCGCGGTCGGCCTCGCCCGCGTAGTAGCGCAGGATCCGGGCCGAGCCCCGTACCTCGGCGACCGCCTCGGGCAGCGTCTTGCCCTCCTCGCGGGCCAGCTCGGCGCCCCACTCGTCGGCGGCGGCGTCCACGAGGTCGGCGGCGGCCACGAGCACCGCCGCGCGGGCGTGGTGGGGCGTCGCCGCCCACCCGGGCGCCGCCGCGCGGGCCGCGGCGACGGCCCGCTCCACCTCGGCGGCGGAGGCGAACCGCCCCCGCGCGACCACTTCGCTGGGCCGGGCGGGGTTGGTGTCGGCGAACTCCTCGCCGTCACCCTCGACCCAGCGGCCCCCAATGAGATTGAGAACAGCGAGATTCAGAACGTCCATGGTCAACGAACCCTAACTGTGCCATATTGGATTTTCAATATTGGATCCAAAATACGGAGGTTGTCCGATGACCACCCCGACCGCGCTCTTCGCCTTCGACACGCTGCTCACTGAGGAGGAGCGCGAGATCAGGACCACGGTCAGGCGCGTCTGCGACCGGGAGATCCGCCCGCACGTCGCGGAGTGGTTCGAGACCGGGGAGCTGCCGGCCCGCGAGCTGGCCCGCACGCTCGGCTCGCTGGGCGTGCTCGGCATGCACCTCGAGGGGTACGGCTGCGCGGGCATGGGCGCGGTCTCGTACGGGCTGGCCTGCCTGGAGCTGGAGGCGGCCGACTCCGGGCTGCGCAGCCTGGTCTCGGTGCAGGGGTCCCTCGCGATGTACGCCATCTGGAAGTACGGCAGCGAGGAGCAGAAGCAGGAGTGGCTGCCCGCGATGGCGGCCGGCGAGCGCATCGGCTGCTTCGGCCTGACCGAGCCCGACTTCGGCTCCGACCCGGCCGGCATGCGGACCACGGCCAAGCGCGAGGGCGGCGACTGGGTGCTGAACGGCACCAAGATGTGGATCACCAACGGCTCGGTCTCGGACGTGGCGGTGGTGTGGGCGCGTACGGACGAGGGCGTCAGGGGCTTCCTGGTTCCGGCGGGCACCCCGGGCTTCACCGTGAACGACGTCAAGCACAAGATCTCGCTGCGCGCGAGCGTGACGAGCGAGCTGGTGCTCGACGGGGTGCGCCTGCCGGACGCGGCCCTGCTGCCCGGCGCGCGGGGCCTGTCGGGGCCGCTCGGCTGCCTGAACGAGGCGCGGTTCGGGATCGTGTTCGGGGCGATGGGGGCGGCGCTCGACTGCCTGGAGACGGCCATCGCGTACGCGGGCGACCGCGAGGTGTTCGCCAGGCCGCTGGCCTCGTTCCAGCTCACCCAGGAGAAGCTCGCCGACATGGCGCTGGAGCTGGGCAAGGGCCTGCTGCTGGCCGTGCACCTGGGCCGGCTGAAGGAGGCCGGGACGATCACCCCCGAGCAGGTGAGCGCCGGCAAGCTGAACAACGTGCGCGAGGCCCTGGAGATCGCCAGGAAGTGCCGCACGCTGCTCGGAGCGAGCGGCATCACCCTCGAATACCCGGTGATCAGGCACTCCGTGAACCTCGAGTCGGTGCTGACCTACGAGGGCACGTCCGAGATCCACTCCCTGGTCCTGGGCAAGGCGCTCACGGGGATCGCCGCGTTCCACTGATCAGAACGTCTGCCAGGTCGCCTCGGTGACCTGGCACGGCCCGCCCTGGTGTACCCGCAGCCGCGCGGCGACGACGTCCAGCGCGATCGTCGCGACGGTCTCCCACCGCTGGTTGATCGGCATCGTCTGGTCCGGGTGGGCGCAGACGGGCGCGTCGTCGGGGCCGTGGCTGAGCATGGCCAGCGCCCGCTTGGTGTGGTCGTCGCTGCTCAGGCCCTCGGTGTTGGCCCGCAGGTGCTGGAACCTGGCGTACGTGCTGGGCCGGTCGGTGGAATGCCGCTCGTCCTTGGCCAGCGCGGGGTCGAGGAAGTGGTTGCAGTGCTGCAGCACGCCGTCGGGCTCCGGCGGTATGACCGCGACCCCGGCCGGGGAGATCTCGATCGAGGCCGCGTCCGACGAGGTCACGGCCGTGATGACGGTCGAGGCGGAGACGGTGGCCGAGCGCGCGATGTCGGCGGCCTCCTCCACCGTGGTGGCCTCGTCCAGGATCCTGCGGGCGATCAGGTGGACGGGCACGCCGAGGTCGGCCGTGTCGGAGTCGTGGCGCAGGATGTTGAAGTGGATGCCGAGCCCGCCCGTGTTCACCCCGATCTTGGCCAGCGCCCCGGCCTCGGTGAACGTGCGCACGACGTGCCCCGGACGCGGCTCCAGCTCCCAGAGCATGGGCGCGTCGCGCAGGTGGTCGTGCCAGTCCCACGTCTGTACCGTGCGCGGCGCCTCCCCCGGCCCGGGCAGCACGACGGAGGTGGAGCACTCCCCCTCGCCGGTCGCGTCGATGGCGGCCAGGATCTCCGTGCGGGCGTTGACGACGGCGACCTGCCAGGGCTCCAGGCCGGCGCCGCCCGCGATCCCCGCGATCTCCTCCGCCAGGTGCGGCGCCCAGTCGGCGGTGCGCTCCAGGGCCAGCTCACCCCATGAGCGGACCTGCGTCGCGGTGGCGCCCGCGACGGTGAACAGGTCGGAGTAGCCGGAGAGGTTGGCGCGGATCGCCTCGCTCCGGTGCGTGCCGAGTTCTTTGCCGCGGGCCCGGGGGTCAATCTGCGTCGACGTGAAAGTGGGGAAAGTCATGAACCATCCATCAGGTCGGCGAGCCTGGGGTTCTCGGCCGCGAACGAGGCGCGGACGCGCGCGTACCGCTCGGCGTCGATGTCCTGGCTCAGTTTGAACATGCTCTTCTCGGTATGCACATGCACCCGAAAAGCCACTACCCCCGGCAGGAGCGCGGCGAACCTCTCCCTGGACGCCGGGGTCGGCTCCCAGGAGGGCGAGCGGAGCGCCTCCAGGGCCGTGACCGTGCGCTCCACCACGTCGAGCGCGTCGTCGATCAGCTCCACCCGTCCCGTCACGTGTACGGCCGCGTAGTCCCAGGTCGGGACGGCCGGGTCGGTCGCGTACACGGTGGGCGAGACGTACCCGTGCGCGCTGGAGAAGACCACGAGCACGTCGGGCGCGGACTCGAAGGAGCGCCAGTGGGGGTTGGCGCGGGCCATGTGGCCGAGCAGGGCGCCGCCTTCGAGGGCGCCGCCCTCGAGGATGACGGGGACGTGCGTGGCGACCGGCACGCCGTCCACCATGCTGACGACCAGGGCGAACGGGTTGCGCCTGACCAGCTCGATCGCCTGGGCCGGGTCCTTGGCGGCGTAACGGGGGAAGACGTGCATGGGGCTACTCCACCGCGCTCAGGATCGCGTCCCAGGCGAGCTCCGACGCGAGCGTCCCGAGGCCGGTGGGCTTGACGCTCACCAGGTCCACCTCGTCCGTGGTCAGCGCGAACAGCACGTCGCCGTCGTTCATGGTGTGGAACGGCTGGATGCCGCGGTGCATGGAGCTGTGCACCTGGCGGCCCACCTGGAGCAGCTCGACGTCGGTCAGCTGCACGTTCGTGACCATGACGGTCAGCGTGGTGTTGCCCATGACGGCCGGGGCCGGGTCGCCGACCATCGCGGCGTAGTCGGCGCCGGGGTGGCGGCGAGCGCCGTCCTCGGCGTGGTAGTTGCCGCGCACGATCCCGCCCTGCCGGTCGACGACCGCGCCGACGGCGTTGACCACGGTCGCCACCAGCACCTTGGCCTCGCCGAACGTGCCGAACGCGGCCCCCTGACCGGCGAACTCGGCCCGCCCGAAGTCCACCTTGCCGGTGCTCGCCGTGCGGCCCGCGCCGCACCGGCCCACCGGGAACTCGCCTTCGACGGCGTTGCGCAGCGCGGCCCGGCCCAGCTCGCCGTCCGGGTAGACGGCGGTCTCCCTGGCCGAGAAGTCGTAGATCACCGCGCCGGACACGAGCTGGAGGTCGTCCCAGCGGGTCCGGTTGTCCCTGCGGGCCAGCAGCTCGTCGCTCACGCCCGCGGCGGCGGCCAGGCCGTACACCGAGCCGCCGGCGAAGCAGATGGCGTGGTTGTAGTCGTACCCGCCGCTCATGCCGACCGCGCCGCCGCGCGCGTCCACGGCTGTGCGCGCGCCCGCCGGTACGTGGATCACGGTGCACCCGGTGGGGCCCTCCGCGTACTCGGCCGTGCCGACGAGCACGCCGGGCAGGTCGAACGCGACCGACCCGCGCCCGGGGCTGGCCTGCGGGGCGAGCGGCAGGTCAGCGTTGCGCGGCACGCCGGGCGCGAACGCGGACGGGGTGGCGAGCCGGGGCTCACTGGTCACAATGCCTCCAGAAGCTGTTTCGAATACTCGTGAGCGGGGGCCGAGTAGAACGTGGCCGTGTCGGCGGTCTCGACGATCTCGCCCTTGCGCATGACCGCGATCCGGTCGGCGACGTAGCGGACCGCGCCGAGGTCGTGGGAGATGAACAGGGCGCTGAAGCCGTACTCGGCCTGCAGGTCCTTGATGAGGTTGAGGATCTGCACCTGCACGGAGACGTCCAGCGCGCTGACGGCCTCGTCGAAGACGATGAACCTGGGCCGGGTGACCAGCGCGCGGGCGATGGAGACGCGCTGCCGCTGGCCGCCGGACAGCTCATGGGGGTAGCGGGAGGCGAACGACGCCTCCAGCCCCACGTGCTCCAGCATCTCGGTGACCGCGTCGCTGGCCGGGCGGCCCAGCACGTCCAGCGGCTCGGCGACGCTCTGGCCGACGCGCATGCGCGGGTTGAGCGACCAGTGCGGGTGCTGCAGCACGGCCTGCATCCGGCCCGCCAGCTCGCGCCGCCGCCTGGGGAAGGGCCGGCCGTCGAACCTGACCGCTCCGGACGTCGGCCGCTGCAGGCCGAGCGCGACCCGGCTGGTGGTCGTCTTGCCCGAGCCGGACTCGCCGACCAGGCCCAGCGTCTCCCCCGCCGCGACGGACAGGGACACGTGCCGCATGGCGTCCAGGTGGATGCGCCGCAGCGGCGGCCCGGCGGCGAAAGTGACGGTGACGTCGTCGAGTTCGAGAATCATGCCGCGACCTCTTCCGCCCGGTGGCAGAGCACGTCCTGCTTACCCACCCGGACCGGCTCCGGGCGCTCGTGCTCGCAGCGCTCCTCCGCGAACGGGCAGCGCGGCGCGAAGGCGCAGCCCGGCGACGGCCCGGTGAGGACGGGCGGGCGGCCGGGCACGGGCTCCAGGCGGACGCCGTGGGCCGCGGCGGCGGGCGCCGACCCGGCCAGCGCCGCCGTGTAGGGGTGAGCGGGATTGCCCAGCACCTCGCGGGCCGGCCCGGCCTCGACGACCCGGCCGCCGTACATGACCGCGACCCGGTCGCACCTGCGGGCGACGGCGGGCAGGTCGTGGCTGAGCCACAGGATGCTCGTCCCGGCCGCGGCGGCCAGGGAGAAGACCACGTTCAGCACCTCCTCGCGCACCTGGCTGTCCAGCGCGGCGGTCGGCTCGTCCGCGACGAGCAGCTCGGGCTCGGTGGCCATGGCCATCGCGATGGCCACCCGCTGCGCCATGCCGCCGGAGAGCTGGTGCGGGTACGCCCGCATGACGCGGGGGTCGTCGAGCTTGACCCGCCCCAGGTGGAAGCCCACGTCGGCGCCGCGCCCGAGCACCAGGCGGAGCTGGTCGCCGACGCGCATGGTCGGGTTCAGCGAGGCGATCGGGTCCTGGAAGACGAACCCGAGATGTTTCCTGCGCAGGCGGCGCAGCCGGTCGGCGGGCAGGTCGAACACCGGCTCCCCGGCCACCACGACCTCCCCCTCGCCGCGCCGGGCCGCCCTGGGCAGCAGCCGGCCGACTGCGGAGCCGAGCGTGGACTTGCCGGACCCGCTCTCTCCGACCAGGCCGACGGTCTCCCCCTGCGCCACCTCCAGGTCGGCGCCGTCCAGCGCCCTGGTCCCGGCGTAGTCGATCACCAGGTTCCGCACCGTGAGCAGGCTCATCAAACCTCCTCCACCATGACTGCCCCGGCATTGAGACCCGAGGAGAAAGCGCCTCGCGGCATCACGAGGTTCGCTACAGTGTGTGAGGCGGCGATAACCAAGCCGTCACCTGTGTGTCCTGCAATGCCCTCGCCGCCGGGCTGGCGGAGAGGTGAAACGCCTGTGGAGCCGGTGTAAGACCTCAAGGGGAGTCCTTCTCTCTGGCGGGCGGCTGGCGGTGAAGCAGGAAGATCCGACCTGTGAGGGCCGGAGTTCCCTGGCTTCGGCCGTGGGAAGGAAGTCAAGTCAAAGACCTCGTCTCCCGGGGTTCGAGCCGGTCGCGCAGCCCGTCGCCCACCACGTTGATCGCCAGGATCGCCGCCACGAGCACGACCCCGGGGCCGAGGATCAGCCAGGGCGCGGCGATCATGTAGGTGCCGCCCTGCTGGATCAGCACGCCGAGCGAGGCCTGCGGCGGCTGCACGCCGAACCCGAGGAAGCTCAGCCCGCCCTCGACCGCGATCCCGACCGACAGCGCGTACGTGCCCTGCACCGCGATCGTGCCCGCCACGTTGGGCAGCACGTGCCGCCCGAGCACGCGCGGCAGCCCGGCCCCGCTGATGACGGCCGAGGTGACGTAGTCGCGCTGCGACACGGCCACGGCGGCGGCCCGCACCAGCCGGGTCATCAGCGGGATCGTCACCAGCACGATGCTGGCCAGCGCCGCCGTCTGCCCGGGGCCGAGCACCGCGGCGACCAGGATCGCGAGCACGATGGCGGGGAAGGAGTAGAGCACCTCCACCAGGCGCATCACCAGCTCGTTCAGGTAGCCGCCGCGGTAGCCGGCGATGATGCCGAACGTGGCGCTCAGCGCCGCCGTCACCAGCACGGCGACGGACGACAGCAGCAGCGTCGTGCCCACGCCCTCCATGACGCGCGGCAGCACCGAGCGGCCCAGGTTGTCGGTGCCCAGCCACCAGCCGGGCCCCGGCGGCTGCAGGCGCGGCCCGACGATCGCGTCCGGGTCTCCCCCGGCTCCGACCAGCGAGCCCAGCGCGAACACCACCAGGACCGCCAGGCAGACGAGCCCGCCGATGGACAGCCGGTCCAGCTTCCTCATGAACGCCTCCCCGCCAGCACGCCCAGCCTCGGGTCCAGGACCCCGACGAGCAAGTCGATCAGCACGTTCATCACGATGAACACCGCCGCCGCCAGCAGCACGCCCGCCTGTACGACGGCGTAGTCGCGGCGGCCGACGGCCTGCACGATGTAGGAGCCGACGCCCGGCAGGTTGAACACGTGCTCCACGATGAGCGCCCCGCCCAGCAGGTACGCGGTGATGGTGCCGAGCAGCGTCACCACGGGGGTGGCGGCGTTGCGCAGGATGTGGTGCCGGACGATGAACCACGGCGACTCGCCGCGCCCGACGGCGGCCGTGACGTACGGCTCGACCAGCACGCCGAGCACGGCGTCCCGGGTGGTCCTGGCGGTGACGGAGATGGCGAACACCGACAGGACGGCGGCCGGCAGCACCATCGTGGCGAGGTTCGCGGCCGGGTCCTGGGTGAACGGCACCCACGTGCCGACCTCCAGTCCGAGCGCGTACCGGGAGAAGACGAACACGACCAGGCTGCCCAGCACGAACTCCGGCACGCTGACGCCGAGCCCGCTGAGCAGCCGCCCCGCCGCGCCGCCGCCGCCCGGCCGGGAGCGCACGGCGGTGAGCACGCCCAGGGGCACCCCCGCCAGCGCGCTGGCGGCCACGGCCAGCACGGTCAGCTCGCCGGTCACCGGCAGCCGGGCCAGGAGCTCCGCGCCGACCGGCTGGCGGCTGATCATCGAGATGCCGAAGTCGCCGCCCGCGACGGCGGCCAGCCAGTGCCCGTACTGCATGAACACCGGCTGGTCGAGCCCGTAGCGGGTGGCCAGCTCCGCCTTCTGCTCGGCCGTGGCGAACGGGCCCAGCACGGTCTCCGCGAAACCGCCGGGCATCAGGCGCACCGCCGTGAAGATCAGCACGGAGACGCCCAGGAGCGTGGCGGCCGAGCTGAGCGCCCGGCCGGCCCACCACATCAGCAGGCGCATGGCTACTGGGTCTTCTTCACGCGGGCGTCGGCGATCAGGCGCAGCACGTTGCCGTACCCCTCGGTGGCGTACAGGCTGGGGCTGAGCGCGTCGGTCCGGAACGCGATCGTGGCCGGGCGGGTGACCAGCGGGATCATCTGCGCGTCGGTGTCGGCCTTGGCGCAGACGGCCGCCAGCGCCTTGTCGCGGGCGGCTCCCGCGGGCTCCTTGCCGGCCGCGTCAATGAGGGTGTTCAGCTCCTTGTCCGGCTTCATGAAGCCGACGTTGAAGCCGGCCGTCTCCGGGTTCCACCACTTGGTGACCATGCCGGGGTCGGCGTAGCCGGCGAACCAGGACAGCGCGGCGTCGAACTCGGCGGGCGCCTTGCCGTACACCTTGCCCGACCAGCTCGCCTCGTCGAGCTGCTCGATCTTCACGGTGATGCCGGCCTGCTGGAGGTTCTGCTGGATCACCTGGGCGACCGCCGGGGCGGGCTCGGTGGAGAAGATGCTGAGCGTGAACGTCAGGTTCTGGGCGCCCGCGTCTGCCAGCAGCTTCTTCGCCTCGTCCACGCTCTTGGACGCCGACGGCAGCGCGGCCGGGTCGCAGGCGCCCGGCAGGCCCGCCGGGGTGATGGCCGTCGGCCTGCCCTTGCCGCCGAGCGCCACGTCGGCGATCTGCTTCGGGTCGAGCGCGATGGCGACGGCCTGGCGCACCCTCGGGTCGGCGAACTTGGAGCCGGCCGCCTGGGTGTTGAGCATGAGGTAGTAGAAGTCGGTGGTGGCCTGGGTGACGACCTGGACGTTCTTCGCCCCGGCCAGCATGGTCGCCGAGTCGACGTTGCCCAGCGTGGCCAGCGCGGCGCTGCCGTTCTGCAGGGCGGCGATGCGCGCGGCCTCCTCGGGGGCGATCGTCACGTTGACGGCGTCGGCGGCCGGCTTCCCCTTGGACCAGTACTTGTCGTTGCGCTTGAAGGTCCACGACACGTCCTGGCGGTGGTTCTCCACCACGTACGGGCCGGTGCCGAGCAGCGTCTTGGCCGGGTCGACCGACTTGTCGTCGATCTCCTTCATGGGCAGGACGGCGGCGGGGATGTTGGCGAGGGCGGCCAGGAACGGCGTGTACGGCTCGCTCAGGGTGACCTTGACCGCGCGGTCGCCGTCCTTGGTGACCGACTTGACCGGGCCGAGCTGGCCGCGCCAGACCGACTTGGAGGCCAGCAGCCGCTTCAGGCTGCCCACCACGTCGTCGGCCGTCATCTCGCGGCCGTTGGAGAAGGTGACGCCGTCGCGCAGGTGGAAGACGTACGTCTTGGGGTCGGGGGTGTCCCACTTGTCGGCCAGCATGGGCTGCACGCTGAAGTCGGGGCCCACCGTGACCAGCGTCTCGTAGGACAGCGAGAGCAGCTGCCAGGTGGTGGCGACGTCGGCGAGCTGCGGGTCGTAGCCGGTGGCGGCGCCGCTGTCGATGTGCACGGCCAGGTTGAGCGTGCCGCCGACGGGGAGTGACTGGTCGGCTGTGGCGAGGTAACCGGTCGGGTTGGGCCGGTCGGGGGCTGTGGCGGGGGTGGTGGTCGTTCCGGTGGCGGCGCAGGCCGAGGCCAGCAGGGCTGCCATGACACCGCAGGCCAGGCGTATGGGACGCATGGGCCTCTTCTCCTCTAGTGGCAGGAACGTTCGGCGGCGCTCGGCGGGACGTCGAGCGTGGGGTTGCGGTCGAAGAACCCGACCGGCTTGAGTACGAAGCCGCACGTGTCGACCGGCATGATCGGCCAGTCCTCCGTGCGGGGGAAATGTGTCAGGCCGAACGTGTGCCACAGCACGATGTCCTGCCCGTCGATGTCGCGGTCGGCCCTGGTGTAGGTGGGCAGGCCCGCGCCGCCGGGATGCTGGTTGACCAGGTCACCGGCAGGATAGCGCTCTGCGGGATGGTACCGCGTCACCCACAGATGCCTGGTCGCGAACTCGGCCCGCCTGCCGATGGACGACTCCGGGTGCGCGAGCAGGGCCGGCTTGCCCTCGGGGTGCAGGGCGTAGCCGACCGGGCGGCCGAGGCGGTTGCGTACGCCGGGGTTGACGACGTGCCAGGTGCGCTCCCTGGCGAGGTCGGCGTCGCGCCGGCCCTCCCCCTCGGTGCGCAGCCGCTTCACGGCGCGGCCGAAGGCGTTGCCGTACGGGCTCTCGACCGCGACCGCCTCCACCTCGTCGACCGCGTTCGCCACGCCGTCCACCGTCATGTCCAGCCGGGCGCTGAACAGGTGCTGGTGGTACGGCGCCGCCAGCCCCGGCGCGACCTCCGAGCTGTAGGGCGCGGCGCGGTCGTCGTAGGCGCCGGTGAAGACGATGCCGGTGGCCTTGACCTCCAGCTCGATGGTGCCGTCGAGGTAGAGGTACCAGTAGAAGCCGTAGTCGTAGTTGCCCACCGTGACGAAGAACGAGATCACCAGGCGCCGCTGCCTGCGGGTCTCCCTGGAGCCGTTGGCCGGATCGGTGTGCTTCCACAGCACGCCGTAGTCCTCCTCGTGCATGCAGATCGCGTTCGTGATCACCTTGGGCACGCCGGCGCCGTCCGTCACGACGGCGTCGAAGTAGGTGATCTCGCCGAGGCAGTCGCAGCCGAGCTCCAGGGAGTTGGCCAGCTTGCCGAGCTGGTACTCGCCGGTGTCGAAGTAGTTCTGCCAGAACCGGATGGGGCTCGGGTCCCCGTACGGGACCAGCATCTCCGCCACCGACGCCCGGTAGACGATCGGCCTGACGCGGCCGTCGTCCTCGAAGCCGATCTGGTGCAGGGTGAGCCCTTCGCGCATGTCGTACCCGAGGCGCAGGCTCCACTTCTCCCAGGTGACCAGGGGGCCGTCGACCGTGAAGCTGGGGCCGTCCGGCTGGGTGATGTGGATGGGCTTCTGCGTGGTCCGGTGCGGGCCGAGGTGGTAGTCGCCGGGCTCGGCGGGGATCGGCTGGGGGCCGGTGTCCACGATCTCCATGACCTCGCCCTTGACCAGGTCCACGTACGCGACCAGGCCGTCCACGGGGTGGGCCCACGGGAGGCTCTCGGGCGTGGGCATCAGGTGCGCCAGCACCCTCGCCACCCGCCGGCCCGTTTCCTTGGGCAGGCCGAAGTTGCCCGCGCTCAGCGCGGCCAGGTAGACGCCCGCCGGGTCCTCGATCCCCCGGCGCCGCAGCGCCTCGGCCCAGGCCGGGTCCTCCCTCAGCACCCGCCTGACCAGGGCGTGCTCCTCGTCCAGCATGGGCACCTGGCCGTCGGTGACCGGATCGATGGGCCTGCGCTCCTCGACCGTGCCCGCGCTGATCGCCACGATCACGTCCTCGGCCGTCTCGGTGGCCAGGTCGAGGAGGAACGCGCGGGCCCGGCGCGCGACGGGGGCGCCCGGCTCGTACGCCAGGACCTCGCCCTTCGGTGGCTCCTCGAGGCCGAGGTAGGACACCCGCACCGTGTCGGTCAGCAGGCCCTGCTGCATCAGGATCCGCCTGACCTCGTCGATCTCCTGCGCGGTGAGGGGGTCGAGAGGATGGGGGTGCTTCCCGGTGGTCAGGTGCAACGTTCCGCCCCTTTCTGATGCCGGAACGTTCCGGCAAGGTTTGGGCTAACTTAGTTGCGACCCCCGGACCGAGACAAGACCCAACCGCCACCCGAAACAGACCGTTTACCGGAACCCCCGCCACCCCTGAAACGCGAAGCCAACCGAACGAGCCAGCCGCCCCCGAAACACCGAGACCACCGAACGGCCCAGCACCACCCCGGAAACACCGAGACCACCGAACGGCCCAGCACCACCCCGGAAACACCGAGACCACCGAACGGCCCAGCACCACCCCGGAAACACCGAGACCACCGAACGGCCCAGCACCACCCCGGAAACACCGAGACCACCGAACGGCCCAGCACCACCCCGGAAACACCGAGACCACCGAACGGCCCAGCGCCACCACCGGAACGCGAAGCCGACCCAACGGACCGGCCACCCATGAAACGCCGAGACCAGTGGAGGGCCCCCACCACCGAAGCGCCAAGCCAAACCCAGCAGACCCGCCACCCACCAAACACCTGAAACCACCACAGGGCCCCTGCGCACGTGAGGCGCGGAGACCGCCGGGCGGCTCCGGTGGGGTGGGGCAGTCTCGCCCGGCGGAAGTGGGCGATCAGGGCCGCTACCATCAGGGCGTGCGAGCAGACGAGGGGCGCGAGCGGGCAGGCGTGCGCGCGGAGGAGCCGGTCACGATCCTCACCGTCGCCAGGGAGGCGGGGGTGTCGAAGACGACGGCCTCCGACGCGCTGCGTGGCTCCGGGCGGGTCTCGGAGCGCACCCGGGAGGCGGTCGCGCAGGTCGCCGAGCGGCTCGGCTACGTGCCCAACGGCTCGGCCAGGCACCTGCGCAAGGCCAGCACCGGCACCATCGGACTGCACGTCCCCGAGGTCCTGACCCGCTCCTCCTACTACATGTCGTTCGTGTTCGGCGTGGTGGAGCAGGCGGCGCGGCACGACTACGACGTCACACTGATCACGTCCGGCCAGCGCCGCTCACGGCCGCCGCGCGTGGACGGCCTCGTGCTCGGGGACCCGCTGGGCGGCGACCCCGTGGTGGAGAGCCTGATGGCGACGGGCCTGCCGACGGTCTCGTGCGAACGCTTCCCCGGCTCCCGGCAGGCGGACGGCGTGGTCTGGTCCGAGCACGCCTCGATGCTGGGCCGTCTCCTCGACCACCTGCGCGAATCGGGCGCGTCACGGCCGGCGCTCATCGTCGCCGGGGACGAGAGCGACTGGGCGGCGAGCGTACACCGGGGCTACCTGGAGTGGTGCGCGGCGCACGGGGTGGTGCCGCTGGTGCGGCGGGTGTCCTTCGACGCCTCGGGCGACGAGGTCCGATCCGCCGCCCGCGCCCTCCTCGACGCCGCCCCACCCACCCGCGCCCAAGGCGAGCCCGCCCTGGCCACCCGCCCTCCGGCCGCTCAGGGGTCGGGCGAGGCGGCGGGCTTGGGACCGGTCGAGGCGACGGGCTTGGGGCGAGGCGGGGCGACAGACTCGGAGCCGGGCGAGGCGACAGACTCGGAGCCGGGCGAGGCGACAGACTTGGGGCCGACCTTGGAGAGGGGTGGGGACGGGCCTTTGGATGCCCTGGTGTGTGCGCCGGCCGGGGCGGCGACCGAGGTGGCGCCGCTGCTGCGGGAGGCCGGCCTGAACGTGCTGCTCGCCTCGTGCGTCGACAGCGCCGCCACCCGCCAGTCCGATCCGCCGATCACCGCGATCGACCTGCGCCCGAAGGAAGCGGGGGCGAGCTGCGCGGAGTTGCTGTTCGAGCTGCTGTCCGGGGCCGCGCCCGTGGGCACGGAGCGCGTACACCCGATAGAGCTCTCCATCCGCGCCTCGACCCGCCCCCGCCCGTAGCGGCTCAGCCGAAGTTGACGTCGCTGCAGAAGTAGAACGACTGGTCCATGTGCGAGGCCTGCCAGATCGTGTAGATCACGTGACGGCCGGTGCGCGAGCCCTTGCTGATGTCGTTGATCATGTACACGTCACCGGGCGCGTACTTGGGGGTCGTGCGGACCAGCTCCAGGTTGTTCCAGCCCAGGGGCGTGGTGACGGCGTTGTAGCCCTGGCGGGTGATGTAGACCTTGATGTAGTCCGCACCGTGCCTGGCCTGGTCGCTCAGGCGGATGTTGAACGTGCTGCCGGTCAGGTTCGCCATCGTCCACGCTCCCGGCGTGTCCATGGAGCGGTAGCGGCCGCCTTCGGTCAGGCCCGCGCTGCACAGCTGGCCGTTGGGGATGACGGCCTCATGGTTGCCGCCGACCCCGTTGCGGTAGAGGCCGTTCCAGTTCCACATGGCGTTGGTGTTGTCCTGCCACGCCTGCCAGCACATGGGGTCCTGCTGCTGCATGGCGGGGTTCTGGAAGTCGTTGCCCCAGCGCAGCCAGCAGCCGTAGTTGCGGGAGGCGGGGTCGACGACCGAGCCGTGTGCCGAGGCGGACTCGGCGAGGGGCACGGCGAAGATCATCGCCGTGGTCAGCAGCACAGCGAGGGCGCGCCGCGCCCAGCGGTGGGGTCCGGCTTGGGGCATAGTGCGATCTCCGTGTTCCGGTCGGGGGGTTCCGGGAAAGGGAGCGCTCCGCGGGGCGACCGTATCTGACCCCACAAGTCCACACAAATGACGGGCTATGTCAGCTCATGGTCATCTCTCCGCACACCCAGGTCGACGTGCCGGGTGAGCAGCGGAAAGGGCTTTCCCGCCATCCCGCCAGATTGACTGAAACTTTCAGTTGTGCCCGATCCAGAGAGAATGTGTCGATACGTGATCGACCCAGAACTTAAAGTGATGAGAATCGGGGAAGTAGCATGTGAGCGAGGGTAAGGTTCCCGATACTTGGTGGGTGACCGCAATGGCGACGATCGAACCGACCACGAGGCGCGAGATTGTCCTTCCTGCGCCGCCGTACACAGTCGACGACCTGCTCAAGTTCCCCGACGACGGGAACCGCTATGAGCTCTTCAACGGGAGCCTACTGGTGAGCCCTTCCCCCACATCTTCCCACCAGCGCGCCATCTATCGACTGCAGCGCATCCTCGACGATGCGGCGCCACCCGAGCTGGAGCCCTTGGCAACCGTCAATCTCCGCGTCACCGACAAGGACTACTACATACCTGACCTTGTCATCGTGCCCGCAGACATGGATCAGCTCATGTACGCGCCAGAGGAGATCTTGCTCGCGGCGGAAGTGGTCAGCCCAAGCACCAAGGAAAGGGACAAGGGTTTCAAGGTCACGGCGTATGCAGCGGCAGGCATCCCCAGCTACTGGCGAGTCGAAATGGGGGAAGGGCCGACGATCTACGTCTACGAGCTCAACGGTGACAGCTACGACCCGCCGACCGCCTACAAGGCAGGTCAGGTCGCGACCCTGACGACGCCTTTCGCCGTCAGTTTTGATCCGGGCGATCTCGAGCGCCCGCGGCGCTGACCACTGCCTCAGCTCATGCTGAGCCAGAGGCGGAGTAAGTGGCGGCGGCGGGACGGCTCGGGGTGGTCCTCGTAGGCGGTGCGGCTGTGCAAGGTCACGTGGTTGTTGAGGAACTGCAGGTCGCCCGGCCGCAGATCCATGGTGAGCGTGAAGCGGGGGTCGTTGGTCAGGTCGTCGAGGCGGGACATGGCCTCCTCCTGCGCCCGGGTGAAGGGCGGCACGGTGGCGCCGCGCTGGGCAGAGCGTAGGTAGTCGGGGCCGTACGCCATGGACACCCCGCCCCCGGGGCGAGCCGCGCAGATCGGCTTGGTGTAGAAGCTGTCGGGGCCGTCGCCGGTGCGGCGGTCGTGCCACCACGGCTCGTAGAGGACCTCCGCCAGGTCAGGCCGGGTGCGCACGACCTCGTTGTGCACCGCCACGGAGCTGACGACGGCGCTGAGGCCGCCGGATTTGGCCGGGCGGACGCAGAGGAGGGCCACGACGTCGGTCGGGTCGCTGTGGTAGCCGAGCCGGCCGCTGTGCTGGTAGCTCTTGGTCCGCGCATGGGACGGGTCGGCGCCCGTGTCGCGTACGTGCATCACCGGCGCCCCCTCCGGGCCCTGCGGGACGATGCCGCCCACGTGGGAGGCGAGGCCGAGGGCGACCGTCTCGCACTGGCGCTCGCTCAGCCCCTCGACGGGCACCCCCTGGAGCAGGAAGAAGTCGCGGCCATGCGTGAGCTCGTCGCGCACCCGGCGCAGGACGGGGCCGAGCGTCGGCAGCCGGAAGCTCTCTCGAGACACCTCGCTCCCCGCCGCGAGCGCCTCCTGCCGATGCGCCTCCGTAACCTCGCTCCCCGCCGCGAGCACCTCCTGCCGATGCGCCTCCGTAACCTCGCGCCCCGCCGCATGGACGGCGGCGAGCACCTCCTGCCGGTGTGCCTCCGTGAGCCGGATCCGCCAGCTGTCGTCGTCGCGCAGCTCCGACCCCAGCCACTCACCCGGGCCCAGCACCTCCGCCACCGCCATGACGTGACACCACCTCTCGATCGGCCGCCCGTTCGAGAATCACCTTGCCCTTCCGGAGGGGCCCGTGCAGCCCCCCATCGCCCACGGCAGAACGTCTTCACCCAGGGCGGAACTCCTCGGACGGCGTCGCGCGGGCGGCCAGTGAGGTGTAGACGGTCACCTCGTCCGGCTGGACCAGCCCGTCCTGGATGGCGCAGATGAGGAGTTTCTCCTTGGTCGGCGCGGGGCGGCCGGCGGCGGCGTACTTGACCCTGGCGCGGTCGATGTACTGGCGCACGGTGCGCTCCTTGATGCCCATCCTGGCCGCCACCGACGCCTTCGACATCGACTGGAACCAGTACAGCAGCGCCGCCCGCTCCTTGTCGGACAGCTGCGGCCGGTGCGGGCCCTCGTCCGTGGCGATCGCCTGGGCCATGGGCGGCGTGACGGACGGCCGGTCGGCCGCCACCTCCAGGATGGTCTCCAGGCAGGAGTCCCGGGTGGCCCGGCCCTTGCCGATGAACGCCGACGCCCCCGCGTCCAGCACCGCGCGCACCGTCTCCGGCTCCTCGTGCTCGGAGAAGACGATGACCCGCTGGCCGCCCGCGCACAGCTCGGCGACCCGGTCCACGACCATGGTGCCGTTGAGGTTGAGGTCCAGCAGGAGCACGTCGGCCTGCACGCCGCGCACGGACTCGATGGTCGGCCCCTGCGCGACCAGCTCCACCGGGCTCGGCGGCCCGAACCACGACCGCACGCCGTCCACCACCACCTGATGGTCCTCCACCAGGGCGACCGTCACGCGTCCCGCCGCGGCGCCGGCGGGCCCTCCCAGATGCTGTTGACCCATACCTCCCCTCCCTGCCGCTGATAGGTGACGACGACCCCGCTCGGCTCCCGCACCGGGGTGGCGCTGACGGGCAGGTCGTCGTTGTCGGCCACGACGGCCACGCTCACCATTGTGGACATCGCGGACACCGTGACCCTGGCCCGCGACCGCGCCCCGTCCAGCGCCCGCACGGGTGCTCTGAGCAGATCCTCCCGTACGCCGTCCGGCAGCGCGGGCATGCGCTCCCCGAACGGCGGCGCCGTCACCAGCACCTGGCGCCGCTCGGCCGCGTCGATGCGCTCGCGCAGCACCGACACCAGCTCGTCCGGCACGTCCTCCCGCTCCGTGATGAGCCGCCGCAGCCGCATGGCCCCGGCCGTGCAGTCCTCGCGTACGCGGGGATCCCCCGGGTCGGCCCCGTCGGCGAGCTGTTCGAGCAGCGACTCCGCCACGTCTCGGATCGCGGCGTAGCGGCGGAGCCGGTCGGCGTGGATGCGCTGGGCGGACTCCCGCCAGGCGTCGTCGCTGGCCAGCCGGCGGGCCAGCAGCGCGGCGTCCTCGGCGCGGACGCGCAGCGTGTGGCAGCCCGCCGCGTAGCCGAGCTGGAGCGTGATGCTCCCCACCATGACCATGAGGTATTTGGCGATGGAGACCCGGTCGACGGTCCCCGTCACGATCATCGCCGTCAGCATGATCCCGGCGTTGAGGGAGAGGAACGCGATCAGCTCGCGCCGCCAGGCCGGCCGGTTCCACAGGAGCAGGACGCCGACCCAGCCCACCGAGCCCCAGCCCCAGTCGCTGGGGCCGAGCAGGTCCTCGGGGCGGCAGGACACGATCACCGCGACGTCCGCGGCCAGCACGACGGCGGCCAGCGCGCGGGCCCTGCCCGGCCCCTCGAACGCCGTGACCAGCGATCGCGCCGCGATCACGACGACCGCCGTGTAGGCGATCCAGGCCGCCGCCACCAGCCACGGCCAGCGGAAGGCGGGCCAGCCCGAGACGGTGACGGTGAGGTCGTAGCCGGTGTGCCAGACCGCGGTGATCACGATGGCGCCGATCGCGGTGTAGCGGGCGTACCGCTGCGCCACCTCTTCGATGTCATCGGTCATGGCCGCCCCCGCCCCGCAAGATGCCGCCGCTCGCGGCCGCCCCCGCGCCACCGGATGCCGCCGCTCACGACCGCCCCGCGCCACCACATGCCAGTACTCATGGCCGCCACCACAGGCTCACCCGGGTGCCCTGGTCGCCGGAGCGGATGTCGGCGCCCGCGTTCGGGAGCGAGCGCATCGTGTCGAGGATCGACCCGCGCACGCCGAACCGGTCCGACGGCACCCGTTCCACGTCGAAACCGCCTCCGGCGTCCGCGACCTCCACCCTGATCTCGCCGTCGCACCGGCTGGAGACCAGCTCGGCCTCGCCCACCCCGGCGTGCAGCGCCACGTTGGCCAGCGCCTCGGTGACCGCGCGGGCGAACCGTTCCGCGACCTCCCCCGGCACCGTCTCCGGCCTCAGCCGCCTGCGGACGTCCAGCCCCGTCACCCGCCCGGCCACCTCGTCGAGCAGGGCGTCCAGGGCGATGGGCGCGGACTCGGCGCTCGGCCTGTCGCGCAGTTTCTCCAGCGCCGCCAGGTCTGCCACCGCCTGCCGGCGCAGGGTGGGCGAGGGCTTGTCGTACGTGCCCAGCCCGACCATCGTCAGCGTGTGCAGCGACGTCTCGTGGACGCTGCCGACCTGGCGCAGCTCGTCCTCGCGGCGCAGCCGTTCGACGATGAGCGCGATCTCGGCGCGCGCGCTCTCCCGCAGGAACGCGTCCGCCGAGGCGGCGGAGCGGCGCAGCAACGTCATCAGCAGCGCGATGCAGAGGATCTGCACGAGGTGGATCCCCAGCGTCCCGGCCACCTCCTGGTACGGGGCCGCCAGCCGCATCCCGGCCAGGTACGCCCCCGCCACGACGAGCCCGACGGACACGGCCACCCACGGCCGCCACGTGACCCCCGACACGACGATGGTCATCGTCACCAGCCCCGCGATCCAGCTCGACCCGCCTTCGAGCGCGGCCCCGCCGACGAGGTGGCCCTGGACGAGGCAGAGGGCGACGGTGATGACCGCGTCACCGGCCACCAGCCAGGCCGGAAGCCGCCGGCCGCGCCAGGCCACCCACAGGAACAGCCCCGTCCACACCAGGTCGACCGCGAGCGCGGGCGCCAGCCAGGCGACGGAGACCGGTGGAACGGCGCCGAGGGTCGCGGCGACGATCGCCACGAACCCCACCACGCCCCGCGCCCCCGCACCGGTGCGCGCGATGGTCCGCTCCATGTGCCTGGTCGCGGAGTCGTATCTCGTGGAACCGGGGAGAGACATGAGCCGCCCGCTCGCGATGACAGCACAAGACGGGCTTCACAATAACGTAAGTGCGTCTCTGTGGCGCCGGGTGAAGACATGGGTCGCATCGTCATTTCCCTCGTGCCGGCTCTGCTCGCGGTGTTGACCGCCTTCCCGCACACTGGCTCCCCGCGTGTCCGGCGGCATGACGGCTGATCGGCCGTCATCCGCTACGACGGCCGATCAGCCGTCAGTCGCGTCCGCTCGGCAGCGCGTGTACTGGGCTGCGGGTCGCGACGATGCGACGAGAGGGGACCTCATGACCTTGCTGGTGATCTCGATCCTGGTCGGCTGCCTGTCGGTGATGACGGTCCGCGGCCGGCGGGGGAACTGGCCGGCCGGCATGCCGGTGGCCCGGCCGCGCCTGGTGGCGGTGGGGGGCACGTACGAGGGCTCGCGCGGGCGGCCGTCGGACGCGTACGTCATCCAGGAGCGGCTGGTCGCGGCGGCCCGCGGCGCGGCCGGCGGCGGGCCGGCCCACACGGCCGCGGCCCTGGCCCTGGGCGCCGTGGTCGGGGCGAGGCCGCAGTACCAGGAGGACCTGGACGAGTGCGCGCAGGCGGCGCATCGCGCCGTGCGGACCGCGTCCCTGCGCGGCGGCGCGGGGCCCGCCCTGGTCACCAGCCTGGACGTGATCCTCCTCGAACCGGGCGAGAGCCCGCGCCTGCGCTTCGCGCACGTCGGTGACGGCGCGATCTGGCACTGCCCGAAAGGCGCGCAGCCGCAGCCGCTCACCACGTCGCACTCCTTCGGCGACGACCCGCCGTTACGCGGGATCGGCCTGCCGTCGGAGCTCAACGCCGAGGTCGGCGCCGTTCCGCTCCGTCCCGGCGACCGCGTCGTGGTCGTCACGAGCGGGGCGATCAGGGCGCTCGGGGCGGCGCGTATGAAGGAGCTGTTCACCGGGGGGACGTCGCCGAGCGCGTGCCTGGACCGGCTGTACGACGAGATGGCCGCGGCCGATCCCAAGGACGACGCCACGGTGATCATCGCCGACTACGTCACCGCCTGACACGCCGACGCGGGCCGGGAATCCGGCTGGTCAGAGGTCCCCGTCAGCCGCGCACGTCAGTCGATGGTCCTGGTGGGAAGCGCCGGTCTCGCGTCCGTCCAGCCGGACGCGGTCAGGGCGGTCCACGAGGTCAGCGCACGTGCATCCCGTTCCTCCGCGGCCAGCAGCCGGCCCGAGGTCTCGTCGATGACGATCCGCCGGCCGCTGCCCGACAGCTCGATGCCCGTCCCGGCGCGTCCGATCGGGTCGGTGGTCGCCCCGGTGTTCACCATTCGCGGCATGTCCGCCAGCACGCGGTAGAGCGCGGCGCGCAGCCGGGGAGTCGTCGGAAGTTGCGAGAGCAGGCTGGTGGCCTCCGCGTACAGGGACTCCTCGCCGGCCCCCTGACCGCTTCTCCGGGTCCACCCCAGAAGCACCTGCCGGAGCTTCGCCACGTCGGTCGGCAGGTTCATGACCTCCTTCGTGGTGACATGGGTGGATCCCACCTGGGGATAGGAGACTTCGGGAGCGCGCTCGTCGTCGAGTCGTACGGCGAACGGCGGCGAAGCCCGGTTCCTTCGGTCGGGAGCACATCGTTCATGGAGCATGTGGTAAGGGTTTCTTACATCCCTACCGGCATCCCCTTGGGCGAGGGAACCTGAGAGCGAGCTGTGGACGCGGCGCGAGCCGTCCCAGGGCAGTTTAAGGTTCAAGCGGTGAGACGAGGCGGACGGGACGGCGGAGTGAGCACAACGGTGGCGGCCGGGCCGGCCGCGGAGGGCGACTCCCCCGCTCCCAAGAAGCGGCGCAGGCGGTGGTTCGCGTGGACGGTCGTCGCGCTGCTGGCCCTGTGGGCCGTCATCAGGGTGGCCGGCATGGAGGGCGGCTCGTTCCCGACCCAGCTCATGACCGTGACCCCCATCGGGGCCGGGCTGGCGGCGCTGACCGCGATCCTGTCGCTGCTCCGGCGCAACCGCCCGGCCGCGCTCGCCGCGGCGCTCGTCTGCGCGGTGCTGGTGTCGGTCGTGACGCCGCGGGCCTTCAGCGCCGAGCAGCCGCCCGCGAAGGGCGCGCCGCTGCGGGTGCTGACGGTCAACCTGTTCGGCCGCGGTGACGCGCAGACCGTCGTCGACCTGGTACGCAGGTTCGACGTCGAGGTGTTCAGCGCCCTGGAGCTCACCCCGGCCGAGGTCGAGCGACTGGACGCGGCCGGGATGAAGCAGCTCCTGCCCCACCGGGTGCTGCAGGCCGAGTTCGGCGCCACCGGCAGCGGCATCTTCTCCAAGCATCCGGTGACGGAGCTGACCGGCCTGTTCACCCCGATCGGCCACAACATGCCCGCCGCCACCGTGGCGCTGCCCGGCGGCGGCAAGGTCGAGTTCGTGGCCGTTCACCCCAATCCGCCGCTCGGGCGCAAGGAGGCGGAGTGGAAGGCCTCCCTGCGCGCGCTGCCCCCGGCCTCGCCGTCGGCGATCCGGGTGCTGGCCGGCGACTTCAACGCCAGCCTCGACCACCGCGCCTTCCGCGACCTGCTCGACCGCGGTTACGTGGACGCCGCCGACCAGGTGGGCAAGGGCCTGGTCGCGACCTGGCCGAACGGCCGGGGCATACCGCCCATCATCTCCATCGACCACGTCCTGGCCGACCGGCGGGTGGCCGTGAACCGGGTCGAGATCGTGGACGTGCCCAGGACCGACCACCGCGGCGTCTTCGCCGAGCTGCGCCTGCCCTAGCCGGCTCGGCGGCCCGGCGTCTCGTGAGTGGTGAGCCGCCGCTTCGAGCCGAGCACGACGGTCTCGCCGGTGACCCGGACGGCGGCCCGCAGCGGCAGGTCCTCGGCGGAGGGCCCGGCGGAGAGCACGATCGTCCCGGGCTCGACGACGCGCCGCAGGTCGGGACCGGTGTACGAGAACGCGTCCGCGGGCACGGCGAACACCACCGCCCGCTCCTCCCCCGGCTCCAGCGCCACCCTGGCGAACCCGATGAGCTGCACGACGGGCCTGGCGACCCGCGCGACCGGGTCGGAGGCGTAGAGCTGCACGACCTCCTCCACCGGTCTGGCGCCGGCGTTGCGCACCTGCACCCGGGCCTCGACCGCGCCGTCGGCGGGGCACTCGGCCACGTCCGTCGTCATGGCCACGTACTCGACGGCCGAGTACGACAGGCCGTGCCCGAACGCGTACGCCGGAGTGGGGTCGAGGACCGTGATGCCCTCCGCCCTCCTCCCCAGGGGCGGCTGGAGGTAGGTGGACGGGCTGATCGGCGGCGTGCCGGGGATCTGCACCGGCAGCCGTCCCGACGGGTTGACCCGCCCGCTCAGCACGCCCGCCACCGCGGCCGCGCCCTCCACGCCGGGGAAGAACGCCTGGACCAGCGCGGCGACCCGGTCCTTGTAGGCGCCGAGCGCGTACGGCCGGCCCGAGACCACGACGAGCACGGTCGGCGTGCCGGTCGCGAGGACCGCTTCGACCAGGTCGGGCTGGAGTCCGGGCAGCCGCAGGTCGGCCACGTCGCAGCCCTCTCCCGACGTGCCGCCGCCGAACAGCCCGGCCCGGTCGCCGACGAACACGAGCGCGAGATCCGCCTCGGCCGCGAGCTCGGCGGCCCCGGGGATCCCCGACGCGTCGTCGCCCGACACCTCGGCGCCGAGGCAGTGGCGCACGTCGGCGTAGGGGAACTCCCGCGTGAGGCCCTCCCTGATGGACGGGATGGGCAGGCCCATGCCCTGCTCCGGGTAGCGGTCGAGCACGTGGTTGGGGAAGGCGTAGCAGCCCATGAGGGTACGCGGGTCGTCGGCGCACGGCCCGATGACGGCGAGCCGGGCGGTCGTGCCGGGGCCGATGGGCAGCAGGCCGTCGGGGTTGCTCAGGAGCACGATGGAACGTTCCGCGATCTCAGCGGCTATCCCGCGGTTGCGCGGGCTGTCCAGATCGACGTCGTCCGCGCCGTCCGGGACGAGCGGGCCGCCGTCCAGCAGGCCGAGCTCGATCTTCTGGCGCAGGACCCGGCGTACCGACTCGTCGACCAGCGCCTCCTCGACATGACCCGCGCGGACCTTGGCGACCAGGTGCGCGCCGTACGACACCGTCTCGGGCAGCTCCACGTCGACGCCCGCCCGCAGCGCGACCTCCCCGGCCTCGGCGTCGTCCGCGGCCACCCGGTGCGTGGAGGCGAGGAACGGGACGGACCAGTAGTCGGACACCACGGTCCCGTCGAAGCCCAGCTCATCCCGCAGCAGCCGCCGCAGCAGGTCAGCGCTCGCCCCGACCGGCACGCCGTCGAGGTCGGTGTAGGAGCACATGACCGAACGCGCGCCGCCCTCGTGCAGCGCGACCTCGAACGGCGGGAGGATCACGTCGGCCAGCTCGCGCGGGCCGATGCTGACGGGGGCGTGGTTGCGGGCCGCGCGCGAGGCCCCGTAGCCGGCGAAGTGCTTCAGGGTGGCGATGATCCCGGCGCCTTCGAGGCCGCGCACGTAGGCCGCGCCGATCCGGCCCACCAGGTACGGGTCCTCGCCCAGGGTCTCCTCGACCCGCCCCCAGCGGTAGTCGCGTACGACGTCGAGCACCGGAGACAGGCCCTGGTGCACGCCCGCGGCCCGCAGGTCGGCGCCGATCGCCGCGGCCATGCGCTCGACGAGGTCCGGGTCGAACGTGGCCGCCCAGGCCAGCGGCGTCGGGTACGCGGTCGCCCCGAACGTCGCGAACCCGGTCAGGCACTCCTCGTGGGCGATGGCCGGGATGCCGAGCCGGTTGGACGTGACCACCAGCTCCTGGAGCTTGCGCAGCCGGGCCGCGCCCTCGGCGGCGGACAGCGGGGCGGTGCCGTACACCCGGGTGAGGTGCCCGAGCCCGTGGGCCAGCTGCGCGTCCAGCCCTTCGGCCTGCTCGAAGCGGTCCTGCATCGGCGCCACGTTGCCGTGCTCGGGCCCGTTCTGGAGCCAGACGGAGCCGAGCTGCGCGACCTTCTCCTCCAGCGTCATCTCCGCGAGGAGGGACTCGACCCGTTCGCCGACCGTCCGCGCGCTGTCCCGCCAGGGCGCCAGGCCCGGCGCGTTCACTGATGTCATGGCCCCTCATTCCGATCATTGAATTCGGACTCTAAGTGCCCGCCACAAAGCCGTCAAGAATATTTCGATCGATCACCGAAACTTTCAGAATGGCGCGCCATCAAGGGGGATTGCGAAGAATCGGACCGCCCTTCACCGGAACGGCAGGCGACTGTCACCGAAAGGCTAGCCCGAAAATGTGTTCGAGTATGGAATCGTCGTCATGCCCCGGAGGCACCCCGGGGGTCCGCACACAGCGAGGGGAAAACGCCTTGCCCGTTCTGAGATCCTTACGCGTGGCCGCGCTCGCGCTGGTGAGCGCCGCCGCGCTCGCCCTGCCCGCCTTACCCGCCCAGGCCACGGGCCCCAACGTGGTCGTCCGGTGGAACCAGACGCTGCTCACCGCGGTGCGCACCGGCACGCTGGGCCCGCCGCAGGTGGCCAGGGCGCTGGCGATCGTGCACACCTGCGCCTACGACGCGTGGGCCGCCTACGACGCGGTCGCCGTCGGCACCCGGCTGGGCGGCTCGCTGCGGCGGCCCGCGGCCGAGCGCACCGACGCCAACAAGGCCGCGGCCATCAGCTTCGCCGCCCACCTGGCGGCGGTCGACCTCTATCCGGCGCAGCGGGCCACGTTCGACGCGCTGATGACCGACCTGGGCTACGACCCGGCCGACACGTCGGGCGTCCCGGCGCGGACCGGCGTCACCGCCTGCCAGGCGGTGCTCGACCACCGGCACGCCGACGGCTCCAACCAGCTCGGCGGCTACGCCGACACCACCGGCTACGCGCCCGTCAACGCCCCCGTGGTGGTGGCAGACCCGCTGACCTCGCTCAACGATCCCGGCCGGTGGGCGCCCCTGACGTACGTCAACCGGGCCGGGGCGACGGTCACGCCGCCGTTCCTGGCGCCGCACTGGGGCCAGGTGGCCTCCTTCAGCGGCGCCGCCCGCGGCCTGGCCGACGCCGTGCCCCCGCCGTACGCCTACGGCTCGTCCGGCTTCCGCACGCAGGCCGCCGAGATCGTGTCCACCACGGCCGCGCTGACCGACCGGCAGAAGTCGATCGCCGAATACTGGGCCGACGGCCCCAACAGCGAGACGCCGCCCGGCCACTGGAGCCTGTTCGCGCAGCAGATCTCGGCGCGCGACCACCACGGCCTCGACCAGGACGTGAAGCTGTTCTTCGCGCTGGCCAACTCGGTCATGGACGCCGGGATCGCCGCGTGGGAGGTCAAGCGCGACCACGACTCGGGCCGCCCGATCACCGCGATCCGGTTCCTGTACCAGGGGCAGCAGATCCCGACGTGGGGCGGCCGGGTGATCGACGGGGCCACGTGGGTGCCGTTCCAGGTGCCGACGTTCCCGACGCCGCCGTTCGCCGAGTACGTCTCGGGGCACAGCACGTTCAGCGCGGCGGCGGCCGAGGTGCTCAGGCGCTTCACCGGCGGCGACGCGTTCGGCGGGCAGGCCGTGGTGGCCAAGGGCTCGTCGCAGGTGGAGCCCGGGGTGACGCCGGCGCAGGACGTGACGTTGCGCTGGCCCACGTTCACCGACGCGGCCGACGAGGCCGGGATCTCGCGCCGGTACGGCGGCATCCACTTCCGCCTGGGAGACCTCCAGGGCCGCGCCCTCGGCCGCGCGGTCGGCACGGCGGCCTGGGACCGAGCCAAGGCGTACTGGTCCGGCCGCGGCTGAGGTCCGCCCCCTTGACAGGACGCGGCACCACGGAGGCGCCCGCTCCACTGCGCTGAGAGCGGGCGCCTCTTCGTGCGAGCGGGGCGTCAGGCCACGTTCTCCTCGGCCAACCGGTTGAGCGTCTCGAGGTCGAACGAGCCCGCCTTGACCGCCGCGGTGAACGACTCCCAGTCGCGGCGCGGTACTTCCAACACCGCGTCCGGGTGATCGACGTGAATGAGCTCCACGTGGTCGTTGATCCGCTTGGCCTCGACGCGGCCGGCTACTTGACTCATACGCACTCCTTCCAGTGCCCTGCGGGGATTCCACCCCGGCCACCCGTTCGCAGGGGGACCGGGGCGGATGCGGGAAGCCTTGCATCCCGAGGGGTGACCCGGCCACCGGGCCGGGGACGAGGGAGGTTGGAAAAACCCACTCACAGGAGGCGATCTCTTGACCCGGGGTGCAAGATTGCCGACCCTCGGTGCGCGGTATGTGGTGCCAGTGATGGACAAGTGTCTGTTAGAGCCTTTTAAGCGAGAAGTTAGTGGAGGGGCGTAAGTTCTCGATAAATCACAGCACAGCACCACAAAAAGGACACACCATGAACGTGAGCCCAGAGCGGCGGACGCGCGTCACGGAAAGCCGGAGCGTTCGCATCACGTAGAAGTTGATCATCCCGCTTACGGACGTTTCGAGCATTCTCGAAGCATTCCTCCGGAGATGTCTTCCCTGTCTACAGTCCTACCTGTGGGGGCCCAAGTAACAAGCACCAAGGTCTGGAGCGAGCTGCGCGTGAGCTCCACACCCCGGCTATATGTCTCCGTCTCGCCCAACCTGACCGTCCTCGCCATGATCGCCGACGCCCTCGCCGGCCGCCGCCGCGGCCTGCCCGAACTCTGGCGGCGCGCGATCAGCTCGCGCGTCGGCCCGCTGGGCCACGAGGCCGTACGCCCGCTGGCCGCACCCGGCCACTCCGTCGCGCCGGACATCCTGGTGCCGCACACGCCCATCGGCCAGGACGTCTCCATGCAGGCCCAGATCAGCGCCCTGCACGACACGCCGCCCGACCGCCTGATCACGGACCTCGAGCAGGCGTTCGGCCCGGGGCCGCTGCCGGCGCACTGGCGGTCGGCGGCCGAGCGGCCGGGCCGCTGGCTGCTCGGCTACGCCGGCGCCCTGGCCGACGTCTGGAACACCACCGAGCCCCTGTGGAAGCGCGGCCGCCCGCTGCTGGACAGGGAGATCGAACGGGTCGGCGTCGCCACCGTGCGCGGCGGCCCCGAACTGCTGCTCGGCGCACTCAGCGAGCGCATCGTGTACGGCGAGCGCGGCCTGCTCATCCCGGACCTCGAACCCGGCACGTTCGAGCTGGGCGACCGCAAGATCGTCCTGGTGCCGATGCTGGCCGGCAAGGACGCCCTGATCCTCGGCCTGGACGACCCGGAGGCGGTGTGGATCGCCTACCCCGTGCGCGGGGCGGACTCGTTGTGGCGCAAGCCCGTCGCGCCGGCCGTGGACGAGCTGACGGCGCTCGTGGGGCCGGTCCGCGCGGACCTGCTGTGCGCGCTCGACCAGCCCATGACCATGTCGATGCTGGCCACCGACATGAAGATCGCGCCCAGCGGCCTCACGTACCACTGCGACCGGCTGCGGGCCGGGCGGCTGATCACGCGTGAGCGCCGCGGGCGCGAGGTGTGGATCGCCCGCACCCATCGGGCGGACGAACTGCTGGAGCTGTTCCGGCGTTGACGGGAAGGAGCGGGATGCTCAAGTTCCAGCGCGACGCGCTGGCCGGGTGCGCCGAGGCGGCCGGTGCGGCGGCCGGCGCGTTCTCGGGCATCAAGGGCCAGGCGCCGGGCGCGGCGGCGTTCGGGGACGTGTCCGGGTCCGCGGCCCTGGCCACGGCGGCGGCCGACCTGGCGCGGGTCTCCGAGCTGGCGGCGCGGACCCTGGGCGGCCGGCTGGAGGCGGTCGAGCGCACGCTCGACGCCGTCCGGCGCACCGTCATCGACGCCGATGGCGGCGCGGTTCGATCATGAGCCCGCTCGACGAGGTCAGAGCCGCGCCGGGTGGCGCCGAGCTGGCCGACCTGGCCGCCAAGGTGATCGGCGACCCGGGCGGGATCGCCTCGGCGGCGAACGCCTGGCGCGCCGCCGCCGGCACCGGTCAGCGGCACACCGAGGCGATCCGCACCGCGACCGCCGGCGTGGGCGGCGCGTGGCAGGGCGGCAGCGCGGAGGCGTTCACCGGCTACATGGGCCAGGTGGTGCGCTGCGGCGACGGGCTGCGGCAGGCGCTGCAGGAGTGCGCGGGCCACCTCGACGCCGCCGCGAGCACGCTGCGCTCGGCCGAGTCGCGGGCGCTGGAGACCTGCCACGCCTACGCCGCCGCCGCGCAGGAGGTGCGGGGCCGCGAGCCGCGGCCCACCGAGGAGCAGGTCGCCCAGAGCCTGAAACCCGCGCTCGACCAGGCCCGCGGCACGCTGCGGCAGCTTGTGGCCGACACCGGCACGGTCCTGTCCGACACGGCGGGAAAGATCCAGAAGGCGCTCGCAACGATCCCGGACGTCGCCGCCGAGCTGGGCGAGCCGGACGCGCAGCCCTTCGCCCCCCGCGCGGGCAGGGCGCTCGGCTGGTCGCCCGCGCGGCAGGAGCCGGGCACGACCGCGCTGGCCGCGAGCACGGGCTCGTCGAGCTCCGGGTTCGCCGGGTACGGCCCCAGCGGCCCGCCCCCGCCCGGCGGCGGGCCCGCCCCTCAAGGACAGATCGCCGGCTGGATCAACCAGGCCGTCGAGATCCTCAAGGCCAACGGCTACCCGGTCGAGAAGATGAACGTCAACGACATCTACACGATCATCCGGCACGAGTCCGGCGGCAATCCGAACAGCGTCAACACCTGGGACTCCAACGCGGCCAGAGGCACGCCGTCCAAGGGGCTGATGCAGACGATCGACCCCACCTTCCAGCGCTGGAAGCTGCCGGGACACGACAACGTCTACAACCCGGTGGACAACATCATCGCGGGCGTCCGGTACGCCATCGAGCGCTACGGCTCGGTCTCGAACGTGCCCGGCGTGGTCGGGCTGAAGACCGGCGGCGGCTACCGCGGCTACTGACCCGCGGCCTGCGACCGGCCCCCTTCGAGCAGGGGCCTGGCCGCCCTGGCCGGGTCGAGCACCGGCCCTTCGGGGATGAGCTGGAGCACGTTGGCGGGCACCGGGGTGGCCTGGCCGGGGGCGTAGCCGAGCTTGGCCAGCACGTCGGCGCCGGGCACGGCGTAGCGGCGGCCCTCGGCGGTGACCAGGTAGTAGGACTGGACCGCGTTCAGCTGCCCGTCGCCGGGCAGGACGCCGGCCAGCACCGCCCGGCCCGGCGGCAGGCGTACGAGGTCGGTGGCGTCGCCGCGCGGCTCGGGCAGTTTGGCGCCGGTGGTGAGCCGGACGCGGGTGGATCCGGTGTCCGTGTCGGCGTAGACGACGCAGATGGGACTGGCCGGGTCGTAGGCGGTCATGCGCGGCATGACCGCGGGCAGGCCGTCGGCGGGGACGGCGGTCCGCGAGTGGGGGGCGGCGTTGGCGGAGGCCGCGTCGACGGCGATCTCCCTGACCGCGCCGCCGCCGTAGGCCGCCCTGCTGTCGGGGTCGCTCAGCAGCAGCGTGGCCTGGGCCTGCGTGAGGGGGGCCAGGCCGTCGTCCAGCAGCACGTACCAGCGGTCCTCGCCGCCGGCCACGCCGGCCGCGCGGAAGACCTGCCCCACGGCCGCTGTCCTACCCCCGGGCCCCGCGACCGGCCGGCCGCGACCGCGGACGTCGGGCGCGGCCAGGTCGGGCCCTTCGGGCAGCGCGTTCAGCCAGGCCACGGGCACGGCGGCGGGGACGGCCGAGGTGAGCCCGCGGGCGATGCCTGTGGGCACGCGCATGCGGGTGCCCCGCCAGATCGCCCACCGCTGCCCGCCCACGTCGACCAGCAGCGCGTTCCCCTCCGCGAGCGGCGCGCCGCCGAGGTCGCGCCCGGCGACCAGCGTCACGTACGGCTTGCGCCCGGTCGGTTCCGCGCGCTCCTGGACGCAGGCCGCCCAGGGGCCGCGGGCCAGGTTCGCGGGGCCGGGCAGCGAGTCGGGGGCCTCGGGGATGCCGATGAGGGCGCCGCGCTCGTACTTGGTCAGCGCCTCCCGCGCGACGACGCGCTCCTTGACGTCCTGGGCGGCGAGCACGAGGCGGGCGGAGGCGTAGTTGGCGACGGGGATGAGCCTGCGCTGCTCCTGGCTGTAGACGAACCTGGCGCCGGTCTCGCGCTCGATGATCAGCGTGCCGGGCTCCTCCAGCGCCTTCGTGCCGCCCGGGCGCAGCAGGCCGAAGACCGCGAAGCCGACGCAGAGCAGGACCGCGACCATGATGCCGGCGAGGAAGCCGATGTTCTGCCGGCGGAGCGGCCATTCGGGCTGGTTCGGCTGGGCGCGCAGGAGCGCCAGGCCGATGCGCTGAACGGTGAGGCGGTAGGCCTGATAAAGGTCGCGCTGGCTGTGCAACTCCCGCCCCTTGGATCACATGACTCCCCAACTTAACCCAATTTATCGGGATAAATATGGAGAAGCTGGCTGGTTTCGTAATTGAGAATGATCAATGACCAGTGAATGACGTCCCTGTTCCGCGCGCCCGGCACGTAACAGGCTGATGATCGTGAATCCGGATACGCGTTATATCACCCCCGACGCGATCGGCGAGGTCCGGCGGGGCATCAGGGACGACCTCCTGCCGGTTTTCGACGAGGTGCGCCAGATCTTCGAGGAGAACCGGGCGGTCGGCTTCCCCGGCTGGGGGCCGCTGGGCGAGTGGACGGTCGGGGCACTGTACCGGTCGCTGCTCGACTCGTTCGTCCGCGACACCGAGACGGCGCTCGCGGTGATGCGGAAGTGGGAGGGCGAGGACCTGGCCTTCGCCGAGCGCAACTGGCGCACCGCCGAGGACCTGATCGTCCAGCGGGTGAAGAAGCCATGACGCCCAGGGTGGCCGGGCGCGCCCGGGACGGCTCTCCCCTGCGCCTGTCGAAGAACCCGCCCGACCCCGAGGCCGTGCAGGGCGTCCTGCGCAAGGCGGCCAGGATGGAGCCGTCGGTCGTCGTCGGCCTGCTGGCCACCGTTCCCGCGGTCGCGAACGTGCCCGGCATCTGGGAGGCGGCCGCCAACCTCCAGGCGGGCGCGGGCGGCCGGCTCGACAAGGGCGCGAACAACTCGCTGACCATGGTGATCAACAACTCGGGCCAGAACTGGATCGCCGGGGACCAGAAGGAGTTCGCGAGCGCGGCCAACCGGCTGCGGGCCGAGCTCGACGCCTTCCGCACCAACGTGCAGTGGGTGGCGGGGCACGTGGACAGCATCGGCGACGGGTTCATGGTCTACTGGGGCGCGGCGGCCAAGATCGCGCAGGAGACGTACCTTCGGCTGGCCGCGCTGCAGGTGCTCGCGCTGGCGCCGCAGACCAGGCTGGCCGCCAGGATCGCCATGCGCAGGACGGGGGTCCAGGCGAGCGCGTCGCTGGCCACCTCGACCAGTGCGCTGAAGCGTTTCCTCGGCTCGCTCGGGCTCAAGGACGTACTGGGCGGCGTCGCGGCGGGCGTCGGCGGGACGGCGGCCGTCCAGCTGGCCTTCATGCGCCCGACCGGCGCCGCGGCGATCGACTTCGGCACGGGCGCCGTGGACCCCGCCAAGGCGGGGACGTTCGCCGCACCTCCGCAGGGGCAGCCGCTCCCGCCCGGCACGGGGTCCTTCCAGTGGACGGTCAAGGCGCCGGGCGGCGGCATGAGCCTCGAGGACGTGGTCAAGAGCCGTAGCTAGCTCACCAGGCCCCGGATGGTCTCGTACAGGTCCATCACGGCCAGCGCCAGCGGGATCAGGGCGATCATCAACAGGATGTCGAAGATGTCGCCCACGCGGCCCCAGAAGGGGGACGGCCGCGCGGACGTCAGCCACAGCGCCGTCCCCACCACGCCCAGGGCGAGCACGACCAGCCCGGGCACGATCCCGTAGAGCACCACCCCGCCGGCCGCCCTGACCACCGCGGCCGCGGCGGGCAGGGCCACCCCCAGCAGGGCCGAGGTCAGCAGCCAGGCCCGCTGGCCGCGGCCCTCGAACACGCGGGCCCGCATGAGCAGCGACAGCGACAGCGCGGCGCCCATCGCGAACGCGGCCCAGGTGCCCGCCACCGCCAGCAGCACCTGGGCGGCGAGCACGATCACCGCCACGCCGGCGACCAGCCCCGTGCAGAAGCGGTCGGCCACCACGGTCTTGTCGATCACCAGCGCGCCGTCCAGGTCGCCGCTCTCGCGGCGCAGCTCCTCCGCCGTCGTCGGCAGCGCGGGCAGCGGCATGCCCGCCAGCCGGAACGACAGCGAGGGGATCGCCGTGGTCAGCCCCACCGCGAGGGCCGCGAGCACCGCCGCCACCCCGGCCGCGGGCAGGTCGAAGGCCATGACCAGCCCGGACGCCAGCAGCCCGGACAGCGCGGCGGCGGCCACGCCGAGGAACGTGGGCAGCCCCTGGGCCACCGCGAACCCCGTCGCCGTGGCCAGCATCAGCACCACGCCGCAGGCCGACAGCAGGGTGTCCGGCTGGACGACGGCCGCCGACGCCGGTCCGGTCAGACCCGCGACGAACCCGTACGGCAGGGCCGCGTACCCGATCACCGCGCCCGCCCGCGCGTCGCCGAGCGCCCGTGACAGCGCCACGGCCACCAGCAGCAGGACCAGCGCGACGGCGCCCGCGACGAGGGCCGTGGGCAGCCACGGCGGGCCGGTCGCCGTCAGCGCGACGGCCCCCGCCCCGAGCAGGGTGGCGGCGGCGCGCAGCCCGTAGGCCCTGGTCGTGGCGGGCTGCCAGCGGCCGGTGCGCTCCAGCACGCCGGTCGCCACCGCGTCGGCGACGTCGTCGAAGACGACCTCCGGCAGCTCGTGACCGCGCGGCCGCAGGTGCAGCATCTCGCCGTCGTGCACGGCCAGCTCCGACAGGGTCGCGTTCACGTCGAACGGCGGGCCGCCCAGGCGCTGGAGCACCCAGCCGCCGTGGGCCAGGCCCGCCTCCGCGAGCCCTTCGCCGGCGACGCGCAGCAGGGTCGGCAGCAGGTTGCCGAGCGGGATGTCCGGCGGCAGGCCGAGGTCCAGGAATCCGCGCGGGGTCACGACGGTGACCCGGCACAGGTCGGTTCCGGTGGCGCTCACCCGGACGAGTGTATGGATCGCACACCGAACGCGACGGGCTTAATACGTACAGGAATTTTGAAATATCGACTGTTTCGCTACGTCAGCGGCTTGTATGGCGTCGTGAGCGGCAGCCTGATCGTGGTCCGCAGGCCCGAGCGGCGCCGGCCACCCGAACCTCCCGGCGGCGAGGTCCTGCTGGAGTCCCCGCCCGAGATCCCCGAGACGGTGACGGGCGGCGGGCTGACCCAGCTCCTGACGTACCTGCCGATGCTGGCGGGCGCGGGCGCGATGGCGCTGATGTTCACCGGCGGTTCCACGAACAACCCGATCATGCTGGTCTCCAGCGGCCTGTTCGCGGTCTCGATGATCGGCATGACCGTGGGCCAGATGATGCGCGGCGCGGGCGAGCGCAAGAGCCAGCTCAACGGCCAGCGCCGCGACTACTACCGCTACCTGGAGCAGGTCAGGAAGCGGGTCCGGGCCGCCGCGGCGCAGCAGCACAAGGCCATGACCTGGGACCATCCGGACCCGGCCGCCCTGTGGTCGCTGGTGATGACCACCCGGCTGTGGGAGCGGCGGCCCCGGGACGACGACTTCGCCCAGATCAGGATCGCTACCTCGGCCCAGCGGCTGGCGCTGCCGCTGATCCCGCCGGAGACCAAGCCGATCGAGGACCTCGACCCGGTGACCGCGGGCGCGCTGCGGCGGTTCGTCCGCACGCACGCCACCGTTCCCGGGCTGCCGGTGGCGCTGGCGCTGCACTCGTTCGCCAGGATCGTGATCACGGGCGACCCGGCGGCGGCGCGCGGGCTCGTGCGGGCCCTGCTGGCCCAGGCGGCGGCGCTGCACTCGCCGGAGGACCTGCGGATCTCGGTCTGCGCGGGCGCCGAAAGGGCCCGCGAGTGGGAGCCGGTCAAGTGGCTGCCGCACGCCCTGCACCCCACCGAGGAGGACGGCGCCGGCCCCGTGCGGCTGGTCGCGGGGGATCTGGGCGAGCTGGACGACCTGCTGGGGTTCGAGCTGAAGGACCGGCCGCGCTTCAGCAAGGGGCTCTCGGCGGACGCGCTGCCGTACCACGTGGTCGTCATGGACGGCGGCATGGTGCCCGCGGGCAGCCAGCTCGGCCTGGACGTCATCGAGGGCGTGACCGTGATCGACGTCGGCGGCACCACCGCGCAGGTGCCCGCGCAGCTCACGCTGCGGCTGGAGGTCGGCGCGGACGAGGTGGTCAGGGTCGCCGAGGACGAGCTCGGCAAGGAGGTCAGGTCGGGGCTGGGGCGGCCGGACCGGCTCGACCCGCCCGCGTTCGCCGCCCTGGTCAGGCAGCTCGCGCCGATGCGCACCGGCTCGGGGGCGGGCGCGGAGGAGGTGCGGGACGTCTTCGCCACGAACACGACGCTCACCGACCTGCTGCGGATCGGCGACGCGCGGCGGCTCGCGCCCGCCCAGACGTGGCAGCCCCGCCCGGTCAGGAACCGGCTGCGCGTCCCGATCGGCCTCGGAGCCGACGGGCGGCCCGTCGAGCTGGACATCAAGGAGGCCGCCCAGGGCGGCATGGGACCGCACGGGCTCGTGGTCGGCGCGACCGGTTCCGGGAAGTCGGAGCTGCTGCGCACGCTCGTGCTCGCGCTGGCGATCACGCACTCCTCCGAGACCCTGAACTTCGTGCTCGTCGACTTCAAGGGCGGCGCCACCTTCCTCGGTCTGGACGCGCTGCCGCACGTCTCGGCGGTCATCACGAACCTGGAGGACGAGCTGCCGCTGGTGGACCGCATGCACGACGCGCTCCACGGCGAGCTGGTGCGCCGCCAGGAGCTGCTGCGCGCGGCCGGCAACCACGCCTCGCTGCGGGACTACGAGCAGGCCCGCGAGCAGGGGGCGAACCTGCGGCCGCTGCCGACGCTGTTCATCGTGCTGGACGAGTTCAGCGAGCTGCTGTCGGCCAAGCCGGAGTTCATCGAGCTGTTCGTGATGATCGGGCGGCTCGGCCGGTCGCTGGGCGTGCACCTGCTGCTGGCCTCGCAGCGGCTGGAGTCGGGGCGGCTGCGCGGGCTCGACACGCACCTGTCGTACCGGATCGGGCTGCGGACGTTCTCGGCGGCCGAGAGCCGGGCCGTGCTGGGGGTGGCGGACGCGTACTCGCTGCCGCCCGAGCCCGGCAACGCCTACCTGATGTTCGAGACGACGGGCATGACGCGGTTCAAGGCGGCGTACGTGTCGGGGCCGTACCAGGTGGCCTCGGCGCAGGGGCCGGCGGTGACGGCGCGCGCCGGGCACCGCGGGAAGATCGTCTGGTACGGGCCCGAGCGGGTGCCGATGCCGCCCGTCGAGCAGGCGCCGCCGGTGGTGGCGGAGCCCGGAAAGCAGGGCAAGAAGGACAGCCTGCTGGAGATCGTGGTCGGCCGGCTGGCCGGGCAGGGGCCGGCGGCGCACCGGATCTGGCTGCCGCCGCTCAAGGAGCCCGCCTCGCTCGACCAGCTGCTGCCGCCCGTCGAGGCCACGCCGGAGCACGGGCTGACGGCCGCGGGCACCGGCCAGGACCGGCCGGGGCGGCTGCACGCCGTGGCGGGGATCGTGGACAGCCCGTTCGACCAGCGGCGGGACCCGTACTGGCTGGATCTGTCGGGGGCGGCGGGCAACGTCGCGATCGTCGGCGCGCCGCAGACCGGCAAGAGCACGCTGCTGCGCACGCTGATCGCCTCGCTCGCGCTCACGCACACCCCCAAGGAGGTGCAGTTCTACTGCCTGGACTTCGGCGGCGGCACGCTGACCTCGCTGACCGGGCTGCCGCACGTCGGCGGGGTGGCCAACCGGCTGGACGCCGACGCCGTGCGCAGGACGGTCGCCGAGGTCAAGACGCTGCTCGACCGGCGCGAGCGGCTGTTCGTCGAGCGCGGGATCGACTCCATGGCCACCTACCGGAGGATGGTCGCCTCGGGCGCCTACGAGGGTGACGGCTGGGGTGACGTGTTCATCGTGGTGGACGGCTGGGCGATCCTGCGCCAGGAGTACGAGCTGCTCGAACCCGACCTCGGCGACCTGGTGACCCGGGGCCTGGGGTTCGGCATCCACGTGATCGGCACCGCGAACCGGTGGATGGAGTTCAGGGCCGGGGTGCGCGACCTGCTCGGCACCCGGCTGGAGCTGCGGCTCGGCGACTCCTTCGACTCCGAGATCGACCGCAAGGCGGCCTCGAACGTGCCCGAGCGGGCCCCCGGGCGCGGGCTCACCCGCGAGGCCCTGCACTTCCTGGCCGCGCTGCCGCGCGTCGACGGCCGCTCCACCGTGGACGACCTCGCCGACGGGGTCTCCGCCCTGGTCGAAGCCGCGGCGGCGGCCTGGCGCGGGCATCCGGCGCCACCCGTGCGGCTGCTGCCCGCCCTGCTGCCCGCGCACACCCTCCCTGCTCCCCCGGAGGGCGGCACGCGCGTCCCGATCGGGATCGACGAGGCCGCGCTGGCGCCCGTCCTGCTGGACTTCGACGCCGACCCGCACTTCGTGGTGTTCGGCGACACGGAGAGCGGCAAGACCAACCTGCTGCGGGTGCTCGCCGGGGGCATCGCGACCGCGAAGACGCCGCTGGAGGCGCGCTTCATCGTCATCGACTACCGGCGCTCGCTGCTGGACGCGACCGACACCGAGCACCGGATCGGGTACGCGGCCTCCAGCGCCGCCGCCGCGGAGCTGCTCAAGGGCGTCCACGAGGTGATGCTGACGCGGCTGCCGCCGCCGGACCTCACCTCGGAGCAGTTGCGGACGCGGAGCTGGTGGACCGGCCAGGACCTGTACGTCATCGTGGACGACTACGACCTCGTGGCGACCTCGGCCAACCCGCTGAGCGTGCTCGGCGAGCTGCTGCCGCAGGCCAGGGACATCGGGCTGCACCTGGTCCTGGCGCGCGCCATGGGCGGGGCCGGGCGGAGCATGCTGGACCCGATCGTGCGGCGGCTGAAGGAGATGAACTCGCCCGCCGTGATGCTGTCGGGGCCCCGGGACGAGGGGCAGCTGTTCGGGAACGTGCGCCCGCGCCAGCTCCCGCCGGGGCGCGGGCTCTACGTGGACCGGCGGTCGGGCGAGAAGCTCGTCCAGACCGCCTACCTCGACCCCGGCTTCTAGCGGTCGAGGTCCCGCTCGATGCGGCCCAGCTCGGCCACCGCCTGGTCCATGGCCTGCTCGTACGCCTCCCGTGCCGCCCGCATCCGCAGGTCGGCGGGGTTGCCCTCGGCGGCCAGGTCCAGCGGGCCCTCCCCCAGGACGTCCCCGAGGAGCTCGGCGGACCTGGCCTGCATGTCGGCAAGGGAGTCGGCGATCAGCACCAGGATCGTCTCGGCGAGGCGCTGCGAGCCCCAGCGCATGGCCCTCGGGTCGATGTCCAGCCCGGTGACGCCCTGCGCCGAGCACTCGACCCGCACCAGCTTGTCCGGGTCCTGCGCGGTCCCCTTCACGGCGAGGACCTGCTGGTAGAGGTCGTCCAGCCCGTCCGAGGGCCGCTGCGCCTCGGCGATCAGCCGGTCCATGGCACTCTCGTCGAACGCCGTCATGCCTTCACCCCCGGAGTCGGAGTCTCGAGTTTCGTGCCGCCGAACTGGTCGGCGACCGCCGACTGTCCCATCACCCCGGCCGTGACGGCCGCGGCGCCGCCCACGAGCGCCTGCTTGGCGGGCGACATCTGCACCAGCTTCTGCGCCACCTTGCCCAGCACGCCCTTGCCGCCCTCCGCGAAGGCCCGCGCCCTGGCGGCGATCGCGCCGGCCTGGTGGTCCGCCCGGCGGCCGAAGCCGGTGGCGGCCACCTCCGCGGCGACCCTGGTGAACGGGTTCGCCTGGGCGACCTTGTGCATCACCCCGGCGGTCAGGATGCTCGCGCCGGTGAGGAAGACGGCCTTGCCGAGGACGTCGTACACGCCGGCCGTCAGGCGCAGGGTGTCGGCCGAGGCCTTGGGCGAGGCGGACTTGTCGGCGGCGTCGTCGGAGTACTGCTGCACGGTGCCCTTGTAGAGCTCGGCGCTGGGGGCGGTCCACTCGACGTTCCTGACCGAGCCGTCCACGAGGTTCGGGTGCGCCCGCAGGGCCCCGGCCAGCTCGTCCCACGCCTCGGCCGCCGCCCGCTGCTGGGCGGTGTCGCCGTACATGAGGGGCAGGACCAGGGTGGCGTAGCGGGCGCGGTTCCAGCCGAGGAGCATGGAGCCGGTCACGGCCATCGCCGAACCCTCGATGACGGACCACGGTTGTTCGAGCATGTTCACGTCCTGGTGATGTCGGCGGCCGCCCGGCCGGCGTTCCCGTCGCCGTCCACGTAGGTGTTGGCCGTGCTGTACGCCTTGTCGTGGATGGCGGACACCTCGGCCCGCTTGGCCCTCAGATACGTCACCGCGGCCTGCTTGACGTCGTCGAACGCCTGCCCCAGCGAGCCGCCGAGCAGGCCGAACGCGCCGTAGGCGCCGGAGGAGAGATCGATGTGCCCGATGGCCGAGGACATCCGTTCCAGGTCCCGCATGGGGGCGGCGGCCAGGTTGCGGCCCATCTCGCGGATGGAGCCGACCTGCGTCGCCACGAAGTCGCCGGACATGGCCTCACCCCACCACCGGCGGGCCGTGGACGACCTCGGGGCGGAAGAAGTCGTCGTCGGCGCTCTTCGACGCGGTCGACCTGCGGGCGCTCTGCCCGCCGTCCGCGGATCCGCCCATGGGCAGGAACGGCATGCCGCCGGAGGCCGTCGCGCCGGGCTCGGCCCCTGCGACGGGCGACCTGGCCGGGGGCCATGAGCCGTCCACGACCGGCACGCTGCCCGGCCGCACCGACGGCCCGGACGGCCTCGGCTCTTGAGCGGCGCTCGTGCCCGGACTCTGGTAGGGATCCGCCGCACGGCTCTGGAAGGGGTCCGCCGGGCGATTCCGGTCCGCTGGGCGATTCGGGTCCGCTGGGCGATTCGTCCCCGGACTGCGCGGGTCGCCCGGTGGCCGCGGGGTCCCGGCCGGAGTGGTCCCGGCCGGAGTGGTCCCGGCCGGAGTGGTCCCGGCCGGAGTGGTCCCGGCCGGGGTGGTCCCCGTGGCGGGGGCGCCGGGTCCCGATGGCGTCGTACCGGGTGACGGCAGCAGCCCGGCCGGAGCCGGCTGCCCGCCTCCCACGGCGGGCGGCACGCCCGGCCAGTTCGCCAGGGAGGTGGGCGGTGACGCCCCCGCGGGCGCACCCGGCACCGCAGCTTGACCGGGTAGCGGGCCCGCGGGAGTCAAGGGGTGGCCGGGCGTGCCGGCCAGATCGGTACGGGACCGCACCGGCACCGTGCTCTCGAACGGCAGGTCGCCGCCCGGCGCAGGCGCGGAGACGGGGGCGACCGGCGGCGGCAGGTAGGGGGCCGGCGAGGCCAGCTCCGGGTCCCACGCCAGGGCGTCCGGCATGGCCGTGTAGGCCCGCTGGTAGACGCCGTTGAGCTGCTGCATGAACGCCCGCGCGTCCGCGTCCGGGTCGTTGAGCGGCTCCATCGACCCCGCGCCCATGCCGCTCGCCTCCACCCAGTACTCCTGCTGCTCCGTGGCCTTGTCGAAGCGCTCCTTGGCCGAGGCCAGCTCGCCGCCCACCGTCTCCAGAGCGGGCGGGACGCCATCCACACCGTTCCGCAGCGACTGCAGGTACGCCTGGAGCCGGTTCATGCGCGTGAGCATGGCCCTGGCGGACTCCCCGCCCCAGTTCCCGTCGGCCACCAGCCGCGCCGCGCTGTCCCCCAGCGCCGCGATCGTGTCGGTGAGCAGCTGGGACGTCTTCTTGTACGCGTCCACGACCGGCGCGAACTCCTCCGGCGCGGTCCCCATGACCAGCCGCCGGATCTCCTCGCGCCCGCCGTACGCGTTGACGTTCCCGCCCTGCAGGCAGCCGTGCTTGATCGGTTGTGGTTGCGGCAACAGGTCCCCTCACATCACGTACGCGGCACCGTGCCCGCGGCCCGCTGGTCGGCGTCCCGCACGGTGTTCGCGGTGGCGGCCAGGTCGTCGACGATCCGCTGGACCTGTTCCATGACGAACTGCAGCGAATCGCCCGTCGCCACCCGGGCCCTGCGCACGGTCTCGCCGTACCCCTGGGCGATGTCCCAGCTCCCCGGGGCGGCCGGCGACAGGTCGGGCACCTGGTACACGGCCGCACGCAACCGGGGCAGCAGGCTGTCGCCGAGCTTGCCCGCCACGTCGAGCAGGGCCTCCGGCCTGCACCTCGCCGTGTCGCCCGCCGTGGCCGGGTCGATGAGAGGCTGATCCACCGGCCTCAGGTGCCCCAGCGGCGGATGTTGGCGGCCTCCGCGTCGCGCATGATCTCCGTGGCGTCGTGCAGGGCGGGGCCGAAGCGCTGCATGGTGTCACCCATGGCCACGACCGCGTTGTTCCACTGCTCCTTGGCCGTCCGGTAGACCTCCTTGGCGGAGCCGTCCCAGGTCTCCAGGACCTTGAGGTCGTCTTCGAGGTCGGCCAGTTCGCCGACCAGATTGGCGTAGGCCCGGCCGAGTTCCGACGCGATCTCGTCCATCTCGTCGAAATTGGCGAGGATGATGTCTCCGCCACCCGTCATGGTGATTCTCCGTTCGTCAGAGCTGGCCGCCGCCGAGCGCCGCCTTGAGCCTGGTGGCGACCTCGCTGGCCTGGGTGTTCGCCTCGGTGTACGTGATGCCCGAGCTCTTGAGGTTCTCGGCGATCGTGTGCAGCGCGTCGATGACCTTCTTGAACTGCGGGTTCCACTCGTCGAGGACCTGGCGGTAGACGTTCGCGGACTCGCCTTGCCAGGCGGCGCCGAGCGTCGCGGGAATCTGGGTGAGCCTGTTGTGGATCTGGGTGATGTTCTGGTGTGCGATGAGCGCGCGTTCGGCCGCGCTATGCTGGCTGCCCTCTTGATAACGTGTCGGCTCTGCCACGTGCACCTCTCGGATCTCGTGAACCCGAATTCGACCGGGTTTCCCGTACTGCGGATCAAAGTAAATGGGTCAAAGCGGGCAGGGCTACGATTTCAACTTTCCTGTAAATGTCTGGGCCCCTCCGGCCCGCCAGCCCCTGCGACGGGCCCTGGGCAGCGTCAACGCCAGGAACACGACCAGCGCGGTGGCCCCCACCGCCCCCGCCGTGATCGCCATCGCGACGCCGCGCGTGCGCGGGTCCGGCACCGGGGCCCTGGCCAGCACGATCGGCGGCGCGGCGGGCGCGCTCTCCCCGGCGTCGGGCTGCACCGAGGTGACCGCGAGCAGCGGGTTGACCAGCCCGGCCCCGGTGCCGGCCGCGCCGCCGCCGTCCGCCGTGCGCTCCAGCCGGCGCTTGACCTGCCAGTGGTCGAGTTCGGGGTGCCGGGCCCTGACCAGGGCGGCGACGCCCGCCACGAAGGGGGCGGCGAAGCTGGTGCCGTCCAGCTCCGTACGGTAGCCGCCGCCGGTCCACGCGCTCGTGATCCCGGCTCCGGGGGCGGTCACCGAGATGCGGGTCACGCTGTTGGAGAACTCCGACTTGCCACCGTCCGGCGAGGCCGCGCCGACCGCGATCACGCCGGGATACTCGGCCGGGTACGCGGGCGTGACCACGCCGTCGTCCTGCCGCACGTTGCCCGCGGCCGCCACGATCACCGCGTCCTTGGCCTGCGCGTACGCCACCGCGGCCTTCAGCGCCGGATGGTCGTGCGCCTGCACGGAGACGTTGATCACGTCCGCGCCCAGCTCCGCGGCCCGCCTGATGCCCTGGGCCAGCCGGGACACGTCGCCCGAGCTGCCCTCGGTCTGCTTGATCGACACGATCCGGGCGGCCGGCGCGACGCCCATGACGGGCACGCCGCGCGCGGTGAGGTCCCGTCCCGCGATGATCCCGGCCACCGCCGTGCCGTGCCCGACGCAGTCGCGCAGGTCCGTGCCCGTGAGATCGACCTGGGTGGTGACGGCGCCGGCGAGCTGGGGGTGCGTGGCGTCCACGCCGCTGTCCACGACGGCGACGGTGACCCCTTCGCCCCTGGTGAAGCGCCACACCCGCTCGAACCTCAGCCTCTCCTGCGGCCACGGCCTGCCGGTGACCTCCGCCACGCCGGGCTCGGGGTCGCACGTGACCGTGCGGGTGGGCCCAGAGGTCGGCACAGAGGTCGGCACAGGGGTCGGCGCGGGGGTCGGGGTGAGGGTCAGCACCAGGCCGATGGCCGCGGCGCCGTACCAGGAGAAAGGCACGGTAAGGCAGTCTGCCGACATTTCTGATTTGCGGCTGGTCTCTTAGAAATATCTTGAAATGACGCGCCGCCGGCCGGAGCGCGGGATAGGCAAGTGCCGGTATGTCCTTCGACCGCGGAGAGGAAGCATGTCGACACCTGAGGCCGAGGGAGGCGACGCGCACGGCAACCCCAGGCCGGGCCTCGGCCTGTCGGTATACCAGCGGCCGCAGATCACCCAGACCTACGAAGGCGGCTTCAGCGGCGCCGAGTACGACTTCGACCCGGACAACATCGAGGAGTCGTACGCCGACCACATCCACTTCCACCGCAACGGCGACTATCCCCCCGAGGCGCCCCGGACGCCGACGGACGCCGACCGCGAGGCCCTGCTCGCCCGCAACCCGGTCGACCCGGGGACGGCGAAGAAGGAGATGTTCATCAAGGTCGGCGAGTACGAGGACCCGGCCACCGGCAGGCCGCTCCCGTCGTCGCCCGTGGAGCAGCTCCGTCAGGACCTCAAGCGCCTGCAGGGCGAGGTGGGCGGCCAGAGCCTCAAGGTCCGCCTCACCCTCGCCGGGCTGACGGAGCGCGACCTCGGCAGCTGGCAGGCCGCCGCCGACATGAAGGCGACCACCGACAAGGCGCAGAGCACGCTGGACGCCGCGATCAACCGGGTCTACTCGGTGTACGCGGCCGTGGTGCAGGCGCTGGACGACACCGTCAAGACCGCCAAGAGCGCCGACCAGTCCATCGCGGGCGGCCTGCGCACGCGTAACTGACGGGGGACGAATGACCGACTACTGGACGGACGCGCTCAAGGACACCCGGGCGCCGCAGATCGACGACATCGCGCCGACCGGCAACGGCGACTCCGACAGCAGCGACGGCGTCGCCGCCCTGATCCAGGGCACCAACCCGGGGCGCGTCGCCGACGCGGGCAAGCGGTACAAGGAGATCGCCGAGATGTGCGCCGAGTCCGTGGAGCTCCTGCACAACCAGGCCGGGCGCATCGCGGAGACGCTGGGCGGCGAGTCCCTGCAGAAGATCTTCGAGACCGTCGGCGAGCTGCAACGCGACCTCGCGCGCATCAGCATCGCCGCCGATTCGGTCGGCGTGCCCCTGGAGTGGTACGGCGCCCAGGTGCTCCCCTGGTTCCACAACAACGTGCCGCGGACGGGCAGCGTCGGCCTCGACGACGACATCGGCGACGCCTTCGGCAGCGACACCAACGGCCACGCGCTCGCCCGCCATCACCTGCGGCAGCTCAACAGGTTCATGGGGGAGGTGTACGGGGCCATCGCGGGCTATGTGGAGCAGCGGTCCTCGGCCCCGCAGGCGGGGCTGACCGACCCGTCCCTCCCGCTCGGGCCCAAGCTGCCGAGCAGCCTGACCGGCGACCCGTACGCGGGCACCGGCCCGGGCTCCCCGTACGGGACCCCCCGTCTCGACACCCCCGCCCTCCAGAACCCGTCACTCCAGGACCCCTCGCTGCAGGACCCGTCTCTCCAGAACCCGTCGCTGCAGAACCCGTCGCTGCAGGACCCCTCCCTCCAGAGCCCCTCCCTCCAGAACCCCTCGCTGAAGGACCCCTCTCTCCAGACCCCGCAGACCCCGGACCTGAAGGACCCCTCGCTCCAGAACCCGGACCTGAAGAATCCCGAGCTCAACACCCCCAAACTGCCCGAGACGCCCAGGACGGACCTGGCGGCGGTGCCGCCCCAGCCGAGCCTGCCGCAGACGAACCTGCCGCCCGGCCCGACCACCGGCCAGCCCACCGGCAACGGCCCCGGCACCTTGCCGGGCACCGTCCCGGCCACGCAGCTCAGCGGCTCGGGATCGCCCGCGAGCGGCGCGGGCCGGCTGGGCGCCACCGGCATGGGGATGGGCATGATCCCGCCCATGATGGGCGGCGGCCAGAACGGGAGCGAGCGGGACCGTGACAGGGCCAGGTTCCCGCTGGTGGAGGACGAGGCGTTCGAGACCGATGACATGGGCGGCCCGTCCGTGATCGCATGACGGTGACGACCGAGCGGGTCCGCGGCTACCGGCTGCTGGAGCGGGCCGGCCAGGACGGCCCGTGGACCGCGCACCTCGCCCGGTCCGCGGCCACGGGGGCCGAGGTGCTGGTCAAGACGCTCGCGTGCCACCGGGCCGACCGGCGGGCGCTGAAGCGGATCGTCCGCGGCTTCGGCTTCCCCGAGGCGCTGGCGGCCCACGACGGCGTGATCCCGGTGCTGGAGGTGGGGGCCACCGGCGACGGGCGGCCGTACCTGGTGACGCCGCTCCACGGCGGTCTCACGCTCGCCGAGCGGCTGGGGCGGAGCCTGCCGATGCCGCTCGACGAGGCGCTGGGGCTGCTGCGGGCGGTGGCGGACGCGCTCGCCGCCACGCACGCGGCGGGCGGCGTGCACGGCCGGGTCACGCCCGAGAACGTCATCGTGGCCGGTCGCGGGGTGGCGCTCACGGGGTTCGCCATGTCCGCGCTGATGTCGATCGTGGAGCTGCCCGACGGCACGCTCCCGTCGGTGCACGCGGCGCCGGAGGAGCTGGAGGGCCACCCGCCCGTGCCCGGCTCCGACGTGTACGCGCTGGGGTCGATGGTGTACGAGCTGCTGGCGGGCCGGCCCGCGTTCCCGCTGGACGGGGCGGGGGGCACGGCCAAGTTCGTGCTCGGGGTGCTGACGGAGGCGCCGCCGCCGCTCCCGCCGGGGGTGCCGCCGGACCTGGCCGAGACCCTGCGGAAGGCGATGGCCAAGACCCCGGCCGACCGCCCGACCGCCACCGACCTGGCCACCGTCGCCTCCCAGCTCCTGACCGCCCACCCACCGACCGCACTCCCGGCCCAACCACCGACCACCCGCCTCACCGTCGGCGACGCGGGCCAACCGCCGACCACCCGACTCCCCCTCGGGGACCCGGCCCAGCCGCCGACCACCCGACTCCCCCTCGGGGACGCGGGGCAGCCCTCGACGGCCCGCCTGCCCCTCGGGGACGCGGGACAGCCCCTCACCGCGCGCCTCCCCTCGCCCTCCCCTGAGGACTCGGGAGCGGTGGAGCGGTCGGGGCCCCGTGAGCTGGTCTGGACGGTGGACCCCGACCGTTCCCAGGTCAGGCCGCCCGCCGGCCCTCAGCCCTTCTCCCAGCCTCCCCCCGAGGTCTCCGCGCCCCACGCCCCCGCCGCCGAGCCGGGCCGCCGCAGCCGGGTCCCGCTGCTGGTCACCACGGCCTCGGTGCTGGCCGTGGTGGTGGGCGTGGGCAGCGTGGCCCTGGCGATGAACGGCCGGCCCGACGCCCGGCAACCCGCCGGCGCGACGTCCGCCGCCCTCGACCCCACGACCCCCGGCACACCGCCCGAGGCCGACCACCAGCCGACAGATCAGCCGACGGACCAGGCGACGGACCGGCCCACGGACCGGCCCACCGGCCAACCGACGCCGCCGGGAGAGTCGCAACCACAGACGAGCAAGCCGCCCGCGCGCCGCCAGACCGTCGATCCCGCCGCGGTGGCCGCGTACCGTCCCAAGAGCCTCAAGGTGGTGTCCGACAACGGCACCGCCGTGACCCTCGCCTGGAAGGCGGTACGCAAGAGCGGCTACCCCGTGGTGATCCAGCAGGCCCCCGGCAACCGGCTGGTGTCGTCGGCCGGCGGCAGCAACACCTACACCCTGGGCGGCCTCGACCCGGTCACGGGCTACTGCTTCAAGGTCGGCACCGTGGTCGCTCTCGGCCAGCCCTCGTCCGTGGCGTGGTCGTCGGCCCTGTGCATCCGCGGCGCCGCGGAGACGAGCCCGGGCAGCCAGGACGACCAGGTCCAGCCCCCGATCGTGCTCCCCCTGGCCACCCCGCCACCCTCCTGAGCGGCGGCTACCCCACCAGGGATCTCGGCGACAGGCGGTGCGCGAGCCTGCTCGCGAGGCCGACCTTCTGCCGCACCAGCGCGTCCACGCCACCGAAGTGGCGCCAGGCCAGGTCGGCGTCGGCCTCGTCCACGGGCGCTCCCCCGAACGTCGCCAGGTTGGCCACGCCGGCGAGCGTCGTGAGCGGTTCACGCGCGGCAGGACCCAGGACGGACTCGGCCAGAGACGCCACCTCGCCGGCGGTCAGCGCGTCCGAGGGCACCGGGATCCCGGCCACGCGCAGCCTGGCCACCGTCTGCCGCCACGCCCCCACCACCCGCGCGGCGGGCACGGCGGCCCGGCGGCGGCGCATCCGCCTCAGCGGCGGCACGACGAGCACGGCCAGGAGGTACACCAGGAGGGCGGCGGCGGGCACGGCCGCCCAGACGAGCGGGCCGGAGGAGCCGCCGGGACGCGGCGCCGGGGTCGGGGTGGCGCGGTTGGCGGCCGTCGGGGTCGGCTTGGGCTCGGAGGAGTCGCTGTTGATCGCCTGCTCGATCTCCCGCGCCTGCTTCGGCGCGCCCTCGGCCACGTCACCGCCCCCTCCCGACCTCGTACGCGACGGCGTCGGGTAGAACGGCACCCACCCGATCCCCTCGAACTCGACCTCGGCCCAGGCCAGCACGTCCCCACCCCGCACCTGCCGCACCCCACCGGAGCCGGAACCCGAGCCAGAGCCGGTTCCCGAGCCAGAGCCGGAGCCCGAGCCCGACCCCGAGCCGGAGCCGGTTCCCGGGCGGAAGCCCACGACGATCCGGCTCGGCAGCCCGATCGCGCGGGCCAGCAGCGCGAACGAGGCGGCGAACTGCTCCGTCGTCCCCCTGCGCGACTCCGTCAGGAAGAACTCGACGCTGCGGTAGCCGTGCCCGGGCGGCGAGTTGACGTCGTTCACCGCGTGCTTGCGCAGGTAGGCCGCCAGCCGCGCGGCCCGCTGCGTCGGGCTCTGCGCCCCGGCCGTGGCGCGGCGGGCGATGGCGAGGAGGCGGGCCCGCTGCGGCGGGGTGCGGCCGTCCGGCCCGTCCGGCAGCCGCAGCGCGGCCGGGTCGGCGGCGGGGACGGCCGCGCGCAGATCCTCCGCCGTGTAGTGGCGGATCCCCGAGGTCACCTCGTACGTCATGCCCTCGCGCGCCTGCGTGCCGGCCAGCATGCCCGTCGCGGGATCGACCACGATGCCCGCGCCCTTGACCAGCAGCGGCCGGTCGGCGGCGGGCAGCCACGGGCCCGGGAGCTTCTGCAGGGTGAACCGCTGCGTGACCGGGTCCCCGCCGCCCTCCTGCCCCGGCACCCGCCCGCCCGTGGGGACGAACCCCGCGCCCGACGTCCACGTGACCCCGTCGAAGGTGTCCAGGACGGCCAGGCGCAGGTTCGCCTCCGAGGCGGTGGCGACCGTGAACAGCTCGCGCTGCGGGTTCTGCAGCCACGCCGACACCTGGTCGAGCGCGCTCACGCCGTTGATCGGCCGCGGCGGGGGCTGCTCGACGAGCCGGCGCACGTCGTACGGGCGCTCGGCCATGGGCAGGGCGGGCGCGGTGACGACGGCCGCCAGCACGAGGCAGGCCAGCAGCGGCACGCCCGCCGCGAGCGTCCCCGCCGACCTGGCCGCCCTGACCAGGCCGAGCAGCAGGGTCAGCCCGGCGAACACCGCCGCGTACGGCACCACGGACCCGGCCCCGGCGACCCCCAGCACGACCGCGACGGCGAGCACGGGGAGCGCGGCCAGGGCGGGCAGCATGACGGACCTGGACCGCAGCGCGATCTCCGCCCCGGCCAGGGCGGCGGCCCAGACCAGGAAGCTGACCAGCACGACGGCCGTGCTGTCGGGCGCCGCCGGGAGGATCGTGGTCAGGAGCCGGCCGCCCGCGTCGCGCACGCCGAGCAGCGCCGCGCGCACGGCGGCCGGGCCGGGCAGGAACCCGAGCCAGGCCTCCGACCTGAACAGCGTCGCCGACACCGCCACCAGCCAGCCCAGCACGCTGACCGGGACCGTTCCCCGGAGCGGCAACCGGCCGTACAGCAGCACCGACAGCACGCACGGCGCCCCGGCCGCCAGGCCGACCACGGGGAGCAGGGCGGCGAACGGGAACACCCCGTCGAAGGCGAGCCCGGCCGTCGCGGCCAGCAGCGCCACGACCCCCACGGACACCAGCCCCCGCACCGGCGCCCCGGCCGCGTACGCTCCGGCACTCACCGCGCCCACCCCCGGCGACCCGCCATCCACCGGCTCGCCTGCCGGCACCGGCCCGCCACCCGACGCGGATGCGGGGCCTGACACGGGCGCGGGGCCCGATACGGGCGCGGGGCCCGGTGGGCGCGCGGGCGCGACGCCCGGTGGGGTCGGGGTGCGCCCCTGTGGCACCGCGACGTCGTGGGGCGGCGGCCCGGCTAGCGGGGCCATGCCGCCGCCAGGTCCGCCAGGTCGCTGATCTCGATGACCGTCACCCCGGCCGCCGCCGGCCGCCCGCCCTCCACCGGCTCGCCCACCCGCACGAACAGCACCTCGTCGAAGCGCCGCCGCACGGCCGCCACGTCCGCGAGCCCCGCGAACGAGCCGCTGACCAGCACCAGCGCCCCGCCCGAGCCCGCCCGGCGCAGGGCGTGGAGCGGCGCGTCCGCCTGTTCGGAGCGCTCCACCACGGCGAGCCGGTCCAGGACCTCCTCGGTCTCCCCCGGCCCGCCCTTGGCGTGCAGCAGTTCCCCCGCCCCCGTGAGCAGCCGCACGGGGAAGCGGTCGCGCGTCACCGCGCAGGCCACCGACGCCGCCACGTCCACGGCCAGCTCGAACTCGTCGTCCCCTTCGTACGACGAGTACCGGGTGTCCAGGACCGTAACGGTGCTCGGCAGGTTGACGTCGGTCAGCTCCTTGACCATGAGGACGCCGGTGCGGGCCGTGGAGCGCCAGTGGACGTGCCGCAGGTCGTCGCCGATCACGTAGTCGCGCAGCCCGTTGAAGCTGATCGCCCCGTTCGGCGCGGAGCGCGAGTCGAGCCCGTCGAGGTGCCTGCGGCGGCCGGCGTGCGGGGGCGCGAGCGGCACCGTACGCGGCCGGACCAGGAGCAGGTCGGTGCGCCCGTACGCGATCGAGCGCCGCGCCAGCCCGAACGGGTCGGTGCGGTCGAGCAGCAACGGCCCGACGGGCGTCTCCCCGCGCCGCCGGGTGGGCAGCCGGTACGACACCGTCCGCGCGGTGTCGCGGGCCAGCGCCGGCACCTCCACCGTGACGGACGTGCCCCGGCAGGTGTCGCGGGCCACCAGCCCGGCGTGGCGGCGGCGGCCGGTGTTGCGCACGTGCAGGAGGGCCACCGCGGGCTCGCCCCTGGCCACCTTCACCGGCGTCAGCTCCCGCCGCACGTCCAGCCCGGCGCCGCGCAGCGTCCACAGCGCGCTCGCGCCCACGGCGGCCAGCCCCGCCACCGCGAGGACCGCCGCCTGGGCGTACCCGAGCGGCGCCCCCACGGCGTAGACCAGCACCGAGGCGGCCGCCAGGCCCCACCCCGCCCTGGTGATCACTCGCACTCCCAGAGCGGGGCCGCGGGGAAGCCCCCCTTCGGGGTGTCCATCAGCACGTCGTTGAGCCAGCCGTTGCCGCGGCCGGACTCCACCTTGTTCCAGACGTCGCTGCTCATGCCCGTGTCCGTGTCGGTGTAGGGGGCGCCCTTCTGCTGGCAGAGCACGGTCATCGTGATGTACACGCCCTTGGGGATGCGCCCCGCCTCGGCGCCCGCGCTGGGCCCGGAGCGGATGATGGTGTCCCTGTCGTTGTTGTTGGCGTTCCTGAACTGGGCGGACGGCAGGCGCAGGTCGGCCGTGGCCTCCGCGCGCTCCTCGCTCTCGCCCGCCGCGTTCTTGGCCCGCAGCGTCCAGGTGTAGGACTGGCCGTTCTTGAGCCCGGTGACCTCGGCGGCGGTGCCGTCGGGCGAGCCGGGGTGGTTGCCGGGCCCGTCCAGCGTGTACGTGACGCCGCCGTCCCGCGCGTTCTCCGGGGCCGACCAGGTCAGGTCGGCGCCGTGGTTCTTGCCCTTGGCGGTGAAGCCGGACGGCCGGCCCGGTGCGACGCACGGGCGCACGGGCACGGACGACTGGGACTCCACCTCGCCGCCGGACCACTCAGCGACCACCCGGAACGTGTACTCCTGGTCGCACCGGCCGCCGCTCACCCGGAACTGGTACGGCCCGTCGGGCTGCACGCGGGACGGCGTGACGTCGGCGGCGCCGGACGCGCCCTTGAGCGAGTAGCCCTTGACCGTGCCCTGGCGGGAGGGTGTGAAGGTGACCTCCATCCAGCCGGGCCCGGACCTGGCCGTCACCGATCCCGGCGGATCGGGCGTCTGGGTCGGCGTGGGAGTGGGCGTCGGGGTCGGGGTCGGGGTCGGGGTGTCCGAAGGAGTGGCGGACGGGGTGGGGGTCTTCGTCACGGTCACGGTCGGCACGGCCGTCTTCGTCCTCGTCGGCACGGACGTCGGCTTCCCGGTGGGCTGCCTGGTCGAGCGGGTGGGCGCCAGGGTCGGCTGCACCACCGTGGGGAGGTCGGTCGGGACCGGCAGCGGCGTCGGCGTGTCCTTCTGGCCGAGCGCCTCGTCGTACTTGCCGACCCGGTGCCCCCTGCCGTCCTGCTCGATGACCAGGGCGGTCTCGCTGAACTGGTCGTTCACCCAGAGCAGCCCGTCCTTGACGAACACCTCCAGCGGCCCCGCCTTGCCCGTGACGACCTTCTGGGGCTCGAACGCCTTGGCCACCGTGTCGTACACGATGAGCCGGCCCGTGCTCTCGTCGGCGATGTAGACGCGCCGCCCGAGCGCCTGCGGCGCCCCCAGCTTGCCGCCCTTCACCGAGACCGTGGTCAGCCCGCCGCCGGCGGTGTCGACCAGGACGAGCGCGCCCTTCCTGGGCTCCAGGATCGGCACGATCTGACTCTCGGCCACCGCCGGGACCAGCAGGCCGCCGCCGCCCGCGCCCGTCACCGTGCTGGGCAGGGACACCTGGAGCCGGGTGCCCGCCGGGCCGATCAGCATGGCGGAGGCGGCGGCGGAGTTCGTGACCAGCGGGGCGCCGTTGGCGAGCGTCAGGGTGAGCGGGTCGCCGGGCTCGCCGACCGTCACGGCCTTGACCTGCCGGCCGTCCTTCACCTGGACCAGCGTGCCGTCCTCGGGCACCGGCACCCACAATGTGCCGTCCTTGCCGAGGCCGGCCTGGCCGAGCGGCGCCTTGAGGGTGAGCGGGGAGCCGATCGTGCTCACCGTCAGCGGGTCGAGCTGCTGCACGGTGCCGGCCCGGGGGTCGATCCCGTACGCCTTCCCGCCGCCCATCACGATCTGCATGCCGCCCGCGCCGAGCGTGTTGGTCTGGGCGACCTCAAGCTGGGTGGGGTCGATGCGGCCGACCTTGCCCGTGGAGTCCATGACGAGCACGTTGTTGCCGTCCTGCACCACCTTGAGCGGCTCGCCCTCGGCGGAGGCCAGGTCCACGCGGCCGTCTAGCTGCCCGGACAGGCCGTTGGCGTGCACCACCTCACCGTTGAGCGCGCTGCCGAGCCACGCCCCGACGTCGGAGAGCTTGGGGCGGGCGCTGGAGACGCCCTGGCCCAGGAACAGGCCGACGCCGACCAGCACGGCGACGAGCGCGCCCGCGACGATTCCCGCCGCCCGCCGCCCCACCGCGTTCCGCCACCGAATGGCCACCGACTCACATCCCGTACGTGTACGTGCCCGCGGACACCCTAGGTGGGCGTCCGCGGGTCGCGAGGTTCCTTCAAATAACCTGGAAGTGTCCGATCACCGGCCGTCGCGCGTCCGGTCGTCGATGGCCCGCAACTGCTCGTCCATGGACGACTCGAACGCCTCCAGCACGCTGCCGAACTGCTCGTCGAGCAGCTCCCCGCCGGGCAGCGCGCCGCCCAGCGCGTCCGTCATGACGGCGTCGACCTTGGCGGCGACGTCGTCCTGGGCCTCCTGCGCGGCCCGCAGCACGGCCTCGGCCAGCTTCTGGCTGTCCAGGCGCATGGCCCTGGGCGCGAGGACGACGTCCATGAGCCGGCCCGAGGCGCCGGCGGTCACGCGTACCTGCCCGTCCGCCGCCTCGCCGCGGCCGACGACCACGTCGATCTCGCTCCTGAGCTCCTCGACGCGGGCCAGCATGTCCTCCGCCCGCGCGGTGATCCGTTCCAGCTCTTCGGGGTCGAAGTCGTTCACCGTACCTCCCGGGTCTCTGCGACGGGAGAGTACGGGGGAGGCCCGCCATTTCGGAAAAAGTTGAAGCGTGCCGAGTTTCATTGCTCTTACTAATGGATTAATGGCAGATTTCTCAGCGGCTAATCCGTGGGAAAGGTGCCATTTCATGAGCGGTGGGATCCGGATCGATCCGGGCGCGCTCCTGGCCGCGGGAAAGCGGTGCGAGGACGCCCGGGACGCGCTGAAGCCGTTGCTGCCCGACTTCGAGCGGAACGCCGCGCCGGCCGACGGCTGCTTCGGCCTTCTGGAGCGCGGCGGCAAGGAGCTGGAGGAGTCGTACCGGGAGTTCCACCAGGAGCTGCTCGGCTTCGCCAAGGACCTGGTGGCCAAGCTCGACGACACCGCCACCGGGCTGCGGGAGAGCGCGGAGCGGCTGGGGGGCGGCTGATGTCCGGCCCCTTCGCCCCCGTCGTCGATCTCGTCAACACGCTCAAGAACGCCGTCGCCTCGATCGGCGACGACGAGCAGGAGCAGCGCCTGCTGGCCATGGCCGCGGCCTGCCGCCGGCTCAAGGGCGGCGTCGAGGGTCTGGAGCCGGCGCTCTCCCCCATCCCCGGCTCGCTCCAGGGGTGGATCGGCGGCGACGCGGACGTGTTCCGGCAGAAGTGGCGCGACTACCTGGCCCCCGAGTTCCGGGCCACGGCCGCCGCGCGGCTCGGCGACGCCGCCGACGTGCTCGACCAGGCGGTGGAGGCGTCCAGGAAGACCAGGGAGGCGCTCAACCAGCTGATCACCTCGCTGATCGCGTCGGTGTCCGCGGGCGTCGTCGCGTCGCTGGCGGCGGCGGGCGTGAGCTCGTTGGCGGTGTGGGCGTCCAGCGCCGCGACCGCCGCCCGGGGGGCGGCGACGGCCACCGGCATCCTGAGCCGCTTCGCCGCGGTGCGCGCCGCCGCGGCGGCGGCCATGCGCGGGTTCGTGACGATGATGGGCAGGTCGGGCCTGGTGCGCGGCCTCAGCATGTACGCCGGCGGCGGCTTCCGCCAGACGGCCCTGGCCGCCCTGGGGAAGTACGGCCAGATCTACGGCTGGTCGTTCGGCGGCAACCTGCTGGCGGGCGGCGTGGCCAGGGGCGTCTTCGGCCAGAACCCCCTCGACATCTCCATCCTCTCCCTCGCCCAGACCGCCAACGCCTCCACGGTCGCGGGCCTCACCGGGCCCCTCGGCCAGACGAAGTACTTCACCGGACTCGCCGCCAGCCGCCCGCTGGTCAACAACGTGGCCATGGGCGCCCTCGCCGGCGGTGTGCCGGCCTTCTGGAACGCCAGGGTGGAGGGCAAGTCGTGGGGGGCCACGTTCGGGGACGTGGCGCTGTTCAGCGGCATCGCGGGCGGGTTCAACGGGGCGGTCGGGCGGCTGTTCAACCCGGCGCGGGGCCAGTGGGGCGTGCCGTCGCCCGCGTGGTTCAAGAACCTGCCGCCGATGGCGCAGAGCTCGCTGCTGGGCTTCGCGCCCAGCGTGGGGCTCCGGCTCGCGGTGCCCTTCGCCCCCTCGTCGCCGCCGCCCCAGCTCGACCGTTAACGGTGCCGGGCCGTCAGGGCGAAACGGCGGGCGGTCGCTTTGAGCGGCATGTCGTCGTGCAGGGCGCGCAGGCGGTCCTCGTACGCGCCGGCGTCGAAGCCCGGGACCTGCCAGGAGACGACCCGCAGGTAGAGCACGAGCGCCCCGACGTCCTGGAACACGACGGGGTGTCCGGCTTGCGCGCTCCAGGTGACCTCGAGCCCGGCGGCGTCGAGCGCGGCGGCCGCGGTTGCGAGGTCCCAGGCGCGGTCCGCGTGCGGCGGGCCGCCCAGCGCCGCGTTGAGCTCTTCCAGGTCGCGCCCGGCCACCTGCTGGGTGACGAACGTGCCGCCCCCGGCCAGGAGGCGGCGGACCTCGTGCGGGTCGTACGACTCGTGCCGGGCGACGATCAGCTCGAACGAGCCGTCGGGGAAGTGCCCGGTCGACTCGGCCACCTCGACGCCCAGCGGCTCCAGGCGGTCGCGGGCGACCGGGAGGTTCGGCGGGTGGCCCTCGGTGGCGGCGGTGCGCGGCGGGAGCGGCGCCAGGGACGCCAGCAGCTCACCCCCTCCGGTGCCGAGGTCGAGCAGGGACGCCGTGTGCGGGAGCCGGTCGCGCACCAGCCGCTCGTAGTCCCACGGCAGGTCGCCGGTCGTGGTCATCCGGCCGCGGAAGACCGCCCAGTCCCACCCCTCGAACGGCGTGGCCAGCGCGTCGCGGATCAGCTCCTCGTAGCCCATGAGCATGATCGTGCCCCGGGGAGCGGCCGTACCGCACTCCCTTTTCGCGCGGTCACCCGGGCGGGGGCGCCCCGTCCGGCGCGGGCATCCGGGAGAGCGCGACGATCCGCTCCAGCGCCGCCGCGTGCCGCTGGAACGCCTGCCGCCCCGCCGGGGTCAGCCGCACGTACGTGCGCCGCGCCCGCTTGTCCTGCCCCTTCTGCACCTCCACGTATCCGGCGCCGGCCAGTGCGGAGACCTGCTTGGACAGCGCCGAGTCGCTGGTGCCGATCGTGTCCCTGACGAACCCGAAGTCGACCCAGTCGGCCGGCGCCAGCACCGCGACCACCGACAGCCGCGCGGGCACGTGCAGGAACTCATCGAACTGCGGGTCCATGAGCCTGCAGCGCAATCGACGTGATGATCCTGCGGACCACGGGCATGATGGCGATGTAGACCGCGGCCGACAGAGCGGCGCCGACCGTGGCCTGCGACAGCAGTCCCTCCGCCGGCACACCGAACAAGAGGAAGCCGGCGATCCGGCCGATGACGAAGGCCACCAGGAGAATGGGCGTCATTCCGATGAAGACCCCGATCATCGGAGCCGTGGGCTTCGGGTGGACGGAGATCCGGAACGAGTACAGCAACCCCGAGCCCATGAACACCGCGAGCCCGAGCCCCCGAGCGACGGAGTCCCAAGGCTGCCCGAGATCGATCGACGCGAACACGGCGAAGAGCCCGAGCGCCGAGATGATCACAAAAGGCCAGGGGAAGATCTTGCGGACCATCTCCTCCCGGGTCCTGTCCTGGAAGGCGCGGATCTGGTCAAGCGAAGCCTGGGCATCCTGCGGATTCATGTGCCACCCCCGTGGTCGACGACTTTCCTAAAAGGAAAGTACCATCTACTTTCCTCGTAGGAAAGTGGTCCCGGGCGTACTCTCGCGCAGGACGACGCGGGCCGGGAGCCGCACGTCGTCCCCACCCTCGTCGTCCGACAGCGCGAGCCACATCGCGCTCAGGCCCGCCTCCCGCAGCGGCACCGCCACGGAGGTGAGGGCGGGCACGACGTCCAGCGCCGAGCGGCTCGGGCACGCCGGGGCCCGGCCCCGCGCGGAAGCCCTCGTGGCGGTCGCGGGACGTGCGCAGCTCGACGCCACCGGCCCGCGACGGTCACCGACCGGCCGAGCGCGTGGGTGGCTGCAGGGTCACGAGTTCCTCACCTTTTCCCAGGGGGCGCCCGTGCCGTCCATGCGCCGGGCGAACGGGCTGTCAGCAGTGATCTGTCCGGCCTGTACGCGTTCGCCGGTGAAGGCGGAGGCGTACAGCGCGGCGATGAACTCCATCGTCCGGCGGGTGTCCTCGGCGGTGACCGGAGGCGCCTCGCCCCTGTCGAGCGCGTCGAAGACGGCGGCGAGCCAGCCGTCGTGGCCGCTCGGCGCGGTCGTGCGGCCTTGCGCCCACAGCTCCGACACGCCCTCCTGGCCGGGCGCCGGGGTCACGGTCCAGTCGTCGTCGGTGTAGCCGTACAGGTGCTCCACCTCGACGGTGGCGCGCTCGTAGTCGAAGCGGAGCTGCGAGGTCTGTCTCGGGGACACGACGGAGTTGACGATGGTGGCCACGGCGCCGTTCTCGAACGTCACCAGCGCCAGCGACACGTCCTCGGTGTCCACCGGGCGCGCCTGGCGGGCGGCCATGGCCGTGACCTCGCGCCACGGGCCGAGCACCGAGAACAGCAGGTCGAACTGGTGGATGCCGTGCCCCATCGTCGGGCCGCCGCCCTCCGACTCCCACGTGCCGCGCCAGGGCACCGCGTAGTACGCCTCGTCGCGGTACCACTGGGTGTTGCAGGTGGCCAGCAGCGGTCGGCCCAGCTCGCCGGCCTCCTGCAGGCGGCGCAGCCGCAGCGCGCCCGCCCCGAAGCGGTGCTGCAGGACGGTCGCGACGTGCGCCGACGAGCGCCGCTCCGCCTCGATCACCGCGTCGAACTCCGCGAGCGAGAGCGTCGGCGGCTTCTCCACCAGCGCCGTGACCCCGGCCTCCAGGCACACGATGGCCAGCGGGGCGTGCAGCTGGGGCGGCGTGCACAGGTGGACGAGGTCCACCTGCTCCTCCCGCAGCAGGTCGTCCAGGCTCGCGTGGGTGCTCGGCCCGCCGTACTTCCCGGCGAACTCCCCCGCCCGCCCGGCGTCCACGTCCGCCACCGCCACGAGCTCGGCCCGCCCCGAACCGAGCAGGGCCTGCGCGTGCGCGTGGGCGATCGCGCCGGTCCCGACGATCGCGGCCCGGTAGTTCCGTTGACTCAAGATGTCGCTCCTATATGGGGGTAGGTCAGGCGCCGTCGATCTCGGCCTGCGGTTCCGTGATGAACGACTTGGCCGCTTGCTCCGGCGTCTCCCGGTCGAACAGCACCTCTTCCGGGTGCCGTTTGATGATGGCTTCGAGATCGCCGGCGCCGTTCGGGGTCACTCTAGGGGCTTGCCCGACTTTGGCAGCGTCCAGGTACTCAGCAGCGGCTTTATCCGTTTCGGTGAGCTTGGGGGTGATGGCCGCGCGGATCTTCTTGAGGACTTGAAGTACGCGCCGGGCGACTTGCCCTGCGCGCGCCGGCCGGGCGGGCTTCGCGTTCCATCGCGGCCACGACCACGGCCATGGACGGCGTCGTGAGGTCGTCGGCGACGAGCGCGATGGAGTCGCTCGCCCGGCGCAGCGCCCTGGCCGAGGCGTCCACCGTGTACCGCAGGGCCGCCGCCGCGGCCACGTCGTGCAGCGTGACCGTGGGCCTCGCCGCATAGGGCATCCGCGGTGTCCTTTCCGACGGTGAACAGACCGGTTCAGAAGAGTACCCGTACCGGATCGGCGGGCCCGCTCACCCGCCAGGCACATCGTCCGTGAGGCCGAGCGTGTCATGCGTTCGGGATGACCCGTGTCATGGGGACCTGGTGACACAGCGGACTAACCTCGCGAGCCCCGCTCGATCATGCTGACGACCATGACATCCCTCCGATTCAGGACACTGCTATCGACCGTGGGCCGTGCCAGACGGCTGGCCCTCGCGACCGGGATGGGGGCCGTGCTCGCCGCGGCGACCCTCACCGCACCGGCCGCCGCGCAGACGGCGAGCTCCACCGGGACGAGCCAGGACGGCGGGCTGGACCGGCAGGCGCTCCGGAAGTCCCTGGACGCCGTCCACGAGGCGGGCATGTACGGCATCTACTCGCAGGTTCGCGACCAGGGTCAGACCTGGCAGGGCGCGTCCGGCGTGGCCGATGTCGACACGCGCCGCCCCGTACGGCCCGACATGGTGCACCGGGTGGGCAGCATCACCAAGACGTTCGTCTCGGTGGCCATCCTCCAGCAGGTGGCGCGCGGCGCCGTCGACCTGGACGCCCCGATCGGCCGCTACCTCCCCGACCTCGTCCCCGGCGACCGCGGTCAGCGGATCACCGTACGGATGCTGCTCAACCACACCAGCCACATCGGCGACTACGTCGCCCCGGCGTTCCCGTCGCTGCTGGAGGGCTCGGCCAAGAGCCTGGACGACAACCGCTTCCGCACGTTCACCCCGAAGGAACTGGTCGGGCTGGGCCTGGCCGCCACCCCGACCGGCGAGCCCGGGGCGACCCCCGGGTCGTACTCGAACACCAACTACATCCTGGCCGGCCTGCTCCTGGAGAAGGTGACGGGCACGGACGCCGAGCGGTACGTCACCCGCAACGTCATCCGCAAGGCGGGCCTGCGGCACACGTCGTTCCCGCGCACCCCGGTCATCCCGGGGCCGCACTCCAAGGCGTACGAGTCGATGTACGGCCTGATCGACCCGCCGCGCGACTACAGCGTCTACAACATGTCGTGGGGCGGGACGGCAGGCGCGCTCGTGTCCACGATGGACGACCTCAACCGTTTCTACCGCGCGCTGCTGCGCGGCGAGCTGGTCGGCGCCGCGCAGGTCGCCGAGATGCAGAAGACGGTGCCGGTGCTGGCCGGCGGAACCCCGATCGACTACGGCCTCGGCATCTACTCGGTCGACGCGCCGTGCGGCCGCTTCTGGGGGCACAGCGGGGGCGTGTTCGGGATGAGCACGGAGTCGTACTCCAGCCCGGACGGCAACCGCCAGCTGTCGTACGGGGTGAACCGCGCGAAGTACCAGCAGGTCGACGAGAACGGCCAGATCGTGCTGAGCCCGATCGACTACGCGATCGGCGGGCACGTGCTCCTGGCCCTGTGCGGGAACACGACCGCGCAGGCCAAGACCTCCCGGCCGCCGTTCGTCCCGCTCCCGCTGGACGTGCCTCCCGCCGCCATCAAGTGATCGCCTGAACAATGTGCTGCCGATCACTCTCGTAGTGCGGATTTGTCCACAGTTGATCGCCCGGGATCTCCGTAATGTCCCTGCTGCCGGGTCAACCGGCGCACGACAAACGGGGAGGAACCCAATGCGTAAGACTCTCGCGATCGCGGCTCTGGCCGGTTCGATGGCCGTCACCGGCCTGGCCCTGAGCCCGGCCGCCGCCCAGGCCGCCACCGCCACCAGCACCACCACTTGGACCGGGACGAGCTGGGGGAAGTTCTTCTCCAGTGACCGCAAGGCCTACACGTTCGGCAAGACGTGGAAGAGCGGCGGCGTGGTCCACACCAAGTGGTACGGGGTGGACAAGGTCGGCGGGAAGAAGGGCTGGGTGTGGTTCGAGTACTACAAGAACGGCGGCTGGCACAAGTTCAACCACTCGTTCGACGGCAAGGTGGTCGGGAACTGGAGCGGCAGGGGGATCAAGAAGGTCTACACGTTCACCTGCTGGGCCGGCAAGTTCGACAACTGCGGCCGCAAGTACCGCATCTACTGATCCGCTTCCCCTCCTGACCCACCTCCGTACGGCGATCCCAGGCCCGGCGCCCCGCACGCCGGGCCTTCACCCGGCGAGGGCTTCCTGGAGATATTCGACGATCTCCGCCCGCGCGGCCTTCGCCTGCGGCACCACGCCCGGCATGCTGAGGAACGCGTGCGTCGCCCCGGGATATTCGGTGAGCCGCGCGGGCGTCCCGGCCGCCCGCAGTCGTTCGGCGTAACAGCGGCCATGGTCGGCCACCGGGTCGATGGTCGGCACCACGACCAGTGCCGGGGCCAGCCCGCCCAGGTCGTCGGCGTGCAGCGGCGACACCGTACGGGGATCCGTTCCCGGCGGAACGGCGAGCCGCTGGAACAGCCGCATCTGCGTCAGCGTGAGGGTGGGGCTGTCGGCATGCCGGTTCATCGAGGCGTGGTCGAACCCCGTCGAGGTCAGGTCGACAGCGGCGTTGACCAGCACCTGCGCCCGCAGGGGCAGGCCGGACTCCCTGGCCCGGATCGCGGCCAGGGCCGTGACCAGCGAGCCGGTGCTCTCGCCGAAGACGGCGACCCGTGCCGGGTCGACTCCCCACTCCACGGCGTGCCGCACCACGTGCCGGAGCACGTCCCAGCCGTCGTCCACGGCCGCCGACAACGGGGTCTCCTGGTCGAGAAGGCGGTGCTCGACCGAGACGACGACCGCGGGCAGCCGCGCGGCGAGGTGGCTGTTGGCCCAGTCGCTCTGCACCGCCGTGCCCACGAACCCGCCTCCGTGCACGTGGAGCACCAGAGGCAAGCCGGCCTGCCCGACCAAGGGCCGGTACACCCGGACCTGGAGTCGGCGATCGGGCAGCGCCACCTCCTGCCACCGGATCGTGGCGCCGCGGTCCGGAAACCCGGTGATCAGCCGCGCCAACCGGGACGACCGCTTGCGGTTCACCGTTTCGCGTATGACGGCCAGCTCCTCGGCCGTCATCGCCAACCAGTCAGGCTCCTTTCCCAGGGCGTGCATCAACCGGATGCCCAGCGGCGGCCGCTCCGTTGCGGTGACCTCGCTCATGCGTCCTCCTCAGCTCACTAGTTTCGCTACCTCAAGTATCGATACCAAGGGTAGCGCAATAGAGTGAGGCGGACGAGGTCTCGAAGACGACGATCCACCGTCGCCGGTTCTCGAAGGGCGGGCCCTGTGCCGCTGGAGGGCATCAGTCGCGCCGAGCGGGCGGCGGGCCTCCCTCTTCCCCATGGCGGGCGCGGGGCGGGTGGCGACGTACGTGAGGGCGTTCGCGAACCCCGCCGAGCTCACCGCGGCGCCCGTCACCGCGGAAGGTCACGACTCGCCGGAGGCGGACAGCCGCGAGCTCTGAGGCCGCGTCCCGGCGGCCGCGGTCGTGATCGTGACGGCGACCAGCAGCACGCAGGTGACCGTGATCGCCGCGACCACGGCGGCCACGCCGATCCAGGGCGCCGCGAGCGGCAGCAGCGAGGCGGCGGCGGCGACACAGCCCAGCACCGCGGCGGGATGGATGACGGGCTCGGCGGCGACCAGCGCGTGCGCCGCCCACAGCAGAGCGAGATACACGCCGACCGGGATGGCGACCGCGTAGCCGAGTGCCTGCGGCGACGCCGCGACCGCGTGCCCGCTCTGCTCCACCGCCACCTCCAGCCCGGCGCCGAGGGCCGCCAGCGCCGCGAAGATGCCGTAGTGGCCGTACCCCCACAGGTACGAGCGGTGCCGGCGACCGCTGAGCCCCTCCCCCGCCTCGACGAGGAAGTACAGCCACCAGAGAGCGAACAGCAGGACGAGCCCGCAACCGGCGATGACGACGAAGGTTGCCCTGATCTCGCCTGCTTCGAGCGCTCCCTCCACTCCCCTGCTCGCGGCCAGCACGCTCTCGCCGAGCAGAATGATCGTGAACAGGCCGTAGCGCTCGGCGATGTGGTGCGGGTGCCAGGTGGTGGGCCTGGCCCGTTCCGCCCACCGCGGCACCGCGAGTTCCAGTACGTCCAGGCAGAGGAGGACCAGCAGTCCGACGAGGGAGGGCAGCAGACCCAGCTCCGCGAGCAGGTAGCGCAGCACCCAGCCCGCCGTCACGAGACCGATGCCGGCGGCGTAGCGCAGTGCGGTGCGCCGGCCGGCCGGGTCTTCGAGACCGGCTCGCAGCCATTGGGCGACGAGCCCGATCCTCATGATGACGTAGCCGAGGGTGATGATCCCGTAGTCCGAGTGACCGAACGCGGCCGGCACGCCGGCAGCGAGGGTCAGCACGCCGGCCATCTGCACCATCGTCAGCAGCCGGTAGGCGACATCGTCGGTGTCGTAGGAGGAGGCGAACCAGGTGAAGTTCATCCACGCCCACCAGATCGCGAAGAACACCTGCAGGAACGGGACCAGCGCGGCGAGACCGTGACCGTCGGCGAGGTCGTGCGCGAGCCGGGCGGTGACGGCGGCGACCGCGACCACGAAGGTGAGGTCGAACAGCAGCTCGAGCTGGCTCGAAGCTCGGTGCGGCTCGTCGATGGGGCGGGCGCTCATCCGGACCCGAATGCGGATGGTGGTGCCGGTTGGTGGCAAGGTCTCGCTCCTGTCGCTGCGCAGCGTCCGGTCCGTCCGTAGGACAGGGCGGCAGCCGGATCTGTGACACCTCGGTCAGCCGGCCCACCTACGTCGTACGCCGCCTCGCCACACCTCCTCGACGGCCCGGGTCGCCGTGATGTCCGTGGTCGGGTCGCCGTTCACGAGCAGCAGGTCGGCTCGCAGGCCAGGGGCGATGCGGCCCCGGTCCGTCAGGCCGAAGAGGCGGGCCGTGGTGCCGGTGGCCGCCGCGAGCGCCTGCTCCGCCGTCCAGCCCGCCTCCGTCAGCAGGAGCAGCTCGTGGTGCAGGCCCGCCCCGTGCACCGGCCCGAACGGGGTGCAGTCCGTGCCCGCCAGCACCGGCACGCCCGCGCGTCGCAGAGCCGCGGCCGCGTGCGAGGCGTTCATGACGCCCTGGGAGTGCATGGGGATGTCCGCCCATTCCCGGCCGAACGTGGCCTTCGAGCGGTCCGACATGCGCGCGGCGATCCGCGGGTCCCGCAGCAGCTCCTGGCCGTTCGGGTCGCCGGTGACGGCCTCGATGTAGGTGATCGTGCTGATCACGAACGCGTCGTACGCGGCGATCCTGGCCGCCATCTCCTCGGCCCGCTCCTCGTTCACGTCGGAGTACAGGTGCGCCAGCCCGTCGGCGCCCGCGTCCATGGCGATGAGCGCCTCCCTGGCGGTGACCGTGTGCGCGATGACGCGCAGGCCGGCGGCGTGCCCGGCCTCGACCAGGACGGCGGCGAGCTCGGGGCCGAGGGCGGGCAGCCGCATCCCGGACGAACCGCCGTCGTCGATGGCGATCTTGAGGTAGTCGACGCCCTCGGCCAGCCGCGCCTCCACGAACGCCTTGGCCTCGCCCGAGTCGGCCACCGTGTCGAGGGTGCGGTCCGTGCCGAGGGCCTTGAGCACGTCCGGGGTCATGATCTGGGTCGGGTGCCCGTTCGGGGCGGTGGCGATCATGCTGGAGCTGCGGATGTCGGCCACGTCGTCGCGTTCGGCGGCCTGCCGGCGCTGGGCGGCGAGGAGCGGCGGCAGGTTGTTCATGTCGAGCTCGGTGGTGACGCCGAACGTCAGCGCCTCGGCCAGGTCGCCGTCGAAGGCGTGCGTGTGCGCGTCGATCAGGCCCGGCAGCAGGGTCTTCCCCGCGCCATCGATCACGGCATCCACGCCGCCGCCGCTTGCGAGGTCCGCCGGGCCGCCGACCGCGCCGGTACGGTCGCCGCCGCTCGCGACGTCCGCCGGGCCGGCGACCGCGCCGATGCGGTCGCCGTCGATCACCACATCGGCCGCCGGGACGGTCCGCTCGCCGTCGAAGACCCGGACGCCACGGATCAGGGTACGCATACTTCTCCCTCAGATAATTCGACACCTAACTAACTCTGCAGCGAATAGTACGACCTCGAACTAGTGGAGAGCAAGCACGCGAAACGGCCCGCGCCCCGAGGACGCGGGCCGTACGGAATCACGACCTCAGTGCGAGAACGCCTGGAACTCGGCCGCCCGCACCTGCTCCCGCTGCGGGCTGGCCGTGGCGCAGTCCGTCGCGGAGTTCGGGTCCTGGTCCTGCTCACCGGCGTACAGCGGATTGCCGGTGCACTGCGTGCTGAGCACCCGGAACATCAGATGCGTGGCGCTGGTGGCCCGCACGTCGAACGACTTGAAGATCATGTCGGCGCCCCGGGGACGCGGCAGCCCCGACTTGAAGGCGTCCGAGGGGCTGGTGTAGATCTTCGTGAAGTTCGCCGGGTCGGTGCAGCCCGAACTGCAGGCCAGCACCTCGAACGAGCGCACGCTGGAGAAGCGGTTCTGCCCGCCCGGGTCGGCCGCGTCGTTGACGTTGGGCCGCAGCATCGCGCTCACCTGCACGCGGCGGACCTTGACCGGCGCGTCGCCCGCCAGGTCCACGACGACCGACTTGCCGGCGGGCGCGCCGGTGAGCGAGGCCCAGTTCGTGGCCTCGGTCTCGTCGATCAGCTTGGCCTGGTTGACGCCGTCGCCCGTGGCCGTCGCGCCGCCCGCCGCCGAGGCGAGGTTGCGGGTCAGCGGCAGCGGGAGCGGCAACTGCACGCCGCCCACCACCACGAACTTCAGCCGCGTGTGCCCGAACCCGTCGCCCGCCACGATGAACGAGTACACGCCGGGCGTCATCTCCACCGTGTCGCCCAGCGGCGTCGCCGGGTCGGTGTCGGCCACCGGGACCGCGCGGCCCTCGTAGTCGCCCACGTACAGCCGCAGCGCCGCGCCCTTCGCCTCACCCAGCGGCTTGAGCTGCAGCGAGCCGTTCTTGCCCGCGGGGTTGACGAAGCTGGGCGTCGGGTCGGCGTCGTTCGGGCCGTTGCTGGCCGCGCCCTTGCCCAGGCCGTGCTCGGCGAACGCGCGCCACATGATGTCCTGGTTCTTGCCTCCGAACCGCATCGCGTCGGCCGCCAGCAGCGCGTCGCGGTGGTCGACGTAGCTGACCGCGCCCGAGGCCATCAGCAGCAGGGCGTCGAACGACAGCTGCGCCCAGCGCCGGTTGCCCGGGCACCGCTCGACCGGCGTCTGCCCGTCCGCGCAGGCCCGTTGCTGCCTGGCCGTGCCGTCGCCGTACCGCTTGACGAACGCCGCGCGCACGTCGAACTGGGTGGCCGACCAGATCTCGCCGTCCGCGTGCACCTGCTGGCCGACGATGTCGTACGCGACGTCGCTGTAGTTCAGCGGCGACTTGGACATGTCGTAGTTCCTGATGCCGCGTTCCTTGTCCCCGGTCACGTAGCCGCCGGTCACGTACGGGGTCAGGCCCGACGGGCGGAAACCGTACTCGAAGAGGTGCTCCATCGCGAACAGGTCGGAGGTGCTCTCGTTCATGGCCCCGGCCTGGGCTCCGCTCCAGCCGGCGTTCGGGCCGCCGATCATGCGGCCGGAGATCGCGTGCGTGTATTCATGGCCGATGACCGACATGTCGTAGTCGCCGTCCACGCAGGGCGAGTAGAACGAGCCGGCGATCGGCTGCCACAGGTACATGTTCGTGATCGGCGCGATCCCGTCAGGGCCGGTGATCTGGTTGGCGTTGTCGCGCACGGACAGCACCCGCGCGCCCGCCTGCGCGTTCCCCTGCTCGGGGTCGCCGCCGAGGCCGCCGCGAGCGCCGTTGTCCACCTGCATGTTCCAGGCCGTCTCGGTGAAGCCGAGCCGATACGACCAGTCGTGCATCCTGTTGTGCATCGCGTTCAGGTTGGCGATGGCGGCTTCCAGGTCGGCCTCACCGTCCTGGTCGAACACCGCCGGGTCGCACTTGGACTCGTGCCAGGTGTTCTTCCACGGGAAGAGGTAGTTCCTGCTCGGGGTGAGCGCGTTGGTGCGGGTCCCGACGCTGAACGCGTCGCCGTTCGCCCGGTTCTCGGTCGTCTTGGTCGAGTTGCCGGCGCTGGTGTTCGTCGAGGCGTCCGTGGTGTGGTCGACGTCCCACGCCTTGCCGGTCGCCGGGTCGCCGCCGGTCACGTAGTCGCAGCCGGGGCCGGCCGCGAAGCACCAGGTCTGGCGGGTGTCGCGGGAGGAGTAGTCGTCGCGCGGGTTCGCCGGGAAGGCCTTCCAGCGGGGGTTCTCGGGGTCGAAGTGGTCGACCAGGTTCTCGCGTACGAGGATGGCGCCGCTGACCGCGTCCACGTGCGTCGTGTATCCGGCGGCCTCGCCCTGCGAGCCGCCGATCAGGACCACCTGGTACGCGCTGTGCACCCCGTCGGGAGCGGGCACCGCCACCGGGGTGGCCTGCTTGGTGGTCGCCGTGGCCAGGTCGATGCCGCCGTCCCTGGCCGCGATCTCCAGCGCCTGCTGCGCGGTGATCGTCGCGGCCGGCGGCGCCTCCATCTCGCGGGACAGCGAGGAGGTGACGTGCCTGATCTGGCCGTTCACCACGCCGACCGCGACGAGGCCGTCCACGCCGGCCGGCAGGTTACCGAAGCGCTGGCGCAGCAGTACGGCGTGACCCGCGCCGATCGGGTTGACCGCGACCCGCTCCAGCGCGTCCACCGCCTGCGCGGACAGGCCGAAGACGGCGGGGTTGTCCTTGAGGTACGTGCGGGCGGCCTGCTCGGGATCGGACCCGAGTCCTTCGGCCAGCGGTTCGGCGCTGGTGACGGCCGCGGGGGTGCCGAGAGCGTTCCAGCGGATGTCGGCCGCCGCCCCGGCGCTGCGGGCGTTCAGTCCGGCGGGCGGGGCGACCCGGCCCTGCCGGTTGTCCACGTCCGGCTTGCTGTGCTGTTCGGCCTGGAAGTCATGGATGGGGGCCTGCCCGCCGGGTTCGCCCCGGGCGGGCCCTGCGAGGGGTAGGGCCGACGCGGCGAGCGCGACGGCGACGAGTGCGCTGCGTAACCAGGACACGTATTTCCCTCCTGCGTCTCAGGGATGCGCTGATTGCACGCATCCCGCAAGAGGTAACACCCAGTCAGAGGGCTGGCAAGATCTCAGTGCGGGACCGGTGGCCGGCGCCTCGACGGACCATAGAGCCGTTCTCGAAACGACGCCCTTACATGGCATGAGGGGTTGAGCCCGCCGCGCCCGGCGCAGTTCCCGCACTGATCATTCAACCTGTCGTCCTGGACCCGCCGCAACCGGATTTACCGGCTGTCGCCGTGGACCCGCCGCAACCGGATTTACCGGCTGTCGCCGTGGACCCGCCGCAACCGGATTTACCGGCTGTCGCCGTGGACCCGCCGCAACCGGCTTTTACCGGCTCGCGAACAGCGACGCGTACACCGGCCGCCCGTGCTCGACGACCACCTGCCCGGCCAGCCCGTCGCCGGTCACGGTGGACAGCCGCAGGTCGAGGTAGCGCTCCTCCTCGACCAGGCGCACGTCACCGGCGGGCGCGGGCAGCCAGGAGGCCACCTCGGCCTGGCGCGCGGCCCGGTCGCGCGCCAGCTCCGCGCGCAGCTCGGCCAGGCTGCCGGCGTCGTACGGCGCCGCCGGGGGCCGCTCGGGCTCGGCCCGCCAGGCGGCGACCCCGTACGCGAAGCAGACCAGCGCCATCCACACCTCGGCGAAATACACCGGATCGGGCGCCAGCTCCAGCCCCGCGAACCTGTCGCCCACGAAGAACAGCGCGCCGAGCTGGCCCGGCAGCAGTTCCAGCCGGCTCTGGAACTGGGTCAGCGTCGCCCGCTTGCGCGACAGGATCTGCTCCAGGTGCCCGCGAGACGGCAGCCCGCAGGCGGCGTTGAGCTTGGAGATGTCCGGCCACAGCTTGGCGTAGTCGTGGTGCCCGCGCAGCTCCAGCGCCTTGGCCCGCAGCTCGACCGGCAGCACGAAGAACCACTGGTCGCGGCCCTCCAGGTAGCCGCCCTGGCCGGCCTGGACGCAGCAGGCGTCGTCGAACCGCCTCGTCTGCCCGGCGCCCATCAGCGCCGCGGAGCACAGGGCGTGGTTCTGGGCGGCGTCCTGGATGTAGCCGATGTGCAGCGGCACGATCGCCACGCCCTCGCGGGCGCCGTTGAGCAGCTCGACCTGGCCGTACCCGACGACCCGCTCGAGCTTCAGCCCGGAGCGGGGCGGCACGATGCCCGGCCGCTCCGGACCCCAGATCGGCACCATGGTCAGCGCCCCGGCCCGCTGTGGCGCGCCCGCGCGGTAGCCGCGCAGGTCGAGCGGCGCGGGCAGGAGCGTCTCGAGGGCGGTCATATGCGTCCTCCTTCCAGTCGTCCTTCCAGTCGGCCTTCGAGCCCGCCTTCGAGCCCGCCTTCGAGCCCGCCTTCGAGCCCGCCTTCGAGTTGGCCTTCGAGTTGGCCTTCGAGTCGGCCTTCGAGCCGGCCTTCGAGCCGGCCTTCGAGCCGGCTCAGCATGGCCGTACGGATCCAGTCACGGCCGGGCGCGCAGTGGCCGAACAGCCACGGCAGGAGCCCGGCGAAGTCGTCCTGATGCCAGAACGGCCGGCGCGGCAGCCGCGGCGCCGGGTCGCGCAGGGTCAGGTCGTCGCCCGCGGTGAACGTGGCCTGGCAGAGCACCACCGGAGTGGTGACGCCCGCGCGGGGCAGCGTGGCCACGACCCTGGCCAGGTCGCCCGGCAGGACGTTCTCGTAGCCGTCGGTCACGATCACCACCAGGTCGGGCCGGGCGTCCAGGGCGTCAAGCAGCCGGGTCGCCAGATCGGTCGCACCTTCGGCAGTCTCGACCACCTCTTCGGCCGCCTCAACCGCTGCATCGGCGACCTCGACCGCTGTTGCGGCGACCTCGAACACCGCGAGGCGCTCACAAACCCCGCCTGCCTCGGCCACCGTGAGACGCTCGCAAACCCCACCCGTCTCGATCACAGTGAGACGCTCGCAAACCTCGGCCAGGACCAGCCTCAGCGCCGCCGCCTGCGACATGACCGCCCACTCCCGGTCGCCGTACCCCCGCATCGACCCCGACGTGTCGAGCACCACGGCCACGTGGCCGGCCAGGCGCGGCAGCCCGCGCGTCGCCTCCGCCACGTACCCCGCCAGCGCGGGACGCAGCTCGGCGGCCGGTCCGCCCCGGTAGAGATGCACCAGCGTCGCGGCGATGTCGCCCCGGTTGGTCGGCGTGACGATGGGCGGGCGCTCCCCGACCTGGTCGAGCGGCGCCGGCGGCTCCTGCGGGGCCACCGCGCCGTACGTGCCGGGCGCGTAGAGCGCCCGAACCCGCCCGATCGCCGCGGCCGGGTCGGAGGTGAAGCGCAGCAGGCTCCTGCGCAGCCGGCCGGAGCCGGTGTCACCCTCCGCGATCAGGCGGGCGCACCCGCGCGCGGTCGCCTTGCCGAGCGCATGCTCGAAACAGTCGACCAGCGCCGGCCGGCGGGCCTCGATGAGCGCGTCGGCCTCCGGGTGCTCCAGGACGAACGCGACGACGGCCCGCGTGGCGTGCTTGTGGTTGACGCGCAGCCGCCGCAGCGCCAGGAGCGCGGTGACGGCGTACGCCGGCGGCAGGCCGAACATGAGCGCCCTCGTGACCTTGGCCAGAATCGCGCGAGTGCGCTCGTCCAGGCCGTCCTGCGAGGCGGCCAGCGTGCACAGCAGCACGCGGGCCCGCTGCCAGGGGAGCGCACCGAGCACCAGCGCCAGCAGCGCGTATCCCTCGGGGTCGCTCAGCCGGGCAGTGCGGTGGAGCTCCGCGTCGTCCCAGGCCAGATCGCCGCCCCTGGACAGAACCAAAGGGGCGTCGTGCGTCCTGAAATGCTGGAGAAGAGTCGGGATGTCCACGGGACCGAGATTAAGGAATCCGGCCCGCCGGGCGACACCTATTTTTGCCGGGTACGTTTCTTCCCGGCCTTCCCGGCCGAAGAGATATGCGCGCACGCGTCAAGCGCTTTTTCGCAGACCGCCAATTCCGCGTCGGTGTAGGCCAGCAAATAGACGGTTTCGACGTGCCGGGGACGGCCGTCGGTCAGGTGGGCGACAATGGCCGTCAGCATGCTCTGGACCGTGGACTCGACATCGGCCGCCGCCTCCCCGGTCCCGAAGATGGGAAACACGATAGAACCCGCCCGCCGCCCGCCGTCGGCGATCTCCTCGGCCCGCAGGAACACGTTGCGCACGCACGTTCCGAGATCGTCCACCCGGCGGTACCCGACGCCGGCGGCCCCGTGGACGGCGGCGGCGTGCACGATGCCCATGACGCCGTTGCGCCCGGCGAGCTGGTGCGCCCCGGTCACGATGGCGATTCCCGGCTCCACGGGCACGTTGGCACCCACCCGCCGGCCGAGCTCGTCGGCCACGCAGTCCTCGACCACCCGCCCGGTCAGGGGGTCGCGCAGGGCGCCCTCGTACCGGATGACGGCGGAGATCGACCGCTCGTGGAACCTGGACATCTGCATGTCGGTGTTCTCGGAGTTCACCCAGACGTCCACGTCCTTGACGTTGCGCAGGTCGCCGGTGATGAGCACGAGCCGCCGGGAGGGCCGGCCGTGGACGGCGTACTCGTACGTGCGCGTCTCCTCGATGGGCTGCGGCCGCCGCATCTTGGCATGCGTGTCGATCTGCTCCCGCAGCGCACGGATCTCCTTCCGATATTCATCGGCCCGGTTCGCGGTGCGCAGGGACCGCAGCCCGTACCACCAGATGAACGCCCATAACCCGACGGCGCCCGTCATGGTGGCACCCTTGATCTCGGCGGAGAATTGGCTCTGCGGGAAGAATGAGAACAGGAGCGTGACGGGAAAGAGCGCGAGCAGGGTCCAGGAGATCATGTGCACCCGCTCGTTCCCACCGTCCGGCGAACGCCACTGCCAGCCGAAGGCCCCGAGCCCAAGAAGGAGACTGAACACCGCCGTAAGCAGAACAACGGGATCGGCCTTCATCCGCCCTCCCATCCAGAAAAAAGCGGGACGCAATTATCAGGCTAATACGTCAGCGAAGTCGACCGGGGTAGGTGGGCCAAAACCACCCACCCGTTACCCGACTGGGTGGTGACCCTGCTGACACCCACCCCAACCCCAAAGGCCCTCGCTCCGCTCGGACTGCCCTTCCAGGGGCGCGCCTGACGGCGCACCCGCGCCTGAACGGCGCCATCGAACCCACCCGTTGACCTCCGAAGCGGTGGGCCGCCTGATACCCACCCCGGACCGGGTGCCCTCCGGGCCAGGTCGGCCGATGGCGTTGTTTAATTTGCCAACCAGGGCGACATCGATCGCCCATCACTCGACCACCCGTTAGCTGCAGGGCACACCGCAGGGCCCTGGAAACACCGTGCTGCGGAATGGATGATGTTGGTAACGCTGTCTAAAGGCCTACGGAGCGGTGATGAACCACCAGACCCGGCGCGCGTTTACTCTTATCTTGCTCCTCGTGCCGGTGCTGCTGGTGGCGGGCATCTTGATGACGCTCCTCGCCGTCCGCACCATCGCATTCGAGGTGAGGGCCGTGCGGGGCGACGGTGTCATGGGGACCTTCACCGCTCAAGAGCTGGGCGTCTGCGGTCCCCGTACCAGCTGCTCCTGGTCCGGCTCCTATGTCTCCGCCGACCGACGCGAGGACTACATCAGCATCCGAGGGTTCAACCGGTACGAGCTTGCATCCGGTGACCGGGTATCGGCGATCGATGTCGGCGGTCCCGCAGCGGTCTATAGGCCGGGGCGCTTCGATGTCGTGGGATCAGTCGTACTCACGCTTGGCTCCCTGGCCCTGCTGATCTCCCCGGTCTACGTAGTAAGGAGGGCACGCCAGCGCCGGAGTGCCCGCGACTCAAGCAATGTGAAGACCAACGCCTGACCCGCCGCCGGGTAGGTCTGGGCCTTCGCCTCCCAGCCAGCCTGGATGTCCGCGGCCCGCTTAAGAGTCAGGCGAGCGGTCCTATGCCGCCCAGACAGCGATCTTGCAGGTAGCGACGCTTGATGATCTTTCCAGGGACACGGGCGGTTCCGGGCGGTTGACGGATCCGAGCGCGGTTTGCGCGCTGACTTCGCTGATCCCTTGCCAGGTCCTGGACCCGGCCATCGCCATGCGCGGATGCGGGGAGCGTCGCGTTCGCAAGCTCCCCGCGCACGTGCTCGTCTACCCGCTGATCGGGTTGTGCCTCTGCCCCGACGACGACTATGAGATCATCGAGAAACTGACGGGCACGCCGGCCCTGGCGTCGGCCCGCGAGGGCACTCAACGTATCCCTGACGCGTCCCCCGGGTCGGATCACCAGGGCGTCGTGCAGACCGCCCGGCTGCCGGGGACTCCCGCCGGGGCGCCGCAGGCGCGGAACTTCAGGTCGGGTCGCTTGACGTGCGCGCGGCCGGCGTTATGACGATCTCGCCGTCCCAGCGCGCCTCGAACGGCCCGCAGTACCCCCGCGTCCTGCCGCCGTCGGTGGTCACGTCCAGCGTGACCCAGTCGCCCTTCTTGGCTCCGGAGAGCTGGGCCCAGCCGTGCTGGATGCCCTGCACGTAGCCGGACATGACGTTGAACTGGGACGCCCATTGGCGCCGCCCCACCGCACCATCCGTACGGACTGCGGGTTGTTTCCGGTGTAGTGCCACCAGCCGCCGCAGTCGATCGGCCCTGCCGCCGCCCGCGCCCCCGCCCGCGCCCCCGTCGTCGCCCCCGTCGCCCCCGTGCTCGTCCCCGCGTTCGTCGCCGCGTTCGTCGCCGCGGTCGGGGCGGTCAGGAGCGCCCCCGTGACGACGGCCGCCAAAGCCATGACCAGGCCGAGTTGCCTTCCACGCATGTGTTTTCCCCTCCGTGTCGAACCGGGCCCCCTTACACGGACACACGCTAGGAAACGGACCTGTCGTGGTCCTGGCGTGGCGCTGTCGTCGGGCTTTCGCCGCGCCCGGCCGCCGCCCCCGGGATCGAGGGCCGGATGGGCGAGGGGCGGTCAGGGGTGGCGGAGGCCTTCGATCCAGCCTGATTCGGCGGCGATCCGAACGGCGTCGGTCCTGTTGCGGGCGCCGGTCTTGGTGATGGCGCTGGAGATGTAGTTGCGAACCGTCGCCGCCGACAGGTGCAGTTCGGCGGCGATCTCGCCGGTGCTGGCGCCCGAGCCGACCAGCCCCAGCACGGCCACCTCCCGCTCGGTCAGCGGGGTCACCGTGGCGCTCATCGCGGCCAGGGCCAGGGAGGCGTCGATCACCCGCTCGCCCTGGGAGACCCGGCGGATGCTCTCGGCCAGCCGCTCCGTGGGGGCGTCCTTGAGCAGGAATCCGCTCGCTCCCGCTTCCATCGCCCGCTTCAGCAGCGCGGCGCTGGCCAGGCCGGTGAGGATGAGTACGCGGCAGTCCGGCACCGCCGGTCTGAGACGGCGGGTGGCCTCGACGCCGTCGACGCCCGGCATCTCGATGTCGATGACGGCGACGTCCGGGCCGCAGGCGAGAGCGCGCGGGACGACCTTGTCACCTCGGTCGGCCTCGGCCACGACCTCGATGTCGCCTGTAAGGTTCAGCAGAGCTGTCAGGGCGCCCCTGACGACGCCGTGGTCCTCTGCGAGCAGGACGCGAATCACCGGTGACCACTCTCCCGATCGTGTACGGCGGGCAGGCAGACCCGCAACTGGAACACGCCTTCCCCGGTGGCGCCCGCCTCCAGGGATCCACCCAGTTTCTCCACCCGCCGGCGCAGCCCGGCGAGCCCCGAACCGGGTTGATGGCCCGTTTCGCGGCGGGTGCCGTCGTTGCGCACCAGCAGTTGAACGCGTCCGTCGACCTCGTCCAGCTCGATCAGGCAGTGCCGGGCGTCGCTGTGCCTGACGATGTTCGTGGCCGCCTCGCGTACCATCCAGCCGAGCACGCCGCCGGTCTCCTTGTCGATCTCCTTGAAGCCCAGGCGCAGGTCGCAGGTCGCGCCGGTGAGCTCGATCAGCGCGGCGGCCGCCGTCAGCTCCGCGCCCAGGTCGAGCGAGCGTTTGGCCTCCACGACGTCGCCGATCTCCGCGCGGGCCTCGCCGGCGATGGCGATCGTCCCCTCCACCTCGGCGGCGGCCTGCTTGCGGTTCACGTCGACCAGGGCCAGGGCCAGCTCCGTCTTCAGGGTGATCGACGCCAGCGTCTGGCCGAGCAGGTCGTGCAGCTGCCCCGCCAGCCGCAGCCGGTCCTGGTCCACGGCCATCTCGGCCAGCGCGACCCGCAGCTCGCGCAGCTCGCGGACGAACCTCGCATAATGCACGATGCCCGCGGCGACCACCGAGGCGACGAGCACTCCGGCGGCCCGCTGCGCCGCGGAGGACGCCACGGGACCCCACTCGACGAGCGTCAGCGGGTACTCGGCGGCGGCCACCGCCAGGAGCACGATGACGCCGTACCGGAAGGGCAGCAGGAGCAGCCCGGCGGTGGCGACGACGAGCGGCGTGTAGATCCACACCGATCCCTGGAACGGGATCGCCCCGTAGACGACGACGGCGAACAGCAGGAAGATCCGCGCCCGGTGAGGCCCCTGGCTCGTGCCCGCGATGTGCCGGGCGACGATCCTGGCGTACACCACGAGCAGCCCTCCGAGCAGCGCGAGCGCGATCAGGGCCCGGCCCGGATCGCCGTCGAGCAGGAAGGCGAGCGGGGTGAGGCCCCACAGCGCCCCGGTGACCGCGACGACGGCCGTCGTCAACCACCTGACCTGCGCTTCGCTGTCATGGGCCACCGGCGCACTCCCATATGTCAGGATGCATCATGATTTCGTACCGATCGTGACGCCTTCCTGGCCCGGGAATCAACTACCGGCGGCCACCGGTCCCTCGTTCAGCCACCCGTTCGCCCGCGCGATGCGCACGGCTTCCTCGTCGCTGCGGGCGCCCGTCTTCAGGCGGGCGGCGGCGAGGTAGTTCCTGATCGTGTGGATCGACAGGCCCAAGGTGCTGCGCAGGTCGCTGCCCCGCCCGCCGGCCGCGACGGCCGACAGCACGGCGATCTCCCGCGCGGTCAGCGGATTGGTGTCGATCTCCTGCTCGCCGCCGTCGGCGGCCACGTCGAAGTCGATGTAACGCTCGCCCCTGGCCACCACCCGGATGGCGTCGGTGAGCCGGTGGGCGGGCGCGTCCTTGACCAGGAAGCCGCGCACCCCCGCGGCCATGGCCCGCTCGAAGTTACCGGGCGTGCCGACACTGGTGAGAATGAGCACCGGGGGCGGCTGTTCCAGCTCCTTGATCAGGCCCGCCGCCTCGAGGCCGTCGATGCCCGGCAGCCCGATGTCCAGCAGCGCCACGTCCGGCTTGGAGCCGACGACGGCGGGCACGATCTCGTCGCCCCTGGACACCTCCTCGACCACGCGGATGTCCCGCTCCTCCGACAGCAGGGCGATCAGGGCACCTCTGATGAGGTCGTGGTCCTCCGCGATCAGAACTTTGATCATCTCCGGTCTCCTGTAGCAGAGGTGAGTGTGGCCGCCAGGGGGCGGCCGGGAACGTCCAGCGACAGCGTGAACCAGCCGTCTTCGGTGTGCCGTCCGCAGCTCCCGCCCACCTGCGCGAGCCGCTCGTCGAGCCCGGCCAGGCCGCTTCCGCCCACGGTCACCTCAGCGTCCGCCCCGGCCCCGGCCGCCGCGCCGGCGGTGATCGAGTCGCTGTCCGGGCGTACGCCGTCGTTGGCGACGGTCACTGTGATGCGGTCGCCCTCGGTCTCGACCCCGAGAAGGCAGACCGTGGCGTCGCTGTGGCGCAGCAGGTTGGTGGCCGCCTCGCGCACCGCCCAGGCCAGCGCCACGCGGACCTCCGGCGGCAACGAGGGCGGCAGTTCGGCGAAGTCGCATCGGACGCCGGCGGTCTCCAGCACCCGGCGCACCCCGCTCAGCTCCCTCTCCAGCGACATCTCGCGGTAGCCCTTGACCACCGCCCGCACGTCGTGCAGCGAGCGGCTGGCGATGTCGTGGATCTCCGTCAGCTCGCGGCGCAGCCGCCCGATCTCCTCCGGCGGGACCCGGATGCCCAGCTCGGTCCGCATGGCGATGACCGAGAGGTTGTGCCCCAGCACGTCGTGCAGCTCACGGGCGAACCTGAGCCGCTCCTCGGTGATGGCGAGCTTGGCGGCCTCCTCGCGGGTGCGCTGCAACTCGGCGAGCAAGGTCGCGAAGATGGTCAGGCCCGCGAGCGCGCCGGCCGTGAGCAGGTTCTGCAGCGAGCCGAAGAGCACCCAGCTCAGGTCCTGCGAGGCGGGCAGGACCAGGCCGGCGGCCAGCGAGGCGAAGAACCCCAGCGCGGCCCACCGGCCCCGCAGCGTGACCGCGAACGCGAGCGGAAGCATGAACCCGACGCTCAGCCAGGTGGGCCCGGCGGCGAAGGGCACGGCGAGGGCCAGCACGCACATCACGGCCAGCACCGCGAGATCCCACCGCGAACCCCGGTCGAGCACGGCCCGCACCGCCAGCCACAGGTAGCAGCCGGTGAGGCCGATGACGAGGACGACCGCGGTCACGACCCTGACGGAGGAGTAGGCGCCGAGCGCCTCCGCGAGCGGTACGGCGACGAAGGCCGCCATACCGACGAGGAAGACCCCGGCCGTGGCGCGGGCCAGCCGTACGGTGCCCGGCCCGACGCCCCTCAGCCTCTGCGAGGCTCCCACTTGAACCACCTTTTCGCGGCGAGCAATGACAGGACGAGCCAGGCGGCCAGGACGAGCCAACCCGGCCACATGACCAGGAAGCCCTCCAGGACCCCGACCTTTTGGGGCACGCCGGCCCCCGCGTGTCCCACGTAGTCCCGCCCGAGATAGGCGGTGCTGACCCCCTCGGCCACCCGCCCGAACGGGAGGAAGGAGGACACGATCCGCAACCAGCCGGGGAACGCCGAGACGGGGTAGGCGAACCCGGACAGGCCGATGGCGAGCAGCAGGAACGGCAGGCTCACCACGACCGTGGAGCCCTGCGCGGGAATCCTGCCGCTCACCGCGACGGCCATCGCGGCGAACACCGCGAGCCCGAGGAGCACCGTGACCACCAGCAGGGCGGGGTTGGCCGGCAGCTCGACACCGTGCATCACCCTGGCCAGGCCGACGATCAGCACGAGCTGCAGCAGGCCGATCGACAGCACGGTGAGGATCTCCCCGCCGAAGATGGCGAGGTCGGGCAGCTCCGTCCCGCGCAGCCGCTTGAGTATCAGCAGCTGCCGCCGCACGACGAAGGACTCCACCAGGGTCATGAAGCCCAGGTTGGCGATGCCCATCACGATGACGCCGGTCATGATGGCGACGTCGACCGGCGCCCCGTCCCTGGTCCCGCCCGGCAGCATCAGCGGCATCAGCCCCCCGAACACGACGGGGAAGAACAGGGCGACGCCGACCGACACCGGCGTGCGCCAGAACAGCATCTGGGTCAGCCGGAAGTGCGCGAGCGTGTAGGCGGTCACGTCCTGACCTCCTCCCCGTGCGCGCCGGCGATGTCGAGGAAGACCTCTTCGAGCGTCGCCTGGCGGACGTCCAGACCGGTGAGCCGCACGCCACGCGCGTGCGCCCACCCGAGCACGGAGTGCGCCACCGACTCGGGCTCGGCGGTGACGATGACGCACCGGCGCCCGGTCACGGTGAGCGCGTCCTGCTCGCCCACCGGCAGCCCTTCGAGGGCGGTGTCCTCGGGCACGTCGAAGGCGACCCGGCCCGAGCCCCGGCCCAGCACCTCCGCCATCGTCCCCTGGGTGACGATCCTGCCCTTGTCCATGATGGCCACCCGGCCGGCGAGCTCCTGGGCCTCCTCCAGGTAGTGCGTGGTGAGCAGCACCGTCATCCCGCCGGCCGCGAGATCCCTGACCAGGTCGCGGACCCGGTGGCGGGCCTCGGGGTCGAGCCCCGTGGTCGGTTCGTCGAGGAACAGCAGGTCGGGGCTTCCGAGCGTGGCCAGCGCGATGTCGAGCTTGCGCCGCTCGCCGCCGGACATCCGCTTGACCCGCGTCCGGGCCTGGCCGGACAGCCCCACCAGCTCCAGCGCCTCGGCCACGGGCCTGGCGCCGGTGGTGAACCTGCTCCAGGCGGCCACCGTCTCGGCCGCCGACAGGTCGCCGAACAGGCCGGACTCCTGCAGCACCAGGCCGATCCTGGCGCGCGGGGCGCGGTGTCCCGCCGGGTCCTCGCCGAACACCCGCACGGTGCCCCCGGAGGGCCTGAGGTAGCCCTCCAGGATCTCGATCGTGGTGGTCTTGCCCGCGCCGTTCGTGCCGAGGAGGGCGAACACCTCCCCCGTGCGGACGTCGAAGGAGACGTCGTCCACGGCGGTGAAATCCCCGTAGCGCTTGCGAAGTCCCAGGACCTCGATCACCGTCTCGCTCACTGCGGGTCGCCGAAGCAGACCGAGTTGCACAGGGCGGTGCCGATCGAGCTGGCCGTGCCGTCCGTCGTGTACGCCACGGAGCCGGCGGCCGACTCCAGCTCGGCGACGTCGAACTCGCCCTCCGGCTTGGGCGGCAGCGGCGGCGTGGGCACACCCTCCGGGTAGGCGATGCCGTACTGGCTCAGCAGGGCCCCCGGGTCGCTCTCGTAACGACCCCGCAGCCCGCCGTCCTGCCACGTCGCCGCCACCAGCCGGGCGAACTTCCTGCGGTCCTCGTCCCCGAAGACGTACATGCTCTCAGCCATCAGAGGTCTCCTTTTATGTGTGGATACGAGCGCGATCGGGTCAGAACGTGTCGCCTGCCGTGTCGGGGACGCTCGGCCCGGTCATGGTGGTGAGCGTGAGTATGGTGCTGACCGAGCTGGGCGCGGACGTGCCGGCGGCCGTCTCCAGGTCGGTGATGTCGAACTCGCCCTCCGGCTTGGGCGGCAGCGGCGGTGTGGGCACGCCCTCGGGGTAGGCGATGCCGTACTGGCTCAGCAGGGCCCTGGGGTCGCTCTCGTAACGACCCCGCAGCTCGGCGTCCTGCCACGCCGCCGCCACCAGCCGGGCGAACTTCCTGCGGTCCTCGTCCCCGAGGATGTAGATGCTTTCGGCCATCAGCGGTCTCCTTGTCTGTGCGGATCGGACTCTGCGGGGGCGCCGCCGATGAGGAAGTCCCCGACCGACGACTCGGTGGCCCAGTCGAGGCCGAGGGTGCGGGCGGCCAGGTCGGCGTCGCCGCTGCCGAGGCCGCAGGGCGCCAGGCCCATCGCGGTGGCCACCAGGTAGAAGGTCTGGTAGAGCGCGCCGACGGTCTTCAACGTGGCGGCGTAGGCGATCGAGGAGTATTTCCACGACATGCGCTGGAAGCGCGAGGTGATGGTGATCAGCACGTCCGGGCTGGCCGTCCCGCCCGTGGCCTGGCTCGCCGCGGCCAGCATCGCCCGCGCGTCCTCGTCCCTGGCGGGGAGCGTGACGAGCCGGTGCCCGAGCGGGTCGTAGTAGTAGACGCCGCTGTCCAGGCCCTCGCATCGGGCCACGGTCAGGTACAGCTCCAGCTCGTAGACGGCGCCGCCGCCGGGGTAGGGCCTGCTGCTGGCCTCGTACGGCATGCCCGGCCCCGGCCCGAAGACGCGCCTGACCCTGGCCGCCCGGTAGAGCAGCTCGCCGAGCTGCCGGACCGTCGGCGGGCCGGCGTACTGGCGCACCGATCTGCGCGACTCCAGCACGGTGGTGAACGGCGGGTCGGCCGCGGCGGCCTCCTCCAGGGAGGGCGTGTACAGCTCGACGGCGGCGCCCTCGGGAGGCTGCTTGATCACCAGTGGCGGCGTCTCGTCCAGGAAGCGGAAGGTCGCGCCGAACGGCTGGTCGTGCCGCCCCGCCCTGCTCCTGGCGTGAAAGAGCAGGTCGTGGAAGTCCCACGAGCGCAGCGCGGGGTCGCGCTCCTCGGCGTCTCCGGCGATGGCCATGCCGGCGGCGACCAGATGGCCGATCGCCTCCGGCGCCTCCTTCACCATGACCGGGCGGCCGAGCGCCGCGAGCAGCGGCATGGCGTCCTCGGTGAGCGTGACGCGGTGCCGGGACAGCGGGGACTCCAGGACGAGTCCCTCGTCCGCCCTGCGGACGAGCGCGAACCTCGACAGGCGCACGGTGTCGCCGGGGGCGAGGACGGGCGGCCGGAAGCGGGCGTCGCGGGCGACGGGCACCACCCGCAGCAGCGGCTCGACCGCGTGGACGAGGACCGGGCTCAGCCGCGACAGCGTCAGGTACAGCAGGGCAGCGTCGTGGCTGCTGCCGCCCGCCGCGAGGAGCCGATCGGCCAGCTCGTCCTGGTCGGCCAGCGTGCCGGGCAGCTCGCGCAGCAGCGACTCGACGGCCTGCGGCAGGCCGCGCAGGGTGACCGTGCCGAAGGGTTGCGCGATGGTCAGCACGCCGTGCGCGGACTCGACGACGGCGTCCTCGCGCAGGCCCACCATCGGCAGGGGCGTGGGGACCACGGAGCCGGTCACAGGAACATCGTGATGGGGTTCATCTGCTCCTCCGGGGTGGGCTCGGCGAGCCAGCCGAGCCGTACGGGCACGTCGTAGAGGCGGCCGGGGGCCAGCCGCCGCCAGAAGTGGCGCAGGCCGGGCACGATGACCTTGACGACCGGCAGGCCGATGTCGGGCCTGGTCTGGTCGAGCACGAGCATCTCCATCCCGCGCTCCTCGACCAGCGCGCGGGCCGCTTCGACGTCGTCGAGCAGGTCGGTGGTGGCCGGCCGGTCGTAGGCGGAGGCGGGCACGGAGGTCGTGGTGGGCGAGAGGTAGGGGTGGTCGGCGACGCGCGCGTTCGTCCACCAGTCGATCTGGTCGGGCTCGGGGAACCGGTAACGGGTGACGCCGTCCGCGCCGACGTCGATGACCGCGGGGATGAACTGGTTCAGCTCGGCCAAGGCGCGCTGGACGGCGATGCGCACGTCGAAGTGCGCGCCGAAGGCCATGAGGATGTCCTCGGTCGGCCCGTCGACCCGGCGGCTGATCGCGGCGGCCACCGGGACGCCGAGGTCGTTGGTGAGGTCGAGCACGTGCAGGTCGCGGCCGAGACCGGCGTAGACCTCCTGGAACTCGGAGATCCACGGGTCGGCGAAGGTGCCGAGGTCGAAGGCGGGCCGGCGCAGGCGGTTGTACCACCACACGGCCACCGCGTCCCGCTCGACGAGCTCCATGAAGCCCTGCAGGACGGCGTCCTCCAGGGAGGAGCCGGCGGCGTTGCCGTTGGAGTCGGCCCAGGCGTAGAGCGGGCCGGTGGGGCGGGAGCCGTTGTTGTAGTAGTAGTACAGGTAGCCGGTGGGCAGGTACTTGTGCCGCCGCTCGGTCAGCGACCACACGGGCGTCCATTCGATCGAGGCGTCCTCGTCGAAGGGGTCGTTGACGTAGGAGTAGCTGCTGCCGGTGCGGAGCTCCCGGCGGGTGCGATATTGGGCGTCGCTGTAGAGCGAGCAGGTGTTCGGGTGTATGGCGTCCGCGCCGAGCTCCCGCAGGCTCGCCGTGCGCCTGGCCTCGTCGCCCTGGAAGATGCCCGAGTAGCGCTCCATCGCCTCGCACATGGCGCTGACCTTGGCCTGCAGGTCGGTCATGCCCTTGCCGGCGCTCTGGGTCCGCAGGCCCTTGCGCAGCGTGGCGAGGTCGCGGGTCTCCCGGGCGAAGTTGTGCCCGGCCACGTACGCCTTGACGAACGGCGTTCTGGTGTCCATCCGGGTGAGTTCGCGGATGACGCCGGTGACCGGGCTGACCAGGTGGGCGTACCGCTCGGCGGTGTCCTCCGGGTGCCGGGAGCGGTGGCCGCCGTCGGCGGTGAAGGTCTTGGGCCGTGAGCGCAGCTCGACCGGGGACTGCGCGGCCGCGGCCATCAGGCCGGCGTCGCCGCACTCGGGGCACTGCGGCCTGCGCCGCAGCTCGTGGCGGGTGGCGCCGAGGTGCATGGTGTCGAAGGTGATCAGATCGCGCTGCTGCGGGCTCCTCACCCCGGCCAGCCACTTCGCCGCCTCGGCCGCGACGAGCCGCACGCCCGCGCCGCGGGTCAGCGCCAGGTCGGCGGCGGGCAGGGCCAGCGGGCGGCCGGCCCGCAACCGGTCCTCCACGTACGTCAGCGACTGCCGGTGCCCTTCCATCCGCTGGGACAGGCATCGCCAGCAACCGCCGTCGCCCTCCCCCTGCTGGAAGACGGGGCCCAGCCAGAGGACGGGGCCGGTCGCGCGGGCCAGCAGCCATGGCCGTCGCTCCGCCAGGTGCCGCCGGTTGATGTCGGCCAGCTCGCCGCGCAGGTAGTCGTCGGTCAGCACGACGGTCAGCGCCGCGTCCTCCCCGGGGCCGGTCACCTCGACGCCCTCGGCGACCAGCAGGCTCCGCAGCTCCTCGGCGGGCACCTCACCGACGGTGAGCAGCTCGGCCCGCCCGCCGCGCACCGCGGCGACCGCCTCCTGCGCCTGGAGTCCCGCCATCTCCCAGTACGCGGCCGTGCTCCGCTCCACGTCCTCGGTGACGTCGACCAGCAGATCCCGCTGCCGGAGCGTCTGGAGCACGTAGTAGACGTTCTCCGGCGGGATGTCCGGCTCCACCGCGACCAGGATGTCGTTGACGGTGTGCTTGCCGTCGAGCAGTCCGGCCACCGCCTCGATCGACCGGCCGGTGAGCACGTGCGTGTCGCGCTCGTTGATCAGGAAGACCCCGTCTCCCTCGATGACCTCGACCCTGAAGTGGCGGCGGAAAGATGGTCGGGCGTCCATGGCGTTCCTTTCGGTCAGTGCACCCGGTCAGTGCGTCCGGGTCAGTGCACGAGGCGCAGCGAGGCGACCTGGTCGTCGGCGAGCCGGAGGAGGGTGAGCCCCGCCGCGGCGAGCCCGTCGATGGCGGACAGGGACAGGCGGTCGGCGCGCCGCCGGTCGGCGAACCAGCGGCCCGTGTGGTCGCGGCGGCGCAGCAGCTCGGCGGCCAGTTCGCGGGCCGACCGCTCCAGCGCCTCGTCGCCGGTCAGGCGGGCGGTGTGCAGCGCCACCTCGGCGTCCACGACGAGCCGCGCGCAGGACCGTCCGGCGTCGGGCGCGCAGTACCTGGCCAAGCGCTCCCGCAGGTCGCCGGGCACCTCGCCGGTGAGGAGGTGGGCGGTGGCGACGGCGGCGAGCAGCGAGCCGGGCGTGTCGAGGGCGAACCGGTGCGCCAGCAGCGGCGCGGCGGCGGAACCGGTCTCCCCCAGCGCGGCCGCGCTGGCGGCCAGCGCCCACACCAGCCCGTCCACCCCGGTGGGCACCCCGTCGAGCGCGGGCACGCCCGGCGGGTACGGCGACCGGGCCGCGCCGTCGCCGGCCAGCTCGGCCATCAGCTCCTCGTGCAGCCGCGCGGCCAGCGCCTCGGCCTCGGGGACCCCCATCGGGGCGGCCTCGCGCAGCTTGTGCAGGGCGAGCAGCAGCCCGGCCCGGCCCAGCACGGGCTCGGCGCAGGTCGGCAGGGACAGCTGGGCCTCGGCGAGCGGCACCAGCGCCGCCGCCCGCTCCACGAGCCTGGTGTCGGCCAGGGCGGCGCCGCAGCGGCTCAGCGCGTAGATGGTCGAGCCGAGTCCCACGAACGCCCCGACGGGCGCGAGCGTCCCGCACATCCTGCGGTAGACGCCCGACTGCGTGGACAGCGTCGCGAACTCGGCCGAGGCGTCCAGCGCGTCCTGCGCGGCCGTCCAGTGGCCGGGGGCGCCCGTGTTGGCGTACAGCTCGGCGAGGAAGACGGCGAGGCCGGCGGTGCCGGTGAGCAGGTCGCCCTGAAGGGGTTCGACCTGGTCCAGGCCGTGCGCGGGATAGGTGACCACGCCGATCCAGCCGGAGCGCTCGCCGACGGGGCCGCCCGCGGGCGTGCCGAGCGGGACGGCGCTGGCGAGCACCTGGTCGGCCAGCTCGCCGGCGCGGGCGAGCAGCACCTCGGCCTCGGGCTCCGCCCGCCGGCCCGACAGGTCGTAGACGTACTGGCCGATCTCACGCACCGTGCGGGGCCGGGGCCCGGGGCCGGGGAACGAGGTGGGCAGTTGCCGCGCGCCCGTGAAGTCGAGGCAGGTCTCCAGCACGGCGAGCTGCTCGTCCACCGGGAACCCCGCCAGGTCGGCGAGGCGGTCCTGGAGCCGCTGCCACGCCGTGCCCGAGAAGTGCCCGGGAATCTCGACGCCGTCGGGGGTGAACACCGAGTCCGAGCCGGGCCTGGAGACGAACAGGGGGACGTCCATCCGGCGGAACGCGTCGATCTCCTGCTCGACGATCTCCAGGATGTCCTCGCGCCCCGGGTCCCGCCGCAGCGTCTCGCGGGCGCTGCGGAACAGGTGGGCGAGGGTGACCTCCCTGGCCATCCCGTCGATCAGCGCCCCCGGGCTCAGGCTCATGCCGAGCAGCTCGACGCAGTCCCAGGTGCTGCGCCAGATGTAGCGGACCGGCGCGTCCTCCAGCAGCGCGAGCGGGCCGCGGGCGTCGGCCAGCAGCTCCCGGTTGCGCGTCAGGCAGTCCTGCATCTGCCGGTAGCCCTCGGCCACCTCGTCGGCGTAGCGGCTCGGGTCGGCCAGCTCCCCCGCGCCCCACGTGGGCCGGTACGGCGGCGCCTCCCAGCCGAGCGGATACAACTGGGGGCTCTGCGCGACCTGCTCCTGCAGTCCGGCCATGCAGCCGATGTCGTGCGCCTGGACGCCGCCCGCGATCACCCGGGGAAAGCTGATGACGGCGGTCTTGACCACCGTCTCCTCGACCTGCCCCCACAGGGACTGGATGCGGTCGCCGATGAGGGCGGGCTTGCTGATGCGCGCCTGGAGGACGTTCTCCAGGTCGATGAAGACCGGCGTGTCGCCCTTGGCGACCAGGTTGTCGGCCCACAGGTCGCGGCACTCCAGGAACTGGGCGAGCCTGGCCAGCATGCCCAGGCGCGTGTAGTAGCGCCGTACGCTGTCCTCGTCGGTGGCGGGCTCGGCGGTGACGTACTCCTCCCAGCCGTAGCCGTCGCGCAGGACGACCGCGCGGGTGTGCAGGGTGAGCGGCAGCCCGTGGTTGTTCAGCAGCGTGCACACGTCCATCAGCCCGACCACGGAGCGCAGGTCCTTCGGCTTGTAGACGACCCGCTCGCCCGAGGCGAAGGTGAGCAACGTGACCACCCGGCCGTGGTTGTGCGGGTCGCCCGAGTCGCCGGAGTATCCCGTGACCGGTCCGGGGGCGGTCCAGCCCCACAGCGTCCTGCGCAGCTCCGGCAGGTCGGCGTTCAACCGGTCGAACAGCTCGTGGACGATGCGCCGCCACTGCAGGCAGGCCATGCCCATGACGTAGGCCAGCCCCGGGAGCGTCTCCAGCCGGTCGAGCCAGCCGGACTGGCTGACGTCCAGGCCGGGGCTCTGCAGCCAGGCGGACACGTCGTTGGCGGTGCCGGCGAGCTGCGCCTCGAACGCGAAGCCGGAGAAGCAGACCTGCGTCAGGCGCTCGATCAGCTGGCCCGCGATGTCCTCGCACGCCTCGGGGGTGACGGGGACTCCGCGTAGCGTCCCGTCCTTCATGTCCACCAGCCGGTTGACGGCGCGTCTGAACGCCACGAACGGGGAGCCGGGCCGCCCGGACGCGGGGTCGGCCGCGGCCGTGGGCGGCTGGGCGAGCAGGAAGTCCACCAGGGCGTAACCCCAGTCGGGCAGCCTGCGCGGGTCGGCGAGCCGGACGTCGACGAGCCCGGCGCCGAGGTCGCGGCCGGAGCGCCTGCGGTGGTGCAGCAGCGCCCGCTTGGCGTCCTCGTCGTCGCCGACGGCGGCCTTCAGCCAGCGTTTGGTGCGCTCGGACGCCTGGCGCGGGCTGCGCCCCGCCACGGGGACGAAGAACTCTCCCGACACGCGCTCGGGGAAGGGCGCCGCCGCGGCGAGCACGGCGATCAGCCGTTCGTCCCCACCTGGAACTGCGAGCAGGCCCTCGCCCTGCGCTTCGGCGTATCCGGCGTGAACCGAGACCGTCATCTCAGACCTCCTGTCGGCGGACCATGCGGGCGAAGAGCCGGCTGTCGTCCATCAGCTCCTCGAAGGGGCCGTCGGCGACGACCCTCCCCTGGTCGAGTACGTAGATCCGATCCGCCGACTTGATGGTGCTCAGCCGGTGCGCGATCACGATCCGGGTGATGTCCAGCTCGGCGATCCTCCGGCTGACCAGCGCCTGGGTGTGGTTGTCCAGGGCGCTCGTCGCCTCGTCGAGGATGAGGATGCGCGGGCGTTTCACCAGCGCCCTGGCGATGAGCAGCCGCTGGAGCTGACCGCCCGAGAAGGACGCGTTGTCCTCCCCGACGACGGTGTGCAGGCCCATGGGCATCGCGGCGATGTCGCCGTCCAGGTCGGCCAGGCGGGCCGCCCACCAGGCGTCCTCCTCGGTCGCGCCGGGCACGTCGCCGATGATGTTCTCCAGGATCGAGCCTCTGAGCACCCTGGCCTGCTGCATCACCACGCCCACCTGGGCGCGCACCCGGCGCAGGTCGAGGTCGCGCAGGTCGCCGCCGTCGTAGAGCACCTGGCCGGTGCGGGGCGGCTCGAAGCCCAGCAGCAGCCGCACCAGCGTGGACTTGCCCGCGCCGGACGGGCCCGCGACCGCGACGAACTCGCCCGGCTTGAACACCATCGACACGTCGTCGAGGATCCGCATCGCGGTGCCGGGGTAGGCGAAGGAGACGCCGCTGAGCCGTACCAGCCCGCTCAGCTCGCCCGGGTCCTTCGCGCCCGGCGACGTCTCGGGCACCCGCTCCAGCACCGGGCGCAGCCGCTCGAACCGGGGCAGGAGGGCGAAGGCCGCTTCGACCGCCCTGTTCATCTGGCCGAGCGCGAGCACGAACTGGCCGAGCGCCACGGCGGCGATCACGAAGGACGCCGTCGGGACGCCCCAGGCCAGGCCGGTGCAGGCGAGGAGCAGCAGCAGCGCCGGCTGCGCCGAGGCGCCGATCGCCGCCGACACCGCCCGCTCGCGCTGGATCGCCTCAGCCGCGCGCTGCTGCGTCGCGAACAGCCGGGACCACAGCCCGAACACCTGGGCCTCCCGGCCCGCGACGTGGATCTTGTCGATTGCGCCGAGGCACGCGTACAGCAGGGAGTAGACCTTCCCGTACTGCTCGTGCATGACCAGCTCGTGCCGCTGCTGGCGGACCGCGCGCCCGGCGAGCACGGCGAGCAGCGCCGCCACCCCGCCCAGCGCGACCAGGGCCAGCCGCCAGTCCACGGCGAGCAGCGCCAGCAGGCCGAACAGGGAGAACATGCCGCCGAGCAGGGAGTTGACCGCGGCCTCGCCGAGCGCCTTGCGCATGTCGGAGATGGCGTTGGCGCGCTGGACCAGCTCGCCGGTGCTGTACCGGTTGAAGAACGGCAGGTCGAGGGAGATGAGGTGGCTCCAGACGGCGGGTTCGAGCCGTTCCTGGAGACGTCCGTGGACGCGTACGAGCACCGAGTTGCGCACGGCGAGGAGCAGGGCGCTCGCGCACACCATGGCGGCGATGATCGCCGCGGTCCAGATCGTCGCGGGCCGGTCGGCGGGGTTGGACGCGGAGGTCAGCAGGCTGAAGGTGAGCAGGGGGACGCCGAGCGCGAGCAGCCCGGCGCCGCCGCCGGCCGCGAGGAGCCAGGCCAGCTCCCTGCCCGCGCCGCGCAGGCCGAACCTGAGCAGCGCGAGGGGGGTGGCGACGCCCTCGCCCAGCGGCGGGTAGATCTGCCAGGCGTCCGGAGCGAGGCCGGCGGCCACGGACTCGGTCACCCGGCACGGGTCCGCCGCCGGGTCCACGGCGCGGTAGCCGCCCCGGTGCGGCAGGAGCGCCACCGGCCGCCCGTCCTCCTGGGAGAAGCCGATCATGGGGACGGTGGCCTTGCGCCACCATCGTCCGGAAAGGCTCACCCGCCGGTGCCTGACCCTGGCGGCGTCCAGCGCCGCGCCGAGCGGGTCGCCGGAGCCCGCGGCACTGTCCCGCACGGTGAACCCGCAGTGGTCGCCGAGGATCTTGACCACCTTCGCGGCGTGTTCGGCGGTCGTCCGGGGCCGGTCAGGGGAGGGCGGCGCGCCGGCGGCCACCCCGACATCGGCGAACGACCGCCGGAGCGTCTCGCTCGTGGCCGCCACCCTGGCCGCGCGCCAGTTGTCCCGGTCGGCCTCCTCCGCCTCGGCCAGCAGCAGCACCTGCTCCAGCGCCCCGCGGTGCAGCGCGCGCAGTTCGCGCTCGCTCGGCGGGTCCTGCGCCGCGCCGGCCCCCTGTCGGCCCGGGCGGAGCGCCGCCGGCCGGCCGCCGCCCGCGCCGTCCTGCGCGCCGGGGCGGTGGAGGCGGCGCGCCCAGGCCGACAGCGCGCCCGCGTCCCTGCGGACGCGGCGCACCGACGTCCCGTCGGCCGGGGAGGCCAGAACGGTGTAGCCCTGCGGCAGGTCGGTGGCGGCGAAGCCGTGCATCAGCTGCCCGCTCTCCACGCGGACGACGCGGCGGCGGGGGCCCTGGCCGTCCACGGGCGCCAGCAGGACGTCGACGGAGCCGCTGACCACGTGCCAGCAGGCATAGGGGTCGATCAGCTCGATCTCGCTGACGGGGTAGCCGTTCATGCCGCTTCCTCGACGAGTGTGCGGTAGGGGCCGGACTCGGCGATGAGCTCGGCGTGGGTTCCCCGCTGGACGACCTTGCCGCGGTCCATCACGAGGATCAGATCGCTGTCGCGTACGGTGCTGAGCCGGTGCGCGATGACCACGCACGTGCAGCCCCTGGCCTTGAGGTTGGCGTCCACCAGGGCCTCGGTCTCCGCGTCCAGCGCGCTGGTGGCCTCGTCCAGCACCAGCACCGAGGGGGACAGCGCGAGCGCCCTGGCGATCTCCAGGCGCTGCCGCTCGCCGCCCGACAGGTTGCGGCCCCGCTCCTCGACCCAGCCGCCCGACAGCCCGCCCCTGCGGTGGACCACCTCGGCGATGCAGGCGTCGCCGACCGCCCGGTGCAGCCGGTACCCGGGAACCGTCGGATCCCACAGCGTGAGGTTGTCGGCCACCGTGCCCTCGAACACCTGAAGGTTCTGCTCCACGTAGCCGATCGAGGTGGACAGCGTCTCCCTGGGCAGCTCGTCCCTCGGCACGCCGTCGAACCTGATCTGCCCGGACCACGGCATGACCGCTCCGGTGAGCAGGCGGGCGACCGTGGACTTGCCGCTGCCGGTGCGGCCGACGATGGCGATGCGCTGGCCGGGCTCCGCGCGCCACGACAGCCCCTCGATCACCGGCCCGTGCTGGCGGTCGTAACCGAAGGTGACCCCGTCGAACTCCACCGTGCCGCGCAGGCCCCCCGCCCTCTCGGGGGCGCCGGGGGGCTCGGCGTGGCGGGGGTCGGGCTCGGCCTCCAGCGCGTCGTCGAGCATGCTGGTCTGCGCGACCGCGACCTGCGCCTCGGCGCCGACCCCGACCAGCGAGGACACGGGTACGAGGAAGGCGCCGACGAGGAGCTGGGCCGCGATGACGGTCTCCATCGTGACCTCACCGCGGGCCGTCAGCACCGCCCCGGTGATCACCATGGTGGCCCCGGCCAGCGAGCCGAGCGCGGCGGGCACCACCATCAGCGCCTGCGTGACCCGCATCAGTTCCTGGGCCGCCGACATGGTCCGCGCCGACAGCCCCGCCCACTTGGCGAAGAACCATCCCTCGGCGCCGTCGGCCTTCAGCGACTCGGCCATCGAGACGCCGTTGAACGCCATGCTGTCCCTGCGGTGCTCGTCGAAGATGAGCCGCTGCTGGTGCGGGGCGGTGCGGCGGCTGACCGCGCGCATCGCCACCAGGTTGACCGCCGCCAGCAGCGCGGCGACGGCGGCGAAGGCCGGGTGGAAGGCGAACAGGATCGACGAGTGCACCACCATGGTGAGCAGGGCCGCGATGACGGCGGCGACCCGGTCCGACAGCAGCAGGGCCAGCCCCGCGCCGAAGGACGTCCTGGTCACCAGGCCACCGGTCTGCCGCCGGTGGAAGTGGTCGCCCGGTAGCCTGAGCAGCCGCCACACGTACCGGCCGGACAGGTCGGCCGCCATCGCCAGCTGCACCGCGCCGAGCAGCCGCTGCTGCGCCCACATCCCGGCCAGGGTGAAGCCGACGCAGCCGAGCAGCCCGAGGAGCACGGGCGCGGACCAGGCCGCGCCGCCGGCGACCAGTACCTTGCCCAGCAGGAGCCGGGTCAGCAGCGCGGTGACCGCCGCGGGCAGGGCCAGCATGAAGGCCATGACGGCGATGGCGAGCAACGTGGACAGGTACGGCCGCACCTTCGTCAGCACCGAGCGGGCCATGGGGAACCGCGGCCCTCCCGGCGTGAAGCCCTCGCCCGGGGTCGGCACCAGCACGATCCCGCTGAATCGCCGCCGGAACTCCTCTCTGCTCAGCCGGATCCTGCCCACGGCGGGGTCGTTGAGGTAGGCCCACCGCCTGCGCATGCCCTCCAGCACCACGTAGTGCCGCTGGTCGACGAAGATCATCGAGGGGACGGGGAAGCTCTCCAGCGCGTCGGCCTCCACCCGCCAGCCACCGATGGTGAAGCCGTACTCCTCGGCCGCCGCCTTGAGCCCGGCTCCCGTGAGGCCGTCCCGGCCCACTCCGCACCGTTCTCTGATGTCGCGTACGGGGACGCGCAGGCCGTGGTGGGCGAAGATCGTGCTCAGGCAGGCGGGCCCGCAGTCGGCGTCCTCCATCTGCGGCCGGCGCTCGGTGCGGACCGGCCGCGGCCTGGTCGCGTGCTCAGCCACGACGCCCCCCGGCGAACAGGGCGTCCACGGGGCGGACGACGGCGACGGTGATCTCCCCCGACACCGGGGTGAGCGTGGCGCCCGGCCAGGCCGGCCGGTCGAGTTCGACGGTCACCAGGTGCCGCCCGTCCGCCCGCAGGGCCTCGCCGAACAGCGGGCGCAGCAACTCGCCCGAGGCGGGGTACGGTTCGACCGCGCTCACCCGGCCCCGCGCGCCCGTGCCGCCGAACGTGACGGTCTGGCCTGGGACGAGCGCGCCGACCCTGTCCCGGCCGACCATGAGCAGCGCCCGCAGGGGGCCGGCGGCCGGGTCGACCGCCGCGACGGTGCCGCCCGCGGCCAGGACCGCGCCTGGGGGCGCCGTACGCAGCACCCGTCCCTTCGCGGTGCCCGTCACGACGTGCCGGCGTCCCCGCTCGTCGGCCAGCACGGCCAGCGGCGTCGCCGGGGTCACTTCCTGGCCCACGCGGACCAGGACCTCGGCCACGCTGCCGGGCACGGGGGCGGCCACCGGCACGGGGCCGGCGCCCGCCACCAGCACGCCGGTGCCGGCCACCACGTCACGGACCTGCCCCAGCCAGGCCCAGCTCGCCGCGCAGCCCGCGACCAGGATGAGCGCGGCCGCGGCGAGCCAGGCCTTGGCCCGCACCGTGGAGACGAGCTCGTCGATCCGCTCGCCTCCTGGCGCCTCCGTCGCGGTCATGGTCATCGCACGTCACTCTCCCGGGGTCGGCGTGTACAGGCAGAAGCAGAGGCTGAGCAGGCACGGCGGGGGCGGCGGCGCCGCCTCGGAGCCGTCGAGGATCTCGATGACGAGCTCGGCCCCGGGCTCCGGCGGCAGCGTCGGGGCGCTTGCCCCGTCGGCCAGCCGGAGGTCGTACTCGGCCAGGACCGAGAGGGGCTCGCGCTCGTACCGGAGTCTGAAGTCGGCGTCGAGCCACGACCTCGCGGTCAGCTCGCCGAACGCCCTGCGCTGAGTCGTGTCCCAGCCGATCGTGTCCACAGTCATCACAGATCCTCCCGCCGCGGTGTGTGAGATGCTGGTCTGGCGAGGTGGTGGGCATCTGGACTGCCCACCACCACGCCTTACGAGGTCGTCAGGCGCTCTGTCCGCCGGAGAAGCATCCGGTCGGGCAGCTCACCGTGCCGATCGTGCCGAGGGCGCCGCCCGCGGACGATTCGAGACTCTCCAGGTCGATGGCCTGGCCGGGCTGGTCAGGCAGGTCGGGCGGGGCCAGCTCACTCGGCCAGTCGACGCCCGCCTCGGTGAGGGCGGCGCGCGGGTCTCGGTCGAACTCCCGCCTGAGCGACTCGTCGGCCCAGACGCGGGCGACGAATCTGGCGAGCTGCCTGCGCAGTTCCGGGGACAGAATGGGGTCTTCTGGCATGAGGTCACCTCGTTGGTGAGGCCCCGGGGGTTCCGGGTCGGTCAGGGGCGGCCGCCTACGAGGTCCAGATTCGTCATCAGCAGCAAAAGCCGCCAGAAACAACTAACACCGACATATCGTGATGTTCATCATTTCTGGTAGTCAGGATTTCCTGATGGAAGCCGCTGCTCCCGATGCGCGAAACCGCGCATCTCTCTCTGGGCTTCGCGGGCCATGTCGAGCATGCGGCCCAGCTCTTTCTTGACGTTCTCAGCGTCGCCCTCCACGCCGGCGACGACCCTGCGGCCCTGCTCGGCGATGGCGTCGATCCGGCTGCCGAGGATGCCCTCCAGCTCGCCCATCGCCCGCGCGCGCTGCGCCGCCACCTCGACCATGGCCAGCTCGGCCCTGGTGGCGTAGAGGACCCGCGCGGTTTCCGCGAAATGTGTCAGACCCGCCAGGGGGATGGCCGCCACGGAGACGGACAGGGTCCAGGACAGCCCTCCCACGAGATCGTCCCCGAGCGCCATCGACTTGACCGTCTCGGCGGCCACCACCAGCAGGTACGCCGGCAGGGGGTACGGCCTGGGCAGGATCCCCAGCGCCATCGCGGCGAGGAAGACGCCCGACGCGGCCCACCACTCGCCCAGGAACGGAAGCGGCAGGTAGACCAGGAGCGCCATGACCCCCACCGCCCACCGGTGCCACGGCCCGCGCGGGCCGGTGCAGCCGGCCGCGATGTAGAGGGCGAGGACCGCGATCGCCAGGAGGATGCCCGGGATGCGCCAGGGATGTGGATTCTCGATGTAGTACGCGAACGTGGGGAAGATCAGGTAGATGGCGAACGCCACGATCGCCGCACGGCCGAGCCGCACTTCCAGTGGCGCGCGAGCCGTCACCCTCGAGCCGGGGGCCCCTGTCTGGGTCACAAGCGGATCATGACAACCGATTTCGGCGGAGGCAACGCATCACTGGTTACTTTTCTCATATATCGGGTTTTTCGCGGGACGAAGGTGGCACCCGGCGGCGGCGGGCCGCCGGGTGCCACGCCAGGGGCGTGGGGCGCGCAACAGGCCGGGCCGAGCCGCGGGCCGGGCGCCCCAGCGGCACTGTCAGGCCTCCGCGACTCCCGCGCAGCCGTAGGTGGAGGCGGTGGCGACGCAGCCGGTGAAGCAGCTGACAGAGCTGGCGGAGCCGAAGCAGCCATCGGCCGGGGCCTCGGTGCCGGCCGCGACCTCGAGCTCCTCGATGCTGAACTCACCGGCCGGCTTCGGGGGCAGCGGCGGCGTGGCCACGCCCTCCGGGTACGCGATGCCGTACTCGGCCAGCATCAGGCGAGGCTCGCGACCGTAACGGCCCCTCACGTCCTCCTCCGACCAGGCGGCGGCGATCAGCCTGGCGAACTTCTTGCGGTCCTCGTCACCGAGAATGTAGAGGCTTTCGGCCATCGGGCCCACTCTCCTTCCGCCTCGGCTCGCAGCCGAGATCCGATGGGAGTGGCAGCGGGCATCTGGACTGCTCGCTGCCTCTTGTTGCAGGTCAAGCCTCGCCCGCCGAGCCCTTCGCCGGTAGAAACAACTAACACCAACCCCCTGTGATAACTGTCATGTGACACTTCTCTCCCATCAGCTGACACCGCTCGTCACGCCGCCGCCGAGAAGGACCCGAAGCGTCGGGTCGAGGTGGCGACGAGGAGTCCGAGCGCGGCGTAGGCCGCGCCGAGCAGGCTGGCGGCCGGCCATCCCGCGGCGCTGTAGGCCCAGGTGGTGGTGATCGCACCGAGCGCGGAGCCGAGGGAGTAGAAGGCCATGTAGGCGCCGATGACGCTGCTGCTCCGGTCGGGGCGGGCGGTGGTGAGCAGGTGCTGGCTGCTGACGTGAACGGCCTGCACGGCGAAGTCCAGGACGATGACGCCGACGATCAGCAGCCACAGCGACGACCCCGCCTGAGCGATCAGCAGCCACGAGGCCGTGAGCAGGGCCAGCGACCAGCCGGTGACCGAGGGCGCCAGGCCCCGGTCGGCCCATCGGCCGGCCCGGGCCGCGCCCAGCGCCCCGGTGAGGCCGGCGAGTCCGAACAATCCGATCTCGGTGGTGCCCAGGTGCCACGGCGCGTCGCCGAGCGGGAGCGCCAGTCCGCTCCACAGCGTGCCGAAGGAGGCGAACAGGAAGAACGCGACCAGTCCCCGGCCGAGGAAGAGCCGGTCGCCGACGACCAGACGACCCAGCGATGACAGCAGTTGCCCGTACCGGGCCCGGGGGCGGCGGAGGTCGGCCTCGAGGGTGAATCGGGCGGCGAGCGCGAGCAGCCCGCAAAGTCCGGCGATCACGAGGTAGACCATGCGCCAGTCGGCCAGCTCGCCCAGTGCGCCCGCGACCACCCGCACTCCGAGGATCCCGATGACCACGCCCGAGGTGACCGCGCCGATGTTGCGGCCGCGCTCGGCGGCCGGTGAGACGGCGGCGACGTAGGCCACCGTGATCTGGACGACCACGGCGAACAGTCCGGCCAGGGCCAGGCCCGCGATCGCGACGCCGGCGCCGGGTGCGGCGGCGGCCACCCCCGCGCCCACCGCGGTGAGCAGCAGGTGCGCCGTGATGAGCCGGCGGCGGTCGAACAGGTCACCGAGCGGGACCAGCAGCACCAGCCCCGCGAGATAGCCGATCTGACCGGCGGCGACCAGCCACCCCAACGCTCCTTCCCCCAGCCCGAGGTCCTGGCCCGCGGTCTCGAGGACCGGCTGGATGCCGTAGATGGCCGACACCGCCACCGCGCACACCAGCGCGAGCACGGCCCGCTGCCTTCCGGTCAATCCTGACGACATATCACCCTCCAGTTAGTTGCAAAATGCAACTCATCCGAAGCTAGGGCATACTGGTTTCAGATTGCAACTCATCTCGGAGGGCCCGGTGGACGTCACACTCGCGGCGGGAAGCGCTTGGACCGACCCGGCCTGCCCGGTCGCACGGACCGTCGACCTGATAGGCGACCGGTGGAGCCTGCTGATCATCCGCGACGCGATGGACGGGGCGACGACCTTCACCGAGTTCCATCAGCGGCTGGGGATCGCCCGCAACATCCTCACCGACCGGCTCCGCAAACTCGTCGAGCACGGCATCCTGGACAAGAGCGCCGCCGCCGACGACGGCAGACGGCACGCGTACCGGCTCACGGCAGCCGGGCAGGACCTCTTCACGGCCGTCGTCGCCCTGCGCCAATGGGGTGAGCGCCACGCCTTCGCCCCGGACGAGCCGCACTCCGTTCTCGTCGACGACCAAGGGCGCGAGCTTGCCGAGCTCCACCCGCTCAGCCAGGACGGCGCACCGCTCTCCGCCGAGGCGTCACACGTTCGGAAAACCGCCTGAGGACGGCTGAACGCGGGCGGGCGCCAGCCCTGGCAGGCGGGCCTGTTTCGGGTGGCCTTCAGCTTCCTGACGCGCTCGCCACCGGTTGCCGCACCATGAAGACGTCGACCGGGTCCTCGCTCTCCACCGTGAACCCGTGGCGTTCGTACAGCCGTTGCGCGGCGCTCCCCTGCAGGACGTTCAGCCGGACGGTCAGCCCTTCGGCGTCGGCCCGCTCCAGCAGCTCGCGCAGCACGGCCGAGCCGAGGCCCTGCCCCTGGAGTCGCTCGGCGAGGTAGAAGTGCTCGAACCACCACGCGTCCTCGCCCGGGCGGAATGTCACGCAGCCCGCGAAGCCGTCGCCCGCCTCGATGACCGACGTGTGGTCCGGGGAGAAGGAGTCGCGGAACCGCTGCCGGACCCGGTGCTCGTCGTAGCGGCCCAGCCGCTGCAGGTCCGGGCGCATGACCGACGCGCGCAGGTCCGCGATCGCCTCGACGTCCCCCGGCTCCGCGCGGCGCAGCGTCCACGTCATCGGATGGTCCGGCCCGATCCCGTGCGTCGCGAATCCCGGCCGCCCCCCGTCCGTTCTCATGCGCGGGAGTATCCCAGAGGCCCGCCCGCGGGCCGGTGACCGGGGTGGGTGAGAAATGAGTGGCAGGGGGCGGGTCGCGGGCGGTTGACTGAGCCGATCTTCGTCGGAGGGAGTTCCATGATCGTGGTCACCGGGGCGTCAGGGGCGCTCGGTCGTCTGGTCATCGACCGGTTGTCCGCTCGGCCCGATGTGGTGGCCGTCGTGCGCGATCCCGCGCGGGCCCCGCAGGGCGTCCGGGTACGGCGGGGCGACTACGACGGGCCGGACGGCCTGCGCGAGGCGTTCGAGGGGGCCACGCGGCTCCTGCTCGTCTCGTCTCCGGAACTCGACCCGGCGCGCAGGATCAAGCAGCACCTGGACGCGGTCGCGGCGGCGGCCGACGCCGGGGTCGGCGCCATCGCCTACACGAGCCTGCTGGGAGCGGGCACCGTCGCCACCGGCGCCACCGAGGCCCACCACGCCACCGAACGGGCCGTTCTCGACAGCGGCCTGCCGTACACGCTGCTGCGCCACCCCTACTACGGCGACGCCTTCGTGCCGCGGGTCTCCGGCGGCGAGCTCACCAGCAGCACCGGCGGGCGCGGGCTGAACACCGCCTTCAGGTCCGACCTGGCCGAGGCCGCCGTACGGGTGCTGACGGGTGACGGCCATCTGGGGCGGGCGTACGACTTCACCGGGCCGTTGTGGACGTACCGGGAGGCGGCCGAGGTGCTGGGGGTGCCCTACCGGGAGGTGCCCGACGCCGGGCCGGGGCCGATGAGCTGGCTCAACGCGCAGGTGCGGGCGGGGGCGCTGGAGTTCCAGAGTCCGGACCTGGCTCACGTGCTGGGCAGGCCGGCCGAGTCGATGCTCGATCGGCTGCGCCGGGCAAGATAAAACCCTAATTCCCTACCAACTCAATTGACTTTAGAGACGGGGCGATCTACGTTTGACGGTGTGACGACGACGGCTCTGACCATCCGGGGTCACGTGGACTTCTGCCGCGTGGCCAGCGCGCTCTGTCCTTCCTTCCGACCGCAGGCCAATCCTCCAACGGAAGGACAAATCCCATGTCATCCCTTTCCATCGTCCCTGTCGCCGGCCGGATAGGCGCCGAGATCTCCGGCGTACGGCTCGGCGGCGACCTGCCCGCCGGCGTCGTCGCGGAGATCCGCCTGGCGCTGCTCAGCCACAAGGTGGTCTTCTTCCGCGGACAGGACCATCTCGACGAGCGCAGCCAGGTGGCCTTCGCCCGGCTGCTCGGCGAACCGACCGCCGCCCACCCGACCGTCCCCTCGCTCGACGGGAACGACCACGTCCTCGACCTCGACTACAGCGGCGGCCAGAAGGTGGATCGCTGGCACACGGACGTGACGTTCGTGGACCGGCCGCCGCTGGCGTCGGTGCTGCGCGCCGTCACCGTTCCGGATGCCGGCGGCGACACGCTGTGGACCAACACCGTGGCCGCGTACGAGCACCTGCCCGCCGAGCTGCGGGACCTGCTCGATCGGCTGCGGGCCGTACACACCAACCAGCACGACTACGTCCGCATCGCCACCGCCGACGATCCCGAGCTGGCGCGGGAGCGCGCCGAGGTGTTCGCCTCCACGGTGTTCGAGACCGAGCACCCGGTGGTGCGGGTGCACCCGGAGACCGGCGAGCGCTCGATCCTGCTCGGGGACTTCGCCAAGCGGCTGGTGGGGCTGTCGGCGCACACGTCCGCCTCGCTCATCCGGCTGATCCAGGAGCACGTCACCGAGGTCGAGAACACCGTGCGCTGGCGCTGGGCACCCGGCGACGTCGCCATCTGGGACAACCGGGCGACTCAGCACCGGGTGGTGCACGACTTCGGCGACCGCCCGAGACGGCTGCACCGGGTCACGATCGCGGGTGACGTGCCGGTGGGCGTGGACGGCCGTCCCAGCGTCGTGCTGAAGGGCGACGCGGCCGCCTACTCCCCGATCGCCGCCTGACCCCTGCTCCTCGCGTATGGCCCTGGCCCCGATGACGTGGCCAGGGCCGTACGCGTGTCCGGGCCCGTCCAAGGCCGAGTCGTACGACGACACCCGTCAGATGTGCATTTCGCCCCCGTCAACGACCAAGTTCGCGCCGAGGAAGAAGCTGCCCTGGTCGGAAGCGAGGAAAGCCACCACATTCGCGATCTCGTCCGGGCGTCCGATCCGGCCGAGCGGGACCGCCGCGGCGAAATCCGACTTGGTGACGGACGCGTCCCCCGTCACCACCACGCCGTCGAGTCCAGGGGTGTCGATGGTGCCCGGGGAGATCGCGTTGACCCGGATGTTCCGGCCCTTGAGCTCGTTGGCCCAGGTCCGGGCGAAGGACCGGATCGCCGCCTTGGAGGCCGCGTACGCGCCGAACGCCACGACACCGTCACCGGCGCGCACCGAGCTGTTCAGGATCACCGATGCGCCGTCGTTGAGCAGCGGCAGCGCCTTCTTCACCGTGAACAGGGTGCCCCGGACGTTGACTCCGAAGATCTCGTCCAAGGCGCTGCAGCGTTACACCGACGGCCCCGCCTCGTACGTCCCGCGGGCCCTGGAGCAGCCGACGGCATGGCAGGTGGCCACCGCGTTCCTCAACGGTTCCGTCCGGGCCACCACCACTCCCGGCTGTCCCGCCGGATGCCTCGGCGTCCAGGGTTCCCTGGCGGCGGGCGAGGCCGGCCTCAGCGCCCGGGACACGTTGGCGGCCTGGCGCGACAACGGCATCTCGCTCCTGCGGGAGCGGTTCCGGCGGGCCGTCGACGAGGGCGACCTTCCCGCAGGGACCGATCCCGGCCTGCTCGCCCGATACCTCATGACCGTGGCCAACGGCATCGCCGTTCAGGCCGCCGGCGGCGCCACCCGCGACGACCTCCACCTGGTGGCCGACATGGCCCTCCGGCACTGGCCACGCACCTGATACCGGCATGGTCCGGTAGTCTCGGCCGATGGCGAAGATCTTGGTCACGGGGATGTCGGGCACCGGCAAGTCCACGGCGATGGAGAGGCTGGCGAGCCGAGGCCATCGCGCCGTCGACACCGACACCGACACCGACACCGACCAATGGAGCCACTGGGTCACCCTGCCGGACGGATCCACCGATTGGGCATGGCGGGAGCCGGCCATCAGCGACCTGCTCGCCGACCACCGTGAGGGCGCCCTCTTCGTGGCCGGCTGCAAATCCAATCAGGGTCGGTTCTACCCTCAATTCGACCACGTTGTCCTGCTCAGCGCTCCCGCTGAGATCATGCTTGCCCGCATCGCGACGCGAACCAACAACCCCTTCGGCAAGAGCCCCGAGGAGCGTGAGGCCATCCTGCGCGACCTGGCCAACGTGGAGCCGTTGCTGAGGGCCACCTCCACTGTCGAGATCGACGCTTCCGCGCCGATCGACGAGGTGGTCCAGCAGCTTGAGGAGCTGGCGCGAACGACGCTGTGACCAGGGCTCGCAGGAACAGGTGCGCCGGCCCCACCGCTCCTCGGGTTCGGCGCAGGTCGCCACCTCCACATGCTTGCCGGTCGGGAATCTCTATGGGTGGGCGATGAAGCGGCCGAAGCGGCCCTGGTGGTAGATGAGGGGACGGCCCGGGCTGTGCACCCTGGCCTCGGCGACCAGGCCGACGACCAGGATGTGGTCGCCCACGTCCACCGTCTCGTGCGGGAGGCAGACGAGGTGGGCGGAGACGTCCTGGAGCAGGGGCGCGCCCAGGGGGCCCGGACGCCAGCGGGTGGGCTCGGCGAACCGGTCGATGTCCTTGCGCGCGAACCTGGCGGCCAGGTCGGCCTGGTCGCTGGCCAGGACGTTGACCGCGAAGTGGTCCGCGTCGCGCAGCCAGGGCCAGGTGGTGGAGGACTGGTCGACGTAGAACGAGACCAGGGGTGGGTCGAGGCTGACGGAGGAGAAGGACGTGGCCGTCAGCCCGACGGGGATGCCGTCGGACTGGGCGGTGATGATGACGACCCCGGCGGCGTGTACGGCGAGCGCCCGGCGGAACCCGTCGGCGTCGACCGCACCCGTCGCCGGCTCCTCCTCGCTCGACGGCGCTTCCGGGGCCGGGCGCGCCACAGGCACCGTCGGCGCCTCGGACGCGTGCCCATTGCGGGAGCCGGGAACAGGGCGGGGGTCTGAGGTGCGTCGTGCGTCCCGGGCCTGGCGGGCCTCTCTGGCTCGGCGGGCCTCCCGGGCGGCCACCGTCTCCGTCACGAAAGTGCCCCTTCCTTGAGTACAGCGGTCACCTGTGGCGCCACACGATCGGCCCACCCCGCCACCACCTCTCCCAGCTCCGGAATCTGCGACTCCAGCACCGCCAGCCCCGGTGTCGGCACGAAGGCGCCCAGTTCCACCAGCAGCGGGCGCAGGTGCACCTCCACCGCCAGCGAATGCTTGGGGTCCCCCATGACCAGGAGCGGCAGTGCCGCCGTGCCCGCCAGCGCGTCCGGTGGCAGGCGGTCGAGGAACGACTTCAGCAGCCCCGTGTAGGTGCCCTTGTAGGTGGGGCTCGCCACGACGAGGATGCTCGCCCCGGTCACCAGTTCCAGCGCCGCGCCCACCTCGGGGTGCTTGACGGGCGAGAGCAGGTGGGGGGCGAGGTCCGACAGGTCCACGACCTCGTACGCCTCCGGGGCGGCGCCCAGGCGGTCGCCGACGGCCTGGGCGGCGGAGGTGGCCACCGAGAGCGTGCGGGAGCCGGGCCGGGGGTTGCCCACCAGGGTCACGATGCTCATCGCGCCACCGCCACTTCGCGCCGCCCGGCGGCGGCGGAGGAGGAGGCGGAGGAGGCGTAACGGGACGGGGGTCTGGGCAGGCCGTAGTTCGCGCGGAGCGTGCGCCCCTCGTACTCGTACCGGAACAGGCCCCTGATCTGCAGCTCCGGCACCACGTGGTCGACGAAGTCGCTCAGGCCGACGGGCAGGATCGGCGGCATGATGTTGAACCCGTCGGCGGCGCCGGCCAGGAACCATTCCTGGAGCTGGTCGGCGATCTGATCCGGCGTCCCCGCGACCACGCGGTGGCCCCGGCCGCCCGCCAGGCGGTTGAGGAGCTGCCTGACCGTGAGGTTCTCGCGCCTGGCCAGGTCCACGACGAGCTTGCGGCGGCTCTGCGCGCCCTCCGTCTCCACGGGTACGTCGGGCAGGGGCCCGTCCAGCGCGTCCTCGGTCAGGTCGATGCCGGTCATGTGGGAGAGCTGCGCCAGCCCGTACGCGGGAATGATCAGGTCCTCCAGTTCCTTCTCCAGCCGCAGCGCCTCGCGCTCGGTCGAGCCGATGATCGGCGAGATGCCCGGCAGGATGAGCACGTCGTCGTGCCGCCGCCCGTAGGCGGCCAGCCGCCGCTTCAGGTCGGCGTAGAACTCCTGCCCCTCCCGCAGGGTCTGCTGGGCGGTGAAGACGGCCTCCGCGTAGCGGGCGGCGAAGTCCTTGCCGTCCTCCGATGACCCGGCCTGGACCAGGAGCGGGTGGCCCTGGGGCGGGCGGGAGGTGTTCAAGGGGCCGCTGACCGAGAAGTACTCCCCCGCGTGCTCGATCGGGTGGATCTTGCCGGTGTCGGCGTAGTCGCCGGCGACGCGGTCGCCCAGGATCGCGTCGTCCTCCCAGCTGTCCCACAGCTTCCGCGTGACCTCCAGGAACTCGCCAGCCCTGGCGTAGCGGTCGGCGTGGGAGGGACGCACGATGCCGAAGTTGCGGGCTTCGGCCTCGCCGGCGGAGGTGACGATGTTCCAGCCGGCCCGGCCGCCGCTGATGTGGTCGAGCGAGGCGAACTTGCGGGCCACGTGGAAGGGCTCGTTGTACGTCGTCGACACGGTGGCGATGAGGCCGATGTGATCGGTGACGGCGGCCAGGGCCGACAGCAGGGTCAGGGGTTCGAGGCCGCCGAGCGCGTTGTGCCGGACGTTGCCGTGCAGGGCCACGCCGTCGGCGAGGAAGACGGAGTCGAGCTTGCCGCGTTCGGCGATCCTGGCGAGCTCCTGGTAGTGGCGGACGTCGGTGAGGCGGGCGGGTTCGGTTCGGGGATGTCTCCAGGCCGCCTCGTGGTGGCCGACGCCCATGAGGAAGGCGTTCAGGTGGAGCTTTCTCGTCAAGTGGTCCTCCAGGTGGAGAAGCGGCGCTCGACGCCGACCAGGAGCAGGTTGAACAGCAGGCCGAGTACGGAGATCGTGATGATTCCCGCGTACATGTCGGGGATGCGGAAGCTGGACTGGGTGTCGAGGATGAGATACCCGAGCCCGGCCTTGGCGCCCACCATCTCGGCGAAGAGCAGGACGAGGATCGAGTACGCGCCCGCCAGCCGCACTCCGGTGAAGATGGTGGGCACGGCGGCGGGCAGGATCACCTTCTGGAACAGGCGGACCGGGCCGAGGCCCATCGACCTGGCCGACTTGATGAGCAGCGGCTCGACGGTCTTCACGCCGCTGATCGTGTTGAGCAGGATCGGCCACGCGCAGGCGTACAGCACGAAGGTGACCTTCGTCGTCTCCCCGATGCCCAGGATCAGCGTGAACACCGGCAGCAGCGCCACCGCGGAGGTGTTGCGGAACAGCTCCAGCAGCGGGGTGAGGAAGTCGGCGACCGGCTTGTACCAGCCGATCAGCAGGCCGAGCGGGATCGCCAGCACGATGGCCAGGCCGAAGCCGGACAGCGAGCGGGCCAGGGACGCCTCGAGGTGCTCGGGGAGCTGGCCGCCGACGAGGAGGTCGTACCAGGCGACGAGGTTCTCCGAGAGCGGCGGGACGAAGACGGGGTCGACGACGCCGAGCCTGGGCAGCACCTCCCAGGCGGCGAGGAGGAGCAGGATGGCGGTGGAGTTCGTGACCGCCCGCCTGAGCACCCGCCCGCCGAAAAGCCGTCGGCGAGCCGGCGACCCCGCCGAAGCGGGCCCCGGTGCGGGTGCGGACGCCGGTGCGGGTGCGGACGCCAGTGCGGGTGCGGACGCCAGTGCGGGTGCGGGTGCCTCGGCGGCGGGAGCCAAAACCGAAGCCGGGGTCGGGGCCGGGGTCGGTGCCGGGACAGCCTCGGCGTCCGGGGGATCGTGCCGGTGGACGTCGCCGGGGAGCAGTTTCTGGTCAGCCACGGGTCGTCGCCACCTTCCGCTCCTGCACCTGCGCCGCCGCGACCTCTTCCCGCAGCAGCCCCCACACCCGGTGCCGGTATTCCCCGAACGCCGGATCCGCCCGCAGATCTCCCTCGCGCGAGGAGAAGCGCACGTCGATGACCTCCTTGATCCGGCCCGGCCGGGAGGTCATCACGGCGACCCGCTGCCCGAGGTAGACGGCCTCGTCGATGCCGTGCGTGATGAACACGACGGTCTTGCCGGTCTGCTCCCACACGTGGACGAGCTCCTCCTGGAGGGACTCGCGCGTCTGCGCGTCCAGGGCGGCGAACGGCTCGTCCATCAGCAGCACGTCAGGGTCGAACGCGAGGCTGCGCGCGATGGCCACCCGCTGGCGCATGCCGCCGGACAGCTCGTGCGGATAGCGCTCCTCGAACCCGGCCAGCCCCACGAGCGCGAGGTGCTCGCGGGCCCGCCGCGCCCGCTCCTTCCTGGGCACGCCCTTGGCCTCCAGCCCGAACTCGACGTTGGACTGGGCCGTGCGCCAGGGGAACAGCGCGTACTGCTGGAAGACGATGCCCCGGTCGAGCCCGGGCCCGGTCACCCGCGCGCCGTCGATGAGGATCTCGCCGGACGTCGGCGTGGTCAGCCCGGCGATGAGGTCGAGCAGGGTGGACTTGCCGCAACCGCTGGGGCCGACGAGCGTGAGGAACTCGCCCTCGCGCACGTCGAGGTCGATCCCGGACAGCGCGGTGAACGGCTGGCCGGCGTCCCTGACCTGGAACGTCTTGGTCACGTTCCGGATGCTGATCTTGGTCATGACCCGCTCCCGCCGGCATAGGGGTTGAACTGGTTGGTGTAGAGGTCGGAGAGCTTGACCTGGCCGGGCTTGATCTCGCCCTCGCGCTCCAGCCAGTCGGTCCAGGTCTTGAACTCCTGGTCGGCGATGACGCCGCCCTTGGCGGCGATGCCGGTGCTCTTCCAGAACCGCACGGCGTCGGCGCTCTCGTTGCGGCCGCGCTTGGCGATGATCTGCTGGAACTTGGTGACGACCTCCTCGCGCGGGTGGGTGCGCGCCCACTCGATGGCCTTCGCGAAGCCGGTCACGAACGTCTTGACGGTGTCGGGGTTGGCGGCGATGAAGTCCTCGCGGAGCACGACGGACCCGGCGGTGAACGGGCCGAAGAGGTCCACGTCCTTGAACAGGGGGCGCAGGCCGCCGCGCTCCAGCGCCTTGTCCCTGAGCACGCCGCCGAGGGTGCCGGCGTCGAGCTGCCCCTGGCGCAGGGCCTGCTCGGTGTTGACCGGCGGGATCACCACGAGCTGGACCTGCTTGATCTCCTCGGGCGTCAGCCCTGCGCGCTTGAGGTACTCCTTGATGACGGCCTCGTGGTGGGCGCCGAGGGTGTTGACGCCGATCTTCTTGCCGATCAGGTCCCGGGCGGACCTGATCGGGCTGTCGTCCTTGACGTAGTAGCCGCTGTAGGTGGCCTGGTCGGAGCCGTAGTAACCGATCACGGCCTTGATCGGCGCCTTGGCGGCCTTGAGCTTGACGATGGCGCCGTTGAAGGCGCCGCCGAAGTCGGTCTGCCCGGTCGCGGCCGACTGGATGTCCTGGGGGCCGGAGGTGGTGTTGCCGATCCACTTCAGCTTGACGTCGCCGAGATAGCCGAGCTCCTCGGCCAGCTCGGGGTAGGTGACGTTGCCGGCGCTGCCCTGGTAGCGCAGCACCTTCACCTCTTGTTGGGGGTTCGCCTGGGCCGTGCCGCAGGCCGCCAGGACGGCGGGCATCAAGGCGGCCAGGAGGGCATGTCTGGTCTTGATCACGATGTGTCCTCTGAGGAGGGAGAGAGGGGGTTCAGCGGTACGTGATCAGCGACACTGCGCGCTGGCGACGTGGCCGAAGTCCACGTGCGGGCGCCGGGTCAGGTAAAGGCCCATGCCCACGAAACTACGTTCCCCGACCCCTAAAGTCAACTTTTCCTACTGGACATACATGAATTACCGCCAGGCGTCCGCGAGCAGCTCGTACGAGCGGACGCGGTCGGCGTGGCCGTGCGTGATGGTGGTGATCAGCAGCTCGTCGGCCCCCGTGACCCGCTGGAGCACCCGCAGCCCGTCCACCACCGTCTCCGGGTCCCCGACGAACTGGGTGTCGAGGCGGTCGGCCACGAGCTTCCTGTCCTCCTCGCTCCACACGTGGGCGTCGGCCTCCTCCGGAGTCGGGTACGGCATCGCGCCCTGCCCCGTGCGGATGCTGCGCACCCACAGGCCGTAGGGCTTGGCCAGCTCCCGCGCCGTGGCCGCGTCCTCCCCCACCACGACGTCGGCGGACACGATCACGTACGGCTCCTCCAGGACGTCGGACGGCTTGAACGCCTCCCGGTACGCCTCCACCGCCTCCAGGACACTGGCCGGGCTGACGTGGTAGTTGGCGGCGAACGGCAGGCCCCGCTCCCCCGCCACCTGCGCGCTCTGGCCGCCGCTGCTGCCCAGGATCCACACCTCGACGTCCGCGCCCTCGCCCGGGACCGCATGGGCGCTCTGCCCGTCGGGCGAGGCATAGGTGCCGGCCAGGAACGCCTGGACGTCGTCGAGCTGGTCGGCGAAGTCCGGCGTCTCGGCGCCGGGCTGCTGGAGCAGGGAGGCCTGGAAGGCGAGGTGCGGCGCCGCCTTGATGAGCGCGGAGAAGTCGAACGGGGGCGGGATGAGCAGCCCGTCCACCACCCGCCCCTCGGAAGGAGGAGGATCCGGCGGGCGTTCCGAGGAGCGGGCGAGCTCGGCGCGGCGCTGGCCGGAGCGGCCGAGGCCCAGGTCGATGCGCCCCGGATGGGCCGCGTCCAGGAGGCCGAACTGCTCCACCACCGCCAGCGGCGTCTGGTGGCCGAGCTGCACCGCCCCCGAGCCGACGCGGATCCGGCTGGTCGCCGCGGCCACCAGCCCGATGAGCACGGCGGGCGCCGAGCTGGCCACCCCCGCCGCGAAGTGGTGCTCGGCCAGCCAGTACCGGTGGTAGCCGAAGGACTCGGCCTGCCGCGCCAGGTCGACGGTGTTGCGGATCGCGTCCCGGGCGGTCCCGCCGGAGGGGATCGGCGCGAGGTCGAGGATGGACAGGGGGACCGTCATGAGGAGCCTCCGGGGAACGGGAACGGCCTGCTGGGTATCTCCTTGCGCAGCACCGGAGCGATGTCCGACTGGAACAGCTCCAGCGCCGAGCGGTGCTGCGCGTCCGTCAGCCCGTCGGCGTCCGCGTGCAGGTGCATCACCTCGTGCCCGAACCGGTCGTGGTAGCGGTGCACCTTGTCGATGATCTGCTGCGGGCTCCCGACCAGGATGGAGCCGCGCTCGATGGCGTCCTCCAGCGAGTGGAAGACGAGCGGCGCCCCGTACCGCCTGAAGGTCTCCTGGCGGGCCTCGAAGATCGGCCGGTACGTCTCGATGGCCTCCTGCGAGGTCTTCGCGGCGTAGTAGCCCGCGGTGCCCGCCCCGACCAGGGCTTCGGCCGGGTCGTGCCCGTAGTGCGCCCACCGTTCCCGGTAGTGGTCGATCAGCTCGGCGTAGGGCTCGATGGGGTTGGTGACGTTCGCGGAGAAGAGGGGGTCGCCGAAGCGCGCGGCCAGGTCCACCGACTCCTTGCTGGTGGCGCTGCCGTGCCAGACGCGCACCGGCCGCTGGAGCGGGCGCGGCCAGGTCTCGGCCTCGGTCAGCGACGGCCTGAACCGCCCCTCCCACGTGACCTTGTCCTCCCGCCACAGCCTGCGGAACAGCTCGTACGACTCGCGGTTGCGCTCCCACTGGTCCTCGGCGGTGACGTGGAAGAGCTGGGCCTGGGCGGCGCCGTTCCCCTTGCCGATGATCAGTTCGAGCCGCCCGCCGGACAGGTGGTCGAGGGTGGCGTAGTCCTCGTACGCCCGGACCGGGTCCAGCAGGCTGAGCGTGGTGACGGCGGTGAACAGCCGGATGTGGGAGGTCCGGGCGGCGATGTGGCTGAGCACCACGGGCGGCGAGGAGGAGATGAACGGCCGCTCGTGCCGCTCCCCCACCCCGAACCCGTCGAACCCGAGCTCCTCGGCCAGGACCGCGTTGGAGACGACCTCGCGGAATCGCTCGTTGGTGGACTTGCGGCCGTCATGAACGATCAAGGTGATGGCCAGAAATTTCACGCAATATCCGCTTTCTGGGAGGCGTAACGGTTGATCGCGTGCGGCAGGCCGAGGTGCCCGCGCAGGGTGGCGGCCTCGTACCGGCTCCTGAAGGCGCCGCGCCGCCGCAGCTCGGGGGCCAGCTCGCGGGTGATAGCCGCCAGGTCGGACGGCACGGCGGCGGGCCGCAGCCGGTAGCCCTCGATCCCGGCCTCCCGCCAGTCCAGCAGCAGGTCGGCCAGCTCGGCGGCGGTGCCGGCGAAGGTGTACGCGTCCGATTCGGGCGGCGCGGCCAGCTCGTCGAGCCGGGCCTTGCGCCCGGCCGCATCGTCGCCGACGTGGACGAGCAGGTCGGCCAGGACCTTGAGCGGGTGCCCGTCCCGGGGACGGCTCCTGACCTGCTCGACGATGTCCCGCGCGTGGTCACGGCTGTGCGGGGTGACGAGGACGACGTCGGCGGCGCGGGCGGGCAGCTCGTACGGCACCGGCGACCCGCCGTGGTCGAGCACGGTCACGACCGGCTGCCCCTGCGGCGGCCGGGGCGTGATCGACGGCCCCTTGACCGAGAACCGAGATCCGGCGAAGTCGATGTAGTGGAGCTTGTCCCGGTCGACGAACCGGCCGGTGGCCACGTCGCGGATCTCGGCGTCGTCCTCCCAGCTGTCCCACAGCCGCCTGGCCACCTCAACGGCGTCGGCCGCCTCCTCGAAGAGGTCCGCGATGAGCTCGCGGGCCTGCTCGTCGGGCACCCACTGACCCGCCGTGTCCCGTTTGGGGATGAGCGCCGGGATCTGCCTGCGGCCGAAGTGGGCGGCCTCCCAGGCGCGGGCCGAGACCTGGACCCGCCAGCCCGCCCGCCCCAGGCTGACGTGGTCCAGGCTGGCGATGCCGATGGCCACGTGGAACGGCTCGGTGTGCGTCGTCGTGGCCGTGGGCACCAGCCCGATGCGCGTGGTGAGCGGCGCGAGCGCCGCCGCGAGCAGCACCGCGTCGAACCGGCCGCGCACCTCGCCGGTGCGCTCGTCGGGCCCGTCGAGGCGCGAGGTCTGCAGGCCCAGGGCGTCCTCGATGGTGACGAAGTCGAGCAGCCCGCGCTCGGCCTCGGCGACGAGCCCGGCCCAGTGGCGGGCGGTGAACAGCTCCCGCGCGTTGACGGCCGGGTCCCGCCAGGCGGCGGGATGCCAGCCGGCGCCGTCGAGCGCGACGGCCAGGTGCAGGGGTGCCCGCGTCATGCCGCGCCTCCCAGCCCGAGGTGGTCGCGGAGCGTGGCGCCCGCGTAGTCGGTACGGAACACGCCGCGTTCCTGCAGCAGCGGCACCACCCTGTCCACGAAGTCGTCCAGCCCGCCCGGCGTGAGGTGCGGGACGAGGATGAACCCGTCGGCGGCGTCCGTGCGCACGAACTCCTCGATCTGCGCGGCCACAGTCGCGGGCGAGCCCACGAACGACTGCCGCCCGGTCATGTGGATCACCAGTTCGCGGATGCTCAGCTCCTTCTCCTCGGCCACGGCCCGCCAGCGCGCCGCCACGGCGACCCGGTCGGACACCTGCACCCGGCCCTGGGAGACGCCCTGCTCGACGGCGGGCTCCACGTCGGGCAGCGGCCCTTCGGGGTCGTAGGCGGACATGTCCCGGCCCCAGATCTGCTCCAGGAAGGCGATCGCCGTCTGCGGCCCCACCTGCTGGCGGCGGATCTCGGCGGCGCGCTCGGCCGCCTCGGCGTCGGTGTCGCCGAGCGCGAACGTCGCCGCCGGCATGATCTTGAGCTGGTGCGGCTGCCGCCCGTGCGCGGCCAGCCGGCGTTTGACGTCGGCGTAGAAGGCCCGGCCCTCCTCCAGCGTGCCGTGGCGGCTGAAGATGACGTCGGCGTTGGCCGCGGCGAACTCCCTGCCCTCGTCGGAGTCCCCCGCCTGGATGATCACGGGGTGGCCCTGCGGTCCGCGCGGGACGTTGAAGCGGCCCTCGACGGTGAAGTGGCGGCCCCGGTGGCTGACCGCCGAGACCGCCCCGGACCGCAGGAACCGCCCGCTCTCCTGGTCGGCGAGCACGGCGTCGGGCCGCCAGGAGTCCCACAGCTCGCGCGACAGCCGGACGAACTCCTCGGCCCGCGTGTAGCGCTCGGAACGGTCCAGGTAGCCGCCGCGGCGGAAGTTCTCGCCGGTGAAGGCGTCGGAGGTGGTGACCACGTTCCAGGCGGCCCGGCCCGCGCTGAGGTGGTCGAGCGTGGCCAGCCGCCTGGCCAGCTCGTACGGCTCGTTGAAGGTGGCGTTGACGGTGGCGGCCAGCCCGAGTCGCTCGGTGACGGAGGCCAGCGCGGCCAGCACGGTGAGCGACTCGGGGCGGCCGACCACGTCCAGGTCGTGGATGCGGCCCTTCAGCTCGCGCAGCCGCAGGCCCTCGGCCAGGAAGAAGAAGTCGAACTTGCCCCGCTCCGCGGTACGGGCCAGGTCGGCGAACGACGTGAAGTCGATCTGGCTGCGGGAGCGGGGGTCGGCCCAGACGGTGGTGTTGTTGACGCCGGGGAAGTGCGCGGCCAGGTGGACCTGCTTCATGTGGAACCAGTCATAACGTGCTCCTTGGCTCAATACCCAGTTAAACAGTAGGAAAACTGGGTATCGCTGTCAACGGAGCACGGAAGCGGGCAACGGGATCGCGGGGAACGGATTGTCGGGCAGCAGGATGACGCGGCGCGGACGGTCGGCCTGACCTGCGGCGTCGAGGTGGAGGAGAGCGGCGCCGATGCCGGCCGCGCCCACCATGTAGCCGGTGTCGGCCGTCACCTCGCCCGGCCGCAGCCGCCGGTACGCCTGGTACCAGCGGTAGCCGCGCCCGTCGTGGTCGGTGGCCCGGCCGATCAGGTCGGTGGCGAGCCCGCGGGCGTACTCCAGGTGGGACTCCTCCCCCGTCGCCGCCCACAGCCCCACGAAGAACTCGATGAGCCCGGCCGTCCCGCAGCACTGGCAGGCCACGTTCCAGTAGCCCTCGGTACGGCGGCGCGGCACGCCGCTCTTGACGATGCCCTTGGCCAGCCGCTCCACCCACTCCAGGTCGCCGGGGTCGCCCCCCACCCGGTACAGCTCGTAGAACATCCTGGCCACGCCCGCGGAGCCGGAGCAGAAGCCCAGGTAGTGCAGCTCCCTGGCGTGCGGCACGTGGTGCGGCACGACCGCGCAGCCGCCGGACACGACGCTGATCTCGCGGACGAAGGCCGCGCCGCTGCGCGCGGCGAACAGGAAGCGCTCGTCGCCGGTCACCCCGTACAGGCGGGCCAGCAGGAACGCGGTCCCGGCCGTGCCGGCGAGGAAGCCGGGCGTGACGGCGTCCACGGGCAGGTCGGCGCAGTCGCCGAAGCGGTGCCCGGGAACGGGCAGCCGGGCGATCCGCAGGCCCGCCTCGACGGCCGCCTCCTCGTACGCGGGCACGCCGAGGTGGGCGGCGGCCCGCAGCAGCCCGAGGATGACGCCGCCCTCGCCGCGCTGCGCCGGATCCCGCGACCACCCGACGCCGCCCTCGAACTCCCGGCCCCGGCGGACGATCACGTCGGCGATGGCGGCGGCCTCGGCCTCGAACGCGCCGTCGCCGAGCACCCAGCCCGCCTCCATGAGCGCGACCATCGTGCCGGTCAGCCCGTGGTAGAGGGAGAGGTCGTCCTGTTTCTCGCGCCAGGTGGCGGCGAGCCTGCGGGCCCCCTGCCTGGCGTCCTCCAGGTACGCCTCGTGGCCGGTGGCCGCGGCCAGTTCGAGGAAGAACAGCACGACGCCCGCCGCCCCCGAGTAGAGGGACCAGGGCTCGGAGGTGACCGCCGACCCGCCGTGCGGATCGGGATTGGCCAGCCAGCGCCGTCCGTTCTCATCGTCGGCCGCGGCGGATCTGATCCATCGCCCCGCCAGGATGGCGGCGGTCAGCGGGGAATCGGCTCGGGCGCTCGACGCGCGGATCCTGTCCAGACTCACCCCTCCATTATCCCACACACTTGGTAGGAAATTCAGGTAAGTCGGGGAACCGCCGCGACCAGTTCCCGCGTGTACGGGTGCCGCGGCCGGGTGAACACCTCCGTCACCTCGCCCTCCTCGACCACCCTGCCGTCCTTCATGACCAGGACCCGGTCGCTGACGTGGTGCACCACGCCGAGGTCGTGGCTGATGAACAGCATGGCGGTACCGTACTCGGCCTGGATCTCGGCGAGCAGGTCCAGCACCTGGGCCTGGATCGAGACGTCGAGCGCGGAGACCGGCTCGTCGCAGACCAGCACGTCGGGGCGGGGACCGAGGGCCCTGGCGATGGCGACGCGCTGCCGCTGGCCGCCCGACAGCTCGCGCGGGTGGCGGCCGGCGACGCCGGGCGGCAGGCCGACGCGTTCGAGCAGGTCGAGCACCCGCGCCCGGCGCTCGTCCTTGGGCAGGTCGAGCGGCTCGGCGACCAGGCGGCCGACGGTGTGGCGGGGGTCGAAGGAGTCGAGCGGGTTCTGGGAGATGAGCTGGATGCGGCGGCGGAGCGGGCGGCGCCGGCGTTCGGGCACGTGGCTCCACGGGCGGCCGTGCAGGGTGACCCGGCCCGCGTCGGGTTCGAGCAGGCCGAGGGCCAGGCGGGCCAGGGTGGTCTTGCCCGAGCCCGACTCGCCGACGACGCCGAGCGTCTCGCCCTCGCACAGGGTGAACGAGACGTCGTCGACCACCCGGCGCGGCCCGTACGATCTGGACAGGCCGGTGCCGGCGAGCACCGGCGCCGACGGGTCCGGCGTGCGGCGCGGCAGCGGCGAGCCCGTCGGCGCGGTGGACAGGGCGGCGGACAGGCGGGTGCCCCGGGAGGCGGCCGACGGTACGGCGGCCAGCAGCGAGCGGGTGTAGTCGTGCGAGGGCGCCGACAGCACGCTCCCGGCGGGGCCCTCCTCGACGACGCGGCCGTCCTTCATGACGAGGATGCGGTCGGCGATCGAGGCGACGACGGCCAGGTCGTGGCTGATCAGCAGCAGCGCGCAGCCGGCGGCCCGGCGCTCGGCCAGCAGCCGCAGGATCTGGGCCTGCACGGTGACGTCGAGCGCGGTGGTCGGCTCGTCGGCGATGATCAGCTCGGGACCTGCCGCGATGGCCGAGGCGATCAGCACCCGCTGCCGCAGCCCGCCGGAGAGCTGGTGCGGGTGCTGCGCGACACGCAGCGGCGGATCGGGCACGCCGACCGCGTCGAGCAGTTCGAGCGTCCTGTCGCGGCGCCGGGCGCGCGGGACCACGTCGTGGACGGCCAGCACCTCGCCGATCTCGGCCCCCACGGTCCGCAGCGGGTCGAGGGAGACCAGCGCGTCCTGCAGCACCAGCCCGGCGAACCCACCGCGCAACCGGCGCCACTCCCGCGGCCCGAAGCCGAGCGCGTCCCGGCCGCCGACGCTGAACGCGGCCGCCCGCACGGTGGCGCCCGGCCCGGCCAGGCCGAGCAGCGTGCGGGCCGTGACGCTCTTGCCGGACCCGGACTCGCCGACGACGGCCACGCACTCGCCGGGGGCGAGCGACAAGGAGACGCCGCGCACGACCTCGGTCCCGCCGAAGCTCACGCGCAGGTCCTCCACGGCGACGAGAGTGGCGAGCGCCGGAGGGGAGGCATAGGTCGTCATGGGGTTCTCCCCTCGAAGCGGCGCTGGAGCCGGCGGCCGACGACGGTGAGGCTGACCACGGTCAGCGTGATCGCGACGCCCGGGAACAGCGCCTCCCACCAGGCGACCCGCAGGTAGTTGCGGGCCTCGGAGAGCATCGCGCCCCATTCGGCGGCCGGGGGCTGCGGGCCCATGCCGAGGAAGCTGAGCCCGGAGGCAGCGATGACGGCCTGGCCGAGCCCGATGGTGGCCAGGACGGGGATCGGCCCGAGCACGTTAGGCAGCACGTGGCCGGCCGTGATCGCGGCCCTGGACCGGCCGAACGTGACGGCCTGCTCAACGTATCCGGCGTGGCGCACGACGAAGGTCTGGGCACGGATGACGCGGGCGTAGTTGGGGACCTGGGCGACCGCGATGGCGAAGATGACGTTTCCCGTGCCGGGGCCGGTGACGGCGATGACGAGCAGGGCGAGCAGCAGCTCCGGCAACGTGGACAGGACGTCGAACGACCTGGCCAGCGCCTCGTCCAGCCACTTCGGCGACAGCCCGGCGGCCAGGCCGAGCAGCACCCCGGCGGCCACCGCCAGTGCGGTCGCGGTGACGCCGATGCTGAGCGAGTGGCGGGCGCCGTACACGACCCTGGACAGCACGTCGCGGCCGAGGTGGTCGCTGCCGAACCAGTGCGCGCCGCCGGGCGGCGCGAGCGCGCTCACCGGGTCGGCCGCCAGCGGGTCCACGCCGGTCAGCAGCCCGGGGGCGGCCACCGCCACCGCCAGCAGGGCGAGGAACGCCACGGGGGCGAGCAACGAGCGCGACGCGGTCACAGACGCGAGCAACGAGCGCGACGAGATCACGGGCGCGAGCAAGGAGCGCGACGAGATCACGGCCGGCCTCCGATCCGGGGGTCGATGGCGCGGTAGGCCAGGTCGAGGAGGGTGCTGATGGTCACGTACACGATGGCCGACAGCAGGACGACGGCCATCACCACCGGCATGTCCCGGCCGGTGACGGCCTGCATCGCCACCTGCCCCAGCCCTGGGCGGCCGAAGAGCACCTCGGTGATGACGGCCCCGCCGAGCAGCGTGCCGGTGAACCAGCCGGCCAGCGTCACGGCGGGGATCAGCGCGTGCCGGAGCGCGTGCCTGGCCACCAGCCGCGGCTCGCTCAGCCCGCGGGCCCTGGCCGTGACCGCGAACGGCTGCTCCAGCGCCCGCTCCAGGCCGCCGCGCAGCACCTGCCCGAGCACGCCCGCGATCGGCAGGCCGAGCGCGAGCGCGGGCAGCACGAGCGCCTGCGGCCCGGACGCGCCCGACACGGGGAACCAGCCGAGCGTGAACGAGAACACCGCCAGCAGCACCAGCCCGATCAGGAACGGCGGCACCGACACCGAGACCAGCTCGGCCGCCGAGGCCGCGCCGCGCAGCCACCGGCCCCGCCCCGCGGTCACGACGGCGATCACCCCGGCGAGCGACACCCCGGCCCCGGCCGCCGCCAGCGTGAGCTGCAGGGTCGGGCCCACCTGGGAGGACAGGACCTCGCCGACGCCGAGCTGGAGCTGGTACGAGCGGCCGAGGTCGCCGTGGAGCAGCCGCCACAGGTAGGCCACGTACTGGACGACCTCCGGCCGGTCGAGCCCCCATTCGGCGACGATCCGCGCCCGGATCTCGGGGGTGTCGGGGCCGTCGCCGACCAGGATGTCGATGGTGTCGCCCGGGGCGAGCAGCAACGCGACGTACGAGGCGCTGGCCGCCGCCCACAGCACCGCGAGCGCGGCGAGCAGGCGCCTGGCGACGCCTCTCCCCCAGGCCGCCGCCGGCCGTCCGGTCATGTGCCGATCCGGACGTCGTACGCGCTGCGCGGCGTGCCGGAGCCGGCCTCGAAGCCCAGGCCCTGGACGCTCTTCTGCGCCGCGATCTGGTCGGCGGGCACGTAGACCGGGAACACGATCGCCTTGTCCTTCACCACGGCCCGCTGCACCTTGGCGTACAGCTCCTTGCGCTCGTCCAGGGAGGCGGAGCCCGCGGCCGCGGCCAGCCACTTCTCCACGTCGGGATCGGAGAAGCCGGTGCGGTTGATCGGCCCCTTGCCCGGCAGGATCAGGTTGAGGGCGGCGCCCGCGTCGGCGTCGCCGCGGGAGTTCTCGAAGATCTCGTACTCCCCCTCGGTGTAGGCCTTCTGCGCCGTTCCCTGGTCCACGATCTTGACCTGGAAGTCGATCCCGGCGCTCTGCTTGACCTGCGCCTGGATGGCCTGGGCGAGGATGTCGCGGCGGTCGCGGACGAAGGGCGCGGAGGCGACGGAGCGCACGGTGAGCCGCCTGCCGTCCTTGACGCGGTAGCCCTGGGCGTCGCGCTGCTTCCAGCCGGCCGCGTCGAGCAGGGCGTTGGCCTTGGCGGTGTCCCCGCCGAAGGAGCCCTCCAGCGAGGCGTCGTAGAACGGCCCGCCCTTGGTGACGACGCTCCACGCCCTGGTGGCGGTGCCCTGGTAGACGGCCTTCAGCACCGCGTCCACGTCCACGGCCTCGCGGAAGGCCTCCCGTACGCGCTGGTCGTCGAAGGGGGCGTGGGCGGTGTTGAAGTAGTAGGAGAAGGAGGTGCCCGAGTTGAGCGAAGTCTGATACGTCAGACCCGGATCCTGCTTGATCATGGCGGCTTCGGTGGCCGGGACGCCCTCGATGACCTGCACCTGTCCCGAGGTGAGCGCGCCGACGCGTACCGCCGCCTCGGGCAGGAACCGGTACGTGATCCGCGAGAGGTAGGCCGGCCCCTGGTGCCCGGCCCCGGCGGGCGGCCACTTGTAGTCCGGGTTGCGCCGGTAGCGGATCTCCTGGCCCCGCACGTACGACTCCAGGATGAACGGCCCGGTGCCGACCAGGTCGGGCCCGCCGGACTTGAGGTCCTTGGCCGCCTTCAGCGACTTCGGCGAGACCTGCCCCGCGAGGGGCGAGGCGAGGAAGTCGAGGAAGAGCGCGTCCGGCTCCTTCAGCGTGATCTCGACGGTGGCCGGCGACTTCACCTCGGCCCTGGCGAAGGACTTGAGCTGGATGGAGGCGATGCCGGGGTTGTAGCCGGGCACCAGGAACTGCTCCAGGTTCGCCTTGACCGCCGCCGCGTCGAACTTCGTGCCGTCGTGGAAGGTCACGTCGTCGCGTAGTTCCAGCGTGTACGTCAGACCGTCGTCCGACACCTTCCACGACTTGGCCAGCCAGGGCTGGAACGTGCCGTCCTTCTGGCGCGAGAGCAGCGCGTCGAACTGGTTGAACACGAGCAGCCTGACCTTGTTCTGGCCCCATTGCTGGGGGTTCAAGGTGAGCGGCTGGGTCTCGATGGCCCAGGTCAGGGAGGAGTCCTGGGCTTGCTGGGCGGGCTGCTGAGAGCCGCAGGCGGTCAGGGAGACGACGAGGACGAAGGGGGCGATGCCCTTGGGTCTCTTCACACGCATTCCTTGGGCGAGGCATTACCTAGCTAAACGGTAGGTAATGCATGAATGCCTGTCAACGTCCTCTCGATAGGCTTGATCCTCACGGACTCGAAGGAGCCAGCCCGATGATCTTCATTACCGCCAAGTTCCGCATCCTGCCCGAGCACGCCGACCGCTGGCCGGAGATCGTCGCCGACTTCACCGAGGCGACCAGGGCCGAGCCGGGCTGCCTGTGGTTCGACTGGTCGCGCAGCGTGGCGGACCCGGTCGAATACGTCCTGGTGGAGGCGTTCCGCGACGGCGACGCCGGGGCGGCGCACGTCCAGTCGGCCCACTTCAAGCAGGCCCAGCAGACGCTGCCGCCGCACCTCGCCGAGACGCCGCGCATCGTGAACGCCACCGTCCCGCAGGACGACTGGTCCCTGCTCGGCGAACTGGCCGTCCCGGACCGCGACTAGCCGGACGCGGGGTCACCCGCGTCACGTCCACGACGCTCCCGTCCGAGTCCCAGAAGCGACCGGTGTGTCCGGCGCTCAGGCGCGGCGTTTCGCCGGGCCGGACGACTCGCGGAGCACCAGCTCGGTAGGCAGACGGATCGCCTCGCCCGCGCGTTGTGATCGTCCGGCGAACTGCTCGATCAAAGGCTCCACCGCGAGCCGACCGGCGGGCGAGCCGGGCCCGGCCAGGGTGGTCAACGAGGGATAAACGAAGTCGGCGGCGAAGATGTCGTCGAACCCGATCACGCTGATGTCGGCGGGAACGCGAACACCTCGCTGGGCGAGGCGTCGGATGATGCCGATCGCCAGGAGGTCGTTGTGGGCTATGACCGCCGTCGCGCCGGTGCGCAGTGCTCCGTCGGCGGCGGCCCCGCCGCCCGCGACGTTGGGGGCGTACGGACCGATCCGGTGTGCCGTCAGATCGTGCGTCTCGGCCCCGGCGCTCAGCGCCGCCCAGCGCGCCGCACCTATCCAGGAGCTCGGCGGCCCGGCGCAGTAGGTGAGGCTCTGGTGCCCGAGCGAGGCCAGGTGCTCCAGGATCTGCCGGCAGCCGGCGCCGGTGTCGAACGTCACGCTGGTCAGCCCGGGCAGTTCTCGGTTGAACAGGACGATCCGGTGCAGTTTGGCGAGGTCGCGCAGGACCTCGTCGTCGAGCCGGCTGGAGGCCAGCACGAACCCGTCCACGCCGGCGGACAGGTCGCGGATCTGGTTCTCCTCGATGCGCCGGGATTCCTCGGCGTTGACGATCACCAGGGTGACGTCGGACGCCTTCGCGCGCTGCTCCGCGCCGCGGATCAGCTCGAAGAAGTGGGGATTGGTGATGTCGGAGAGCACCATGGCGATGGTGCGGTGGCGTAGACCCGGAAGAGCGCGGTTCTGCGGTCTGTGCTGGTAGCCGAGCCGCGCGGCGGCGGCGACTATCCGCTGCCGCGTCGCCTCGTTGACCCGGCCCGGCTTGTTGAACGCCCGGGAGACCGTCGACGCGGCCACGCCGGCAGCTTGCGCGACGTCGAAGATGGTGGGCTCCACGAACGCATCAAGCCACGAAAGTGGAAATTTTGGCAACACCTTGCAGAAGTTGTCGCAAGGTACCTACGTTGCGATCACACCGGCCGCACGATGACGTCTCGGACGAGAGGAGCGCGGAGTGTCGCAGCCCGGGCAAAGAGGTCGAGGTGTGCAGCACAACGAGCGCGATGTCTCGGGTCGGGCCAGGCGGTGGTACGCGGCTGTGACGGCCGGCGCCCTGCTGGCCGCGTCGCTGACGTCGGTCGGGGTGACGCCGGCGCAGGCGTCATCGGCCGAGTTCACCATCTTCAACGGTCGCACGACCGCTCCGATCCTGATCGATCCGTCCTATGGCGGCGATCACGCCGATCGGGACTACAAGCAGGTGCGCCGCGCGGTTCAGGACCTGCGCCAGGACGTCGCCATGGTGACCGGGGCGATCGATCCCGGTGCGGTGCAGAGCCTGTTCGCCGACGACGAGCCGGCCAAGGAAGCGCGGCTGGCGAAGGCCGACCGCAGCAAGCTCCCGGCTCTGCTGACCGAGGCCGCGGGCCAGAAGACCGCGATCATCGTCGGCCAGCTCGGTCAGAGCCGGCTGATCGACGAGATCGTCGGAGCCGGCAAGTTCGACGAGGCCGCCGGGATCAAGGGCGCGTGGGAGGCGTACGCGACCAAGACCATCAAGAACCCGGTCCCCGGGGTCGACAACGCGTTGGTGATCGCGGGCAGCGACGCCCGCGGGACGATCTACGGGATCTACTCGATCTCCGAGGAGATCGGCGTCTCGCCGTGGTACTGGTACAGCGACGTACCGGTCAGAAGGCGCGACGACATCAAGGTCTTGGGCAAGGCCCGGGTCGACGACGGGCCGGACGTCAAATATCGCGGAATCTTCGTCAACGACGAAGAACGCACCGTCGCGTGGGCGAAGAAGAAGTTCCCCACCGCCAACGGCACGCCCGACGTCAACTACTACCGGCACGTCTATGAGCTGATGCTGCGGCTCCGGTTGAACACGCTGTGGCCTGCGATGCACCTGGCCTCGACGGCGTTCAACGCGGTCACCGACACCGGGACGTACGACCAGGGGACCCCGGTCAACGCCCGCGAGGCGGCGGCCTTCGGCGTGGTCGCCTCCTCCTCCCACGCGGAGCTGATGCTGCGCAACAACGAGGGCGAGTGGCGACAGTGGTACGCCCGCAACAAGGACGCGCTCGACATCAAGGGCCCGGACGCCGTGGCGGCCTTCGACTATTCGATCAACAAGCCCGCGATCCTGGAGTACTGGCGCCAGCGGGTGGTCGCCAACGCCGCCTTCGAGAACATCCTCGCCCTGGGTATCCGCGGTGTGCACGACAGCGATCCGGTGTTCACGCCCGGTAACCCGTACGGGTTCAAGGACAAGATCGAGATGCTGGCCGACGTCATCCGCGAGCAGCGCAAGCTGATCGCCGCGGTCTACGGCAGCGTCGACGCCGTGCCGCAGGTGTTCATCCCCTACAAGGAGATGAACGATCTCTACAACGCCGGGCTGAAGGACCACATCCCCGGCGACGTGACCCTGATGTGGGCCGAGGACAACCAGGGCTATCTGCGCCAGGTGCCCACGCGGACCGAAGCCGCCCGGTCCGGCGGGAACGGCGTCTACTACCACATCTCCTACTGGGGCGAGCCGAAGAGCTACCTGTGGCTGAACTCGACGCCGATGTCCTTGATGGTGCAGCAGCTGCGCCGGGCGTGGAGCTCCGGCGCGGGGCGCTACTGGATCCTCAACGTCGGGGACATCAAGCCCGGCGAGATCAAGCTCGACCTGTTCGCCAAGCTCGCGTGGGACGTCAAGGGCTATGACGACACCAACATCGGGAGCAGGTTCCTCACCGAGCACCTGCGGCGGGACTTCCGGTTGAAAGGCGCCGACGCCGCCGTGGTCGCCGACGCGCTGGAAAGGTTCGACGCGCTCGAGAACACCAAGCGCGCCGAGTTCTGGGGAGAGATCAACTCGTCCAACGCGAACTCGGGAAGGATTCACAACGGTCAGGTCTTCCCGTTCAGCGCCACCTCGGACGGGGACGAGCTCCAGCGCTACATCAACGAGTCCGGCAAGCTGGTGGCGATTGCCGAGGATGTTTCCGCGAAGCTCGACCCGCGCTATCGCTCCGCGTTCTACCAGCAGGTGCTCCATCGGATCCGGTCCTACCGCAACATGGCAGAGCAGATCGGCTACTACTGGAAGAACCAGCTCGCCGCCGCCCAGGGCCGCTACGCCAGCGCGGGAAGCTACGAACTGCTCTCGAAGCGGGCCCGTGAGCGCATCCGCACCGACGAGGACTACTGGAACACGATCAGCGGCGGCAAGTGGGACCACGCCATCGGCCACAGCCATCCCGAAGGTTTCCCGAACGAGGGCACCGTCATGCTCACCAACGACCGGTATGCCCGGGTGGCCACACCGGCCGATGCCGTGGGCGCCGCCGCCGAGGGGAGCAGGGAGCCGGGCCGCGGCACGCTGAGATTCAACTCGGCCGCGCCCGACGACAAGCGGTTCTTCGACGTGTTCTCCCGGGACGACGTATCCGGCAAGCAGGAGTGGGTCGCCGAGGCGGACGCTCCCTGGATCGTCCTTTCCCGGCGCTCGGGCACGACCGCGACAGAGCAACGGGTCACGGTGACGCTCGCCGGGAACCACCCGGCCACGACGGGGACGATCAAGGTCTTCAACGCCGTCGGCGGCGCCAAGACCGGCGACCCGGTCGCGACGTTCACGGTCGACGCGGAGCGGGCAGCCGTGGATCTGCGCCGGGTCGCCGAGCCGGCGCACCTGGAGGCCAACGGGTACGTGGCCATCGAGGCCGAGCACTTCTCCGAGAACGTGCGCGGCGCCGACGGGAGCCGGTGGGCCCCTCTCGAGGGCGTGGGTCAGCGCGGGGCGTCCATGGGCAGCTTCCCGGAGATCGCGCCCCGGGTCGACTCCGGCTTCGGGACGACCGCCCGCCTGAGATACCGGGTCCACTTCACCTCCACCGGGAGGTTCACCGGGACCTTCTACCGGATTCCGACGCTGAACGAAGGCACCGAGGACGACGGCACGCCGCGAACCGCGCGCACCGCGATCGGACTCGACGACCAGGCCCCCAGCCTGCTGCGCGGCAACTCCGTCGCCGGTACGAGCACCAGCCCGTGGGGATTCAACGTCATGCGTGGAATCGAACCCCTGAACTTCACCATCGAGGTGACCACGCCGGGGTGGCACGACCTCGTGGTCTACCGCTCGGACGCGGCGATCCTCTTCGACCGGATCATCATCGAGACCCGTGCCGGCTCGGCCGGTGACGGCCTCGTCGGCCCGCCCGAGAGCCCGAACAACATCGCCGCACCCCAGAGGGCCACCGTGGCGCCTCTTCCTGACACGATGCCGGAGCTGCACCGGCTGCCCGCGATCCGGACGTCGGCAGGCGAGACGAGCACGGTCGAGGGCGTGCGGAATGTGGTGTCCGCGGCCTCCGACAACGAGACCGCCGTGTCGGTCGCGGTGGACAACGGTCAGGTGCGGGTCACCGGGCACCGGGTCGGGACGGCCGAGGTCTCCGTCACCGCTGGTCGTGGCGAGGCCTGGGTGGTGCCTGTCACGGTGGGCAGGGCCGCGGGGGCGCCGGTCGGCGCCTATCTGGAGCGGGACGGTTCGGTGGTCTTCGACGCGGCCGACGCGTTGGAGAAGAGCGCTTCCGCCAACGCGGTCGACAGCAACAACGGGACGCACGGCTGGGCGCTGGCCCGTAACGGTCTCCAGGCCGTCCCGCCGGCCGACGCGGGCGCGAAGGCGCAGTGGCTGGCGACGTCGGCGACCCAGGCCGAGGCGTTGTTCGGGGCCGGGCCGACGCAGAAGGTCAACGGGAGCTCCGCGGCAGGAGCACCACCGCGGCTCGACTTCACCGTCGACATCCGGACCGGTGGCACGTACTACCTGTTCGTCAACACGAGCAACCCGAACGCCGACGCCGACTCCTACCACGTGCTCGTCGACGGGCGGTGGAGATACCAGTCGAACAAGTCCGGGCCGGAGACCGGGTTCGAGACCTGGTACGGCAGCACGAGCGTCGCCGCGGCCGCGTTGGCGCTCGGGCCGGGTGAGCACACGATCTCGCTGGCGCCTCGTGAGGCCGGGCTGGTGCTCAACCAGATCGTCCTGACCACGGACGACACACCCGGCCTCACCGGCTTCCAGGCCCCCAGCGACCGGCGAGCGAGCGCTTCATGACGATCTGAGACGAACGGTGGACAAGGCTCGTCAGCCGCCCGCCCGTACGGCGTGGTGGCAGGCGGCGTACTGGGGGCGTCGGCAGAGGCTAGGCGCGCTTGGCCTTGCGCCATGAGCGGTCGTAGAGCGTGGCGCTGTCGAGGGTCGAGGGGCCGCCCTCGTCGCCCAGCGTGGGACCGTCGACCGTTTTGCGGCTGGATACGAACCGGTGTTTGCCGGTGGAGTCGATGCCCAGATAAATGCCGACATGGTCGAGGGCTGTGCCGTCGTCCGTGCTGGCGTCCCAGAACAGCAGGTCGCCCGTCTGCAGCTCCGCGTAGGACGTGGGTTTGGCCGTTCCACCGTCGATCACGGTGACCCCCGGGGCGTTCTCGTCGCCCATCTGTACGGCTCGGCGGGGAAGGGCGGACTTGCTCAGCGTGTCGCCGATGCCCAGGGGGTAGCCCCCGCGGTAGCCGAGGACCATCCTGACGAAACCGGAACAGTCCAGCGACTCCTTCTGCCGGGCTTCCGGGGGGTCGGTCCTGTCGTCGTAGGTCCATGCGAGGCCGAGGTAGTCGTTGAAGTCCGAGCCCTCTTCCCGGGTGCCGTCCGGAAGTAAGGGGCCGTAGTGGGCGTCGCCCGCGTAGCGCACGCCATCACGGACCTTGGCGGGAGCGTCCGCGAGGTACTGCGTGGCGATGTCCAGCAGATCCTCGTCGGTCCTGGCGATGTTGGCCGCCGGCCATGAGGCCGCCCATGGCGCCGAGGGTAACCACGGGCCGGGCAGCAGGCGGACCCAGGCCCGGGTCGAGACGGTCGCCTCGGTCGTGGGCTCGGCGAACTTACGTTGCTGGCCGTAGGTGACGGCGGTCCGGGCGCCTTCCGTCAGGACGGCGCCGACCCGGCCTTGGCTGTAGTAGAGGTTCTGGCCGGATTTGCCGGGAGCGTAACCAGTGAAGGACTGGCCCGGCGAGCAGGCGGCGGCGTCGGCGAACAGGGTGGTGAAGGAGGCGAATCCTTCTTTCAGGGGGCGGCGGTCCTGCCAGACGGGCGCCCCGGCCAGGGGGTCGGCATGGCGCTGCCACCACATCCGGCCGGACGCGTCGAGCGCGTAGACGACTCCCGCTCCGGCGCCGGACGGGCTGCGGTAATCCGTCCAGCCCTCGCCGGTCACCAGTCCCGTGCCCGGGCCGAAGGCGGTGCCGCCCGCGACTGGGTCGGTGTGGTCGTACCAGCGGACGTGTCCCTTGGTGTTCACGCCGTACAGGGTGCCGTCGCGGCCGGTCATCAGGGTGGTGATCGCCGTCCAGCCCGAGCGGATGACCTTGCCGCTCCCCGGCGCCCACTGGGCCTCGCCGGTCGTCGGCGAAAGGTGGCGGTACCAGTGCAGGTCTCCGGCTCTGTCGAGGGCGTAGATGACACCGGAGCCGGCCGACACGATGTCCACGAAGTCGCCCCAGCCATGGCCGATGACCGTGCGCTCGCCGGGAGCCCAGCCGCGCTCACCGGTCGCCGGATCCAGGTGACGGTACCATTTCAGGTCCCCGACGCCGTCGACCGCGTAGATCACGCCGTTGCCGCCGGAGAACACCTTGGCCAGCGTGTTCCACCCGTAGCCGATCTCCTTGCCGCTGTCGGCGACCCAGGAGTCCTCGCCGGAGGCGCCGGCGCGGTGGCCGTACCAGCGCAGCTTTCCCCCGCCGTCGATGCCGTACACCGGCACGACCGCCGAGCAGGTCAGGGCGGAGGCGGCCACGGCCGGCCGCGGATCGACCGTGGAAAGCAGAGATGCTCCAACGAGTCCCGCGGCCAGGACGGCCAGTTGCGTGCGGAGCATGTCCACGACCTTCTTTCGATCTCACGCCGGATCGTAGGAAATGATCTCACGGATGTCACCGGGGCCAGGCTGGCTGCCGACCGGTCGAATAATAGAGCACGCGCTCCGAAATGATGTATCTTGTGGGTTGTCCATTCCGACTTGAGCCATTACCGAGAGTGAGCCCCATGCGAAAAGGGTTAGTCAGCGCTCTTTTGGCGGGTGTGATGCTCGCTACCGTGACGACCACGGCCGCCTCAGCCGCCCCCGCCCCGGTCAGCTGGGCGGCGTGCGGCGACCACGGCGGCGAGTGCGCCACGATCAAGGTGCCGGTCGACTACGCGAACCCGTCGGGCCCGGCTCTTGACCTGGCGATCGGCCGGCTCAAGGCGCTCAATCCGGCCAAGCGCATCGGCGTGCTGATCGTGCACCCCGGCGGGCCCGACGCCTCCGGGATCAACCCGTTCATCCTCCACGACGCCATCCCCGCCGAGAGCGCGCTACGCCAGTACTTCGACCTGGTCAGCGTGGACCCGCGGGGCGTCGCGCGGAGCAACCCGATCCAGTGCGACCGGGACCTGGTGGAACAGATGCCGGCCACCTATCCGGCCGACGAGAGCGAGTACCGGACCTGGCTCGCCTACAACGCGAAGCTGTCGCAGAACTGCCGCGAGCGCACCGGCCCGGTGTTCGACCACGTGGACACCACGAGCGCCGCCCGCGACGTGGACGCCATCCGCGCCGCGCTGGGCGAGCGGCAGATCAGCTTCTTCGCCATCTCGTACGGCACCCAGGTCGGCCAGCAGTACGCGGAGCTGTTCCCGCGCAATCTGCGGGCCATGGCGATCGACTCGAACATGGACCACAGCATCACCTCCGCCTTCCGCTATCTGCAGACGACCACCGAGGACTTCGAGGGCTCGTTCAAGGCGTTCGTCACGTGGTGCGGCCAGACGCAGGCCTGCCCGCTCAACGGCGAGAACGTCACGGCGATCTGGGACGGGCTGCACCGCAAGGCGGCCGAGGGGACGCTGAAGGACCCCTCCACCGGTGAGCCGATCACGGCCGAGCAGCTGCGCATGTTCCTGTTCGACGGCATGTACGACCCGGCCGGCAGCTGGTTCGACGTCGCGACGACCCTGAAGGCCCTCGACGCCGGCAAGGCCGCCGCTCTCCGCACCTTCGCCACCCCGAAGACGGAGACCGTCAGCTACGCCTACCCGGCCATCTGGTGCTCCGACTGGAAGTGGCAGATCAGCGGCTTCAGGCAGCTCGACCAGTACCGCAAGGCGCTCGAGGCGCTCTACCCGCACACCAAGCTGTCACCGTTCTGGTCGGACGTCGTCTACTGCCTGGGCTGGCAGGGCAAGGTCACCAACCCTCAGCACCGGCTGGACATCTCGGGCACCCCACCGACCCTGCTGCCCAAGGCCCGCCATGACGTCGGCACGCCGGCGGCCTGGAACTACGCCGCGGCCGCGCAGATCCCCGACGTCAGGATCCTGGAGTACGACGGCGTGGGCCACGGCCAGTACCGCAACAGCACCTGCGCCCGCGACCACATCGAGACGTACCTGACGAGCCTGAAGCTGCCGCCGAACGGCACGCGCTGCGCTCCCGAGTACCCCTCGCAACCGCCCGCCTCCGTGCGCCGCCCCCAGGAGGAACGACCGCTCTCGGTGACCGGCCGGCCTCTGCACTGAACCGGTCGACGGGCGGGCGGTGCCCGCCCACCCCGCGCCACCGGCGGAAGCGGCTGGGGCCTTTAATTTGGCGACCATCCAAACGAAAGTCAACCGGATCGTGAGTCCGGGGCGATCGCCACCCACACCCTGTTACCGGAACGTTACGAGCGCCGCGAAACCCTTCGCGCGGCGTTCTCGCAGCTCAGCGCCACAGTCAGGGTTTTTTCCGGGTTATTGACGAAAAACCCGGAAGGTCGGCACACTTCGCGTTATGTCACACCCCCGTGGCCCCTTGGCGCAGCTGAGGCGCGGGCACGAAGAGCTCGTGCTCGGGCTGCTGCGCAAGCACGGCCCGCTCAGCCGGGGCGAGCTCGGCAAGCTCTGCCAGCTCTCCCGCACCACCCTGTACGACATCCTCGCCGGCCTGGTCGCCGGCGGCGCGGTCGTCGCCGCCGGGCCGCAGGACGCCCCGCGCGGCCGCGGCCGGCCGGCCGAGACGCTGACCCTTAACCCGGAGGCCGGCCAGGCCATCGGCATCGACTTCGCCCGCCGCGCGGTGCACGTCGCCGCCGTCAACCTGGCCCACGAGATCGTCGGCTCGGCCAGCGAGCCGCACGACGCCGACCTGCCCTGGGAGCAGCGGGTGGACCTGGCCGAACGGCTCGTCGGCTCGCTCAACGACGGCGGCCTGCGGCTGGGCGCGCTCAGCGCGATCGGCGCCGGCGTGGTCGGCCCGGTCGGCTGGCCGGAGCCCGAGGACGACCCGGAGCCCGAGGACGACCCGGAGCCGGACGAGCCCGCCCACCCGGTGCAGCCGCTGCTGCGCGAGCGGTTCGGGGCGCCGGTGCTGCTGGACAACAACACCAGGCTGGCCGCCCTGGGCGAGGCGATCTGGGGCGCCGCCGCCGGTGACCGGGACGTGCTCTACCTGCGCCTGTCCCACGGCGTCGGCGGCGGGCTGGTGGTCGGCGGCGCGCTGCACCGGGGCGCGTACGGACTGTCCGGCGAGTTCGGCCACATCACGGTCGACCCGGACGGCGCGCCGTGCGACTGCGGCGGCACCGGCTGCCTGGAGACCGTGGCCTCGATAAGAGCCGTGCTGGACGCCTACCGCGCCGCGGGCGGGCGGGCCGACGACGTGCCGGAGCTGGTGAAGGCGATCAGGGCGGGCGACGGCGCGGCGCTGACCCTCCTGGAGGGCGTCGGCGGCACGATCGGCGGCGTGCTCGCGGCCGTGTGCAACGCGATCGGCCCGTCCGTGATCGTGATCGGCGGCGAGCTGGCGGAGACCGGCCCCGCGCTGATCGAGCCGGTCGAGCGGGCGCTGCGCGCCCAGGTCATGCCGGTCTCCCGGCACCGCGTCAGCCTGCGCCGGGCCACGCTCGGCGAGGCCGCGGGCGCCCTCGGCGGCATCGCCCTGGTGCTGCACGAGTCCCCGCTGCTGTCCCGCTACCCCGCGGGCCCCGATCTCGCGCCCGACCTCCTCGAGGACATCAAGCGGAGGCAACCATGACCCAGCTCACCATGCCGGCCAAATCACCGGCGGCGCGGCGCGCTCCCAGGCGTCCCCAGCGGGCCGTCACGCTCAACCTGATCGCGGTCGCCGCCGGGCTGGCCGTCTGGACGCTGCTGGGCGTCCTGGGCGTGCAGGCCCTGCCGACGCCGCTGGAGGTCGCGGCCAAGGCGGGCGAGCTGATCGCCGACGGCACGCTCCTGGGCGACGCGCTGGCCAGCCTGCGCAGGGTACTGCTGGGCTTCCTGCTCGGCACCCTGCTGGCCGTCCCGATCGGCTTCCTCATGGGCTGGTACGCCACCGCGCGCGGCCTGCTCGAGCCCTACATCCAGTTCTTCCGGACCATCCCGCCCCTGGCGATCATCCCGCTGGCCATCGTGCTCCTCGGCATCGGCGAGGTGCCGAAGGTCTTCGTGATCTTCCTGGCGGCCTTCCTGTCCAGCGTCGTGGCGACCTTCCAGGGCGTGGTGGACGTGGACAGGACCCTGATCAACGCCGCCCGCGTGCTCGGCGCGTCCGACCGGACGATCTTCCTCAAGGTCGTGGTGCCGGCGTCCACGCCGTTCATCCTGGTCGGCATGCGGGTCGGGCTCGGCTCGGCATGGGGCACGCTGGTCGCCGCGGAGCTGATCGCCGCCCAGGAGGGCCTGGGCTTCCGCATGCAGCAGGCCCAGCTCTACTACGATCTGTCCACGATCTTCGTGGGCCTGATCGCCATCGGCGTGCTCGGCCTGCTGATGGACCGGCTGCTGCTGCTGGCCGAGCGCCACCTCACCGACTGGCAGGAACGCCGTTGAACAGCAAGATCTCATTCCGGGACGTGGTCAAGACGTACCCGATGAAGGACACCACGTTCACCGCGCTCGACCGCGTGTCCCTGGACATCGCCGACCGCGAGTTCGTCACGGTCGTGGGCCCGTCGGGGTGCGGCAAGAGCACGCTGATGAGCATGGCGGCCGGGCTGGTCGAGCCCACGTCGGGCGAGGTGCTGGTGGACGGCGTGCCGGTCACCGGGCCGGGGCCCGAGCGGGGGGTGATCTTCCAGCAGTACGCGCTGTTCCCGTGGCTGACCGTGCGCAAGAACGTCGAGTTCGGGCTGAAGCTGGCCGAGCTGCCCGCCGACGAGCGCAGGCGGCGGGCCGAGCGGGCGATCGAGCTGGTCGGGCTGTCCGACTTCGCCGACGCGCTGCCCAAGACGCTGTCCGGCGGCATGAAGCAGCGCTGCGCGATCGCCCGCGCGTACGCGGTGAACCCGCAGGTCCTGCTCATGGACGAGCCGTTCGGCGCGCTCGACGCGCTCACCCGGGTGCAGCTGCAGGATCAGCTCCTCGACACCTGGAGCCAGGAGCAGCGCACGGTCATGTTCATCACCCACGACGTGGACGAGGCCGTCTACCTGGCCAGGCGCGTGATCGTCATGGCGGCCAGGCCGGGCCGCGTCCAGCAGGTCATCGACGTGGACCTGCCCTACCCGAGAACAGAGGAGATGCGGCTCTCGCCCGAGTTCGGGCGGATCCGCAACGAGGTCTGGCACTCCGTCTACCACCAGGCTCCCGCGGCCTGACCCTCTCCCGAAAGGAGCCACCCGCCATGCGTTCTCTTCGCCGCGCCCTGACGGCCGCCACGGCGGCGACCGTGCTGGCACTCTCCGTGACCGCCTGCTCCGGCGACGGCACCACGGTCCGCTTCGGCTACATCAGCGACTACAACGGCGCCAGCCTGCTCGCCATCGCGAACAAGCAGGGCCTGTGGAAGAAGCAGGGCCTCACCCCCGAGATCAAGGTCTTCACCAACGGGCCGCTGCAGATCCAGGCGCTCGGCGCCGGCGACCTCGACTTCGGCTACATCGGCCCGGGCGCCATGTGGCTGCCCGCCTCCGGGAAGGCCAAGGTCGTCGCGATCAACACGCTCGCGTACGCCGACCGCGTCATCGGCCGCCCCGGCATCTCGACCATGCAGGACCTCAAGGGCAAGAAGGTCGGCGTGCCCGAGGGCACGTCCGGCGACATGGTGCTCAACCTGGCGCTGAAGAAGGCCGGGATGACCGTCCAGGACATCCAGAAGGTGCCGATGGACCCGGCCACCGTCGTGTCGGCGTTCTCGGCCGGGCAGATCGACGGCGCCGGCATCTGGTACCCGCTGATCGACACGATCAAGCAGAAGGTGCCGGGCGTGGTGGAGGTGGCCAGCACCAGGGAGTTCCCGGACAACTCGTTCCCGACCGCGTTCGTCGGCGGCGCCAAGGTGGACCAGGAGCTCACCGGCAAGGTCATCAAGGTGCTGCAGGAGGCCAACGACTGGCGGGCCGCCCACCCCGACGAGGCGATCGCCGAGGCCGCCGCGCTGCTCAAGCTCGACCCGGCCAAGGTCAAGGCCGACGCGGCGAACGTCCAGACGATGACGACGGCCGACCTGGTCGCCAAGACCAAGGACGGCACGGTCGCCAAGTGGCTGAACAGCCTGGGCGACTTCTTCGTCGGCACCGGCCAGCTCAAGTCGCGGCCCGACCCGGCCACGTACTACACCGGCGACCTCTACGAGAAGGCGTTCAGCAAGTGAACCTGCTGTTCCTGATGACCGACCAGCACCGCGTCGACACCCTGGGCTGCTACGGCAACCCGCACGTGGCCACGCCCAACCTGGACAGGCTGGCCGCGACCGGCACCCGGTTCGACCGGTTCTACACGCCGACGGCCATCTGCACGCCCGCGCGGGCCAGCCTGCTCACCGGGCAGGCGCCGTTCCGGCACCGGCTGCTGGCGAACTACGAGCGCAACGTCGGCTACCTGGAGGACCTGCGGGAGGACGCGTTCACCTTCCCCGCCGCGCTGAAGGAGCGCGGCTACCAGCTCGGGCTGATCGGCAAGTGGCACGGGGGCACCACGCGCAACGCCGCCTCCTACGGCTTCGACGGGCCCGACCTGCCCGGCTGGCACAACCCGGTCGATCATCCCGACTACCTGGCGTACCTGGAGGAGCGGGGGCTGCCGCCGTACCGGATCTCGGACCTGATCCGGGGCACCACGCCCAACGGCAACCAGGGCAACCTGCTGGCCGCCCGGCTGCACCAGCCGGAGGAGGCCACGTTCGAGCACTACCTGGCGACGCGGACCATCGAGCACCTGGACAGGTACGCGGCCGACGGCCGGCCGTTCTTCCTGGCCGCGCACTTCTTCGGGCCCCACCTGCCCTACCTGCTGCCGGACGAGTACTTCGACATGTACGACCCGGCGCTGGTGGAGCTGCCGCCGTCGATCGCGGAGACGTTCGAGGGCAAGCCGCCGGTGCAGCGCAACTACAGCGAGCACTGGACGTTCGACACGATCCCGATCGAGGTCACGCGGAAGCTGATCGCGGTCTACTGGGGCTACGTGACGCTGATCGACCGGCAGCTCGGGCGGATCCTCGACCGCCTCGACGAGCTGGGTCTGTCGGACCAGACCTCGGTCTTCTTCACCGCCGACCACGGCGAGTTCACCGGCGCGCACCGGCTGCACGACAAGGGCCCGGCCATGTACGAGGACATCTACCGCATCCCCGGCATCGTCCGCATCCCCGGCGAGGAACCGCAGGTCAGGACCGAGTTCGTGACCCTCACCGACTGCACCGCGACGATCCTGGAGCTGGCGGGCTGCGACACCGGGCCGGCGGTGGACAGCCGCAGCCTGGCGCCCCTCGTGCGCGGCGAGCGCCCGGAGTGGCCGGGCGAGCTGCTCGCCGAGTTCCACGGACACCACTTCCCCTATCCGCAGCGGATGCTCCGCGACGACCGCTACAAGCTCGTCGTCAACCCGGAGTCGGTCAACGAGCTGTACGACCTGCACGCCGACCCGTACGAGCTGAGCAACCGCTACACCCACCCCGAGCTGGCCCCGGTCCGCCGCCGCCTGATGCGCAGGCTGTACGACCTGCTGCGGGAGCGCGGCGACAACTTCTACCACTGGATGACCCCGATGTACGACATCGGCCCCTCGGACTACGACCCCACGCTGAGCGCTTTCGAGAAAGAGGGCACCACCGGATGAAGATCCTCTTAGGCGTCGCCGCCCTGCTGTCCGGGCTGTTCACCAACCCGGTCTCGGCCGGCGTGGTCGACTCCCTCCCCGACCCGACGGTCATCCACGCCAGGGACGGGCTCTGGTACGCCTACGGCACCCAGAACCCCGTGTTCAGCAGCAAGGGCGAGGCCGGCGAGCGGATGCTGCCGATCCTGCGCTCCAAGGACCTGGTGAGCTGGGAGTACGCCGGCGAGGTCTTCACCCCGCAGACCAAGCCCGCCTGGCACGGCGGCGCCCGGCTCTGGGCCCCCGACATCCGGTACGTCGACGGCCGGTACTACCTCTACTACTCGCTGGCCTCCGGCGACGTCGGCCTGGCCACCGCGCCGGGCCCGACCGGGCCGTGGACCGACCGGGGCGACGTGCTCCCGGCCGCCGCCCAGGACGCGTGCCCCACGTTCAGCATCGACCAGGCCCAGTTCACGGACGTGGACGGCAGCCACTACCTGTACTGGGGCAGCTACGACACCATCTGCGCCGCGCGGATGAACGCCGACGCCACCCGCGTCGAGGGCCCGGTGACGCAGGTGGCCAGGGGCCGCCGGATGGAGGGCGGGTACGTGGTCCGCCGCGGCGGCTTCTACTACCTGTTCTACTCCGACGCCGGCTGCTGCGACGGCTCCTACAGCGGCTACCAGGTCAAGGCCGGCCGCGCGACCAGCCCGCTCGGCCCGTTCACGGACGACGAGGGCGTGGACCTGATGGAGCTGACCTCCAAGGGCGCCATCGTCGTCGGCGCGAACGGCAACCGCTGGGCCGGGCCGGGCCACAGCGGCTTCGTCACGGACCTGTCCGGCCAGGACTGGCTGGTCTACCACGCCATCTCGACGGCCGACCCGGACTTCCCGCCGATCACCAACGGGCCTTCGGGGCTGACCAAGCGCCCGCTGCTGATCGACCGGCTGGACTGGATCGACGGCTGGCCCGTGGTCCGCGCGGGGGCCGGTCCGTCGGAGGGCGCCCAGCCCGCGCCGGTCACCTCGTACGACGCCGGGGGCACCTTCGGCGAGGGCTCCCTGAACGCCTGGCAGGCCGGGCCCGGCTGGCAGGCCAGGAGCGGCCAGGACGCCCACGGGTACGCGGCCCACACGGGCGCCCTGTCCTACGTGGTCTCGGCGAAGAAGACTCCGGACGCCGACGTGCGGGCGCAGGCGGACCTGCGGGTGTCCTCCGGCGCGGCCGGGCTCACGCTCGCCCACGTCAACCGGAACAACCACGTGGTGGCCTGGCTCGACAAGGACCGCGACGCCCTGGTCACCGACGTGGTGATCGGCGGCACGAGCCGCGGCGCGCAGGCGACGGCGCTGCCCGCCGGCTTCGACCTCGGCACCTGGCACACCGTGGTCGCCGAGCTGCGCGGCACGCGGCTGACCGTCCAGGTGAGCGGCGACAAGCTCGGCGACCCGGTCGCCGAGCAGACGCGTCCCCTGCCGCGGGCCGCCGCCCGCCCCGGCTCGGTCGGCGCGGTGGCGCGCGGCGCGGCCGACGCCGACAACGTCGGCGCGGCCGGGCTGTACACGCCCGTCACGCGGCGGGTGCCCGAGCCGTCGCCCGGGGAGCTGCTGCCGGACTTCAGCGACGAGTTCGACGGCACGGCGATCGGCGCGAAGTGGCAGTGGGTGCGCGGCCCGGCGCCCGGGGTCGCCGTCTCCGGCGGCGTGCTGTCCTGGCCCACCCAGGACGCCGAGCTGCACCGGGGCACCAACACGGCCTCGGTGCTGCTGCGGGAGGCGCCGCAGGGCGACTACACGGTGGAGGCGAAGCTGGACTTCGCGCCCACGCAGGGCAACCAGCAGGCCGGGCTCGTGCTGTACGAGAACGACGACCGGTACTTCAAGATGGCCCACTCGGTGCTGCCGCTGGCCCGCGGGAACGGGGCGGTGCTGCAGGTCAGCGAGTTCCTCAAGGAGGGCGAGCGGCCGACGACCACGCCGCCGACCGCCGTGTTCAACGGGCCGATGTTCGGCGGGCCGGCGGCCAGGACGATGTGGTTGCGGATGTCGTACCACTTCGACGCGGCCAACGGCGAGACCGAGGTGCGCGCGGCGACCAGCCGGGACGGCCGGCGCTGGGTGCGCAACGGCGTGTGGACCCTTCCGGCGAAGGGGCCGCTCAGGATCGGGCTGATCTCGATGAACCGGTCGGGCGCCCTCGCCCAGTTCGACTACGTCCGCACCTACCGCGACTGACCCCGGGCCGCCGCCCTCCTCCCCCGAGGACGGCGGCGGCAGGGCTCACACCGGGAGGCGCATGGCCTCCAGGCCCCTGACCACGGTGGTCGTCAGGGTGCCGACCTCGGCGATGCCGATCGTCACCGTGTCGCCGTCCTGCAGCGTGAACGGCAGGTCGGGCACCAGGCTGGTGCCGGTGGCCAGCACGGCGCCGTCGGGGAAGGAGTCGGCGCGGAACAGGTAGCCCGCCAGCTCGTCGAGGCGCCGGTGCAGGCCCGACGTGGACGCCTTGCCGTCCCACACCGTCTCGCCGCCCCTGCCGATCGTGAGCGTGATGTCCAGCGCGTACGGGTCGGACACCTCCCACACGGGCCTGATCGCCGGGCCGACCGCGCACGCGCCCAGGTAGATCTTGGCCTGCGGCAGGTACAGCGGGTTGACGCCCTCGATGGTGCGCGAGCTCACGTCGTCGACGACCGTGTAGCCGACGATCTCCCCCGCCGTGTTCAGCACCAGGCCGAGCTCGGGCTCCGGCACGTCGATCCCGGAGTCCGACCGCACCGCGATGCGCCCGCCGTCACCCGAGACCTTCCAGGCCACCGACTTGAAGAACAGCTCAGGGCGCTCGGCGTCGTAGACGAGCTCGTACACGTCGGCGGCGCGCTCGCTCTCCAGCACCCGCGCCTCGCGCGAGCGCCGGTAGGTCACGCCGGCCGCCCAGACCTCCATCAGCCCGTCCACCGGCGCGAGCCGCCGCACGGACGCGGACGGGTGGCCCGGCCCGCCCGCCCCCGCCAGCCGCTCGCGCAGCCCCTCGACCGGGAGCCGCAGCAGCTCGGCCACGGTCGTGACGCCGGCCAGCTCCACCACCTGCTCGCCGTCGTCGACGCCGACCGCGGGGGCGTCGGTCAAAGGGCTGACGAACCGTACGATGTGCATGCCTGCTCCTCATTCTCATCAGACGAGTCTGATGAAAGTCTTCCCTACCCGGCCGGGCAGGCTGCTGGCGGGTCAGATCACCTCGAAGTCGGCCATCATCGCCATGTCCTCGTGCTCCAGGTTGTGGCAGTGGAGCATGTACCGGCCGCGGTATCCGTCGAAGCGGGCGAGCACGTCCACCACCTCGTACGGGCGCACGTCCACGGTGTCCTTCCACCCCGCGTCCGGGGCGGCGGGGGCCCGGCCGTTCCTGGCCAGCACCAGGAAGTGGGCCAGGTGGACGTGTACGGGGTGGTGGAAGTCGCTGGACAGGCGCCAGACCTCGGCGGTGCCCAGCCGGGGGCGGGCCAGCGGGACGCCGGGCCGGTAGGGGTGGCCGTTGATCGCCCAGACCCCCTCCGCTGATCTGCGGAAGTCGAACCTGCGGGTGGTCACGGGCGCCACGCGCCCGGGCGGGCGCGACAGCACGGCCGGTACGGCGGTGTCGTCGGCGGCCCGGCGGGCGACGACGAAGCGCATGACGTTGCGGGCGGGGCCGTCGGCGAGGGTGTTGACGAGGGTGACCGCGCTGCCGACGGGGTAGGCGGAGAAGTCGACGACCACGTCGTACCGCTCGCCCGGCGAGATCGGGAGCTCGTCGTGCGCGACGGGCGCGGCCAGCAGGCCGGAGTCGCTGCCGATCTGCGTGAACCGGCCGCCCGGCGCGAGCCGGAGCCGGTAGCGGCGGGCGTTGGAGGCGTTGAGCAGCCGCAGCCGGTAGCGGGTGGCCGTCACCTCGGCCACCGGCCAGGGCGCCCCGTTGACGAGGATCACGTCCCCCTCGACGCCCTCCATGTAGTCGCCGTCGACCGCCGCCATGTGACCTGTATGACCTGAGTGTCCGCCGCCGGGCGGGCTCGGGTACCGGAAGGAGCCGTCCTCCTCGAACGCCCGGTCGCAGATCATCAACGGCAGCTCCCGCTCCCCCCTCGGCAGCGGCAGCGCGTCCTCCTCGTCGTCGCGCACCAGCGCCATCCCGGCCAGCCCCCGCCACACCTGCGGCGCCGTGAAGTCCATCCGGTGATCGTGGTACCAGAGCGTGGCGGCCCGCTGCTCCAGCGGGTAGTCGTAGTCCTTCGCCCCGCCTCCGGGCGCCACGAGGTCGGTGGGGTAGCCGTCGGAGCCGGGCGGGGTGACGCCGCCGTGCAGGTGGGTGGAGGTGGGCACGCTCAGCTCGTTGCGCACGGCGACCGTGACGCGGCTGCCGCGCCGCAGGTCGAGCGTGGGCCCCGGGAAGGTCCCGCCGTAGCCCAGGACCTCGGTGGTCGTGCCGGGGATGATCTCCATCTTGGCGGCCCGCTGCGTCAGCTCGTAGCGGCCGGGGCGTACATGACGGGCGACCTCGGGGATCGGGAGCGGCACGGTGAACGGCCGGGGCAGGGCGAGCCGGCTGCGCAGCAGCTCTCCCGAGATCTCGGCGCACCCGGCGGCGGCCAGCGCGGTCCCGCCCAGCACCCCGAGGAACCCTCGCCTGGTCAGGGCGCTCATGCGGCGCTCGGGCGGTCGGCGCCGGCTGCGACCTCCGCGCCGGCTCCGCGGCGGCGGAACGCGCGCCAGGTCCAGGCGGTGAAGACGGCGGACAGCCCGAAGATCGCCATGCCGATCGGGAAGTGCAGTCCCAGCACCCGCCACTGCCCCAGCGCCACCTGCGCCGTCTCCAGCGCCACGAGCCCCAGACCGGCCAGGGCGGGCCATCCCGGTCCACGTCCCGGCCGCCACAGCAGGACGGCGGCGACGAGCTGCAGGTAGAGCAGGGCGTGCGTGAACCCGGCGTTGTTCTGGTGCCAGGCCAGCAGGTCGACGTCGCCGGTGACGAAGAGCCCGGCCAGCGCGGCCTGCCCGAGCACCCCCGCCAGGTGCGCGGTGGCGAGCACGCGCAGCGACCGGACGATCCAGCCGGGCGGAGGGGAGGGTGATGCGGTCATGCACGGAATGCTCCAGGCAGGACCCGTGCGGCCGCGTCCCACGCAGGAGGGCTTCCCGGCATACCCCCCGTGGAGTACGCCGCCCGTCCGGGGCCGCGAACGTACAACCGTGGGATGACGCCGGGCCTGCACCAGGGCCGCGAACATACAACCCTGGGGCGACGACCGGCCCCGGCCCGGTCACCTACCTTGTCAGCATGGACAGCCGGAGAACCGACGCCCTCGTCGCGGCGGCCGCCCTGGTGGCGATCACGGGAGGGACATACGCCGACCTCTCGTGGACCGGCCCGCTGGAGCGCCCCCTCGACCCGGCGGGCCTGACGCTGATCGTGGTCGCGTCGCTGACGCTGGCCTTCCGGCGCACCGCGCCGCTGGCGGCGGGCGTGGTCGCGGCGGCCGCCGGGGTCGTCTACTACGCGCTGCACTATCCGGGCGTGTTCACCTCCGCGCCCGCGCTGGCCTCGATCTACACGCTGGCCGCGCTCGGCCGCCGCAAGGCGGCGATCTGGCTGTCGCTGGCGCTGGCCACGGGGATGTACGGGCTCATGGCGATCGCCGAGGACGATCCGCCCCCGGGGAGCTGGATGGGGCTGCTGAGCGGGTGGCTGGTGGCCATGGTGGTGATCGGCGAGCTGACCCGGCACCGCCGCGCCTACCTGCGGGCGGTGGAGCAGCGCGCCGAGGAGGCCGAGCGCACCCGCGAGGAGGCGGCGCTGCGCCGGGCCGGCGAGGAGCGGCTGTGGATCGCGCAGGAGCTGCACGACTCGCTCACCCACAGCATCTCCGTGGTCAACGTCCAGGTGACGGTGGCCATGCAGTTGCTGGAGCGCGACCCGGCCCGGGTCAGGGAGTCGCTGGCCGCGATCAAGGAGTCGGGGCACGAGGCGATGCGCGAGCTGCGGGCCACGCTGGGCGTGCTGCGCCAGAGCGAGCCGGAGGAGGCGGGGCTGTCCAGGCTGCCGCGCCTGGTCTCCAGGGCCGAGGGGGCGGGGCTGCGGGTGGCGCACACCGTGGCCGGCACGCCGTACGCGCTGCCGCCCGAGGTGGACCGGGCCGCGTACCGCATCGCCCAGGAGGCGCTGACCAACGTGCTGCGCCACGCGGGCGCCGCGACGGTCACGGTCGCGGTCGAATACGATCCGTCGAAGATCGTGCTGCGGGTGGAGAACGACGGCGAGGCGGGCACGGCCGGACCGGGGATGGGGTTGATCGGGATGCGCGAGCGCGCGGTCGCCATCGGCGGCTCGCTCACCGCGGGCCCCGTCGACGACGGCGGCTTCGCGGTCCGCGCCGAGCTGCCCGTCCGGGTCCCGGCATGACGGCGTCCGACAGGGTCGGCGGTGCGGGTCCCGACGTGACAGGTCCCGACGTGACAGGGGTCGGCGGTGCGGGTCCCGCGGTGATCAGGGTGCTGCTGGCGGACGACCAGCCGCTGATCCGCGCGGGTTTCCGGGCGCTGCTGGAGCTCACCGACGACATCACCGTGGTCGGCGAGGCGGCCAACGGCGTGGAGGCCGTGGAGCTGGCCAGGCGCCTGCTCCCGGACGTGGCGCTGCTCGACGTGCGCATGCCCCTGCTCGACGGCATCCAGGCCACCCGCAGGATAGGCGCCGCCCCCGACCTCGACGGCGTCCGCGTGGTGATCCTGACGAACTACGCGCTCGACGAGTACGTCTTCGCCGCGCTCCGGGCCGGGGCCAGCGGCTTCCTGCAAAAGGACATCGAGCCCGGCGACCTGCTCCAGTCGGTGCGGGTGGCCGCCCGCGGCGACGCGCTCCTGTCGCCCTCGGTGACGCGCCGCCTGATCGAGGAGTACGTCAGCACCCCTCCCCGCCCCGCTCCCGCGCCCGCCCTCGAGCGCCTGACCGACCGAGAGCGCGAGATCGTGACCCTGGTGGCAAGGGGCATGTCCAACGAGGAGATCGCCGAGCACCTGGTGATCAGCGGTGCCACCGCCAAGACCCACGTGAGCAGGTCGATGACCAAGCTCGGCGTGCGTGACAGGGCTCAGCTGGTCGTCGTCGCGTACGAGTCCGGCCTGGTGGTCCCGGGGACGAGCGCCTAGATCGTCAGCAGGAACTCGTAGACGTTCAACAGCCAGACCAGCAGCCACAGGGCCACGGCGGGAAGCCGGGCCAATCCCCGTCCGATTCCGTCATTCGGCACGCAGTATCACGACGCCCTTCCCTCGACGGCGATGACCCTTTCAGTGTGCCTCCCAGACCATGCCCGGCCCGGATGGTGACGTAACAGGGTCATCCGGGACGGCGCTCAGCTGTTGATCGGCTTGCCCAGGGCGCTGCCCGCCAGCCAGTCGTCCCACGACTTGGCCCACGGCGTCGGTCCGTTGCCGAACTGGAGCTTCCGCGACGTGCCCTTGACCTCGATGATGTCCCCTCGCTGGGTGAACTCGTAGAACCAGCGGGCGTTGGCCGGGCTGGCGTTCACGCAGCCGTGGCTGACGTTGCTGTTGCCCTGCGCGCCGGTCGACCAGGGCGCGGCGTGGAAGAACGTGCCGCTGTAGGTCATCCGGACGTTCCACTTGGTGCGGATGCGGTATTCGCCCGGTTTGCCGATGGTGGCCGAGTCCATGACGGTCTCCGCGGCCTTCTCCTGGGCGATCATGACGCCGGACCAGCTGTCGTCCCCCGGCTTGCCCAGGCTGACCGGGATGGTCTTGACGACCTCGCCGTTCTCCCGCACGACCGCCTGGTGGGTGGCGTTGCTGACCTCGGTGATGTGCTCGTCGCCGACGGTGAACGTCAGGCTGCGGTCCCTCGTGCCCCACAGGTCCCGCCCCGCCCGCACCCCGGCCAGGTGCGCGACCACCGTGACCTTCTCGCCGACCGGCCAGTACTCACGCGGCCTGAACTGGACCTCGCGGTCGCTCACCCAGCTCCACGCGCCCTCGACCGGCTTGGACATCCGCACCACCAGCGACTTCTCGACCGCGGCGCGATCCTTCTGGGCGGTCACGGGCTGCGACAGCAGGAGCTGGACGGGCATACCGACGCCGACCTTCTCGCCGTCCAGCGGGGACATGCCGCTCTCCAGCGCCCGCTTCGGCTTGAGCGTGGTGAACGTGGCCCGCGCGGTGACGGGCTTGCCGTCCGTGCCGGTGGCCTGCGCGCTCACCGTGTAGGCGGTCGAGGGCCGCAACGGCCACGTGGGGTGCCACGTCCCGTCCGCGCCCAAGGTGCCGCGCACCTCATGGCCCTTGGCGTCGGCGACGGTCAGCTTGGTGACCTTGCCGTCGGTGGCCTTGACGCTGACCCCGGCGTCCGGGGCCACCTTTTTCGTGCCGTTCGCCGGGGTGATCGACAGCTTGGCCACCGGACCCTGCTCCTGCGACTTGACGGGCGCGCCCGGGCCACCGCCCGAGTCGCCGCCCGAGCTGCAGCCGACGGCCAGGAGCAGGGCCGTGGCGAAGGTGCCGACGAGTACGGTCCGGGGGTTCCGCATCGGTGATGCCTCCCACAACCTGACAAAAAGGGACATTTCACACTAGACGGCATTTCTAGAGCCCGGTGCAGTTCTGCCCCGAACCGCCCCGGGCATGCGGAGTTCTGGATGGCCGACCCGACCGTCGCGCTCCAGCGGATCGTCGTGGACACCGGCGGCGTGCCGCCCGAACTGGCCGGAGAGTCGCCGCGTGTGAGATTGCCGTGCCATGCGCCCAGGACAATCATGGGGCGGATGGACTACTACCTGATCTCCGGCCCCGACGGGATCCTCGTGGAGGAGTTCGCCCTCCACCACGACTACACCGCCGCCGGCATCGACAGCGCCGTGTGGAGCCCGGAGAGCGGCACGTGGTCCGCCTCCCCCGACGTGAGCCGCGAGGTGCGCTCCGACGCCCGGCTCCGCGCGCTGGTGACCCCGATGGACCGGCGCGCGGCGGCGCAGGCGTACACGCGGCTCGGCGGGGGCGAACTGCCCGAGGAGGGGCGGCTGCGCGGACTCTTCCGGCAGCGCCAGCCCCTGCCCACGGCCGCCCCGCTCAACCTGGGCTCGTCGCCGGACGCGCGCCGCTACCGCATCCTGTTCGCGGGCGACTTCGACGCGGACGGGCTCGCGAACGCCCGCGCGGCCCTGCGCCTGGAGCCCGCCGACGACCCGCGCGTGGCGGGCCGGGCGTCGGCCGACGGTTACGCGTGGGAGCTACGCAGCATCGGCGCGGGCATCGCGTGGTGCGTGGACGTGACCGTACGGCTCGGGAGCGGCCCGGCCGGCGTGCTCGGGGCGCTGCTGGACCACCTCCGGCAGGCGATCCGCGAGCAGGGCCTGATTCCGGTCACCGTAGAACGTTTCGCCTGACTGTCACATTTTCCAGTCCCAGTCCGTCTTGTCTGTGACGTACCCATCCAGTCATAGGCGGGGTGACTATGAAGGTCAGCTCACTGGCCCAGGCGCTCGACGATCGGATCGGCGGGGCCGGTTTCCTGAAGAAGGCGATGAGGAAGGTCTTTCCCGATCACTGGACCTTCCTGCTGGGCGAGATCGCGCTGTACGCGTTCGTGATCGTCCTGCTCACGGGCGTCTTCCTCACGTTCTTCTTCAAGCCGACCATGGAGGAAGTGGTCTACGACGGCGCCTATGTGCCGCTGCGTGGGGTGCAGATGAGCCAGGCGTACGCCTCCACGCTGGACATCAGCTTCGAGGTGCGCGGCGGCCTGCTGATGCGGCAGATGCACCACTGGGCCACGCTCGTCTTCCTGGGCGCCATCGTCATCCACCTGCTGCGCAACTTCTTCACCGGCGCCTTCCGCAAGCCGCGCGACCTGAACTGGCTGATCGGCGTGGCCCTGTTCGGGCTGGTGATGCTCAACGGGCTGTTCGGATATTCGCTCCCCGACGACCTGCTGTCCGGCGCGGGGCTGCGCATCCTGCACGGGGTCACGATCTCGGTGCCGCTGGTGGGCACGTACCTGGCGATGTTCCTGTTCGGCGGGGAGTTCCCCGGCGAGGACATCATCTCCCGGCTGTTCAGCCTGCACGTGCTGCTGATCCCCGGGCTGCTGCTCGTGCTCCTGCCGCTGCACGCGGTGGTGCTCACGTGGCGGCAGACGCACACCCAGTTCAGGGCCAAGGGGCTGGACGACGGGGTGGTGCGGGGCGCGCCGTTCTTCCCGGCGTTCCTGGCCAAGACGACGGTGTTCTTCCTGTGGGTGCTCGCGGTGGTGGCGGCGCTGGCCACGGTGTTCCAGGTCAACCCCATCTGGCTGTACGGCCCGTACGCGCCCAGCACGGTCAGCGCCGGCTCGCAGCCCGACTGGTACATGGGCTTCCTCGAGGGCGCGCTGCGGGTCATGCCGCCGTGGGAGCTCACGGTCTTCGGGCACACGGTGACCATGAGCGTGCTGATCCCGGCCCTGGGGGCGCCCGGACTGCTGTTCACCGGGCTCGCGGTGTACCCGTTCGTGGAGCGGTGGATCACCCGGGACCACGCGATCCACCACCTGCTGGACCGGCCGCGCGAGGCGCCGGCCCGGGTGGGCCTCGGGGTCGCGGGGATCGTCTACTACGGCGTGCTCTGGCTGGCCGGCGGCAACGACGTGCTCTCCTCGACCTTCCACATCTCGCTGTACGCGACCACGTGGATCTTCCGGGTCCTGGTGGTCGCGGGGCCGGTGCTGGGGTTCGTGATCGCCCGCCGGATCTGCCTCGGTCTGCTGGCGCGCGACCGGCACACGCTGGCGCACGGGGTGGAGACCGGCGTGATCGTGCGCGGCGTGGACGGCGCGTTCACCGAGATCGAGCGGCCGGTGACGGACGAGGAGTCCGCGGTGCTCGTGCCGCCCGCGCGGCCCGCGCTCCCGGCGGCTGCCGACGGCGACGTGCCTCCCCCGGCCCGCCGCCGCGTCCACGACGCCGTCCAGCGCTCCTGGTCCCGCTGACGGGGCCCGCTCACCTCGCCCCCGGGACCACCGCCCCCTCCTCACTACCGGCTCCCCGAATGAGGACCCCCGCGCAGGGAAGCGGTGTGTGAGGGCGGTGGTGCGGGGTTCCGTCATCTGGAAAGCGGTCTCCGGCGAACCAGGAGCGGGCGGCGGTTGTCGTACTCAGTGGAACGATCCCCGCCGGGGTCGTCACTATGGGGAGAGGCGCCGGGGGCGGTGCGCGAGGGGGAGCGATGGACATCGGTGCGAGGGCACACCCGCCCTTCCTGGGCGGGGCCGGGCGGGGGACGGCCAGGACGGTCGCCACGGCGGTGCTCGTGGCCTTGACCTGCGGCGCCAGCACGCTGGCGGCCCCTTCCCCGGCCGCCCATGCGGCTCCCCCACCGGGCGCGGCGACGAACACGGCGGCAAATGCGGCGGCGAGCACGACGGCGTATGCGGCGACGAGCACGGCTGCGAACAGGGCGGCATCCGGGGCATGGGGTGCGGCGGCGACCGGAGCGCCCGGCGTGGTGGCGATGTCCGCCCCCGGCGACAGGACCGAGGCCCGGTCGCGGCCCCGCGTCGACTGCCGCCACGTCAAGTGCGTGGCGCTCACGTTCGACGACGGCCCCGGCCCCTACACCGACACGCTGCTGGCCTACCTGGCCGCCTACCACGCCCGCGCCACGTTCTTCGTCGTGGGCGGCAACGTCGTGACCTACCCCCGCGTCCTGCGCCGCACCGTCGCGGCCGGGCACGAGATCGGCAACCACACCTGGTCGCACCCCGACCTGACGAGGCTGTCGCCCGCCCGGGTGCGCTCCCAGCTGGGCCGCACCGACCAGGCGATCAGGGCGGTCACGGGCGTCGTGCCCAGGCTCGTCCGCCCGCCGTACGGGGCGCTCAACGCCACCGTGCGCCGCCAGACCGGCCGCCCGATGGTGCTGTGGAGCGTGGACACCCTGGACTGGCGCTACCGCAGCAGCGCCACGGTGGCCCGCCGGGCGCTCAGGGCGGTGCGGCCCGGCAGCGTCATCCTGTTCCACGACATCCATCCGACGACCGTGCGGGCCATCCCGCGCGTGCTGCGGAAGCTGGCCGGGCGCGGCTACCGGTTCGTCACCGTCAGCGAGCTGTTCGGCGGCCGCCCGCCGCGCCTCGTCTTCAACGCCGCCCCGCCTGACCTGCACTGATCAATCCTCCGGGCCAAGTGTGAACTCTTCTCGCATCCTCCGCGTATCTCCGGGTGTGAGCGGTGATCGCGCTTAGGCGCCGACCAGAAAGGATGCGTACCGGCAGCAGGGACACCGCGTGGGCCGGCCGGGCTGCCGGCCCGCGCGGGCTGCGCGCGACGCCGGAACGGCCGATCAGCCCCGCAATCCCTCGTAGACGGGGCATGCGGAACACGTGCCCCGGTCGCACAGCCGGCACAGCCTGGCCAGCGTTTCCTCGCTCCGCGCCTCCGGCCCCAGCAGCGCCCCGGTGATCGCCACCAGTTGCTCGCGCTGCTCGTCGCTCAACCGATCGATCAGCCCCTCAAGGACGGCCTCCCGGGCCGCCAGCGCCGCCGCCGCCACGCGCTCGCCTTCCGGGGTGAGGCGCAGCGGGCGGGCGCGTCCCTCGCTGCCTCGCACGACCCACCCCTGCTCGGTCAGCCGGCGAATCAGGTGTGCCGTGCCCGGCTGGGAGATCTGCAGCACCGTGCTCAGCCAGTCCGCCGTACGGCCCGGCTGATCCTTGATGGCGATCAACGCCTCACCGAGCGAGCCACCCGCGCCGACCGACGCGGTCACCGCCTCCCGGACCATACCCGCCACGAGCAGCGAGGACGCGCCCAGCAGGTTTGCGGCATGCCGTGATCGAACATTCATAACTTATGAATGTACGCCTCTCCGGGCTGATTGTCTGCCTCAACGTCGCGCAGCTGCCCATCGCGATGCGGCCGCTGCTCATCGCGCTGGTAGGGGCCCAGGCAGGTGGCTTCTCCACTGCCGGGCTCGCCGGTGGAGCGGCGGCGACGGGCATGGCGCTGTCGGCGCCGTGGTGGTCGCGCGGCCTGCCGCGCTTCGGCGACCGGCGTATCCTGATCACCTCCGGCACGCTCTTCCTCGCCAGCGAGCTCGCCCTCGCGATCAGTCACGGCCCGCTGCAGACCGTCGGCGCGGCGGCCCTGTCGGGTCTGTGCACCCCGCCGATCTCCAGCAGCGTGCGCTCGATGCTGCCCCGCCTCACCTCCTCCGACGACCCGGCCAGGGCCTACGCCGCCAACGCCGTCGCCGTCGAGACCGTCTACATCGGATCGCCCTTATGGGTGAGCGGCTGGGTGACGCTCGCCGGTCCCGCCGCCGCGCTCGTCGCCAGCGCGCTGATCGGCGCGCTCGCCCTGGCGGCCGGGATCGCGCTCGCGCCAGCCCTGCCGCACCGGGTCCACCACGCCGGGCCGTCCTTGCTGGCCATGCCCGCCGTACGCACTCTCGGCGCCGCCTACCTCGCCTACTGGATCTGCATGGGCGCGATGTGGGTGCTCGTGCCCGCCTTCGCCGCCCACGCCGGCGCGCCGCAACAGTCCGGGCTCCTGGTCGCGCTCTGGTCGGCCGGCAGCCTCGCCGGAGGACTGATCCTGGCGGCGCGCCGTACGCACGGCTCCCAGCGCGACCGCTACCTGTGGCTGCTCGGCACGCTCGCCGCGACCTCGCTGCCGCTGGCCGTGCCGGGCACGATCGCGCCGATGGCCGTCGCGATCACCGTGTTCGGCGTCGCGCTCGCACCGTGGCTGGCGACCAACGACCACCTGGCGGCCAGTGCCGCCGGCCGGCGCAGCAGTACGTTGTTCGGCTGGCTGACGACCGCCGGGCAGATCGGCAGCGCCACCGGCGCGATCGTGGCCGGCCCTCTCGCCGACCGCTACGGCGGCGGGCCGGCGTTCCTGGTGGTGACCGCCGCCCTGGGGACCGGCCTGGCCATCGCGCTCCACCGTAAGGAAACGTTGCCTCGTGACAGCGGAGCGTGAGCAAAGAGCCCGCCCCCGGACGTCAATCTTCCGCCAACCGCCACATCGGTCCACCCGTCGCGGGCAGCGAGGCGTAGGCAGCAACACTCGTTCGCTCTCAGGGAGAACGTCATGATTCGAACGCTCCACAAGATGGGCATCCGGTCCAGCATGCTGTATACAGCGGGTCTGGCCTCGGTAGGGCTGTCGATCGCGACCTGGACCGCCTCGCTCAAGTACGAGCGCGCCGGCATCGACCGGGCCGACCGGTGGGGCATCTTCGTCGGGCAGTGGGCTCCCACGCTCTTCGCGCTCGGCACCGCGCTGCGGATCGAGGAGACCCGGGAGGAGCTTCCCGAGGAGTTCCAGCGCATGGAACGCGAGATGCGGGCGCCCGCCGCAGCGCGCGCCTGACCAAGGAGGCGTCGCGGATCGCGGTCAGCGGGCCGTGGCGAGGCTCCACGTGCGGGCGGTCTGGTCGCGGCTGCCGCTGACGGCGACCGGCCGGCCGTCGAGCAGGCCCAGCGCCACCGACCGCACCCAGCCGGAGTGGCCGGTCAGCGACCGGCCGAGCGCGGGCGGCCCCGTACCGGACGGGGCCGCCTGCGGCGTCAGGCGAGCAGGCCCGCCAGCGCCAGAGCGGGCTCCGGGTGGCCGGCCAGGAGCGCGGCGACCTCCCCGCGGCCCGGCGCCGGCGCCGGCGGTGCCTGCCATGAGCCCTCGCAGCCGAGCAGCCCGGCCACCGCGTCACACGCGGCCGGATGCCCCAGGAGCAGCTCGGCCACCGGCCCCGACGCGACCGGCCCCGATCGGACCGGCCCAGACCCGACCGGCACAGCGGCCGGACGCGCCGTCCACGGCGGCACCCAGCCGTCCACGGCGGCCAGCGTGCCGGGGAAGGTGCGCCCGGCCTCGCGTACGAGCATCGGCATCAGCTCGCCCGCCTGGTCCCGCAGCGTCGTGATCAGCTTCGGCAGCCACGGCAGCAGCACCCGGTCGGGCAGCTGCCCGAACGCCTTCGAGATCACCTCCACCACGAAGCCCGACAGGGCGGGGACCGGCTCCATCGCCTGGACGAACCCCAGGATGTAGAGCGGGAACGACGGGACGACCAGCGGGTTGGCCAGCAGCTCGTCGCACCGCGCCCGCAGCTCGGCCAGCGGCAGCAGCCCGAGCTGGGAGCGCGCCGCCCACAGCAGCGCGACCTTGTCCGGCGCCTCCGGATGCGACTGCTGCACGGCCAGCTCCAGCTGGGCCCGGTCGCAGCCCAGCGAGAGCGCCAGGCTCTCCATCGAGAACAGGAACCCCAGCATGGCCGCGACCTGCCGCGCCCCCGTGTCGTCGTCCACGAAGGCCGTCGGCAGGAGGGTGCAGTAATGCGCGTAGCCGGAGGTCGCGAACTCCTCGCACCAGGCCGGCAGCTCCGGCTCGTGGGCGCGGTAGTAGGACATCAGCCGCCGGATCCTGCGCAGCACCTCGGGCGCGTCGTCCACGCTCCGCTCGGACGCCAGCAGCTCCACCGCCCGCTGCCCGAGCTCGTCGGCGAAGCGCCGGCTGCCGAGGAAGAGCACCGCGTCCTCGACGGCCGCCAGCGCGACGGCCGCCGTGGCCTTGGGGTCCCACACCGAACGGCGCAGCCGCTGCTCCACCACCTGCTCGATGGTGACGCCCTCGTAGCCCAGCTCGATGATCGAGCGCTGGTGCTTGCCGAACGCCACGTCCCAGCTCTCCTGGATCGAGCGCTCCCCCAGCCTGCGCTCGCCCATGATGGGGCGCACGGCGTCCGACGGCAGCAGGTAGCGCAGCATCCACAGCAGGTCGGAGCAGGGCGCCAGCTCGGGGTTGGCGTTGAGGTCGAGCAGCGCCCGCTGGATCGTGCGCTTCTCCAGGTCGAGCTTGAGCGGCGCGAGCCGGTCGTACACGTTGCGGGCCAGCGGCGGCAGGGCGTCGTAGCCGACCTCGCCGACGCGGTCGCCGCCGAGCATGATCTCGCACAGCCGCCGCACGTCGCGGCGGCCCGGCACGACGTCCTTCTCGATGCAGGTGACGGCCGCGTCCTGGAAGTCGTACGGGGTGGGCCTGGCCCGGTTGCGCATGCCGGCGAGCAGGATCGAGGTCTCGAACACGGCGATGGCGTCGGCGGTGCTGGCCAGGTAGCCGTTGCGGCGGGCCAGCCGGACGATCTCCACGCTCCAGCCGAGCAGCTCGGCCTCGTCCAGCTCGTCGAGCACGGGTGGCTTCGACAGGAACCCCGTCAGCCGGTCGGCCACCTCGCCCTGGGGGACGGGCGCGGGCAGCTTGGCCCCGCGTTTGCGCGTGCCTCTCTGCCCTGCCAGCTGGAACGGGGTCAGCTTGCTGCGGGTCAGCGACTTGTCCCAGGTCGCCGCCGCGATCGACACCGAGCCGGAGGCCAGCCCGAACTGGGCCTCGATGGCCGAGTGGCTGGACGGGATGAGGCCGTACAGCCATTTCGTGCCGGTTCGGGGGGTGATCTCGAAGGTGGCCGTGGACCTCAGCCCGAACTGCTCGACGTGGCTGGCGGCGTGGAAGGCGCCGCACACGTACAGGCAGTCGGCCGGGTCGGCGCCCGAGGCGGCCAGGTGCTCGCGCATCCTGGTCCACATGTAGCGCTCGCGGTCCTCGTCCACGGTCCGCCGGCCGCCGTCGCGGTCGAGGCGGCGGAACAGGCTGCCGATCAGCACCATGACCTGGCGGTAGGTGTCGTAGTCCGCCCCCGCCAGCGGCTGCTCGACGTACTGGTCCCACCACTCGGACCAGTGGCGCACCTTGCCGTGGTGCAGCAGGTGCTCCTCCAGCTCGGCGAAGCGCGGGCGCAGGTCGCCGAGCTCGACGCCCACCGCGTCGCCGTGCAGGCCGGCCTCTTCGGCGTGCTCCTTCTTGCCGGGCTCCTCGTTCGGCGCCCACTGGAACACGTGGTCCGTCGAGCGGTCGACCAGCACCAGCTCGACGCCCGGGGTCTCCAGCGCGTACGAGATGGCCTGGTACTCGGCGGACGCCTCGGTGATGGGCGCCACCACGCTGAGCGGCGCCCACGACGGCGGGAAGCCGTCGATCTCGGCCGCGAACGCCTGCACCGCCACCGGCAGCCGGCAGTTGCGCAGCTCGGTCAGCAGCGGCTGCAGGTCCTCGCAGAGCTCCAGGTAGATGACCTTCGGCTGCTTCTCCCGCAGCCTGCGCACCATCGCCAGCGCCGAGGCCGGCGAGTGGTGGCAGACCGGGAAGATCTCCAGCTCCTCGCGCAGCGCCCGGTCCACGTCGTCCACCAGGCCGGACAGGACGTCCGACACGGCCACGGGACTGCCGGCGAACGCGGCGGCGGCGTCGAGGAGCTGCTCGCGGAGCGCGCCGAACGGGCTCGTCTGGCCGGTCATGAGAGCGTGGCGATGGCCTCGCGGCCGCCCTCGAGGAACTCCGGCCACTCCCCGCCGTCCTTCTTGCTGCGGGGCTCGACGACGCCGTGCCAGTACTTGTTGAGGATCGCGAGGTCCTCGGGGCTGCGCCGGGCCAGCGAGCCGACCAGCGAGCCGGCGAGGGTCTGCGCGCGCAGCACCCGGTCGCCGAAGAAGTGGCTGTGCAGGATGGCGTCCTCGAGCACGCCGATCTGCTCGGCCGTGGACAGCGCCGACTCCAGCTTCTCGTCGTCGCTGGTGGCCGACGCGGCGGCGGTACGCAGGTCGGCGAAGCTCTGCAGCAGGATGTCCAGCAGTGTCGGCGGCAGGTCGAGCTCGATCCTGTGCCGGCGCAGCAGCTCCTCGGTGCGGAAGCGGACGATCTCCGCCTCGCTCTTCTTGTTCGTCACGACGGGGATGCGGACGAAGTTGAAGCGGCGCTTGAGGGCCGAGGACAGGTCGTTGACGCCCCGGTCGCGGCTGTTGGCGGTGGCGATGATGGAGAAGCCGGGCTGGGCGAAGACGATGTTGTCGTCGTCGAGCTCGGGGATGGAGACGTACTTCTCCGACAGGATCGAGATCAGCGCGTCCTGCACGTCGCTGGTCGAGCGGGTCAGCTCCTCGAAGCGGCCGATCACGCCGTTCTCCATCGCCGTCATGATCGGCGAGGGGATCATCGACTCGCGGGACTGGCCCTTGGCGATGACCATGGAGACGTTCCAGGAGTATTTGATGTGGTCTTCCGTCGTGCCCGCGGTGCCCTGGACCACGAGGGTGGAGTTGCGGGAGATGGCCGCGGACAGCAGCTCGGCCAGCCAGCTCTTGCCGGTGCCCGGGTCGCCGATCAGCAGCAGGCCCCGGTCGGAGGCCAGGGTCACGATGCTGCGCTCGACGAAGCTGCGGTCGCCGAACCACTTCTGGGAGATCTCCCGGTCGAGCCCGTCGGAGCGCTCGGAGCCGAGGATGAACAGCCTGATCATGCGGGGGCTCAGCCGCCACGAGAACGGCTTGGGGCCGTCGTCGATCGACTCCAGCCAGTCGAGCTCCTCCGCGTACTTCACCTCTGCGGGGGCGCGCAGCATGTCGTCACTCATGGGTGAAATCTCCTAAGCGAGGAAGTTCTTGAGCTCGAGGACGAGCTTCCGGATATGGCCTGAGATCACCGGGGTGCCCAGGTCCTTGAGTTTCTGGCGGTACCACGGGTCGACGCTCGCGTGTCCGGAGCTGTTGACCGAGCCGACGGGGATGAACTTGACCCCCGAGCGGTGGATCGCCTCGAAGTCGTTGATCAGCGATCGGTTGTCGTAGAAGTCGGAGATCCACACCATCACGGTGTTGCGCGGATCGGTGATCTTCGGCCGGCCCAGGGCCATCGCCACCGTGCCGTCGGTGCCGCCGCCGAGCGTGGTGCGCAGCAGCACCTCGAACGGGTCGTGCACCCACGGGGTCAGGTCGAGGGCCCGGGTGTCGTACGCGATGAGGTGCACGTCCACCTTGGGCAGCCCGGCGAAGATCGACGCCAGGATGGTGCAGTTGACCATCGCGTCCACCATCGAGCCCGACTGGTCGACGACCACGATCAGGCGGGCCGGGGTGGTGCGGCGGGCGGTCTGCTTGTAGTAGAGCCGGTCGACGTAGAGGCGCTGGTCCTCCGGGCTCCAGTTGGTGAGGTTCTTCCAGATGGTGCGTTCGATGTCGAGGTTGCGGAAGACCCGCTTCGGCGGCACCGACCGGTCGATGACGCCCACGCTGGTCTTCTCCACCTGGGTACGCAGCACCTCGGCGACCTCGTCCACGAACCTGCGGATCAGCGCCTTGGCGTTGGCCAGCGCGACGCCCGACAGGTTGGACTTGTCACGCAGCAGCTGCTCGATGAGCGACATGCTGGGCGTGAGCTGCCGGGACAGCGCCGGGTCGGCCAGCACCTCGCGCAGGTGCATGCGCTTGACCAGGTCGCCTTCGATGCCCGCCAGGACCGCGGCCACCTCTTCGTCGCCGGGGCTGTGGCGCAGCCCGCCCGGCTCGCAGCCCATGCCGCGCTCGAACCAGCCGGCGTCCTTCTTCCAGCTCTCCAGCTTGCTCGCGGTGACGTTGCCGGTGCCCGTGGAGAACACGTTGAGCAGCAGCTTGGAGACCAGGGCCGCGCGGCGGACTTCGCCGCCGTCCTCATGGTCTTTCTCGGCCATGAGGTCCTGGAGCTCCTCGGCCAGGCCGGGGAAGCGCTGCACGAGGTTGTCGATCGAGACGCCGGGGTCGAGCAGGGCGGCGGGGAGACCGAGGTCGTCGACGATGGCCACGCTCGCCCGCTCCAGGGTGGGCTGCTCGTCGGCGCCGAACACGCGCGACAGCAGGCGCCAGTAGAGCACCTGGCGGCGGGTCGCGTCGGCGTCCTGCACGTTGCGGGTGCCGGTGTCGTTGCCGGTGTCGTTGTCGGTGTCGTTGTCGGTGTCGGTCATTTCCGCAGCAGCCGCCCTGCTCGCTCGCGCAGCACGGCGACCACGTCGCCGGCCTTGGCCTCGGCCTTGACGACCTTGGGGTCGGTGGGGCCCATGGCCCAGTCGCCGTTGTGCGCGGTGACGGCCTTCTTCTTGACCGTGGCCTGCACGGCGAGCGGCTGCAGGAGCCACTGCCCGCCGTCCCAGCGCATCAGGCCGACGCAGGCGGAGGAGGCCGACACCAGCTCGGGCGTGAGCGGCCCGCAGGCCGGCAGCCGGTCGAGGGCCACCGGGAGCGAGCTGCCGCCCAGGTCGAGCGTCTCGTCGCGGATCGTGTAGCCCTCCAGGAAGACGGGCTCCGCGATGCGTACGGGATGGCGGTCGAGCGGCGGGGTCGCCGGGGCCACGGCCTCGGCGAGCTGGACCCGCGCGGTCGCGAACGGGTCGGCCGCCGCGCCGGCGCTCGCCTTCCCGTCGTGCCACACCAGGTCGCCGCCCGGCAGCAGCGGCATGTCGGCGAGCTCCAGGCTGAGGTGCCCGGCCAGCGCGCCCATGAGCACGGGGTGGTCGCCCAGCAGCCGCCACACGGACGGGCCGGAGATCGTGTCCACCTTCGCGGCCGCCACGCTCGTGCGTACCAGCCGGGAAGGGGCGCCGCCCGCGGGCTCGAGAATGCCGTGAACCTGCACCCGCACCACGGTGGCGTGCTCGTGCACGTCGGCGCCGAGGATCAGCAGCCGCCCCGAGACCGGCTCGGCGGCGCCGTGCCACGTGCCCTTCTGGGACAGCAGCAGGGCACGCGTCCACAGGTCGGCCCACCTGCGCACGGGCAGCCGCTCCATCGTGCCCACCGGGCAGGACGCCCGCAGCTCCGCCGCCAGGCCGTCGAGCAGCACCGCGAGCCCGCGCAGCCCGGGCGTGGCCAGCAGCGCCTCGATCGCCGGGTCGGCGGAGGAGACGACGTCGTGGTCGACTCCGCGCCAGCCGGTGATCGCCAGCTCGCGCAGCCAGCCCCGGCACGCGGCGAGCACGCCCGCCGGGTCGCCCGCGTCGGCGGCGGGCTCCCAGGTCGCGCGGGTGCGGCCCAGCGCCGTGTCGAACCGGGCGAGCAGCGCGTCGTGCACCGCGCCGAGCAGCGCGGCCCGCCCGCCGGCCAGCGCCGCCAGGTGCTCGTCACCGACCGACCCGGCGCTCACCTTCTCCGCCGCCTCGGCCAGCCGGTCGCCGATCGGGCTGCCGGCCAGCGCGCCCGCCAGGGCGGCCAGCGCCCCGGAGGCCTCCTCGCCGAGCCGGGCGAACCCGTGGGTGAGCGCGTCGTCGAACCCCGTCACCAGGTCGAGCGCCTCGCCGACCCCGGCCGGGGCGTCGCCCAGGAGCTCTCCGAGCTGTACGTCGAGCATCATCGCACCGCCCTCGTCGCCGGGAACCAGTGCAGCTCGGCCAGCGGCTCCGTGCTGTCGGGCACCTCCAGGTAGGCCAGGTGGCGCAGGAACCTGCTGAACACCACGGCGGCCGGGGTGCGCTCGACCGGCCCGTTGATGGAGGACATCAGGGACTGGCCCTCCGGCACCTCCACTCCCAGGTAACGGGCCACCCGGTCCAGCCCGTACTGCAGGACCGCCTCGTCGGCCAGCTGGCGGATGTGCTTGCAGGCGTAGCCGTGCAGCGCGCCGCACGGCCGGTTGTTGTTGGTGCTGCAACTCAACGCGTGGGTACCGGCGGTGATGGACGAGACGTAGACCCGTTCGATGTCGGATCCGCTCGACACGACCCCCTGCAACCGCCCGTCGGCCAGCTCGACGAAGGGCACCTTCGCCAGCTTCCTCGGCTCGACAGGCGGCACCACCCGCACCACGCTGCGCTGCTCCCACGCGGCTCTGTCCGCGTCCACGACCTCGAACCCTCCCGCCCCGGCCGGTTCACTGGCGCATGCGGGAATGCCCGCGCCTTCGCGACCGGCTGATCAATGATCCGGGAACTTACCGGAGGTCTCCGACAGATCTGGTCCAAACGATCAAAGCCAAGGGCAGGCGTGGGGGCTGAAGACCATCGCCTCTTCCACCCGGCATCCCGCCCACGACGTAATCCGCTTTACATCGAAATTTCACTCATTGACGCCTCCGCAGGCAGAGGCTAACGTCGTCTCATAACTTAAAGGAAACTTTCCTAATAGTTTCCTGGCATCCCACCCCTCGTACACCCCCCAACCGGATGTCGGAGCGTCATGAGACACAGTGTCCTGAGCAAGATCCTGGTGGCGTTGCTGCTGCCCCTCACGGCCGTGGCGGTCGCCCCGCCGCCGGTCTCCGCCTCGGCGTACGCCGCCCTCGCCGAATGGGCCCCGTGGACGGCGTACACGGCGGGCACGCACGTCACGTACAACGGCGTCGAGTACGAGTGCGTCCAGAGCCACACCTCCCAGCCCGGCTGGGAGCCCCCGAACGTGCCCGCCCTGTGGAAGCCCTCGACCGGCGGCGGCACCGACACCACCGCCCCGTCGGTGCCCGGCAACCTGCGCTCGACGGGCGTGAGCGGTAACAGCGTCTCCCTCGCCTGGGACGCCTCCACCGACAACGTCGCCGTCACCGGCTACGAGATCTACCGAGGCGGCACCCTCATCACCACCGTCACCGGCACCACCCACACCGACACCGGGCTCGCCGCCGGCACGGCCTACAGCTACACCGTCCGCGCCCGCGACGCCGCCGGCAACCGCTCCGCCAACAGCAACACCGCCACCGCCACCACGACGGGCGGCGGCTCGGACACCAGCCCGCCGACCGTGCCGGGCAACCTGCGCTCGACCGGCGTGAGCGGCAGCACCGTCTCCCTCGCCTGGAACGCCTCCACCGACAACGTCGCCGTCACCGGCTACGAGATCTACCGAGGCGGCACCCTCATCACCACCGTCACCGGCACCACCCACACCGACACCGGACTGGCCGCCAACACCGCCTACAGCTACACCGTCCGCGCCCGCGACGCCGCCGGCAACCGCTCCGCCAACAGCAACACCGCCACCGCCACGACCACGGGCGGCGGCGGAGGCGGGAACAAGGTGCTCGGCTACTTCGTGCAGTGGGGCGTCTACCAGCGCGGATACCACGTCAAGAACATCGACACGAGCGGCTCGGCGGCCAAGCTGACCCACATCAACTACGCGTTCGGCAACGTGCAGAACGGCCAGTGCACGATCGGCGACAGCTACGCCGACTACGATCGCTTCTACCAGGCGGGCGAGAGCGTGGACGGCGTGGCCGACACCTGGGACGCGGGCGCGCTGCGCGGCAGCTTCAACCAGCTGCGCAAGCTGAAGAAGAAGTACCCGAACCTGAAGGTGCTGTTCTCCTTCGGCGGCTGGACCTGGTCCGGCGGCTTCACCCAGGCCGCCCAGAACCCGACCGCCTTCGCCAACTCCTGCTACAACCTGGTCGAGGACCCGCGCTGGGCGGACGTGTTCGACGGCATCGACATCGACTGGGAGTACCCGAACGCCTGCGGCCTCACCTGCGACTCCAGCGGCCCGGCGGCGTTCAAGAACGTCATGTCGGCGCTGCGCGCCCGCTTCGGCTCCGGCAACCTGGTCACCGCGGCCATCACCGCCGACGGCACGAACGGCGGCAAGATCGACGCGGCCGACTACGCCGGCGCCGCGCAGTACGTCGACTGGTACAACGTCATGACGTACGACTACTTCGGCGCGTTCGCGCCGCAGGGCCCCACCGCCCCGCACTCCCCGCTCACCTCCTACTCCGGGATCCCGACGCCGGGCTTCTACTCCGACGCCGCGATCCAGAAGCTGAAGGGCAAGGGCGTGCCGGCGAGCAAGCTGCTGCTCGGCATCGGCTTCTACGGCCGCGGCTGGGCGGGCGTCACGCAGTCCGCGCCCGGCGGCACGGCCTCGGGGCCCGCGCCGGGCACGTACGAGCAGGGCATCGAGGACTACAAGGTGCTCAAGACGCGCTGCCCGTCCACCGGCACGGTCGCGGGCACGGCGTACGCGTACTGCGGCGGCCAGTGGTGGAGCTATGACACGCCGAGCACGATCGGCGGCAAGATGAGCTACTCGAAGAGCCAGGGCCTCGGCGGCGCGTTCTTCTGGGAGCTCAGCGGCGACACCACGAACGCCGAACTCCTCACGGCCATGAAGTCCGGCCTGAACTGAACCAAACCTGACGGGCCCCTGCGAGGGGCCCGTCAGCGGGCGGCCGCGGTCAGCTCGCTCACCTGCTCGGCCGTCAGCTCCACAGTGGACGCGGCGAGGTTCTCCTCCAGGTGAGCCACCGAGGACGTGCCCGGAATCGGCATCATCACCGGCGAACGCGCCAGCAACCAGGCCAGGCTGACCTGCGCGGGCGTCGCCCCGACGGCCTTGGCGACGTGGTCCACGGGACTCCCGGCCACCGCCAGCGCGCCCTTGGCGATGGGGCTGAAGGGGATGAACCCGATCCCCTGCTCCTCGCAGTGCTCCAGCACGTCCTCCGAGAGCCCGTTGGTGAGGCTGTAGCGGTTCTGCACGGTGACGATCTCGACGATGCGCCGCGCCCGTTCCAGCTCCTCGACGCTCACCTCCGACAGGCCGATGCTGCCGATCTTGCCCTCGTCCCGCAGCGCCTTCAGCTCGCCGAGCTGGTCCTCCAGCGGCACCTCCGGGTCGATGCGGTGCAGCTGGAGCAGGTCGAGCCGCTCCACCCCGAGCCGCCGCAGGCTCATCTCGACCTCCTGCCGCAGGTACGCGGGCCGCCCCACGACCACCCACTGCCCCGGCCCCGGCCGCACGAAGCCGGCCTTGGTGGCGATCAGCAGCCGCTCCGGGTACGGGTGCAGCGCCTCCCGGATGATCTCCTCGCTGACGTACGGCCCGTAGGAGTCGGCGGTGTCGATGAGCTCGACGCCCAGCTCCACGGCCCGCCGCAACACCCGCACGGCCTCGTCGTGATCGCGCGGCGGCCCCCAGACCCCGGGCCCGGTGAGGCTCATGGCCCCGAAGCCGAGCCGGTGGACGGTCTTGTCACCGATGGCGAACGTGCCGGTGGACTGGAGCTCTATGGACATACGGTTCCCCGTTTCGCTGTCATCTGGGCCGTTTACGCAGCTCCCATCTTCCCGTGGACACCACGGGACCCCCAATCACGGTGCGGGCTTCGCGTCGCTGACGACGCCCGCCGCCAGGTTGGTGCCGAAATACTGCACCCGCCACGCTCCCCCGCTCTTCGACCCGGTGCGCAGCTCGAAGCGGCCCTTGCTGAGGATCGGGTTGTCCCTGGTCAGGGTGCTCTTGTCGACCGAGTTGAACGCCCCGGACGGCGCTCCCGGCTTGCGGTAGAAGACCCAGATGCGCTGGTTCCCCAGCCCCTCCCAGGACGCGCCCGGCTTGCCGCGCAGCCGTCCCGAGTGGACGGTGCTGCCGCCCGCCCGCCGTACCGCGTAGTCGAGCCGCGTCGCGTACCGCTGCTCGGCCGTCGCCTCCACGAACACCGCCGCGCTCACCGCCCCGATCACCTCGCGGCCGCTGCGGACCTCGGCCCGCCACTCGCCGCTCTCCATGACGGGCGCCTGCGCGACGAACCGGCCGAGGTCGTCGGTGACCGCGCCGGCGAGCTCGCGCCGGCCGCAGGTCTCCTGCTCCTGGAACGCGATCACGACGGTCAGGCCGGCCGCCGGGCCGGAGGCGCCGTTCTTGACCAGCTCCAGCCGGCCGACGAGCCGGATCAGATCGCCTCTGGTGACCTGGCGGGGCTCCGCGTCGAAGGACTCGAACCGCGCCTCGGCCTTCGCCCCGCGCCGGTCGACGTCGAACTCGTACACGGCCGTCGCCCGGCCGGCCCGCGCCTCGACCTGCCACGTCCCCTCCGGGTCGGCGGGCCGGAGGGTGTGCGTGGCCAGCCAGTCGCACGGCGGCGGCTGGGCGGCGAACTCGAGCGGTACGCGCGTCCCGTCCGGGCTCAGCAGCCGGCCGCGTAACCGGGTGGCGTTCGCGGTGGACACCTCGATCCGGAGCGCGACCTCGCCGGTGTCCAGGACGACCGGCTGCGGCGTCACCTGGATGGCCACGATGTCGGGCGAAGCCTGCATGTCTCCTCCTGTCAGCAGATCTCGCGGTAGGGCGTGCCGGGGATGAGCCGGTCCCACTCGGTCCGGGAGAGCGAGCGCCCGGCCCTGGCACAGAGGGCGGCGGCCACGCCGGCGGCGGTGACGGGCTGGTCGCCGAGCGTGCCGTCGGTCCGCAGCCAGCGCAGTCGCCCGGCGTCGAAGGCCAGCGCCACCACCTCGCCCGCCGGGTACACGGCGGGCGCGCCGAGCGGGGCGCGTTCGGCGACGTCCCAGAGCTGGACGCGGTTCGAGCCGCCGACGGCCAGCGTCCGCCCGTCGGGCGAGAACGCCAGCACGTCCACCGCCCCGAACCCCTTGAGCGGCAGGTGGGCCAGCTGCCGGCGGTCGGCGGCGTTCCAGAGCGTCACCCCGGCGGCCAGCGCGCCGGTGGCGATGACCGTGCCGTCCGGGCTGTACGCGATGGCCCGCACGCCGTCCGCGCTCTCCCCGAACGGCCTGGTGACGGCCTCGGCCCCGCCCAGCGACGCGAGCGCGCCGTCCACGCCGTTCACCGCCAGCTCCCGCCCGTCGGGCCGGAAGACCAGGCCGGAGCCGCCGGGGACGCTCAGCGTCCGCGTCCTGACCCCCCGGCGGACGTCCCAGAGCTGGACGTCGCGCCAGTTGCTCGCGGGCGGGGTGACGGTCTCCTGGAAGGGCGCCACCGCCAGCGTCGTGCCGTCCGGGGCGAACGCGAGCCCGCCCACCTCGCTCGCGCCTTTGACGGGGAACGTCCGGTCCTTCGTGCCCGTCGTCAGGTTCCAGAGCGTGACCCGCGCGGGATCGGCCGTCCCGACGGCCAGAAGCGTGCCGCCGGGGCTCAGCGCCATCGCGGTCGGGGTGACCGGCAGGGCCTCCTGCCGCGCCGGCTCGTCCAGGCGCCAGATCTCCACCCGGGGCCGCCGCACGATCACCGTACGCCGCGCGGGGTCGATCAGCCCGGCCTCGACGCCGGGCGCCAGCGTGCGCGGGCGGGTGAGGTCGGAGACGTCCAGGGTCACGACCGTGCCGTCGAGCAGGCCGAAGGCGAGCGTGCCCGGGCCCAGCCGGAGCCCGGCCACGAGCTCGCCGACCGGGTGGGACAGCAGCCGGGTGCCGTTCCGCGACCAGAGGGCGAGGCCGGACCCGTCGTAGGCGGCCAGGTAGCGGCCGTCCTGGCTGAAGCGCAGCGCACGGGCCCCGAACCCCTTCAGCACCGGCTGCCGCCAGCGTCGCGCGGCGAGGTCCCAGAAGCGGACCTCGCCGCCGGTCCGTACGGCCAGCTCGCGCCGCGCCGGGTCGAACGCGAGCGCCGCGCCGGGGAGCCGGGCCAGCACGCCCTGCCAGTCGTGCAGCTCGATCCGGCCGCCGGGCAGGGTGGTCGCCATCAGGGCGTCGTCGGCGGAGAAGGCGACCTCGGTGGCGTCGCCGACGGCCAGCGGGCGCTGGCTGGTGAGGTCCCACACCCGCACGCGGCCCTCGGCCGTGGTGGCCGCCAGCAGCAGCCGCCTGGGGCTGAACGCCAGCCGCTGCGCGCCCTCCCCGAACTCGGCGACCCGCACCCCGCGCTCGGCGTCCCAGACGGAGATCGACCGCTCGCCGGCCACGGCCAGCCTGCGCCCGTCGGCGCTGAGCGCGATCGCGCTGACGGGGTTGCTCACCCCGTCGAAGGCGCGAGCGGGACGCCCGGTGGTCACGTCCCACAGCGTGAACCTGCCGCCGTCCAGCACGGCCAGCCGCGTGCCGTCGTCGCTGAGGTCGAAGCGGGCCGAGCCCGGGACCGGACCGGGGCGGAAGGCCGAGCGCTCGCGCTGGGCCAGCGAGGCGTACATGGCGGAGCGCGCCTCGGCCACCGGCGCGATCCGCCACGCGGCCACGCTCAGCAGCAGCGCCGTCAGCGGGTCGCCGGCTCGGGTCCGGTTCGCGAGCGCGGCCACCCGGCCGGCGGCCGACGTGTCCCGCTGGCGCGTGCCCAGCACGTTCTGCACGGCCACGACCCCCATCGCGGCCAGCAGCACCGCGACGAGCGCCGCGATCGTGCCCCGGACGCGCCGGCGCCGCCTGGCCAGGTCCCGGCTGCGCTCGCGGGAGGCGTCCAGGAACGCCTGCTCGCGCTGGTTCGGCCGGAGCGGTCCGCGCCCGTTCGCGGCCCATTCGACGGTCTCGTCCAGGACCGTGCCCCGGTAGAGGTCGTCGGGGCGGCGCCCGTTCGCGTGCCAGACGGTGGCCGCCCTGTTCAGGGCGTGGTGGACGCTCAGGGCCGCGCGGTCGGCCTCGACCCAGTCCCGCAGGCGCGGCCACGCCCGCAGCAGCGCCGCGCCCGCCAGCGTGATCGTCTCGCCCTTGTGGACGAGCAGGCCCGCGTCCGTGTACGCCTGCAGCACCCGCTGCACGCCGGCCGGGTCCCGCGCGCCGTCGACGAGATCCCGGGTCGCCGCCTCCCTGAGCGCGGTCTCGGCGCTCTCGTCGGAGCGGACCATGCGCAGCAGGGCCGAGGGGACGAGCGCCTGGTCCTCCGGGCTGAGCCGCCCGTAGACGGCCTCGGCGACCTCGGCCGGCGACGGCGCCGCCGGCTCGCCGGGCGGCCTGACCTGGCCGGCGACCCGGCTCCCGCTGCTGAGCAGCCCGGACAGCCCGCCCTGCGACCCGGAGAGCCCGCCTTGCAACCCGGAGAGCCCGCCTTGCAACCCGGAGAGGCCGCCCGGCGAGAGGCCCGGCCCGTTGGCGGAGGTGTTCATGGCGATGAGGTCGAGCAGGAGGGAACGCGCCGGCGGCCGGGCCTCCGCGTCCAGCGACATCGCCTCGGTGACCAGGCGCCGCAGCGGCTGCGCCAGCACGGTGAAGTCGGGCCGCGCGCCGGCCACCTGGTGACGCACGAGGGCGAGGTCGCCGGAGAACGGCGACCGCCCGGTGGCCGCGTACAGCATCATCGCGCCCCACGCCCACACGTCCACGGCGGATCCGCCGCGCTGCCCGGCCAGCCGCTCGGGCGCCATGTACGGCGGCGTGCCCGCCGCGAACCCGCCCTCGGTCGTCTGCGACATCTCGCCCGTCCTGGCGAGCCCGAAGTCGATCACTCGCGGCCCGTCGGGCCCGAGCAGCACGTTGCCCGGCTTCAGGTCCCGGTGCACCACGTCCGCGTCGTGGATGGCGGCCAGCGCCGTGGCCACCCCGACGGCCAGCCGGTGCAGCCGGTCGGCGTCGAAGGGCCCGTGCCGCTCGACGGCCGTGCGCAGGCTGGGCCCCTCGATGTGCTCGCTCACGATGTACGGCGCGGGCGCGTCGAGGTCGGCGTCGATGATGCGGGCCGTGCAGAACGAGGCCACCTTCCGCGCGGCCGTCACCTCCTTGACGAAGTCGGCCCGGGCCCCGGCGTGCTCCAGTAACTCCGGGCGGATGACCTTGACCGCCACGCGCCGGCCGGCGTCGTCGTAGGCGTCGTACACGACCCCCTGCCCGCCCGCGCCCAGCCGGCCCGCCAGCCAGTATTCGCCCAGCTGCGCCGGGTCGCCCGGCAGAAGAGGCGTCACGGATACCCAAGCTAGCGATTGCCCACGTCATCGCGCCACCGGGAAGGTCCTGGGGAAAACCCGAGCCGATGGGGTTGATCCGGTGAACGCGGGAGGCATACGGTGCTAATCGATTAACACGCCGTCGGACAGTCCGGTGAGAACCATCGACGTGCCGACGTTCCCGCCCATATCACCAGCCAGATATTTCCCTTTATCTCTATAGGGAATGCTAGGTTATACGACTAACATGAGACCTACAGCGCGACAAGTGGCCGAGCTGGCGAACGTGTCAGTGGCGACCGTCTCCTACGTGCTCAGCGGCCGGGATCGCCCCGTTGCCGCCGAGACGAGGCAGCGGGTGCTCGAGGCAGCCAGGCAGCTCGGCTACACCCCCAACCAGGCCGCCAGGAGCCTGCGCAAGCGCCGCACCCAGCGGATCTGCCTGGTGCTCAGCTCGCTCGGCGGCGTGCCGAGCGACGAGCGCCTGGCCACCGACCTGCACGAGATGGCCGACGCCCGCGGCTACTCCGTGGTGACGCTCGCCGTCTACTCCGAGGCCCGCGCGAAGGCCGCCGTCGACGTGCTGCGCGGCGGCGTCGCCGACGGCGCGCTGATCAACCTCGCCGGCGACCACCTCACCCGCGACCTGGTCACCGGGCTCGCCGGCACCGGGCTGCCGATGGTGGTCCTGAGCAACGAGGACGGCCTCGAGGGCTGCGACCTCGTACGCACTCCGGAGACGGAGGCGTGCGCGGAGGCGGTCGAGCACCTGCTGGCCCAGGGCAGGCGGCGCATCGCGTTCCTGGCCCACCGCCACGAGCTCCACCGGGAGCAGCCCGCGGGCCGGCTGCTCGGCTACACGACCGCCCTCGACCGGCACGGTGTGAGCGAGCGGATCATCACCGCGGGCGCGGACGACCGCGTGGCGGCCTACCAGACCGCCGCCGAGCTGCTGCGCTCGCCCGACCGCCCCGACGCGATCTTCGCGGCCTCCGACCGGGCCGCGATCAGCGCGATCTGGGCCTCCAGGGACGCCGGGCTCAGCGTGCCCGGCGACGTCGCGATCGTCGGCGCCGGCAACATCGACGAGGGTCTCATCAGCAATCCGCAGCTCAGCACCGTCGGCCCGCTCCGCCACGACTACACCGACGTCGCACGCCTGCTCTTCGACCGCCTCCAGGCCGAGGAGCAGCCACCCGCCCGCGAGATCGTCCGCTCCTGGACCTTCCTGCGGCGGGGCTCTTCGTAGAAGGGAAAACCCGAGATGTCCTCCCCTCTGTCTCGCCGTGACCTGCTCCGCCTGGCCGCCGCCACCGCCACTGCCACCGCCGCCGTACCCGTCCTTTCAGCTTGCGCCGGCGCCCCGACCACCCAGGCCGCCGCGCCCGGGACGTTCACCGTCTACTGGAACGCGGGCCACGACTACCAGGCCTACCGGAAGGTGATCGCCGAGTTCGAGCAGGCCAACAAGGTCAAGGTCAACCTGCAGAAGTACCAGTGGCCCGACCTGCGCACGCGGCTGCTGGCGGACTTCGCCTCCGGGACCGTGCCCGACCTGGTCGAGGAGCCCGGCGGGTGGGTGCAGGAGTTCGCCGTCTCCGGCAACGCCCGCTCGCTGCAGGAGTACGTCGACCGCGACGGCCAGGCGATGGGCTTCCCCTCCGACTGGCAGCCGGTCACCGTGGAGCGCAACTCGTACCAGGGCAAGGTGTACGGCGTGCAGCTCCACCTGACCTGCAACACGCTCTTCTACAACAAGGCCATGCTCAGGGACGCCGGGGTGGAGGTGCCGGCCACGTGGGAGGAGTTCCTGGCCGCCGCCAGGAAGCTCACCAAGGACGGCGTGTACGGCGTCGCGCTCAACCAGGACTACACCTACCTCTGGCCCTGGCTGACCCAGGCCGGCGTCACCCCCTACGACCCGTCGACCGGCAAGGTCATGACGCCGGTCGCGGACGCGGTCGCCGCCCTGCAGTTCCAGGCCGACCTGATCCACAAGCACAAGGTGGCCCCGGTGCCGGTGTCGGGCACCGACTACTCGGGCCCGCAGAAGCTGTTCTCGGCCAAGCGCGCCGCGATGATCTTCACCGGCCCGTGGGACCTGGAGCCGATCAGGAAGACCAGCCCCGACATCGAGCTGGGCGTCGCGCCGCCGCTCAAGCACAAGACGCAGGCGACGCAGGCGGCGGGCGTCAGCATGTTCGTGCCCGCCAAGGCCACCAGGCCCGACCTGTCGTGGGACTTCATCAAGCGCATCACCGCCATCGAGGTCGAGCAGGCCGCCACCAAGGAGACCGGCATGCTGATGCCGCGCGTCTCCTGGACGAAGCTGCCCGAGGTGACCTCGAACGAGTTCACCAAGGTCTTCGCCGACGCCCTCCCCTACGCCAAGGACTCCTCCCAGCAGGTGCGCCTCACCGGGCAGCTCGGCAAGTGGGAGGAGCAGCTCAAGGTCATGTACCAGCAGGTGCTCATCCAGAACCAGCCGGCCGCCGAGGCGCTCGCGGCGTTCGCCGAGTCGGCGGAGGGCTTCCTTCGGTGAAGCCCCGCACCCTTTCGGGCCGGTACGCGCGCACGGCCTACCTGTTCCTCCTGCCCGCCATCCTGTTCTTCGCGGCCTTCTTCTACCTGCCGATCGGCAACGTCGTGGCCACCAGCCTGCGCACCGGGCCGCAGGCCGACCAGTGGGCCGGGCTGGGCAACTACACGCAGGCGCTGGCCGACCCGGCGGTGCGGCACTCGTTCCTGGTCACCGTGGCCTTCGCGGTGGCCGTGGTGGCGGGCTCGATCGTGCTCGGGCTGGCCCTGGCGATGGCGATCGACCAGCCGCTCAAGGGGCGGGTGGCGTTCCGGGTGCTGCTGCTGGTGCCGTACCTGACCTCCGTGGCGATCGTCGGCCTGCTGTGGCGCAACATCCTCGACCCCGAGCTGGGCGTGCTGAACCGGGTGCTGCTCGCGGCCGGGCTGCCCGCGCAGCAGTGGCTCAACACCGCGCCGCTGCTCACGATCGCCGCCGTGACGCTGTGGCAGAGCGTGGGCTACACGATGGTGCTGTTCCTGGCCGGGCTGCAGGGCATCCCCGAGACGTACCACGAGGCCGCCAAGATCGACGGCGCGGACGCGTGGCGCCGCTTCTGGCGCATCACGCTGCCGCTGCTGGCCCCCACGACGCTGTTCGTGTCGGTGATGGCGGTGATCTCGGGGCTGCAGGCGTTCGGGCAGGCGTACATCATCACGGGTGGCGGGCCCGGCGACGCCACCGACCTGTCCGTCTTCCACATCTTCAACGTGGCCTTCCGCACCAGGGACTTCGGCTACTCCTCGGCGCAGTCCGTGCTGCTGCTGATCGTGATCGTGGCGTTCACGCTGGTCCAGCTCCGGGCGGGGCGGCGCGGAGAGGTCGTGTACTGATGCGCAGGACGCTGCTCTACCTCCTGCTCGGGCTGGCCTCGCTGGTCACGGTACTGCCGCTGCTCTACATGGTGTCGCTGTCGCTCCAGACCGAGGCCGAGACGCTGTCGGCGCGGGCCGTGGTCTGGCCCGCCTCGCCGCAGTGGGGCAACTACGCGGAGCTGTTCGCCCGCGCGCCGTTCGGGAACTTCATCGTCAACAGCCTCGTCGTGGCCGGCGCCATCACGCTGGCGCACCTGATCTTCGACCCGCTGGTCGGGTACGTGTTCGCCAAGTTCCGCTTCCCGCTGCGCAACACCCTGTTCGTGGCGCTGCTGGCCACGCTCATGGTGCCGTTCTTCGTGCGGATGATCCCGCTGTACGTGCTCATGGCCAACCTGGGGTGGCTCAACTCGTACCAGGGGTTGATCGCGCCGTTCCTCATGGACGCGTTCGGGATCTTCCTCATGCGGCAGTTCATCCAGCCCATCCCCGACGACCTGATCAGCGCGGCCCGCATCGACGGCGCCTCCGAGCTCGGCATCTACCGGCGGATCATCCTGCCGCAGACGCGGCCCGCGCTGGCCGTGCTCGGGCTGTTCACGTTCGTCTTCCAGTGGAACGAGTTCCTCTGGCCGCTGGTCGCCACCACGACGCCCGAGATGCGCACCATTCCCGTCGGGCTCACCCTGTTCAACCAGGAGTACTTCACGTTGTGGCACCTCACGGCCGCGGGCTCGGTGATCCTCTTCGTCCCCACCGCCGTCCTGTTCGTCTTCACCCAGCGATACTTCGTGCGCGGCATCGCGCTGACCGGCCTCAAATAGGAGTCATTTCTTGCGTCCGAACGTGATCGTCGTCTTCACCGACCAGCAGCGGTGGGACACCGTCGGCCCCTTCACCCCCAATCTCGACAGGATGGCCAGGCACGGCACGCAGGCCACGGTCGCGCTCACGCCGCAGCCGGTGTGCGCGCCCGCCCGCGCCGCGCTGCAGACGGGCCGCTACCCGACCACGACCGGCGTCCACCGCAACGGCCTCGTGCTGCCGCCCGAGGAGCGCACGCTGGCCCACCACTTCGGCGCGGCCGGCTACGCCACCGGCTACATCGGCAAGTGGCACCTCGGCGGCAGCGAGCCGGTCCCGGCCGACCGGCGCGGCGGCTACCGGTCGTGGCTGGCCGCGAACGCGCTGGAACACACCTCGGACGCCTACCGCACGATCGTCTACGACGAGGCGAACGACCCCGTGCTGCTGCCCGGCTACCGCTCCGACGCCCTCGTGGACGCGGCCATCAGGTACGTCGCCGACCACCACGAGGAGCCGTTCTTCCTGTTCCTGTCGTTCCTGGAGCCGCACCACCAGAACGAGGTGGACAACTACCCGGCCCCCGACGGCTACGAGGAGCGCCACCAGGGCCGCTGGATGCCGCCGGACCTGGCCGCCCTCGGCGGCACCGCCCACCAGCACATGGGCGGCTACCTGGGGCAGGTCAAGCGGCTGGACGAGGGGCTCGGGCGGCTGCTGGACGCGCTGCGCAGCATGGACCTGCTGGACGACACGATCGTGGCGTACACCTCCGACCACGGCAACCACTTCAAGACCCGCAACGGCGAGTACAAGCGCTCGTGCCACGACGCCTCCCTCCGCGTGCCGCTGGCGCTGCGCGGCCCGGGCTTCGACGGCGGCGGCGCCATCTCCCGCCCGGTCAGCACCATCGACCTGCCTCCCACGCTCCTGGAGGCCGCCGGGCTGCCCGTCCCCGACGCCATGCAGGGGCGCTCGTTCCTCCCGCTGATCCGTGACCCCCGGGCGGCCTGGCCCGAGGAGGTGTTCTTCCAGGTGAGCGAGTCGGAGGTGGGACGCGGGATCCGCACGTCGCGCTGGAAGTACTACGCCGTCGCCGAGGACGCCCACCCGTGGGACGACGCCAGCTCCGGCCTCTACCGGGAGCAGGCGCTGTACGACCTGGAGAACGACCCGCACGAGCTGGTCAACCTGGCGGGGTTCCCGTCGCACGCCGGGGTCGCGGCGGAGCTGCGGCAGCGGCTCGTCCGCCGGATCGCGGAGGCCGAGGGGGCCGAGCCGGTCGTCGAGCCGGCCGTCGAGCGCCCCGCGCCGCCGCAGGCGATGCCCGACCCGGAGGTGCGGCTGAGCGGCGCCAAGCCGGTCCGCTTCGGCCACCAGCGCCCGCCCGGCACGCGCTAGGGATCGCCATCGGCGTGGCGAGGGGATTTCGCCCGTTACCCTCCGTAATCTCGCCTGGTGAGCGGAGGGAGAGGCATCGTGGGTGGTTGGTCGAGTTCGTGGGGTTCGGGCGGGCGGGTCTCCCGCCGGGCGTTCGTCACCGGCACATTCGCCAGTGCGCTGGCCGGCGCCGTCCCCCTGCTGGGGGCCCCGCCCGCGGCGGCGGCGGCGCGGCCCCGGGCGATGGTGCTGCGGGCCCGGCCCACGACGGTCTCCCTGGGGCAGCGCACGGTGCGCACCTGGACGTACAACGACGAGGTCCCCGGCCCGCAGATCAGGGTCATGGCCGGTGAGCGGGTCCGCGCGAAGCTGGTCAACGACCTGCCCGCGGCGACCACCGTGCACTGGCACGGCATCCGGCTCGACTTCCCCATGGACGGCGCGCCCGGCTTCAGCCAGGAGGCGACCCAGCCGGGCAAGACGTTCGACTACGACTTCACCGTGCCCGATCCCGGCACGTACTTCTACCACTCGCACGTCGGCACCCAGCCCGACCGCGGCCTGTACGGCACGCTGGTCGTCCTCGACCCGCGGGAGCCGCTCGAGTACGACGAGGAGTTCACCGTCGTGCTCGACGACTGGCTGGACGGCATCGAGGGCACTCCCGACGACGCCCTGGCCCGGCTGAACGCCTCCACCGACCACGACGACACCCTGCGCAGCGAGGCGCTCGGCGGCGTGGCGGCGGAGATGGTGCACCCGCTCTACCTGGTCAACGGCCAGGCGCCGGACACGCCCATGACCTTCCGCACCGCGCCGGGCCGCGTGGTCAGGTTCCGGGTCATCAACGCGGCGGCCGACACCGCCTTCCGGGTGGCGCTCGGCGGGCATCGCATGACCGTCACCCACACCGACGGGTTCCCGTGCCGGCCGGTGAACGTGGACACGTTCCTCATCGGCATGGGCGAGCGCTACGACTTCCTGACCCGGCTCGACGAGGGCGCGTTCCCGCTGGTCGCGGTGGCGGAGGGCAAGCGGGGGCGGGCGTTCGCGGTGGTGCGGACGAATCGGCGGGCGGAGTCGCCGGCGAGCACCGTCCAGGTGCCGGAGCTGACCGAGCGGATGCTGGCGTACCGGGACCTGGAAGCGCCGTCGTCCTTCGATCTGCCCCGCCCGTCCAGGTCCATCTCGGTGACGCTCGGCATGCGCCCGTCCGGCAACGAGTGGACGATGAACGACAAGGTCGCCGGCGACCACCTGCGGCTGCGCGTGGACCGGGGGGAGACGGTCCGGCTGGTCGTGGACAACCAGTCGCCCATGTGGCACCCGATGCACCTGCACGGCCACACCTTCCAGCTGCGCCTGGCCGACGGGCGCGGGCCGCGCAAGGACACCGTGAACGTCAAGCCGCGCCAGCGGCTCCACCTGGACGTGCTCGCCGACAACCCCGGCGAGTGGATGTTCCACTGCCACAACCTGTATCACCAGGAGCAGGGCATGATGGGCTCCATCGGCTACGGCCCCGCCCGGGGCAACACCCGTCACCGTCCCCAGGAGCACAACCGCAGGCGGAAGCGCTGACACTGTTCGCATATGCGTACAATGTGCGCTAGGGTGCGGAGCATGGCGAAAGACGAGCAGTCCATCCCGTCGGTGTGGGCGCGGCCCCGTCGCGAGCGGGAGCAGCCGGCGCTGAGCCGCGACCAGATCGTGGCCGAGGCCGTCCGGCTGCTCGACGAGGAGGGCATCGACGCCCTGAGCATGCGCCGCCTCGGCAGCCGGCTCAACGCCGGGGCGACCTCGCTCTATCGCCACGTGGCCAACAAGGACGAGCTGATCGAGCTGGCCGTGGACGCGGTCTACGGCGAGCTGCCGCTGCCCGAGGAGGCCGACGCCGCCCGGTGGCGCGAGGTCATCGCGCGCATCGCCCACGGCCTGCGCGCCACGATCCTGCGTCACCCGTGGATGGCCGCCAAGCTCGGCGAGGTGGGGCTGGCCTACCTGGGGCCCAACATGCTGCGCCAGACGGAGCACCTGCTCGGCGTCTTCGAGTCCGCCGGGTTCCCGCTCGACGAGGCCGACCAGGCGATGAGCACACTCGTCGCGTACGTGCTCGGCGTCACCACCAGCGAGGCCGCGGTCCTGTCGATGATCGCTCGCAGCGGCCAGACCGAGCAGGAGTGGGTGGAGCAGCTGTGGCCGGCGGCCGAGCGGGCCGTGCAGGACTACCCGCGCCTGCGCGCGCGTTACGCCGCGCAGCGCGGCCAGCTCTCCTCCCAGGCCGACGAGGACGGCTTCGAGTACGGCCTGCAGCGGGTCCTCGACGGCCTCCAGTCCCGGCTCGGCTGAACCGTTCCCCTCAGCCGGGTCCGACCGCATCCCTCAGCCGGATCCGACCGCATCCCTCAGCCGGGCCCGGCCATCGCCGCGAGGCGGCGGGCGAGCCGGGCGACGGCCTGCCGCAGTTCGGCGGGCTCCAGCACCTCCGCCTCGAAGCCCAGCCGGGCCACGTGCACGGCCAGCCAGTCGAGGTCCTGCCCTCCGGCGACGAGCACGCACCACCCGTCGCGATCGTCCTCGACGCGCCCCACCTGGGGCGGCACCAGCTCCCGCACCCGGTCGGGCGGGGCGTGCAGGCGCACCCGGGCGAGATAGCGGTACGGCGCCTCGGCCACGGACCGCTGCACGTAGGCGACCGGGTCCGGGTGCTCCCTCGCCCGGAAGCGCCAGGTCGTCGCCTCCACCTCGCGCATCCGGTCCAGCCGGAAGGTGCGCCAGCCGTCGCGGTCGACGTCATAGGCCATCAGGTACCAGCGGCGGCCGGTGGAGACCATCCGCACCGGCTCGACCGTGCGCTCGCGCTCCCCGCCGTCGTGCGTCGGTGAGGAGGGCGCGGCGTACCGGAACCGCACCCGGACGGCGTCGCGGCAGGCCCGCGCGAGCGTCGTCAGCAGCTCCGCGTCGATCTCGACCCCGGGGCCGACCAGGGTCTCGGTGGCGCCGTACACCGCCCGGACCTCGGCGCGCAGCCGGGGCGGCATCACCTGGTCGAGCTTGGCGAGCGCCCGCAGCGCCGCCTCGCCCGCCCCGGCGACCGTGCCTCCCGCCGCCAGCCGCAGGGACACCGCCGTCGCGATCGCCTCCTCGTCGTCGAGGAGCAGCGGCGGCAGCCGGGTGCCCGCGCCGAGCTGGTAGCCGCCGCCGACGCCCGCGGTCGCGTGGACGGGATAGCCGAGCGCGCGCAGCCGCTCCACGTCGCGGCGCACCGAGCGGTCGGTGACCCCCAGCTCGGCGGCGAGCTCGACAGCGGTCCAGGACGGCCGGCGCTGCAGCAGCCCCAGCAGCCGCAGCACCCGCTCGGTGGTCGACTCGACAGACACGGGCTCATCGTTCCACAGATCACGGACCGATCCTGTCCGCTATATGCGAGAGGCTTGAGCCATGAACGACCAGCCCTGGAACACCCTGCTCCGAGATCAGATCGCCTGGCACTGGACCCATCAGCTGCGCGACCGCCTCGACGGGCTCACCGATGACGAGTACTTCTGGGAGCCGGCGCCCGGCTGCTGGAGCGTGCGGCCGCGCGGCACCGGCGACGCGCCGGTGCGGGCGGGGTCCGGAGCGATGACCATCGACTTCGCGTTCCCGATGCCCGAGCCGCCGCCGTTGACGACGATCGCCTGGCGGCTCGGGCACGTGATCGTCGGCGTGCTGGCGATGCGCAACGCCTCGCACTTCGGCGCCACGCCCACCGATTACGAGTCGTTCGAGTACGCTCCGACCGCGAGTGCGGCGCTGGCCCAGCTCGACGCCGAATACGCCACGTGGCTGGCGGGGGTGGAGTCCCTCGGCGAGGCCGGTCTCGCCCGCCCGTGCGGGGAGGCGGAGGGCCCGTACGCCGAATATCCGCTGTCGGCGCTGGTGCTGCACATCAACCGCGAGCTGATCCACCATCTGGCGGAGGTCTGCCTGCTGCGCGACCTCTACCTGCACACCCATCAGGAGGCGAGCTGACATGGCCCGCGACGTTCAGATCACTTTCGACTGCGCCGACCCGGCCGGGCTGGCCGCGTTCTGGGCCGAGGCCCTCGGCTACCGGTTGCAGGACCCGCCCAAGGGCTTCGACTCGTGGGAGCAGGCCCTGGAGGCGATGGGCGTGCCGCCCGAGCGCCGCAACGACGCCTCGGCGGTGATCGACCCCGACGGGGCCGGGCCGCGGCTGTTCTTCCAGCGGGTGCCGGAGGGCAAGCAGGCCAAGAACCGCGTGCACCTCGACGTGCGGGCCGCCCCCGGGCTCGAGGGCGAGGCGCGGATGGCGGCCCTGGAGGCGGAGGCCGGGCGGCTGGTCTCCCGCGGCGCCACCCGGCTCCAGCGCCACGAGCCCGCGCCCCCGCTCAGCGGGGGTCACATCGTGATGGCCGACCCCGAGGGCAACGAGTTCTGCCTCGACTGATCGGCCGCGCCCCCCCATGGACGGCGCGAGGTGGGCGGGTTACGCTCCGCTCGCCACACGATGGGGGGCAATCCATGACTTACACGCTTTTACGCGGGAACTTCGTGATCCGGTACGCGGATCTCCCCCGGCAGGGCCCCGAGCCCGACGGCGACACCGTGAAGTTCCTGCCCGACTCGCCCGCGCTGGTGGAGACGCTGCCGCGGCGCTCCGGCCACCCGCCGAAGATCAACCGCCGCGGCGTCTCGGTGCGGCTGGAGGCCATCGACGCGCTGGAGACCCACTTCGAGGAGACGCACCAGCAGCTCGCCGGGGCCGATGCGGCCCGGGACGAGCTGCTGCGCCTGCTCGGGTTCACGAACGTGAGCTACTGGGAGGACCAGCCCAACAAGGTAAAGTCGGCGGACCAGGACTCCATCCGGGGGCACGTGCTCACGAACGGGGTCGACGCGAACGGCCGGCTGATCGGGTTCGCCTACGCCGGTGACCCTTCGGGGGCCGACGGGGCCTCGGTGTTCCTCGACCCGGCGCTCGTGGACGCCTCCGTCAACGGCACGCTGCTGGCCGGCGGGCTGGTCTATCCGGCGTTCTACGCGACGCTGCCGGCGGAGCTGCGTACGCACCTGGCGGAGGTGTCGCAGGCCGCCAGGGGCAAGGCCGCCGGCATCTGGCCCGGCTCGACCGCCGACCCGAACGGCGCCGCCACCGTCACCGGCCTGGTCGACGCCGAGGGCCTGGTGATGTGGCCGAAGCTGTTCCGCCGCATCGTGCCGTACCTCGCGGCCGGTTTCACGGACTTCGACGGCTTCGACGCCTGGCTGCGCGCGGACCCGGTCAACCGGGACGACGAGGTGTTCCTGCTCACCAGGCTCGAACACGGCAACCTGCACGACGTGTTCAAGGGGGCCGGGCAGCGGCTCCAGCTCACGGTGTGGCCGGAGGAGTTCATCATCGCCCCGGACCCGCCGCCGCCGGCGGTCCCGAGCCACTGAGCGGCCGCATCGACGCCGGGGCGCGCACAGCGCCCCGGCGTTTCCGCGTGCCGGTTGACGGGAGGACTCCGGACCGCTTACGGTTCCGGCGATATCGGTGAAATATATCGATACGAATCCGAAACTTTCGGAGGCGTCATGTTTCGTGGAGTCGTCGCGGTCGCCTTGCTCGGCCTCCCTGCGGTGAATCCCTCCCAGCCCCCCGCCATCACCGTGAACGAGCACGTCAGGCACCAGGAGATCGACGGCTTCGGCATCTCCCAGGCCTTCCGGCGCAACGAGCTGCTCAAGGCGCTGCCGGAGTCGCAGCAGCGCGAGGTCCTGGACCTGTGGTTCGACCGCGAGAAGGGCGCCGGGCTCAGCATCCTGCGGCTCGGCATCGGCTCCTCCCCCGCCGGCAGCCCGTACGACCACATGGTGTCGATCCAGCCCGAGGACCCCGGCGGCCCGGACGCCGCGCCCAAGTACGTATGGGACGGCGACGACAACAGCCAGGTGTGGGTGGCCAAGGCGGCCCAGGCGTACGGCGTGAAGCGGTTCTTCGCCGACGCCTGGAGCGCGCCCGGCTACATGAAGGACAACGGCGACGACAAGGGCGGCGGCACGCTGAAGCCGGAGTGGCAGCGGGCGTACGCGAACTACCTGGTGGCGTACACGAAGTTCTACGCCAAGGAAGGCATCAAGATCACCGACCTGGGGTTCACGAACGAGCCCGACTGGACGGCCTCGTACGCCTCCATGCGCTTCACCCCGGAGCAGGCCGCCCAGTTCGCCAAGGTGCTGGGCCCGGCGGCCAAGGGCACGCGCGTGGTCTGCTGCGACTCCTTCGGCTGGAACCAGGCCAAGGCGTACACGGCCGCGATCGAGGCCGACCCCGAGGCCCGCCGCTGGGTGAAGACCCACACCGGGCACACCTACGCCAGCCCCGTGGACGCGCCGCTGCCGACGACCAGGAAGACCTGGATGTCGGAGTGGAACCCGAACGGCAGCACCTGGAACGAGAACTGGGACGACGGCAGCGGCTCCGACGGCTTCGCGATCGCGCAGGCCGTCCACGACGCGCTCACGCTCGGGAACGTCAGCGGCTACGTCTACTGGCTGGGCGGCTCGCGCGGCGCGACCCGGGCGCTGCTGCAGCTCGACGACACGGCGAAGACGTATCGCGTCTCGAAGCGGCTGTGGGCGCTGGCGGCGTACAGCAGGTTCATCCGGCCGGGCGCGGTCAGGCTGGACACGGCGGCGGCGGACCCGGCGCTGAAGGTCTCCGCCTTCCGCAACCCGGACGGCTCTCGCGTCGTCGAGGTGCTCAACACGGGCACCGCGCCGGTCACGTGGCAGGGCGTGCGCGGCCGGGCGACCGCGTACCTCACGGACGGGGCCAACTCGCTCACCCCGTCCGCGGTGACGGGCCGCACGGTGACGCTGCAGCCGCGGGCGCTCACCACGATCGTCATCCGGTAGCCGGGCCGCGAGAGCCCGGGCAGGTGCCGGCCCGGGCTCTCGTCACGACGCGGTCAGCCCTTCGAGCCGCTGGTGGCGATGCCCTGGATGAACTGCCGCTGCAGGAACACGAAGACGGCGATCACCGGGAGCGAGGCGATGAGCGAGCCGGCCATCAGCACCGGATAGTCCGTCTGGTACTGGCCCTGGAGCGCGGCCAGCCCCGCCGACAGCGTCATCTTGTCCGGATCGGTGTTGACCACCAGCGGCCAGAACAGGTCGTTCCAAGCCCACAGCAGCACCAGGATGGCCAGCGCCACCAGGCCCGGCCGGGCCAGCGGCAGCATGATCGACCAGTAGATGCGCACCGGCCCGGCGCCGTCCAGCCGGGCGGCCTCCTCCAGCTCGCGCGGCAGCCCGAGGAAGAACTGCCGCAGCAGGAACACCCCGAAGGCGCTGAACAGCCCCGGCACGATGATCGCCTGCAGGCTGTTGAGCCAGCCGAGCGACGACATGATCTGGTACTGCGGGATCACGAAGAGCTGCGGCGGCACCATGAGCACCGACAGGAAGACGCCGAAGAGCAGGTTCCTGCCGGGAAAGCGCAGCCGGGCGAAGGCGTAGGCGGCCATCGAGCAGAACAGCACCTGCCCCGCCACCCGCCCCGCCGCCATCACCACGGTGTTGAGGAACTGGTCGCCGAACGGCAGCAGCTCGAAGACCTTCGCGTAGTTGTCCCACCGCCACTCGGGCAGCAGGCTCGGCGGCACCCGGGTGGCGCCGCTGAGCGTCTTGAGCGAGGTGACGGCCTGCCACACGAACGGGGCCACCATCGCCAGCGACGCCGCGGCCAGCACCACGTGTACGCCGAACGGCCGACGACGCTCAGACATAGTGCACCCACCTGCGCTGGAGCCGGAACTGCAGGACCGTCAGCGCCGCGATGAGCAGGAGCAGCGCGATCACGATGGCGGCGGCGTAGCCGCGGTCGTCGGTGACGAAGGCGCGCTCGTAGAAGAGCTGCACCACCGTCTGGAGCCGCGAGTACGCCGGGTTGGCCCGCGCCGCCTGCCCGGACCCGGTCATCACGAAGACCAGGTCGAACAGCTGCAGCGAGCCGATCACGGACACGATCGAGATGAAGAACGCCGTCGGCGACAACATCGGCAGCGTGACCGAGAAGAACTGCCGGACGCGACCGGCCCCGTCCAGGCCCGCCGCTTCGTACAGCTCCTTCGGGATGGCCTGCATCCCGGCCAGGAAGATGATCAGGTTGTAGCCGATGCTGCTCCAGATCCCCACCACGACCAGCGCGTACATGGCCGTGGCCGGATCGGCGATCCAGTTGGGCCCGTCCACGCCGACGAGCGCGAGCACCTGGTTGACCAGGCCGTAGTCGCCGTTGTAGAGCCACCGCCAGAGCATGGCGACCGCGACCGGCATGGTGACCACGGGCAGGAAGAAGGCCGTCCGGTACACGGCCACGCCCCGCAGCCCCGGCAGGTTGAGCAGCGCGGCGAACACGATGGCCAGCGGGATCCCCACCAGGCCCAGTCCGGTGTAGGCGAGCGTGTTGAGCACGGCCCGGCCCACTTCCGGGTCGGCGACGAGGCGGGCGTAGTTGGCCGGCCCGGTCCAGGTGTGTCCCCCGAACGCGCCCCACTCGGTGAAGGAGAAGTACGCGGTCTGGAGCACCGGCCAGAGGTAGAAGACCGCGAGCCCGAGCCCGGTGGGGGCGATGAACACGTACCCCCACAGGGCCTCGGTGCGCGACGGGCGTCTCCTCGCCGCGTGAGCCGCCCTGGTGAGGCGCTTCTCGGCGGTGGCGGTCACGTCACTCCTTGGCCAGCAGCTCGTTCATCCCGGCCGCGAGGTCCGCGGCCGCCTTCTCGATCGGCACCTCGCCGGTCCACGCCTTGGTGAGGTGGGTCAGCTCGGCCTCCTGCCAGGCGGCGGTGTTCTTGGAGACGGGGTACGGCACCGCGTAGGAGACGGCATCCAGGAAGACCTGCAGCTTCAGCTCGGGATGGGCGGCCGCCCACGCGCTCTGCGTGCCGTTGTACGCCGGGATCGGCCCCTTCTTGCCCAGCAGATCGGCGGCCGGCTTGGAGCCGAGGAACTTGACGAACTCCCACGCCTCGGCCGGATGCTCGGTCTTGGCCGACATGACGTTGGCGACGCCGTGGATGATCGTGGCCTGCTTCTCGCCCTTGGGGAGCGGGGCCACGTCCACCTTGTCCTTGGTGTAGTCGTTCTTGGTGAACTCGGCCACGTCCCAGGAGCCGCCCCAGTACATCGCCAGCTTGCCGGCCTCGAAGAGCTGGATCGGGGCGGTGTCGGTCATGGTCTTGAGGTCGGGCGACTGGCCGGCGGCGATCAGGTCGGTCCAGAACCGCAGGCCCTCGATGGTCTTGGGGTCGTCGTAGCCGGACTTCCGGCCGTCGGGCGAGATCACATGGCCGCCGGCCTGGTAGATGGTGTTGTACTGGTACTCCTGGAAGCTCGTGAGCTGCGCGCCGATCGCGTGAACGCCCTTCTTGGCGTCGGTGAGCTTGGCGGCGGCGGCCTTGAAGTCGGCCCAGGTCCAGTCGGCTGCCGGATATTTCACCTTGGCGGCGTCGAAGAGCGTCTTGTTGTACCAGACGCCGATGGTGTCCATGTCCTTCGGCAGGCCGTACAGCTTGCCGTCGTAGGTGTAGAGGCCGACCAGGGACTTGGGGTAGACGGAGGTGTCGACCTGCTCCTCGATGGGCTTGATGACGCCGTTGGAGGCGTAGAGCTGGAAGTTGGGGCCGTTCATCCAGAAGACGTCGGGGGCCGCGCCGCCGGTCACCGCCGCCTTGAGCTTGGTCCAGTAGTCGGCCCAGGGCGTGACCTGGACGTCGACGGCGATGTTGGGGTGCGTCTTGGTGAACTCGGCGGCCAGCTCCTGCATGACCGCCTGCTGGGTGGCGTCCCAGACGCCGTACGACAGCGTCACCTTCTCCTGCGACCGCGCGCCCGTGCCCGCCTGCTCACCGCCCGCGCACGCGGAGGCCAGCAACGCCGCGCAAAGGAGCGCAGCACCGCTCCGTGCCGACTTCCACATCTCCCGTGTCCTCTCCTAGAACGTGGGAGTAATGATGGAGTCCAGTGAAATTTTCTTCAAGGCTTTGCTTTGTCACAGATGGCTCACGAGCGGGGTGCGGCCGTCGAGCAGGCGGTCCTCGACGTCGTCGAGCGCGATCCGTACGGCGCCGAGCACCACGGCCTCGTCGCCCAGCGCGGACATGAGGACCTCCGGCGTGCGGATGCACCAGCGGTCCAGCTCGCGCTTGAGCGGCTCGATGAGCACGTCGGCCGAGCGCGAGTAGCCGCCGCCGACCACGACCATCTGCGGGTCGAGCGCCAGGACCAGGGCGGACACACCGAGCGCCAGGTCCCTGACGTAGCGGCGCACGGCCGTGACGGCCGCCCGCTCGCCCGCCCTGGCCGCCGCGAACACGTCGCCCGCCTCGCCGCTGGCGGCCTTGAGGTGCTCCTGGGCGCGGATCCAGCCGAGCGCGGGCAGCGCGCCGACCTCGCCGGAGGCGTTGGCGAAGCCCCGGTGCACCTTGCCGTCGATGACCAGGCCGGCGCCGGTGCGGAGCCCGGCCAGCAGGAACACCATGTCCTTGGCGTAGCGGGCCACGCCGCGCCAGCACTCGGCCCTGGCGGCGAGCTTGCTGTCGTTCTCGACCAGGACGGGGCCGGGGACCAGCCGGCGCACGTGGGCGGCCAGGTCGACGCCGGTCCACTCGGGCAGTGCCTCCGACAGCATCACCCGGCCGGAGCCGTCCACCAGGCCCGTCGTGCCGACGCCCGCGGCCCAGACGTCGCCCGCGGCCAGGCCGGCGCCCTCCAGGCATGCGGCCACCGCGGCGTCCACCGCCTCCAGCCGCTCCGGCCTGCCCATCTCCGGCGTCACCGGGACGGAGGCCCGCTCGCCGACGTTCCCGTCGAGGTCGGCGACGACGGCGCGGATCTTGTGGCCGCCGATGTCGACGCCGAGCACCCGCCCCGCGTCCGCCCTGAAGCGGTAGCGCCTGGCCGGGCGGCCCACGCCGCCCGCGGTGGCGCCCGCCTCCGCGACCCAGCCCTTCTGCAGCAGCTCGCGGACCACGTCCTCGGCGGAGGCGCGCGACAGGCCGGTGCGCTTGGCGACCTCGGTGAGCGTGAGCGAGGGCCTGCCCTGCAGCGCCTTGATCACGGCGAGCGCGTTGAGCTGCCTGAGCCGTGACAGGTCGCCGCCGCTCAGATCCTCGCCCATGGACACCCCTTGCCGTCAGTCAGCCGACTCCGAATAATGATGGTCTCCATGATATTTCGTCGGGAAGGTTCCATGACTGAGGTGACTCTAGCCGTCGTCGGCGGCGGCCTGCGAGGGCTGACCTACGCCCGCCACGCGCACGCCACGGGCGCGGGACGGGTGGTGGCGGTCGCGGAGCCCGACCCGCGGCGCCGCGCCGCGTTCGCGGCGGAGTTCGGCGTCCCGGCCGGGGCGGCGTTCCCCGGCTGGAAGGAGCTGGCGGCGGCGGACCGGCTGGCCGACGCGGCCGTCATCGCCACGCAGGACCAGCTGCACACCGACCCCGCGGTGGCGCTGGCGGACCTCGGTTACCACATTCTCCTGGAGAAGCCGATGGCGCCGAACGAGGGTGAGGCGGCGCGGATCGCCGAGGCCGCCCGGCGCAACGGGATCATGCTGGCCGTGTGCCACGTGCTGCGGTACACGCCCTACACGCGGGCCGTGCGGGACCTGCTCGACTCGGGCCGGATCGGGCGGCTGATCAGCGTCCAGCACCTCGAACCGGTGGGGTGGTGGCACCAGGCGCACTCCTTCGTCCGCGGCCACTGGCGCCGCCAGGACACCTCGGCGCCGATGCTCCTGGCCAAGGCGTGCCACGACATCGACTGGCTCGTGCACCTCTTCGGCCGGCCGCCCGCGCGGGTGTCGTCGTTCGGCTCCCTGTCCCACTTCCGCGCCGAGGACCGCCCCGCGTCGGCCGCGGACCGGTGCGTGGACTGCCTCCTGGAGGCGTCCTGCCCGTACTCGGCGCCGCGGCTGTACCTCGGGTGCCTCGGGGACCCGGAGAGCGAGTTCTGGCCGCTGTCGGCCGTCACGCCCGGGCGCACGCCGGAGGCCGTGCTGGAGGCGCTCCGGGTGGGGCCGTACGGGCGGTGCGTGTACGCGTGCGACAACGACGTGGTCGATCACCAGGAGGTGGTGATGGAGTTCGACGACGGGGCGACGTGCTCGTTCACGATGAGCGCGTTCACACCGATGGAGCACCGGCGGACGCGGCTGTTCGGCACCCACGGCTACGTCGACGGCGACGGCCGCACGCTGCGCGTGGTGGACTTCCGCACGGGCGAGGAGGAGGTCGTCGACACGACCGCCGCCGACGCGGGCGCGCCGGAAGCTTCGGAGGGGCCCTCGGCGGCGGACGGGCACGGCGGCGGGGACGAGGGCCTGGTGGACGCCTTCCTCGCCGCCGTCGCCTCGGGCGATCCGTCGCCGCTGCGCTCGGACGCGTTCGAGAGCCTCATGACCCACCGCGTGGTGTGGGCCGCCGAGCAGGCCCGCCTCACGGGCTCGGTCGTCACGTTCCGCCCCCACGGGTGAAGCACCGCTGGGGGCGGGCGCGGCGGGCGCGGCGGGCGGGCGGGGGCTAGCCCCAGACCTCCTGGGCCGTCTCGACGATCAGGCGGAGCTTGGCGAACTGCTCGTCGGCCGTGAGCTGGTTGCCCTCGACCGTCGAGGAGAACCCGCACTGCGGCGACAGGCAGATCTGGTCGAGGTCGACGAACTTGGCGGCCTCGTCGATCCGCCGCTTGAGCGTGTCCTTCGACTCCAGCTCGCCCCGCTTGGTCGTGACCAGCCCCAGCACCACCATCTTCCCCGGCGGCACGAAGCGCAGCGGCTCGAAGCCCCCGGACCGCTCGTCGTCGAACTCCAGGAAGAACCCGTCCACCTTCAGCTCGCTGAACAGCGCCTCCGCCACGAAGTCGTAGCCGCCCGAGGCGGCCCAGGAGGAGCGGAAGTTCCCCCGGCACATGTGGGTGGTGATCGTCATCCCGGCGGGCTTGGCGGCCAGGGCGGCGTTGATCTGCCTGATGTAGCGCAGGTGCATGTGCTCGGCGTCGTCGCCGCGCGAGCTCAGCTCCGCCCGCTGGGCCGGGTCGTTCAGGTAGGCCAGGCTGGTGTCGTCGAACTGCAGGTACGTGCATCCGAGCGCGCCGATCCTGCGCACCTGCTCGGCGTAGGCCGCGCTCAGGTCGCGCCAGAACTCCTCCACGTCCGGGTAGACCCCGGGGTCGATGGCCGCCGGCCCGCCCCGGTAGTGGACCATGCTCGGCGAGGGGATCGTCAGCTTGGGCACGACCTTGGTGGCGGTGTCGCGCAGGAAGGCGAAGTCGTCGGCGAAGATCGGCTCGTTCAGCCGGATCCGCTCGTGCACGCGCAGCGCCGCCGGGGTGAACTCGATGTCCCCCTGCTCGTTGTGGAAGCGCACCGTGATGTGCTCGTCGGTGGCCTGGCCGATGCCGCCGAGCCGGTAGATGAAGTCCATGTGCCACGAGGCCCGCCGGAACTCGCCGTCGGTGGCGCTCTGCAGCCCGATCTCCTCCTGGCGGCGTACCACCTCTCTGATGGCCTCGTCCTCGGCCTCCCGCAGCGCGTCACCCATGAGGGTCTCGCGGGCGCGGAGCAGCGCGGGCGGGCGGAGCAGGCTGCCGACGTGGTCCGCGCGGAACGGCGGCGAGGTGCGCATTCGCAGATCATCTCCTCTGGTCGTCGAGGTCGTGCCCGTAGAGCTGTCTGAGGTTGGCTTTGAGCAGCTTGCCCGCTGCGTTCTTCGGCAATTCAGGGACGAATTCCAGATATTTCGGGATTTTGAAGCGGGCCAGGCGGCCGTCCAGGTACGCCAGCAGCTCCTCGGGCTCGATCGCGGCGTCCTGGGCCGGCACGACCAGCGCCTTGCCCACCTCGCCCCACTTGTCGTCCGGCACGCCGATCACCGCGCACTCGGCGACCGCGTCGTGCCCGAACAGCACGCTCTCCACCTCGGCCGGGTAGATGTTCTCGCCGCCGGAGATGATCACGTCCTTGAGGCGGTCGGAGATGCGCACGTAGCCGTCCTCGTCGGCGACGCCGACGTCGCCCGAGCGGAACCAGCCGTCCGCCGACAGCACCTTCGCGGTCTCCTCCGGCCGCCGCCAGTAGCCGGTCATGACGTTGGGCCCCTGTACGTACACCTCGCCCGGCTCGCCGGGACCCGCCGGGGAGCCGTCGGGCGCGACCAGCCGCACGTCGGAGAAGAAGCACGGCACGCCGGCCGAGCCCGCCTTGTCGATCGAGTGCTCGGCCCCGAGGAAGAGGGCGCCGGGCGCCGTCTCGGTCATGCCGTACCCCTGCAGGAACGTCAGCCCCCGCTCCTGATAGACCCGGATCAGCGGCTCGGGCACCGGCGCGCCCCCGCACAGCAGGTGCCGCAGGCTCGACAGGTCCGCCCCCGCCCAGCGCGGCGACCGCGTCAGGAAGCCGAACATCGACGGCACCCCGAACATCACCGTCACCCGCTCCGCCTCGATCAGGTCGAACGTCCGGTCCACGTCGAAGGAGGGCTCCAGGATGACCCGGCCGCCCTTGAGCACGGTCGGCACCAGCGTCTGGGCCAGCGCCGCGATGTGGAACAGCGGCGCGCTGACCAGCGTGACCTCGTCGTGCGCGAGCGGCACGTCGACCAGCAGGTTGAAGGTGTTCCAGGTCAGGTTGGCGTGGGTGAGCATGGCCCCCTTGGGGCGGCCCGTGGTCCCCGACGTGTACATGATCAGGCACACGTCGTCCGGGCGCACCGGCTCGTCGATCGGCTCGGGCGAGCCGGAGGCGAGCAGCGCCTCGTACTCGGCGGCCCTGACGTGCCGCCCCGGCAGCCCCTCGCCGTCCTGCTCCTCGCCCAGCACGAGGACCGACGCCTGCGCGTCCTCCAGGATGAAGCGCAGCTCCGGCCGCGCCAGCCGGGCGTTGAGCGGCACGAACACGGCCCCCACCAGCCCCGCCGCGAAGAACGTCTCCACCATCGCGGGCTGGTTGACGCCGAGGAAGGCGACCCGCTCGCCGCGGCCCACGCCGAGCGCCGAGGCCAGCCGGTACGTCCGCTCGCTCAACTCACGGTACGTGCGGTCATGTCCCCGGTACGTCACCGCCACCCGTCCGGGCGTCATGCGGGCCCGGCGTGCGGGCCATGAGCCAATCCCCTGATTCCGCATCGGCGCTCCTTGACGCTCAAGCCATCAAGTTAGGCCACTGGGCGATCGCTGTCACCGTTCTGCCCAAGTTTCATCCGGGACGACGTCGAGGAGCCGCTCCGCGATCCGCCCCGCCTCCGGCCTGAACCGCTCGTGCAGCGCGTGGCAGACCCGCTGGGCCTTCTCCGCCGGCCAGTCGTGCGGCAGGTAGCGCAGCGGTAGCCGCGGATCGGCCCTGATGACCTGCAGCCAGTCGGTCAGCAGCGTCAGCGAGCGCGCCAGGTCGTCGGGCGCGTCCGGCGCCGGGTCGGCCCGGTCCCAGCGGCGCAGGAACTCCCGGTAGCGCTCGCCCAGGCCCGACAGGTCGTAGGCGTCCCCGACCAGCGCCTGCATGTCGGTGGGGTGCCGGGGTTCGGCGGCGAAGACCTTCACGTTCGCGCCGAGGTCCTCGATCACGCGCGCGGCGTCCACGTCGCCGGGAGCGATCCACAGGCCGTTCTGCAGCGGCCCGAACCCGGCCCAGACCAGCCGCGAGCGCAGCTCGTGCCGCTGCCGCTGCCAGGACTCGGGCAGCGAGAAGCCGATCAGCGTCCAGCGGTCCTCGTCCGCGTCGTTGACGACGCCGCTGTGCCAGATGCGCCGCTCGCCGTCCTTGAGCACCTCGGTGCTCGTCGGGGTGAGCCCGAAGTACATGCGGCGGCCCGAGCGCTGGCGGCGCAGCAGGTCGCGGCGGACCATCCGGGTCAGCGTCGAACGCGTCGCCTCCTCCGAGATCCCGACCTTGGCGAACGCCTCGATGAAGCTGCCCGAGGACACGCAGATCCCGCGGCCGTACACGTGATCGCCGAGGAACGTCAGAATCACCGACTGAGGCCGCATCTCAGCCCTCCCCGCATCTTGGGCATTCTATTGACAGCCGTAATATATCTGCCTACATTCAGGGCCACGTGAGGGAGCGCCGTCGCCTGGACTGAGGAACGCAGGGAGCGCAGCGACCGGAGTGACGAGGGAAGGCGACGGCTCCCCGGCGACCGAGCCGCCTCCACGGAGTGGAGGCCATAAGCACGGCTTGGAGGGTCCTGATGCGCAGGCTGCTCCCGTCTCTGGTTTGTCTCGCGTTGGCCGCGACCGCCTGCGGCGGTGATTCCGGCGGCGGCGCCCAAGACCCGATCAAGGTCGGCCTCATCGTCTCCCTCACCGGCAACTACACGCCGCTGGGCAGCGAGGACAAGAAGGCCGTCGAGCTGGCCGTCGAGCAGGTCAACGCGCAGGGCGGCCTGCTCGGCCGCAAGGTGGAGCTGGTCACGCGCGACGACAAGACCGCCCCCGACCAGGGCATCGTGGCCTACAACCAGATCAAGGGCGACATCGACGTGCTGATCGGCCCGGTGTTCTCCAACTCGGCGCTGGCGGTCGAGCCGCTCGCGCAGCGCGACAAGATGCCGTACCTGTCGCTGGCCCCGGCGCAGGAGCAGGTCGAGCCGATCAAGTCGTACATCTTCGTCACCCCCGCCCTGTCCAGCATGTACGCCGAGCGCTACCTGCAGTACCTCCAGGCCAAGGGCATCAAGACGATCGCCGTGGCCTGGGACTCCAAGAGCGCCTATTCGGTCTCCGGCCACAAGTCGATGATCGCGCTCGCGCCGAAGTACGGGGTGAAGGTCGCCGTGGACGAGCCGTACGAGACGACCACCTCGGACTTCAGCCCGCTCTTCACCCACGTGCGCGACTCCGCCGCCGAGGCGCTGGTGTTCTGGGGCTCGGGCGCGCCCGGCGTGACGGCGGCCAAGCAGTACGTGGCCTCGGGGCTCAAGACGCCGCTGTTCCTGACCGCCTCGCAGGCCAGCAAGCTGTGGCTGGAGCCGATGGGCGGCGCGGCCGAGGGCATGACGGTGCAGAGCGCCATCGGCGTCGTCGGCGAATATCTGCCCGACGGCAAGCAGAAGCAGGTCATCGAGCAGATGGCCAAGCCGTACCAGCAGAAACACGGCTATCCACCGCCGCAGTTCGCGCAGGACGGCTACAGTGCGAGCCTGCTGCTCTTCGAGGCGATCAAGAAGGCGAACAGCACCGACCAGGCCAAGGTCCAGCAGGCACTGGAGACCATGGACCTGGTCACGCCCAACGGCCGCTTCCGCTACTCCCCCACCGACCACTCCGGCCTCTCCCCCGAGTTCATCTCGGTCAACACGGTGCAGAACGGGAAGTTCGTTCCCACCGACTGGGCCAAGGAGCAGCTCGCCAAGACCGTCGGCGCGGGGTAGCCGGTGCTGACGGTCACCGGGCTCTCGCGCTCCTTCGGGGGCGTCTACGCCGTCCGCGACGTGTCCCTGGCCGTCGCGGACGGCGAGGTCTGCGGCGTCATCGGGCCGAACGGGGCGGGCAAGTCCACGCTGTTCAACCTCATCACCGGGCATCTGGAGGCCGACCACGGCCAGATCTCCTTCCGCGGGCACCGGGTGGAGCGGCTCGCGCCGCACCGGCGGGCCAGGCTCGGCATGTCGATCGTGTTCCAGGCGGCCAGGGTGTTCCGCGGCATGACGGTCAGGGAGAACGTCATGGTCGGGATGCACGGCCGTACCGGTGCGGGGTTCGTGTCGGCGGCGCTGCGGCTGCCGCGGCACCGGCGCGACGAGCGCGAGATCACCGCCGAGGCGGAGGCCGTGCTGAGCCGCGTGGGGCTGGCCGAGTGGGCGGACCGGCCCGCCGACCTGCTGCCCATCGGGCAGCAGCGGGCGCTCCAGCTCGCCCGCGCCCTGTGCGCCCGGCCCCGGCTGCTGCTGCTCGACGAGCCCGCCTCGGGGCTGCGCGGTCAGGAGCGCGAGCGGCTCGCGGCGCTGGTGGAGGAGCTGCGCGCGGACGGGCTGACGATCCTGCTGGTCGAGCACGACGTCGCGTTCGTGACCCGGCTGGCCGACCGCGTGGTGGTGCTCGACCTGGGCCGGGTCATCGCCGACGGCCCGCCCGCCGAGGTGCGGGCCGACCCGCTGGTGCTCGCCGCCTACCTCGGGCAGAGCGCATGATCGACGTCAAGGACCTGGTCGTCTCGTACGGCACCGCGACCGCGCTCGACCACGTCACGCTCACCGTGGGGCGGGGCGAGATGGTCGCCCTGCTCGGCCCGAACGGCGCGGGCAAGTCCACGCTGGCCAACACCCTCGCCGAGCTGCTGCGGCCCGCCTCGGGCACGGTGCGGATCGGGGGCAGGCTGGCCCTCATCCCGGAGGGCCGCCAGCTCTTCCCTGACCTGTCGGTCGCCGACAACCTGGCCCTGGGCGGGTGGCGGTCGGGCCTGCGGGACCCCTCCTCGGTGTACGAGCTGCTGCCCCGGCTGGCGGAGCTGGCCGGGCGGCGGGCCGGGGTGCTGTCGGGGGGCGAGCAGCAGATGGTGGCGTTCGGGCGCGCCCTGATGTCGCGGCCCGAGGCGCTCGTCGTGGACGAGCTCTCCCTGGGCCTGGCCCCGAACGTGACCGCCGGCCTGGCCGCCCACCTCGCCGAGCTGAACCGGGAGCAGGGGCTGACCGTGCTGCTCATCGAGCAGAACGCGCGGCTGGCGTTCGACCTGTGCGGGCGGGCGTACGTGCTGGAGTCCGGGCGGGTGGTGACCGAGGGCGAGTGCGCGGAGCTGGCCGGCGACCCTCGGGTGGCCAGCGCGTACCTGGGCGGGGCGATCACATGAGCGCCTTCCTCACGTACCTGCTGAACGGGCTCGCGGTCGGATGCGCGATCGCGCTCATCGCCAGCGGCCTGGTCGTGATCCACCGCGTCACGGGCGTGGTGAACTTCGCGCAGGGCACGTTCGCGGTCGTGGCCGGGCTGTGCGCGTCGTCGCTGCTCGGGCTGGGGTTCCCGCACGGGCTGAGCGAGCTGGCCGCCATCCTGGTCGCGGCGCTGGCGGGGCTGCTGACCGGCCTGGCCGCCATCGGCCGGCGGGGCACCACGCCGCTGTCGTCCCTGATCGTGACGCTCGGCGTGGGCGTGCTCGCGTACGCCGTCGAGATCGTCCTGTGGGGCGACCAGCCGCGTTCGGCGCCCGGCCTGGCCGGCTCGGTGACGCTGGCGGGCGCGCGCGTCCAGACGCAGCACCTGCTGGTCATCGGCGTGACGGCGGCCGCGTTCGTGCTGCTGGCGCTCTTCTTCGGGCGCACCTACCTGGGCAAGGCGCTGACGGCGTGCGCCTCCAACCCGTACGCCGCCCGCGTGGTCGGGATCGACACGCGGCTGATGGGGCTGCTGGCGTTCGCGCTGGGCGGGCTGCTCGGCGGGATCGCCGGGGTGCTGGTGACGCCGCTGCGGCCGATCTCGTTCGACACCGACGTCACGCTCATCGTGAACGCCTTCGCCGCGGCCGTCTTCGGCGCGCTCACCCGGCCCGTGATCACGCTGGCCGGAGCGCTGCTGCTGGGCGTGGCCGAGACCATGGCCGCCGGGTACGGCTACGGATCGCACCAGCTGGAGGTGGCGCTGGGTCTCATGATCGTCGTCATGATCGTACAGGCGAGCCGGCGCTCGGCCATCTCGCAGGAACCGGCATGATCCGCCGGGTGGCCGGGCCGGCGGTCGCGGCCGTGACGCTGGCGCTGCCCGCCGTGCTCGACGACAGCGCGCTGGCCGTGTACATCCTGCTCGGGCTGGCCGCGATGGTCACCGTCGGGGTGTCGCTGCTGATGGGCTACGCCGGGCAGGTGTCGCTGGGCCAGGGCGCCTTCTACGCCGTCGGCGCCTACACCGCCGCGCTGCTGTCCCTGCACGGCGTGCCACCGCTGGCCGGGCTGGTCGCCGCTCCGGTGGTGGCGGCCGCGTCGGCGCTGGTGATCGGCGTGCCGCTGCTGCGGCTGCGCGGGCACCACCTGGCGTTCGCGACGCTGGCCATGCAGCTCATCCTGCTCTCGCTGGCCGGGCAGCTGGAGGTCACCGGCGGGGACATCGGGCTGCAGGCCATCCCGCAGTTCTCGGTCGGGTCGTTCGAGGCGGGCGGCGCGTCCGCGTACGCGTACCTGACCTGGATCGGGCTGGCGCTGGTGATGCTGGTGACCCGGAACGTGATCACCTCGCGGCCGGGCCGCGCCCTGCGCGCGCTGGCCACCAGCGAGACCGCCGCCGCGTCCTCGGGGATCCCCGTCGGGCGGTACAAGCTGGTGGTGTTCGCGCTGTCGGCGGCGTTCGCGGGGCTCGCGGGCGGGATCTACTGCTTCTACACGGGGTACGTGGCGCCGGGCTCGTTCCCCGTGCTCATCTCGATCCAGTACATCGTGATGGCCGTGGTCGGCGGGCTGGGCACGATCTGGGGCGCCGTGGTCGGCGCGACCGCGATCACGCTGCTCGTGCAGGGGCTGAACAGCTTGGCCGCGCTGCCGGGGATGCCGTCGTACGCGCCCGGCGTGCTGTCGTACGCCGTGTACGCGCTCGTCCTCATCCTGGTCGTGCTCTTCCTGCCCCGCGGCCTGCTCCCCGCCCTCTCCGGCCGCTTCGACCGGGACCGCGGGCATAGGTGACCGTCGCTCCTCGTCACGGCGTGGGCGCCGACACTTCGCCGGGCGTCGAAGCTTTTCCCGCCTAACGTCGGCCGCATGACGCCGACCCCGCCGGCCATGAGCAGCGCCTCCCCCGCGGAGGCGTCGTGACCCCCTGGGAGATGCTCGCCGTCTTCGCGACGAGCATCGGCGCCGGCGCCCTCAACACCGTCGTCGGCTCCGGCACCCTCATCACCTTCCCCGTGCTGCTCGCCATCGGCCTGCCGCCCGTCACCGCCACGGTCACCAACGCGCTCGGCCTGATCCCCGGCTCCATCAGCGGCGCCATCGGCTACCGCAGGGAGCTTCGCGGCCAGTCCCGGCGCCTGCTGAGGCTGAGCGTCGCCGCCCTGCTCGGCGGCCTGTGCGGCGCCGTGCTGCTGCTGACCCTGCCGGCCACGGCGTTCGAACGGATCGTCCCCGTCCTGGTGGCCCTGGCCCTCGTCCTGGTCGTCCTGCAGCCCCGCATCACCAAGCTCCTTAGCCACCGCCGCCGCGAGACGTCCGGTCGCGGGCTCTTCGCCGGGCTGCTGCTCGCCGGCGTCTACGGCGGCTACTTCGCCGCCGCCCAGGGGATCATCTACATGGCCCTCATGGGCATGCTCCTCGACGAGACGCCCCAGCGGCTCAACGCCGCCAAGAACGTCCTGGTCGCCGTGGTCAACGCGGCCGCCGCGCTCCTCTTCCTGTTCGTCGCGGACTACGACTGGACGGCCGTCGCGCTCATCGCGACCGGCTCCGCCCTCGGTGGCCGGCTCGGCGCCGAGGCGGGCCGGCGCTTCAGCCCGGCGACGCTACGCTTCCTGATCGTGGCCGTCGGCGGGATCGCCCTCGTCCACCTGCTCGTCCGCTGAAGCGCCGCCATCGCGCCCGGCACCGCCAACGTCGTCGCCGGTGCGGCCGTCGCCGCCCTCCTGGTCGTGCCCGTCGTGGTGCTGCGCCACCGGCGCTGGGCGCCACGGCTGGGCGCCGCGCTGCTGGCCCTGCTCGCCGTGGCCGCCGCCGCGACGCCGATCAGCGGGCTCGACAAGCCCAGCCAGGAGGAGGTCGTGCGTTATGTCGCGGGCCGGAGCGCCGGCGGCGGACCGATCGACTTCGGGGATCTGCGAATCCTGCCCTGGGACACCGACGACCTGCTGCTGATCGCCCTCGCCTGCCTCGCCACGGCGGCGCTGCTCCTGACGCTCGGTCAGGCCGTCCGTGGGGAGGGCATGCCTCCGCCGCGCCTGCGATGGCCGCTGGTCATGTGGGGCGTCGCGCTGGTGCTGGTGAGCATTCCTCTGGCGATGCTCCTGGCGCCCCTGGCCGGCGAGACGAGGGAGTACTCGATCATGATCATGAACGGCGACTGTTTCGGCGGCACGGAGGAGATCATGTTCGCGACGGCCGTCCTGGTCCTGATCCCGCAGCCGATCGTGGTCGCGGTGGGCTTCGGGCTGTGGGCACTGCTGGCCCGCACCGGCCGCCGGCCGCTGGGCCGGCTCGTCGGCTGGCTGACGGTGGCGCCCATGGTGCTCAGGGACCTGGCGATGAACTGGATGCCGGTGCTCGGGTGCGCGCAGTCCTCGGAGGAGGGGGCGGCGGCCGATCCGGTCACGCTCGCGTGGGCGCTCTACACGCTCCTGCCCGTCGTCCTGATCGTGCTCGCGGTACGGCTGCGTCGAGCCCCCTCCCCTTCCCCGGAGGAGGAGATCGGGCGTTAGTGTCGGCAGTCCACTGGTGGTGATCGACTTTGGAGGGCGCCGTGCGGCGCGTCATGATCCTGCTGGCCCCGATCGCGGCCCTGGCCGCCGGGCTGGTCGTCGCCCGGAGGCGGTTCGTCGTCGTCCGGATCAGCGGGGCGAGCATGCTGCCGACCTACCGGACGGGCGACCGGGTGCTCGTCCGCAGGACCACGGGGGCGGGTGTCAGGCGCGGCCAGGTCGTGGTGCTGCAGACCGCGCTGCCCGGAGGGAAGTGGCGTACGGGGCCGCTGCCCCGGCCGGGGGCGGCCAGGTGGTTCATCAAGCGGGCGGTGGCCGTGCCGGGCGATCCGGTGCCCGGCCAGGTCGCGGCTCGGGTGGAGGCGTCGCCGGGCGACCCGGTCCCGGCGGGCCGGCTGGTCGTCCTCGGTGACGGGCCGGTCAGCGAGGACTCGCGGGCATGGGGTTACGTGCCCTTCGACCGCGTGCTCGGCGTCGTCGTCCGCCGGCTCGACACCTCCCCCGAATCCGCCGGCTCGTAGCCCTGGGCCTGGAGGGTGAACAGCCCCGCGTACTCACCTCCCAGCGCCATCAGCTCCGCGTGCGAGCCCCGCTCGGCGATCCGCCCCTCGGCGAGCACGACGATCACGTCCGCCTCCCGCACCGCGCCGAGCCGGTGCGAGATCAGCAGGCTGGTCCGCCCGGCGCGGTGGCGGCGCAGGCTCTGGTGGATGGCGTGCTCGGCCTGCGCGTCCAGGCCGGAGCTCGGCTCGTCGAGCACGAGCAGGTCCCGCCCCTTGCGCATCAGGGCACGGGCCAGCGCGAGGCGCTGCCACTGCCCGCCGGACAGCACCACTCCGGCCTGCGGGTCGTCCCGGTCGCCGAAGAAGATCCGGCTCAGCAGCGTCTCGTAGCCCCGCGGCAGCCCGGCGACCGTCTCGTGGACACCGGCCAGCCTGGCGGCTTCCTCGACCCGGTCCCGGTCGTCGAGCGCCGCGACGTCGCCGAGCCCGATGTTCTCGGCCGCGGTCAGGTCGTACGACATGTAGTCCTGGAACACCGCGCCGATGCGGCCGCGCAGTTCGGCGGGGTCCAGGTCCCGCAGGTCGACGCCGTCCCAGTGGATGGAGCCGCGTACCGGGTCGTACAGCCGGCAGATGAGCTTGACCAGGGTGCTCTTGCCCACGCCGTTCAGCCCGACCAGGGCGAGGGAGCCGCCGCGCGGGATGAAGAGGTCGATTCCGCGCAGCACCCACGGATGCGCGTCGTCGTACCGGAACCACACGTCGCGCACCTCGATGCCCTCGCGCAGCGCGGGGACGGGGCGCGGCCGCCGCGGGACGGGCAGGTCCGGCGCGTCGGCCACGACGTCGAGGTAGTGCCCGAACATCAGCAGCGCGTTGTGCGCGTCGGCGGACTGGCCGACGACCGACGCGAGCGCGGACTGCACCCCGGCGACGGCCGCGACGAACACGGCGACGTCGCCGACGCTCAGCGTGCCCGACGCGGCGCCGCTGATCGCCCACAGCAGGCCGAGCGCGGCGACGGCCGCCCCGAGCAGCGACAACGACCCCTGGGTACGCAGGGTCCTGCGGGCGAGCCCCTGCTCGGCGGCGTTGACCGCGCGCAGCTCGCCCAGCATCCTGGCGCGCAGGAAGTCGCCGAGGCCGAACAGCCGGATCTCCTTGGCCGCGTCGGGGCTGGTGAGCAGGCCGGCGAAGAAGATCTGCCGACGGCTCCTCGAGCTGACGCCCCACATCATGCCGGCGCGGCGCCGGGACAGGTCGAGCTGGGCGCGGACCGAGGGGACCGCGGAGAGCGCCACGACGAGGATCATCCCCGGCGCCAGCACCGCCAGCGCCGCGGTGAACCCGGCGAGGGTGACGGCCCCCTGGGCGATCCCCAGGCCGGAGCGGACGATCCGCTGCGGCGCGTTCTGGCCGGCCTCCTGCGCCAGCCGCACCCGGTCGTGGAAGGCCGGGTTCTCGAACCGGCTCAGCCCCGGGTGGGCGTTGACGGCCTGGAAGAGCCGGTCCTGGATCAGCACCTGGAGCGCGCGGCGCAGCTGCTCCTGGGCGTACTCGGCGACCGCGGGCAGGGCCGCGCCCGCCAGGCCGGTCACGCCGAGAGCCACGCCGTACGGAAGCAGCTCGGCGAGGCCCGCCCCGGCCGCCAGCCCGTCGAGCACGAGCTTGGTCAGCCACGCCGTGACCACCGGGACCAGGCCCATGAGCAGCACCGTGATCCCGGATGCCAGGACGGCGGCCGGGTGCGCCCGCCAGGCCGACGCCGCGGCCGCGCGGAAGCGCCGCCGCGGCGTGGCGCCGCTAGAGGTCATCGGCGCGTGGCCGCCGGCAGCCTGCCCGGGGCGGTGTCGGCCGCGACGACCACCCCGTCACCGTCCACCAGGTAGAAGCTGGGGAACCGGGAGACCCGCAAGGCCCTGCCCACCGGGCCGCCCATCGGCTCGACCACGACGGTGGCCGAGGTCAGCTCGCCGGTGAACGACCGGGCCGCGTCGGGGTCGCCCGCGACCACGGCCAGCACGCGTTGTGGGCGGGTGTCGGCCAGGTAGGACGCGAACTCCGGCAGCCGCTCGTGGCAGGACGCGCATTCGGTGGAGAACACCGCCACCACGGAGGGCCCGGAGAAGAACGCGCGCGACACGGTCTCCCCGCTGAGGGCGGTCGCGCTGAACTCGCCGAGCGTCGTTCCCGGCTGCACCATCGGGGCGCCCGCCGGCGCCAGTTCGGCCAGCCGCAGCGTGTGCACGCGCAGCCGGCGGATCACCGCCAGGGTCAGCACCAGGTCCACCAGGCACAGCAATCCGACGACGACGACGGCGGCGACGAGATACGGCATGCGAGCTCCTCAGGGGGTGGGCGGCGAAGCACAGAGAACCCGCCAGGACGGCGCCGGCCGGCACCGAGCCGGCCCGCACTGTCCTGGGGGCTGTCGGAGGGCGCGTCAGCAGTAGTCGAAGCTGCCGCAGTTGGTCGTGCCGGTGGAGTCGTGGTAGCAGCAGGTCCGGCAGAACTTGCCCTGGCAGCACCAGTCGGTCCAGCACGCGGCCGAGGCGTTCGCCGACGGCAGGAACTTGTCGAGGAGTCGGTCTCCCAGCTTGTTGAGTGCGCGGATCATGGCGACCTCCTTGCATGGGGATCTTTACGCGCTCACGGTCACCCAGCAAGAGCATCCTGTTAAGGGAGAGATTGGCCGACGCTGGGGGGCATCGTTCGGCGGTTCAGGATCTTGACAGGGGGTCACCTGGCTAGGTGACGGCCGATGACAAGGCTCGGTGACGACCGTTCCTGCAGTCCCCATCCCTGAGCCGGGGCACCACCGCCGCAGCCCGCCACCACCGCAGGCCGTCGCCGGCGGCTTCGCCGCCGTGAACCTCCTCCTCGGCGATCCTCCTCCTCAGTGAACCTCCTCCTCGGTGAACCTCCGAAAGGGCGGCTCCAGGGACGTGGTGTCTGTCCGCCGGACCGCCCCGCGCCATGGCCGCCGGGTGGTGGCCCCCGGTCGGCTGTTAGCGCTCACACATCCTCTTCCCTGTCGCGTTTCCTTCTCTGTCAGATGGCCGTGGTGGCAGGTCGAGCCAATACGAGACGGCGAGGCGACGTCAAGGACGGCACCTCGCGCCGATAGAGGGGCGATAGAGGGGCGTGCGCGCTCATCAGGCGTTATCGGGGGTCGCCCCCCGCGACGGCGAGAGCGTCTCTCTGAAACTTTCGCCAAAGCTTGACAACTTTCGGCACGGTTTCCAGACTGTGTCCCTGAGAAGGCTTCCTCCTGCCATGTGGTGGTGCGCGGTGAGGAACGCCGTTCACGATGCCCTGGTGGTGTGCGTTCCCGATCACGGGACGCGGCGTCGATCGCGTGGGGTGACCCCGCGTGTCCCGCTTTTCCGTGATTCAGTCTGGAGCACTCAGCCATGGGCGACAAAGCCATCCTTCCGCCGCGGCCTCTCAGGCGCTCGCGGGTTCTGATCGCCGCCGCCGTCGGCGTCATCGGCGTGGTCACCGCGGTGACGGTACCGACCACGCCGGCCGGTGCCGCGGCGAGCACGCTCGGCGCGGCCGCCGCGCAGAGCGGGCGGTACTTCGGCACCGCCATCAGCGCGGGCAGGCTCGGCGACTCGCAGTACACCACGATCGCCGGCCGCGAGTTCAACATGGTGACGGCCGAGAACGAGATGAAGATCGACGCCACCGAGCCGAACCGGGGCCAGTTCAACTTCACCAACGGCGACCGCGTCTACAACTGGGCCGTGCAGAACGGCAAGCGGGTACGCGGCCACACCCTGGCCTGGCACGGCCAGCAGCCCGGCTGGATGCAGTCCCTGTCCGGCAGCACCCTGCGCCAGGCCATGATCGACCACATCAACGGCGTCATGGCCCACTACAAGGGCAAGATCTACGCCTGGGACGTGGTCAACGAGGCCTTCGCCGACGGCAACTCCGGCGGCCGGCGCGACTCCAACCTGCAGCGGACCGGCAACGACTGGATCGAGGTCGCCTTCCGCACCGCGCGCGCCGCCGACCCGGCCGCCAAGCTCTGCTACAACGACTACAACATCGACAACTGGACCTGGGCCAAGACGCAGGGCGTCTACAACATGGTCCGCGACTTCAAGCAGCGCGGCGTGCCGATCGACTGCGTCGGCCTGCAGTCGCACTTCAACAGCGGCAGCCCGTACAACAGCAACTACCGCACCACCATCTCCAGCTTCGCCGCCCTCGGGGTGGACGTGCAGATCACCGAACTGGACATCCAGGGCGCCTCTCCGCAGACCTACGCCGCCGTGACCAACGACTGCCTGGCGGTGGCCCGTTGCGCCGGCATCACGGTGTGGGGCGTACGCGACCAGGACTCCTGGCGCTCGGGCGACACCCCGCTGCTGTTCAGCGGCGGCAACAAGAAGCCCGCCTACGACGCCGTCCTCAACGCCCTGAACGCCGCCAACCCCGGCCCCACCCCCACCCCCACCCCCACGCCGACCCCGACGCCCACACCCACCCCGACGCCGGTCCCGGACGGATGCGAGGCGACGATCGCGACGACCAACAGCTGGCAGGGCGGCTTCCAGTCGACGGTGACCGTCCGGGCGGGCAACGCGGCGATCAGCGGATGGACCGTGCGGTGGACCTGGCCCGGCGACCAGAGCATCAGCAGCCTGTGGAACGGCCAGCAGAGTGTGTCCGGCTCCAGCGTCACCGTACGCAACGCCGCCTACAACGGCTCCATCGCCGCCGGCGGCTCCACGACCTTCGGGTTCACCGCGAACGGCACCGCGGCCACCCCGACCGCCACCTGCACCAACCCCTGACGGCGGTTGGACATGATGAGGAGAAGACAGATGCGTCTGCCCTGGCGAGCGCGGTCACCGCGCCCCTCCGCCGTCACGACCGCGGCGCCGACCCGGCGGGCCCCACGCCGCGGCCTGGTGATCGGCGCCATCGCAGCCCTGCTCGCCGGAGCAGGCCTGCTCACCATCCAGCCCGCCCAGGCCGCCGTCGCCTGCCGGGTCGACTACGCCATCAGTTCGAGCTGGGCAGGCGGCTTCAACGCCACCGTCACCATCAACAACCTCGGTGACGCGGTCAACGGCTGGCGGCTGACCTGGTCCTTCGGCGCCGGCCAGCAGATCACCCAGATCTGGAACGCCACCCAGACCCAGTCCGGCTCGTCGGTGACCGCCACCAACGTCTCCTACAACGCCTCCATCCCCTCCGGCGGCAGCGCCGGCTTCGGGTTCAACGGCTCGTGGAGCGGCAGCAACCCGGTGCCCACCTCGTTCGCCCTGAACGGCGTGACCTGCGGTAACCCCGGCACCCCCACACCGACCCCAACTCCCACCCCCACCCCCACACCGACCGGCACGTGCGCCCTTCCGTCGACGTACCGCTGGACCTCGACCGGCCCGCTGGCGAACCCGAAGTCCGGGTGGGTCTCGCTCAAGGACTTCAGCACCGTCGTCTACAACGGCAGGCACCTCGTCTACGGCACGACGCACGACACGGGAACGGCGTGGGGCTCGATGAACTTCGGCCTCTTCACCAACTGGTCCGACATGGCCTCGGCCAGCCAGAACACGATGTCCTCCTCCACCGTCGCGCCCACGCTCTTCTATTTCGCCCCGAAGAACATCTGGGTGCTCGCCTACCAGTGGGGCGCGACCGCCTTCTCCTACCGGACCTCCAGCGACCCCACCAACCCGAACGGCTGGTCCTCGCCACAGGCGCTCTTCTCCGGAAGCATCTCCGGCTCCGGAACGGGCCCCATCGACCAGACCCTCATCGGCGACAGCACCAACATGTACCTGTTCTTCGCCGGGGACAACGGCAAGATCTACCGCGCCAGCATGCCCATCGGGAACTTCCCGGGCAATTTCGGCGCCACATCCACGGTGATCATGAGTGACTCGACGAACAACCTCTTTGAAGCCGTTCAGGTCTACAAGCTCCAAGGCCAGAACCGATACCTCATGCTCGTCGAGGCGATCGGCGCGCAGGGCCGCTACTTCCGCTCGTTCACGGCCACCAGCCTGGACGGTTCGTGGACCCCGCAGGCCGCGACCGAGAGCAACCCCTTCGCCGGCAAGGCCAACAGCGGCGCCACCTGGACCAACGACATCAGCCACGGCGACCTGGTCCGCAGCAACCCTGATCAGACCATGACCGTCGACCCCTGCAACCTGCAGTTGCTCTACCAGGGCCGCAACCCCAGCTCCGGCGGCGACTACGGCCTCCTCCCCTACCGGCCGGGACTGCTGACCCTGCAGCACTGATCACGTGACACGGGCCCGCTCGGGTACCCCCGAGCAACCCGTGCGCAGACCTGCGCTTGCTGCGCGGGCTCGATCCCGGACAAAAGCGGCCTTCCGGCGGCAATGACGGCTATCCCAGCCCCGTCACCCACCGGAAGGCCCACCCGCCGACTTCCGAAAGAGCCGGAACGATCGCCGGGCACAAGCGATTGATGAAGGTATCAGTCGAGGGACAGCCCTGCGGCCGGAGTCACCCGAGCGGCCCGGCGTGCCGGGAGGACAGCGGCGAGGAGTCCGGCCAGAGCGGCGATGAGGGCAACGACGCCGAGTGATGGCCAGGGGACCTGCATGGTGGCGTCGCTGAGAGCCGACTTCACGACCGTCTCGTAGCCGGCCCAGGCGAACCCGACGCCGATCACGGTGCCGAGCAGGGTGGCCACCACCGACAGCAGCATTGCCTCGGTCGCCAGCATCCGCCGCAGCTGCCTGCGGGTGAGCCCGAGCGCGCGCAGCATCGCGTGTTCGCGGGCGCGTTCGAGGACGGAGAGCCCCAGGGTGTTCGCGATCCCGATCAGGGCGATCACCACGGCGATTGCGAGCAGGCCGAGCACCGACCAGGTGAGGATTCGCAGCAGTTGGTCCTCCGTCGCCCGGGCCTGCAGGTCATCGCGGATCTCCGCGCCGGCCGCATTCGCCAGCCCGGCCAGATCGCCGACGAGCTCGAGCGGGTCGGCGCCTGCGGAGGCGCGGACCCAGATGACGTGCGGTTCGGGGGAGTCGGTGAGCTGCGCCAGGGTCCCGGGCGCGACCACGCCCACCTGGCCCCAGTCGGTGCCGGCGACGACCTGCAACTGGGCTCGCCGGTCGCCGACGTGCACCGTGACCCGGTCACCGGGCCGCCAGCTCAGGTTCTTGCCAAAGGCCGCATCATCGAGTCTGATCTTCCCCGGCTCCACGCGGGCGAACGACCCACCGTCGCGGGCCACCTGCTCCGCGTCCGGCGCGGTGACGACCAGGACCGGTTCGTCGAGCCCCGCCACCTGAGCCATGGCGCCCTCCACCGGTATGGCCTGCTCCACACCGGGAGTGCGACGTACCTGGTCGAGGAGGTCGGTGGTGACCGGCGTCTCGAGCGAGGTGAGCGCGACATCGATGGGGTGATCCCTGTCGCGTTCCTCGTCCACGGCCGTACGTGTCGTGGCCGATCCGGTGAGCACTGCGGTCGTCAGGGTGACGCAGACCAGCAGGGAGGCGGTGGTGGCGGCGGTCCGGTGGGGGTTGCGCACGGCGTTCTTGGTTGCCAGCCGCCCTGCGGGGCCGAGCAGCGCGCCGGTGATCCGGACCAGGCGGGGAACGAGCGCCGGCCCGGACAGGAGCACGCCGGTGAACACCGATCCGCCGCCGGCCAGCATGAGCGCCGTGCTGTCCTGGACCATCGCCGCCCCGAGCAGGGCCAGCCCGGTGACCAGGAGGAGTGCAGCGAGCGCCAGCCGTACCCGGCCGGTGGCCGTGTGTCCGTCGACCGCGGTATCCGGGCGCAGTGCCGCCAGCGGGCTCACCCGGACCACACGCCGGGTCGGCAACAAGGAGGCGAGCATGGTGACGACCAGGCCGACGGTGAACCCGCCCAACAGCCAGGGCGTGGGCAGTCCGGCGGCGCCCATCGGGGTGGTGGGTGCGAGGGTGTTGATCAGGGCGATCAGCCCGTAGCCGAGGCCGACGCCGACCAGTGTCCCGGTCAGCGACGCGAGCACGCCGACGGCGGCCGCCTCGCGGCGTACCGAACCCACCACCTGCCGCCGGGTCGCGCCGACGCAGCGCAGCAGTGCGAAGTCGCGCAGGCGTTGCGCGAACATGACGGAGAACGTGTTCGCGACGACCAGGACCGAGACGAAGACCGCGATGGCGGCGAACACCAGCAGCATCAACGCGATCATGTCCGTGTGGTTGCTGAGCTTGGCCTGGCCGACCCTGACGTACTCCTCCGGCGAGTACAGCGCGGCGCCCTCCGGGAGCTGGCCTACCTCCCCGCGTACCGCCACCCTGCTCACGTGGAAGGAGGGGTGGTCGCGCCAGTGCAGGAACTGCGGCCAGGTGACGTACACCGAGGCCTGGACCGTGGGAGAGGGCGACTCCACGAGGCCGACCACTACTAGGTCGGTCGCGGTGGCGCCCTCGCCGATCCGCATCCGGTCGCCGATCGCGATTCCCCTGGCCTGGGCGTCCCACACGTGCACCACCGCCTCGCCCGTGCGTTCCGGGAAGCGGCCTGAGATGAGCTTCTGCCAGCGCATCTCCTTGGCAGGCGCGATCGGCCCCACGGTCATCTCGGAGGCCGACCTGTCGCCCGTGCGCGTCGGCAGCAGGACCCGGCCGAGCCCGGATGCGTTCTCGCCAAGGCGCTCGGCGATCTCGATCGCGACTGACGTGTCCAGGGTGTCGTCCACGTGGGCGGCGTCGACCACGTGGTCGGCATTGCGGAACGGCGCCCCGGCGTTCTCCATCAATCCGGCGCGTGCCCCGGACGTGATCACGCCGATCACGACGACGAAGGCGACCGAGACGATGACCGCGATGGCCGCTGCGACGTACCTGCGGGTGTGGGTGCGCAGCGACGCGAGGAAGACGGTGCGCATCAGGCGAGCCGCCCGTCCCGCATGATGACCACGTCGTCGGCGTACTTCGCCGCGTCCCGCTCGTGGGTGACCATCACGACGGTCTGGCCGAGCTCGCGCGTCGACCGGCGCAGGTGATCAAGCACCTCCGCAGACGTGGTGCTGTCCAGGTTTCCGGTGGGCTCGTCGGCGAACAGCAGGTCCGGCTGGGTGATCAGGGCCCGGGCGATCGCGACGCGCTGCTGCTGGCCGCCGGACAGCTCCGCGGGCCGGTGACCGAGCCGGTCAGCCACGCCGAGGATATCGGCGAGCCGGTGCGCGCGCTCGCGCGCCGCGTCGTCGATCCGGCGACCGCCCAGCTCGAGCGGGAGCACGATGTTCTCGCCCGCGGTGAGCATCGGCAGCAGGTTGAACGACTGGAACACGAAGCCGATGTGCTCGCGGCGGAAGATCGTGAGCGCGTCGTCGTCGAGTGATCCGAGGTCGATGCCGGCCACGGTGACGGTGCCACCGCTGGCCTGGTCGAGTCCGGCCAGGCAGTGCATCAGCGTGGACTTGCCCGACCCGCTCGGCCCCATGATCGCGGTGAACCTCCCTCGTGGGAGGTCGAGGTCGATGCCGCGCAGGGCATGCACCTGGGCATCGCCTTGGCCGTAGGTCTTGGTCAGGTCCCGCGCGCTGGCGGCCACGGTCTCCTGAGTGGCCTGCTGGGTCGTGGTCGTCATGCCGCCAGTCAAGGCAGCGTGGCGTTGTCAGCACGTATGCGGTTTTTGATATGCCGAGGATATGCTCCGGCTCCTAGCATCAAGAGCATGCGCGTGTTGATCGTCGAGGACGAACCCTACCTGGCAGAAGCCATCCGCGATGGCCTACGCCTGGCAGCGATCGCCGCCGACATCGCCGGTGACGGTGACACCGCTCTGGAGCTGCTGAGCATCAACGCCTACGACATCGCCGTCCTCGACCGCGACATCCCTGGCCCCTCCGGCGACGAGATCGCCAAACGCATCGTCGCCTCCGGCAGCGGCATGCCTATCCTCATGCTCACCGCTGCCGACCGGCTCGACGACAAGGCCTCCGGGTTCGAACTCGGCGCCGACGACTACCTCACAAAGCCCTTCGAACTCCGAGAACTCGTGCTCCGTCTCCGAGCACTCGACCGCAGGCGCGCCCACAACAGACCACCCGTGCGAGAGATCGCAGGGCTGCGTCTGGATCCGTTCCGCCGCGAGGTCTACCGCGACAGCCGCTATGTCGCGCTCACCCGGAAACAGTTCGCCGTGCTCGAAGTCCTCGTCGCTGCCGAGGGCGGTGTCGTCAGCGCCGAAGAACTCTTGGAGCGAGCGTGGGATGAGAACGCCGACCCCTTCACCAATGCCGTGCGCATCACTGTCTCGGCACTGCGCAAACGGCTCGGCGAACCCGGGATCATCGCCACCGTGGCCGGCGTCGGCTACCGCATCGACACAGTACCCGGCACCGGACGTGAGGGAGGGAACCGTGGATAGGGCGCCTGGTTTGAGTGTTCGTCTCAAACTCGCGCTCAGCTATGCCGGGTTCGTCACGCTTGCAGGTTCCTTGGTACTCGCGGCCGTGTTGGTGTTCCTTCGGTGCTATTTGTCCGACGGTGTGCTCTTCACCTTCAGTCGTCTTGTTCCCAACCGGCCCGACCCGCTGCACGCTTTCGCTCCGGTGGCAGCCGCAGTGTTCGCGTTCCTGCTGGTGTTCGGTGTCGCGGGAGGGTGGCTTCTCGCCAGCCGCATGCTCACCCCTCTGACTCGCATCACAGACGCCACACGCAGGGCCGCGAACGGGTCACTCTCCCACCGGATCCAGTTGGAGGGCCGCAAAGACGAGTTCCGCGAACTCGCCGACGCCTTCGACACCATGCTCCTACGGCTCGAAGCACACGTCGCCGAACAGCAGAGATTCGCAGCCAACTCCTCCCACGAACTGCGCACCCCACTGGCGATCACGCAAACACTTCTCGACGTGGCCCGCAACGATCCGAACCGCGACACCGGCGAACTCGTCGACCGCCTCCACGCCGTCAACACCCGAGCGATCGACCTCACAGAAGCGTTGCTCCTGCTCAGCCGCGCCGACCGACGGTCCTACACCCGAGAACACGTCGACCTGTCCCTGATAGCGGAAGAAGCCGCTGAAACGCTCCTCCCCCTCGCAGAAAAACGCGGCCTCACCATCGAGACCTCCGGCGACATCACCCCCACCAACGGTTCACACGCGCTCCTCCTGCAGATGACTACGAACCTCGTGCACAACGCGATCGTCCACAACCTGCCTGAACAGGGCACCGTATGGGTCACGACCACCGTTCACCCCGAGACTGTGGTGCTCACTGTCGAGAACACCGGCGAGAAGCTCGCCCCACAATTGGTCTCCACGCTTGTCGAGCCGTTTCAGCGCGGCAACGAACGCATACACGCCGACCATGCAGGTGTCGGCCTCGGCCTGGCGATCGTCAAAAGCATCGCCCAAGCACACGACGGAGCCCTCGCCCTCACCCCACGCCCCGCCGGCGGGCTCCGCGTCACGGTGCAGCTACCCGCCGCACCACCGCACACCGGCAGATGACGATCAGGTAGCCCATCCGGCTCACGCCACCTCATGATCACAAAGAACCTGAGCAGTTACGATTGCTCGGTCTCCTGCGATCCCGCCGCCGAAGAAAGACCCACGCCGGCGGAGGCGCTACACCACCTCCCGCGAGGAGGGGCCGCACCAGCTCCGGCGTATTACGCGAGCGTCATGCTGGCCGGTGGTGTCTCGGTCGGAGAACTCGCCGAATACCTCGGCCACGCCGACCAGGCTACTTCGCCAGGTGCCTGCTGATGACCAGGCGCTGGATCTGGTTGGTGCCCTCGAAGATCTGCATGTTCTCCGATGCGCGATCCAGTCACTCGCGAAAACAGCTCGATCATGTCGGTGAGCAGCGGTTACGCTTGCGGGCGCCTCGCGTCGCTTCTCCCTGGTTCCAATGCTCCCACGGAACAGCGACGGAACAAGGGCAGAGCTTGGAGGAAGCCATGGCCATACCAAGGAGGGGCTCGCGGCTCATCACCGTCGACGGCACCGTCTTCCGCTGGCGCGTCCGCCACAAGCCGACCTACTGCCAGGGCATGGCCTGGGCACCGCTCAGCTTCGCCGTCGAACGAGCCGAGAAGCCGGGACGCGTTCTCGTGGTGTCACTCCCCTGCGCCCGCCCGGACAACTGGCTAGGAGAGCGAGCGATCGCCATCCGTCCTGCCCTGGTCGTCGAATGCATCCGGCGAGCCGTCGAACAAGGATGGAACTCGGGGCAACCGGGCCCGGGATTCGCCCTCACCGTTACTGAGGACGAACTGATCGTGCCCCGGGCGAACCGCCTCAGTACCTGATCTGAGCTTCCCCTGCCTCTGGCATGATGGTCGCGTCCGATTCGTGCGTGGCCTGTCCGTCCGTGACGTCGAGGGCGCACTGGCCGACGCGCTCGGCCCCGAGGCCGCCCTGAGCAAGTCCACGGTCTCGACCATCTGCCAGGCCATCGTGGCCGAGTACGACGCCTGGTGCCGCCGCGACCTGACGCACGTCGATCTGGACTACCTGTTCCTGGACGCTTCGCACTTCAAGATGCACGACGGCAGCCGGGCCGAGCCGATCCTGGCCGCCCGGGGCATCACCACCGCCGGCAAGCCCGTCTTCGTCGGCCTGGCCGCCGCCGCGGCCGAGTCCACCGACGCCTGGCACGACTTCCTGTCCGACCTCGTCGCCCGCGGTCTGCGCCCGCCGCTGCTCATCATCTCCGACGGCGCGCCCGGCCTGATCAGCGCCGCCGAGCAGGTCTTCCCCACCTCACTGCGCCAGAGGTGTCTCGTTCACCGCGCCAGAAACGTGCTCGCGAAGGTCAGCGCCGGCGACCAGGCCGAGGTGAAGGCCGCCTACTGGCAGATCTTCGACCTCAGCGAGCCGGGCGATGACATCACGGCCGGCCAGGGGTTGGTCGACCTCGTCCAGCGGCGCATCGACGCCTTCGCCGACACCTGGTCCGGCCGCTACCCGGCGGCGGTCAAGTGCCTGCTCACCGACCGCCAAAGCCTGACCAGCAAGGGCCTGCGGATCCTGCACGACCTCCGCCGGGCGCTGCTCCACCCGCCGGGCGCTGCTCCGCCCTACCGACGACCCGGCCTTGGAACTCGCTACCGAGGCCGCCTAAGATCCACTCACGGCACCTACCTCGTCGAGCGATTTACACCGCTCCGAAGACGCCACCTCGCGGCACTCGTGGCTGCGACTGTCGGTCCTGCCTGGAAGAGTGCACCTCATGCGCGACGACGAGTTGGACGAGTTGAAGCAAGTTCTTCGCCGTGATGACGGTCTCGATCACGTTCGGACTTCGGCGGTGGACCTTGCCCGTTGGCTCGTGGACCACCTTGGCGACGAGCGGGCCGCCACAGCCCATGCTCTGCGGACTCAGCATAAGGACGACTGGGACGAATGCTGGGCCACCCGGGCGCGGATCAAAGAGGACGTCACCCGGCGGCTGGAGAAAGCGGATGACGCCACCCTTAGCGCCGCGGCGCTCTGCGTGGTGTTGTGGCCAGAGGACCCTTACGCGGATTTCGACGACATACTGAAACGCGCCACCAGGCGGCGTCTGGGCTGGACTGCCGAGCAGGCGAGCGTCTTGTGGCGTCTGGCCGCCACTGACCAGAAGCGAGGCTTTCGATGGGTCACATGCGTCAAGCTGGCCTTGGCCTCACTCAAAGGGCTCGAAGAGCCGGAACTTCGAGAGCTTGCTCCGTTGCTACGCGCCGTTGAGGAGACGCTGCCATCCGCGTGGGGAATCCGTGGCGCCGACCGCGCTCGCCTGCCTCAGGCCATGCGGTCCTACCTGGCGCTGGTCGACGGGCCGCCGACGGCTTTGCCCGACTCGGTGCTCGTGCCCCGCGATCGATGGGCAGGGGACCTGAGGGAGTGGCTCGGCATCGAACCGATGCCGCACCTGGTCCAGCTGATCATTCATCTGGCCACCCTGGCGTCGGGTCTTCCGACGGCCGCGTGGCGGCGGACGTGCATGGACTTGGCGCTCCGAGAGGGCACCCGGGAGTTCGGCCGACGAGCGCTGGCCGGGCTGCTGGAGTGCGGCCCCACCACGATGCGGCGCCACGGAAAGCAGCAACGGGTGCTACTGGACGAGCGCAACGACGATCTGGCGAGAGGTGTCGTCTGGATGGCGGCGCTGACTGAAGGGCCCTCAGCGGTGACAGCACTGGAGGCGGTGGTGTTGCGGACTTCATACGACACCTTCGCCTACTTTCCCGAGCCCAAGGTGGCCACGGCGGCGGTGCACGCCCTGGGGACCATCCCCGGCCCGCAGGCCCCCGCGGCGCTGCAGCGGTTGCTGACGAGAATCCACCACGCGGGAGAGCGCAAGCAGATCGAGGCAGCGCTCAACGCCGCAGCGGCGCTTGCCCCGTGACGTGCAGCTGAACGAGGTGGCTCTCTGACCGGACAGGACCTCTTTAGCGAGGAGCCCACCAGCAACACCGTGCCCCGCTTCCACCTGTGTATGTTCACGCACACAGCTCTGCACCTGAGGCTGTACGCCGACACCTGACCGCCGGGCAGGACTCTACGTGTCCGCCCACCTGGAGATTTCATGGTCACCAGCCTGGATCAGGCTGGCCGCCTAACTGGAGAGACTCCTGACCGCCCACAGTTGCAGCTTGCACTTACGGTGATCAGCCGTGATCCTCGGTGGGACGGGGCTGAGGAACGAAGCCCTGGACCTTCGATCGCCCCCCAGCCACGTACGGTGACCCGCCATGCCGTGGCGATCGTAAGGGTCGCATTCGTGTGGTGGGCCCGACATCCTCGGCCGGAACGCTAGGTTCATCTGGCATGGCTCTATCGCCCTCGATGCGTAGCGCTGGTCCAGATGCGCTCGAAGCTGGTGAGGTAGATCGCGGATGCCCCTTGCTCCTCCCTATGGCGGAGGTGCATGACGGGGGCGTCGGCTGCTGGGGTGGCGTAGGCGTGGAGGTTGACCAGGAGTTCGCTGTCTGCCCGAAAGATGGAGTTGTAGAGCACGGTGCGGTGGAGCCGGATCTCTACGTTGGGAACGTTGTGTAGCCGGCGGTAGAGGGTGATCGCATTCTTGATGCGGGCGGCCATGACGGCGGGCCGATGCCCTCGTCGATGCCGCGCCTGGCGACCCGAGGGCTGTCGGGATCGCCGAGGCGCCTGCAGGGCCCTCGACGACCGGCTGTTCCGTCCACGCGAGGTCTCTCACGGAACGGGGACGGAGCCATTGACCATTTAAGCCCTACGAAGGCGACGCGCGCCAAGACGGCGGCGCGTGCGGCCTTTTGGGGCGGCCTTGATCACAGAAACGCGAGCCCATTGCCGATCAACCAGGCAGGGGTCGCGTTTGTATGTGTGTGGGCGTTCACCTGCGGCGTGTTGTCCTGCCGAAGAGAGCAGAGCGCCGGCCAGGCACAGATGGTCAGAGGCTGTCGAAGCTAACCTCGTGCATCGTCCCGTTCGGTCCCATCCGGAATATCCGCGGTGGACCCATGGCCCGCCGTGCCTCGGCGTACCTGGCTTCCCGTTCGGCCTGTTCCCTGCCCGACGGGTCGGTCACCCGGAACCCGTGCAGGTGAAGACCGGCCGCATCGATGTGGCCGGGGTCGGGAGCTCCCTCTATCACGAAGCCGAACAACGCGTGCAACGCATCCTCGCCCAGCTCAAGGGGATGGAACGGCAGTGGGTAGGGATCCTGATCCGGCCAGCCCGGCACGCGCTCGACAGGATGCTCGCCCGCCCAGTACGGCAGCTCGAAGTCGTACGGCTCGCCGATGTTCTCCTGGATACCGCCATCGGGCGACAGGCTCAGCGAGCGGACCAGCACCCCGTCCTCCCAGACCGCGAAAGCAAGCCAGTCCACCACCGAGTGCATCGCATGCATGATGATCCGCCTGCCCGCACCGGCCTTGAGCAGATGCTCAGGCAACTCAGACGGACGATCGAGCACGAGCCTGCGATCGCAGAACAGCTCGGCCCCGGCCAGTGCGGTGGCGTAGGTGACGTCGTCAGGCGGGTAGACACAGTCCCACAACGTGCCGTCCTCGGCGGGTGCGACCGCATAATCTGGGTGAACCCGACGGACCAATGCCTCGGTCTCAGCCCGCTCCGAGCGCGTCGCGCTCAACAACGCGGGTCGGATGTCGCCCTCAGCGAACGCCAGCAATGCTGTCTTCGCGCCCATCCCGCCCCTCCAGAATCTCCGATCAGCAAAGGCCTGCACCTTATCCGCCGAGGACGACACGAGTCGGCTGGTCTCGAGAGACCCAACCAGGACTGCTCTCTGCGCCGCGTCTCACGGAACAGGGACGGAACAGCGATCATCCAGGACCCGATCCCAAGATAAAGAACCCCGCCTCCCGGCACAGGGAAGCGGGGTTTTCGCGCGTCAGGGGCTACTTGGCCAGGTGCCTGCTGATCACCAGCCGCTGGATCTGGTTCGTGCCCTCGAAGATCTGCATGATCTTGGCCTCGCGCATGTAACGCTCAACACGGAACTCCCGCGTATACCCGTACCCGCCGAACACCTGCACCGCATCCGTAGTGACCTTCATCGCCGTGTCCGTAGCGACCAGCTTGGCGATGCTGGCCTGCCTGCTGTACGGCAGCCCCGCGTCCCGGCGGCGGGCCGCGTCGAGGTAGGTGGCCCGTGCGCTCTCCACCCCCGCCGCCATGTCCGCCAGCAGGAACCCGAGCCCCTGGTGGTCGATGATCCGCTTGCCGAACGTCTGGCGCTCCTTGGCGTAGGCCACGGCCTCGTCGAGCGCGGCCTGGGCGAGGCCGGTGGCGCAGGCGGCGATGCCGAGGCGGCCCGAGTCGAGCGCGCTGAAGGCGATCTGCAGCCCCTGGCCCTCCTCGCCGATCAGCCGCTCCTCCTCCAGGACCGCCCCGTCCCAGTGGGCGCTGGTGGTCGGCACGGCGTGCAGCCCCATCTTCTCCTCGGGCCGCCCGAACGTCAGCCCGTCGGCGGCCCCCGGCGCGAGGAAGCAGGAGATGCCCCGTGACCCCTCCCCGGTGCGGACGAACAGCGCGTAGAAGTCGGCCAGGCCGCCGTGGGTGATCCACGCCTTGTTGCCGGTGATCCGGTAGCCGGTCTCCACCCGTTCGGCCTTGCAGGTCAGCGCCCCGGCGTCGGAGCCGGCCTGGGGCTCCGACAGGCTGTAGCCGCCGATCAGGCGCCCGGCCAGCATGTCGGGCAGCCACCGCTCGCGCTGCGCCGGGGTGCCGTAGGCGGAGACGGGGAAGCAGGCCAGGGTGTGCACGCTGGTGGCGACCGCGACGGCCGCCCACCGCATCGCCAGCTCCTCGATCACCTGCAGGTAGACCTCGTACGGCTGCCCGCCGCCGCCGAGCTCCTCCGGGTACGGCAACCCGAGCAGCCCCGCCGCGCCCAGCGTGGCGAACAGCCCCTCCGGGTACGTCTCGGCGCGCTCGTGCTCGTCGACCCGGCGGGCGAGCTCCTTGTCGGCGATCTCGCGGGTCAGCTCGATGAGATCCCTGGCGTCCTGGTCGGGCAGCAGCCGGTCAACGGTCACGATCTCTCCTGGCTCGTAACGGGCTCGTCCAGCCGCGCGAGCGCGACCCTGGCGCGGTCGCGGAACTCGGCGACCCGGGCGAGCTTGATGTCCTCGTACCCCCGGATCAGGTCGGGCAGGCCCGCGATCTCCGCGACCGTCGCGGCGCTGCCGGGCGTGAGCCGCTCCAGCGCGGTCCGCATCAGGTCGCGGTATTCGACGACCAGCTCGCGTTCGACCCGTCGCACGCGAGCGTGGCCGAAGACGTCGAACGTCGTGCCGCGCAGCACCCTGGCGGCCCGCAGCCCGCGGAACAGGACCCCGGCGGAACGGCGTACCTTGATCTTACGCTTGAGCCCCATGGCCCGCAGCAGCGGCGGGTGCAGCAGCACCGACACGACCGCGTCCGGGCCGTACTCGCGCTCCCTGCGCTCCTTCTCCGCGGGGTCGAGGTGCAGGCGGGCGACCTCGTACTCGTCCTTGTAGGCCATGAGCTTGTGCAGGGCGCGGGCGTACGCGAGCCCGATCCGGTTGCCCGCCTCCTCGCCCGCCCGCTCGACCGCGGTGGCCGCCACCTGCCGCACGTCCTCCTCGTACGAACGGGCGTAGGCGGCGTTCTGGTAGCCGGTCAGGTCGGCGACGCGGGTGGCCACCACCTCGTCCAATCCCTCGGGGACCGCGACATCTGGAGAGGGGGGCGCGACTACGGTGGCGCGGCCCCAGCGGAAGGCGGCGAGGTTCTGCTCGACGGCGGCACCGTTGAGCGTGATGGCCCGCTCGACGGCGGCGGCGGAGACCGGCAGGCAGCCGTGCTGGTAGGCGGCGCCGAGAAGGAGCAGGTTGACCGGCATGTGGTCGCCGAACAGCTCCTCCGACAGCCCCTGGGCGTCCAGGCACTCGACGCGCCTGGTGGCGGACTCGACGCGGGCGACCGCGTCGGCGTGCCCCGGCACGGCCGCGCGCCCGGTCACCATGGCGGCGGTCGGGACGACGGCGGTGTTCAGGATGGCGACGGTGCGCTCGGGCGACGCCGTGGCCAGGTTCGGCTCGGCCGCCGCGCCCAGCAGGTCGAACCCGATCAGCACGTCCGCGCTCCCCGGCGTGGCCCGCACGGAGCCCTCCAGGGGCCGCGCCGAGATCCGCACGTCGCTGACCACGGGGCCGCCCTTCTGCGCCAGCCCGGTCTGGTCGAGCCCGGACGCGTGCAGGCCGTCGAGGTGGGCCGCCATCTGCAGGATCTGCGAGACGGTGACGACGCCGGTGCCGCCGATGCCGGGCATCCGGATCAGGGCCTCGGCGGGCCGGCTCGCGGGCTCCGGCAGCTCGGCGGGCGGCGGCGGGGCCTGGCGACGGCGCACGGTGCCCGGCTCCACCAGCAGGAACGACGGGCAGTCGCCCTTGAGGCAGCTCAGGTCGGAGTTGCAGGAGGCCTGGTGGATGCGGGTCTTGCGGCCGTACTCGGTCTCGACCGGCTGCACGGACAGGCACGTCGACACCTCGCCGCAGTCGCCGCAGCCCTCGCAGACCCGCTCGTTGATCACGACCTTCTCCGTGGGCGTGGGCAGCTTGCCGCGCTTGCGCAGCCGCCGCTCCTCGGCCGCGCACCGGTCGTCGTGGATCAGCACGGTCACGCCGTCGAGGGCGGCCAGCTCCTTCTCCACCTCGGGCAGGTCGTCGCGGTGCCGCACCGACGCGATCCCCGCCAGCCGCACCCCCCGGTACGTCTCCGGCTCGGGCGAGGTGACCACGATCCGGCGCACGCCCTCGATGGCCAGCTCGTGCGTCAGCGCCGGCACGTCCAGCCGGCCCTCGGCGCGCTGGCCGCCGGTCATGGCCACGGCGTCGTTGTAGAGCAGCTTGTACGTCATCGTCACCCCGGCGGCGACGGCGGCCCTGATCGCCAGGGAGCCGGAGTGGTGGAAGGTGCCGTCGCCGAGGTTCTGCACGAAGTGCCGGTCGTCGGTGAACGGCGCCAGCCCGAACCACTGCGCGCCCTCGCCGCCCATCTGCGTGAGACCCACCTGGGTGCCGCGGCCGTGGCCGTCCAGGGCGATCATGGCGTGGCAGCCGATGCCGACCCCGACCAGCGTGCCGTCGGAGGTGCGGGTGGAGGTGTTGTGGGGGCAGCCGGAGCAGAAGTACGGGGTGCGCGCGGCCACCAGGGGCAGCATGCGCCCCGGCCGGGCCTTCTTCCGCGGGGCCGGCTCGATGCCCAGGCAGGTGGCGACGGCCTTGGCCACGTCCTCCGCGCCCAGGGTGCCGCGGGCGGTCAGCAGGTCCCGGCCCACGACCGCCGGCGTCCGCTCCCGCCCGTACAGGGCCTGCTTGAGCTGTCCCTCCAGGAACGGCACCTTGTCCTCGACCACCAGCACCTTGTCCAGGTCGCCGGTCATGGCGGCCAGGTCGTCGTAGGCGAGGGGGAACGGCATCCCGAGCCTGATCAGCCGGATCCCGCGCTCGTCCAGCGCCGCCTCGTCCAGGCCGAGGTCGGCCAGGGCGCGCAGGACCACCGCGTACGTGGTGCCGGAGGCCAGGATGCCCAGGGCGGTGTTGCCCGCTCCCGCCATCACCCGGTTGAGGCGGTGCTCGCGGGCGTACTCGCGGGCCAGGTCGAGGCGGCGGGTGAGCAGGTCGTGCTCGGCGTCCAGCGCGGCGGCGCCGAGCAGGAGGGGCGGGGCGCCGCGATCCCTCTTGTCGGGCATCGGGATGCCGTCGCGGAGCGCGCCGAGGTCCACCGTGGCGGACGCGTCGGCGATGTCGGCGACGATCTTCAGCGCGGCCCAGAGCCCGGTGGCGCGCGACAGGGCCACCGCGTGCAGCCCGAACTCGACGATCTCCGCGACCGAGCCGGGCGCGAGCAGCGGCATGGACAGGCTCTGGCACATGGGCTCGCACGTGCTGGGCAGCGTGGAGGACTTGCAGCCGGGGTCGTCGCCGATCCAGGCCACCGCGCCGCCCAGGGGCGCCGTGCCCGCCGTGTTGGCGTGCCGGATGGCGTCGGCGGCGCGGTCGAGGCCGGGGTTCTTGCCGTACCAGAAGCCGGTGACGCCGTCGTGACGGCGGCCCGGCACCTGGTCGAGCAGCTGGGTGCCGGCCACCGCCGTGGCGGCCAGCTCCTCGTTCAGGCCCGCCTGGAAGACCACGCCGGCCGGCTCCAGGAACCGCGCCGCCCGTTTCATCTCCAGGTCCACGCCTCCCAGCGGCGAACCCTGGTAGCCGGTGACGAACACGCGCGTGTCCAGCCCGTGTTCCTCGTCCAGCCGGCGCTGCTCCAGCGTCAGGCGCACCAGGGCCTGGATGCCGGAGATGAGGACCCGGCCGTCGTGTGCCGTGTACTTATCGCCGAGCGACACTGTTGGCTCGCTCACGCTCGAACCTCCTGGCCTCGTACGTGTGTGCCAAGCACAGCAACGCGGGATGATATGCGCAAGTATTAGATGAGAAAGTGCCCGGAAGACGCAAACTATGTGAACACTTGGGCTTGGCGGCTGAGGTTCTTTGCGCCGGACGAAGGGGTTCTCGCATGCCTGATGTGGACGACGTCGATCACCGCATCCTCCGGCTGCTGCGGGAGGACGGGCGCAGGACGTTCTCGGAGATGGCCGAGCTGGTGGGGCTGTCGGTCGCGGCGGTGAAGCGGCGGGTCGACCGGCTCAGGGAGCTCGGCGTGATCACGGGGTTCACGGTGCAGATCGACTACGGCAAGCTGGGGTGGGGCATCGAGGCGTTCACGGAGCTACGTTATCCGGGCACGACGCCCGTGAGCGAGATCGTCCGCACCGCCACGGACGTGCCGGAGGTGCAGGCGGTGTTCACGATCGCGGGCGACCCGGACGCCCTCATCCACGTGCGGGTACGCGACCTCGGGCACCTGCAGCAGGTCATCGACCGGCTGCGGCGGGCCGGGGACGTGACCGGGACCAAGACGCTGCTGGTGCTCGGCTCGTGGACCCGCGACGCGCTGTCCCCTCGCGCCCGCTGACCCTCACCGCTTCTTGCCCGCTCCGGCCGGGGCCCGGTCGCGGGCCTGCTCGCGGCGGGAGAAGTGCCATACCAGCAGGCTGATCGCCAGCAGGACGGCCAGGCCCAGGCCGAGCCCCCAACCCGACACGCCGGTCAGGGGAAGGTCGTCGCCCTCCGGCTCCGGGTCCTCGTCGCCGGAGGCCGGCCGGGGCCCGCGATGGGCGGGTCCCCCGCCGACCCCCACCTGGTAGCCGCCCTCATGGAGACCTTCCGGGTACGGCAGCCGGCCGGGGACGGCCTCCTCGTCGGAGCCCGGCTGGCCGGGACTCGGCTGGAGCAGGCCCTGACCGGGGACGGGCTGGAGCGAACCGGGGCCGGGCGCCGGCGGAAGGTAATCCTCGCCGGGGACGGGCGGCTCGGGCCCGGCCTCGTCGCCCGCCGTGGGGCCCGGAGCCGGTCCGGGCTCCGCCGTGGCGGACGGCACCGGATCGGCCGTGGGCCCCGGGGCCGGTTCGGTGGGGGTGTCGGGGCTCGGCGTCGGCCGCGGAGCCGGGGCCGGATCGGGGATGGCGGACGCGCAGCCGCCGCCTCCGGCGTGGCCCTCGACCGGCGCGTCCTCGGAACCGCCCGTGTTGCCGGGGCCGCAGTCGTCGACGGCGCCGCCGTCCGGGCCCGCGGCCTCCGGACGGCCCCTGACCCGCTCCCGGGTCGGGCTGACCATCCGGGTCGTGCCGCTGCCCATTCCCCAGGCCGTGACCTCGACGCGGTTGAGGACGTGCGCGCCCTCCGGGACCCCCGGGTCGATCGTGACCGGGATCTCGTAGCTCACGCTCTGCCCGGGGGGGAGCGTCACCCCGGGCCCGCCGCAGGCGACGGCGCCGCCGCGCCTGACGAGGGCGCAGTCGTCGGGGATCGGGCCCGGGATCGCGTTGCGGTCCAGGGTGTCGATGACCGTCACGCTCTGGGCGGCCCGGTCTCCGGCGTTCGTGACGGTGACCGAGTAGACCGACTCGCCGCCAATGAGCATCGGCTCCGGGCTGACGGTCCCGACGATCCGCAGATCCGGGCTCCCGGGCACGTGGAACGCGGCCGGAACGGCGCCGGACAGCGGTGGCGGGGCGGAGCCGTACACCCCCGTCCACCCGCCGACGGCGAGGAGCGCGATGACCGCCGCGATCCCGGGCATGCCCATGTCGTCCTCCCGCCTGACCGCGGCCGTGCCGCTCGACCGGGGACGATCCTCCTCTCACCCGCCCCGCCCCCGTGGCGGCCCGACCGGAACCATGCGCCGCCATGGCGAACCCTTTGCCCGCCTGCCCGCCGGCGGGCGTTCCGCGCTCGACGAACATGCGCCCGCCGGGGATCGAGGACGCGTACCGTCGGGGTCATGCCCGATGTCGCGCGCTACGACGAGATCGCCGACTTCTACGCCGCCGGCTGGACCGACGCCATCGACGACCCGGCCTCCGTCCGCCTGCTCGACCTGCTGGGGCCGGTCGCGGGCGGGCGGGTGCTGGAGATCGCCTGCGGCCACGGCCGGATCAGCCGCGAGCTGGCCCGCCGGGGCGCCGCCGTCGTGGGCGTGGACGTCTCGCGGGCCCTGATCGAGAAGGCCCGGGCCGCCGAGCGCGACGCGCCGCTGGGCATCCGCTACCTCCACGCGGACGCCTCCCGGCCCGGCCTGCGGGATCTCCCCCCGTTCGACGCGGTGGTCTGCAGCTTCGGCCTCTCCGACATCGACGACCTCGAAGGCGCCGTCGCGACCGCCGCCGGCGCGTTGCGGCCCGGCGGGGTCTTCGCCTGCTCGATCCTGCACCCGTGCTTTCCCGGCGGCCCGGGGGTGTCCGGCTCCTGGCCGGGGGACGCGCGCTACCACGCCGAGGGCTGGTGGCGCGCCGACGGGGAGCTTTCCACGCTGCGCCGCCAGGTGGGCGCCAACCACCGTACGCTCTCGACGTACGTCAACACCTTCCGCCGCCACGGCCTGTGGGTGGACGAGCTCGCCGAGCCCGAGCCCGCCCCTGAATGGGCGGCGGATCGGCCGGAAGCGGCCCGATTTCCCGTGTTCCTCGTCATAAGGTGCGTCAAGGAATTACGGGAAACGGGGGCGTCGTCGTGAAAAATCCGGAGACCTCGGGACAGTTAGCGGCGGCGCACGTCGGCGTTCGTCTTCTTCTCCCTCCTCCTCGCCGTCGACCTCTACCGGTTCACCACCCTGGTCACTCACTGAGGCGGGATGTAGGGCGGGAGGTTGAAGCGGGTGCGGATGCTCCGCTGGACCGTCGCCTTGTCCGCCCGGGCGTCGACGGTCATCACGTACTCCTTGCGCCGGAACAGCTCCACCACCGGGTCGATCTTGCTGTGGTGCTCGCGCAGGCGTCTGGCCAGGGCGTCCGGGGTGTCGTCCGCGCGGGAGACCAGCTCACCGCCGCACACGTCGCACCGGCCCTCCTCCGCCGGCCGGTGGGCGATCAGGTTGTAGTCCATGCCGCAGCGTGAGCACAGGCGGCGGGCCAGGACGCGGCGGCGCACCTCCTCGTCCGGCAGGTCCAGGTGGATCACCCCGTCGATGTCGTAGCTCTCCAGGAAGAACTCCGCCTGGCGGCGGTTGCGGGGAAAGCCGTCGATGATGAAGCCGTAGTTCCAGTCGTGCTGCTGGAGCCGGTCCCTGACCACGGACTCCACCAGGTCGTCCCCCACCAGCTCGCCGGCCGCGACCACGCGGCGGACCTGGGCGCCCAGCTTGGTGTGGTTCTTGACGTGCCAGCGGAAGATGTCGCCGACGCTGATGTGCACGAGGTCGAGGTCGCCGGCGAGCATGGCGCTCTGGGTGCCCTTGCCACTGCCCTGAACGCCGAGGATCACGTATTTGCGCATATGACCCACGTTCCCACGGTCGGCTCATCAAGGTGTGTGGTGTGGCGGCACCCGGAGCACACCACACCACACACGTCCATCACCGAGGGGGTGAACTGCCAGTTTGGGGAAATTTCCGAAATGTGTCAATAAATCATGGAAATCTATCGGCGACCGAGGACGCTACCAAGCGTGATTATCTGTCATAACGTGGGGAAACTCTTACCGAAACATTTCAGTGCGCGTGAAACTTGCGCAGCGTGAGTTGATACGTAGATTTTCGGATGCTTCACACAATGGTTGTGCCGGAAGGTGGATCCATGCGCGCGCTGACCGTGTTCCTGTCCAGCCTGCTCCTCGCCACGACGCTCTCCGCACCCGCCGGGGCGAAACCGCTCGCCCTGACGTCCGACGTCGTCTTCCAGCGGGCCGACTTCGCCACCGGCACGTACGAGGGCACCACGGCCGGCGACGGCCTGTCGTTCGGCACGGCCGCCGGCACCGTCTCCTACACCGACGCGCTCGGCGCCAAAACCTGGGAGTACGCCCGCTGGACCGGCCCCGAGCGCACCATCGGGTTCGACGCCACCGAGCTGATCGCCTCCTGGACCGCGGACGTGCCCCAGGGCAGCTGGATGCAGGTCGAGGCCCGGGCCAGGAACGCCGGAGGGCTGACCAAGTGGTTCTCGCTCGGCCGCTGGGCGTACGCGGAGGGCGACATCCGCCGCACCTCCGTGGCGGGACAGGGCGACGCCGACGCGAACGTCTCGGTCGACACGCTGGTCGCGGCGGCGGGCAAGCCCATCACCGCCTACCAGCTGCGCCTCACCCTCTACCGCGCGCCCGGCTCCGCGGTCACGCCGCGCGTGCGCACCTCCGGCGTCATGGCCTCCAACGTGCCCGAGCGCAAGACCGTGCCGGTCAGCCCGGGCGGGGGCGCCTGGGGGACGGAGCTCGCCGTGCCACGCCGCTCCCAGAACGTCCACCAGGGCCACTACCCCGAATGGGACGGCGGCGGCGAGGCCTGGTGCAGCCCCACCTCGACCACCATGGTCCTCGGCTACTGGGACAGGTGGCCGAGCGCCCAGGACACCGCCTGGGTCGACCCCTCCGACCCCAACCCCGAGGTCGACTACGCCGCCCGCTACACCTACGACCACGCCTACCAGGGCGCCGGCAACTGGCCGTTCAACACCGCCTACGCCGGACGCTACGGGATGGACGGGTTCGTCACGCGGCTGCGGTCGCTGACCGAGCTGGAGCTGCTGATCAAGGCGGGCATCCCGGTCATCACGTCGCAGTCGTTCAAGAAGGGCGAGCTGCCCGGCGCCGGTTACGGCACCAACGGGCACCTCATGGCGATCGTGGGCTTCACCTCGTCGGGTGACGTGATCGCCAACGACCCGGCGTCGTCCTCCAACGCCGCCGTGCGGCACGTCTATCCGCGGGCGGACTTCGAGAACGTGTGGCTGCGGAGCTCCAGCAGCGGCGGCGTCACGTACATCATCCACCCGCCCGGCCACGAGCTGCCCGCCACGACGCCGGGGCTGCCCGCCAACTGGTGACCCCGGCCCGGCACGGGATCTCGACGGAAGGTCGGACAGGTGCGTACCCTGGCAACCGGGAGTTGTCGGGGGATCACGAGGCGCGCTCGAGGTGGCGCCTCCTAGCTCGTGCCGCCTGCCGACCTTCCTCGCCGTGGAGCGCCGGATGACCGACGACGAATCCGCAACCGTCGAGAGGCCCCGACCGCGCTGGAACGGTCCACCTCTCCTGCTGTCCTCCGGTGGCGCCCGCGTCCTGGTGGCGGGCACGGGGACGCATCGGCCCGAGTCGCCGCTGCCGGCGGTGCCCGCCGTGCCGGCGACGGTCGCGGACGTCGGGCGATGCCTGGTCGAGCGTGGCGGGCTGGCGCCGGCCCACCTGACCGTACGGCTGGACCCGGCGACCCCCGCCGACCTGGGGCAGGCGCTGGACCGGCTGGCCCAGGAGGCGACGTCCGTCCTGATGTTCTACTACGTCGGCCACGGCCTGATCGGCCCGGACAACGACCTGCACCTGGCCACCCGCGCCACCGTGGACCTCGGCCGGGGCGCTCCCGGGTACCAGGCGCTGCCGTACGGGGTCGTGCGCCAGATCCTGTCCGCGTCGCGGGCCGAGCTCGTCGTCGTGGTCCTGGACTGCTGCTTCGCCGGCCGCGCCCGCGGGGCGTCGTCGCAGGCGGTGGAGCGGGTGTTCGACTCGATGTGGCAGGGCGCGTACCTGATCACGTCGTCGAGCAGGGACGAGAACTCCTGGGCGCTGCCCGGCGTCCGGCACACGGCCTTCAGCGGCGCGCTGCTGCGGCTGCTGAACGCGGGCGACCCGGCGGGGCCCTCGGTGTTCACGCTGGACCACGTCTACCACAGCCTCGCCCGCAGGCTCCCCGACGCCGGATTCCCCCGGCCCCGCCGCCAGGCCACCGACCTGGGCGATCGCCGCGCGTTCGCGGTCAACCCGGCCTACGTGGCCCCGCGCTCCCGGCCGGTCCCGCCGGTCGCGGAGGGCGGCGACGAGGCCGGCCCGTACCGGGGGCTGGCCGTGTACGGGCCCGAGGACGCGGAGGTGTTCTTCGGGCGGCAGGAGCTGACCAGGTCGCTGGTGGCGCGGGTGCGGGAGGCGTTCGGGAGCGGACGCCCGCTGATCGTGACGGGTCCCTCGGGGGCGGGGAAGTCGTCGGTGCTGCGGGCCGGGCTGATCCCGGCGCTGCGGCACCAGCTCGCGGAGGAGCTGTCGTGCGTCGTGCTGGCCCCGGGCGCGGATCCGTCGGCGGAGCTGGCCCGCAGGCCGGCCCCGGAGGGGCGGCGACTGTTGCTGGTGGTGGACCAGTTCGAGGAGGTCTTCACCACGTGCGCGGACGAGCCGGCCAGGCGGCGCTTCGTGGCCGAGCTGGTCGCGCTCTCCAGGTCGGCGGCCGTGGTGGCCTGCGTCCGGGCCGACTTCTTCGGGCACTGCGCGTCGTACCCGGGGCTGCTGGAGGCGATGCAGCGGCCCGCGATCGTCGGCCCCATGACCGTGACGCAGCTGCGCGCCGCGATCGAGGGGCCGGCCGCGCGGGCGGGGCTCTCGCTGGAGCCGGGGCTGACCGACCTGCTGCTCGAAGACGTCGGGGCCGGCGACGTGGACCACTCGGGCGGCGTGCTGCCGCTGCTGTCCCACGCGCTGCTGGCCACCTGGCAGCGCCGTACGCAGGGGACGCTGACGATGGCCGCGTACCGGGCCTCGGGCGGCATCGCGCGGGCGCTGGCCACGAGCGCCGAGGAGACGCTGCGGCGCCTCGGCGCGGACGTGGAGCCGATCGCGCGAGACCTGATGGTCCGGCTGGTGCACCTCGACGAGCAGACCGGCGACACGAGGAAGCGGGTGGCCCTGGCCGACCTGGCGCCCGCGGGCGTCCCGCGGCGGGTCCTGGACGAGTTCGTACGCGCGCGGCTCCTCACGGTGAACGAGGACGAGGCGGAGATCGCCCACGAGGCCCTCATCCGCGCCTGGCCCAGGCTCCGGAACTGGATCGAGGGCAACCGGGTCGACCTGCTCGTCCGCCAGCGCCTGGCCGAGGACGCGGAGACGTGGCAGCGGCACGGCAGGGACCCGGCGTACCTGTACGCGGACAGCCGTCTGGCAGCGGCACAGGCTGTTGCGCAGGGCGCGCGATCGGGGACGGAGCGGGAGTTCCTGGACGCGGCGCTGCGGCGGCGCAGGCGGCGGACCTGGGTCGTCCGCCAGGTGATCGCCGCCCTCACGGTCCTCCTCCTCGCCGCGGTGACCGCCGGCGTCCTGGCCCTGCGGCAGACCGGCGAGGTGACCAGGCAACGTGACCAGGCCGTCTCCACGCGGATCGCCGGCTCCGCCAACGGCGCCGCCGACGCCTCGCTCGGCGCCCAGCTCTCCCTGGTCTCCTACCGCGTCGCCGACACCCCGGAGGCCCGCGGCGCGCTGCTCGGCACGCTCGCGCACCCGGTCGGCGCCCGCCTGATCGGCCACCGGGGCCCGGTCGAGTGGGTGTCCTACCGCCCCGACGGCCGCATGATCGCCACCGCCTCCAGCGACGCCACCGCCCGCCTCTGGAACGTCTCCGACCTCGCCCGCCCCAAGGCCGTGAGCGAGCTCAAGGGCCACACCGCGAGCGTGGTGAGAGCGGTGTTCAGCCCGGACGGGCGGGTGCTCGCGACCGCGTCCGTGGACCGGACCGCCCGGCTCTGGGACGTCTCCGACCCGGCCAGGCCACGGGCCCTGGCCACGCTCAAGGGCCACACGAACAAGGTGGCCTCGGTGGCGTTCAGCCCCAAGGGAGGCGTCCTGGCCACCGTCTCCTACGACGGCACGACCCGCCTGTGGAACATCGCCGACCCCGCCCGCCCCGCCCAGATCGCCCTCCTGCGGCAGAAGTACGTGCTCAACGACGTCGCCTTCAGCCCCGACGGGCGGCTGCTGGCGATCGCGGCGGGCGACGGGAGCACCACGATCTGGGACGTGCTGGACCCGGCGCGGCCCGGCGGCTCGACGGTGCTGAGCGCGCCGGACGGCGGCGGCACCTGGAGCGTGACCTTCGACCCCGGCGGCCGCCGGCTGGCCACCGCCTCCACCACCGGCACGCTCTACCTCTGGGACGTCACCGCGGCCAGGCGCGTCGGCACCGCGCGGGGCCGGGGCTCCTTCGTGTACGACGTCACGTTCAGCCCCGACGGCAAGCTGCTGGCCAGCGCCGCCACCGACGCCTCCGTCACCCTGTGGGACGTCTCGAACCCGGCCGAGCCGCGGCGCACGACCGCCCTGACCGGGTTCGCGAACACGGTGACCGCCGCCGCGTTCAGCCCGGACGGCCGGACGCTCGCCACCTCGTCGGCGGACAGCATGGCCAGGCTGTGGAACGTCTCCGATCCTGCCCGCGTCTCCTACCGCGCCGGCCTCACCGAGCACACCGGCCCCGTCAACGCGCTCTCGATCTCCCCGGACGGCCGGATCCTGGCCACGGCCTCCGGCGACCGGACCGTCAAGCTCTGGGACATCTCTGACCCGGGCCTGGCCAGGCCGCTGTCCACGCTGTCCGGCCACACGGACATCGTCCAGACGGTGCGGTTCAGCGCGGACGGTCACATGCTCGTCAGCGGCTCCTCCGACCAGACGGCCAAGCTGTGGGACGTCTCCCGGCCGGCCGCCCCGAAACCGCTGGCGACGATCAAGAAGCACGTGAACGTCGTGGAGTCCGGCGCCTTCAGCCCGGACGGGCGCACGCTGGTGACGACGTCGCGGGACGGCCGCACCTACCTGTGGGACCTGACCGACCCCCGGGCCCCCAAGCTGCTCTCCTCGCCGGGCGACGCCGACAACTGGCTGAACGCCTCCATGTTCAGCCCCGACGGCCGCATGCTCGCGATCGGCTCGGGGACCGGGGTCATCCGGCTCTGGGACGTGTCCAAGCCCGCCGCCCCGCGGCTGCTGGCCAACTACCCGGCGCACACCAACAGCGTGCTGGCGCTGACGTACAGCAGGGACGGCAGGACGCTGGCGTCGGCGGGCTCCGACGGGACGGCCCGGCTCTGGGACCTCACCCACCCCGAGCGGCCGGCGCAGGTCGCGGTCCTGCTGGGGCACACGGGCGCGGTGGGCAGCGTGGCCTTCACCGCCGACGGGCGCAGGCTGGCCACGGGGGCGCGTGACGGCACCATCCGGATCTGGAACCTCGCCGACCGGGCCCGGCCGGCCGCGTGGGCCGTGCTCGCCGGGTCCGACTGGGTCAACGGCGTGGCGTTCACGCCGGACGGGAACGTGCTGGCCAGCGCGTCCGGCAACGGGACGGCGCAGCTCTGGAGCATGGACGTGGAGCAGGCCCAGCGGCGCGTCTGCGAGGTGTCCGGAATGGTCATCACCCGGAGCGAGTGGGCCCAGTACGTGCCCGGCCTCCCGTACAGCCCGCCCTGCCAGGCCGGGTGACGCCGGGTCGTGGAGATCGCGCGTCCTGCGCGTTGCGCCCGTGGATCTCCCTGGCCATAGACTTCGGTGAGATGGCGTAATCTCCCACCCGCACTGCTCCGTCTGCCGAAAACCGTGAAGGGCCGACCTTGTCGCGAAAAGTAAGCACAAAAGGGGTGCTCACCGACGACGAGCGGGTCACGATCCGCGACGTGGCCGCCCGGGCAGGCGTGTCGGCCACCACGGTCTCCAGGGTGATCAAGGGTGACTACCCGGTCGCCCAGGCCACCAGGACGCGGGTGCTGCGGGCGATGCGCGACCTCGACTACGTGCTCAACGTGCACGCCCGCGCCCTGTCGGGGGCGAGCACCAAGATGGTGGCGTTCGTGCTGGACGACGTCACGGGGCCGTCCTTCGCGTACGTGGCCAAGGGCGTCGAGCAGCAGGCCACCGCCGAGGGGCGGCTGTGCATGGTGTGCACCACCCACGGCGACCCGGCCAGGGAGCTGGCCGTCGTGGAGGCGATGCGCGAGCAGCGGGCCGACGCGGTGATCCTGGTGGGCGGCGGCTCGCTGGACGACACCTACCGCGAGCGCATGTCCCACTTCGCCCATGCCCTCGACAAGGCGGGCTCCCGGCTGGTGCTGTGCGGGCGGCCGCCGCTCGGGGACGACGTGCCCACGACCGTCGTCGAGTACGACAACGAGGGCGGCGCCTACGCCATGACCAGCCACCTGCTGTCGCAGGGCCACCGCCGCATCGCCCTGCTCGGCGCCGCCTCCCCCGCCGACCGCAGCACCACGAAGGTCGACCGGGAACGCGGGTTCGTGCGGGCGCACGAGTCCTTCGGCGTGCCCTATGACCCCGACCTGGTCATCCCGGCGGGCTTCGGCCGGGCCGACGGATACGAGGGCACCCGGCGGCTGATCGCGCTCGGGGCGCGGTTCACCGCCGTGTTCGCGGCCACCGACATGGTGGCCATCGGCGTGCTGGCGGCGCTGCGGGAGGCGGGGCTGCGGGTGCCCGACGACGTGTCGCTCGTCGGATACGACGACATCCCGTTCGCCGCCGACCTGGAGCCGGGGCTGACGACGGTGCACATCCCGACGGAGGAGCTGGGGCGGACGGCGGTCCGGCTCGCGCTGAATCGCGAGGAACGCCAGCACGTGGTCCTCGGCACCCACATCGTCGTCCGCAACTCCGTCCGGCCCCCGCGGCGAGGGCAGTAGGTGGGCCGGGGCTTCCCCACCCGTTACCCGTCTGGGTGGTGGGCCTGCTGGACCCCGCCCCGGACCGGAACACCACCGGCACCGTCGTTGACCGAGGCACACCGTACAGTTCCTGATCGACAGGAAAAGGCGGATCCCACCCACCCTTACCGGATGAGGGATAGATCAGACGCCTTCAGCCCAGTACTTTTGCATCCTGGCCACGGTGTCTTCCTTGCTCATCACTGCGACCTCGGCCTCATCCAGGCCCACCTTGGAGATCAGCAGCTGAACAAGATCAGCGGGCAGTGCGTGAGCGGAAAGCTTGGGCGTTCCGCGATCGGGTACAGCGCCGTGCTTGACGCATGCCCAGAACGTCGTTTCGTCCACCTGTAGCTGATCGCGCAGTATGTGACCCCGCATCTCCGACCGTAGGTGCTTCGGTCGACCGGATGGGAGATCCGGGTCCTCAGGATCCGGCCATCGAGAGATTGAGCTCAGAGGTGACATGGTGCGCCCCGGCTCGCCCGGCAGCGTCCCAGGGTGGTCGCCGGCCTTCGATCTGGCAGAACCGATCGGAGTCCTGGCGCGTGGGTTGGGGCCAGGTCACCTGGCCTTCCCTACCAGCCATTCACGCAGCTGATCGTCATCACTGAGACTGATCAACTGCACCAGCCCCCAGTTCTCGCGATGGTTGGGGGCGTCGAGCAGGTGGTCCTGCCAGTCTTCGGCGTACTCGCGCAGCGCATCGACCATCTCGATGACGGCCTCATTGAAGGTCCGGCCTTCGGCTGCGAGGGGCGGGCCAGGAATGAAGACCGACCAACCGCCGTCCTCGGGAACCGCTTGTGCGCGAGGTGGAGTGTTCGCGGCGAGATGGTGGCGCAATCTATCGACGTCTACGAGGGCGGTCGTGGCCGACTCGCGACGCACTGTGGCCACACGGCCGCGTTCAGCCGCGTCCAATAGCGCTTTGAGATGCGCACGAGCCTTCGTGTAGGTGTCGAAATGCACAGCGGTCATTGTGACACCTCCACTTTGGATCGCCAATGCGACTGAGCCACTTCAGCCGGTCTTTTGCCACTTGAGGCGGCCGGTGGCGAGATCGCCGATCGTCGTCGAGGAGGGACGACGGTTCTGGAGATCGGCGTAGCGGAAGGCGATACGTCGGGCGGCTCGTGACGGCTCGACGGCCGGATGGCGGGCGTACAGCACCCGCTTGCGCTGGTCATCCCAGCCGGCCCGCCACCAGTACCAAGTCCCGTCGCACCACACCACCAGCCCCACCCAGACCGATACCAGGGCAAGGCCGTAGCCCTCGTGTGTGTCTGCGTGAATGCCGTGCTCGATCTGGAGGGACCGGCGTAGGAGATCTGCGGATAGTGCGGCTTGCGTTTTCTTACCGTTCTTGGGCACGGCGATAATCTGGTCGTGCATCGTTGACGCCCCAAAGCTCTCGATGCTTCAGACCCCCGTCTGCGGGCGGTGTTGCTGCACCGTTCGTCCCGCAGGTGGGGGTCTGCTTAAGGCCCCCTTTTTTAGGGGGGCTAAAGTCGAGAGTAGAGCTGTGGCTTGACCCTCGCAATAGGGGGGCTAAAGTGCACCATATGTCGGTCGCCGAGGAGGCAACGCCCGGATGGACTTGAAGACGCTGAGGGAAGTCGCCCAGGTCAGCGATCCCGTGGAACGAGCCCGTCTTCTCAGCCGACTCATGACCGAGGAACAGGGGCTGGTGACCGAGGCGGCCAAGATGCGGCGGCAGGCCATCGCCGAGGCACGCGAATCCGGCATGAGTTTGGAGGAGATCGCCGGGCGGTTGGGCGTGTCGCCTGGTCGTATCTCACAGATGAGGAAGGGGCCGACGGCTCGTGCTCCGGAAGGGCCCGCGTCCCCCGCTCCTCGGGTGCTGGTGCAGCGGGCGTTGCCGACCGAGCCCGCCGTACGGGGCTCCAAGTCCCTGTTCCTGGCGGAGGCGGAACGGCAGGGGCTCAGGGCCGACCGCCAGATGCTATACGTCGGACTGGAGCCCGCCAGCGATCATGTGGCGGCTTGCCTACGGGTCGAACCTGGCGTGGACATCGTTGCGCGGCGCAAGATGATGACCGCCAACGACGTGCCGGTGCGGATCGCGACGAGCTACTTCCGCGCCGACCTGTTCGGCGACACCCGGCTTGCCGAGCCGGAGTTCGTCAAGCCGTCGCTTCAGTCGGCGCTGATCGCCCTGGGCTACGCGTTCGGTCACGCGGAGGAGAACCTGACCGCCCGGCCGCCGACCGCCTTCGAGCGTGAGACGCTGGAGTTGGAGCCGGGCGAGTGGGTCGTCCAGGTACTCCGGGCGAGCTATTCCACCGAGGATACGCCCATTCACATTTTGGAGACGATCTGCGCGGCGAACCGGCATGTCTTCTCCATCGGCCAGGTCTCCGGGTACGACGAATTCTGAGTGGCAATCGCGCTGGGCGGCCTTGGATTCTGGGGACTTCCTCGGACCATAGCCCCAGGTGAGAGCGGAAATCTGCCATAGTCCCGCCCCAACGTGATGTGCCTGCCGGTCAACGACGGTGCCGGTGGTGTTCCGGTCCGGGGTGGGCATCAGTCGGCCCACCACCCAGACGGTCAACGGGTGGGGAAGCCCCGGCCCACCTACTGCCGGGGAGGGGCGGTGGACTCGCGGACGATCAGGCGGGGCGGGACCAGGGAGATGTCCGGTTGCGGCTGGCCGCTCAGTTCGGCGAGCGCCGCGTGGAAGCACGCCCGGCCCAGCCCCACGAAGTCCATGCGCACGGTCGTCAGCGCCGGGGTCCAGAAGGCCGAACCTGGGATGTCGTCGAAGCCCACGATGCTGACATCCCCGGGAACGTCCTTGCCGGCGTCGTAGAGCGCCCGCCGTACCCCCTGCGCGATGTCGTCGTTGCCGCACAGGATCGCCGTCACCCCGGGCGAGCGGGCCAGCCGCTCCCCCGCCGCGTACGCCGACTCGATGTCCCACCCGCACCCCAGCACCGAGGGGATCTCCGCGCCCGCCTGCCGCAGCGCGTCGCGCCATCCCGCGTGCCGCCCGCCGGCCCGGCCCTCGGAGGGGATGGCCACGTGGTGGACGGTGCGGTGCTCCAGGTCGAGCAGGTGCTGGGTGGCGTCGGCGGCGGCCCGGCGCTCGTCCAGCGCGATCGCCACCCGCCCCAGGTCGGGCGCGACCGGTTCGGCGGCCACCACGGCCGGGACGTGCGGCGGCAGCGCCTGCACCACCGCCGTGCCCAGCGGGTCGAACGCGATCACCACCAGGCCGCCCGCGCTCGGGTCGCTGACGTAGTCGACCGTCTGCCGGACCTCGGCGGACTCCACGACCCTGATCCCCAGCGCCACGCCCTCGGTCCTGGCGGCCTCCTCGATGCCCTGGAGCGTGGAGGCGTACCCGTACAGCATGGTGTTGGAGGTCACGACGGTGACGCCGCTGGCGCGGCCGAGGCCGAGCGCCCGGGCGGCCCGGTTGGGGCGGAACCCCAGCCGGTCGATCGCGGCCAGCACCGCGGCGCGGGTGTCGGGCCGCACCCGGGGGGAGTCGTTCAGCACGCGGGAGACGGTCTGATGCGAGACGCCGGCCGCGGCGGCGACGTCGCGGATGCTCGGGACGGCCCCTTTTCGGACATGTCGGGGGCTCGTGGTCACGGTCACATGGTAGTCGGGCCCAGGCGTGGGGGCCGGGCCCGCCATCGCGATCATCGCGGTGTCAGGGCGAAGTGCCGTCGGCGCGTACGGGCTGCTGGTAGTTGTTCAGGAGGGTGAAGTGCTCCCTCGACTCCGCCGGGATCGGGCCGATCTCCACGGGAGCGGAGGGGGAGCTCAGGTCGGCGCGGTAGAGCTTGGCCGTGGCGGTGTCGTCGTTCTCGCCGGCCGCGATGATCAGGGAGCGGCGGTCCCGGGAGAGGGCCACCGAGATGATCGACGACTCGGTCGCCGGGGCGATCTCGTTCTTCACCTTCACCTCGGTGTGCTGTACGTACTCGACGTCGTTCCGGGCGAGGCGGGGGTTGATCCGCGCGGTGTAGAAGTCGTTGCTCCCGCCCGCGCAGAGCAGGTCGGTGGCGTTGATCCAGGCGAGGGGGTCGCAGTGGCGCAGGCCGCCGTCGCGCACGACGATCTCCATGCCGAACGGCAGTTGGAGCGGCGCGTCCTCATAGCGGTCCACGGTGTTCGCGAGGATGTCCAGCTCGGCCCCTTGCATCAGGTTCATCCCCACGGCCACCCGGCTGGGGTCGGCCGCGAACCTCCCGGAGGGATGGACGGTGCCCGGGCACATGACGGCGACCGATCCCACGACGCGGTAGAAGGTGTCGTCGTTGCTGTTGGTGAAACAGGCCAGGCTGACCTTGCGCGGAGTCAGCCGGCCGTCCGGGTCCGCCGAGAAGTACTGCTGGGAGTCGCGCAGGAACCAGAACGACCCGTCGGGCGCGAATCCGGGGTACTTGTCGGAGAACGTCTCCTTGACGTACCCCTTCTTGTTCGACCTGTCGGTGAGGTCCACGAACGTCCCGGTGCCGAGGTCGAGCCAGCCGACGTGCGTCGGGTCGCCGCCGGACGGGAAGTCCACCTGGACGGCGATCCGGCGGCCGTCCGGCGAGACCGGGCTGACTCCGGGATCCCCCTCCTCGCCGCACAGGCTGCGGACGACGGCCTCCTCTCCGCCCGCCTTCGCGGCGATCTCGGTCAGGAGCGGCGCGAGCGTCACGCTGGAGAAGCTCGCGACACCGGTACGGAAGGCGTCGTCGTAGGCCGTGGCCCGCCACCCGTCGTCATTCCACGAGCAGGCGACCGGCCCCTGGGCGGCGAGCACGGCCGGAAGGCTCTTCGCCGTCTCGGCCAGCGCCGTCTTCCTGGGGTCCGGGGCGGGGGTGGAGGCGCGGGGACTCGGCTGCGCCAGGGCGACGGGGCCGGAGCCCGCCGAACAGCCGGTTGCCGCCAGGAGGAGCGCGACCGCCACCGCCGGCCAGCCACCTCTACGCGAACTCATCCATGATCTCCTTCACGCCTTCAATGATGATCCATAAAAGAGTGAATACCATTAACCATGTGATGCCCCTTCACTGCAAGTGACCGCAGCCGGCAAAACCAGACAAGATGGTCGGGTGACAGCGTTGACGCGACGGGAACGACTGCGGGCCGAGCTCGAACGCGACGCCAAGGCGGTCGCCCGCAGGATCGCCGCGGAGGAAGGCATCGAGGGTCTCACCCTCGCCGCCGTGGCCCGCGGCGTCGGCGTGACGCCCCCGGCCCTCTACCGCTACTTCAACGGCAGGGCGGGCCTCGTCCGCGCCATCTACGACGACATAACCGCGGAGTTCATCGACACCGTGGACCTGGCCGTGCGGCGCCAGGACCCCGACGACGTCAGCGCCCAGCTGCACGCCGCCACCCAGGCCGTGCTCGACTGGTCGCTGGCCAACAAGGTCGAGTTCGACCTGCTCATGGGCGCCGGCTTCGCCAAGATCGCCGAGTCGGAGGAGGGCATCCCGGTGGTCATCGCGCGCGAGCTGGGCGGCCTGTTCGGGCAGCTGTTCGCCCGCCTGTGGGACGAGGGACGGCTGACCTGCCCGGCGGACGAGGAGATCGACCCCGTTCTGGCGGCGCAGTTGCGCACCTACCGCTTGGAGGTCGGCCTGGGGTTCCCCATCGGCGTGGTGTTCCTCATGGTCGTCTGCTGGCGGCAGATCTACGGGCTGCTCTGCATGGCCGTCTACGGGCATCACAAATTCGCCTTCGACGACCCGCAGCCGCTGTTCGAGCACATGATCGACGACCTGCTCGGCCTCCTCGGGCTCAAGCGGAGCCCCAACCTGCGCCTGCCGTGACCGCCGACGGCGGTGAGGGCGCCCCGAAGGCGCCCTCACCGTTGCGGATCAGCTGACGGCGTAGGCGCGGGTGATCGTCTGGGTCACCCGGTTGCCGGCGGTGTCGGTGACCACCGCGCGGAGGGAGACGAACCCGGCCGTACGAGGGTTCGCCGGCGTGGCGGTCCAGCCGGAGCCGGTGCGGGTGACCGGGACGCCGCGCCAGGTGGCGCCGTCGTCGGCCGACAGCTCCAGCCGGATCGACGCCACCTCCGCCTTCGTGGAGCCGGGGTTGCGCTCGACCCACACGGGCACGCGGGTCGTGCTGCCCGGCCTGGCGCGGTTGAAGTCGTCCAGGCCCTCGGGGCGGTAGCGGACGGCCATCAACGGCAGGGGCCGCTCCTCGGTCGTGGTGCCGGACCGGAACGTCCACACGGACTCCACGCCGGTCGACAACGCCGAGTACGGAACCTGCCTGCGCATCGACGCGGTCAGGCTGTACGTCCCGCGCTCGGCGGGCAGGTCGGCGTGCAGCCGGCACTTGTGCGACTCATAGACGGAGCAGCCGGTGAGGTCGGCCGTGGCCAGCACGTGCCCGTCCCTGGCGAGAGCGGCGGAGCCGGTCGCGGCACCGTCGGAGCCCGAACGCCCCTCTCCCCCGTCGGCGAACAGCCCCACCCCCGAGAACAGGAGGCTGTCGCCGGTACGGCCGCCGCCCGGCAGCAGGAACGACGGCCCGGTGACCGCGGCGTTCCAGACCTCGCCGGTCTGGCCGGGCTTCGCCTGCCGGCCACCGTCGACGATCACCGAATCACCGACCTTGAGCCCGCTTTCGTAGGTCAGCCCGGGCGTTCGGTAGTGGATGACCGTGGCAGGCAGGGCGATGTCGCGCACCGTCCAGATCATGGAGGCTCCCGGGACGTCGAAGATGCGCGCCCCGGCGTGCGGCGTGCCCGTCGCCGCCACTCCCGAGGCCCGGTACGTCGCGGTGACCTTGGCCAGATCCTGCTGCCTGGCGTGGTATGTGGGATCGTCGGGAATGCCGCCGGTGCGACGGTCGACAAGGCTGTAGACGACAGGCCCCGGAGACACGTCCTCATTGACCCACGTGGTCTCCGCGGTGTAGGTCAGACCCGGTTGGCGGCTGGGAACGACGTGGAGCGCGGTCACCCTCGACCCCGACCACGTCATGCCGAAGTTCCACTGGCCATGGGACAGCCCGAAACCGGAACCGGGCTGATTTTCGGCGCCCGGGTCATCGAGTGTGAACGTGACCGGCTTGCTCTGCCGCATGTCCACCGTCAGCTGACGGTCGCCGCCGTCGATCGTCACCGGGACGTCGGCGACCGCGGAGGCCAACTTGGGGAGACCGACTTCGGTGAAAACATTCCAGTCACCCTCGGGCAGCCGGACGGTGGCCACACCGTCCCGGAAAACCGGGAGGTGGACGGCCCCGGTCCTGGCGTTGTAGACCTGGCTCTCACGGGGATCGGCCGGGCGGCCCTGAGCGTCGAGGACGGTGATGGTGACGTCGTAAGACTCGGGCTCGACGTAGGCGCCGGCCAGCGTGCGGATCACCGTGTCGCCCGACCTGGCGGTGACCGTTCCCGGGTAGTCGCCCGGGGCCTTCCCGCCGGCGTCGATGGTGAGCGTGACCGACGCCTTGCCCGCGGCCGGGACCGTGACGTGCTCCGCCGACAGCTTGAGCACCTGGCTGTCGTGCGACAGGTCGAGCGTGACGGGGCTGTCACCTGTGTTGGCGTAGGTGATCGTCTTGGTCGCCGACCGCTCGCCGGGGCCGTTGTAGGGGAAGACCGCCCACAGACTGCCCTGCTCGGCCACGACCTGCTGCCGCAACCCGCGCACCAGGTCGACCATCCCGGCGCCCTGCTGATAGAGGGTCGCGCGCTGAGCGGGAGCGGCGCTGCCGATCAGGGCGGCCTTGAGCCGCGCGCCCGTCCAGTCCGGGTGGCGCTGGGCCAGGATCGCCGCCGCCCCGGCCACGTGCGGCGTGGACATCGACGTACCGCTCATTTCCTGGTAGCCGCCTCCTGGAGCGGCGGCCGTGATGTCCTTACCCGGCGCGGTCAGCTCGGGTTTGATCGCGTGGTCGTTCAGCCGCGGCCCTGGGCTGGAGAAGTTCGCCAGCTGGTCCTGCTTGTCCACAGCGCCCACGGCCAGGGCCGCGTCGGCGCTGGCTGGGGAGATCAACGATGGCAATGGGCCACCGTTCCCCGCTCCCGCGACGAACAGCGTGCCGGTCCGCTCCGACAGGGTGTTGACCGCCTGCTCCAGCGGGTCCAGCTCCGGAAGGTCGGAGTTGCCGAAGGACATGTTGACGATCTTGGCCTTGACCTCGACGGCGGCCCACTCCATACCGGCAAGGGCGGCCGAGTCGGTCGGGCCCTCGGGCCCGCCCACTTTCCCGATGGCCAGGCTCGCCTCCGGCGCGACGCCCCGGTACTTCTCGCCTCTGCCGGCCACGATCGAGGCGACGTGGGTGCCGTGGCCGACGTTGTCGCGCATGTCTGGTTCGTCGCTGAAGTTTCGTTCCTGCATCACCGCGTCTTTGAGGTCGGGATGCTCGGGGTCGTAGCCGGTGTCCAGGACCGCGACCGTGACGCCCTTGCCCGTCAGCCCCTGCTCCCACGCCTGCGGTGCGCCGATCTGCTTGACGCTGTCGTCCAGCAGGAACGGCCTGCGGCCGTCCAGCCACAACTTGGTACGACCCGCCACCAGAGCGCGAGCTCCCGTGAGGGTCCGCCAGGTCTGCGCGGCGTTCGCCTTGGACACACGTGCCGCGCTCATGCCGAGACTGGACAGTTTCCGCACCTGCGACGAGCCCAGTGACGTGGTGATGCCCTGTTCGATGACGGGGATGTCGGGGGTGTCGGCATCGCCGTACCGCCAGGCCAGGAGTTGGGTGACGTCGAACAGCCGCCGGTCCAGCACGCCCTGGGCGAGCAACGGCGCGGCATCGGACGGGATCACATACAGGTGGCCCCCGCGCACCTGACTGGAGAAGCCGACCTGCCTGCCGGGCCCCGGCTCCACGCGATGCCCCTGACCGGCGACCACCACCCGGTCACCGGTGATCAGGGTGATCCCGTTCACCTGCCGAGATGGGGTCTGTGATGCCGGTGCCTGTGTCGGTGTGACACCGATCGTCCCCGCCAGCAGAGCGGCGAGGAGCGACTTGCCTAAAGTCATGATCTACCTCGTGTACGAAGGAAAGGACCCTTACCGGGGAAGCTCGTCCGTCCAACCGGTGGTCAGCTTGATGAACCCGCTGTTCGCACCGGCCAGCCCGCCGTCGCTGGTGGGCAGCAGATTGGTACGGATCACCCGGGAAGTCTGGGGATCGACGACCAACTTGATCTCCCAGGTCCCATCGGGGATCATCAGCTCCTCCCCACCCTCGACCGCGCCCAGCCGCTGGACGTTCGGCAGTGAGGCGAGCGCGCGGAACGCCGCCGCACGGACCTCCGCGGGCGCGGGCAACTCCGCGATCAGCGAGACCAGCGGAAGGAAGGCGATGTCCAGCTCGCCGACGGTCTCCGTCCGCATCTCGACGACCCGCCGCTTCAACGTCTCAGGGTCGGTCGGCAACTCCTGGAGGTCCTGGAAGCCGACTTCGCCGCCGCGCCCGAGTCCCAGCCAGAACGACGCCGAGGGCTCCTCCACCACGCCCTCGCCGCGGCCCGGCATGCCCCTGCTCCACCGCCGCCCATCGCGGGTGGTCCAGCTCTCTCCCCGGAGCCGGCCGTTCTCGCTCTCCTGTCTGATGTGCCAGTAGGTTCCGGAAGCTTGTGGTTCCTGCTCCGCGTTGTCGGCGGCCACGAGCAGGATGTTCTTGGCAGAGGTCAGTGGCAGAACGTTACGGGCGTAGGGCAGTGGCTTGACGGGCACGGCGGTCTGGCCGGGGCCGATCACGACGGCGACGGCCGCCGCGAGCGCGGCCGCGGCAGAGGCAGCGGCAAGGCCTGTGACCCGCATGGTCAAAGGCCGCCGGGACCGCCGGGGAGCCGCCGGGCGGGCTGTCACGGCCAGCAGCCGCTCCCGCGCGCCGGTCAAGGCGTCCGGGCCGGTTTCCGGCACCTCCGAGCGCAGGCGCTTGATCAGCTCAAGGTCGTTCATGGTCTTCTTCTCTCGTCTCAGCCGGATTGGCGCCGCCCAGAGCGTGCGCGACCTTGCGCCGGGCGCGTGACAGGCGTGATCGGACCGTGCCGATGGGCACCCGCAGCGCCTGGGCCGTCTCCTCGTACGTCAGATCGCCCCAGGCGATCAGCAGCAGCACGTCCCGCTCGCCGCGGCCGAGTTTCGCCAGCGCGGCGGCCAGGCTTTGCCGGGTGGCCGACGCGGAGACCCGGGCGGCCACCCGCTCGTCGAACGCGGCGACCACCGGGTCCTCACCCGTACGGGCCATGGCCCGGTAACCCCGCACTTCGGCACGCCGGTGCAGGCCGATGACGTTCGTGGTGATGCCGTACAACCAGGGCAACGCCTCCGTGCGCGCGAATTCGTACCGGTCGCGCGTCTCGAAGGCCCTGGTGAACGCCTCGGCCACCACGTCCTCGGCATGTTCGGGTCCAAGACGCCGCACGGCGTAGCGGTGCAGCACGGCGGCATGCCGATCGAAGAGCACCGCGAAGCACTCCGGTGTGCGCAGCGAGGCTTCGATGATGGAGGAGTCGTCCCGGCAGTCCACCAGCGCCGCTCGGCCGCGTACCGATGGCTGATGGCCGCCGCCGGGAGATGGAGGGTCCGTCAAGACGAGCTCCCGTTCTGAAGTGGTTGTCACGACCGTCTTTATCCGGTGGGCCTTTCACAGTTCCCACCGGGCGTTCGGAACGGGTCGCGAGCGCGTCGCCCGTCGCCGGGCATCACCACCGCCGGGCAGGGTGTGCTCGGTCAGCGGCTCAAGGCGCGTGGCCGCGCAGAATGAACGCGATCGTCTCGTCCAGGCTCTCCTCGAGTTGCTCGGCGGACATCGCGCCGCCCAACGCCAGTGCGGTGAGGCCCTGAAGCGCGGCGGTGAGCGGCACGGCGACGCGGTTCAAAGGCATCCCGGTCTGGGGTGGGTGTCGGCAGGCCCACCCCGTAACCGGGCAACGGGTGGGTGGCTCCGGGCCCGCCTACCCCTGGGTGAGCCGGAGGACGCCCCAGTGGCTGGTGTCCAGGTAGGTTCGGCCGGTGTTGTCGTTCCAGGTCACGGCGCTGGTACGGGTGGTGCCGGTGGCGTCGTTGACCTGGGTGTCGAAGCCCAGGAGCGTGCCCGGGGCGAGGGTGATCGTGGGCAGCTCGATGGCCGCCTCTACGACGTATCCGCCGGGCACCCTTCTGGTCACCGCCTTCACGTGGTCCTTCACCCCGCCCGCGTCGAACGTCCCGCCGACCGTGATCCGGCCCGAGAAGCTGATCCGGTACTGGCCGTCGTCGTCCTCGTAGCCCTTGGTCTTGCCGTTGCCCGGGTCCACGAAGATCTCGACGGAGTCCTGCTCCCACGGGTTCGGGGACTGCTCGCTCAGTGTCGGGTCGGTGACCTGGGCGAGGACGTACAGGGTGGACCCGCTCCACAGCGAGCGGACCCTGGCGGTCGCGCCGGACGTGCCCTGGATCCAGGTCGCGGTACGGATCTCCGGCGCGGCCGACCAGGCCCGGTCCACGGCGCCGTCGAGGACGGGCGTGCGGTGGGCGGCGGCGGTGAGCTTGATCGCGGGCGCGGCGGTCACCTGTCCCGTCCAGGAGGTGCTCGCGCCGGCGGAGTCGCTCACGGTCACCTCCACGTCGGTGCCCGTGACGGCCGTGGAACGACTTGCGGTCACGTCCGCGTCGGCGCCCGTGACGGCCGTGAAGGCGCTTGCGGTCGCGTCCGCGTCGGTGGCGGCCGGGATCAGGGCCTCGACGCGGTAGCCGGTCGGGGTCGGCCGCACCGCCGCCTTGGGGCCGCCGGTCCCCTTGACGGCGGCGTGCGGATCGTCAGTCTGCTCGACGCCGTACGAGGTGCCGGTTCGTTTGACCACGTACGGGGTGCCGTCGACGGTGAACGTCACCCGGTCGTCCTTGCCCGCCGTCGGGTCGGTGACCTCGGCGAGCACGTACAGCCCCTTGCCCGACGAGCGCGCCTGGAACCCGGCCGACACCTCGCCCACCCGCGCGACCGGCGAGTCCGGCAGCAGGTCCCATTCGAGGTCCCGCTTGCCGTCCACCTTGGGCGTCCCGGCGGGCGCCTCCAGCCGGCGCTGCGGCGGGGGCAGCCGCGACGGGTCCACGACGCCCCAGTAGGCGGGCTTGGCCTGGAGGTCGTCGTCGAACAGCAGCGGCGCGTTCAGCCGCGGGATCGGCCACGAGCGCAGCCAGCTCACGTCGTCGGACTCGCCCCAGACGGTCACGGAGCTGAGGTCGGCGGCCTGACGCCGGAAGACGTCGAACAGCTCCTTGTAGCGGTGGCCCTGCTGGGCGAGCAGTTCGGGCGGGATCGTGTCGTACGACGACACGAAGTCCGTGTAGACGCTGACGTCCAGCTCGGTGATCTGCTGGTCCACCCCCAGCGTGGCGAAGCGCTCGATCGTGGCCTCGACGGAGGAGGCGGGCGGGTGCTCGATGTTCAGGTGGAGCTGGTGGCCCACGCCGTCGATCGGCACCCCTTCCGCCTTGAGCCGCTTGACCAGCGCGTACAGGGCCTCGCGCTTGCGCGGGAACTCGGTGTTGTAGTCGTTGATGAAGAGCTTGGCGGCCGGGTCGGCCTCGTGGGCGACGCGGAAGGCGGTGCGGATGAAGTCGAGGCCGGCGATCTCGTACCACTGGGAGCGGCGCAGGCCGTCGGGCTGGTTCTCGTCCACGACCTCGTTGACCACGTCCCAGGCCGCGATCTTGCCCTTGTACCTGGTCACGAGCGTGCGCACGTGCGTCTCCAGGCGTTTGAGCAACGTCTCCTTGTCGGCGTTCTGGAAGACCCAGTCGGGGGTCTGGCTGTGCCAGGCGAGCGTGTGGCCGCGGATGGTCATGCCGTGCCGGGTGGCGAAGTCCACCAGGAAGTCGCCGTCGGCGAAGGTGAACTCGCCCTCACGGGGCTCGGTGGCGTCCCATTTGAGCTCGTTGCCGGGGGTGACGCCGCTGAAGTGCCTGGCCAGCAGCTCGCCGTGGACGCCGAGCGCGTCGGGCCTGGTGAGCGCCGAGCCCATGACGAACGGCACCTTGTCCTTGAGCGCGGGGATGTCGGTCTGGATCGGCTTGGGCTGGAGGTACTTCATGGAGAAGTCGTCCAGGTAGAAGGGGAACGTGCCGGTGTCGGACTCGACGTAGACGCTGAGGAAGTCGACGTCGTACGCGAGCGTGTACGTGCCCGACAGCTGCACCCACTCCCCCGCCGGCACGTCCTTCGGCGAGGCGACGCGCTCGTAGCTGGGGGTGCCGCCGGTCCTGCGCTCGATCGACAGTCCGAGCCGGCCCGCCGTGGCCTCCGGTCCGAGCCGCACCCACACCGACAGGGCGTATTTGTCGCCCTTGGCCATCCGGCCGAGCACGTTGAGCGCGGGGCCGTCCCAGGAGGCCGAGCGGCCGCTCACGGCCAGCGAGCGGCTGCCGGCGTGGGCGGCCTCCGCGCTGGACTGGAGGGCGGCGGCGGCCCTGGGCGCCCAGTCCTGCGCGGTGCCGTCCTCGAAGTCGCTGCTGACGGGCTCGCGCGTGGGGTCGCCCAGCGGGGTGACGACGATGTCGTCCAGGTAGAACTGGCCGGTGGCGTCGGAGCTCTCGGCGTAGAGCTGCACGTCGGAGGACTCGGCGGTGAACAGGTAGTTCCCCGAAAGCCGCGTCCACCCGCCGTCGGTCACGGTCGCCGCCGCGACCCGCTCGTACGTGGTGCTGCCCCCGGTCGGGGTGCGCTGGACGGTCAGCGCGATCGTGGCGGCCGGCTGCCCGCTCACCAGCCGCGCGTACGCGGTCACGGTGTAGCCGACGCCCCGGACGAACGGCGCCACGATGGACGCGCCGTGCCACGTGGCGGTCCGGCCGGTGGTCAGGAGGCCGCTCGTGCCCCCGTGGGCGGCCTCCGGCGTCACGGTGACAGAGACGCCGCCGCCGCGTGGCCCCCATCCCTGGGTGGTGCCGTCCTCGAAGTCGTACGTGAGGTCGTACGTGAGGCGGGCCGCCGCGTGCGCGGAGAGCGCGGGCACGAGACATAACAGGGCGGCGGCCACCAGGGCTCGAAGGGTGCGCACGATGCTCCCGATGAAAGTTTCAGCGAAACGCCGATAAATATCAGGCGGACTGTAGATGCGGCGCGCTCCGATGGTCAAGATCACTCATAATCTTGCAATCGCTTGTTGCAGCGCGGTGCAGTTTCACTGCAGGGGATTGACGGAGTGAGGCGGCTGAGTCAGCGTTTCATGCAACCGATTGCCGCATCCTCGGCGAGGTCGCCCCATGCGATTGCTGTTGCTCCTCCCCTTGCTCGCCCTGCCCCCTGTGACAACGGCCCCGGCGCCCGCCACCATCGTGGTCGCGGCCGACGGCACGGGCGACCACACGACCGTGCAGGCCGCGGTCGACGCCGTCCCCGCCGGCAACGCCCGCCCGGTCACCATCCTGGTCCGCAAGGGCACCTACCGGCAGCAGGTGGTGATCCCGGCCGACAAACCGCACATCTCCCTGGTCGGCGCCACGCGGGACCCGCATGAGGTGGTGCTCACGTTCGACGCCTCGGCGGCCACGCAGAAGCCGGACGGCTCGGGACCGTACGGCACCTCCGGCAGCGCCTCGTACACGATCAGCGCCCCCGACTTCACCGCCCGCAACCTCACCTTCGAGAACGCCTACGACGAGGCCGCCCACGGCTACAGCCAGGCGGTGGCCGTGCGGACGACGGGCGACCGGCAGGTGTACGACAACGTGCGCTTCATCGGCAACCAGGACACCCTGTACGCCAACACCGCCTCGGCCACGACGGTCGCCAGGCAGTACTTCACCGACTGCTACGTCGAGGGCGACGTCGACTTCATCTTCGGCCGCGCCACCGCCGTCTTCGACCACTGCCTGATCAAGGGCAGGACGCGCGGCAGCGCGGACAACAACGGCTACGTCACGGCCGCCAGCACCGAGCTGAGCAACCCGTACGGGTTCCTGATCTACCGCAGCCACCTCACCAGCGACGCGCCCGCCCGCACCTTCCACCTGGGCCGCCCGTGGCCGGCCGGCGGCTCCGCCACGGCCAGGGGCCAGGTGCTGGTGCGCGAGTCGTGGCTGGGCCAGCAGGTCAAGGACGCCCCCTGGACCGACATGTCCGGCCTGAGCTGGCGGGACGCGCGCCTGTCCGAGTACCGCAACCACGGCCCCGGCGCGACCGTCAACGGCGACCGGCCGCAGCTCGCCCCGGGCCAGGCCGCCGCCTTCACCCCGGAGCGGTACCTGGCCGGCGCCGACGGCTGGAACCCCATCCGCCGCCACCGCCCCGTCCCGCGCGAGCCCGGCCGCGAGGTGCTCCCCCGCGACGACGGCTGGGCGGCGGCCGGCACCGGCACCACCGGCGGCTCGGCCGCCCGCCCCGAGGACGTCCACGTGGTCAAGACCAGGGCCGAGCTGGTCGCGGCGCTCGGCGACCCGGCCGACAACACCCCCAGGATCGTGTACGTGAAGGGCGCCATAGACGCCGACACCGGCACCGACGGCACCCCGCTGACCTGCGAGGACTACGCCGTCAACGGCTACAGTCTGCCCGCCTACCTGGCCGCCTACGACCCGGCCGTCTGGGGCCGGGCCGGCGTCCCGTCAGGTCCGCTGGAGGAGGCCCGCAAGGCGTCGTACGCGAAGATGGCCGAGCACGTCACGGTCACCGTCGGCTCCAACGTCACCCTCATGGGCCTCGGCGCGGACGCGGCGCTGAAGAGCTTCGGCGTGCGCGTCAGCAACGCCGACAACGTCATCGTCCGCAACCTCACCATCACCGACACCTCCGACTGCTTCCCGCAGTGGGACCCGACCGACGGCGCCGACGGCAACTGGAACGCCTCCTTCGACAACGTCGAGGTCTCCGGGTCCACGCACGTCTGGCTCGACCACAACACGCTCAATGACGGCGACAACCCGGACTCCGGCCAGCCGCGCTACTTCGGCCGCCCGTACCAGGTCCACGACGGCCTGCTGGACGTGGTCCGCGCCTCCACGTACGTGACGCTCTCCTGGAACCACCTCAGCGACCACGACAAGGTGACCCTGATCGGCAACACCGACAACCCCACGCGGTACGGCGAGGAGGACAAGCTCAAGGTCACCCTGCACCACAACTACTTCGAGGGCCTCGGCCAGCGCGCGCCCAGGGTGCGCTTCGGCCAGGTGCACGTCTACAACAACTACTACACGGGCGGCGACGGCCACGGCTACAGCATCGGCGTGGGCTTCGGCTCCAAGGTCTACGCCGAGAACAACGCCTTCGACGGCATCGCGGCGGACAAGGTCCTGTCGGTGTTCAACGGCACCGCGATCACCGCGAAGGGCAACCTGGTGGACGGCGCCCCGGCCGACGTGGTGGCCGCCTACAACGCCGCGCACGGCACGGCCGTCGGGCCGGACGCCGGCTGGACCCCGGCGCTGTTCACCCGCGTCCACCCGCCGCAGGCGCTGCGCGCCCTCGTCCCGGCGAGGGCCGGAGCGGGCCGCCTGCACTGAGCGGCCCGATCAGACGAGGGGCCGAAGGTGGGAGCGGCGCGGCCACCTTCAGCCCCTGTGACACCCCTGCGCTTGGCCTAGCCTCGAAGACATGGACAGGGAGAACCCACTCGGCCAGTTCCTGCGGGCCCGCCGCGAGCTGCTCCAACCGGAGGAGGCCGGCGTGCCGGTCACGGCCCGGCGCCGCGTGGCGGGGCTGCGCCGGGAGGAGGTCGCCCGGCTCGCGGGCGTGAGCACCGACTACTACGTACGACTGGAGCAGGGCCGCGAGCGCCACCCCTCCGCCCAGGTGGTCGACGCGCTCGCCCACGCGCTGGCCCTGGAGGAGGACGCGGTCGCGCACCTGCACCGGCTGGCCCGCCCGGTCCGGCGCAGGCGGGCGTCCGCCAGGCGGGAGCGGGTCAGCCCCAACCTGCTGCGCATGATGGAGGGCTGGCCGCACACGCCCGCGGTGGTCCTGGGCCGCCGCCTCGACGTGCTGGCCGCCAACCTGCTCGGCAGGGCCCTGTTCGACGGCCACGCCTACAGCGGGGACCTGGTCCGGCTGGTGTTCCTCGACCCGGACGCGCGGGAGTTCTACCCCGACTGGGACCGGGTGGCGGTCAACACGGTCGCCGGGCTGCGGGCCGGCGCGGGCGCCGACCCGGACGACCCGCTGCTGATTGAGGTGGTCGGCGAGCTGTCGGTCAAGAGCGAGCCCTTCCGCAGGCTGTGGGCCCGTCACGACATCCGCCAGAAGACCCACGAGACCAAGCGCTTCCGCCACCCGTTGGTGGGCGAGCTGACCCTGCACTACGAGTCGCTGACCGTGAACAGCGCTCCCGGGCAGCAGCTCGTCGTCTACCAGGCCGACCCGGGCAGCCCGTCGGAAGAGGCGCTGTCCCTGCTGGGCTCCCTGACCGCCGGCTGAACCACCCTTCGCTGACCGCGCCCCGCCGGGGCGCCATTTCGCCATGCCCATCTACCTGGAGTCACACCATGAAGAAGATCGTCCTGGTCACCGGGGCCAGCAGCGGCATCGGGCAGGCCACCGCGCTGCGCCTCGCCCGCGAGGGCCACCACCTGGTCATCGGCGCCCGCCGCGAGGACCGGCTGGCCGCCGTCGCCGAGAGCATCAGGAACGAGGGCGGCAGCGTGGAGGTGTGCCGCCTCGACGTGACGGACCGCGAGGACGTCACGAGGTTCGCCGACACGGCCGCGAAGCGGCACGGCCGGGTGGACGTGCTCGTCAGCAACGCGGGCGTGATGCCGCTGTCCCGGCTGGACTCGCTCCTGGTGGACGAGTGGGAGCGGATGATCGACGTGAACGTGCGCGGCCTGCTGCACGGCATCGCCGCGACGCTGCCCCACTTCCAGCGGCAGGGCGGCGGCCACTTCGTCACCGTCGCCTCGATCGGCGCGCACGGGGTGGTGCCGACGGCCGCGGTCTACTGCGCCACCAAGTACGCCGCCTGGGCGATCACCGAGGGGCTGCGCCAGGAGCTGGACCCGAGCATCCGGGTCACCACGATCTCCCCGGGCGTCGTGGAGTCGGAGCTGGCCGACACGATCACCGAGCCGGGGGCGCGGGAGGCGATGCGCGTGTACCGGGCGGCTTCGATCCCGCCGGAGGCCATCGCCGACGCCATCGCGTACGCGATCGGCCGGCCGACGGAGGTGGACGTGAACGAGATGGTCATCCGCCCGGCCGCGCAGCGCTGAAAGGGTGGGGGCGCGCCGAGGCGCGCCCCCACGCGGCGTCACGGACCGTAGGCCTTGACCTCCAGGAGGCCGACCGAATTGCTGCCGTTGCCGGTGAGCAGCACCCGCAGGCGGGTCGTGCTCGTGGCGTTGAAGGTGACGCTGTTGTAGGCGTTCTTGGTCAGCGTGTACGCCGACGCGCCCGGCACGTCCACGTACGCGCTGCCGTTCCAGTACTGCAGCTTCCACGACGCGGGCATGTCGATCCCCTCGTCGTCATCGAAGAAGTACACCTCGGCGCGGTTCAGGTTCTGGGCCGAGCCCCAGGTCAGGTCCACCCACTGCTGCCCGGTCTCCGGCCAGCAGCCCCAGCGCGGGTTGACGGTGTCGTTGGACGACGGCGGGTCGATCCCGTCGTTGACCGCGGCCACGCTCTCCCACGACGAGGTGTTCGACGCCGACGGCGTGGCCGACGACGCCAGGTTGGTGGGGTTCGGCTGCTGCGTCCCGCCCCGGTTGAAGACCTTGATCTCGGTGAGGCCGGTCCTGGCCCCGGAGGCGGCCGTGGCCAGCACCCGCAGGCGCTGCGTGCTGACCGCGGAGAACTGCACCACGTTGTAGTTGGCCCGCGGCGCGGACGGCGTCTTGGCCTGGCCGGGCACGCTCACCCAGGCGCTGCCGTTGTAGTACTGGATGTCGTACGACGCCGGCGCCCGGTAGGTGGCGCTGGCCGGGCGGCTGTCCTTGAAGTAGAGCCGCACCTCGTTGACCGTCTTGGCGGAGCCGAAGTTCAGCTCGTACCAGTCCTGCCCGGCGGTCGTGCCACCCCAGAACGGCTCGTTGATCGGGAAGCCGTCCACCGCGCCCGCGGTGGTGCTGCCCGAGGCGGTGGTGGAGGCCGTGGCGGTGGCGCCGGCGGCGAGGTTGGTGAGGTTGGCGGTCAGGTCGACGCCGGCCTTGGCCAGCATGTCGACCATGCGGGCGCTGTTCTGGGTGACCTGCGCGGGCGCCTGCAGCCCGGGCACGGCCACGTGGTAGGTGACGGACCCGCTGGTGGTGACGTCACCGGTGGCCGGGTCCCACGTGAACGGCACCAGCGACGACACCGTGGCCGCCCGGTTGCCGTTGATGTAGATCGAGTAGCCCTCGGGGACGCCGGGGTAGCGCACGACGCCGTCGGACGGGTCGTCCCAGACGATGGTCAGGTCGGCGTTGCGGTAGCGCAGGTTGTTGACGGTGAAGTGGCTCCAGCCGATGTTGATCGGCGAGAGCTCCACCTTGGCGTCGTTGCGCGGGCGCAGGCCGGCGACGTCCTCGATCACGGTCCAGTTGCTGCTGCCCAGGATGTTGTGGTGGATCCACGAGCGGTACGTGATGGACGAGCCGTTCCAGTCGGCCCAGAACTCGTTGGCGTCCGGCCACTGGGTGTTGCCGTTGATGTACTGCGCCCAGGCGTTCCAGTAGAGCAGCTTCTTGTACCAGGTCGCGTCGATCCACTCGTTGGAGTAGTTCCGCAGCACCGAGGAGAGCAGGCGGAACTGCACCGTGGAGTTGATCGTGGAGAAGTTGTTGCTGCCGGTGCCCGAGGCCGCCTTGTCGGCCTGGTTGGCGGTGTAGAAGGGGAAGATCGGATACTGCGCCGGGTCGTCGAACAGGCGCAGGGCCTGCTTGTAGGTGGAGGTGTTGGGGATCGCGCCGACGGCGAACGGGTAGTAGTTGTTGATCTCCTTCCACGGCACCCATTCGTTGGTGGACTTCAGCCGGTGCTCGAAGAGCTGCCGGTTCGGGTTCCACAGCACGTTGACGATGGCGTTCTGGATCTGCGTGGCCAGCGTGCGCATCTCGTTGGCCTTGGCCGTGTTGCCGGTCGCCTCGTACGCCTGCGCGGCGGCCAGCGCCCCGCTGTACTGGTAGGCGGCCTCGGCGCGGTCCATGTTGCCCGGCTTCCAGTGGAAGGACACGGCGTCGGCGTCGTTGCCGGTCAGGGCGCCCCAGTCGTACTCGATGAGCTTGTTGTTGTCGTGGTCGTAGTAGGAGAGCTGGCCCTTGACGTCCTGCTCGGCGTAGCGGGCCAGGTTCGCGGCGATGGCGGGCTGGCCGCCGTGGATCTGGTAGCTCTTCCAGGCCGCCTCGGCGATGTACTGCGTGTAGCTGTTCGACCAGTTCTCCGGGTCGCCGGGGTTGTCCAGGAAGCGGCCGTTCTTGGAGATCTGCCCGACGCTCAGCCAGTCGCCGTACGAGTAGATCGGGTTACGCAGGTACTTGAGGTCGTCGATGTGCATGGGCTGGGTCAGCGCGATCGCGTTGTTGTAGCCCAGCGCGCCCTCGACGGAGGTCGGGAACTGGAAGGTCTGCCCGGGGATGTCCGCGTCCAGGTGGTTGAAGCGCATCAGCCACCAGCGGTAGTAGATGTTCTTCTTGATGCCGGGCTCGGGCACGTCGATGTAGGGGATGTTGTCGGCCCACCACTTGTTGTAGGCGCGCACGTGCGTGGCGAACGCGGTGGCGGGCGTGTAGCCGGCGTAGGCGTCGTAGTCGGTGCGGGAGGCCGGGATCTCGTTGGTGACGAAGCCCATGACGACCTTGACGGTCGTCGTCGCCCCGGGGGCGATCGTGACGGACCTGTTCAGCCCGCCGCTGGAGACGGTGAACCCGTCACCGGTCAGCCTCGGGTAGATGGTGGTGAGGTTGTTGTAGGCGTTCACCTGGCCGGTCAGCTCGCTGCCGCTGCCGCTGGTGGCGTACGGGGAGGTGGCCCGCAGTTGCAGCGTCGTCGAGGCGGAGCCGCCGTTGGTGATGGCCAGGTTGGCCACGGCCACGTTGTTGTCGGTGATGAACTTCGTCTGGTCGATCGTGATCGAGCCGCTGGTGTGCCGGCTCTTCCAGTAGCTGGGCGCCTGCCAGCGCGAGTTCACCTGCTCGGTGAAGGTGCCGGGGGTGACGGCGACGGTGAAGGCGTTGTTGTTGTTGATGCTCTCCCAGTACGCCACCTGCCCGGCGAAGCCGAGCGTGCCGGGCGTGTGGGTCTTCATGAACAGCGCCCGGCCGCGCGTCATGAGCCACGTGCCGGCCGGGTCGTTGCCCGAGCGGGACAGCAGCCGGTCCATCCAGAAGTCGGTGCCGGAGCTCTCGGCGTCGTAGATGGCCTGCATCGTGTTGCCGGGCGTGTACGACCCCGGCGGGGCGGGGACGGCCGGGCCGCTGAAGGTCGGGTAGCCGATGGTCTGGTCCGCGTGCGCCGGAGCACCGGCGACGAGCATTCCGACCACGAGCAGCAGGGCTAACAGGGCGCGCCTCATGAGAAGGCCCTCCATTCGAGCACACCGGTCGAGAAGCCGGACTTGGAGGTGATGTTCAGCCGCAACCGGGTGGTGTTGACCGAGGTGAACGTCGTGGTGTTGAACGTGTTGCCCGCCACGCCGCAGGACGACTGGCCGGGCACGTTGACGTAGGCGCTGCCGTTCCAGTACTGCACCTGGCAGGAGGCCGGCAGGTCGATGCCCTGGTCGTCGTCGAACCAGTAGGTCTGGATCCTGGAGACGTTCTGGGCGGTGGGCCAGCGGTACTCGATCCACTCGGTGCCCTGGTGGTCCCAGTTGCCGTAGGCGCCGTGGCTGTGGTCGGCCGAGTTCGCCGGGGTGTAGCCGTCATTGATCGCCCCGAGCGTCTCCCAGGGCGAGACGTACGAGGTGTACGGGGTCGCGCCGGTCGCCAGGTTGCCCGGGGTGGTGGGGCCGCCGGAGGTCTGGACGACCTTCTGCATGGTGCCGTCGGCGTTGAAGTAGAGCTTGTCGATGGTCACCGAGCGGCGGAAGTTGCCTCCGCCCGGGGCTGCGGCGTTGTGGTAGACCATGTACCACTGGCCCTTGTACTCGATGATCGCCGGGTGGTTGGTGGTCGAGCTGACCTGGTCGAGCACGACGCCGCGGTGCGTCCAGGGCCCGAGCGGGTTGCTGGCGGTGGCATACCTGATGCAGGCGTAGCCCGGCGCGGAGCAGGCCGAGTCGTTGGCCGCGTAGGCGAGGTAGTAGACGCCGTTGCGCTTGAACATCCAGGGGGCCTCCCAGAAGTTCGACACGCCGCTCGGGGTGACGACCGAGCCGTTGAGCGAGGTCATGTTGGCGTTGAGCTTGGCCGCGCGCAGGCCGTAGTAGGAGCCCCAGTACATGTAGACCTGGCCGTCGTCGTCGGTGAAGACGGTGGGGTCGATGTTGAGGGGCGAGGAGTTGGGGGTGCTGTCGCTGATCAGCGGGCCGCCCTTGGCGTCGCGGAACGGGCCGGTCGGGGTGTCGCCGACGGCCACGCCGATGTCCATCCAGCCGGCGCCGTTGCCGTTGACGGGGACGTACCAGTAGTACTTGCCGTCGGCGCCGCGCTCGACCTCGCCCGCCCAGGCGTCGGCGCCCGCCCAGGAGAAGTTCGAGATCGAGAGCTTGGCGCCCTGGTCGGTGAAGTTGGTGGCGTCGGTCGAGGTGAAGACGTGCCAGTCGCGCATGACGAAGTTGGTGCCGCCCGCCGGGGCCTCGTCGTGGCCTGTGTAGAGGTACAGGGTGTCGCCCACGACCAGCGCGGCCGGGTCGGCCGTGTAGATCGCGGTGGTGATCGGCGCGCCCGCGTACGCGGGCGTCGCGTTGCCGAGGATGAGCACGAGTGCCGCGGTGAGGGCCGCTGCCCAGCGTCGTCTCATGTGTTCGCCCCTTACAATCTAGCGATTGCTTCTGTTAGCGCTAACATCACGGACAGGGATCGAAGCGGTGAACCTAAAAGGTTTTCGGGAAAGTAGACCGGCCGGACAGGGACTGTCAATCGGCCACTGCAACTGTGTGCAGTGCCTTCCAACTGGACCTATCTGGCCCGACCGTCGCTGATCAGCTCGCGAGCCGCTGGTTACAGTTTCATATCACCGAAAAGGGTTTCGACTGAAATGTCATCAGACGCAGGCCGCGCCTCCGCTGAAAGGCCGCCCTCCCGTGAGAGGTTCGTCTGAGTGAAGGAACGCCAGAAGGAACTCCAGTGGGACACGATCACGAAGGTCAGCGGGTCAGCCGGCGGCGGCTGATCGCCGGCATCAGCTCGCTCGGGCTCGGCGCCGTACTGTCGGCGCCCGGCGCCCGCGCGGGGGCAGCGACCGGGGATCTCGCCTCGCTGCTCGCCGGCTCGCGCGTGTGCAAGCTGACCCCGAGCGCGACGCAGGGCCCCTACTACTTCGACGCCGACAAGATCCGCAGCGACATCCGAGAGAACAAGCCGGGCGTGCGGCTGCGGATGGGCATCAGGGTGCAGGACAGCGAGACGTGCTCGGCCATGGGCAACGCCGTCGTGGAGATCTGGCACTGCGACGCCGCGGGGGTCTACTCGGGGGCGGAGAAGGAGTCGAAGGACGACGCCGCCAGCGGCCCTCCCCCGGGCGGCTTCACCGACGTGGCCTTCATGAGCGACATGAAGCCCTCGGACGACTCCCGCTACCTGCGCGGCGCGCAGGTCACCAACAGCGACGGCATCGTGGAGTTCACCACCATCTGGCCGGGCTGGTATCCCGGCCGCACGGTCCACATCCACACCATGGTCCACTTCAGCGACCGGCGCGTGCTGAACACGCAGATCATGTTCGACGACGCGCTCAACGCCAAGGTGCTGGCGACGCCGCCCTACGCGGCGCACACCGGGCGCGACACCTTCAACAGCGCCGACAACATCTTCAGGGACGGCATGATGCTGCAGGTCATCCAGGACGGCGACGGCTACCTGGGCACGATCATCCTGTCCGCCGACTCCGATCGGAACGGCGGCTGACCCCGTCCCCGACTCATGAGAACTTCATCCGCGGTGAAGGAGGTCCCAAGAGGTCCCGTCCTACGGTGAGGTCCGGAACATCACCGCATCCCGGACAAGGACACCACAGTGGGACACGATCACGAAGGTCAGCGCGTCAGCCGGCGACGGCTGTTCGCCGGCATCAGCTCGCTCGGGCTCGGCAGCCTGCTGGTGGCCTGTTCGAGCGCCGAGGGCACGGCGACCGTCACGACGTCCACGGGCGCGAGCGTGACGCCGGCCGCCACCACGGCCGCGGACCTCACCTCGCTGTTCGAAGGGGCCGGCACCTGCAAGCTGACCGGCACCACGACGCAGGGCCCCTACTACTTCGACGCCGACAAGATCCGCAGCGACATCCGCGAGGACAAGCAGGGCGTGCGGCTGCGGGTGGCCATCAAGGTGCAGGACAGCGAGACGTGCAAGCCGCTGGGCAACGCGGTCGTGGAGATCTGGCACTGCGACGCGGCCGGGCTCTACGACGACAGCATGCTCATGAAGATCACCCAGGAGGACGACGGCTACCTCGGGGCCATCGTCTTCTCCGCCGACTCCGACAAGGACGGTGCCTGAACCCTGCGCACGGCGTGTGGTGGCTGGATTCGCGGGACCAGCCGCGTGATACCGTACCGGACCCCCTAGGGTGGGGTGCGTTTCTCCACGAGAGAGGAAGATCCGGTGAGCGGTACCGGTGGGCGCGCGATCCCCGCGGTCGTCGAAAGCCCGACCCCTCCAGCGCCCCCGTCCAACGGCCTGGCGCGCTGGCTGCTGCGGCTTCGCGTGCAGCCGACGGGCCCGGAGACGACCGAGGGGCACGCCGAGCCGCAGGCCTGGTGGAAGGTCATGTGCCTGACCGGCGTCGACTACTTCTCCACGCTGGCCTACCTGCCCGCCATCGCCGCCCTGGCGGCCGGCGCTTTATCGCCGCTGGCCACGCTGCTCATCGTGGCGCTGACGCTGCTGGGCATGCTGCCGATGTACCGGCGGGTGGCCCGGGAGAGCCCGCACGGGCAGGGCTCCGTGGCGATGCTGGAGCGGCTGCTGCCGTTCTGGCGGGGCAAGCTGTTCGTGCTGGTGCTGCTGGGGTTCGTGGCCACGTCGTGGATCATCACGATCACGCTGTCGGCGGCAGACGCGTCCGTGCACGTCGTGGAGAACCCGTTCTTCCCGAGCTTCCTGCACGGCCACGAGGTCCTGCTGACCGTGGTGCTGCTGCTGGTGCTGGGCGGGGTGTTCCTGCTCGGGTTCAGCGAGGCGGTCGGCGTGGCCATCCCGCTGGTCGCGATCTTCCTCGTGCTGAACGCCGTCGTCGTCGCCGTCGGCCTGGGCGAGGTCTTCACCTCCCCGGACGCGCTCTCCCGCTGGACCGACGCGCTGACCAGCGGCACGGGCGGCTTCGGCGGCCTCATCGGGCCGGCCGTCCTCGCCTTCCCGCTGCTCGTGCTGGGCCTTTCGGGGTTCGAGACGGGCGTCAGCATGATGCCGCTGGTGGCCGCCGCCGGCAAGACCGCCGAGGAGCGGCTCGAGTCCCGCGTCGCCAACACGCGCAAGCTGCTCACCTGCGCCGCGCTCATCATGAGCGTCTACCTGATCGCGACCAGCTTCGTGACCACGGTGCTCATCCCGGCCGAGAAGTTCCGGCCCGGCGGCGAGGCCAACGGCAGGGCGCTGGCCTATCTGGCGCACGAGCGGCTCGGCGAGATGTTCGGCACGGTCTACGACATCAGCACGATCCTCATCCTGTGGTTCGCCGGGGCCTCCGCGATGGCCGGCCTGATCAACATCGTGCCGCGCTACCTGCCCTCCTACGGCATGGCGCCCGACTGGGGCCGCGCCGTGCGGCCCGTGGTGCTGGTCTACACGGGCATCTGCGTGGTGCTCACCATCGCCTTCGACGCCGACGTGGACGCCCAGGCCGGCGCGTACGCCACGGGCATCCTGGCCATGATGGTCTCCGGCGCGGTCGCGGTGACGATCTCGGCGATCCGCCGCCGCCAGCGGGCCGCCGCGGCCGGCTTCACGGTGCTCACCCTGGTGCTGGTGTACGCGCTGGTGGAGAACATCCGGGAGAAGCCCGACGGCATCGCCATCTCCGCGCTGTTCATCCTGGGCATCATCGCCATCTCGCTGATCTCGCGCGTCTCGCGGACGACCGAACTGCGGGCCGACCGGATCGAGTTCGACGAGGCGGCGCGGCGGTTCATCGCCGACTCGCTCGACTACGACGGCGCCCTCAACATCATCGCCAACCGCCGCCAGGCGGGTGACGCGGCCGAGTACGCTGAGAAGGAGGCCGAGCAGCGCGGGGTCAACCCGGTCCCGGGCCGGGCGGACATCCTGTTCCTGGAGATCGACGTCATCGACCCGTCCGACTTCAGCGACGCGCTCCACGTGCGCGGGGTGGAGGTGGACAAGTACCGCATCCTGCGCGCGCAGAGCCCGGCCGCGCCCAACGCCATCGCCGCCGTCCTGCTCGCGCTCCGCGACGCCGCGGGCGTGCGGCCGCACTGCTACTTCGCGTGGGCGGAGGGCTCGCCGCTGGTGCACCTGTTCCGCTATCTCATCCTCGGCCGCGGCGACACGGCGCCGGTCGTACGCGAGATCCTGCGCAAGAGCGAGCCCGACCCCGACAAGCGGCCCGGCATCCACGTCGGCGGCTAGCGCGCTCCTCCCGGCGGGCCCCTTCACGCCCCGCGGGCCCTTTCACGTCCAGCGGGCCCTTTCACGCCCAGCGGGCGCTGAGCCAGGCGAGGGTGGCGCGGCGGGAGTGCTCGCGCCGCTCCCGCAGGTGCGGCGCGTGCGCCGGTCCGGGGAGCGCCGCCGTACGCGTCCAGTAGCCCAGGAGCGCCACCAGCAGCGCGTCCACGCCCTCCGGCGCCGCCCGCCGCCCCAGCGGGTGCCCGGCGAAGACCTCCTCCAGGTCGGGGTCCCCGAGCTCGGACTCCAGCAGCAGGCAGACGAGGTCCGCCCAGTCCGGGCCGACGCAGGCCCGCCCCCAGTCCACGAGCCGGGCCGTGCCGCGCTCGTCGATGAGGATGTTGTCGAAGCGCGGATCGAAGTGGAGCATCGTGTCGCCGGTGACCAGCGACTCCCATTCCCGCTCGACCTCCGCCAGCCTGGCCAGGTGGCCGCGTTCCCACGCGCCGAGGCGGGCGGCGCCCGGGTCCTGCCACAGCTCGCAGCGGCCCTTCATGCGCGCGGCGACGGTCGGGAGGCCCTCGACCGGCGCCGGGGTCAGCTCCCTGGCGCAGGCCGTGAGCAGGTCCAGCGCCGCCGCCAGCTCCTCGGGGCGCCACGGCTCGTGCGGCAGCCGCCCGGGCGCCAGTTCGGAGCAGATCAGCAGCCAGCCGTCCCTTTCGTCCGTGAACAGCAGGCGCGGCGCGGGCACCCCGGGAGGCAGCGCCGCGCTGACCGCAGCCTCCTCCCGGTAGGCGTCCGCGTCCCCGCCGTCCGCCGGGACGGCCTTGACGAACACGCGCTCCCCGCCCGCGAGCGCGGCCACGCCGAGCACGCCGTCCGAGAAGCCGCCCCGCCGCTCCTCGAAGCCGCGCACGGCGCCCAGCCTGCGCTCCACCTCGGCCACGAGCGACGGGGGCAGCTCGGCGAGGTCACGCCGCCGGATCGGCCTCATCCTCCCTGCCCATTTCTGCCCTGTCCATTTCTGTGGGGCCCCGGTCGAGCGCCAGCTTGGCAATGCGGAATCGGGCGCAGCGCGCCTCGAGCTCGTAAACGTCCTCTGGAGTCCACCATTCGATCATGGGCACCAAGGTCATCCCATGCCACCCGTCGAAGCGATCGACTTGGCGGAGACTTTTCACGCCAGCAACTCGACCGTGCCCCGCTCGCCGTCCACCCTGATCCGGTCGCCGTCGCGCAGGCGCATGGTGGCGTTGCCGGTGCCGACGACGGCGGGGATGCCCAGCTCGCGCGCCACGATCGAGGCGTGCGACAGCGGCGCGCCCATGTCGGTCACCACGGCCGCCGCGCGGGGGAACATCGGGGTCCAGCCCACGTTCGTGAGCGTCGTGACGAGGATCTCGCCCGGCTTGAGCCGGTCGCCCTCCTCGGGCCCCGAGATCACCCGGGCGACGCCCTCGACGATGCCGGGGGCGCCGGGGAAGCCCTTCACGGTGTCGCTCACCGGCACGGCCGTGCCGCGCGCGTCGTAGACGTCGGCCCGCCGGGCGGGGTCGGCGGCCCAGCGCACGGGGTCGAAGTGGCCGACGATCAGCGCGGGGTAGAGCGGCAGGGCGGCGTAGCGCTCGTAGGTGGCCCGCCGCACCGGCACCCGCTCCAGCGCGGAGGACTCGCCCCGCAGCAGGGCGAGCAGCTCGTCCAGGGAGAGGAAGAACACCTCGTCGCCCCGGCCCGACAGCTCCCCGGCCCGTACGGCGAAGGCCCGCAGCACCCAGAACGCCCGCATGTTCTCCGAGCGCGTGGCCTCGCGGTCCCGCACGACGGCGTTCCACCGCTGGACCCGGGCGCGCATCCTGGCCTCCTGGCGCGGATAGCGCCCGGCGAAGCGCGCCCACGCCTCCTCCCTGGCCTTCCGCTGCCGCGCGAGCAGCGCCTCGGTGCCGGCCCGCAGATCGCGCAGGCCCGCGAGCTGGGCGTCGATCCAGGCGTCGTCCTCGCCGGGCCGCGGGATCGACACCTCGAACTCGTGGGGGCCGCGATGCCCGTACGCGCGGGCGAACTCGTCCCTGGTGATCTCCCCGCGCGCCAGCCTGGACAGGCCCATCACCGGCCCCAGGCTGGCCAGCTCGCCGTCGGTGTTGACGCCGGTCAGCATGGCCTCGGCGTCGACCTCGCCCATCATCTTGCGCAGCCGGTCGCGGGTCCAGACCAGGGTGGCGCCGCCCTGGCGGCCGGCGGCCTCCAGCATGCGGCAGGAGGTGACCAGGTGGGCCCTGATCTCGCGCTCCCACAGCTCGGCCAGCTCGGGGCCCGACCCGGTGGCGGCGATCGTGGCGCGCAGCTCCTCGCAACGCCGCTGCGAGGTGGCCAGGAACGCGCGCATGCCCTTGAGGTTGGTACGCACGCGGCGCCGGATGCCGATCGCCATGGGCAGGACCCGCTTGATGATCTCCCAGCGCGACACCGGCACCATGGGGACGGCGAGCCCCGGCGGCAGCTTGCCGAAGACCTGCTCGACCGCGCTCAGCCTGCCGCCCATGCCCAGGGCGCCGGCGATGGAGTGGATGACGCTCAGGTTCATGTAGAAGCGGCCGCCGATGTTGCCGACCAGGTCGAAGCCGGGCAGGGCCGAGGCGGACATGGCCTCGTGGATGAACAGCCGCACGAACGACCACGTCAGGGGCGTCATCACGTCGGGGATGGCCTCGCCCAGGTTGCCGCCGGTCCACAGGTATTCGCCCTTGAGGCTGTCGTTCCACTCCTCGACCTGCGGCTTGAGGCCGGTGATCGGGCGGGCCTGGACGATGGCGAACCTCCCGTCGCGCCTGGCCCACTCGACGTCCATCGGCGTGCCGTACAGGCTCTGGATGCGCGCGCCGATCGCGGCCAGCTCCACGGCCTGCGCGGCGTCGAGCACGGCCGCGCGCCGCAGCTCTTCCGGGACGGGCCGCTCGCGGGTGCCGTCGGGGGTGCGGACGGTCATGACCGTCTTGTCGCTCACCTGCTCCCGCGTCACGGCGCCGCCGGAGACGACGACCGTGTCAGGGGTGACCTGGCCGCCGACGACCGCCTCGCCGAGCCCCCAGGAGGCGTTGACGACGGTCTCGTCACGGGCGCCGCTGATGGGGTTCGCGGTGAACATGACGCCGGCCGCGTCCGCGTCCACCAGCTCCTGGACCACCACGGCCAGCGCCACGTCGTCGTGGGGGACGCCGTGCTGGTCGCGGTAGGCGATGGCGCGCGGGTTCCACAGCGAGGCCCAGCAGCGTCTGACCGCGTCGAGCAGGGCGTCGCCCCTGACGTTGAGATAGGTGTCCTGCTGGCCGGCGAACGACATGTCCGGCAGGTCCTCGGCGGTGGCGGACGAGCGCACGGCCACCGGCACGTCGTCGCCGAGCGCCTCGTACGCGCGGCGGATCTCCGCGGCGAGCCCGGCGGGCAGGTCGTGCGCGGCGAACAGCGCGCGCGGGTCCTCCGCGTGCGGGAGCTCGTCGCGGAAGGCCGACACGAACGCCCGGTAGGCCGCGGTCGTGATGTGGAACCCGGCGGGAACGGGCAGCCCCGCCCTGGTGAGCCTGGCCAGCGACGCGCCCTTGCCGCCGGCGGTCGCGAGGTCGGCCGCCGCGTCGTCGAGAGGGAGTACGGCCTTCACGTCACACGCTCCTTTGCGCCTGCTGCGGCCCACCCATGGAGGCCGCCAGCCGCTGCTCGGCGATCTCCTGCGCGGCGGCGAGGAAGTCGAGGGTGGCCCGCGCGACGGCGTCGGCGTCGTCGCCGGGCAGGGGGCGGCCGGTGCTCATGGCCCGGTCGATGGTGTCGGTCACCAGGAACGCGATCCGCTCGGCGGACTCCTCCCGGGACAGGCCGTCCGGCACGAACAGGAAGCCGTACAGGACGGCGTTGGCCACCATGGCGGGCTCGGCCGGCTCCGCGCGCACCGCGCCCAGCTTGACCAGCTCCGCCACGTACGCCTCCAGGGGCGGGCCCATCGTCGGCGACCGGCCCGCCTGCTGCTTCTGGCGGGTGAACTTGCCCAGCAGCTCCGAATCGCCCCGCATGAGTGCCTGGAGCAGCGGCCTGCGCAGCAGCGCGCGGGCGTAGCCGCCGTACAGCTCGCCCAGCGTGGCCGGCGCGTCCCGGCGGACCTCGGCCAGCATGAGCACCCGCTCGCGGCGCAGCAACGCGGCGAAGAGCTCGTCGCGCGTCTTCCAGTGCAGGTAGATGGTGCCCTTGGCGACGCCCGCGCGCTTGGCCACATCGTCGATCGTGGTCTTGCCGTAGCCCCAGCGCAGGATCAGCTCGGCGGCGGCGTCGAGGATCCGGTGGGCCCGCTCCAGCTGCCGGGCGGGGTCCTGCGGTGGCCGTCCTACCTTGACCATCCGTCTCACCTCATTTGTTTGACCAGATGAGGTTAATCGGTCATTAAATTAATGGCAAGCCGTGGTGAAGCGCGCGTGCGCGCCGAGGTCGCCCAGGCGGTCGAGCGCGGCCAGCCAGCTCGCCCCCGCCGCGCCGTCCCGCGCGGTGACCACCTCCCGCCCGGCCAGCAGCTCCATGACCGCCGCGCGTACCGGGCCGTCGGCGGCCAGCACCCCGCCCGCCAGCACGATCGGGCCCTCGCCGTGCACCCGGCCCGCCGTCGCCACCAGCCGCCGCGCGGCCGCGCCGGCGATCTCCGCCGCGCGCTCGTCCCCGGCCGCCGCCGCCTCGGCCACGAGCGGCGCCGCGGCCCCCACCAGCATCCGGTCGGCCTGCGCGAGCCGCACGATCGCGTCGGCGCGCCGCCGCGGCTCCCCCGTCACGCCGAAGTGCGCGCTGACCAGCTCCACCAGCGGCCCGTACGGCAGGCCGCGATCGAGCGCGCGGACGGCCGCGCGCACCCCGGCCCGGCCGATCCAGAAGCCTCCGCCCTCGTCGCCGAGCAGCCACCCGAGCCCGTCGGCGACGGCCGCCACCGCGCGACCGGAGAAGCGGGCGGCCGCCGCCCCCGTCCCGGCCAGCAGCAACGTGCCCGAGGACGCCGGGGTGCCGGCCGCGTAGGCGACGTCCACGTCACCCACCAGCCTGGGCGGGGAGGCGATGCCGCAGGCGGTCCAGACGCGCCGCAGCACCTCGGCGAAGCCGCCGTCCGCGCCCGCCACCCCGGCCACCGAGGCGGCCACCAGCGAGGGGTCCAGGCCGTCGAGCGCGCGGCGCAGGGCCTGCTCGATCGCGGCCCCGGCGGCCGGGCCGCCGTGCGCGGCCGGGTTGCCGGGGCCGGCGGTGCCGTAGCCGAGCCTGGTCCCGTCCGCCGCGTGGAGGGCGGCCCGGGTGGTGGTGCCGCCGGCGTCCACGCCGGCGAAGAGCATCATCGGACCAGCCTCGCCGCGCCGGGCGCGAGGGTGAAGGCCGTGCCGCACGCCTCGTAGGAGCCGGTCGCCGGGTCGAAGGTCTCGGTGATCCCGTCGAGCGTGACCTCGGCCGGCTCGTCGTAGCGGGCGTTGCAGACGAACCGCAGGCCCTCACCGTAGCGGCCCACCAGGACGTCGCCGTCGTGGTCGGCCGACGTCCAGCCGGACAGCTCCGCCGCCACCGGGCGCAGCCAGCGGGTGTTGAGGTCGCGCACCATGCCGTGGCGCTCGGTCGGCACGCCGTCCCCGCCGATGAGCGCCGGCTGGAAGCCCTCGCCGCGCGCCGGGTCGGGCGTCCAGTAGGTGAAGTACTGGATGCCGGTGTAACCGTAGGCGAGCGCGGTGTTGACCTGCCAGGCCAGCTCGGCGGCCGTCGGCTCGCGGTGCCCGTCGTAGGCCAGCGTCTGCACGTACATCCAGGCGGGCAGCCCGGCCCGGCGCGCGTGCTCGCGGACGGTCGCCAGATCGGCGAAGTAGCCCTCGTCGAAGCCGTCGGCCAGGAACGGGTAGCGGTCGAAGGAGAGCACGTCGGGGCGGACGATCCTGGCGAACTCCCCCACGTACTCGTCATAGGGGCCGGTGGCGTGGCTCGGGAGGAGGTTGGCGTAGGCGAAGGCGCCGGCCGCGCGCACGGCGGCGACCCCGGCCGCCACCCTGGCGAACTGCCCGGCGTGCGGCTCGTCCATGAGGCTGACGCCGCGGAAGGAGCGGAACGGGCGGTAGTCGTCGACCACCCGGCCGATCAGCGGCGCGGGGTCCACGTCCAGGTCGCGCATGAGCACGTCCACGCGCGGGTCCGAGGCGACCAGCACGCCGAGCCCCGCCTCCTCGGCGCAGGCCAGCGCGTGTCGCAGGATGACGCGGTCGTTGAGGTAGTTGCCGGTGATGACCAGGTCGATGCCGGCCTCGGCGATCTCCCGGTAGCGGGCGGCCGTCGTCTCGTGGGGCGGCGGCGGCCAGAAGGCGGCGATCGTCAGGTTCACAGCGCTCCGGTCCTGATCCGCCCGGCGTAGCGGGCCACGAGGGCGTCGTTGTGCGCGTCGGCGCCGGGGATGTTGGCCGACAGGTAGACCGGCGGGATCGTTCCATCGGCCTGGAGCAGGCCGATCGCCTCGGCGACCATCAGCTGCACGGCCAGCGCCGAGGTGATCGAGGAGATGCCGCAGACCGGGCCGTGCTCGGTCGGCAGGACGGCGTCGCCGTACGGGGCGAGGTTGTCGATCACGATGTCCGCCAGCTCGAACAGCCGCTCCCCCGACGGATGGCGCGAGGTGATGGCGCCGGAGTGGGCCAGGGAGGTGATCGCGATCAGCGGCAGGCCGCGCTCCTTGACCAGCCGGGCCATCTCCACGGTCGAGCCGTTGCCGCCCGAGTTGGAGGCGATGACGAAGACGTCGGACTTCTCGATCGTGTGCAGGGCCAGCACCTGGTGCGCGGTGCGCGGGTCGCGCTCGGCCAGCGGGTCGAACTCGCCGGGGTCGGCCGAGCCCAGCACCACCGGGTCGCGCAGGGTGAGCCGGTTGGTCGGGATGAGACCGCCCGCCCGGCCCGCCACCTCCAGCGCCACCGCCTCCGAGTGCCCCGTCCCGTACGCGTGCACGACGCCGCCGGCGCGCACGGCCGCGGCGATCAGCGCCCCCGCCCGCCTGATGGCGGGCAGCTCTCCGGTCACCAGCCGGTCCAGCCGGGAGCGCGCCTCGTCGGCGAAGGCCATCACAAGATCCATAGACTGTTTCCTCAACGGTTCATGCCGGCGGTCAGCCCGGCGACGATCTGGCGCGTGGCCAGCACGAAGAGCACGACCAGGGGGATCGTCGTCATCACCAGGCCGGCGAAGAGCGTCCCCCAGTCGTTCTGGAACTGGCCGAAGAAGTGGGTGAGGCCGACCGGCAGGGTCAGCTTGCTCTCGTCCCGCATCAGGACCAGGGGGTAGAAGAAGTCATTCCAGATCGGCACGAACTGGAAGACCACCACCGTCGCGAGCGCTGGCCGGACCAGCGGCAGCATCACGTGCCAGAAGGTCGCGAACGGCCCGGCGCCGTCCAGGGACGCGGCCTCGTCCAGCTCGTGCGGGAGCTGCCGGAAGAAGGCGGTCAGCACGAACACGTTGAACGGGACCGACCCGGCCGCGTAGACCAGCACCAGCCCGGCCAGCGAGTCCACCAGCCCCATGCTCTCCAGCAGGTAGAACAGCGGCAGCACGCCCAGGTGGGCGGGCAGGGTCATGCCCGAGATGAAGTACGCGGCGAACATGCTCCGGCCGCGGAACTCCCTGCGGCCCAGCGGGTACGCGGCCAGCAGCGAGACGGCGGCGCCCAGCAGCACCGCGCAGACCACGACGACCGCCGAGTTGACCACGTAGGTGGAGAAGGACGCCTCCGTCCACGCCTTGACGTAGTTGCCGAACCCGGTGGGCCGGCCGAGCGGCCGGTCGAAGATCTCGCTGGTGGGCCGGAACGAGCTCAGCACCATGACGAGCAGGGGCGCCATGGAGAAGGCGGCGTAGCCCCAGAGCAGGATCCTGACCGTCAGCGCCTTCACGCCTTCCTCCTCAGCACCCGCTCGAGCAGCAGCGTCGAGCCGAAGATGAAGGTGAACATGAAGACCGCCAGCGCCGAGGAGGTGCCCAGCGCGTTGACGTCTCCCGAGGCGAACGCGGTCCGGTAGAACAGCAGGCCGAGCACGTCGGTCGCGCCCGCCGGGGCGCCGTTGGAGCCGCCGAGCGCGTAGACCAGGGCGAAGGTGCCCATGCTGCCGATGAAGCTGAGGATCGTGACGGTGGCCATGGCCGGCTTGAGCAGCGGCAGCGTGATGCGCCAGAACACCTGCCAGGAGCCGGCGCCGTCGGTCCTGGCGGCCTCGCCGTACTCCGGGGGGATGCCGGCGAGGGCGGCGCTGAACAGCAGCATCGGAAAGCCCACCCACTGCCAGGTGGTGATCACGATGACGGTCGGCAGCGCAGTGTCCGGGTCGCCCAGCCACGGCATCGCCAGGCCGAGCGGCTCGAGGAACGCGTTGACCGGGCCGAAGGCAGGGCTGAGCAGCAGGGTCCACAGGTAGCCGATGACCAGGGGGTTGACCAGGTAGGGCAGGGCGAACATGGTCTGCAGCGCCCGCTTGCCGCGCCGCACGCGGGACAGCGCGAGCGCGAAGGCCAGGCCCAGCGTGTTCTGCACCAGCATGGTGCCCGCGAAGAGCAGGAAGTTGTGCCCCAGCGCCGGCAGCAGCTGGTCGAGGAAGGTGCCCGACAGCAGGCCGGCGTAGTTGTCCAGCCCGGCGAAGCCGCCCCGCAGCGTGCCCTTCCAGGAGAAGAAGCTGTAGGTCAGGCCGGTGAACAGCGGGTAGACCACGAAGGCCGAGTAGAGGAGGAAGGCGGGGATCAGGAACAGGTACGACGATCCCCGCCCCCGCCGCGCGCCTAGAGCCATGTGGACACGCTCTTGTCGAGCCGCTCCGCCGCTTGCTTGGCCGTGATGCGGCCCAGCAGCATCTCCTGCAGCGCCTTGGAGAACACGGTGGCCGAGGAGGGGTTGCCGTAGGCGAACTCGTTCATGAAGTAGGTGGCGCCGTGCTGCTCGAAGGTGGTGGCGACCTCGGCGAGCAGGGGGTCCTTGGGCGTGACGCCGGGCACGGCGGAGAAGGTGCGCACGGTGTCGGTGTAGAGCCGGCCGTAGTCCTTGGAGGCCAGCCAGGCGGCGAACTTCAGCGCCTCGGCCTTGTGCCTGGTCTTGACGTTGACGCCGTAGGAGCCGTCGGTGAAGCCGGGCATGAGGCCCTGGCCCTCCGGCGCGGGCGGCGTGAAGACGCCCAGCTCGATGCCCTTGGCGTTCTCGCTGAAGAAGTTCAGCTCCCATAGGCCGCCGGGGAACATGGCCGCCTTGCCGGAGGAGAACAGGATCTGCGCGTCGGTGTAGGAGACGCCTGCGGCGTTCTCGGGGAAGTACGGCTTGAGCTTGGTGATCTGCTCGATGCCCTCGACGAAGCGCGGGTCGGCGAACTTCTTCCGCTTGGCCTTGACGGCGGCGAGGAACTCGTCGCCGCCCCAGTGGGCGGTGCCGAAGATGCTCGCCACGATCGGCAGCATCCAGTCGTCCTTGCCGCCGAAGGCGAACGGGATGACGCCCTTGGCCTTGAGCTTCTCGGCGGAGGAGATCATCTCGTCGTACGTCTTGGGCGGGGTGACGCCGTTGTCCGCGAAGATCTTCTTGTTGTAGATCACCTGCAGGGTCTGCACGGCGAACGGGACGCCGTACACCTTGCCGTCCTTGTCGCCCTTGGCGGCGCGCAGGACGCCCTCGTCGAAGCCCGCCAGGCCGGGCACGTCCTTGGTGTCGAGCGGGACCAGCCGGCCCGCCTCGACGAGCGGCTGCAACTGTGCTCCGGCGCGCAGCCAGGCCAGATCGGGGCCGCTGTCGCCGGCCAGGCCGGTGGACAGGATCGTGTCGTACTCGGTGGCGGTGGTGAAGGAGCGGGCGTCGACGTCGACGCCGGGGTTGAGCTTCTCGTACTCGGCGAACATCTTGTCGTAGTTGGCCTCGGGACCCCACCCCCAGACCGAGAGGGTGACCTTGCCCTCGCCGGCACTGGTGGTGGTCGAAGGGGCACAGGCGGTGACGGCTATCGCCAGCGCGACAGCGGCGGCGAGGCGCATGGGGGCTCCTAGCGTGGGGGCAGGCGGTGCTTGGCGACCGCGTCGGTGGCGGCGGTCAGCAGCTGGTTGCTGGTCTCGTGGGTGCGCTGGACGACGCCGATGTAGAGGCAGTCCAGGACGAGCATCTGGGTGTGGCGGGCGGCCACCCCGCCGGCGCGGAAGGGGGTGTCCTGCGCGGCGGTGGTGAGGATGATGTCGGCGGCCTCGGCGAGCGGGCTGCGGGGGAAGTTGGTGACCGCGATCGTGGTGGCGCCGCGTTTCCTGGCGATGGCCAGCGGCTCGACGACCTCGGCCGTGGTGCCCGAGTGGGAGATGCCGAGCGCCACGTCTTGACCGTCGCGCGCGTTGGCGCTGCAGACGGCGCTGTGCACGTCGGTCCACAGCGCGCCCGGCCGGCCGATGGCGTGCAGCCGCAGGTGCAGGTCCATGGCCACGCCGGCGCTGCCGGCGACCGCGAAGAAGTCGATGAACCTGGCGCCCACCAGGGCGGAGACCGCCCGGTCCACCGCCTCCAGGTCGAGCTGGGCCGCCGTCTCCTCCATCGCGCGCATGTCGCTGGCCAGCAGGCTGCGCAGCACCAGGCTCGCGGGGTCGTCCGGCGAGAAGGCGATCAGGCTCTGCTCGCGCGGGGTCGCGTCGTTGCGCCCGAGCTCGGCCGCCAGCGCCAGCCTGAGCTCGGGGTAGCCGGCCAGGCCCAGCTCGCGGCAGAAGCGGGTGACGGTGGTGAGCGAGGTGCCGCACCGCTCCGCCAGCTCGCCGATGGTCGAGGCGGCCACGGCGGCGGGGTCGGCCAGGATCATCTCGGCGATGCGCCGGTGGGTCGCGGTGAGGGTGGGCTCGACCCCCCGGATTCTGGCCAGGATCGGTGACATGGGAGGAACCCTCCCGCTTTCCGACATGTATGTCAATAGTTCACATTGAACGGACGATGTTAGAAAATTTCCCCCTTGTGTGAGCTATTGGGAGTATGTCACTTTCGAGGCCATGCGGAACTTCCTCCTGGCGCTGGTGCTCGGGAGCGCCGGCCTGCTGCCCACCCGCGCCGACGCGGTGGACATCCAGTTACTGGCCTTCAACGACTTCCACTCCGGCTTCCCGACCAGCTTCGCCATGACGCCGTCCGGGCCGGTCCCGGCGGGCGGCGCCGAATACCTGGCCGCCCACCTGGACCGGCTCCAGCGCGACAACCCCGACGGCACGCTGCGGCTCTCGGCCGGCGACAACATCTCCTCCAGCACCATGAACGCCACCGCCCTGCACGACGAGCCGGGCATCCAGGCGCTCAACCTGATGCGCCTGGACGCCTCCAGCGTCGGCAACCACGAGTTCGACGAGGGCCTGGCCGAGTTCCGCCGGATGGAGAACGGCGGCTGCCACCCGATCGAAGGGTGCGCGCTCCCGGGCTTCAAGGGCGCCGGCTTCCCGTACCTGGGCGCCAACATCGTCGACACCACCACCGGCAAGCCCGCGATGACCCCCTACATCGTGAAGCAGGTCAAGGGCGTCAAGGTCGGCATCATCGGCGTCAGCTACAAGAACACGCTGAACGAGGCCCCCGGACCCACCGCGCCGCTGGAGGGACGCGACGAGGCCGAGGCGGTCAACACGTACGCGGCCGAGCTCAAGGCCAAGGGCGTGCGGACCATCGTGGTGCTGATCCACCAGGGCGGCGGCCAGACCGGCGGCGGGCTGCCCAACCGGTGCGACAACCTGGCCGGGCCGATCAAGGACATCGTGCAGCGGTTCGACCCCGAGGTCGACGCGGTGATCTCCGGGCACACGCACAACGCGTACAACTGCGTGATCAACGGCATCCCGGTCACCCAGACGTCGGGCCACACGCGCGAGCTCACCAAGATCGTCCTCACCGTGGACCGGGCGACCGGCAACCCGACCGCCTCCAAGGCCGAGAACCTCACCGTCACCCACGACATCAAGCCGGACGGCCAGATCGCCGCCCTGCGCCGCAGGACCGACGAGCAGGGGCAGAAGCTGCTGGACCGGCCGGTCGGCCTGCTCGCCCGCGACCTGACCGCCCAGCGCAACGCCGCCGGCGAGTCGACCATCGGCCACGCCCTGGCCGACGCCCGGCTCTTCGCCACCTCGGCCCCGGAGAACGGCGGCGCCCAGATCGCGATCCAGCCGCCCTACGGCGGCGGCATCGGCGGCGACCTGATCGTCAATCCCACCGGCAATGAGATGGCCAACCTGGTGACGCACGGCAAGGCGCTGCGCGTGCAGCCGTTCGCCAACATGCTCGTCACCATGACGCTCACCGGCGCGCAGCTGGAGCGGCTGCTGGAGCAGCAGTGGTGCGGCCAGGGCACCGCGCGCGTGCTCGGCATCTCCCAGGGGCTCACCTACACCTACGACAACGCCAAGCCGGCCTGCGACCGGATCGACCCGGCCACCGTCAAGCTCAACGGGACCGTCGTCGACCCGGCCGCGAAGTATCGCCTGAGCGCCAACTCCTTCATCGCGACCGGCGGCGACGGCTTCTCGGTGCTGACCGAGGGCACCGACCGGGTGGAGAAGGTGCGCGACATCGAGGCGTTCGAGTCCTACATCCGGGCGAAGAGCCCGCTGCAGGCCCCGGCCCTGGGCCGGGTCACCCGCGTGAACTGAGGCGGTCCCGGTCGGGCCCGCCGACCCCGGCGGCGGGCCCGGCCGGGCTTACCCGATCTTGGCCAGCAGTGACGAGGCCGGGGAGGCGAAGGACGGGTCGCCGGTCTCCACCGCCGTCACCAGCAGCCGCCGGGCCAGCTCCATGTCGCCCCGCGCGTACCTGATCTCCCCCATCCGGCAGGCGGCCTCGGCCACCAGGTCGGCCTGCTCGGTCAGCCCCAGCGTGAGCTCGTAGTAGCGCAGCGCGCCGTCGTGGTCGCCGAGCCAGTAGCACAGCTCGCCGAGGTGCGCCGCGGCCAGCCCCGACTCGGTGTCGCCGGCGTCGATGACCCGCTGGTACCAGGTGAGCGCCTCGGGGAAGTCCCGGTTCCGCTTGGCCAGCGCGCCCAGGTACATCGCCGCGAGCGCGCTGTAGTGTCCCTCGGCCTCCTCGACGCCCCGCAGGTACCACTGCCGGGCCCGTTCCTCGTCCTCCTCGTGGTACGTCTGCCCCAGCGCGATCGCCGCCCGGGCCGCGAGGTCGGCGTCGCCGGCGTCGAGCACCCGCAGGTACGCCTCCCGCCCCTCGTCCACCAGCCCGGCCCCGACCAGCGTCTGCGCGAGCGTGGCCAGCGCGATGGGCTCGCCCCCGGCCGCCGCCTCCCGCAACGTGTCCAGGGACGCCTCGGTGTCTCCGCGGTCGCCCTGCAGCATGCCGAGCAGGCTCCCGAACACCCCGCGGATGGGGCTGTCGGCGTCGGCCGCCGCCCGCTGCGCGACGTCGAAGAACGCCTCGGCGTCCCCCTCGTCGTCGAGCAGTTCGAGCAGCCTGCCGCCGGCGACGAATCGTACGTCCGCGTCGTCGTGCCGGCTGAGCCGTTCGTAGGTCGCCCGGGCCTCGGCGTGCTCGCCCAGCTCGGCCAGCCGGTCGGCGACGTCCAGCTCGGTGAACGCCCCCCGCCCGGCCAGCTCGAAGTAGGCCCGCACGGCGAGCGGGTCCTCGCACCGCCCGCCCAGCTCGCGCGCCACGGCGGCGGCCTCGTCGCCCATCAGCCGCAGGATCCGCACGGCCAGGTCGTGCTCGCCGCGGTCGGACGCCTGGTGGGCGAGCACCCGCAGGTTGCCCGCCGCGACCTCGGAGCCGGCGCCCGCGGCGGCCGCGAACGCCTGGGCGGCGCCCATGTGGTCGTCCTCCTCGTACAGCCAGATGCCGAGCTGCACGCCGCCCCGGTCCACCGCGTCGGGCGCGCCGGACTCCATGGCCAGCCGCACCTCCCGGACGGCGCCGGCCGCGTCGCCCAGCCCGCGCAGGGCCTGGGCGAGGTCCACGCGGATGCCTGCCGCGGTGCCGGGGAAGCCGGTCTCCACGCCCCGCCGGTACATGAGGGCCGCGTTCTCCAGGTCGTCCCGCGCCTTGCAGGCGTCGCCCCACGCCCAGTAGCCCATCGACACGGTCTCGGGGTCGCCGGTGCCGATCGCCCGCTCGGCCTCCTCCACCACGGCGTCGTGGTCCTCCACGAGGAGCAGGTGGGCGATCAGGTGGCGCTCGCTCTCGAGGTCCCCGGCCGCCGCCCCGGCGGTCAGCGCCTCGCGTACGCCGTCGGTGTCGCCCCGCTCGTTGAGGAGGTCGGCCAGCACGACGGCGGTGGCGGGCATCGCGGCGCGGGCCGCCTCGATCGCCCCGTCGAGGTCGCCGCGGCGGTGGCGCAGGATGGCGATGTTGCGCCAGGCCATCTCGGCCGTGCGCGGGTGCTCGGTGGCGGGCAGGGTGCTCAGCTCGGCCCGGCAGTGGTGGCCGCGCTCGGCGAGGACCACGCCGAGGTCCACCGCGGCCTGCGCGGCGAGGTCGGGCTCGCCCAGCTCGACGACCACCCGGCAGAGCGCCGCGGCCGCGTGCTCGTCCAGCCCGCGGGCCCGCTCAAGGGTCTCGGCGAGCGGTTCCCGCCGGTCCTGCGGGTCCGCCGCGGCCACCAGCCGGCGTACGGCCTTCGCGTCGGCCTCCTCGAGCGCGAGCAGCACCTCGGCCATCAGCTCCGACCCGGCGAACTCGGCCAGCGCCGCGACCGCCCCCTCCCGGTCGCCGTCGTCGGCCAGCACCCATCCGCGTTCCTTGGCCGAGGCCGTGCCGAGCCGGACGCGGGCGACGGCCGTGAACCACTCGTCGTCGTCCAGGGCGACGACCCGCTCGTAGGCGGAGCGGGCGTAGTCGTCGTCCGCCCCGGCCAGCGCCCGGCCCGCCGACACCAGAGTGCCGGACGCGGACTCGGGGCCGGCGGCCACGGCGCGCTCGAACGCCTCCCGCGCCCCGGCCACGTCGCCCGTCCCGGCCAGCAGCTCCCCGAGCAGCAGCTCCTCCACCGCGTCGCCCGAGCCGGGCGTCAGCAGGGACACGGCGGCGCTCAGGTCACCGTGATCGCGCAGCACGCCGGCGAACCGGAGCCGCCCGGCCGCGCCGAACTCCTCCGTCATCAGCTCGCCGGCCTCCTGCGCCGCCCCGCTCGCCACGAGCACCTCGGCGAGCCGCACGGTCGCGTCCTTCCTGCGCGCCTCGCCGAGCTCCCCGAGCGCCCCCCGGTAGGCGGCGGCCGCCTCGGCCAGCAGCCCGAGCTCCTGGCGCACCTGCCCGATGTCGCGCAGCGTGATGGCGGCCAGGCGCTCGTTGTCGCCCTCCGCGACCCGCTCCCACGCCTCCAGCGCCCCGCGCTTGTCCCCCGCCTCGTTCCGCAGCGCGCCGAGGTAGCAGCCCGCCTCCTGCCGGTAGCTGGGGTGCCCGGCGGCCAGCACCAGCGAGAGCGCCGCGTCGGCGGCGGCGATCTCGCCGCGCCGCTGCCAGGCGTGCGCGCTCTCCATGGCCAGCATGCTCACCAGGAACATGTTGCCCTCGTCGTCGATCTCCGCGAGCGCCTCGGCGGCGGCGTCGAGGTCCCGGTCGAGCAGGAACCGGGCGAAGCGCCCCATCTCCTCCGGCTCCCCTGTCGCCAGGTCGAAGGCCGCCCGCGCGGCGGCGAGGTCGTCGACCCGCACCCGGTGCAGCCCGAGCAGCCAGGCGCTGCGCGAGCGGGCGTCCGCGGAGGTCTCCTCCTCGATCTGCCTCTCGTGCAGCCGGCAGACGGCCAGCAGGTCGCCCTGCCGCTCCAGCACCGTGAGCAGCGAGGCGGCCGCCTCGCTCCGCAGTCCGCGGTTGCCGCCGTCCAGGGCCGTCGTGTACGCGGCCCGCGCCTCGCCCAGGTCGTGCTCCGCGACGAGCTCGCCCAGCGCGTACCCCACCCACGGCGCCAGCACCGGATGCCCCTCCGCCGTGGCCCGGCGCAGCAGCTCGAGCGCGGCCTCCTCGTCGGACAGCACCTCCTTGCAGATCACCGCCGTGTACGACAGCGCCAGCGGGTCCCCGCTCTCGGCCGCCGACTCGAACAGCTTGGCCGCGTCCGACAGGTCGTACCCGATGGAGGCCAGCACCTGGCCGAACACGGCGGCGCCGATCGCGGCGACGGCGGGATCGGGATGGTCCATGGCCGCGCGGTAGCGGACCAGCCCCTCCTCCCTGCCCAGTCGCTGGTGGTCGAGCATCGCGGCCAGCACGGGGTGCGGCTCCTCGCCCGACTCGCGCAGCAGGTGCAGCAGGAAGGCCGCGCTGAAGCCCTGGAGCACGTCCTCGCCCTCGGCCACGTACGCGAGCAGCTCGTCGGCCTGCTCCCGGTCGCCCTCGCCGATCTCCAGCTGGGCCAGCGTCGCCATGGCCCTGAGCGACTGCGTGGCCGCGCCCGAGTCGGCGGCCCCGCGCAGCAGCCGCCTGGCCCCGGCCACGTCACCGGCCTGCAGGCGGGCCAGCCCCTCGTCGGTGTCCTGGAGCGCCTGCTCCTCGACGGGGTCGGCCAGCGGCTGCTGCCTCGCGGCGTGCTCGAGGAGCAGCGTGGCCTTGAACGCGGCGTCGGGGTCGTCGTGCCCGGCCGCGAACCGCGCCAGCTCCATGGCCTCGTCGTACACGTCCGGATGCTGGTCGAGCGACGGCTGGTCGAGCAGCAGGCCGAGCAGGGTGACGCAGATCGACGCCCACTCGTCCTCGCCCGCCTCCAGCACCGCGCGCAGCGCGGCCAGCGCCTCGGCCGTCTCGCCCGCCTCGACGTGCATCTGGGCCAGGCACGCCTGGGCCTGCACGACGTACTCGCGCTGCCCGCTGGCGATCACCCGGCGGAAGATCGCCTTGGTCTCCTCCACGTCGCCCAGCGACGCGGTCACCTTGGCCAGCTCGATCAGCGACGGCAGCCGGAGGTCGGGCCTCGGGTCCTCGGCGGCCACGCGGTAGGCGGCGGCGGACTCGGCGTACTCGCCCAGGTCCACCAGCACCGCGCCGAGCAGCTTGTGCGCCATGGCCAGGTGGTCGGGGTGCCCGACGGCGATGGCGTGCTCGCACACCTGCCTGGCCTGCTCGAACTCCTCCTCCTCGGCGTAGATCTGGTACAGCCGGAAGGCCGACAGCGACACCACGTCGGGGTCGCCGCAGGTCAGCAGCGCCTGGAAGTCTTCCTCGTCCTCCGCCTCCTCATACAGCTCGCGGGCCGAGGCCGGGTCCTGGACGTGGAACTCGGGCAGCTCCAGCCGCTCGGCCAGCTCGGCCACCGCCTGGCTGTTACACCTGCGGGCCCGCTCCAGCGCCTCCTTCGCGCCCTCCACGTCGCCGAGCTGGGTGAGCACCAGCACCAGCGCGGTGTCGGCGAGCGCGGCCACCTCGAAGTCGGCCCCGTCGGACGCGATCGTCAGCACCCGGTGCGCCGCCGGCCACTCCTTGGCCACGACCAGCATCATGCCCATGGCGATGGCCGAGCGCTGCCCGAACACGGGGTCGCCCGACTGGATCACCGACCGGTGCGCCGCCTCGGCGCCGTCGAGGTCCCCCTGCTCCTGCAGCAGACCCGCCAGCAGGTGGGAGGCCTCCGGGTCGCCTGTGGCCGCGATCTGCCTGAACAGCGCGGCGGCCTGGTCGAGGTCTCCCGCTTTCCAGTGGCCCATGGCCGCGTCGAGCTGTTCTGACGCCATTGCTCACTCCAAAGTCATCCAACAATGTGAAAAAGCTACACATGTGTCACGTCTGTCACAGGCCATTTGTGGAGATGGCGCGTGCTCATGGAGCCCCGGCCGGGCGGGGAGGCCGTAGCGTAGTCCTCATGGGCAAGGCGTTCTGGATCGATCAAGAGTTCGACAGAGACCGTGACGGGCGCTATGCCGTACACGTTCGCAAGAATCTCGAAGAGTTTGAATGGGGCGACATCGCCCCCGTCAGGTTCGCGTGCGCCGCGTGGCGGCTGGCCACGCCGCCGGCGCTGACCCCCGGCTACGTGCGGTGGGACCGGCGCGTGCTCGACGCCACCTGCCACCGCAACACCTGGGACGGCTCCCTCTACGCGCGGGTCAGGGTCGTCTCGCCGCTGCCCGAGGAGCTGACCCGCTCGCGGGCCTGGTGGCGCGACCGGGGGTGGCTGGGCTGGCAGGAGACCTTCGGCCAGTACGTCGAGCCGTCCCAGCAGGACCTGGCCCGGCACCCGTTCCTGCGGGCCTCGCTGCTCCTGGAGGTGCCCGTGCCCCTGGACGACCTGCCGGCCGAGCCCGAGGGGCCGCACGACGAGGTCGAGCAGCGCGCGCACCGGGCGGTGGTGGTGCTGACCCGCGAGCTGAACGCGCTGGTCTCACCGGTCCTCGACCAACTCGGCGGCTAGCATGCGCGGATGATCCGTGGGTAGCGGAGGTCTATGAGGAACCTGCTCATCTGGCCGGCGCTCGTGCTGGTCGCCGTGGGCTGCGCTCCTGACACGACCGCCCCGGCGCGGGCGGCCGAGCGCTTCCACGCGGCACTCTCCGCGCACCACGAGGACGCCGCGTGCGCGATGCTCACCCGCAAGACCGCCGAGAAGCTCCCCGATCCCGGCCAGACCTGCGCCGAGGCGCTGCGCGAGGCGAAGCTGGGGCCGGGCGGGGCCGTCACCTCGGTCAGCGTGTGGGGAGACGCCGCCCAGGTGCGGCTGGCCGGCGACACGCTCTTCCTGCACCGCTTCACCGACGGCTGGCGGGTCAAGGCCGCCGGGTGCGAGCCGGTGCGCGACCTCCCCTACGACTGCGAGGTGGAGGACTGATGCGGGTCATGTTCACGCTCACCATGCTGATCATCGTGGTCGGCCTGGCGTTCTTCTTCGTCGTGGGCCTCTCGCGGCTATGAGGTGGGTCAGGGAGAACTCGCTGGCGCTGGCGTTCCTCGTCATGTTCCTGCTCTCGCTGGGCGGCCAGGCCGTGGCCGGGCTGCTGGAGTACAACGACGTGCAGCGGGCCGAGGGGGCACAGCCGGTCTCGTTCGCGCAGTACGTGACGTCGTCGCCGTTCGCGGTGGACGTCTCGGAGAACTGGCAGTCGGAGTACCTGCAGTTCCTGCTGTACATCATGCTGACCGTCTGGCTCGTGCAGAAGGGGTCGCCCGAGTCCAAGGAGATGGACCGGGTGGGGACGGAGTCCGACGAGGAGCAGGGGATCGGGGCGCATGCCGGGCCGCGCTCTCCCCGGTGGGCTAGGGCCGGCGGGGCCAGGCTGTGGGTCTACAGCAACTCGCTGGGGCTGGTGATGGGGGCCATCTTCGTCCTGTCGTGGCTGGCGCAGTCGGTGACGGGGCAGGCGGCGTACAACTCGGATCGGCTCGGCGACCTGCGCGACCCGCTCTCGTGGTGGTCGTACGTGACCGCGCCGGAGTTCTGGGACCGGACCCTGCAGAACTGGCAGTCGGAGCTGCTCGCGGTGCTGTCGATGGTGGTGCTCTCGATCTACCTGCGGCAGCGGGGGTCACCCGAGTCGAAGCCGGTGGGGGCCGCTCACGCCGAGACGGGCGTGGAGGGCTGACCGGTGATCACGGCGACGATGCGGGTGCCGTCGGGGAAGGCGCCCTGCCGGGCGAGGTCGAGGATCCCGTAGAGCATCTTGGCCACATAGATGCCTTCGACACGATATTTCCCGATAAATGCGTCCAAGGCGGGAGTTGACTTGGCGTAGCCGCCGAAGTGGTAGTCCAGGTTGAGCTCCCAGTTCGCCCAGGTGCGCCCGTACGCCTCCCGCTGCAGCCTGGCCACCTCGCCCGCGAGGAAGCCCGCCCCCTTCAGCACCGCGAACCCGATCGCCCGCTTCCCCTCCGGCAGCCCCGCCGAGATCCCGGCCAGCGTCCCGCCGGTGCCGACCGGGCAGCAGATGACGTCGTACTCCGCGGAGATCTCCCCCGGCAGCTCGGCGCACCCGCGCACGGCGGCCGCGTTGCTCCCGCCCTCGGGCAGGATCGCCACGTCGTCGCCCCAGCGCGCCCGCAGCCCCGCCAGCACGCCCTCGGTGTGCTTGAGCCGGTAGGAGGCCCGGTCGAGGTAGGTCAGGGTCATCCCGCACGCCCTGGCGTGGGCGAGCGAGGGGTTGAGCGGCAGGTGCTCCTCGCCCCGGATGACCCCGATGGTCTCGATCCCGTGCCGCCGCCCCGCCTCGGCCACGGCCCTGATGTGGTTGGAGTATGCCCCGCCGAAGGTCAGCAGGCGGGAATGGCCCAGGTTGTAGCGGAGTTTGCGGGGTTTGTTGTCGTCGTTCATCAGGAACAACCGGACCCGGCCGAGCCCGGGATCCAGGAGCTCTTCCATGGCGCTAGTCTACGGTCGAGCCTGTGTTGAGGAGTGTTCGATTATGCGCGTTGTTGAAGCTTTCCGTGCCGCCTACGGCGCGGCCCCCCAGACCGTCTGGCGTGCGCCCGGCCGGGTCAACCTGATCGGCGAGCACACCGACTACAACGACGGCTTCGTCCTCCCGTTCGCCGTGCCGTGGGGCGTCACGGCCGCGATCACGCCGCGTACGGACGACACCATCCGGCTCCTCTCCCTCCAGGCCCCCGGCGAGCCCGTCACCATTGCGAGCCACGACCAGTCGGCGGGCTGGACGCGCTACGTCGTCGGCGTCTTCGCCATGCTGGGCGAGCGCGTGCGGGGCGCGGACATCGCGATCGACGGCGACGTCCCGCAGGGAGCGGGCCTCAGCTCCAGCGCCGCCCTCGAGGTGGCGGTCGCCTCGGCGCTCAACGACCTGCACGGCCTGGGCCTGACGCCCATGGAGATCGCCCTGCTCAGCCAGAAGGCCGAGAACGACTTCGTCGGCATGCCCTGCGGCATCATGGACCAGGCCGCCTCGGCGCTGTGCCAGGAGGGCCACGCGCTGTTCCTCGACTGCCGCTCGCTCGCCTCCCGCAACATCCCGCTCGACCTGGCCGCCCACGGGCTGAGCATGCTGATCATCGACACGCAGGTCCACCACCAGCACGCCGACGGCGAGTACGCCAAGCGCCGCGCCGAGTGCGAGTCCGCGGCCCGCAAGCTCGGCGTCCCGGCCCTGCGCGACGTCACGGACCTGGCCGCGGCCCTCGACCAGCTCCAGGGCGACGAGCGCAAGCGCACGATGCACATCGTCACCGAGAACCACCGCGTCGAGGCCCTCATCGGCCTGCTGCGCGCGGGCGCCGTCGCCGAGATCGGCGCCCTCCTCAACGCCTCGCACCTGTCGCTCCGTGACCAGTACGAGGTCTCCTCGCCGGAGCTGGACGTCGCCGTCGAGGCCGCCGTCAAGGGCGGGGCGCGCGGCGCCCGGATGACGGGCGGCGGCTTCGGCGGCTCCGCCATCGCCCTGGTGCCGGTGGACCGCCTCGCCAGTGTCGAGGAGTCGGTGACCGGCGCGTACGCGGAGCACGGCTTCCAGGCTCCGCGCTTCCTGACCACCACCCCGGCCCGCGGCGCCCACCGCCTGGCCTGAGCTGTTTACAGGGGTGGGAAGTTCGGCGGGCGTCGCTCCAGGAAACTGGCGACGCCCTCCGCGAAGTCGGGGCGGCCGAAGGAGGCGACCATCTCCCGGACGGCCGCCGCGGCGGAGTCCTCCAGGGTGGCGTCCCAGTCGTGCCACACCTGCCGCTTGATCACCGCCATCGACGCCGGCGAGCTGTAGGCCGCGAGCTCCCGGGCGTACGCCTGCGCCTCGGAGAGCACGCCCTCCCCCGTCACCGCCCGGTTGACCAGCCCGAGCTCGTACGCCTCGGCCCCGGTGAACACCCGCCCCGACAGCAGGACGTCCATGGCCCGCTGCTGCCCGATCAGCCTGGGCAGCACCCATGACAGCCCGTACTCGGCGATCAGCCCCCGGCGCGGGAACGCCGTGGTCCACTTGGCGTCCGCGGCCGTGAAGACGAGGTCGCAGACGAGCGCGTGCACCATGCCCAGCCCCGCGCAGGCCCCGTTGACGGCCGCGATGATCGGCTTTCCGACGGTGGTCGGGAACGTGTTGGGCCGCGGGTCGGGCTCCTGGTCGTAGGTGCCGTTCCGGATCGCCGCCAGCGCCTCGAAGTCCGCCCCCGAGCAGAACCCCTTGCCCGCGCCCGTGACCACGACGGCCCGCACCTCCGGGTCCTTCTCGGCCTGCGCCAGCAGGTCGAAGTAGCGCCGTCCCAGGGCGTCCGTCCACGCGTTGAGGGTGTCGGGACGGTTGAAGGTCAGCGTGAGTACGCCCTGGTCGAGGGATGAGAGCACGAGTTCTGCCATGCGCTAACCGAACCATGTTCTAGGCGCAGAAGGCAAGGACGGCGGCTGGCGGTGATGGACGAAGGCCGGGCTCAGGACGCTGGTGTCGTAGTAGCGGTGGAAGACGGGGGTGACGCCGCCCGACATCGGGGGCACGATCCACGACCAGTCCGCCGGGCAGACGCGCCCGGCCTTCTCCTCGCGCGACAGGTGGGTGAGGAAACGGCGCGACTCGGTGTGGTGATCGGTCATCGTGACCCCCGCCCGCTCGAACGAGTGCAGCACCGCCACGTTCAGCTCCACCAGCGCGTGGTCCCGCCACAGGGTCCGCTCGGTCGAGGTGTCCAGCCCGAGCCGCTCCGCGACGACCTTGAGCTGGTCGTACCTGTCGGCGTCCGCGAAGTTGCGGGCGCCGATCTCGGTGCCCATGTACCAGCCGTTGAAGGGCGCGCACGGGTAGCAGATGCCGCCGATCTCCAGGCACATATCGGAAATAGCTGGTACGGCGTGCCAGCGCAGGCCCAGCTCCTCGAACCACTGATATTCCGGATGCGTCAGCGGCACCTCCAGCACGGCGTCCCCCGGCAGGTTGCACAGCAGCGGATCGCCCAGGCTCGGCTGGATGATCAGCGGCAGCACGTCGAACCGGCCGGACCTGCCCTGCCAGCCCAGCGCCTTGGCCAGGTCGGTGAGCTCCGCGTTGCGCCGGTCCCCCACGATGCGGCCCTCCTGGGTGCGGTGGCCCGCGTACCGGATGAGCTGGTCGTTCAGGATCCGGGGGCCGCGCAGCGCCGGCGTGTCGGGCGGCAGGACGGTCACGGTGGGCCTGATCCTGCCGTTCCCGGTGGCCACCCGCAGATGCTCGACGCACTCCAGGGCGACCCCCTCGGCCGTGCTCACCTGCCTGCGGTCGCGCACCTTCAGCGAGCGCCAGTAGAGCCGCCCGATGCACCGGTTGCTGTTGCGCCAGGCCACCCGGGCGCCGAACTCCAGCTCCTCGTACGTGTGCGTGTAGGTCCCGTGGCGGGCCACGTCTCTCGAGACGTCACGCAGCCGGGCCTGCAGGCCTCCGGCCTGGGGGTTCTCGGCGTGGAAGAGCCTGATGAAGCGCTCCGCCTCGCGGAGGTCGGTGGTTCGCTCAAGCACTGCCTGCACGGTCAGTGCATCGAAGGGGCGCAGGTTCGTGATCCAGGTACGCACGCGGCAATCCACACTTCTCCGTCGTCGGATCGCCCCGCCGATTCCGGGTCGGCGACACGTCCTGGTGGCGGCGCCCTCTCCTCGCCCCCGTGGACCTGCCCGCGGCTCCCGGCCCTCAGGACCGGTAACCCATCCTTACCAGCCACTCCCAGCTTTGTCCCGCCAAACGACGAAATGAACGCGCCCCGGCACCGCGCCGGCGCTTCCCGACACCGCGCCAGTTGCTGCCCCGGCACTGCACCGGCACTGCACCGGCAACATCTCCGGCAGGCTCCGGGGCGCGTTCAGCGGCTACCGGCCCGCGCGGTCCCTCCACACGCACGTGAGGTGGATGACGCGGCTGCGGTGCCACCGCTTGCCGGCCTTGACCTCGCGCGGCAGCTCCCCGGCCGGCACGCTGATCGACAGCCGGTCCGCGGGCACGGTCGTCACGCCGTCCACGGTCACGGGCCGGGCCGGCTCGATGTACTCCTCATCCACGAGCTCGGCCACCCTGGCCTTGGAGAACTTGACGACCTTGCCGTCGGTCAGCCAGCACGTGAGCGGTCCGGCCGGGAGGTCCGGCTCGCCGTGTACCCTGACCAGCCCTTCGCCCCGCACCTCGATCGGACCGTCGTCGGCCAGCGCGGACCCGGCCATGCCGGCCAGCCCGAGGGTGGCGGCGGTGAGGATGACGGCGGCGCGTCGCTTGAACATTGGGGTCTCCTTCCCCGAGTCGATGAGACAGCCCGAGGGTGGCGCGACGCACCTGAAGCGGGGCTTAAGACACCCGAAGAGCCCTTCAGGAACGCCCTCTGACGGCCCATTCCCCTCGCCTTCGCCCTCGGGCGGGTCAGGGGCGGCGGTGGACGAGGCCGAGGTCCAGCGCGGCCAGGACGGCCGAGGTGCGGTCGGAGACGCCCAGCTTGCCGAACACCCGCAGCAGGTACGTCTTGACCGTCGCCTCCCCGATGAACAGCCGCCTGCCGATCTCCCCGTTCGTGAGCCCCTGGGCCACCAGCTCCAGGACCTCCCGCTCCCGCTCCGACAGCACCGGCGCGGCGGGCCGCCGCCCGGCCAGCCGCGCCGCGACCGAGGGCGAGAGCACCGTCCGGCCGCCGGCCGCCGCCCGCACGGCCGACGCCAGGTCCGCCCGCGACACGTCCTTCAGCAGGTATCCGGCCGCACCCGCGGAGACGGCCCGCAGGATCTCCCCGTCGTCCTCGTACGTCGTCAGCACGATGACCCGGTGGCCGGGCCCCAGCCGTTCGATCGCGCTGACGCCGTCCCCGCCCGGCATGCGCAGGTCCATGAGGATCACGTCGGGCCGCAGCAGGGGCACGACGACCACGGCCTCGTCCCCCGAGCCGGCCTCGCCGACCACCTCCAGGTCCGGCTCGGCCAGCAGCATCCCGCGCAGCCCCTCGCGGACGATCGGGTGGTCGTCGACGATCATCACCCTGAGCACGGCAGCTCCACCGCGAGCGTGGTCCCCTGGCCGGGCGAGCCGGTGATCCGGACGGTGCCGCCGAGCCGGGTCACCCGGTTGCGCATCACGCGCAGGCCGTACCCGTCGCCGCCGGTTGAGGGGTGGAAGCCGCACCCGTCGTCGGCGATCGACATCCGTACGGCCGGGCCCGGCACGTGTTCGAGGGCCAGCCGTACGGAGCGGGCGCGGGCGTGCTTGCGTACGTTGGCCAGCCCTTCCTGGGCGGCCCGCACCAGCGCCTCCGCCACGAGGGCGGGCACGTCGGCGGCCCCGGCGACGCTCACCTCCACGGGCAGCTCGAACCTCTTGGCCAGCCGCCCCAGCGCCTCCTCCAGCGAGGCGCCCTCCAGCGCGGGCGGCGCCAGGGCGGCGATGAGCGCGCGGGTCTCGGACAGGTTGTCCTTGGCCGTCTCCATGGCGCGCCGCACGTACGGGTCGTGTCCGTCCCCCGCGGCCTGCAGCAGCATCACGATGCTCGCGAACCCCTGGGCCAGCGTGTCGTGGATGTCACCGGCCAGCCGCTCGCGTTCGGCCAGCATCCCGGCCTCCGTGCTCACCTCGGCCAGCTCCTCCCGGGTGCGGTCGAGCTCCGCGATCAGCCGGGCCCGCTCGGTGTTCTGCCGCCCGAGCCGGTCGATGAACACCCCCAGCAGCGTGCTGGCCGACAGCCCGAGCACGATCGCCACCGCGATCAGCAGCGGGTGCGAGCCGTTCTCGGCCATGAGCTGGATCGCGGGCCCGGTGAACATGGCAACCGTCACGGCCACGGCCCGCGCCCGCCGCAGCGCCATGAACGCCATGGGGATCAGCGCCGACAGCGCGACGGCGGACTGCGGCGCGAGCAGGTCGGCCGCGGTGAACAGGACGATCATCGCGGCGGCGTGCCACCAGCCCTCCTTGGTGGGGGCGACCGGCGCCCGTACGGCCTTGCGGCCCCACAGCGCGTACGAGACGGTGATCAGGAGCAGCAGGATGACGGCGACCGGCGCCCCGTCGTCCACCACGATGGTGATGATGGTCGCGATCAGCACGATCGCGAAGTACGCGTCCCAGAAGGGGTAGGACGGCAACCAGGCGTTCTCCGCCCGCGCGTCCACGGGACTGCCCATGATCGGCATTTTACCGGGGACATGTCCACCGATCGGGGGACAGACCACTGTCCCGCGCCGCGCGATCGTGTGCGTATGAACCAGAAGACGTATCTCCGCCTGATGCTCGCCCTGACCGTGGTCTACGGGGTGGTGATCGCCCTGCTCGCGCTGCTCGAGACCGGCGGGGTCGGCGTCGTCGCCATCGTCGGCGGCGTCGTCGTCGGCCTCGGCTGGGCCCTGACCGGCGTCCTCGCCAAACGCCCCTCCTGACCCCGCAAACGCGAGAGGCCCCGATCTGGCTTGACTGATCATCGCAGGCGGATATGCGATCACGTCCGTTGCCGTGATCGCCCCGCCGGCGGCCGCCGAGCAACCCCGCAACGCTCAAGGCCCTGCTCGCCGGCACCAAGACCAAGCGCCCGGCCGACGTATGACGGCACCCGCACCACCTTGCAGGACCGACATCAAACCACCTGCAGCCGATCAGGTTGTGAAGGGGGAAGTGTCTTCGGAAACGGCGACCAGACCGGGTAGTGGCTCCCGGAACGACTCAGGCCCCCTGTCCTTGATCAGGAAGGGGGCCTGGCTGTGGAACCGAAGCTCCCGCGATAGGACTCGAACCTATAACCTGCCGGTTAACAGCCGGCTGCTCTGCCGTTGAGCTACGCGGGATCGTGCGTCTGCGCATTTGGTCGGGGCTGTTGGCTCCTTCGTCGTGCGCAGGAATAGATTAGCGCACTCCTGGAGTGCGTGTCGCATCGTAAGCGGGGTAGGCCCGGAGACAGCGGAGGTGAAAAATGCGTTATCGAGTGACATTCGCTGTGGGTATGGCGATCGGCTACGTGCTGGGCAGCCGGGCCGGACGCGAGCGGTACGAACAGATCAAGCGGACGGCCCAGCGTGTCGCCGACAGCCCCAGGGTGCAGGAGGTCGCCGGGGTGGTGGGCGCGCAGGCGTCGAGGCTGGCCGGGGTGGCCAAGTCGAAGGTGGGGGCGACGTTGCAACACCGCATCCCGTTCCTCAGCGCCGACGACCACCATCCCGACACGGGCACGGGCTGGCCTGAAGAGGACATCGTGGACAAGAAGGCCCGCGAGAGCGGCATTCCTTACTGATCGGGCAGAGCAGGGCATGGGCGTGGGCGCCCCACACGGCTCCGTACGGGCGTCCACAGCTAGGCGGGCGTCACACGCCCATGCTCTGCCGTAACCCTTCCAGGGGCGTCACACGCCCATGCTCCGCCGCAGCCCTTCCAGGGCCTGTTCGGCCTGCGCGCGCAGGCCCGGGTCCTCGGGGTCGAGGCCGTCGTCGAAGACGAAGGTCCACTCGCGCACCTCACCGTCGGGCCGGCGCCTGGCCACCAGCCGCACGCCGCCCCTCCCCGGGAGCTTCACGTGCTTGTTGACCACGATCGTGGAGTTGACGCGCTCCCGCACGGTCTCGGGCAGCATCCGCGGCTCGGTGATCCGCTCGGCGTGCCACGTGCCGTCCGTGGTCAGGATCCGCACCCCGTCCTCGTCCCAGGACGCCTTGTCGACCTGCTCGTACGGCACCCGCGTCCCGTCCGTCAGGTAGAGGGCGAGGTTCGTGGCCACCACGTGGCCGGAGTCGGCCCCGGCGGCGAACGTCAGCACCCGCTCCCCGGGCTCGGTGGCCAGGGACTTGCGCACATCGGCGGGCAGGCGGCGGAAAATGCTCATTCCTCCACGTTATCGGCGAGCAGATCGAGGGTGAGCGCCGCGCTCCAGGAGAAGTCCCGGCACCCGCGCCCGCTGCCGTCGAAGGGGTCGAAGCACTCCCGGAAGCCGGCCTGCCGGACCAGGCGCAGGGTGCCGTTGGCGAGCTGCCGGCCGAGCTGGTCGAGCGAGTGCACGGCCGCGGCCCGGCGCAGCAGCCAGTTGGTGTTCACCCAGGAGGGGCCGCGCCAGTAGCGCGTACGGTCGAACTGGGGCGCCCGGATCTCGCAGCTCGGCACCGGATAGCCGGTGGCCCCCATGAACCTGGCCGACTCCAGCACCTCCACCGCCGCGTGCAGGCGGTCGCTGGGCAGCCCGGGATCCAGCAGCGGCCCGAACCCGCCCACCGTGCAGACCCGGATCAGCCGGTCGGTCCGCAGGTCGCGGGCGTAGAAGCAGCCGTCCCACAGGCGGTCGAGCATGGCCTGCCTGATGCGGTCGGCCTGCTCGGCGTGGGGTACGGGGTCGGCGCCCGCCAGCGGCGCCAGCTCGGCCAGGGCCTGGCAGGAGGCCAGCCAGATCCCGTTGAACATCGGGTCCTCGATCGCGAACGGATGCTCGTCCCGCAGGTATTCGGCCCTGTATCCGGCGTCCCGGTAGCGCATGGCCAGCCAGACGTAGCGGTCGTGGTCGCTGTCGGGGTGACGCTGCTCCAGCTCCAGGTGGCGGTAGCCGTACCTGATCGCGGGCAGCGCGTTCAGGGGCTCGTCCCAGGAGGGGCTGTCGTCCATGCCCGACTCCCAGGGGTGCACGATCGCCGCCAGGCCCGCGCCGCCGAGATCGCGGGCCGAGGAGAGGTAGGCGTGCTGGGCCACCAGCGCCGGGTACGCCTTCCTGACGAACTCGACATCCCCGGTGTGCCGGTAGAACCACCACAGCGCCAGCGCGTGCAGCGGCGGCGAGGTGAGCCCCGAGGTGAGCACGCGTGGCGCGGCCTCGTGCTCCTGCGAGCGCCACACGGACGGCCCCGGGAAGTACGCCTCGCGCGTGTGGAAGACGATGTGCGGCACCATCCCGGTCGCCCACTGCCCCCGCAGCAGGCTGAGCAGCTCGTCGCGGGCCCGGTCCGGCCGGTGCCTGGCCAGACCGATGACGACGAACGCGGAGTCCCAGCTCCATTGGTGCGGATAGAGACCTGGCGCGGGCACGGTGCCCGTGCCTGTCCAGTTCGCCTCGAGCACGGCCAGTGCCTCGCGCCCGAGCGCGGCATCGTCGACCGCCGGCCGCGCCTCCATCACACAACTATGCCTGGGGAAACGCCAGGATGCTATGTCCTCTGTGCTGACTTCCTTTGGGCCCACTTCGACACGAGCATGACCCCGAACGCCACGGCGCCGATGATCAGTCCCCACTTGAGCAGCGTGAGAGCGAAGCCCACAAGGGGCCCGAGGAGTACGAGTGCGGCCACGACGGCCGCGATGATCAGCAGAATTCGTCCCATGCCCGCAACGGTAAAAGATCCTTTAAGCGAATTGCAGGCGATGCAGGGTTGAATCAGGGACAAGTCAGGGGTCACCCCTACTCTTGGAACCAACCGGCCGATCCCCCCGTTGTGCCGGTAGGAGCGAGGGTTCGGGGGCGGCCTGCTTCACGGGGAGCGTGATGAGCCTGGGACCACCTATGAGCAGGGAGGGCGTCGAGCACGCACTGCGCGCTCGCGCCGACGAACGCGACCGCGTCTCGGGTGACCTGCTCGATCTCGAATCCCACACCACCTATCAGCTGCTCAAGGGAGCCTCCTTACGCGGGGAGACGCAGCGCAGATGGGCCGCGGCGCAGGAGTCGCTGGCCACGCTGTGGTCTCTGAACGACGCGTACCGGGGGGTGCTGCGCGACGCGGAGCAGATCAGGGCCACGCGCGCCAGGCTGACCCCCGAACAGCTGAGCCAGCTGACGGAGCTGCTCGCGGGCCCGTCCGTGGTGCTGCGGGCCACCGCCAAGCCCGTCGAGCAGCGCTCGCTGCTCCCCCAGAAGGACGAGCGGCTGACCCTCGACCAGACCCTGACCCGGATGGACGCCGCCTTCCGCGAGGTCACCTCCGCGCTCAACGACATCGACGCGGTGTGGAACGCCGTGCTGCCCCGCCTCGACGGCGCCGACAGCGACCTGCGCCACATCCGCGACCTCGAACGCCGGCTGGGCGAGGGCGCCGACCTGACCGCCCAGGAGGCCGAGCTGAAGCGGCTGCGCGGCTCGGTGCTCGAAGACCCGCTGGGCCCGTCCGCGGAGCCGGACCTCGACCGGCTGACCAAGCTGCTGGCCGGCTCCCGCGCGGAGCTGGAGCTGGCGCTCACCGTCAAGGACGAGTTCGCCAGGCGGCGGGAGGACCTCGTGGCCGCGCTCGACCGGGTACGGGCGGCCGAGAGCGAGGCCAGGCTGGCCCACGGCGCGGTCGTCGTGAAGATCGCCCTGCCGCCGCAGGCCCAGCCGCGCGGCCGGGCCGAGTCCCTGGCCGCCGGCCTGGACGCGCTCGACGCCTCGGCCGACACCTGGGTGCTGCGGGCCAAGCGGCTGGCGGCGCTGGAGGAGGAGGCCCGCCGGGCCGCCGAGCAGTCGCAGGCCACCGCCAAGGCGCTCTACGGCCTGGTCAGCAGGCGTGACGAGCTGCGCGGGCGGCTCGGCGCCTGCCAGGTGATGGCGGTGCGCAAGGGCCTGGCGGAGGACCCGGCGGCCTCCGAGCTGTTCGAACGGGCGCGCGTGCTGCTGTGGACGGCGCCCTGTGACCTGACGAGGGCGGCGGCGGCCGTCGAGACGTACCAGCGCGCGATCCACGGAGGTAAGCCATGACCCGCTGCGCGCAGCCGGGCTGCACGGGCACGATCGAGGACGGCTACTGCGACCTGTGCGGCCACTCGGCGAGCACCCCGGCGCCGCCGCCCGCCTCCGTGCCCGTTTCCGTGCCCATTTCCGGGCCCGTTTCCGTACGGACACAGCCGGTGAGCCGGTCCGTCACCTCTCCGGTGAGCAGCGGCAGGTCGCGGCCAGGCGTGCTGGCCACCATCGCCGACCTGCCGTCGGTGCCCTACCGCGACCCGGCCACCGCCGTGATGGCCGACCCCGTGGTGCCCGAGAACAAGCGTTACTGCGCCAACCCGGCGTGCGGGCAGGAGGTCGGGCGCTCCAGGGAGGGCCGGCCGGGGCTGACGGACGGGTTCTGCCCGCACTGCCGCACGCAGTTCTCGTTCACCCCCAAGCTGGACAAGGACGACCTGGTCGCCGACCAGTACCGCGTGCTGGGCTGCCTGGCGCACGGCGGGCTCGGCTGGATCTACCTGGCCTCCGACGAGAACCTCGACGGCATGTGGGTCGTGCTCAAGGGCCTGCTCAACACCAACGACGCCGAGGCGCTGGCGGCGGCGGAGGCCGAGCGGAAGTTCCTCACCACGGTCGACCACCCCAACATCGTCAAGATCCTCAACTTCCAGCGCTCCGGCGGCTTCGGCTACATCGTCATGGAGTACGTCGGCGGCCAGTCGCTGCACGAGCTGCGCCGCCAGGGCCCGGTGCCGCTGCGCGAGGCCCTCATGTACGGCCGGGAGATCCTGCAGGCGTTCGCCTACCTGCACGAGCACGGCATGGTCTACTGCGACCTCAAACCGGCCAACGTGATCAGGGTCGGCAAGCGGCTCAAGCTCATCGACCTGGGCGCGGTGCTGCCCGTCGGCGCGCCGCCGGGCTCGGGCTGGGCCACGCCCGGCTACCACGCCCCCGAGGTGGAGTCCCACCCCGCCGCCGTCACCGCCGACCTCTACACCGTGGCCAGGACGCTGGCGGTGCTGGCGATCCCGGGCTTCGCCCCGTATGCGAACGGCGTGGCCACCCCGCTGCCCGAGGACTGCGGGCACCCGTCGTTCACCCGGCTGCTGCGCAAGGCCACCGCCCTCAACCCCGCCGACAGGTTCCAGAGCGCGGAGGAGATGGAGGAGCAGCTCGTCGGGGTGCTGCGGGAGGTCAGCGCCATCGAGGACAACGTCCCGTACCCGGCGCCCTCGCCGATGTTCGGGCCCGAGCGCAGCGCCGTGGGCACGGTGCTGGCGGAGGAGAGCGACGTGGTGTTCGGGCCGCTCGACCCGGTGGCCGTCGCGCAGGCGCTGCCGGTGCCGCTGGTCGACCCCGCCGACGCGGCGGCGGGCGCGCTGGCCGGGCTGCTGGGCAGCGACGGCCAGGAGCTGATGGACCAGCTCGCCGCGCTGCCGAGGACGCCCGAGACGAAGCTGATGCGGGCCAGGCTGCTGGCCGAGGGGGCCGCGCCCGAGGCCCCCGTCGCGCTGAACGAGCTGGACATCGAGCTGCCCCGCGACTGGCGGGTGACCTGGTACCGCGGGGTGCTCTGCCTGACCACGGGGCGGCCGGAGGAGGCCGTCGCGATGTTCGACGCGTGCCTGTCGGCGCTGCCCGGCGAGCTGGCGCCGAAGCTGGCGCTGGCGTTCGCGCTGGAGTGCGCGGGCAAGCCCGCCGCCGGCTGGTACGAGGCCGTCTGGCGGACCGACCACTCGTACGTGAGCGCGGTGTTCGGGCTGGCCAGGTCGGGCCGGATGAGCGTGCTCGACGAGGTGCCCTCCCACTCGGTCTACCGGGCGCGGGCGCAGGTGGCGCTGGCGGTCTCCGTCGTACGGGGGGCCGACCTGAGCACGCTCACCACGGACGACCTGGTGGGCTCGGCCGACCGCCTGGCCAGACAGGCCGACCTCGACCCGCGCCGCCGCGACCTGCTGACCGCCGAGCTGCTCACCTCGGCGCTGACCTGGCTCGAGAGCGGTTCCCCGCCGAAGGGCGCGCGGCTGGCCGAGGCGCCGTTCACCGAGCAGGGGCTGCGCAAGAGGCTGGAGTCGATCTTCCGCAGGCTGGCCGTCGCGGCCGATTCCCGCCAGGAACGCCACGCCCTCATCGACCGGGCGAACGCCGTACGGCCGAGGAGCTGGATCTAATGAGCTGTCCGGTTTGCGAGGCGCCCGTGCTGGCGGGTGACACCTACTGCGAGGCGTGCGGGCACGCCCTGGGCGCGCCGACCTGCGCCTCGTGCGGCGCGGCGGCCGTGGACGCCGAGGGCTACTGCGAGCGGTGCGGCCTGCGCCAGCCCACCGACAGGGACCACGCGGAGACCGTGATCGACGGCGGCGCGGCGGCCGTGACCGACAAGGGCCTGCGCCGCAGCCGCAACGAGGACGCGGTGGCGCTGCTGACGTCCGGCGACGCGGTCGTGACCGTGGTCTGCGACGGCGTGGGCAGCTCGCCCAGGGCCGACGAGGCGTCCGCGGTGGCCGTCGAGACCGCCTCGGCCGCGCTGGCCAGGGGGCTGGGGCAGCAGGAGGCGTTCGAGCTGGCCGGGCGCGCGGTGAGCAAGCTCGCCACATCCGTGGACGACGCCCCCGCCTGCACGTACATCGCCGCCGTGGTCGAGCGGGGCCGGATCACGCTCGGCTGGGCCGGCGACACCAGGGCCTACTGGCTGCCGGGACCGGCAGGCCGGCCCGGCGTCATGCTGACCGTGGACGACGCGATCGAGACCGGCGAGATCACCGGCTGGCTGGGCGCCGACGCGGTCGACGTCCCGCTCCACGTACGCGTCCTCACCCCGGAGGAGCCCGGCCTGCTGCTCGTCTGCAGCGACGGCCTGTGGCGCTACCTGGACGGCTACGCCTTCCCCAGCTCCGGAACCCCCATCGACATGGCCCGCGAGATGCTGCGCCACGCGCTCGACTCCGGCGGCCAGGACAACGTGACCATCGCCTTGATCCCCCTAGGAGTGACGCATGGGTGAGCAGCCGACCTTCACCTTGACGATCGACCAGAACAAGTACCTGTCCACCGACGGCCGCGACGTGCACGCCATCCTCACGGTCAGCTCCACCGGCGGCGTCACCACGCAGACCGTCGCCGCCGAGGCCGCCGAAGTGATCATCATTGACACGTCCGGCTCGATGAGCGGCAGCAAGATCCGCGAGGCCAGGCAGGCGGCCACGGCCGCCGTCCACACCCTGCGTGACGGGGTGTATTTCGCGGTGGTCGCCGGCACCGAGCGGGCCAAGGTCGTCTACCCCGGCGGCAACGCCAACCTGGTCAAGGCGAGCCCAGCCACCAGGGCCGAGGCCGAGCGGGCGATCAGCCGGTTGAGCGCGCACGGCGGCACCGCCATGGGCGAGTGGCTGAAGCTGGCCGGGCATCTCCTCTCAGCGCACCCGTCGGCGATCCGGCACGCGCTGCTGATGACCGACGGCCAGAACAACGAGCGGCCCGAGGTGTTCGCCTCGGTGCTGGCGGGCTGGAGCGGCAAGTTCGTGGTCGACTCCCTGGGGATCGGCGAGGACTGGGTGCCCGCCGAGCTGCGCAAGGTCGCGGAGGCCATGCTCGGCTCGTTCGACTACGTACGCAACCAAGGGGATCTGTCGGAGTTCTTCCGCAGGCTGACGCGGACGTCGATGAGCAAGACCGTGGCCGAGCTGTCGCTGCGGGTGTGGGTGCCGCAGACGGCGACGCTGAAGTTCGTCAAGCAGGTCTCCCCCACGCTGCTCGACCTGACCGGCAAGCGCACCGACGTCAACCCGCTGACCGGCGACTACCCGACCGGCTCCTGGGGCACGGAGGAGCGCGAGTACCACATCTGCGTGGAGGTGCCGCCGGGGCAGATCGGGCACGAGATCAGGGCCGGCTGGGTCAAGCTCGTACGCCCCGACACCCAGGAGGTCCTGGCCAGCGGGAACGTGCTCGCCCAGTGGACCGACGACCTGGCGCAGTCCACCCGGATCAACGGCAAGGTCGCCCACTACACCGGCCAGGCCGAGCTGCACGAGCTCATCCAGGACGGCCTCAGCGCCCGGGCGATGGGCGACGTCGACACCGCGACCGCCCGCCTGGCCAAGGCCCAGCAGCTGGCCGCCCAGTCGGGCCGCGAGGACACGGCCAGGCTGCTGGAGAAGGTGGTCGAGGTCGATCCGGCCACCGGCACGGCCAGGCTGCGCAGGAACGTGGACAAGGCCGACGAGCTCGAGCTCGACACCGGCTCCGTCCGTACCAGCCGGCTGCGCAAGGAAGGAAACTGATGGCCACCTGTCCGCAGGGGCACCCGTCAGGCGCCGACGACTACTGCGACGTCTGCGGCGCCCAGATGGGGGGCGCGCCCGCGGCCGCGCCCCAGCCCCAGGCTCCGGGCCCGTCGGCGGAGGCGTGCCCGGTCTGCCAGACGCCGCGTGCCGGGCAGTTCTGCGAGGTGTGCGGGCACGACTTCACCGGCGGCAGCGCGCCCGTCTCGGTCCCCGTGAGCGGGGTGCGGTTCGAGGCCGTCACGGCGGCCGACCGGACCTACTACGAGAAGGTCGTCGCCGAGGGCGGGCCCGACGCGGCGGCGATGGCGTTCCCGCCGTACTGCCCCGAGCGCTCGTTCGCGCTGATGGGCGAGCAGGTACGCATCGGGCGGCGCAGCCGGGCCAGGAACATGGCGCCCGAGATCGACCTGACCGGGCCGCCCGAGGACCCGGGCGTCTCCCACCTGCACGCCGTGCTGCTGGCGCAGCCGGACGGCTCGTGGATGCTGGTCGACCCCGGCTCCTCCAACGGCACCCAGGTGAACGGCAGGCCCGTCAAGGTCAACGTGCCGGTCAGGGTCGGCGCGGGCGACAAGATCCACCTGGGCGCGTGGACCGTCATCACCATCAGGGAGGGCACGCCGTGACCCTCGCACAGCCCCAGGCGCCCCAGGCCCCCGCGGTGCCGGCGGCGGCCGGTCCGCCGCCGGCGCGGCGCAGCGTGCCCGGCAGGATCCGGGTCATCACCGGCGTCACCGTGGCCTCGCTGGCGCTGCTCTTCGGGGCGCTCGCGGTCGGCAGCATGACCGCCCGCGACGGCCTGCAGGTCATCGGGCGCGACGCGGGCCCGCAGGTGGTCGCCACCGCCGATCTCTACCTGGCGCTGAGCGACATGGACGCGCAGGTGGCCAACGTGCTGGTGATGGGCGACCAGTACGCGCCGCAGCGCGCGCAGGCGCTCGACCGCTACGAGGCGGCGCGGTCCAGGGCCAACGGGGCGCTGATGCAGGCGCTGTCGCTGGCCGACACCAAGGCGGAGCAGGAGACGGTCCACTCGGTGCTCGACCGGCTGGGCCGCTACGAACGGCTGACCGGCCAGGCGCTGCTGCTGGACGAGCGGTCCAAGCACGCGCCGGGGCCGCCGCCCCAGGAGGTGGTGCTCACCTACCGCGAGGCCACCAAGCTGATGCGGGTCGAGCTGCTGCCCCAGGCGTACAACCTGACCTTGGAGAGCGGCACGATCGTGCGCGCCACCTACGACGACAAGGCCGTCATGGTGCCCCTGCTGCGGGCCGCCGTGGTGGTGGCCGGGCTGCTCGCGCTGGGCTGCCTGCTCTGGCTGCAGATCTTCCTCGCACGGCGGTTCCGCCGGGTGTTCGGCCCGGCGCTGCTGGTCGCCACCGTGACGACCGCGGTCGCGCTGATCATCGGCATGAACGTGCTCGCGCGGGACCAGGACGCGCTGCGCACGGCGAAGTCGGCCGGGTTCGACTCGGTGCTGACGCTGGCCAAGGCGCGCTCGATCAGCAACAGCATGCAGGGCGACCAGAGCCGCTACCTGCTCGACAAGGAGTGGGCCGACACCTACGAGCACACGTTCCTGGACAAGGCGATGTCGGTCGTCTTCCTCAAGGCCGGCAACCTGCGGACCTACCACGACCAGGTCGCCAAGGGTGACAACGACGTCCTCGGCCTGCTGGGGCCCGAGCTCGTCGGCCCGCAGGGCGTCCAGGCGATGGAGGCGTACCGGAGTTTCCAGGCCGCCGACGGGAAGTTCCGCGAGCTGGTGGCGAGCGGCCGGACCAACGAGGCGGTCGCCGAGCGGCTCGGGCCGGTGGCCCAGTCGTTCGACGCCTATGACCGCGCGCTGGTGTCGCTGTCCGCCGGGCACCAGGCCGCGTTCACGCGGGCGATCCAGACCGGCGAAAGCTCGCTGGACAACCTGTGGCGGCTGCTGCCGTTCGCCATCGGCGCGATCGGGCTGCTGCTGATCGCAGGGGTGTGGCCACGACTCAAGGAGTACCGGTGAAGCGGGCGTTGGCAGCGGTGCTGGCCCTGTTCGCGACGGTCGTCGCGGGCTGCGGGACGGACGGGCAGGAATCGGTCGTGGACAAGGACCGGATCGTCATCGCGGTACGGCCCGACCTGCCGTCGGTCGGGTTCCGCCGCCCGGACGGCGGGTTCGAGGGCTTCGACGTGGACGTGGCCGCCTACATCGCGCGCAAGCTGCACAAGCAGGTCTCCTACATCCCCGTGCTGGCCGCCGACCGGGCGAAGGTGATCACGGACGGCAAGGCCGACCTGGTGCTGGCCACGTTCACGATCGACCAGGAGCGCAAGAAGGACGTGCTGTTCGCGGGGCCGTACCACGTCTCCTACCAGGACATCCTGCAGCGGCCCGACGAGACGATCAAGAACGTGCGCGACCTCAAGGGCCGCAGGATCTGCGCGGTCAAGGGCTCGAACGCGGCCCAGCGGGTCGTGGAGGAGCGCGAGGTGCCGGCGAAGCTGGTGCCGTTCGACGACTACAAGGCGTGCCTGACGGCGCTGAAGACCAAGCAGGTCGACGCGGTCACCACCAACGACGTCATCCTGGCCGGGCTGGCCAACCAGGACGGGACGGGGCTGAAGCTGGCCAACGCGCAGTTCAACGAGCAGCGCACCGGGGTGGGCATGCGCAGGAGCGACGTGGCCGGGTGCGAGGCGGTCAACCGGGCGATCACCGACATGTACCAGGACGGGACGGCCGGGCGGCTGCTGCACCGGTGGTTCGGCAAGTCGGGGCTGGACCTGTCGACGGTCGCGGTGCCGCAGTTCGAGGGCTGCTCCTGACGGCCGCGGGCGTGGGAAGGGCCCGGGCGAAGCGGCCCGGGCCCGTTCCCTTGGGATCCCTCCGGATCAGTCCAGATAGTCCCTCAGCATCTGCGCCCGCGTCGGGTGACGGAGCTTGGCCAGGGTCTTCGACTCGATCTGCCGGATGCGCTCCCGCGTGACCCCGAACTCCCTGCCCACCTCCTCCAGCGTGCGCGGATGGCCGTCGGCGAGGCCGAAGCGGAGCTGGATGATGCGCTGCTCGCGGTCGGACAGCGTGGCCAGGATGTCGTCGAGCTGGTCCTGCAGCATGATGAAGGCCGCGGCCTCCATGGGCACGACGGCGTCGGCGTCCTCGATGAAGTCGCCGAGGTCGGAGTCCTCCTCGCCGATCGGCGACTGCAGCGACACCGGCTCCTGGGCGATGCGCTGGATCTCCACCACGCGATCGACAGGGAGGTCCATCTCCTTGGCGATCTCCTCGGGAATCGGCTCGCGGCCGAGGTCCTGGTGGAGCTGGCGCTGTACGCGCACGAGCTTGTTGATGGTCTCCACCATGTGCACGGGGATGCGGATCGTCCGCGCCTGGTCGGCGATGGCCCTGGTGATCGCCTGCCTGATCCACCAGGTGGCGTAGGTGGAGAACTTGTAGCCCTTCGTGTAGTCGAACTTCTCGACCGCCCGGATGAGCCCGAGGTTGCCCTCCTGGATCAGGTCCAGGAACAGCATGCCGCGGCCCACGTAGCGCTTGGCGATCGACACCACGAGCCTGAGGTTGGCCTCGATGAGCCGCTGCTTGGCCCGGGTGCCCTGCCAGACGAGCTCCCTGAACTCCGGGAAGGCCAGGCGCGAGACCCCGCTGCCCAGCTTGTCCTCGGCGAACAGACCGGCTTCGATCGACTTGGCGAGCTCCACCTCCTCCTCTGCCGTCAGCAAAGGCACGCGGCCGATCTCCCGTAGATAAATACGGACCAGATCGCTGGTCGGCGCCCGCTTGCCGACGTCTTCCTCATCGGCGCGGGTGGATTCCTCGTCGCCCTGGGGCTCGAGGACCTCCACGCCGTTCTCTGCGAGCATGCGCACGACGCGTTCCAGCGCGTCGGATGGCAACTCGGATCGGTCAAGCGCGGCTGCGACGTCATCGACGGTTACGCTCCCGCGCTCTCTTCCCTTAGCGACGAGGTCCGCCACCTGATCTACCGATGGCGGACTGCTTGGCAGCACCGATGCACCCACGGGAGACAGTCTGCAGTATTGGTTCCATCAAATGGCAGACCCATTTTTGTCACCGAAGGTAAGACGAACGTCCTTACCGAATTGAGATCACTTAAAGGTTTAGCCGGAGTTTGATCAGGAAAGAAAAGTCAATTACGCGGTCTGGATTCCCGGCGCCCGGCGACACCCTCCGGTCGGACGCGACTCTTTCGCTGCCCGGAAGTCGTCACCCGTCCTCTTTGACGCTGCATTGGACCGCGCCAGGCTCCCTGAGATTCCCCGCTCAACCGCCCTGGTATCCAGGTTGTCATCGCGGCCGAACTGTTATCAACCGTCTGCGTGGTATGCCCGCTTCACACGGGTTCGGGGGGTCAGCTGCCGGCGGCGCGGTCGCGGAGGACGCGGCGCTGTTGCTCCAGCGCCACCAGCTCCCCGAACAGCTTGTTGTACTCCTGCTGCTCCTCCACCGGATTGAGCCGCTGCATCCGCGACTTCGCCTGCGCGATGGCCCGGTCGACCGCGATGGCCTCGATGGCCGCCAGCATGGCGCCGGCGTAGCGCTCCTCGGCGTGCGCGTCGGCCTGGATGGGCTCCACCGCGAAGCGGGTCACCAGCCCCCGCGCCCCCTCCTCGTGCGCGTGCTCCAGCAGCCGGTCGACCCACTCGCGCCCGCCGTAGGCGCCCGCGGCCACGCCGCCCGCCGCGAGGATGACCTTGTGCAGCATCACGTGGTCGGCAGCCGTGAAAGCCTGCGGGTCGAGCGCGTCGAAGCGGGGCCCGAGCAGCGCCGGGCGCTGGACGGCGAGCTTGAGCAGCTCGCCCTCCACCCGCACGCTCGGATCGACGGGCGCGGCCTGGGGCGCGCGCCGCGGGCGGCCCTGCTGCGCCCCGCCCACCTCGGCGATGCGCTGCATCACGAACCGCTCGTCCATGAACCCCAGCCACCGGTCGAGGTCGATGGCGTAGCGCTTGCGCAGCCCGACGTCCTTGATGCCGGCCACGATCGGCGCGGCGGCGTCCAGCGCGGCGATCTTGCCCTCGTTGCTGCGCAGGTCGTAGCGGGAGATCGTGCTCCTGATCGCGAACTGGAAGAGCGGCTCCCGGCTGGCGATGAGATCGCGCACGGCCGCGTCGCCCTGCTTGACCCGCAGGTCGCACGGGTCGAGCCCGTCGGGCTGCACCGCGACGTAGGTCTGGGTGACGAACTTCTGCTCGTCGGCGAACGCCCGCAGCGCCGCCTTCTGCCCGGCCGCGTCGCCGTCGAAAGTGAAGATCACCTCGCCCCGGAACTCGGCCTGGTCGAGCAGGAATCTGCGCAGGATCTTGATGTGCTCCTCGCCGAACGACGTGCCGCAGGTGGCCACCGCCGTCGGCACGCCGGCCAGGTGGCAGGCCATCACATCGGTATAGCCCTCGACGATCACGGCCTGGGCGCGCTTGGAGATCTCCCGTTTGGCGAGATCAATCCCATAAAGGACCTGGCTCTTCTTGTAAAGCGGCGAGTCAGGCGTATTGAGATATTTCGGCCCATCATCGGAATCGAGCAACTTCCGCGCGCCGAACCCGATCACGTCGCCCGTGGCGTCCCTGATGGGCCAGATCAGCCGCCCTCTGAAGCGGTCGATGGGCCCCCGCCGGCCCTCCTTGGCCAGCCCGCCCTTCACGAGCTCCTCGGTGGTGAACCCGCGCCCCAGCAGATGCCGCGTCAGCGCCTCCCATTCGGCCGGCGCGTAGCCCACCCCGAACAGCTCGGCGTCGGCCCGCTCGAAGCCGCGCTCCGACAGGAACCGCCGGCCGGGCGCCGCGTCGGGCACCAGCAGCTTGTCCGCGTAGAACTCCGCCGCCGCCTTGTGCGCCTCGATCAGCCGGGCCCGCTCGCCGTGGTCGCGCCTGGGGACGTAGCCGCCCTGCTCGTACTGCAGCGTGATCCCGGCCCGCTGCGCCAGCCGCTCGACCGCCTCGCCGAACGACAGGTGCTCGATCTTCTCGACGAACGTGATCACGTCGCCGCCCTCGGAGCAGCCGAAGCAGAAGTACATCCCGCGCTCGGGGGTGACGTTGAAGGACGGGCTCTTCTCGTCGTGGAAGGGGCACAGGCCCTTGAGGTTGCCGCCCCCGGCGTTGCGCAACTGGATGTGTTCGCCGATCACGTCGGCGATGGGTGAACGCTCGCGTACGAGCGCGATGTCGACATCACGGATCCGGCCAGCCACGCCGGTGAGTCTATTCCGCCCCACCGACGGTTCCGCCCGTCCGGGCGCGGTCCGGGGTAGACGGGCATTACCTGTCGGTTGCTAAAGGGGGAAACCGGCTCTGTGGGGGCTCCCGGTCGGCTACAAAGGTAAAGGTTGTCGGTGGAAACGGTGACACGGGTGGAGATCATGCGTACGGGGCATCTCGGACGATGGGCGGCCGTCACGGCCGCTCTGTTGCTGACCGGCGCCTGCTCCCAGGTCACCGGCCTGGCGGGGGTCAACGCGACGTCGCCCTCGACCCCGCCGGCCACGAGCCCCCCGGCCGCCGCGCAGACCGGCGAGTCGGCGGAGCCGACGGCCGAGCACCAGGCCGCCGAGCAGCCGCCCAAGGGCGACGACCCGGTGAAGGTGCCGCCGCCGAAGCTGTCGAAGTACGAGTACACCTTCCCGGTGAAGGGCTGCAAGACGACCTACCAGCGCCAGCTCCTCGTGCTGCCCAAGACGACGATCTGGGCGCCGCAGGGGTGCGCGTTCGTGGCGCCGATCGGCGGCGTCGTGGACGAGGTGAACCTCCAGAACAACTGGAGCCCGGCCACCGACGCGGGGGCCGCCCGCGAGGGCAAGTTCGTCACGATCATCGGCGAGGACGGCGTGCGTTACCTCGGCGGCCACCTCGACACGATCGCCGACGGCGTCCGGCCGGGCGTCAAGGTCAAGGCGGGCCAGCTGCTCGGGCGGGTGGGCCGGACGGGCAACGCCCGCGACACCGGGCCCAACCTCTACTTCGCGATCTCGTGGAAGACGGGCCCGGCCTACTGGTGGGTGCGCAGGGGCATGGTCGAGCCGTGGGACTACCTCGACGCCTGGGCGACGGGCAACCGCACGTACTCGCCGAGGGAGAAGACGCTGGCGCTGCGCGGCAAGCTGGGCGAGACGCCGGCCTGCGCCGTGCAGTGCGGCGGGACGAAGAAGGTCCCGCAGGCCGGCAAGACCCAGGAGCCGAAGCCGAAGCGCACCGACAAGGGCGTGGTCACCGTCACCCCGTCGATAGCTCCTTTTGGTCAACAATGACGCGTGACCTGATGAGCTCCTGGATCTCATCCACGACGTCCCAGACGTTGACGTTCATGCCGGCGATCACGCGGCCCTCGCGCAGCCAGTAGACGACGAACTCCAGACTCTCCGGCTCGCCGCGGTAGACGATCTCGTCGTAGCCCTCGATGTCGCCGGAGAACTCCATGCCCAGCTCGTACTGGTCGGTGTAGAAGTACGGGATCCGGTCGTGGACCACGTCCTGGCCGAGCATGGACCGGGCCGCGGCGGGGCCGCCGTGCAGGGCGTTGGCCCAGTGTTCGACGCGCAGGCGGCGCCCGTACAGGGGGTGGAAGGACTCGGCCACGTCGCCGGCGGCGAACACGTCGGGGTGCGAGGTGCGCAGCGCGGCGTCGGTGCGGATGCCCTGGCCGACGTCGAGCCCGGCGTCACGGGCGAGCCCGACCTCGGGCGCGGCGCCGATGCCGACGACGACGAAGTCGGCGGCGAGCCGCTCGCCCGAGCTGAGCCGCACGCCCGTCTCGGTGATCTCGGCGGCGGCGGTGCCGAAGCGCAGGTCCACGCCCTTGCTGAGGTGCAGGCGGGCGAACAGGTCGCCGAGCTCGTGGCCGAGCGGCCGGTTGAGCGCGGTGGGCTCGGGCTCGACGACGGTGACCTCGCAACCGGCCGCGCGGGCGGCCGCCGCGGTCTCCAGCCCGATCCAGGACGCGCCGACGATGAGCACGCTGCCGGCGCCGGCCAGGCGCTCCCTGAGCGCCTCGCTGTCGTGCACGGTACGCAGGTAGTACGCGGGCCCCGGCAGGCGTCGCGGCGTGGCACCGGTGGCGATGAGCAGCTTGTCGTACGGCTGGCGCGACCCGTCGCCGAGCCTGACCAGGTGGTTGTCGAGCTCGAGGCGCGTGACGCGCGTGCCGAGCCGCAGGTCGACGGCGTTGTCCGCGTACCACTGCGGGCCGTGGACGAAGATGCTCTCGCGTTCGCCCTTGCCCTGGAGGTACTCCTTGGACAGGGGCGGTCGTTCGTAGGGCCGTTCGTTCTCCGCGCCGATCAGCACGATCTCGCCGTCGAAGCCCTCCTCGCGCAACGTCTCCGCGGCCTTGGCCCCCGCGAGTCCGGCACCGACGATCACATATGTGGCCATGGGCGCAGTATCCGCCCGCGCGGGTCATCGGGAAAGCCGGGTGTGCCGACTCATGGAGAAACTTGGTCAGCGGGAGAGCCTGCGGTGCCACGCCACCGCGGAGGTGTCGGTGAGCGAGGCGATCTGGTCGATCACCACGCGGACCCGGGCGGCGTCGTCGGCGGCGCCCAGGTACGCGGGCCTGAAGGCGGGCTCCAGCGTGCCCGGCGCGCCCAGCGTGATCATCGAGGCCAGCTCGGTGATCAGCTCGCGCTGCCTGGCCTGGTTGGCGTTGTGGTCCCTGGTGGCCATGACGTAGTGGGCGGTGACGCCCTTGAGCAGGGCGCACTCCAGGCGGGTGGCGTGGGGCACGACCAGGTCGGCGCGGTGGCGGGAGCCGTACACCTCCTTGGTGGCGGTCTGGGCCGAGCGGCAGAAGCGGCCGATGAGGCCGCTCGTGAGGGCTTTGAGCCCGGCCAGGTCGGCGAGCGTGGCCTCGAAGCGGCGCGGCCAGAGCGGGTCGGTGATCAGCTTGGCGAAGATCTCCTCCAGCTCGCCGAGGTCGGAGTTGGGGGCGTACCAGGTGCGGGTGGTCTCGCACACCAGCGTGCGCTCGATGGGCGAGCGCAGCGCCTCGGGGGTGACGTGGCCGGAGTGGAGCGCGTCCTCGAGGTCGTGCACGGAGTAGGCGACGTCGTCGGCCCAGTCCATGATCTGGGCCTCGAAGCTCACCCGCCCGTCCGGCGCGCCGTCCCGGATCCACCGGAACACGGGTAGATCATCGTCGTATACGCCGAATTTTGCGGATTTTTCGCATGTCCAGGGATATTTGATGGAAGCGTCGAGCACCGCCCGCGTCAGGTTGAGCCCGGCGCTGCGGCCGTCCTCCGTGAGGACCTTGGCCTCCAGCCTGGTGAGCAGGCGCAGGCTCTGCGCGTTGCCCTCGAAGCCGCCGCACGAGGCCGACAGCGCGTTGAGCGCCATCTCCCCGTTGTGGCCGAACGGCGGGTGCCCCAGGTCGTGCGCCAGGCACGCGGTCTCCACCAGGTCGGGATCGACGCCGAGCGTGGCGCCCATCTCCCTGCCGACCTGAGCGCATTCGAGGGAGTGCGTCAGGCGCGTGCGCGGGATGTGCTGGCCGCCGCCGAGGGACTCGGCAGGGCCCACGACCTGCGTCTTCGCGGCCAGCCTGCGCAGGGCGGCGCTGTGCAGCACGCGGGCGCGGTCGCGCTCGAACGCGGAGCGCTCAGGATTGCCGGGAGGTTCCGGAATCCAGCGTTCCTGATCGTGGTCATCGTAGTACGGCATTGCTTTGGTGATTTTATCCAGTTTCAGGTCTCCGCTAAGGTCGAGCCTCGCGAGAACCCCTTCCCCGGGAGCCCTCACCCCATGACGACAGCGTTCCGAGCAGTGCTGGCCTTCATCCTGCTCGCCGGCTTCTACGTTCTGGTCGGCCTCTTCCTGGTGGCCGCCGTCTTCTTCGACGTCCTGCTCCTCGTGGACTTCCACGCCAACGCCCTCAAGGCCGCGATCGTCCTCACCCTGGTCGCGGGCGCGCTCGTACGGGCCCTGTTCGTGGTGAGCCGCCGCCAGGGCGGCGAGCAGCCCGGCGTGCCGATCGGGCGCGAGCACGAGCCCGTGCTCTGGCAGACGGTCGAGGAGCTCGCCCAGCGCGTGCGCACGGCGCCGCCGGACGAGATCCGGCTGGTGGCGGAGGTCAACGCGGCCGTCTCGGAGGACACGCGCTGGCTGGGGATGAAGGCGACGCGGCGGCGGATGTTCATCGGGCTGCCGCTGCTGCAGACGCTGACGGTGGACGAGATGCGTGCGGTGCTGGGGCACGAGCTGGGCCACTACAGCGGCGCGCACACGCGGCTGGGCGCGCCGGTCTACCGGGGGCGGGTCGCGCTCCTCGCCACCGTCCAGGGGCTGCGCAACCACCCGTTCGTCCAGCGCCTGTTCACCTGGTACGCCAAGTTCTACCTGCGGGTCTCGCAGTCCGTCTCGCGCAAGCAGGAGCTGGAGGCCGACCAGTTCGCGGTCGCGATCGGCGGGCGGCAGGCCATGGCCGGGGCGCTGCGCAAGATCCAGACCACCGCGACCGGCTGGGACCTCTACGTCGCCAACTACCTGTCGCTCACCGGCGCGGGCGGCACCAGGCCCGTCTCGGTGTTCGGGGGCTTCCACGCGCTCATGAGCGACTCCGACCGGCAGGCCGAGATCGCCAAGCTGGGCGAGGAGCCGCAGGAGGTCTCGCCGTACGACTCCCATCCGAGCCTGGCCGAGCGCCTGGCCGCCATCGAGCACCTGCCGGAGCCGCCGCACGTCCCCGACCCCCGCTCGGCCCTGACGCTGCTGCGTGACGCGAACGTGGCGGTGAACGCCGTGGAGCAGTCCATGTGGACGCCGGAGGCGCTGACCGGGCTGCGGCCGGTGCCGTGGGAGGAGCTGGTGGCGCACGCCATGTACGCGGGCCGCAACGCCGACGCCCTCCACGACCTGGCGGTGGCCGGCCAGCGGGTGATGGGGGCCGCGCGGCCGTACCTGGACGCCGCCTTCGAGGCGATCGCCCGCGGCCGGCAGGCGGAGCTGGAGGCCGTCCTGCGCGAGCAGGGCTGGAACGCCTCGGAGACCCTGCTCGCCGGGGTGCTGGGGCAGGCGCTGGAGGCGGTGCTGATCCAGCTCGGCGAGGCCAAGTGGACGCTGTCGTGGTCGGGGCCTGCGCGGCTGCTGTTCGACGACGGCGAGGAGGTCGCGCTGTCGGAGTACGCGGCCCAGGTGTCGGCCAATCCGGAGGCCGTCTCCGGGCTGCGGCGGTGGCTCGGGGACCACGGCATGCGCCACGACTACGTCCCGGTCGAGGAGCCCTCCCCCGGGCAGCCCGCCCAGGCCGTGACGCCCACGGTCTAGCGCAGCGCCCGCTCGAATCCGGCGCGGTGCTCGGCGACCCAGTCGTGGCAGGCGCGCACCTGCGCCACCACCCCCTGCTCGCGCAGCCTGACCGCGTGAGCGAGCCCCTCCGCGGCCTGCTGCTCGATGCCGCGCCGGCATCTGTCCTGCCACCACAGGATCGTCTCGACCACCTCGCCGCGCTCCCGCAGCCCGTAGGCGTCGCAGATCAGCCGCACCCGCCGGGCCGCGTCGGCCGGGTCGGCGAGCAGCGGGCCGAGGCCCGCGTACTGCCAGCAGACGTGCGCCACGTCGTGGACGCGCCGTCCCGGCCCCGCCAGGTCCCAGTCGATGAACGCCACCGGCCGCAGCTCCTCGCCCCGGTAGACGGTGTTCTTGGGAGACAGGTCGTTGTGGCAGACCACCTCCTCCTCCCCGGCCAGTGAGGTGCCGGCGGTCAGGTCGTGGAACTCCCGCACCAGCTCCGCCACCCGCGCCAGGCTCTCGTCCGAGGCGACGCCGTCCGGCTGGACGTCCTCCCAGGCCACGTGGCCGTCCACGAAGCTCAGGATCTCCCGCCCGCGCTCGTCGAGGCCCAGGAACCGGGGCGCGCCCGCCCACCCGCTCGCCTCCAGGAGGCGCAGCAGCTCGTGCACGTACGCGGCCCGCTGCCCGGGCGTGCGGCGGACGGTCTCGCCGACGCGGACGACGGCGTTGACGAAGCCCCCGGGAAGGTGTGTCTCAGACATGGTTGTCCTCCTGCGGTTTGAAGCTTTCGCTCGGTCAAGGGACTGTTCTGCGCGAAAAGTCTCACTGGGTTGGTCAATGAAACACTTGAAGGCATGACTGAGGAAGACATCATCAGCTTCGTTTCCGGCTTTCCCGGAGTCGTGACCCAGACCATCGAGGCGAACAGCGAAGCCCCCGAGGTGGCCTGGGGCGACACGTTCTTCTTCTACGACCCGGAAGGCACCCTGGAGACCCACCCCCGTCAGCCGTTCGCCACGATCGTCATCAAGGACTACCCGGGTTGGGACACCTTCTCCGACCTGAACAGGCCGGGCGTGTTCCGGCTCAACATCGCCGTCGGGCGCGCCACCCTCCAGCGGCTCGCCGGCGACGACTCCGAGGTCGACTACACGGCCGAGGACCGCGTCCTGCCCCACCCCAAGTACGCGACCCAGGGCTGGATCGCCATCGTGAACCCGGGCGAGCAGGCCCGCCCCCTCCTGACCGACGCCCACGCCCGCGCCGTGGCCCGCCACCGCCCCCGCAAGACCTCCTGACCCCCCGCGCCTGGCCGGTCTCCGGCCAGGCGCGCCGCCCGCGGTCAGCGGGGCTCGTCGTCCCAGTCGGGGGGCGTCACCGTGCCGGAGAGCCAGTCGCGGCGCAGGATCGCGTAGCCGACGGCGTCGTGGACCGTGCCGTCCAGGCCCGGCCACGACTCCCGGTAGTGCGACTCCTTGGCGTAGCCGCTCTTGCGGAAGACCGCCCGCATCGCGTGGTTGTCCTGGCGGGTCGTGCCCTCGATCCGGTTGACGTGCGGCAGCTCCGTGAAGAGATATCCGGTCAGCCAGGCGACCGCCGCGGCGCCGAGGCCCCGGCCCCGCCATCGCTCCGCTATCCGAAGGTCGAACAGGGGGGTGTCGTCGGCGAGGTCCTGCAGCCGCACCAGGCCCGCCCGCTCCCCGTCGGCGAGCACCCAGAACGTCCTGGACTCCTCGTCGTCGTAGAGGCCGCCCGCGGCGCGCTCGCGCACGGTCCCGGGGTCCTGGACGCCCGCGTGAAAGGGCCATTCGTGCCCGGTGAGGAAGCCGACGAGCGCTTCGACGTCGTCCGGGGAGAATCGCGTGAACTCGATCTGCACCCCCGCATCCTTCTGGCGGGCTCCGCGCGGGGTCAACCGGATTTCGGCAGCTCAGCCGATCACGCGCTCGGGGCTGTCCAGCCAGACCCGCTGCCCGTCGGGCGTGATCGTCACGCCGAACCGCTCCCGCTCCGGCTCGCCCCACTCCGCCCACGTCCGGCGGGCGTCACCCGGCCCGGCGAGGACGTCCTCGGCCAGGACGGCGCCCGGCGGGGTGTCGCGCCGCGTCCACGTCATGGTCGTCAGCGGCGAGAACCGTCCGGCGGCCGTGCCGTCCGGACCGACCACGAGCCGCAGGGCGTGCCCGTCGCCGTACGGCGCGACCACCACCCCGCCCGGCCTGGTCTGCGCGATCCAGGCGTACGGCACGGTGCGCGTCGCGTACGTCGCGTGCACCCCGTCGTACGGCGCCCGCTCGGACCGGCCTCCCGTGCCGTCGCCCACGACCAGGTGCGGGAGCGCTCCCGCGGCGGCCAGGTTTTTGGCGGCCTGCTCGGCCACGGTGGGGTCCGCCTCGATGGAGGTCACGCTCCCCGCCTGCCCGACCAGCCGGCACAGCAGGGCGGCGGTCCACCCCGTACGCGTGCCCACCTCCAGCACCCGCTGGCCCGGCGCCGGCCCGAGCAGCTCCAGCAGGTCGGCGACCGCGCTGGGCGCGGGACACGAGCACCCGTCGGCGGCCACGATCGGGCGCCCGGCGTAAACGGCGTCCCACCAGGCCGGCGGGTCGGCCTCCCGGTCGATCGGCGCGCCGCGCCCGTCGCGTTCGAGCGACTCCCCCACCGGCGGCACGAACCAGTGGCGCGGGACCGCCCGCAGCGCCTGCTCGATCGGGCGGGTGAGGGGCGGGCGGTGGTCGGTGATCGCCTCGATCATCGCGTCGAGCCGCCACGCGATGTGCGTGAACATCACACCTCCCCGTTCGCGAAAGGATGCCCGCATACGTGCCTCCCCACTGCTCCACCTCCACATCTCGGGAAACGCTATCCGTGACGGTACGACTACGATCCGGATGCGGCAAGGGTTTCCATGGAAGTGACCTCCGAAGTGGGCGACGCCCACACCGGACCTGGGCCTCCTCATGAACGATCTGGCACTCCGATCACGGCGCCCCGTATCGTCGCCGCATGACCACTGTGCTCTGCGTGCCGCAATGGCAAGGCTCGGCGTCCGACGGCGCGCCGCGGCTGATGGCCGGTGCCCGCCGCGCCGCCGCGCTCGTTCCGGCCGACGCGGTGGTGACCGTGCCGGTGCTCGAGACGGGCGGGGACAGGGCGGCCGGGGTTCGCGCGTACGACGTGCTCGTGGAGAACCAGCGGCGGACGCGCGAGGCGCTGGCCGGCATCGACGACCGGGTGGTCACCGTCGGCGGCGACTGCGCGGTCGACATCGCGCCGATCGACGCCGCCCACGCCCGCTTCGGGGACGCTCTGACGGTGCTGTGGATCGACGCGCACCCGGACGTCTACAGCCCGCGTACCCTGCCGTCGGGCGCCTTCCACGGGATGGTGGTGCGCGCGCTGCTCGGGGACGGCCCGGCCGGCCTCACGCCGGAGCGGCCGCTGCGGCCGCACCAGGTGATCATCGCCGGTGAGCGGGCGGGCGACGCGTCCGAGCACGAGTACCTCGCGGAGACCGGCCTGCGCAGGTACGGCGTGGACGACCTGGAGCGCGCGCTCGACGGTCTGCGGGGCCCCGTGTACGTCCACGTCGACCTCGACGTCCTGGAGCCCACCGCCTTCGGCTCGACCTGCTACCCGGAGCCCGACGGCGTCCGGCCGCAGCGGCTGCTCGACCTCCTCTCCCAGGTGGACGACGTCGTCGGGGCGGCCATCACCGAACACGCGCCGTCCGGCGACGACGCCGACCCGGGCGAGGCCGAGGTGATCCGCCGCCTGGGCACCGCGCTGACGCGCTGACTGCACCAACCGTCGCGCTCCTACGCCACCTGGCCGCTGCCCTGGACGCCGATGTCCGGCGCACCTCTGGCATGATCTCGCATCGGTCCGATTCGAGGCTCACGCCGCTTAGCATTGTCCCTCCGCAGCCGTAGAACGCCGCTCGTATTCTCGTCTCAGTGCCTACGACACTCCTGTGGAATGTGGCCCACGGCCGGGGGAGCGCGAGGGGGCCGGCAGGCCACCTCGCCCGGGGGCTCGGGGCGAAGCTGCGAGCCCCCATCGACACGGCCGAGCGTCAGCGAGGACCGCTCGGGGCGGGATCCAGCAGGCCCACCCGGTAACCACGCAACGGGCGGGTGCCGGCGAGCGAAGCGAGCGGTCCGGCGGGCCCGACCGGTAACCGAGTAGCGGGTGGGTGCCGGCGAGCGAAGCGAGCGGGGGGGGTTGAGGCCCCCCGAGGTCAGCGGGTGTCGGAGTCTGAGTCGGTCAGGGCGGCGCGGCCTGCTTCCAGGCGGGCTATCGGGATGCGGAAGGGGGAGCAGGAGACGTAGTCCAGGCCCACGTCGTGGCAGAAGTGGACGGAGTCGGGGTCGCCGCCGTGTTCGCCGCAGATGCCCAGGTGGAGGTCCGGGCGGGTCGAGCGGCCCTCCTCGACCGCGATCCTGATCAGGCGTCCGACGCCCTCCCGGTCCAGGGTCTCGAACGGGGAGACGCCGAAGATGCCCTGGTCGAGATAGCGGGAGAAGAACGCCGATTCCACGTCGTCCCGCGAGAAGCCCCAGGTCATCTGGGTCAGGTCGTTGGTGCCGAAGGAGAAGAACTCCGCCGCCTCCGCGATCTGGGCCGCGGTCAGGGCCGCCCGGGGGACTTCGATCATGGTGCCGATCAGGGCCTCCACGCCGGTCTCCGCGAGGATCTTCGCCGCCTCCTCGCGTACCGACTCCAGCTCCTGTACGGCCGCCACCAGCGGGATCATGATCTCCGGCCGCGCGCCCGGCACCTCCTTGGCCGCCTGGGCGATGGCCCTCACCTGCATGGCGAACAGGCCCGGGATCACCAGCCCGAGGCGGACGCCGCGGAGGCCGAGCATCGGGTTCTGCTCGTGGAGGCGCTTCACGGCCGCCAGGAGCTTGCGGTCCTTGTCCGTGGCCCCGTCCGTGGCGACCTTGACCGACAGATCCACGATGTCGGGAAGGAACTCGTGGAGCGGCGGGTCGATCAGCCGAATTGTGACGGGATTTCCGTCCATAGCCCGAAATATCTCAGTGAAGTCGGCCTTCTGGAGCGGCTCCAGCGCGTCCAGGGCCGCCTGGCGGGCCTCGTCCGTCGAGGCCAGGACCAGGTCCTCCACGAGCTGCCTGCGCTCGCCCAGGAACATGTGCTCCGTCCGGCACAGCCCGATCCCCTGCCCCCCGAACCGGCGGGCCCGCGCCGCGTCGTCCGGGGTGTCCGCGTTCGCCCGCACGCCCAGCCGCCGGACCGAGTCCGCGTGGCTCATGATCCGGTCCACGGCCTTGACCAGCTCGTCCTCCGGCTCGGCGCCCTCGAAGTACTCGACCACGGCCGAGTCCACGACCGGCACCTCGCCGAGGTAGATCTCCCCGGACGTTCCGTCGATCGAGATGACGTCGCCCTCCGACACCACCACCCCGCCGGGCGCGGTGAAGCGGCCTTCGCTCGTCGAGACCTCCAGCTCCTCGGCCCCGCACACGCACGTCTTCCCCATGCCCCTGGCCACCACGGCGGCGTGCGAGGTCTTGCCGCCCCGGCTGGTCAGGATGCCCTTGGCGGCGATCATGCCGGACAGGTCGTCGGGGTTGGTCTCGCGGCGGACGAGGATGACGTCCTCGCCCTGCTCCGACAGCTCCACGGCCCGCTCGGAGCAGAAGACGGCCTTGCCCACGGCCGCGCCGGGCGAGGCGTTCATACCCTTGGCGATCTTCTTCTTGTCCGCGCCGCCGTCGAAGCGGGGGAACATGAGCTGCGCCAGCTGGTCGCCGGTGACGCGGGTGACGGCCTCGTCGATCGTGATCAGGCCCTGGTCCACGAGCTGGGTGGCGATGCAGAACGCCGCCGCCGCCGTGCGCTTGCCGACCCGCGTCTGCAGCATCCACAGCTTGCCGCGCTCGATCGTGAACTCGATGTCGCACAGGTCCCGGTAGTGGTTCTCGAGGGTCTCCATGATCCCGAGCAGCTCGTCGTACGAACGCTTGTCGATGCGCTCGAGCTCCTCCAGCGGGATCGTGTTGCGGATGCCGGCCACCACGTCCTCGCCCTGGGCGTTCTGCAGGTAGTCGCCGTAGATGCCCTGCCTGCCGGTGCCCGGGTCGCGGGTGAAGGCGACGCCGGTGCCGGAGTCGTTGCCGACGTTGCCGAAGACCATGGCCACGATGTTCACGGCGGTGCCGAGGTCGGCGGGGATGCGCTCCTGGCGGCGGTAGAGGATGGCCCGGGGAGCGTTCCAGGAGTCGAAGACCGCCATGACGGCCAGGCGCATCTGCTCGCGCGGGTCGGTGGGGAAGTCCTTGCCGGTCTGCTCGTGGACGATGCCCTTGAACGTCTCCACGAGCCCCTGCAGCTCGCCCGCGTCGAGGTCGGTGTCCTGGCGCTTGCCCTTCAGCGTGTCGAGCGCGTGCTCGAACAGGTCGCCGTCGATCCCGAGCACCGTCTTGCCGAACATCTGGATGAGCCGGCGGTAGGAGTCCCACGCGAAGCGGTCGTTGCCGCCCGCCTGCTTGGCCAGGCCGTGTACCGATTCGTCGTTGAGCCCGATGTTGAGGACGGTCTCCATCATGCCCGGCATGGAGAACTTCGCCCCGGAGCGCACGCTCACCAGCAGCGGGTCGTCGGCCTGCCCGAGCCGCCGGCCCATCTGCTTCTCGAGCGCGTCCAGGTGCTCGGCGACCTCCTGCTCGAGGCCGTCCGGTACGACGCCCGCCGCCAGGTAGTGACGGCAGGCGTCAGTGGTGATCGTGAATCCGGGGGGAACGGGGAGCCCGAGGTTGGTCATTTCGGCAAGGTTCGCTCCCTTGCCGCCAAGAAGATCCTTGAGATTCCTGTTGCCCTCGGTGAAGTCGTAAACGTACTTGGCCACCACACGCTCCAATCAACGGCTCTGCCCGGACTCTACCGGCGAAATTGATGATGAAACTGCACTCCTCGGATAAGTCCTTGTTTGTCCTGGTCAAAGCCCCACCAAAGGTCTAATCCAATTATAGTTCTGGAAGACCAGAAATTGGATTAGACCAATTGGTTTACACCAATTCTTGAGAAAGTCGGCGTATGGGTGCAGAATCGGATCACACCCCCACCAGGAGGCCCCCATGGCCACTCCTACCAAGCCCAAGCGACGCGCCCGTATCGTCGCGGGATCCGCAAAAACGGCCGTCGATTCGGCGATCTACCTCGACGATCGCCTGCCCTTCGCCCGCTGGCTCCGCCCCCAGCTGCGCAAGCTGTTCCCGAGCCACTGGTCGTTCCTGCTGGGCGAGCTGGCGCTCTACTCGTTCGCGCTGCTGGTGCTGACGGGCACGTTCCTCACGCTGTTCTACAAGCCCAACCCCGACGTGGCCTTCGCGTCCGCGGCGGAGATCAGCCTGAACGTGCGGGGCGGGCTGCTGATGCGGCAGCTCCACCACTGGTCGGCGACGGTGTTCGTGCTGGCGATCGTGGCCCACCTGTGCCGCGTCTTCTTCACCGGCGCGTTCCGGCGGCCGCGCGAGCTGACGTGGATGCTCGGGGTGGTGCTGTTCGGGCTGGTGCTGTTCGAGTCGTTCCTGGGCGTCTCGTTGCCGGGCGACCAGCTCGCGATGACCGGGCTGCGGCAGGCGCAGGGGCTGCTGCTGTCGATCCCGGTGGTGGGCACGTACCTGTCGGCGTTCGCCTTCGACGGCGAGTTCCCCGGGCAGGTCCTTCCGCGGATCTTCGTCACCCACGTGCTGCTGGTGCCGGGGATCCTGATGGCGGTCGTGCCGCTGCACGCGCTGATCCTCACCTGGCGGCAGAAGCACACCGAGCGAAGCGGTCGCGACCATGAACACGAGCGCAAGGCCGTGGAGGGCTGGGTCACCGGCGGCCCGTTCTTTCCCTACTTCGCGGTCAAGAACGGCGCGACGGCGCTGTTCACGATGGGGGCCATCGCGGCGCTGGCCACGTTCGTCCGGGTCAACCCGGTGTGGGAGCACGGCGCGTACAGCGCGGGCGGTCACGTCCCGTCGGCGCAGCCGTTCTGGTACTTCGGGGTGCTGGACGGCGCGCAGCGGCTCGTCCCGCCGTGGGAGCTCACGATCGGCGGGTACGTCCTGCAGCCCGGCCTCTGGATCCCGCCGCTGATCCTGACGGTCTTCTTCGGGATCCTGCTGCTCTACCCGTTCCTCGAGCGGCGCTTCACCGGCGACGGCGACCACCACCACCTGCTCGACCGGCCGTCGCAGGCCCCGGTGCGCACGGCGCTGGGCATCGCGGTCATCGCGTTCTTCACCGTGTTGTGGGCGGGCACGTGGGTCTCGGAGGCGGCGCCTCCGATGCACTCCGCGCCCGGCTTCCCGCAGCCGCCCCCGGCCCCGCACGCGCTGCTCACGGTCCCGCACGACACCTACGCGACGATCGTGCTCGGGCTGCGGGTGGCCGTGTTCGTGGTGCCGGTGGTGGCGTTCCTGGTCGCGCGGGCGGTCTGCCGCGGGCGGGCCGGTCAGAGAGGGTTGTGATCGGGCGGCGCGCCGGGCACGCCGTCCCGCGGCGGCAGCCAGAGCACGAACGTGGCCCCCTCCCCCAACCGCGAGAACACCGCCACCCGCCCTCCGTGCGACTCCACGATCTGGCGGACGATGGCCAGGCCGAGGCCCGTGTGGCGGTCGCGGCGGCTGGCCTCTCCGCGCCAGAACCGGTCGAACACCCGCGCCTGGTCGGCCGCCTCGATTCCGGGGCCGTCGTCACGGACCGCCACCCACAGCCAGCCCTCCGACCTGCCCGCCGCGACCCGGATCGCCCCGCCGGGCGGTGAGAGGCGCACGGCGTTGGAGAGCAGGTTCGCCACGGCGCGGCGCAGCGCGTCGGCGTCGCCGGTCGCCTCCAGGCCCGCTCCCAGCCGCCGGGTGATGGTCAGGTCTCGGGCGGCGGCCGGCGTCGCGTACTCCTCGCACGCCTCGCCCACCACCCTGGCCAGGTCGAGGTCGGCGTCGGCGAACGCGCCGCCCTGCCGCCTGGCGCTGGCCAGCAGATCCTCGACGAGCCTGGTCATGCGGGTGGTGGCGCGGTCCACGATGGCCACGGCCCTGACCCGCTCCTCGTCGCTGGCCTCGGGGGCGGCGAGCACGGCGTCCACGTTCGCCCGGATGATCGTCAGCGGGCTGCGCAGCTCGTGGGAGGCGTCGTCGATGAGCTGGCGCTGCGCCCTGAACGCCTCCTCCAGCCGGTCCAGCATGGTGTCGATGGTGTCGGCCAGGTCCTTGAGCTCGTCGCGCGGCCCGTTCAGCTTGATGCGCCGTTTGAGGTCGGTGGCCTGGATCTCCTCCGTCGTACGCGTGATCGACCTGACCGGCCGCAGCACGCGGCCCGCCAGCACCCAGCCGATGCCGAGACTGGCGACGTAGAGGCCGGCCAGCGTGATCAGCGAGTAGTCGCGCAGCGTGGCCATCGTCCTGACGTTGACCGCGTTCTCGACCTCCTCGACGAAGACCACCTCGCGCTTGCCGAGGAAGGTGGTGCCGCTGTAGGTCTTGGCGAACTCCGTCGTGATCGGCCGCTGTTCGGTGGTCTTGGACACGGCGAAGTAGGTGCCGCCGAGCACGAGCGCGGCCAGCGCGAAGAGCAGGCCCGAGTACAGGACCGTGAGCCGGAAGCGGATGGTGTGGATCACGCCGGTTCCCTGAGCCGGTAGCCCCGGCTGATCACGGTCTCGATCAGCCCCTCCTCCTGCAGCTTGCGGCGCAGGTTGCCGACCGTGACGCGGACGGTGCTGGTGAACGGGTCGGCGTGCTCGTCCCAGACGTGCTCCAGCAGCTCCTCGGAGGAGACCACGTGCCCGGGGCGGCGCATGAGGTAGTGCAGCACCCCGTACTCCTTGGGGGTGAGCGCCAGCGACCTGCCGTGCAGCGACACCTCCAGCCGGGCGGTGTCGATCCGCAGCCCGCCCACCTCCAGCACCGACGTGCCGGCGCCGGTGTCCCTGCGCAGCAGCGCCCGCACCCGCGCCAGCAGCTCGGGGAACGCGAACGGCTTGACCAGGTAGTCGTCGGCCCCCTCGTCGAGCCCGCGCACCCGGTCGTCCAGCCGGTCGCGGGCGGTCACCATGATGATCCGCGCGCCCTGCCCGGCCGCGCGCACGCTGCGGCACAGCTGGAAGCCGTCCCCGCCGGGCAGGTTGAGGTCGAGCAGGACCAGATCGTACGAGTTGAGCTGCAACTTCTCATGCGCGGAAGGCGCGTCGTAGGCGACGTCCACCGCGTATCCCGCCCGGACGAGGCCGACGCGCAACGCGTCGACCAGGTCCTCCTCGTCTTCCACCACAAGCAGTCGCATGCCCCGCACCCTAGTTTCGGATGATTCGTTCCGCGATCGGCGCCGCCCGGTCGATGGGGATGGCGAACCCGATGCCGATGTTGCCGCCGCCGCGCCCGGAGGCGATCGCCGTGTTCACCCCCACGACCTCGCCCCGGGCGTTGACCAGCGGGCCGCCCGAGTTGCCGGGGTTGATGGACGCGTCCGTCTGCACGGCCGTGCGTCGCGCCGAGCCCAACCGTACCTCCCGGTCCAGAGCGCTCACGATGCCGGCGGTGACCGTGCCCGACAGGCCCAGCGGGGAGCCGATCGCGAGCACCTGGTCGCCGACGGCCAGGTCGCCGGACCTGCCGAGGGTGGCGGGCGTGAGCTCCCGCGGGTAGTCCACCTCCAGCACGGCCAGGTCCTCGTCGTCGTCCTCGCCGATCACGCGGGCGCTGATCCGGCGGCCGTCGTTCAGCACGACGGTCGCCCGGTCGCCGCCCCTGATCACGTGCGCGTTGGTGAGGATGTGGCCGCTGCCGTCCACCACGAACCCCGAGCCGCCCCCGCTGCCCGTCTCCACCGAGACCACGCTGGGCAGCACCCGGGCCGCCGTCGCGCTCAGCCCGCCGAGGCCGGCCGACGGCGCGGGCGCCACCCTGGGGAGGGCGGCGACGGGGGCCGGCTGGGACCCTTCGGAGAGCCGCGCCCCCGCCACGCCCGCCGCCGCCCCGGTGAGCGCCGCGACGAGCGCGGCGGCCACCAGCAGGCGTCCCTTCCGGGGAGAGTCCTGCGACACGTCCTGCGGCGGCGTGGCGGGGATTCCGGACGCCGGCGTGACGAACTCCGGCCCGCGCGGGCTGCCCAGCCCTCTCATGGCAGCCTCGAGAACCACAACATCGACGTCACCGCCGCGATCAGCGCGAAGGCCATCCCCGCCGCCACGAACCACATCCATACCTCCTGCCGCTCGGTCCGGTAGCCGACCGACGTGCCGATGTCCTCGTAGACCGCCTGCAGCTCGTCGCCGCTGGCCGCCTCGTAGAAGCCGCCGCCGGCCGCCTCGGCCAGCCCGCGCAGCGCCGGAGCGTCCACCGGCACCGGGATCTCGCGTCCCGAGATGTCGATCGTGCCGTCCGCCGTGCCGTAGGCGATGGTCGTGACCGGCACGCCCCTCCCGGAGGCCGCCGCGGCCGCGTCGCCGACCGTGCGGCCCGTGGTGTTGGAGCCGTCGGACAGCAGCACGATGTGCGCGGGCGGCGTCTCCTCCTGCGAGTCGAGCGCGGCGATGGCGTCCAGCGAGGAGTAGACCGCCTCGCCGATGGCGGTGCCCGAGGCGGTGCTGAGCCGGTCGAGCGCGCCCAGCACCGCCTGCCGGTCCGTGGTCGGCGGCACGGCGACGGACGCCGACGAGGAGAACGACACCAGGCCCAGGTTGAACCGTTCGGGCAGCCCCGCCACGAACTGCCGGGCCGCCTGCTTGGCCGCCTCGAACCGGTTGGGCTGGACGTCGGTGGCGCTCATGGACGCCGACACGTCGAACGCCACCATGATCGTCGCCCGCTCCCTCGGCACCCGCACCTCGGCCGTCGGCCGCGCGAAACCGATCACGAGCAGGGCGAACATCAGCAGCAGCGCCGCCGCGGGAACGTGCCTGCGCCAGCCCGGCCGCCTCGGGGCGACCTTGTCGAGCAGGTCGAGGTTGGTGAACCTGACGGCGTACGCGGTCCTGCTCCGCAACGCCATGACCACGTACGCCAGGGCCAGCGCGGCCACGGGGATGAGCAGCAGCAACCACAGGGGCGCGAGCAGCGTCACGCCACACCACCTCCTCCCCCGGAGGGGCGGGCCAGGGCGGCCAGGCGGCGCTGGCTCATGACGTGCCGGACCAGGTCACGCACCCAGTCCCGGTCCGTGCGCAGCCGCAGGTGGGTCGCCGCGGCCCGGCGCAGCGCCTGCGCGACGGCGTCCCGCTGCTCCGCCGCCGCCTGCGCGTACCTGCGGCGCAGCCGCGCGCTCCCCGTGGCGACCTCGCGCCGCCGCCCCGTCTCCGGGTCGACCAGCGTCAGGATCCCGACGTCGGGCAGCGTCAGCTCGCGCGGGTCGAGCACCTCCACGGCCAGCACCTGGTGCCTGGCGGTGAGCTTGCGCAGCGGCAGCTCCCAGGTCTCGGGCGCGTCGAGGAAGTCCGACACGACCACGACCAGGCCGCGGCGCCGTACCATCCGGCCTAGCTGGTCGGCGGCCACGCCCAGCAGCGGCTCGGCCACCCCGGGCGGGGTGCGGGGCAGCGCGAACGCCGCCTGCAGCAGCGCCATCAGGTGCGGCCGGCCCGTCCTGGCGGGCAGCGTCCGGACGCCGCCGCCGTGCAGCAGGTGGGTGCCGATCCGGTTGCCGGTCCGCTGGGTGAGGAAGCCGACCGCCGCCAGCGCCGACACGGCCAGCTCCCGCTTCTCCATGGCCGCGGTGCCGAAGTCCATGCTGGCGGTGGCGTCGAGCAGCGCCCAGATCTCCAGCTCGCGGTCGGCGACCAGGTCCCGGACGTGGGGCTCGTTGGTGCGGGCGGTGACGTTCCAGTCCATCCGCCGCACGTCGTCGCCCGCCTGGTACGGCCGGGTCTCCGCCGGCTCGCTCCCCGGACCCGGGACCAGCCCCAGATGCTCCCCCTGAAGCAGTCCATCCAGTCTCCTGGTGATCGTCAGCTCGAGCCGGCGCAGCGCGGGCTCGGCCATCAGGTACGGTCTCATGCCACGGCCTCGTTCTCCTGAACTTGCCGCTGGGCTTGCTGCTGGGCTTGCTGCTGGGGGGCGATGACGGGCAGCGGGACGGCCGCCAGCACCCGGTCCACGATCTGCCTGGGGACCACCCCGTCGGCCAGCGCGTCGAAGGAGAGCACGAGCCGGTGCGCCATGACGTCGTGCGCCAGGTCGCGCACGTCCTCCGGCAGCACGTAGTCGCGCCCCCGCAGGAGTGCCAGCGCCCGCCCGGCCGCCAGCAGGCCGAGCGTGGCCCTGGGGCTCGCCCCGAACGCCAGCAGCCGCCGCACGTCCTCCACCCCGAACCGGTCGGGATCGCGGGTGGCGTAGACGAGGCGGACGGCGTACTCGGCCACCGCGTGGTGCACGAAGACCTCCTCGGCCCGCCGCTGGAGCGCGACGACCTGAGCGGCGTCCAGCACGGCGTGCGGGACGGGCGGGTCCACGCTCATGCGGTAGACGATCGCCAGCTCCTCCGACTCGCTGGGATAGTCCACGTCGATCTTCATGAGGAAGCGGTCCCGCTGCGCCTCGGGCAGGTGGTAGACGCCCTCGGACTCGATCGGGTTCTGGGTGGCCAGCACCAGGAACGGCCTCGGCACGTCGTGCGAGACCCCGCCGATGCTGACCTGCCGCTCGGCCATGATCTCCAGCAGCGCCGACTGCACCTTCGCGGGCGCCCGGTTGATCTCGTCGGCGAGCAGCAGATTGACCATGACCGGGCCGAGCTCGACGTCGAAGGTCTCGGTCGACGGCCGGTAGATCCTGGTGCCGACGATGTCGGCGGGCACCAGGTCGGGTGTGAACTGGATCCGGGCGAACGTGCCGCCGACCACGGTGGCCAGGGTCTCGGCGGCCAGCGTCTTGGCGATGCCGGGCACGCCTTCCAGCAGGCAGTGGCCCTTGGCCAGCACCGCCACGAGCAGCCGCTCGACCATGCGGTCCTGACCCACGATCACCCGCTTGACCTCGAACAACGCCCGTTCGAGCAGCAGGGGATCAGTCATGGCTGCACCACCGAGTGGTCGCAGTCGTCCACGACCACCCGCAACTCCAGCGCGGACGGCTCGGGATCGGCGAACGCGGCGCTTCCCGTCATGAGCACGGCGCCCGCGGCCAGCAGCACAAGAGCGAAACGTGATGTACGCATGGAACGCATGTCATCAAGCGACCGCGAAAACCAGCGTAACCCCCGCCTTTACATGATCTTTCGGTCCCCGCCCCAAGAAGGCCCGCAACGGGGTGGCCGTCCGTCCGGCGCTCTACGAATCACCACGGAGCCGGTCAAGCTTGCGCGCGTCACGGTGGCGCGCCCTACTGGACGAATGACCGTGACATACCGCGCGCCGCGCTCGCCGAGCGTTCGTGGGCCACTACAACACCCCCGCCCGCGCCCGGGCATTGATGACGCTAGGTCAGATAGATGAGAAAGCCGATCCCCCACAGCACCAGAGCGATGTAGCCGAGCACCAACCCCGCCGTCGCGAGCCCTCGCCCTTCCAGCCCCTCCCGGTCGATCTCGTTTATCGCGCTGTGCCCGACAATCACGGCGACGATGCTCAGGATCCCGCACATGACCAAGCTCAGGATGCCCAGCACCAGAGCCGCCGTCGCCTTGCTGCTGTTCCCCCCTCTGGGGTACCCGCCAGACGAATAGCTCAACGTCTACTCCACCCGTCATATGGTTACGAACCTCATCCCTCCCTGATCTAACAGGTCCGGGGGTTACGCGATCAACCCATACCAATCGGAAGGGTATTGAGCGCAGCGACGGCCGGCGCCGCGCCGAGCGCGAACCGCCGTTGCGCCTGCCGGCCGGCCTGACCACGACGGCTGCTCCTGGATCGGCTCCTGCGGCCCTGCCCGCCTCACTCCCACGCCTCCAGATCCCCCGGTCCACCGGCCACTCCACCCGGAGCCTGCGGGCCACCCGCAACGGACTGACCGTCCGTCCGGCGCTCTACGAATCACCACGGAGCCGGTCAAGCTTGCGCGCGTCACGGTGGCCCGGCGATGAGGCGGAGAAGCGTCACCCTGGAGGGCCCTCAGCGCGGTGCGGCGGGTGGAGCCCACCGTGCGCAGCCGTAAAGGATGGAAAGACACGCACACCGTACGCAGCCGTAAAGGATGAAGGAACACAGCGGCCGTGCGAAGCCGTAAAAGATGGAGAAAACACAGCGGCCGCCCGCCGTGGATCACGGCGGGCGGCCCGTGGGACGCACTCTAGAGATCAGTCATTCAGGTGCTGGCGCAGGTAGGACTCGACGCCCTCGATGGAGATGCGCTCCTGGGCCATCGAGTCGCGCTCGCGGATGGTCACCGCCTGGTCCTCGAGCGTGTCGAAGTCGACCGTGATGCAGAACGGCGTGCCGATCTCGTCCTGGCGCCGGTAGCGGCGGCCGATGGCGCCCGCGTCGTCGAACTCGACGTTCCACCGGCGGCGCAGCTGGGCGGCCAGGTCGCGGGCCTTCGGCGACAGGTCGGCGTTGCGCGAGAGCGGCAGCACCGCGGCCTTGACCGGCGCGAGCCGGTGGTCGAGCCGCATGACCGTGCGCTTCTCCATGACGCCCTTGGCGTTGGGGGCCTCGTCCTCGCTGTAGGCGTCGAGCAGGAACGTCAGCGTGGCGCGGTCGACACCGGCCGCGGGCTCGATGACGTAGGGGACGTAGCGCTCCCCCGTGTCCTGCTCGAAGAAGCTCAGGTCGGTGCCCGACGCCTTGGAGTGGGCGGTCAGGTCGAAGTCGGTGCGGTTGGCGACGCCTTCGAGCTCACCCCACTCGGAGCCGGTGAAGTTGAAGCGGTATTCGATGTCGACGGTCCGCTTGGAGTAGTGGGACAGCTTCTCCTTCGGGTGCTCGTAAAGGCGCAGGTTGTCCTTGTTGATGCCCAGGTCGGAGTACCAGCGGTAGCGCTCGTCGATCCAGTATTGGTGCCATTCCTCGTCCGTGCCCGGCTTGACGAAGAACTCCATCTCCATCTGCTCGAACTCGCGGGTGCGGAAGATGAAGTTGCCCGGCGTGATCTCGTTGCGGAACGACTTGCCGATCTGGCCGATGCCGAACGGGATCTTCCTGCGCGCCGACTGCTGCACGTTGAGGTAGTTGATGAAGATGCCCTGCGCGGTCTCGGGGCGCAGGTAGGCCAGGCCCGACTCGTCCTCGACCGGGCCGAGGTAGGTCTTGAGCAGGCCGCTGAACTGCCTGGGCTCGGTGAAGGTGCCCTTGTTGCCGCAGTTGGGGCAGGTGATGTCGGCCAGGCCGCCCTCGGGCTCCTTGCCGTTCTTCTCCTCGTACGCCTCGATCAGGTGATCGGCGCGGAAGCGCTTGTGGCAGGAGAGGCACTCGGTCAGCGGGTCGGTGAAGGTCTCGACGTGACCGCTGGCCCGCCACACCTCGGGGGCCAGCACCACGCTGGAGTCGAGGCCCACCACGTCGTCGCGCGACTGGACCGTCGACAGCCACCACTGCCGCTTGACGTTGTTCTTGAGCTCGACACCCAGTGGACCGTAGTCCCACGACGCGCGCAGTCCGCCGTAGATCTCGCTCGACGGGTATACGAGCCCGCGGCGTTTGGCGAGGCTGACGATGGTGTCCATGACGTCGGTGCGTCGTGCCATTTTGGTTGATTCTCTTTCCGGCTGGAGGTCGGCGAGTGAAATTGGTGAGATCCCAGCTTAGGGGACGCGCGGACCCTCTCGCGCGCCAGTAATCGTTAAGCGCCTTCCTGCGTGTAAACGTCCTCGAACGCACTGGGTTCGTTGACCATGAGAATCATCAGCGGATACATCACCATCCGGGCGGCGGAGAGCGCCCTGCGGTAGAAACCGGCGCCTTCCCACTCCGTCACCAGGGCCCACAGATTGGGCTCATCGACCGAACGGGCCAGCCTGCCCCGCTGGTAGCCCGGCTGGGCGGCGAACGTGTCAAGGATGGTGTGGCCCTGCTTGACGAAATCTTGGGACTGGGACTCTGGAACGGTGTATCGGATCACGGCGAGCACCCGACCAGATTAAACGCGCCACGATGCCGGCGGGCGGCCCGCCCGCTCGGCGTCCCGTCTCCCGTAGGCTCTGGGTGTGGCCCCAGACAGCAAGCGCCCGCTTCCCGAGGGCGAGCAGTTCTTCACGCCGGGCGCGACCGGCCTGCGCAAGGCCGTCGAGCAGCGCAGCGCCGTGCCGATGACCTATCTGTTCACGCAGGTGCCCCGATGGACGGCGCCGACGGTGCTGGTGGTCCTGCTGCTGGCCGGGTTCGCCGTGGCCAACCCGCTGGGCGGCGTGGCCGTGCTGCCGGTGATCGTCTTCATCGGCTGGTTGGCGTACCTGTCGTGGCCGTCGCTGGGGATCGGCGGAAAGGTGATGCGGGTCGCCATGCTGACCTTCCTCGTGCTGCTGGCGGCGACCCGCTTCGGTTTCATAGCCCCCTAGAGCAACCCCTAGGGCAACAGCGTGTAGTGGGGGAAGTTGCCCGGCAGGCGCTCGCCGTCCGGGCCCCCGGTGGAAGACACGGTGGAGGCCCGCACCAGCAGCTCGCCGCCGACGAACGCCCCGCGCCAGGATGCCCCGAGCCCGCCGAACAGCTCCTCGCGGTCGCCGCGCGAGCGCGGCCGGTTGTGCCCCACCTTGAACGCCCGCACCTCCGGCGCCAGCCGGTGGAACGTCTCTTCCTCGTCGCACGACAGCGTGGCCACCAGGGCGCCGTTGCTGGCGTTCATGGCGGCCAGCAGCTCGGCCTCCGTGTCCACCAGCACGATGGTGTCCACGGGCCCGAACGGCTCGGCGTGGAAGAGGGGTGAGGAGCGGGGCGGGTTGAGCAGCGCCGTCGGCGCAAAATACGCCGAAATATCCTGCCCCGGCAGGAAATGTCCGGCATCGAGCGACGCCCGGTGCACCGGCACCCCGCCCCTGGCCACCGCCTCGTCCACCTGATCGGCCAGCTCCTTGGCCTTGGAGGCGTTGATCAGCGGCCCGAAGTCCAGCTCCGGCAGCGGATCGTCGGGATCGGCCACCGCGAGCGGATGGCCGAACCGCAGGGACTCCACCGCCGCCAGATACGCCCCCAGGAACTCGTGGAACAGCGACCGCTGCACCACGAACCGCGGATAGGCCGTGCACCGCTGCTTGCCGTAGTCGAACGACGCCCGGATCTGCCTCGTGAGCAGCTCCCAGTCGCCGTACTCCCACACGCCCCAGCAGTTCAGCCCCTCCTGCTCCAGCACGTGCCGGCGCCCGAGGTCGGCCAGCGAGGTCGCCACCTTGGCCCCCGCGTCCCGGCCGCCCACGAACGACACGCTGCCCAGCGCCCGCCCGCCGGCCAGCACCGGCGACAGCTCCGCCCCTCCCCCGCTCACCAGCGTGAACGGCAGGCCCTCACGCACCGCCAGCGCGCAGGCCAGCGTCAGGCAGCACAGGCCGCCGTCCGTGGGCGTCTTGGCGATCACCGCGTTGCCGGCCAGCGCCTGCACGAGCATGGCGTGCATGAGCACGCTCATCGGGTAGTTCCAGCTCGCGATGTTGCTGACGGGCCCGGGCAGCGGCATCCGGCCGGCGACCATGCGGTCGATCTCGGCCACGTACCAGCGCACGCCGTCCAGGCAGCGGTCCACGTCCGCGCAGGCCGTCTTCCACGGCTTGCCTATCTCCCAGACCAGCAGCAGGGCCAGCAGGTCGCGGTGGGCGGCCATCGACTCGACGGCGGCCGACACCATCGCCTTGCGCTCGGCGAGCGGCAGGTGCCGCCAGCGCCGGTGCTCCTCCACCGCGCCCGCCACCGCCCGTCCCGCGCCCGCCCGGTCGATCCGGGGCAGGCCCGCGATGGCGGTGCCGTCCAGCGGCGAGAAGCCGGGCACGGGGCGCCCGTCGCGGTGCCAGATGCCGCCCCAGTGGTTGAGCACCCGGTCGTCGTGGAATGCCTCGGGGGCCGCCGAACAGCACCGTTCGTAGGCGTCCCGCCAGGCCGTACCCGGCTTGAGCCGCATGCGCTCCTCCTCAGTCGGACCAGTCGGCGGTGATGAGCTCGGGCAGCGGCTCGAACTCCTTGATCGCCTCCAGCGAGGGCCCCATGGCGGCGTTGGCCTCGCGCTCCACCATCACCTCCACCAGCACGGGCAGCCGCTCCCGCGCCGACTCCGCCGTCGCCCAGGCCAGCGCGTCCCGGATGTCGCCCGGCAGTTCCACCCGGCGCGCCGGGCAGCCGAACGCCTCCATGGCCTTGACATGGTCGATGCCGCCTTCTCCGTAGTGCAGGTCCACGGCGTAGTTCATGCCGTACGGGATCTCGGCCTGCCTGATGAGGCCCAGGTACTCGTTGTTGATCATGACGATGACGAACGGGATCCGGTACTGGGCGGCCACCGCCACCTCCTCCATGAGGAACTGGAAGGAGTAGTCGCCCACCACTGCCACGACCTGCCGCTCCGGGTGCGCGCACTTGACGCCCATCGCCGCGGGCACCTCCCAGCCCAGCGGCCCGGCCTGCCCGCACACCAGGTAGCGGCGCGGCAGGTAGGTCGTCTGGAACTGGCCCGACCAGATCTGGTAGAGCCCGATGGCGGTGACGAACGTGGTGTCCCTGCCGAAATACTCGTTGATCTCCCTGAACACCCTGGGCGGCTTGATCGGCACGTCGTCGAAGTCGTCGCGGCGGGCCATCGTCCTGCGCAGGTCGGCGACCTTCCGCACCCACTTGCCGGGCTGCCGCGGCCCGCCGCGCCGGCGCGCCTCGCCCAGCAGCTCCGCCAGCACGGGCCGGGCGTGCCCGACGATCCCCAGGTCGGGCTCGAAGACCCGGCCGATCTGCGTGGGCTCGATGTCCACGTGCACGAACGTGCGGCCCCGGCGGTAGACGTCGAGGTCGCCGGTGTGCCGGTCGCCGAAGCGGGCCCCGACGGCCAGCACCAGGTCGCTCTCCAGGAACGCGGCGTTGCCCCACCGCGTCTGGGTCTGGATGCCCGCCATGCCCGCGAACAGCGGGTGGTCCTCGGGGAAGGCGCCCTTGCCCATGAGCGTCACCTGCACGGGCACCTGGAGGTGCTCGGCCAGCGCGCGCAACTGGTCGGTCGCGTCCGCGATGATCACGCCGCCGCCGGCCAGAATGATCGGCCGCCTGGCCTCGGCCAGCAGGTCCACGGCCCTGCGAATGGCGTTGGGCAGCGGCGCGGGCTCCTCGACGGGCAGCGGCGCGTCCAGCTCCCGGTCGTACAGGCAGGTCCCGCGCTGCACGTCCACCGGCAGGTCGATGAGCACCGGGCCGGGCCGCCCCGACCGCGCGATCCTGAACGCCTCCCTGAACACCCACGGCGCCTGCGCCGGCTCCTTGAGCTGCACCGCCCACTTGGTCACCGGCCGGGCGATCTCCACGATGTCCACCGCCTGGAACGCCTCCTGGTGCAGCTTGGAGGAGACGGCCTGGCCGGTGACGCAGATCATGGGGATCGAGTCGGCCAGGGCGGTGTAGAGGCCGGTGATCATGTTCGTGCCGGCGGGGCCGGAGGTGCCGATGCAGACGCCGACGTTCCCGGTCACCCTGGACCAGCCGTCGGCCGCGTGGGTGCCGCCCTCCTCGTGGCGTACGGTGACGTGCCTGATCGAGCTGTGCTGGAGCGCGGCGTAGAGCGGCAGGATGGCCGCGCCCGGGATGCCGAAGACGGTGTCCACCCCCTCCGACTCCAGCACCGCCACCACGGCCTCCATGCACGGGATGCGCTTCATCCGTTGAGCCTTTCCACGACCTTCAGGAGGGCGGAGTGGTCGAGCGAGCCGTGGCCCTGCGCCCTGGCCGCGGCCACGAGCTGGGCGACCTGCCCGGTGAGCGGCAGGCTGACCCCGGCCTCGCGGGCGGCGGCGACGGCGATGCCCATGTCCTTGTGGTGCAGGTCGATCCGGAAGCCGGGGTTGAACTCCCGCCTGACCATCGTGTGCCGCTTGAGCTCCAGGATCCTGGAGCCCGCCAGGCCGCCCGCGAGCACGTCCAGCCCCGCCAGGGGGTCCACGCCCGAGGCTTCGAGCAGCACGATCGCCTCCGACACGAGCCCGTAGATGCCGCCGACGACGAGCTGGTTGGCCGCCTTGACGGTCTGTCCCGCGCCGGCCGGGCCGACGTGCACGACGGTCGTGCCCAGGGTGCCCAGGACGGGCCGGGCCGCCTCGACGTCCTCGGCCGCGCCGCCCACCATGATCGACAGGGTGCCGTCGATCGCGCCGCGCTCGCCGCCGCTGACGGGGGCGTCCACCGCCCGTACGCCGGCGGCCGCCGCCCGCCCGGCCACCCAGCGGGAGGTCTCGGGCTTGATGGTGCTCATGTCGATGTAGAGCAGGTTCGGGCGGCCGTACTCGACGATCAGCGGCGCGACCTCCTCCACCTGCGGCGAGTCGGGCAGCATCGTGATCACCACCTCGGCGCCGCCGACCGCGTCGACCACGCCGGAGGCGCCCTTGCCGCCCAGGCCGACGAGCTGCTCGACCCGCTCGGCGCTCACGTCATAACCGGTCACGACATGTCCGGCTTTGAGGAGGTTGGCCGCCATCGGGCTGCCCATGATCCCCAAGCCGACGAAGCCGATGTTCACGCCTGCCTCCAGTCGAACGCGCCCGGCCCCTCGTGCCGGTACTCCAGGCCGACGTGGCCTTGGTAGCCCGCCGCCGCCAGCCGGGCGAAGATCTCGTCGTACGGCATTTGGCCGCTGCCGGGGCGTCCCCTGCCGGGGTCGTCGGCGATCTGCACATGACCGAACCTGGCGCTGTGCCGGTCGATGAGCTCCAGCACGTCCTCGCCCATCCGGTGCAGGTGGTAGAGGTCGGCCAGGAAGGCCACGTTCTCCCGGTCCACCTCGTCGATCAGCTCGAACGCCGCCTGCGACGACGTGATCGGATATTTCGGGTTCTCGTGGGAGTTGAGGGATTCGACCACCACGGTCGCGCCGATCGAGGCCGCCGCGTCGGCCGCCGCGCGCAGGTTCGCCACGGCCAGGGCCCGGTCGGTGCCGGGATCGTTGCCGTACAGGGCGTTGAGCACGCCGCAGCCGAGCTCGCCCGCCAGCCGGACCGCCACGTCGATGTTGGCCAGGAACCGCGCGGAGCCGTCCGGCCTGGCCAGCAGGCCGCGCTCACCGGCGGCCATGTCGCCCGCGTCGAAGTTGAGGCCGGTCAGGCGCACCCCGGCGTCCTCGATCGCCTGCCGGAGCGCCGCCAGCTCGGCGCCCGCGGGGTCGGGGACGCCGAACGGCCACCACAGCTCGACCGCGTCGAACCCGGCCTTGGCCGCCGCCGCTGGCCGCTCCAGCAGCGGCAGGTCGGTGAGGAGAATGGAGAGGTTGACGGCGAATTTCATGACGAGATCGCCGAGCGCATGAGGCGGGCGGTCTCCGACGGCGTGCGGCCGACCCGGACCCCGGCCGCCTCCAGCGCCTCCTTCTTGGCCTGGGCGGTGCCGGACGAGCCGGACACGATCGCGCCCGCGTGCCCCATCGTCTTGCCCTCCGGCGCGGTGAACCCGGCCACGTAGGCGACCACGGGCTTGCTGACGTTCGCGGCGATGTAGGCGGCGGCCCGCTCCTCGGCGTCGCCGCCGATCTCGCCGATCATGACGATGGCGTCCGTGCCGGGGTCGTCCTGGAACGCCTGGAGGCAGTCGATGTGGGTGGTGCCGACGACCGGGTCGCCGCCGATGCCGACGGCGGTGGAGAAGCCGAGGTCGCGCAGCTCGTACATGAGCTGGTACGTCAGCGTGCCCGACTTCGACACCAGCCCGATGCGCCCGGCGGAGGTGATGTCGGCGGGGATGATCCCGGCCGAGGACTGCCCCGGGCTGATGAGCCCCGGGCAGTTGGGGCCGATGATCCTGGTGCGGCCGTGCGCGAGGGCGCGGAAGCGCACCGCGTCGTGCACGGGGACGCCCTCGGTGATCACCACGCACAAGGGCATGCCGGCCTCGACCGCCTCCTCCACCGCCGGGCCGGTGAAGCGCGGCGGCACGAACACCACGGAGACGTCGGCCCCGGTCTCCCCCATCGCCTCGGCCACGGACCCGAACACGGGCACCGCGCGCTCGCCGAAGTCCACGGACCGGCCGCCCTTGCCGGGCGTCACGCCGGCCACGACGTCGGTGCCCGCGGCCAGCATGCGGGCCGTGTGCCTGGTGCCCTCCGCGCCGGTCATGCCCTGCACGAGCACCCGGCTGTCCTTGGTCAGAAAGATCGCCATCACGCACCTGCCGCGAGTCTGGCCGCCATCTCGGCGGCGCCGTCCATGGTGGAGACCTGCCGGACCGCCGGGTGCCGGGCGTCGCTCAGGATGCGCCGGCCCACCTCGGCGTTGTTGCCGTCCAGGCGTACGACGATGGGCCGGGCCAGGCCGCGCTCGCCGAGGAGCTCGAGCGCGGTGACGATGCCGCTGGCCACCGCGTCGCAGGCGGTGATGCCGCCGAACACGTTGACCAGCACCGAGCGCACGTCGGGGTCGGCCAGGATGATCTCCAGCCCGTCGGCCATGATCTTGGCGGAGGCGCCTCCGCCGATGTCCAGGAAGTTCGCGGGGGCGGCCCCGGCCCCGGCGACCACGTCGAGCGTGCTCATGACCAGCCCGGCGCCGTTGCCGATCACGCCCACCCGGCCGTCGAGCTTGACGTAGTTCAGCCCCTTGGCCCGGGCGCGGTCCTCCAGGCTGCCGGTGGTCTCCCCGTACTCCCAGGCGTGCCGGAAGGCGGAGTTGTCGTCCAGGGTGACCTTGCCGTCGAGGGCCACGATGCGCTGGTCGGTGGTGCAGATCAGCGGGTTCACCTCGACCAGCAGGGCGTCCTCCGCGACCAGGACCCGCCACAGCTTCTCCAGCACCTCAGCCGCCTGCTCGGGCAGCCCCGCCTTGGCCGCCAGCAGGCGCGCGGTGTCCGCGTCCACGCCCGTCACCGGGTCGACCGGCAGCCGCACCAGGGCGTCGGGGTCGGTGGCGGCCAGCTCCTCGATCTCCATGCCTCCCCGGCCGGACACCATCGCCAGGAAACCGCCCTCAGCCCGGTCGACGAGAAAGGCCGCGTAGTACTCCTCGAACGGCACGGTCGCCGCCTCGACGAGCACGCTGCGCGCGACGTGCCCCTTGATGTCCATCCCGATCACGTGCTCGGCCTCCGCCTCGGCGGTGACCGGCCCGGCGGCGGTCCTGATCCCGCCCGCCTTGCCGCGTCCGCCGGTCTTCACCTGGGCCTTGATGACGACGGGCGCGTTCAGCTCGGCCGCTATCGCGCGGGCCTCCGCCGGGGTGGCCGCGATCCTGCCGGCCGGGACCGGGATCCCATGACGCCCGAAGAGCTCCTTCGCCTGGTACTCGTACAGGTCCATTCGAGCCTCCTTTGTAGACGGTATACCGTATGGAAAATCCCTCGTCTAGGGTCTCGACAGTCTCTCGTCTACTGGATATTCCATACAGTATGGAGAATGCAGCTAGAGATTGGCGCGGCCGCTCGTACCTCCCCGGGCCCGTCCCCGCCGACCGCACGCGCATGTTCTGGCTGGCCTGGGGCGCCATGGCGGCGATCAGCCCGCTCCAGTACGGCTACGCCGCCCTCCTCGCCAAGGAGGCCACCGGGCTCACCCTCCTGGCCGTCTGGATCGCCTGCCAGGCCGCGGGCGCCCTGCCCGCGCTCCACCTCGTACGGCGGGGCCGCCTCGGCGTCCGCGCCAGCCTGGCCGCGGGAGCCGCCCTGAGCTTCGCCGGCCTCGCCGCGGCGGCGCTCCCGCTGAGCGGCCCCGGAGCCTTCGCCGGGTACGCGCTCCTCGGCGGTCTGGGCGCGGGCCTGGTCTACGGGGTCTGCGGCGAGGTCGTCTCCTCCTGGTACCCGGAACGGCCCGCCGCCCGGGTCGGGCTGATCACCGGCGCCTTCGGGTACGGCGCGGTGCCCCTGCTCGTCTGGGCCGGGCTCGCGCCGGCCGCCACGTCCACCGCGTTCCTGGTCGCTGCGGTCGTCGCGCTGGCGGTCATCGGGACCGCGGCCCGGCACCTGCGGTTGCCTCCCGCGCTGTGGTGGCCCGAGGACGTGGACCCGCGCTCGCACGCCCTGGACGCGGCGCGGCTGCGCACGACCCCGGAAGCCGCCCGGCAGTTCGGGCCGGCGCAGGCGCTGCGCACGCGTACGCTGCCGGCGCTGGCCCTGATCCTGACGTGCGCGGGCGCGGTGTCGGTCGTCGACGTGATCGTGGTCGCGGGGACCGGGTCGTGGGGCGCGCTGGCCGTCCTGGTGGCGCTGAACGGGGCCAGCCGGTCGGTGGCGATGCGCTGCTCGGAGCTGTTCGGGCGGCGCCGCGTGCTCGCCGCCGTCCTGACCACCCTCGCCGTCGGCCAGGTGCTCCTCGCCACCGCCCTCGCCGCCACGGCCGGGGGTGCCGGCCCGGTGCCGTCCGGGGGGCCGTTGCTGTGGCTCGGGGCCGTGGCGGCCGGTCTCGGGGGCGGGGCGTTCTACCCGCTGCTCGCCAGCCTGGTGCGGGAGTTCTTCGGGGCCGAGCGGGCGGGCGAGATCCACGCCGTCGTCTACAGCGCCAAGGCCCTGGCCGGCGCGGGGGCCGCCGCCCTGGCCCTGCTCGCCCTGGGCACGCCTGTGACCGCGCTGGCCGTCGCCGCGGCCCTCGCCGCCCTCCCGGCCCTGGCCATCCCCCGCCTGCGCATCCCCGGCCTCCCGGCCACCATCCCCCTGTGACCCACGGCCGCCCGCGCTCGCAGCGGGAGTAACGGTGAGGAACGGGGATAGAAGGCGCCTGTGACAAGGCTCACCAGCCAGGACAGACCCCTGGCCAGTATGCTGTAGGCAGTCGACGAAAAACCGTACGCAGCCCTGGAGACGTGACCATGTTGCTGTCGGATCAGGCCGGTCAGGCGGCGGCCACCAAGATTCCCCGCCCTGCCACGCTCCGCGAGAGCGTTATCGAGGCTATCCAGGAGCTCATCGTCTCCGGGCAGCTCAAGCCGGGCCAGCACCTCGTGGAGAGCGAGCTGGCCGAGCTGCTTGGCGTGTCCAGGCAGCCGGTCCGCGAGGCGCTGCAGCAGCTCAGCGGCGAGGGCTGGGTCGACCTGTTCCCCGGCCAGGGCGCGTTCGTGCACGTCCCGACCGTGGAGGAGGCCGACCAGCTGCTGGCCGTGCGCACGCTGCTGGAGACCGAGTCCGCCAGGCTCGCCGCCAAACACGCGGGCGAGGACGGCGTCAGGCGGCTGCGCGCCCTGTGCGCGCGGGGCATCGCGGCGGTGGAGGCCGACGACGTCGACTCCGCCGTGGCGACCAACTCCGAGCTGCACGCCCTGGTGACCGCCCTGTCGGGCAACCAGGTCCTCTCGGAGCTGGCCAGCCAGGTGGCCAGGCGCGTGCGGTGGTACCACACGCCGGTGGCCCGCCAGCGCGGCATGGCCTCGTGGGAGGAGCACACCTCGCTGATCGACGCCATCGAGGCGGGCGACGAGCGGCGCGCCGCCAAGATCATGCGCGAGCACACCGAGCACACCCGCGCCTCGTACATGGCCCAGCGCGAGCAGGAGCCCGTCCTGCCGGCGCCCAAGCCGGTGCGGCGGCGCCGGACGCGGCAGCCGGGTTGATCTGTCGTTCACAAGAGACCGCATGCTCCGAAACACCTCGGGTAGAGGATGGAGCCGGACGAATGGAGGTGCGTGACCGTGAAGGCGTTCTTCCGCTTTCTCCTCGGTGATCCCCCGGGCCAGGCGGCGGACGGCCGGGTGATCGGCCTGGGCCTGAGCACAGCTCTCAAGAAGCACTACTCCGCCGACGAAGCGGAGCGCTACCTGCGCGAGTGGGCGGCCGTGGAGCACGACGTACCCAACTGCCCGCATCACTGAGCAGCCGCGGCCGGGACGATCGCCCCGATGCCGCGGCGTGGTCAGCGTTCCACGGGCTCGGGCTCCACCCCCTCCGAGGCCGCGGCGGACGCCCTCGCGTCACGGGCCGACTTGATGAGGCTCAGCACCGTGGTGACGGCGAGGGTGCCGATGATGACGCCGAGAGAGACCAGGATCGGGATCTCCGGCGCCCACGACACACCGTCGTGGTGCAGGGCCTCGAGGATCAGCTTCACGCCGATGAAGGCCAGCACCACCGACAGCCCCTTGCTCAGGTAGACGAGCCGGTCGAGCAGCCCGCCGATGAGGAAGAAGAGCTGGCGCAGCCCCATGAGGGCGAAGGCGTTGGCGGTGAAGACCAGGTACGGCTCCTTGGTGAGGCCGAAGATGGCCGGGATGGAGTCGAGCGCGAAGAGCAGGTCAGTGGTCCCGATGGCGACCATGACGATCAGCATCGGGGTGACCATCCTGCGCCCGAGGTGCACGGTGAGGCGGGCGCCGTGATAGGTGTCCGTGGTCGGGAGCACCCGGCGCACCGCGCGCAGGGCGACGTTCTCGGAGAACTCCGCCTCGTCGTCCTCGCCGCCCATGAGCTTCCACGCCGTGTAGACGAGGAAGGCGCCGAAGACGTAGAAGAGCCAGTCGAACCTGGCCACCGCGCCCGCGCCCGCGGCGATGAACGCGCCTCGCATCCCGAGCGCCAGGATGATGCCGATGAGCAGCACCTTCTGGCGGTACTCGCGCGGCACCTGGAAGCGGCTCATGATCAGCAGGAAGACGAACAGGTTGTCCACGCTGAGCGAGTACTCGGTGATCCAGCCGGCGAAGAACTCCCCGCCGTGCGCGGGGCCCGACAGCAGCAGGAGTCCCACGCCGAAGGCCGCGGCCAGGGCGACGTAGAACGAGACCCAGGCCACGCACTCCTTCATGGACGGCTCGTGCGGCCTCCTGGCGACGAGCCAGAAGTCCACGGCGAGCACGACCGCGAAGCCGGCGATCGTGGCCAGCCAGATCCAGGGGGGCAGGTTCACCGGCGGGTCCCCTTCCGTGCGCGCAGCATCCCGGCGTGCCGGACGTAGACGCCGAGCAGGTCGTGGGCCAGGGGGTTGGCGGCGGCGCGGCGGATCAGCCAGTGCGGCATGATCCGCTCGTGCAGCCAGACGAAGCCGATCGCGAAGCCGAGGCTCACCATCGCCTGGTACGCCAGGAACGGCAGCACTCCGTCGGCCAGGCCGATCCCGACCAGGCTCTCCTGCGCGAGCCGGGACACGGGGAAGGCCGCCACCCAGTACAGGCCGACCGGCCCGAAGGTCCCCGGACGGAACACGCCGTGGCCGAGCAGCACGCCGTACAGGCCGCCGAAGAGGGCGAGCGGCATGGCGAGCGACAGGGCCGACAGCGCGGCCATCCCGGTGGGCTGCCCCGCGAACAGGGTCAGCCCACCGGCCATGGCTCCGGCGACGGCTCCGATCGACGCCCCTGGCAGGGCGAGTTCGAGGCTGTGCCGTCCGTCCATCAGCCCACGACCACGCCGAAGGCGAACAGACTGTAGAACAGCATCCCCAGGTAGAACACCGCGCCGAAGCCGATGACGACGTTCGTCCACCACTTGGGCCGGATCGGTTTGGGGAGCATGCGGTTGTTCACCAGGAGCAGGGTCACGCAGTACGCCCCCATCGCGAACGTCGACAGGAACGCCAGCGTGTCCAGGATCCCGCTCGGCCCGTCGGCCGGTCCGAACAGCAGGATCAGGATGCCGAATATGATCACGCCCCAGAGGAAGACCCCGTACAGGCGCGACATGCCCAGCTTCTTCGCCCCGGGCACGAAGTGGTACGTCATGTCAGCCTGGCCCCGGGAGAAGGAGTCGAACAGCCCCAGGGTGGCGTTCAGGCCGATCAGCGCGATGAACCCGAGGAAGACCGCCCCGAGCACCGAGCTGCCCGCGTGGGAGACGGCGTTGGCCATCGCGGTGAGCGCCACCTCGCGGTCGTCGCCCTGGATGACGGCCCGCACGCCCGGGTTGAGCCGCACGGCGGACTGCGCGATCACCGTGAACGAGATCGTCACCAGCATGGTGACGCCCCAGAACAGCAGCAGCGCGTCGAACGTGACCCAGCGCCGCCACCCCTTCCACTTGGCCATCTCGGCCGGGTCCTCGGTGTCGAACATGAACCCGCGCGCGGGCATCTCCTCTTGCTCCCCCGCGTGCCGCAGCCCGCGGATCTGCGGGATGTGCGCGCCCATGCCGGCCCCGGAGTCACGCAGGTGCAGCGTGTACCACATCTGCTGCATGCCGGAGGGTCCGGCGAAGGCGCACGCCCCCACGATGACGGGGAACCAGGCCGCCGACATGGCCTCCGACGGGAAGTAGCCGAAGGAGAACATGCCCGAGAGCGTGGAGGCCACGTCGCCCCAGGAGCCGACCATGGCCGCGACCACCGCCGTGCCGATCACGAGTGTGCCGATGAGCAGCGACAGCACGTTCTCCAGCACGTTGTAGATCACCTTGGCCAGGCTGAACACCACGCCGACCAGGATGAGCCCGACGATGGCGGTGACCATCCATGGGATGCCGGTGATCTCCTCGAACGCCGCCGCTCCCGCCGACAGGTGGCCCGGCCAGATGTAGACGGCGATGGCCACGATGAAGAAGAACCACATCAGCGGCTTGAACACCCGGGCCGCGCCGGAGAAGATGCTCTCCCCCGTGGCCATGGCGTAGCGCGCCATCTCCAGCATCACGAAGGCCTGCAGCGTGACGCCGATCAGGAACAGCCACCTGATCTCGGGCCCGAACAGCAGCACCAGCCGGGGCCACATGTACGACTCGCCCATGCCCACGCCCAGCGCGACGAGGAAGACCGTCGGCCCGAGAATGTGCACCGACGGAGGCGCGTCGGGCAGCTTCCTGATGGGCATCGGCGCGAGCCGGCCCGCTTTCCATACTCGTTCGTCCTCGACCGGCGGCGTGGCCGTCGCCGGTGGTGTTTTCGATGTGTCCACCTACGGACCTCCTGGGGGGTTGTTACTTCCTCGTGCGCCCCGATTAGCCCCCTCACCCGGCTCTGCTGCGCTCGGCTCTTAGCGCAACAGTCCGGCGGCCCTGGCCCAGCGATATTTCGCGCCGAGGACCGCCACGGGCTTCTCCGTCGTGTACGGGTACGCGACCACGCCGTGCTCGAACAGGTACTCGCTGGCCTCCTCTACCTCGGTGTCGCCGGCGAGCGACGCGACGACCGGCTTGACGTTGCCCTTCGCCCGCTCCTCCGCCACGACGCGGGCGATGAGCTCGGCGAAGACCATCGGCGGCGTCACGATCGTGTGCCAGTAGCCCAGGACGAGCGCGTGGATGCGCTCGTCGGCCAGGCCGAGGCGGACCGTGTTCTCGTAGGTCGAGGGGGGTTCGCCGCCGGTGATGTCGATGGGGTTGCCCGCCGCGCCGAACGGCGGGATGTAGGCGCGGAAGGCCGCGTCCAGGTCGGGCGGGATGTCCATGAGCGTCAGCCCGGCGTCCACGATGGCGTCCGACAGCAGCACGCCCGAGCCGCCCGCCCCGGTGATGATGACGACGTTCTCGCCCTGGGGCGCGGGCAGGATCGGCAGCGCGCGGGCGTATTCGAGCATGTCGTTGAGCCCCGGCGCGCGCACGACCCCGGCCTGCCGCAGGATGTCGTCGTAGACCTTGTCGTCGCCCGCCAGCGCGCCCGTGTGCGAGCCCGCCGCCCGCGCGCCCATCGCGGTGCGGCCGGCCTTGAGCACGATGACCGGCTTCTGCCTGACGACCCGGCGCGCGGCCTCGACGAAGCCGCGGCCGTCCTTGAGGTCCTCCAGGTGCATGGCGACGGCCTTGGTGTTGTCGTCCTGCTCGAAGAAGGTCAGCAGGTCGTCCTCGTCCACGTCGGCCTTGTTGCCGACGCCGACGATGGCCGAGACGCCCATCTTGGTGGTGCGGCTGAAGCCCAGGATGGCCATGCCGATGCCGCCGCTCTGCGAGGTCAGCGCCACGCTGCCCTTGACGTCGTACGGGGTGCAGAACGTCGCGCAGAGGTTCTCCGGCGTGTAGTAGTAGCCGTAGATGTTGGGCCCGAGCATGCGCACGCCGTGCCTGCGCGCGATCTCGACGATCTCTTTCTGGCCCTCGACGTTCCCCGTCTCGGCGAACCCCGACGGGATCATGATCGCGCCCGCCACGCCCTTGCGCCCGGCCTCCTCCAGCGCCGGCGCCACGAACTTGGCGGGGATCGCGAACACGGCCACGTCCACGTCGCCGGGCACGTCCGAGATGCTCTTGTACGCGGCCAGCCCCATGATCTCGTCGGCCTTGGGGTTGATGGGGAAGATCTGCCCCTGGTAGCCGCCGTTGATGAGGTTGCGCATGACCGAGTTGCCGATCTTGCCGGTCTCGGCGGAGGCGCCGATCACGGCCACCGAGCGCGGCTTGAAGATCCGCGTCATCTGCCGGAGGATCTCCTCCCGCGGCAGGCGGGCGACCTCGGCGGGCCTGTCGCCGATGAGGATGCGCACGTCGGCGGCGACCGCGCCGTTGGCGTCGGCGAAGACGGGGTTGAGGTCCACCTCGACGATCTCGGGGACGTCGGAGACCAGCCGGCCGACGCGCTCGATCAGCTCCGCGAGCGCCTCCCTGTTCGCGGGCTCCGCGCCACGGGCCCCACGGAGCACTTCCGCCGCCCTGATGTCGTCCAGCATCCCAAGGGCATCTTCACCCGAAACCGGGGCAAGCCGGAAGGTCACGTCCTTGAGTACCTCGACCAGGACGCCGCCCAGCCCGAACGCGATGACCTTGCCGAAGGTGGGGTCGGTGACGGCGCCGACGATGACCTCGTGGCCGCCGCCGACGAGCTGCTGCACCTGGACGCCGTCGATGGCGGCGTCGGCGTTGTGGGCGCGGGCGTTGGCGAGGATCGTGTCGTAGCCGGCGCGGACCTCCTCCGCGCTCTTCAGGCCGACCAGCACGCCGCCCGCGTCCGTCTTGTGCAGGATGTCCGGGGAGACGATCTTCAGGACGACGGGGAGGCCGATGCGCTCGGCGATCGAGACCGCCTCGTCGGCCGAGGTGGCCAGGCCCTCGCCCGGGGTGGCGATGCCGTACTCCTCGCAGATCTGGCGCCCCTCGGGGGCGGTCAGGGCCGTGCGGCCCTCGGCGAGCGCCTTCTCGATGACTTCGCGGACTGCGCCCATGGTCGCGCTCCCTACGGGTCCTCCCTGGTTACGCAAGCTGCCGCTGTCGGACCCTACTCGCCGCTCCACTAGATGACTCCGTTCGTCCTGAGTTCGGCGAGCTCGTCCGCGCTGACGCCGAGCTCGCCGTAGATCTCCTGGTTGTGCTCGCCGAGCAGGGGCGGGGTGCGGACGTCGACCGGGGAGTCCGATAGCTGCAGCGGGCTGCCTACCGTCACGAACTCGCCGCGCTGCGGGTGGTCGACCGTGACGACAATGCCCTCCTCGCGCAGGCTCTCGTCCTGGACCAGCTCCTTGGTGGACAGGATCGGCCCGCACGGGATGTTCTCGGCGTTGAGCCGGTCGAGGACCGTCCACTTGTCGTGGCGGATCGTCCACTCCTCGATGAGCTGGAACATCTTGTCCAGCTTCGGCAGCCGCGCCTCGGGCGTGGCCCACTCGGGGTCCTCGGCCAGCTCGGGGCGGCCGATGATGTTCGAGATCGGCTTCCAGCCGACCGGCTGCACGATCACGTAGATGTAGTCGTTGGGCCCGCCGGGCGCGCAGCGCACCGCCCAGCCGGGCTGTCCGCCGCCGCTGGCGTTGCCCGAGCGGGGTACCTCGTCGCCGAACGTCTTGTTCGGGTACTCGCGCAGCGGGCCGTGCGCCAGGCGCTGCTGGTCGCGGAGCTTGACGCGGCACAGGTTCAGCACGGCGTGCTGCATGGCCACCTGTACGCGCTGCCCGCGGCCGGTCCGCTGGCGCTGGTAGAGGGCGGCCAGGATGCCGGCGACCGCGTGGATGCCGGTGCCCGAGTCGCCGATCTGCGCCCCGGTGGCCAGCGGCGGGCCCTCCTCGAAGCCGGTGGTGGTCATCGAGCCGCCCATGGCCTGGGCGATCACCTCGTACGCCTTGAACTTGGCGTATTTGCCGGTGCCGAAGCCCTTGATGGAGGCGTAGATCAGGCGCGGGTTGAGCTCCTGGAGGCGGTCCCAGGTGAAGCCCATGCGGTCGACCGCGCCCGGGCCGAAGTTCTCGACCAGGATGTCGGCGCTCTTCACCAGCTCGGTGAAGATCTCCTTGCCGCGCTCGCTCTTCATGTTGAGGGTGATGCTGCGCTTGTTGCAGTTGAGCATCGTGAAATAGAGGCTGTCGACGTCCGGGAGGTCGCGCAGCTGCTGCCGGGTGATGTCGCCGGTCGGGGCCTCCAGCTTGACGACGTCCGCGCCCAGCCAGGCGAGCAGCTGGGTGCAGGACGGGCCCGACTGGACGTGGGTCATGTCGAGGACGCGGACACCTTCGAGGGCCTTCATCTGGGCGTCTCTCCTAACTTCGTCCGCCTACTTGTACATCGTCTGGTTCATGGTTCCGGGGGCGTAGACCTCGGGATCGACCCACACGTTGATCAGCGAGGGCTTGCCCGACTCCCTGGCCCGCTCCAGCGCGGGGCGGATCTCGGCCGGGTCGCGCACCTCCTCGCCGTAGCCGCCGAGCAGCTTGGCGAAGTCGCCGTAGCGGATGTCGCCGAGGGTGTTGCCGACGCGGGCGCGGTCCTCGCCGTACTTGGCGGCCTGGCCGTACCTGATCTGGTTCATGGAGGAGTTGTTGCCGATGACCCCGATGAACGGCAGGTCGAAGCGGACCATGGTCTCGAAGTCCCAGCCGGTCAGGCTGAAGGCGCCGTCGCCGAAGAGGCAGAGCACCTCCTTGTCGCGCCGCGCCTGCTTGGCCGCCATGGCGAAGGCCATGCCGACGCCGAGCGTGCCGAGCGGGCCCGGGTCCATCCAGTGGCCGGGCGACTTGGGCTGCACGACCTGGCCGGAGAAGGTGACGATGTCGCCGCCGTCGCCGATGTAGATCGTGTCCTCGGTGAGGAACTCGTTGATCTCGTGGACCAGGCGGTAGGGGTCGATGGGCTGGGCGTCGGAGAGCTGGCGGGGCAGGCGCTTCTCGTACGCCTGGGTCTCGACGGCGCGCAGTTCGTCCATCCACTCCTTGCGCTTGGTGACCGCGTTCTCGATGCGGCCGCTGGCGGCCTGGGCCGCCGCCGCGAGGACGAGGCCGGCGTCGCCGACGATCCCCAGGTCGATGTCGCGGTTCTTGCCGACGGTGCGGTAGTCGAGGTCGATCTGGACGACGGCGGCGGTCGGCGACAGGCGCTTGCCGTAGCCCATCCGGAAGTCGAACGGGGTGCCGACGATGATGATCAGGTCGGCGTTGGTGAAGGCGTACCGGCGGCTGAGCTGGAAGTGGTGCGGGTCGCCGGGCGGGAGCGTGCCGCGGCCCGAGCCGTTCATGTACGCGGGCACGTTCAGGGCGCGGACGAAGTCGATCGCGGCGTCCGTGGCCCGGCACGTCCACACCTGGCTCCCGAGCAGGATGCACGGCTTCTCCGCGTGCGCCAGCATGTCGGCCAGCCGCTCGATCGCCTCCGGGTCGCCCTGCTGGCGGGTCGAGGCCCGGTAGTGCCCGGCCTTGGGGATACGCGCCTTCTCCAGGGGGACCTTCGCGTCGAGCACGTCGCGCGGGATCTCCAGGAACGACGGGCCCGGCGCGCCGTTGTAGCACTCGCGGAAGGCCATCGACACGATGTCCGCCACCCGCTCCGTGCTCGGCACGGTGGCCGCGAACTTGGTGATCGGGTTCATCATGTCCACGTGCGGCAGGTCCTGCAGCGAGCCCATCTTGTGCTGGCTCAGCGCTCCCTGGCCGCCGATGAGCAACATGGGGCTCTCCGCGCGGAAGGCGTTGGCCACGCCGGTGACCGCGTCGGTCGTGCCCGGCCCGGCGGTGACGACCGCGCAGCCGGGCTTGCCGGTGATGCGCGCGTACCCGTCGGCCGCGTGTGCCGCCACCTGCTCGTGGCGTACGTCGATGACCTCGATGCCCTCATCGACGCAGCCGTCATAGATATCGATGATGTGGCCGCCGCAGAGCGTGTAGATCACATCCACGCCCTCGGCCTTGAGTGCCTTGGCTACGAGATGACCACCAGAGATCGTTTCCGACATCATGCCACCCTTTCCGGCGTCGGCTGTCTTCCGCATACTGCATACCGTATGAACGCAATGGTTACTCCCTCCCGTTCGGCCTGTCTAGCCCCCAGGAGGCAACTCGATCAGCTCGACCTGCTCACCGGCCCACCCCGGCGGGACTACGGCCAGCGCGTCGGCCAGCGCCGCACCCCACAGCGAACCCGGCCGGTCGTGCCCCACCGGCACCGCTCCCCGGCCCGACCGCCTGACCGGCACGAGCCGCGTGTCGCGCGGGTGCGCCCGCACCGCCCCGGCCAGCGCCGACGCCTCCGTGCGGACGGGGATCCCGGCCAGCTCGCGCAGGATGGGCGCGAGCAGCGTGAGGGCCGCGCCGAGGGCCGCGAACGGGTTCCCCGGCAGGCCGACGACCAGCGATCCGCCCGGCAGCCGGGCCAGGAGCTGCGGGTGCCCTGGCCGCACGGCGACGCCGTCGACGATCACGTCGGCGCCGAGGTCGCCGAGCACGGCCCTGAGGTGGTCGGCCGGGCCCTTGGACGAGGCCCCGCACACGGCGACCACGTCCGCCCCGTCAGCCGCCAGCGCGGCGCGGAGCGCTTGCGGGCCGTCGGGCAGCCGGTCCGTGCTCGCCACCCGGCCGCCGGCCCACGACACCAGGCCCGGCAGGAACGGGCCGATGGCGTCGCGCACCCGGCCCGGCGCGGGCAGGCCCTCGTGGACGACCTCGTCCCCGGTGATCAGCACCGCCACCCGCGGGCGGGGCCGTACCAGCAGCTCGTCGTGGCCCAGCGCGGCGGCCAGCCCGAGCGCCACCGGCGTCACCACCGCGCCCGCGCCCAGCACGACCGCGCCCTCGGCGATGTCCTCGCCCCGCCGCCGCAGGTGCCGCCCGGGCTCGACGGCGCCGTCCACCCGCGCCCCGTCCACCGCGGCCTGCTCGTACGGCAGCACCGCCAAGGCGCCCGGGGGCGCCGGAGCGCCGGTGGCGATCTCGACCGCCTCCCCTGGCCGCAGCTCCTCCCCGTAGCAGGCGCCACCGGCCAGGACCCGGCCGACCACCCGCCACGGCCCGGCACCGGCCACCGCGTAGCCGTCCATCGCCGACACGTCCACCCCGGGCACCGCCACCAGCGCCGGCAAAGGCGCTGCCAGGCGGCCGCCGAGAGCGTCGGCGAGCGGCACGGACGCGGGCTCCAGGGGCGCCGCGGCCCCCTTCGCGAGGGCCCGCGCGGTCACCCAGGTCGTCGACTCCACCACTAGATCATGCCGAAGAACGGTCACAGGCATGCTCCTTGACCCGCGTTTTTCCATACTGTATACCGAATGCAAATCCGACGCGAGAACGGAGCGCAGCATGAAGGTCGCTGTTCTTGGCGCCGGCGCCATCGGCGCATACGTGGGGGCCGCCCTCCACCGGGCGGGAGTCGAGGTGCACCTCATCGCGAGAGGCGAGCACCTCCAGGCGATCCGGCGCGCCGGTGTGCGGGTGCTCACCCCCCGAGGCGACTTCACCGCCCATCCCCATGCCACCGACGACCCCACCCAGGTCGGCCCGGTGGACCACGTCTTCCTGGGCCTCAAGGCGAACAGCTACGCCTCCGCCGGCCCCATGATCAGGCCGCTCCTGCACGAGGCCACGAGCATCATCGCCGCGCAGAACGGCATCCCGTGGTGGTACTTCCACGGGCTCAAGGGCCCCTACGAGGGCTACCGCATCGAGAGCGTCGACCCGGGCGGCGCGGTCACGACCGCGCTGCCCCTGAACCGTGCCGTCGGCTGCGTCGTGTACGCCGCCACCGAGATCGAGCGGCCCGGCGTGATCCGCCACCTCGAGGGCACCCGCTTCTCCATCGGCGAGCCGGACGGCGAGCTGACCGAGCGGTGCGACGCCTTCAGCCAGGCCGCCATAGCGGGCGGGCTCAAGTGCCCGGTGGAGCGCGACCTGCGCAAAGACGTGTGGGTCAAGCTCATGGGCAACATCGCCTTCAACCCGATCAGCGCGCTGGCCAGGGCGACCATGGCCGGGATCTGCCGCCACGACGGCGCCAGGGAGCTGGTCGTGGCCATGATGCGGGAGACCGTCGAGGTGGCCAGGCGGGTCGGGTGCGACCCGGGGATCTCCATCGAGCGCCGCCTGAAGGGGGCGGAGAAGGCGGGCGAGCACAAGACCTCCACGCTGCAGGACCTGGAGAAGGGCAAGCCGCTGGAGCTGGACGTGCTGCTCGCGGCGGTGGTCGAGCTGGCCGACCTCACCGGCGCCGAGGTGCCGACGCTGCGCGCGATCCACGCGGTGAGCGACCTCCTCAACGCCAACCTTGTCCGCGCGGTCTAGCGAGGAATACCGTAGCCTGTATACAGAATGGAGGGATCATGAGCTATGACCGCCTGACCCATCCACTGGTGCGTGAGAACGGCGTGCTGCGCAGGGCGACCTGGGAGGAGGCCCTGGAGCGGGCGGCGGAGGGCTTCCGCCGCAACCTCGCCGCACATGGGCCCGACTGCTTCGCCATGTTGTCGTGCGCCCGTTCCACCAACGAGATGAACTACGTCGGGCAGAAGTTCACCCGCGTGGTGATCGGCACCAACAACGTGGACTCCTGCAACCGCACCTGCCACGCGCCGAGCGTGGCGGGGCTGTCGGCGGTGTTCGGCAGCGGTGGCGGCACGTCCTCCTACCAGGAGGTGGAGGACACCGATGTGATCGTGATGTGGGGTTCGGCGGCGCGTAACGCCCACCCCATCTTCTTCCAGCACGTGCTGAAGGGCATCCACAACGGGGCCCGGATGTTCGCGGTGGACCCGCGCCGCACCGGCACCGCCCAGTGGGCCGACCTGTGGCTCGGGCTGAACGTGGGCACCGACATCCCCCTCGCCCACGCGGTGGCCAGGGAGATCATCCACGCCGGGCTGCACAACGAGGCGTTCATCGAGCGGGCCACGGTCGGGTTCGAGGAGTTCAAGGAGTCGGTCGAGCCCTGGACGCTCACCGTCGCCGAGCAGGTCACCGGCGTGCCCGCGCACGCCATCCGCGAGCTGGCCCACGCCTACGCCCGCGCCGACCGCGCCCAGCTGTGCTGGACGCTCGGCATCACCGAGCACCACAACGCGACGGACAACGTACGGGCCCTGATCAACCTGTCGCTGCTCACCGGCCACGTCGGCCGCTACGGCTCCGGACTGTCGCCGCTGCGCGGCCAGAACAACGTGCAGGGCGGCGGCGACATGGGCGCCATCCCCAACCGCCTGCCCGGCTTCCAGGACCTCCTCGACCCGGGCATCAGGGCGCGTTTCGAGAGCGCGTGGGGCAGGGAGATCCAGCCGCGCTACGGCCTCAACCTCACCCAGATGCTGGAGGCCATGGCCGAAGGCGAGGTGACCACCTGCTATCTCATCGGTGAGAACCCCGTGCAGTCCGAGGCCGACTCGCTGGCCTGCATCAAGCGCCTGTCCATGCTCGACCACCTGGTCGTGCAGGACATCTTCCTCACCAAGACCGCCCAGATGGCCGACGTCGTGCTGCCCGCGAGCGCCGCCTGGTGCGAGGCGGACGGCACGTTCACCAACAGCGAGCGCCGGGTCCAGCGGGTGCGCAAGGCTCTCGATCCGCCGGGCGAGGCGCGCGACGACATCTGGATCATGTGCGAGCTGGCCCGCAGGCTGGGCCACGACTGGCACTACGACGGCGCCGAAGAGGTCTGGAACGAGCTGCGCGCCATGTCGCCCCAGCACCACGGCATGACCTACCAGCGGCTGGCCGACCTGCAGGGCATCCAGTGGCCCTGCCCGTCGGAGGACTCCCTGGAGCCGCCCTACCTGCACGGCAGGCTGTGGGAGAGCGACCCGGTCAGGCGGGGCACGCCGGCGCCGTTCGCGGTGCTGCGCCACTCGCCGCCGGTGGACCTGCTGGACGAGGAATATCCGCTTCGGCTGACGACCGGGCGGCGGCTCGACTCCTACAACACGGGCGTGCAGTCCTCCGGGTTCGCCTCTCCCCTGCGCCGGGGCGAGACGGTGGAGCTCTGCCCCGAGGACGCCGACCGGCTCGGCGTCGTCGCGGGCGAGGAGGTGCGGATCACCTCGCGGCGCGGGTCGGTGGTCGCGCCCGTCTTCATCGACCCCGCCCTGCGGCCGGGGCTGGTGTTCATGACCATGCACTTCCCGGACGAAGTGGACACCAACTCCCTCACCATCGAGGCCACCTGCCCCATCGCGGGCACCGCCGAGTTCAAGGCGGCGGCCGTACGCGTCGAGAAGCTCGTGAAGGCCGGGTGATCAGATGGATCTGAGGTTCCGCGGCGCAGAGCCGTCCGAGGAGGAGCGCGCGGCCGTCGACGCCCTGCTCGGGCCGCCCGCGTCGGCGTGGGACGGCGGCGGGAGGAGCGAGGCCGACCTGCGGGTGGCCGTGCGCGCCGAGTCCCAGCGCGACATGCTGCTGCCCGCGCTGCACGCGGTCAACGACCGGGTCGGGTGGATCAGCGAGGGCGCGCTCGACTACATCTGCCGCCGCCTGACCGTGCCACCCGCCGAGGCGTACGGGGTGGCGACGTTCTACTCGCTGTTCTCCATGGAGCCGCGCCCGAAGCGGGTGCTGCACGTCTGCACCGACCTGGCCTGCCAGGCCAAGGGCGGCGAGGACGTACGCAGGCAGGTGGAGGAGCGGCTCGGCCCGCCCGGCACGTCGTGGCACGAGAGCCCCTGCCTGGGCCTGTGCGAGCGGGCCCCCGCCGCGCTCGCCCTGGAGGCGGGCACGCCTCCCAAGGCCCAGGTGTACGCGCCCGCGAACGCCTCCCTGACCCTCGGCTCCCCCACCCCCAACGGCACCACCCCGAGCCTCGACGTCGCCGGTGACGCCCCGGTGGCGGCGGCCGTGCCGCAGGCCGGGCAGGACGGGCTGACGCTGCTCAGGAGGGTCGGCACGACCGACCCCGCGAGCCTGGACGACTACCGGGCGGCCGGCGGCTACACCGCGCTCAGGAGGGCGTTCGAGCTGGGGCCCGCCGGGGTCATCCGGGAGGTCCTGGAGTCGGGGCTGGTCGGCCGGGGCGGCGCCGCGTTCCCGACCGGCCGCAAGTGGGACGCCACCGCGCGCCAGCCCGACCACCCGCACTACCTGGTCTGCAACGCCGACGAGAGCGAGCCGGGCACGTTCAAGGACCGCGTGATCATGGAGGGCGACCCGTACGCGCTGGTGGAAGCGATGACGATCGCCGCCTACGCCACCGGCTGCGCCAAGGGATACCTCTACATCAGGGGCGAATACCCCAGGGCGACCGCGCGGCTCCAGCACGCCATCGCGACCGCCCGCGCGCGGGGCCTGCTCGGCGACGACATCCTCGGCAAGGGCCTGTCGTTCGACATCGAGCTGCGCAGGGGCGCGGGCGCGTACATCTGCGGCGAGGAGACCGCGATCTTCAACTCCATCGAGGGGCAGCGGGGCGAGCCACGCAGCAAGCCGCCGTTCCCCGTGGAGAAGGGGCTGTTCGGCAAGCCGACCGTGGTCAACAACGTCGAGACGCTGGTCAACGTGCTGCCGATCCTGGAGCGCGGCGCCCGGGCGTACGCGGCGGCCGAGCCCAAGCTGTTCTGCGTCTCGGGCGCGGTCGAGCGGCCCGGCGTGTACGAGCTCACGTTCGGCGCGACGCTGCGCGAGCTGCTGGATCTGACCGGCACCACCGGCACGACCCGCGCGGTGCTGCTCGGCGGCGCGGCCGGCGCGTTCGTCACCGACCTGGACATCCCTCTCACCTTCGAGGGCACCAGGAACGCGGGGGCGACGCTCGGCTCCGGCGTGGTGCTCGTCATCGACGACACCGTGGACATGAAACGGCTGCTGCTGCGCATCGCGGAGTTCTTCCGCGACGAGTCCTGCGGCCAGTGCGTGCCCTGCCGGGTGGGCACCGTACGGCAGGAGGAGGCCCTGCACCGGCTCTCGCGCCGGGTCTCCGACGACGATCTCGTGCTGCTGCGCGAGGTCGGCCAGACCATGCGGGACGCCTCGATCTGCGGCCTCGGACAGACCGCCTGGAACGCCGTCGAATCGGCCATCGACCGTCTGGGAGTGTTCAGATGATCCCGCTCCAGCCGCCCCGGCGGCTCATCGACGTCCAGATCGACGGCGAGGACGTACGGGTGCCGGAGGGCTCGACGATCCTCGACGCCTGCCACGCGGCGGGCAAGGACATCCCCACCCTCTGCTACGGCGACACGCTGACCCCGAAGAACGCCTGCCGCGTCTGCGTCGTCGAGGTGGAGGGCGCCAGGACGCTGGCGCCCGCCTGCTCCCGCAAGGCCGAGGCCGGCATGAAGGTCGGCACCGACACCGAGCGCGCCCGGCAGAGCCGCAAGGTGGTGCTGGAGCTGCTCGGCTCCTCCGTGGACCTGTCGACCACCCCCCGCGCCGCCGAGTGGACCGAGGAGTACGGCGCCGACCCCGCGCGCTTCGGCGACGACGCGGCCACGGTCGAGCAGCCCGCCAAGGTGGACAACGACCTCTACGTACGCGACTACAGCAAGTGCATCCTGTGCTACAAGTGCGTGGACGCCTGCGGCGACCAGTGGCAGAACACCTTCGCCATCGCCGTGGCGGGCCGCGGGTTCGACGCGACGATCTCCACGGAGTTCGAGGCGCCGCTCACCGACTCGGCCTGCGTCTACTGCGGCAACTGCGTGGAGGTGTGCCCGACGGGCGCGCTGTCGTTCAAGACCGAGTTCGACATGCGGGCCGAGGGCACCTGGGACGAGTCGCGGCAGAGCGAGACCACGACGGTCTGCAGCTACTGCGGGGTCGGCTGCAACCTGACCCTGCACGTGCAGGACAACAAGATCGTCAAGGTGAGCTCGCCGCACGACAACCCGGTGACCAAGGGCAACCTCTGCGTCAAGGGCCGCTTCGGGTACGGCTATGTCTAGGGCGCCCACTCGGGCCGAGAGGAGCGCTCGTGTCTAGGGTCGCGGTGAAACGGCGGATCCTGCGGATCAAGGACACCGCCCGCATCCCCAAGATCGACTCGCTGGCCGCCGAGGAGCCGCTGGAGATCCGCCTCGACGGCACGCCGCTGACGGTCACCATGCGCACGCCCGGCGACGACTTCGACCTGGCCGCCGGGTTCCTGGTCAGCGAGGGGGCCGTCGGCTCGGCGGACGACCTCGACACGATCCGCTACTGCGCGGGCGCGACGGTGGACGGCGGGAACACGTACAACGTGCTCGACGTGCGGCTGGCACCCGGCGTGGCCGCGCCCGCGCCGCGCAACTTCTACACCACGTCCTCCTGCGGCGTCTGCGGCAAGGCGTCGCTGGAGGCGGTACGCACGGTGGCTCGCTGGAGCGCCGCGGACGACCCGGTCGAGCTGGCGCAGCCGACCGTCGCCACCCTGCCGGACCGGCTGCGCGCGGCCCAGCGGGTGTTCGACCGGACCGGGGGCCTGCACGCGGCCGGCCTGTTCACGTCCGACGGCGAGCCGCTGTGCGTGCGCGAGGACGTGGGCCGGCACAACGCGGTGGACAAGCTGCTCGGCTGGGCCCTGCGCAACGACCGGCTCCCCCTGCGGGGGACGGTGCTGATGGTGTCGGGCCGGGCCTCGTTCGAACTGGTGCAGAAAGCGGTCATGGGGGGCATCCCCGTGCTCGCCGCGGTCTCGGCGCCGTCGTCGCTCGCGGTCGAACTGGCCGCGGAGGAGGGGCTGACGCTCATCGGGTTCCTGCGCGGGAACTCGATGAACGTCTACACGGGCGAGCGCCGCCTGAGCATCACCTCGGGCGCCGGCTATGGCTCGGCCGGCGCGCACTCACCGGGGTGATGGCGGGATGCCGCACGGCGCCCTGGCCCCCAGCCGCCGTCGGCATCCCCTCTGCGCTTATGGCCTCCGCTCCGCGGAGGCGGGCTCGGTCGCCCCGAGCCGCCGCCTTCCCTCGTCGCTCCAGTCGCTACGCTCCCTACGCTCCTCAGTCCAGGCGACGGCGCTCCCTCGCGCGCTTATGGCCTCCGCTCCGCGGAGGCGGGCTCGGTCGCTCCGAGCCGCCGCCTTCCCTCGTCGCTCCAGTCGCTACGCTCCCTACGCTCCTCAGTCCAGGCGACGGCGCTCCCTCGCGCGCTTATGGCCTCCGCTCCGCGGAGGCGGGCTCAGTCGCCCCGAGCCGCCGCCTTCCCTCGTCGCTCCAGTCGCTACGCTCCCTACGCTCCTCAGTCCAGGCGACGGCGCTCCCTCGCCGGGGGATTTTGACAACCATTTTCATTTTGGCGCATACTGACTCACATGATGTCAGGATTTTCCCGGTCGTACGCTGTCGGATTGCTGGCCGGAGCCACCCTCCTCACCACCGCTGCCTGCGGATCCGGCTCCGCCGAGACCGCCGCAGGGGGCAAGCCGGAGGTGGTCGCCGCGTTCTACCCGCTCCAATGGCTGACCGAGCAGGTGGGAGGATCCGACGCGCACGTGACCGTCCTGACCGCCCCCGGCGTCGAACCGCACGACCTCGAGCTGAGCATCCAGCAGGTGACCGAGATCCAGAAGGCGGCGCTCACCGTCTACATCAAGGGCGTCCAGCCCGCCGTGGACGACGCGGTCGACGCCGAAAAGAGCTTCGACGCCGCCACGGCCGTCACGACCCTGCCCGCGAGCGGGCACGAGGAGGGCGAGGAGGAGCACGGCCACGAGGTCTCGTACGACCCGCACCTCTGGCTGGACCCCACCCGCCTGGCCACCGTCGCCACCAAGCTCGGCGAGCGCCTGGCCGCCGCCGACCCGGCGCACGCGCAGGCGTACAAGGACCGCGCCGCCAAGACGGCGGGCGCGCTTGGAACGCTCGATCAGGAGTTCGCCAAGGGCCTGAGCACGTGCAGAACCAAGTCGCTGGTCACGGCGCACGAGGCGTTCGGCTACCTGGCGGACCGTTACAAACTCAAGCAGGTCGGCATCACACTCGACCCCGAGACCGAGCCGTCGCCCGCGCGCATCTCCGAGGTGGCCAAGCTGGCCAAGGCCGAGGGCGTGACCACGATCTTCACCGAGTCCCTGGTCAGCCCCAAGGTGGCCGAGGTGCTCGCGAACCAGGTGGGCGCGAAGACCGCCGTGCTCGACCCGCTGGAGAGCCGACCCTCCGGCGATTACCTCTCAGCCATGCGCGATAACCTCAAAACCCTACAAACAGCACTGGGGTGTACGGCATGAGCGAAACGGCCTTCGCGATGACCGACGGCCGGGTCTCCTTCGATGGCAAGCCCGTCCTGCGGGGGATCGACCTGACCGTCTGCCCGGGCGAGGTCGTCGCCCTCCTGGGGGCCAACGGCTCGGGCAAGTCGACGCTGGTCCGCGCGCTGCTCGGCCTCACGCCGCTGACCGGCGGCTCGACGCTGATGTACGGGTCCCCGCCGGGCAGGTTCCGCGACTGGTGGCGCATCGGCTACGTGCCGCAGCGGCTGCAGGTCGGGGGCGGCGTGCCCGCCACCGTACGCGAGGTCGTGGCCTCGGGCCGGATCGCCAGGCAGAGCCGGCTGCGCAGGACCAGCCCGGCCGACAAGGCCGCCGTGGCCGGCGCGCTGGAGGCCGTCCGGCTGGCCGACCGCGCGAACGACCCCGTCCAGTCGCTGTCCGGCGGCCAGCAGCAGCGGGTGCTCATCGCGCGGGCGCTGGCCGGGGAGCCGGACACGTACGTGATGGACGAGCCGACGGCGGGCGTGGACGCCGACACGCAGCAACTGCTGGCCGACACGCTGGCCGGGCTGGTGCGCGACGGCAAGACGGTGGTGCTGGTCGCGCACGAGCTGGGGCCGCTGGAGCCGATCATCACGCGCGGCGTGGTGATCCGCGAGGGCCGCGTCGCGCACGACGGCAGGCCGCCGCGCCCGGAGGGCGACTGCGCCCGGCCGGGCCACGAGCATCAGCATCCGCACGCGGCCACACCGGCCGCGGGGCCGTTGACCGGCTGGCAGGGGGAGGCGCCGTGAACGGCGGCCGATGGGGGGAACCGCGATGATCATGGATCTGCTCCAGGAGCAGCTCTTCCAGCTCGCCCTGGTGGCCGCGCTGCTGGTGGGCCTGTGCGCGCCCGCCGTGGGGACGTTCATCGTGCAGCGCAGGCTGGCGCTGCTGGGTGACGGCATCGGCCACGTGGCGCTGACCGGCGTCGCCCTCGGCTTCCTGACCGGCACCACGCCCGTGCTCACCGCCGTGATCGTCTCCGTCGTCGGGGCGGTGGCCATCGAGCTGGTCAGGGCGCGCGGGCGGACGAGCGGCGACGTGGCGCTGGCGCTGCTGTTCTACGGCGGGATCGCGGGCGGCGTCATGCTCATGGCCATCGCGCCGGGCGGCAGCAACGCCAAGCTGAACTCCTACCTGTTCGGCGCCATCGCCAGCGTCACGGTCCAGGACATCTGGGTCATCGCCGCGCTGGCCGTGGCCGTGATCGGCGTGGTCGTGGTCTTCGGCAGGGAGCTGTTCGTGCTCTGCCAGGACGAGGAGATGGCCAGGGCGAGCGGCCTGCCGGTCCGCTTCCTCAGCCTGCTCATCGCGGTCACCGCCGCGCTCACCGTCGTGATCGCGATGCGCGTGGTGGGCCTGCTGCTGGTCAGCGCGCTGATGGTGATCCCGGTGGCCACCAGCCAGCAGCTCACCCGGGGGTTCCGGACGACGATGGGGCTGGCCATGCTGTTCGGGGTGCTCGCCTCGGTGGGCGGCCTGCTCGCCTCCACCTACTCGGCCAAGGTGCCTCCCGGCGCGGCGATCGTGCTTCTTGCTCTCGCCGGCTTCGTCCTGGCCCTCGGTGTCGGTAAATTCGTACGCCGAGGCCGTACCCAGGAGTCGACAGTGAGCGAGCGACCGAAGATGCGCGTGGAGGAGGTCGCATGACGACAAGACGCGACGCCGTGCACGACACCCTCCGCAGGAGCGAGGGGTTCCGCAGCGCGCAGGACGTCTATGCCGAGATGCGCCTGCACGGAGCCAAGATCGGCCTGACCACCGTCTACCGCGCCCTGCAGGCGCTGGCCGACGGCGGGCAGGTCGATGTGCTGCGTACGGACGAGGGCGAGTCCGTCTACCGCGCGTGCGCCAGCGACGTCCATCACCACCACCTGGTCTGCCGCCGCTGCGGCCACACGGTGGAGGTGGCCGGCCCCGCGGTCGAGCGGTGGGCCGAGGCGGTGGGCAGCGAGCACGGCTTCACCGAGATCACCCACACCGTCGAGGTCTTCGGCACCTGCGCCGCCTGCTCCAAGGGCTGACCGACGTCAGCTGGTGGGGGCCTTCGGCACCTGCGCCGTCTTCTCCAGGGGCTGACCGGCGTCAGCCGGCGGCCTTCGGCACCTGCTCCTTACGGGTCTCTTTCCGGCGGGTCTCGGCGGGCTGCGGCGACCGGGTGCGGGAGCCGTACAGGACTCCGAGGACGATCACCGCGCACCCGGCGAGCTGCAGCGCCGACGGCCGCTCGCCCAGCACCACCGCGGACAGCGCGACCGTCGTCATGGGCTGGACGAGCAGCAGCAACGCGGTGAGCGCGGCCGGCTGACGCGGCAGCGAGAACGTGATCAGCGACCATCCCAGCACCTGCGGCCCCAGCGCGAGCAGCAGCAGCCACCCGTGCGCCGGCCAGCTCGGCATGAGGTCGGCGCCGCCGAAGAGCGGGCTCAGCAGGGCGATGGCCACGGTGGCGACCACCGTCGCGTGCGCCAGCGGCCCCACCGACCGCGCCGGCCCGGCCTTCATGAGCAGCAGGAACGCCGCGTACGAGATGGACGTGGCGATCCCGGCCAGCACTCCCATGACCGGATCGCGCCCGTAGGCGGCGCTGTCGAACACCCCGGAGATGAGCACCACCCCCGCGAACACGACCGGCGTCGCGACCATCAACCGGGAGGACGGCCGCTCCCCGAACAGCGCCCAGGCCGCGAACGCCACCAGGAACACCTGCAGATTCCCCAGCACGGTGGCCAGCCCCGCGCCCACGTAGTCGATCGCGTGATGCCAGAACAGCAGATCGAGCGCGAACACCACGCCCGCCAGCCACGCCAGCACCATCCCCTTCCGCGGCAGCGGCCCGAGCCTGCGCCGCTCCAGCCAGGCCAGCACGATCATGGGCGGCACGGCGTACGCGCAACGGAACAACGCGGACGTGGCAGGCGATACACCTGAGAGCCGAACCAAGGGGGCGGAGGTGGAGATGATCAGTGCACCGACGATCGCGATCAGCACGATACGGCGATGTGCACTCATAGAAACCCCCGTACGGCCATGCAGGAGATACAGTGCGACCACGCTAGAACCCGGCGCGGACAGGAGTCAACATGCCGTTTGGCCATGACATGGTGCATTCTTTGGCCACCGTTGTCGAGCTGGTCAACACCTCGCCCTCCACCGGGGGCGACGAGGGCCTGGCCGGCCTGGCCGAATTGCAGGCGTTCGTGGAGTCCCGCCAGATCAGCGGCGTCACCAAGCTGACGCCCCGCGACCTGGGCCAGGTGCGGATCGTACGGGAGGCGTTCCACCGCGTCTTCACCGCCCCCGACCAGCCCACGGCGGTCCGCACCCTGAACGCCCTGCTCGCCGAGACGCGCATCACGCCCCGGCTGACCGAGCACGACGGCCACCCGCTGCACGTGCACTACTTCGCCGCGGACTCCACCCTGGCGGAGCACGTGGCGGCCGACTGCGGCGTCGCCCTGGCCCATTTGCTGGTGGAGGGCGAGGTCGAACGCCTGCGCACCTGCTCGGCCCCCGACTGCGACCGCGTCTTCGTCGACGAGTCCCGCAACCGGTCCCGCGTCTACTGCGACAGCCGCACGTGCGGCAACCGCATGCACGTAGCCGCCTACCGCGCCCGCCGCCGCGCCTGACCTCACGGAAAGCCCGGGACTCCCGGGGGAAGCTCGGGGGTCCCGGGGGGAGCTCGGGTAACCCTGGGGGGAACGGCTCGGTCCTCGCACTGAGGCGCGCTACGCGCGATGGAGCGCTCGGGCAGCGCCCTGTGGGGGCAAGCCCCCACACCCCCAAGCGGGGACCTGCCGGTCCCCGCACCCCTCGGACGCGACCCCGCTCACCGAACCTCGACAACGGCACCCCGACGGGCACAGCAGGAATCGGATTGCGATTTCCGCAACCAGAACATGAGATTCATCCATGGCCGGGGACACGCCAGCACGAGTACGTCAACTGATAGCGGAAGGCGGCCTGACCCAAGCCGAATTCGCCGTCAAGGCAGGGCTTGATGCTCCAAAATGTTCAAGTCGTAGTCGGGTGTCCGAAGATTAACATCGCTGGATCTTGCCAGAGTCGCCGACAGGGCGGTCCGAGCACGTCTGGGGTGACCAGTGCGCAGGCGGCGGCGAAATAACCCCGGGGGCGGCGTCGGAGAGGCCCAGGATGACGCCCTGGCTGAGGCCGACCGGAAGCGCGCGCAGCGCCGTGGCCAGGCGCTCTGCCTACCGCGGGGTGACGGCGGCCCCCTTGTGCGTTCTGCCGGGCAGCAGCGTAGTCAGGCGTTCCTCGTGGGCCCGGACGGAGGCGGCGAGTTTGGGCGCCAGTTCGGGGTCGCGCAGGGCCAAATCCTGCAGGCTGACCTCGAACGACAGGTGGCGCGACGCGTCCGGGTCGTCGCACAGGCGGCGATAGTGGCGGGCGAAGACCTCCACAGAACCACAGGCTTGGCGCGTTCTCATTGACAGCTCTTCGCCGGCGGTGAGCAGAATTGGACCTCGGGGTAGCGCGGAGAGGGCTTGTCGAGCACAGGTTGTGGCCTGCCTCGCAAATGCAGGTCGAGGAAGGCCCGGACGAACTTACGAGTGATGTCCAACGAGCGGGTTCCCTTCAGGTCGCCGCCGAGGTCTACGCCGAGTTGCCGAAGCAGCATGTCGTAGTCAGTGAAGGACGGGTGCACCGCCCCCTTCACCACCAGCCAGCGTTTCCACCCGGTCAGGTGCTCCCAGTCACGTTTCCACGTGCTGTCGCCTGCGGGGGCGCCCATCAGCATGAACGGTCGCGCGAGTCCGCTCTTGGGGATCGGGAGGAACATGCTGCCGTCCATGTTGATCCCGGCGCGCACCCGGGAGTCCTTCAGCATGGTCTCCGGGGCGGCAGCCCCTCCGATGGACTGGCCCGCCATCGCGACCCGGGCGGGATTGATCAGGGAGGCGCCCTTCCACTTGGGGTGTGAACCGATCAGCTGGTCGAGCACGAAGGAGATGTCGACCGCCCGGTTCCGGATCACCTTTTGACCGAAGTCGTCGGCGTTGACGTTCTCGCAGGCGGCGCAGGTGGTGACCCGCCCGTCGGGGAAGGTGGTGGCGAAGTTCTCGTAGGTGTGATCGATGCTCGCCACCACGTAGCCTCTGCTCGCCAGATCCTCGCCCAGGCCCGTGAGCGAACTGCGAGGCCAGGTGAAGCCGGGCGACATCACCACGAGCGGCAAGCTGTGGCGGCGTCCCGCCGGCTCGGCGTCGACGAAGGCGTTCGTCCGTGTCCGGCTCAGCCCATCTGGCGGTATGTTCTCCAGTTCCTTTATCCCCGAGCCTTTCAGGAGCAGCGCCGACTCCTTGGGTGTGACGTACGGCGCACGCTGCCCGTCGCGTGCCGCCGTCGGGTACCACAGGGAGATCATGAGCTCCCTCGTCTTGGCCGTGGGAATCCACGGGTCGGGGCGGGAGGTGTCGGTCAGGTGCAGGGATGTCGTGCCGACCTGGTGGGGGCCGGTCGGCTTGGGCAGGAACGGCGTGCTGATCGCCGCTGCAGCGGCGGGGGCCGGCGCTGAGAAGGCGGAGGCCACGAGGGCGAGCAGCCCTGCGACAGTGGCCAGAAGCGCCGGTCTTCTCCGTGCCGGGCAGGTGTTGTCATGTGGCATGGGGTTGATCTTGTGGCTTGGGCTCGGCGCGGGCATCGACCGAAGGGACAGTGGCCGCTGTTTCCCAGCCGTACTTTCGACTGATTCCAGGCGTTTCGTCAGGCCCGTACATATGATCCAACGGCGCGCGGAGTGGATCAGGCGGCTTGTGGCGAGGGGGGAGCTCTGCGGGGCTGGCCGACCTCGTTGATCTTGACGGGTGTCGGGTGATATAGGTGAATTGGTGCGATTCCAAGGTGCGGCGGCGACAGTCCGCCGGTCCCGCCGCGCACGGCGGGACGACTCGGTGTGATTCCGGGCCACGCGGTGACACCCCGCCACCTCTCGGGCCTGCTCAGCGCCCCTGACGGGTTCGATCTGCCCGAACGGCGCCGGGCCGAGCACGGTACGGACGTACTGGCATCCAGGCTTACGGCTGAGACCCGCCACGGATCGACCCTCGACCAGATCCAGCCCGGTACGCGGGTCGACATTCGCGATGACACCGACCGGCAGGGAGACATGAGAGACCAGACGGAACAGCAGGCAAGCCCCGAAGTGCAGGCGCGCATCAGGAGCAGCTTTGAACGGCAGGGGCTGATGCGCCATCTCGGTGCCCGCATAGTCCACATCGCACCAGGATGTGTGCACATCGTGCTCCCCAACCGGCCGGAGGTCACCCAGCAGCACGGCTACATCCACGCGGGAGCCACCAGCGCCATCGCGGACAGCGCAGGCGGGTATGCGGCGTTCACGCTGTTCCCGGAGAACACCTCGGTGCTCACCGTGGAGTACAAGATCAATCTCCTGGCGCCCGCCGAAGGCGATCATCTCGAGGCCGTGGGGATGGTCCTGAAAGCCGGACGAACGCTGACCGTGTGCACGCTGGAGGTGTTCGGCGTCCAGGACGAGCACCGGACGCTCGTCGCGACGGGCCAGCAGACGCTGATGTGCGTGAACCACAGATCCGAGCAGCCGGCCCCTTGATTCCCGACCGCCGGGACCAAGGCCAGTAGATCGCCGCCGTCATGCCACGCCGAAAGGGTTGTCGATGACGTACCGCCAGCGCCCGTCCCTTCCGCGGCGGGCGACGTCGGTGGCGGTGCCCTCGATGTGGACCTGCTGCCCGTCCCGGTCCATGCCGTCGATGACCCAGTCCACGATCAGCAGGGCCGTGTCGTCCGCGGTGTAGACATGCCGCGGCCGGACGGTGATCGGCAGCCCGAGGGCCATGAATCGGGCGTTGGCGGCCTGGGCCTGCGGGCCGGTCAGCGGGGAGCCGGGCTCGGGGACGAACACCGCCCCACCCTCGTAGACCTCGGCCACGGCCGCCGGGTCGCCGGTGTTGAAGCGGTCGGCGAACACGGCGGGCACGTCCTCGGGGCGTTCGGCGAGTTGGCGCATCCTGCACGTCCTAACAGCAGGTAGAAATCGGGTGGACGCGGAAACGCTAGGAGGCGCCCTCGTGACTCACCAAACGGTTGGCCACCCCGGTCTGCCCGACGATCCTCGGGCCGAGGTCATCGAGCCGGATCCGTCGTGTCCGGTGGAGATCGCGCTCGCGGCGCTGCGCGGGCGGTGGACGACCCTCGTGATCCGCGAGCTGCTGCGGGGTGAGCGGGGGTTCACGGAGCTTCGCCGGGCGCTGCCGGAGTTGTCGGACAAGGTGCTGTCCGATCGGCTGGCGCAGCTCGCCGAGGCAGGGGTGGTCGAACGCCGCCGGAGGTCCGGGTGGCCGCCCCGTACGCACTATCGGCTCACCCCGCACGGGCGCCGCCTCGGGCCCGTCCTCCAGGCGCTCTGGGACTGGGGCGCCCAGCAGGATCCTGCCGAGAGCAATCGCGGGTGAGCGCGGCTTTGCCCGAGCGGCGGGGTTGCCCTAGAGTGAGGATCACTCTGATCAGGAGCTCCCCAGAAGTTCGCCGCAGAACGGGAGCCCTGCCTCCCCCATCGTGGAGGTCCTGGAGGGGCGGCATCGATTCCGCATGCCCCTTCACGGAGGTACTTCATGAACGTCGGCCTTGGCCTGCCCATCAGCGACCCCGCCGCGCTCCTCGACTGGGCCCGGCGCGCTGATGCCGGCCCCTTCACCACCCTCGGTCTCCTCGACCGCCTCGTCTACGACAACCCCGAGCCGCTGATCGCCCTCGCCCTCGTCGCCGGGGCCACCACCCGCGTACGCGTCCAGACCGAAGTCCTGCTCGCGCCCCTGCGCGAGCCCGCCCTGCTGGCCAAGCAGGCCGCGACCCTGGACCGGATGTCCGGCGGGCGGCTGGTGCTGGGGCTCGGCGTGGGCGGCCGCGAGGACGATCACCTCGTCGCGGGCACCGACCTCCGCACCCGGGGACGGCGGCTCGACGAGCAGATGGCCGTCATGCGGCGGCTGTGGTCCGGCGAGCCGTACGGTGACGGCGCCGGCATGATCGGGCCGCTCCCCGCCCGGCCGGGCGGGCCCGAGGTGCTCTTCGGCGGCTTCCAGCCGGCCGCGCTGGCGCGGGTCGCGCGCTGGGGCGACGGGTTCCTCGCCGCCGCCGCGCCGTCGTGGGCCGGCGGGCTCATCGACACGGTCCGGCAGTTCTGGCGGGAAGCCGGGCGCTCCGGCGAGCCCCGCATCGTCGCCCAGGTGAACGTCGCGCTCGGCTCCGAGGACGTCGTCACCGACGCCCGTACGGCGATGGGCGCCTATTACGAGTTCACCGGCATGGCGGAGCGGATGGTCTCCGGGATGCTCACCACGCCCGGGCAGATCCGCGAGTGCGTCGCACAGTATGCGGAGCTCGGCGTGGAGGAGGTCATGCTCTACTGCTACGGCAGCGACCCGGGCCAGGTGGACCGGCTGGCGGACGTGGTCAGCGCCCTTTGATCAAAAGAAGCCCTACAGCAGGGCCAGCATCCGGTCCGCCTGCGCGGGCCGGATCTCCCCGCGGCAGCGCAGCAGCCAGTAGAGCGCGAGCAGGCGCCGGCACTCCATGAGCCTGGCCGCCTCCTCGGCGGTCAGCTCGAACCGGTCGAGCACGGCGGTCAACCCGGCCGGATCGTTCTCCCAGACCGAGATGTGCTCGGTGACCTCGGCCAGCTCGAACGCGAGGTCGCTGCGCCCGGAGTACTCGAAGTCGACGACCCGGACCCGGGTGCCGTCCCACAGGTAATTGGACAGGTTCCCGTCACCGGTGCCGAACACCGGCGTGCCCGGCTGCGCGAACCTCGCCTCCAGGCCCGGCCCGGCCACCCAGTCCGTGGCCGCGCGGAGGGCTTCGGCGGTCGCGGGTTCGGGGGTGGCCGCCGCCGCCCATTCGCGTACGGTCGAAAGGAGATGGACCGGGTGCCCGGCACGCGCCGGCACCCGGTCGAGCACCCCGGACGGGATCGAGCGCTGGACGCCGGTGATGGCCTCGGCCAGGGCGTCGACGAGTTTCCCCGCGATCTCGCCGCTCACCGTCGTGCCGTCCAGGCGCGACATCACCACGGTCGGCGGGTCGGCCGCCAGCTCGGCGGTCACCGGCGCCGGGGCCAGGCCGGGATCGTGCTCGCCCAGCAGCTCCAGGGCGCGCCATTCGCGTTCGGGCTCGCCGTAGCCCGACGACCGGTATCGCTTGATCACCACGTCGGACCGCAACTCGATGGAATGGCCGCCCATGCGCTCTCCGATCTTGTCGAGTGGGACGACATGCTAGGCCATTCAGCCGAAGTCGCGGCGGCGCAGAGCCGTGAGGGCGCCGCCGACGAGCAGCGCGGTGAGCGCCGTCAGCGCGAGGGCGGGGCGCACGTCGAAGGGCGTTCCGAGCATCGGGTTGGGGATGTAGTGGAACGGCTCCAGCGGGGTCCCGTGCCACAGCCCGTACAGGGGGCTGACGACCTTGCCGAGCCCGGCGGTCAGCAGCCAGACGGTCCAGGAGATCGCCACGCTCGCCCTCGGCAGCAGCCCGTACGCGAGCACGCAGACCGCCCCCACGCACCAGGCCGCCGGCACGGCGCTCAGCGCCCCCGCCAGGAAGCGGGGCAGGTCGTGGGCGAGATCGCCGACGAGCAGCGAGTACAGCGCGCCGAACACGAGCCCGGCGACGGCCATCAGCGCCGCCGTGCCGAGCCCGGTCACGACCAGGTGACCGGCCGCCCAGCGCAGGCGGGTCAGCGGAGTGGACTGTACGGTCTCCGCGCGGCCCGAGGTCTCCTCCGAACGCAGCCGCACCGTCATGAGCACCGGGTAGAGCGCGACGGCGTAGGCGATGACGAGGATCAGGTACCACGAGTACGCGCCCAGCGCGATGCCGGTGTCGGACACTCCGAGGAGGTTCGTGATGCTCCGCACCACGAGGCTCGGCCGCGAGAGCAGGTCCTGGGCGAGCGGGCTGAGCGCGGCTCCGGCCGCGGCGAAGCACGCGACCCCGGCCGCCCACTTGGCCAGCAGGGCGCGGTGCAGCCGCCAGGCCAGGCTGATCGGGCCGCGCAGCTCCGGCGCCGACGCCCGGCCCAGGCGCTCGGGCAGCAGGCCCTCGCCGAGGTCGCGGCGGTCGAGCAGCCGGTACGCGACCGCGTACAGGACCACGCTGACCAGCACCGACACCCCGAGCAGCCACCACCGCTCGTCCTGGTACGCCCGCACCAGGTGGCTCCAGCCGATCGGCGACAGCGCCTTCAGCCAGTACTGTCCGGTCGCGTCACCGGCGTACCGCATCACGTAGGCGGCGCCGAGCGCGGCCAGGCTGATCGCGGTGGCCGTACGGGCGCTGCGCGCGAGCTGCGCGGCCACCGCGGCGACGGCGCCGAACACCCAGCCCGCGACCGTGATCGCGGCCCCGTAGGCGATGGTCCCGACGGGCTCGAACCCCATGCCGACGAGCACGGCCCCGGTCAGCACCCCGCCGGCCAGGCTGATCCCGCCGGCCACCAGCAGGGCGGCGGTCAGCGGCGCGTGGCGGCTCACCATGCCGGCGCGGACCAGCTCGGCCCTGCCCTCGTCCTCCTCCCTGCGCGTGTGGCGCACGACCGACATGAGGGCCGCGAGCGCGCTCGCCACGTACAGGAACCCGCCGCTGCGCCACGTCGCGATCACCTCCAGCCGCGGCTCGATGAGGCCGCCGCCGAGCGCGCGCAGGAAGACGTTCCTGGCGGCGAGTTCGACGTAGGTGAGCTTCAGCTCGTACGTGCCCATGGCCCGGTTGACGTAGGACACCAGCGCCAGGGCCAGGGCCACGATCAGGAGGATCCACCAGGGCGCGATGCCCCGCTCGCGGCGCAGCGCCAGGCGGACGAGGTGGCCGGTGCCCGCCAGGGCGCCCGGCCGGCCGTTTCGTGCGTCAGCCATCCGGCATCAGCTCCTACTCACAAGTACAGCCAACTGTTCCGGTGAACAGCAGGCTATACCCGCGTATAGGCGACAGCCAGCCCTGGGCCCCGATCCCGAGATCGGGGCAGGTCAGACCGGGTTGGGAAGCGCCCCGCCGTAGCGCCTGTCGCGCTTGGCGAAGACCTCGCAGGCCTCCCACAGATCCCTGCGGTCGAAGTCGGGCCACAGCCGGTCGAGGAAGACCATCTCGGCGTAGGCGGACTGCCACAGCAGGAAGTTCGAGAAGCGCTGCTCCCCCGACGAGCGCACGAACAGATCCACCTCGGGGATCTCCGGCTCGTCCAGGTAACGCGCGAACACCTTCTCGTTGACCTTGGACGGCTTGACCCGCCCGGCCGCGATGTCCTCGGCCAGCCTGACCGCCGCCTCGACGATCTCGGCCTGCCCGCCGTAGTTGACGCAGAACTGCAACGTCAGCTTGCTGTTGCCGACCGTCATCTCCTCGGCCGCCTGCAGCTCCGAGATGACGCTCTTCCACAGCCGCCCCGGCTTGCCCGCCCACCGGACGCGCACGCCCATGGCGTTGAGCTCGTCGCGCCGCCGCCGGATCACGTCACGGTTGAACCCCATGAGGAAGCGGACCTCGTCGGGCGACCGCCGCCAGTTCTCCGTGGAGAACGCGAACGCGCTCAGATAGGGCACGCCCAGCTCGAGCGCCCCTTCGATGACGTCGAACAGCGAGGACTCGCCCGCTTTGTGCCCCTCGATGCGGGGCAGGCCGCGAGCCTTGGCCCAGCGGCCGTTGCCGTCCATGATGATCGCGACGTGCTTGGGCACCAGGTCGCGCGGGATCGGCGGGGGCGTCGCGCCCGACGGATGCGGGGTCGGAGGTCGTACGTTCACACAGGCTCCCTTTCGACGTGTCGGAGAGAGCGTATTCCGTGTTCGAGGTGCCATTGCAGATATGCGGCAACGAGCCCGCTGCACTCACTCCGGTGGCGCTGCTCCGAGGCGTCGGCGGTGGCCCAGTCGCCACGCAGCAGCGCCGTCATGAGCCCGATGGTCTCCCCCGCGGGCACGGCCGAGCCGGCCGGCCGGCACGCCCCGCACACCACGCCCCCCGCGACGATGGCGAACGCCCTGATCGCCGGTGCCCGGCACTTGGCGCACGCGTCGAGCGCGGGAGCGTAGCCGGCCACCGCCAGCGAGCGCAGGAAGTACGCGTCCAGGACCAGCCGGGCCTCGTGCTCGCGCTCGGCCAGCGTGCGCAGCCCGCCCACCAGCAGCAGGAACTGCCGCAGCGCCGGCTCCTTCTCCCCGTGCGTCAGCCGGTCGGCGGTCTCCAGCATCGCGCTGCCCGCGGTGTAGCGGGGATAGTCGGCGGTCAGCGCCTCGCCGTAAGGTCTGAGGGTCTCCGCCTGCGTGACGACGTCGAGCGTACGGCCGACGTGGAGCTGCAGGTCGACGTGCGTGAACGGCTCCAGCCTGGCGCCGAAGCGGGACTTCGTGCGGCGCACGCCCCTCGCCACTGCCCTGATCTTGCCCGTACGCTTGGCCAGGATGGTGACGATGCGGTCGGCCTCACCGAGCTTTTGTGTGCGTAGAACTACGCCTTCGTCACGGTAGAGACTCACTCGGACATCTTACGGCCGCACCGAAGCGACGTTACGGGCATGCTCTGGTGACGCGACTTTACGTCACCCTCACTAGACTTTGACGTCTGTCCCCGGATTACCCGTTGTTCAACCCCCCGCTACCGCCTCGAAAGGGAGTCATGACCCGCGTGGTCCTGCTGGGCGCCTCGCCCGGCCCCGACACCTCTCCGACCGGCCTGAGGCTGGCCGCGCTGCCCGGCAATCCCACCGTGGCCGAACGCCTGCGCAGCCAGCTCACTTCCCTGGATCCGCGGCTCGCCACGATCGAGTCAGGCGACGTGGCCGCCGCCCTGCGCGCGCTGGCCGACGTCGCGGAGACCGCGACGGAGAACCTCTTCATCATCCCGGAAAACTCCGTCGTCCACGACGAGCTGATCTACCAGATCACCAAGGCCAAGCGCGGCGCGCTGGCGCTGGTCGCCAAAGAGCCGCGGCCGGAGGTGACAGAGGAGGAGCAGGAGGCGCAGGAGGACGCCGTCCCCATCGACGAGGCCGAGCCCGAGATCGGCCTCGGCCGCCTCGAGGGGCTGCCCATCCGCTCGCGCGTCGGCAAGTCGCGCGTGGTCTCGGTGGGCACCGCGCGCCACGCCGTGACCAGGCCCAACGCCATCCTGCTCGGCCCGCTGCACGTGAGCGCGCGCAACGCGCCCGTGCTGGCGCAGACCTGCCGCGAGCTGGCCGCGATGGCCGGCACGTTCGGCGAGGACGACGACCTGGTGCAGCTGATCGTGTTCGGCCTGGTGCGCAACGGCGTGTCGGTCGGCATCAGGGGCCGGCGCGACCTGTTCTACCGCCGGGTCACGACCCAGGAAGAGGTCAACGAGGCCGGCGCCGAGATGTCCGGCATGAACGAGGACCGGGCCAGGCTCAACAACGCGGTCAAGGGCGCCGACGGCTTCTTCACCACGTACTTCGTCTCCACCTACTCCCGCTTCATCGCCCGCTGGGCGGCCCGGCGCGGGCTGACCCCCAACCAGGTGACGCTGATCTCGATCGCGCTCGGCGTGGCCGCCGCGGCCTGCTTCGCCACCGGCGACCGGCCGTGGATGGTGCTGGGCGGCGTGCTGATCTACTTCGCGTTCGTGTTCGACTGCGTGGACGGGCAGGTGGCCCGCTACGCGCGCAAGTTCGGCGTGCTGGGGGCCTGGCTGGACGCCACGTTCGACCGGTTCAAGGAGTACGTGGTCTTCGCCGGGCTCGCCGTCGGCTGGGTCGTCTCCGGCAACAGTGACGACATCTGGATCCTGGCGCTGGCCGCGATCGGCCTGCAGTCCGTACGCCACCTGCTCGACTTCTCCTTCGGCGTCGCCAACCGCCGCAAACCCCCGTCCCCGCTGCCCACGCTGGCACTGGACGCGCCCGACGACCGCGACCTGCGTCAGGCCCTCACGCGCCGCAAGGTCGAGCGCAGCCAGGGTCTGCGGGGCGTGCTCAAGATGTGGACCAAGGCCGGCAAGTTCCGCGCCGTCCACTGGGCCCGCAAGATGATCGTCTTCCCCATCGGCGAGCGGTTCGCGGCCATCGCGATCACCGCCGCCCTCTTCGACGCCCGGATCACCTTCATCACCCTGGTGATCTGGGGCTCCGTCGCCGCCGCCTACACGCTCACCGGACGCCTCATGAGGTCGCTCGTATGATCACCCAACCGCAGGCCATGGCCACCCCCACGCCGGACCCCGACGAGGAACGCCGTCGCATCCAGACCGCCCGCCTGCTCGCCTACCGTGACGACGGCCCGCTCGCGCACGCCCTCACCGGCAAGCTCGGCAAGGGCCTGCCCCCCGTCCCCGCCACGCTCGTGGCCCTCCTGGCCGTCGTCGCCTTCCTGGTGACCGGTCTGCTCGACCAGGGCGGCCCGATCCTGCTCCTGCCCGTCGCGACCACGCTGCTGCTCGTGCTGCCGACCACGCCGCGCGACCACCTGGGCCGCTTCGACTGGCTCACCCCGCCGCTGCTGCGCGGCACCGAGTTCCTCGCCATGATCGCCATCGGCCTGGCCGCGGACGCGCCCAAGTGGCTGCTGTTCGTGCTCGTCTACGTCGTGGGCTACCACACGTACGACACCGTCTACCGGACCCGGCAGAGCATCTGGCCGCCCGCCTGGGTGTTCCACGCGGGGCTGGGCTGGGAGCTGCGCCTGCTGGTCATCGGCCTGGGCGCCGCGCTCGGCATCCTGACGCCCGTGCTGGCGGTGCTGACGGCGTACCTCTTCGTGCTGTTCGCGGTGGAGAGCGTGACGAGCTGGGTCCGCCTCGACAAGGCCTCCGCCCAGGCGGGCGCCGACGCCGAGCAGGACCTCGAGGCCTCCCCCGAGGACCAGCTCGAACAGGCCACCGGCGAGGCCGAGAAGGGCTGACCCCACCCGCGGCCCGGCCTGCCGACACCCGCCCCGAGCACGAAGGGCTTCCCTGAGGGAGCGCTTCGCGCTCGGGGCTCAGGCGTTCTTATGGGGGCGCCTTCCGGCGCAACCCCCGCGCCTGCGGCGCCATCGCGCAGCCCACCCCTTGACCGACGAGGCGGTGGGCTGGCTGACACCCACCCAGACCAACCCGCCTCCGGCCACCCATCGGCCAGGACGCAACACCGCTGAACGGCAACCCGACGACCTGCCGTAGGCTGCCGCCCCATTCCGCGATCAGGCCAGAACTGCTGGTCGGGTCCGGCACGCTTTTGTTCCTCGTGCTGCCCACGACGTAAGACCGCTGACGGTCGAGCCGCTGGATCATGCTTAGGCATCTCGATGATCTGGACGACCGACAGCGGCTCGGCCGGCGACCAGGTCAACGTCGCGCTTGGCAGGGCGAGCACGACGGATTGGATCTCGGCCTCAGCGCCTGATTTGGGGCAACCTATCTTCCGTGTGGCAATGGGCGCTGAATCGCGCGCCCTGGGGAATCGAGCCAGATCCGCTGCCCGCCGGGTGTGACGGTCATGCCGAATCTGTCGCGGCCTGGCTCTCCCCAGCTCACCCAGCGGAAGTAGGCGTCTGTGACCTCGTCCCACAGGGGACGGTCGCCGAGCTGGTACACCTCATATTCCTGATGACCGGGCGCGTAGGTGATCAGCGTCCAGACGCCAGGATCGCTCTGGTCCATCACCCATAGAAAGAGCTGCTCGCCCTCCTCCTTGAAGGTGACCTGCAAGCCCGTGAGGGCGGCCATCGCGAGCAACGCGCCTGCGGGAGCATAAGCGATCGTGCGCGGGTCGATCCGGGTGGTGAGGTCCTGGCCGTTACCGTCGTCCGGGATGGCATCGGGCGGGCGCTGGGAGCGCATCATCATGTACGCCGCGAACCCCGGGAACCGGCCATGGGCGATGCCGTCCGGCATCACGGTGAGCCGCAGCCCGTGTCCGTTTCCGAGTCCCGGGCAGTACGGCAGCACGATCACGCCGCCAGGCCTGGTCTGCTCGAGCCAGGCATAGGGCACGATGCGGACGCCACACGTGACGTGAACCCGGTCGAACGGCGCACGGTCCGGGCAGCCCTTCGCGCCGTCACCAATGATCATGTGTGGCTGGGCTCCGGCCGCGGCCACGTTCTTGGCCGCCTGCTCGGCGACGGCCTCGTCCACCTCGATCGTCGTCACCGCCCCGTGCTCGCCGACGAGATGCGACAGCAACGCGGCGGTCCAGCCGGTGCCGGTGCCGACCTCCAGCACGCTCTGTCCTGGCACCGGATCCAGCCATCCCAGCAGGTCCGCGACCGTGCTGGGCGCGGATGCCGAGGAGGTGGGGTCGTTCGAGCCCGGCATGATCTCGCCTGCCCCGTCGCTGACCTGGGTGACGATCACGGAATCGCTGTAGACGGCGTTCCACCATGTTTCCGGGTCGGCGTCACGGTCGATGATCTGCTCGACCTCTGCGGCGCCGAGAAGAGCTTGCGCATACCCGGGAATGAAGGGATGGCGGGGCACAGCCCGCATCGCGTCGAAGATGCGTTCAGTACGTTGAGCGGCCGGCGGAATTTCCGAGATCATCTGCTCGATCCGCTGCCCAACGTTCTGCGGTGTCACTTCTTACTGCCGCCGTGCTGGCCGCCACTTGGGTTTTTGTCACCTTGCTGAGGCTTGACCGGCTCCGGTTTGAAGGGCTTGTCCTTCTTCTTGTCACCTTCGTGCTTGCCCACGCCGGGGCCTCCCATCATCAAAGCGACTTCTCAGCGTGACCATAAGACTACGTATCGGTATGGGCAAGTGGCTGTTCCGACAAGGCTCACTACCTCGCCGTCCACCCCACGTGGGGTCGATGACGTGGTCCACCGGCAGGCGCCCCGCCCCCTTTGTCGATCCGGCTAGAAGTCGAACTCGCCCTTGCTCATCCCGTCCCTGAAGGCCGCCCACTCCGACCCGGTGAACACGAGGACGGGCCCCGCATCTTTGTCCTTGCTGTCCCGCATGGCGACGCGGCCTCCGGAGAGCGGGGCCACCTCGACGCAGTCACCACCGTTGTCGCCCGACGCGCGGGCCTTGCACATCCGCCGGCCGCGGCGCGAGCGCGGTGGGACTTCTACAGGAGAGCGCTCCCTACAAGGACTCGGCGTTGACAGCAGGTAAGGACTGTGCTGACATCGGCCCAGAGAGCGCTCTCTCTCAAGCCCCCCACCCCCCAGGGAGCAACGATGACAACAGCCCTCCGGCACCGGCGCCGGCGCCGACTGGCGGCGGTGGCCGTGGCGCTCGCGGCGCTCAGCGGCCTGCTCGTCAACGTGGCCGTCAGCGCCTCGGCCGCCGTCCCGCCCACCCCCTCCGGCTGGTCGCTGGTCTGGTCGGACGACTTCGACGGCGCCGCCAACACGCCGCCCTCGTCGGCCAACTGGATCGTCGACACGGGGCACTCCTACCCCGGCGGCCCGGCCAACTGGGGCACCGGAGAGATCCAGAACTACACGTCCAGCACCTCCAACCTCAGCCTCGACGGCACGGGCAACCTCCGCATCACGCCGCAGCGCAGCGGCTCGGGTGAGTGGACCTCGGCGCGCGTCGAGACCAGGCGGGCCGACTTCAAGCCCGCCGACGGCCGGATCCTGCGCATCGAGGGACGCATCCAGATGCCGAACGTGACCGGCGACGCCGCGCTGGGCTACTGGCCGGCGTTCTGGGCGCTCGGCGCTCCGTACCGGGGCAACTACTGGAACTGGCCGGGGATCGGCGAGTTCGACATCATGGAGAACGTCAACGGCATCAACGCCGTCTGGGGCGTGCTCCACTGCGGCGTCAACCCGGGCGGGCCGTGCCAGGAGACCACCGGCCTCGGCGCCAACCGCGCCTGCCCCGGCTCGACGTGCCAGGCGGCCTTCCACACCTACCGCTTCGAGTGGGACCGCAGCGTGAGCCCCAACCAGCTGCGGTGGTACGTGGACGGGCAGCAGTTCCACAGCGTGAGCCAGTCGCAGTTCGACGCGGCGACCTGGTCCAACATGACGGGGCACGCGGGCTACTTCCTGCTGCTCAACGTGGCGATGGGCGGGGCGTTCCCCAACGCGCTCGGCGGCCAGACGCCCACGGCGGCGACCGTGCCGGGGCGGCCGATGCTGGTCGACTACGTGGCGGTGTGGCAGAGCGGCAGCGGCACCCCTCCGACCAACCCGCCCGGAGGCGTGGACGCCCGTTCGACGATCCAGGCCGAGCAGTACCAGGCGCAGTCGGGCACCATCGTCGAGACCACCACGGACACCGGCGGCGGCCAGAACGTCGGAGCGATCGCCAACGGCGACTGGCTCCGGTTCGACGGCGTGAACTTCGGGACGGAGGCCGCCCGCCAGTTCAGGGCCAGGGTGGCGTCCGGGGCGGCGGCCGGGGTGAGCGGGCTGGTGCAGGTCCGGCTGGACAGCCCCACCGCCGCTCCCATCGGGGACTTCGCCCTCGCCAACACGGGCGGGTGGCAGAGCTGGCGTACGGTGCCGGCCAACATCTCGGGCGTGACCGGCACGCACACCGTCTATCTGACCTTCAGCAGCGGTCAGCCCGCGGACTTCGTCAACGTCAACTGGTTCACGTTCTCGACCAGCTGAGGCGCTCAGAGCCGCTCGAAGAGGCGTGGGAAGACCTTGGAGACCTTGGACAGCAGGTACTCGCCATAGGTGCCGGTGAAGTCGACCTGGCCGTCCCAGCGGTGGCCGGAGGCGTACGGCAGCGGCGGTACCTCGCTGTCCCAGCCGGGGTCGAAGAAGAACGGGAAGCTCAGGCGCTCGTTGCCGCTGCGGTTGCGCACCCGGTGCGGGGTCGAGCGGTAGTGGCCGCCGGTGAGCTTGTCGAGCATGTCGCCGATGTTGCAGACGAAGGTGTTCTCCAGGGGCGGGGCCTCGGTCCAGCCGCGCGGGGTGCGCACCTGGAGGCCGCCGTTGGCGTCCTGGAGGAGGAGGGTCAGCAGGCCGTAGTCGGTGTGCTCGCCGACGCCCCAGGTGTCGGGGTCGTCCGGCGGGGCGGGCGGATAATGAAATATCCGGAAAAGCACGGTCGGCTGGGCCGTGTAGCCGGAACGGAAGTAGTCCTCGTCCAGGCCGAGGCTCAGGGCGATCCCCGACATGACGGCCTGGGCTAGCGCGGTCATCGTGCCGAGGTAGTCGAGCACGGCGTCGCGGAGCTCGGGCACCTGGGCGGGGAACAGGTTCGGGCCGTGCAGCGGCAGCGGGCCCGGCGGCTCCTCGGCGCCGAAGTAGATGCCCTCCTTCAGGTCGGGCCGCCCCGAGGTCAGCTCCCCGCCGACCGGGAAGAAGCCGCGCCAGGCCTTGCCTCCCCGTTCCATGGAGATCTCGGCCTTCACCGCTTCGGGCAGGGCGAAGAAGCGCCTGCCGGCGGCGTCGAGCCGGCGCGGGAGCTCCGGCGGCACGCCGTGGCCGGAGACGTAGAAGAAGCCGCTGTCCCGGCACGCCTCGCCGATCGCCTCCGCCACGACGCGCTTGGCGAGGTCAGCGGCGGCCCGGTCAGCGGCGGCCCGGTCGGAGGCGGCCCGGCCGGAGGTGAGGAGGGGCGAGACGTCGATCACCGGCAATTCGCTCACGCCGTCATTTTGGCATCCGCCCTCTCCCCGTACCCGCTCCCAGCGCCCCGGCCACGCGCCCTCAGCCCGCGCGGCTCAGCTCGACTCCCTGACCACGAGCCGGGTCGGCAGCACCACGGAGGTGGTGTGACGGCCCTCCAGCCGCGACAGCAGCAGCCGGGCGACGGCCAGCGCCTGCTCCGCCAGCGGAACCCGCACGGTGGTCAGCCCCGGCGTGGTGGCCGAGGCGGCGTCGATGTCGTCGAAGCCCACGATCGCCAGGTCCTCGGGCACCCGGCGGCCCAGCTCCCGCGCGGCCTGCAGCGCCCCGATGGCGAGCTGGTCGGTGGCGGCGAACACGGCGTCCAGCGCCGGCTCGTCGCCGAGGAGCTGCCGGGCCGCCGCCGCGCCCGAGGCGCGGGTGAGGTCGGCCAGGGCCAGTAACGGCTGCGCGCCCGCCCGCTGCAGCGCCGCCCGGTGCCCGGCCAGGCGGTCCTGGACGGCGACCAGGTCCATCGGGCCGCAGATCATGCCGATGCGACGGCGCCCGCCCGCGAGGAGGTGCTCGGTGGCGGAGGCGGCGCCGCCGGCGTTGTCCACGTCCACGTACGGCACCAGCGAGGCGACGGCCGGCTTGCCGAGGAGCACGATCGGCACGTCCGTACGCGAGAGCCGCTCGGCCAGCGTGTCGCCCCGGTCGGGCGGCAGCAGGACGACGCCGTCCACCAGCCGGGCCTCCGCCTGCTGGACGATGCGCCGGTGGCTCTCGGCCGTGTCGGCCAGCATGAGCGTGATCTGCTTGCCCGCACCCTCCAGCATGCTGGTGACGTACTGGACGACGGCGGCCGTCAGCGCGTCCCCCTGCCTGGGGACGGACAGGACGAGGGCGATGGCGTTGGTCCGCCGGGTGACCAGGCTGCGGGCGGCGGCGTTGGGCACGTAGCCGAGCTCCTTGACGGCCCGCATCACCGCCGTGCGAACCTCGGGGCTCACCGACGCCTCGCCGTTGACCACCCGCGAGACGGTGGCGCGGGAGACGCCGGAGCGGGCGGCGACGGTCTCCAGGGTGGGCCGCTTGGGCCGGGTCTCGGTGAGGCCGTTGCGCCGGATGACGTCGCGGTACCACAGCGCGCTGTCCTTGGGCCGCCGTTTCTGGGTGGCGAAATCGACGTGCACGAGGCCGAACTTCCGCTGGTAACCCTCGGTCCACTCAAAATTGTCGAGCAGGGTCCAGACGAGATATCCGCGAACGCGGGCGCCGTCCTCGACGGCCGCCAGCAGGGCCCGCAGGTGCTCCTCGACGAAACTGATGCGCTCGACGTCGTGAATGCCGTCCCCGGTCACCACGTCGACGAAGTCGGCGCCATTCTCGGTGACCATCAGATCGAGCTCCGGATATTCCGCGGAAAGGCGCCGCAGCACCAGCGAAAGGCAATTGGGCACGATCGGCCAGCCCATCGCGGTGACCGCCGTCGGAATCGTGCAGAACAGCACGCCCTCGCTTCCCGGATAGGCCGGGGCGGCGGGCTCGCTGGGCTGGGCCTGCACCACGGAAGGCGAGTAGTAATTGATGCCGAGCAGGTCGAGGGGCTGGGCGATGAGGTCGAGGTCGCCGTCGCGGATGTGGCCGAGGCCGCCGTTGCGTTCGATGATGGGCAGGATCTCGGCGGGGTAGGAGCCGCGCAGCATCGGCTCCAGAAACTGCCGGTTGGCCAGGGCGTCGATCCTGGCCACGGCCTCGGCGTCCTCCTCCGACAGCTGCCTGTCGAAGTCGCTGACCTGGGCGGGCGTCAGGACGGGCGAGATGTTGAGCACCGTCCCGACCCGGGCCGCCCCACCGGAGCGCAGGGCCTGCGTGGCCAGCCCGTGCGCCAGCATCATGTGGTGGGCGCTCTGGAACGCCTCGGCGGGCGATTTGCGGCCCGGCGCGTGGCTTCCGTCGCCGTATCCCAGGAAGGCCGCCACCCAGGGCTCGTTCAGCGTGAACCAGGTGTCGACCCGGTCGCCGAGCCGGCCGTGCACGGCGGCGGCGTAGTCGGCGAAACGGCGGGCGGTGTCGCGGGACGGCCAGCCGCCGAGCTCCTCCACCGCCTGCGGCAGATCCCAGTGATAAAGGGTCGCATAAGGCGTGATGCCGGCCGCGAGAAGCGCGTCGGTCAGCCGGTCGTAAAAGTCGAGGCCGGCCTCGTTCACCTTTCCCGAGGCGTCGGGGAAAACCCGCGGCCAGCTCACCGAGAACCGGTAGGCGGCCATTCCCAGGTCTTTCATCAACCGCACGTCTTCGGGATAGCGGTGGTAATGGTCGCAGGCCTCGGCGCGGTCGGCGGAGAAGACGTCCCAGATGGACGGCCCCCGGCCGCCGGCGGACGTGGCGCCCTCGATTTGAAAGGCCGAGGTAGAGACTCCCCACACGAAACCCTCGGGGAAGCTTGCGGTGCTCATTCTGGCGGAACCCTCCGATGACTGTCTGCCCGCTTAGTCTCCCGCGTGCCGCTCGTCGCGCGCCAGCCTGGCCAGGCGGTATACAGAGCCCGTGGAACTGGACCGGCTCGATCGTGACATCATCGCGGCGCTCGTTGAGGACGCCCGCGCGACCTTCGCGGACATCGGACACCAGGTGGGGCTGAGCGCGTCGGCGGTCAAGCGCCGGGTGGACCGGTTGCGCGAGACGGGGGCGATCACCGGGTTCAGCGCGAGGGTGGCGCCGCAGGCGCTCGGCTGGACGACCGAGGCGTACGTGGAGCTGTTCTGCCAGGGCAAGACCAAGCCGTCGGACATCGCGCTGGCCGTGGCGAAGTTCCCCGAGGTGGTGGGGGCGGCCACGATCACGGGCGAGGCGGACGCGCTGCTGCACATCAGGGCCACGGACGTGCGCCACGTGGAGCGGGTGATCGAGCGCATCGCGGCGGAGTCGTTCGTGGTGCGGACCAAGAGCTCCATCGTGCTCTCGCGGCTCGTGGACGCACCTCCCGGCACCACCGTTCCGGAGCCGCGCAACGGATCGCCTGCCCAGCTCTGAAAGACGCAACAGACCTGCGCGAACACGCAATGCCAAACACTTGGCCTGCATAAACATGCATTCTTAGGCTGTCTCCGTCCCTTCGAAAAGGACATCCACCCATAAACCTCGACGGAGACCTGCATGCCCAAACACTTCCTGATGTGCCGTCCGGACTACTTCACGGTCGAGTACGCGATCAACCCGTGGATGGACCCCGAGGCCGGTGCGGACCGCGACCTGGCGGTCCGGCAGTGGGAGGGCCTGAAGGCGGCGTACGAGGAGCTCGGGCACCAGGTCAGCCTGATCGACCCGATCGAGGGGCTGCCCGACATGGTCTTCGCCGCCAACGGCGCGCTGGTCGTGGACGGCCGCGTCTACGGCGCCCGGTTCGCCCACGCCGAGCGCGGCCCCGAGGGCCCCGCCTACCTGCGGTGGTTCACCGAGCGCGGCTACCCGGCGCGCGAGCCGCTGCACGTCAACGAGGGCGAGGGCGACTTCCTCACGCTCGACGACGTCATCCTGGCCGGCACGGGCTTCCGCACGGACGTGGTGGCGCACCAGGAGGCACAGGAGTTCCTGGGCCGCCCGGTGATCTCCCTGACGTTGGTGGACCCGCGCTTCTACCACCTGGACACGGCGCTGTTCCCGCTCGACGGGCGCAATGTCGCGTACTACCCGGAGGCGTTCTCCGAGGGCAGCAGGAAGGTGCTGCGCAAGATGTTCCCGGACGCGTTGATCGCGACCGCCGACGACGCCGAGGTGCTCGGTTTGAACGCGGTCAGCGACGGCAGGAACGTCATCATCAACGCCGAGGCGTCGAACCTGCAGCTGGAGCTCAAGCGGCGCGGCTACGAGGTCATCCCCGTGGACCTGTCAGAGCTGCGCAAGGCAGGCGGCGGACCCAAGTGCTGCACACTGGAGATCAGGGGGGAGAACTGACCATGACCACCAGCGCAGAGCTCATCGAGATGAGCGAGCGCCGCAGCGCGCACAACTATCATCCGCTTCCCGTCGTGATCCACGAGGCGCACGGCGCCTGGGTCACCGACGTGGAGGGCAAGCGATATCTGGACTGCCTGTCCGGCTATTCCTCGCTCAACTTCGGCCACGGCCACCCGAAGATCATCGAGGCCGCCCGCGACCAGCTCGACAACCTGACCCTGACCAGCCGCGCTTTCTACCACGACCAGTTCGCGCAGTTCTGCGCCGGGCTCGGCGACCTGACGGGCAAGGACCTGATCCTGCCCATGAACACCGGCGCCGAGGCCGTCGAGACGGCCATCAAGGTGGCCCGCAAATGGGGCTACGAGGTCAAGGGCGTCGAACCCGACCAGGCGAACATCATCGTGATGGAAGGCAACTTCCACGGCCGCACGACCACGATCGTGAGCTTCTCCACCGATCCGGAGGCACACGACAACTTCGGGCCTTACACGCCGGGCTTCCGGCTCGTGCCGTACGGCTCCGCCGAGGCGATCAGGCAGGCCGTCGACCCGAACACGGTCGCGGTGCTGGTCGAGCCGATCCAGGGCGAGGCCGGGGTGCTCGTGCCGCCGGACGGGTACCTGAGCGAGATCCGGGAGCTCTGCACCGCGCAGGGCATCCTGATGATCGCCGACGAGGTGCAGTCGGGGCTGGGGCGCACCGGGCAGACGTTCGCGTGCGACTACGAAGGGGTCGTGCCCGACATCTACGTCCTGGGCAAGGCACTCGGCGGCGGCGTCGTACCGGTCTCGGCCATCGCCGCCAACCGCGACGTGCTCGGGATCATCCAGCCCGGCCAGCACGGGTCCACGTTCGGCGGCAACCCGCTGGCGTGCGCGGTGGGCATCGCGGTCATCGAGCTGCTCAACACCGGCGAGTTCCAGGCCAGGGCCGCCAAGCTCGGCGAGGTGCTGCACGCCCGGCTGCGCGAGCTGATCGGCAAGGGGGTCGTGGAGGTGCGCGGGCGCGGGCTGTGGGCCGGCGTGGACATCGACCCGGAGCTCGCGACGGGGCGCGAGGTGTCGAAGGCGCTGATGGCGCGGAGCGTCCTCGCCAAGGACACCCACGGCTCCACGATCCGCCTCGCCCCGCCGATCGTGGTCTCCGAGGAAGACCTGGTGTGGGCCGTCAACCAGCTCGCCGACGCCCTTTACGAGCTGAACACCGCCTGAGCGCCGTCCGGGGTTTCAAGGATCTTTTACGGCGGAGCACGGGAGGGCCCAGCCACCGCACGTGGCCCTGCTTTTCAGGATCTTTTACGGCGGAGCACGGGAGGGCCCAACCACCGCACGTGGCCGGGCCCTGTCCAGGGAGACGCTTCTCCGGTTCACGGGGCCGGGCGCCGTCACGGCGCCCGGTTACCCGCCCGGGTGGTCATTCGCCGGCCGGGGACGCCTTCGCGGTCGCCTGCTCCGGGCCCTTCGACGGCTGAACGCTGGCCGTCGGCTTCGATACCGCCCCCTGCGACGGCTCCACGCTGGCCGTCGGCTTCGGTGCCGGCGCCTGCGTCGGCGTCACGGTGATCGTCTGCACCGGCTCCCCCGCGGACGGGTCGCTCGTCGCCTCCAGTGAGACCGTCAGGGTCGGCACCGGCTCCGAGACGGTCCCGTCGCTCTGCTCCGGCGCGGCCGAGCTTCCCGCGCTGGGCTCGGCGCTGGACGGGGCGCAGGCCGCCGCCTGCGCCTTGCCGGAGGGCGTCGCCTGCGGCAGCACGTCCACCACCGACACCTTCAACTGGGCGGTCAGCGCCAGCACGCTGCCCTTGGGAGCCCGGGCGAGCCGGTCGTCCACGACCGTCTCCCGCTCCCCCATGAACACGTGCGTCGCCGGGTCGAAGATGGCCTGGCTGAGGATCCCCTGGGGGTTGACCCGTCCGAGCGCCACCCCCTTGCGGCCCGCCGAGTCCTCCACCCCCTCGGCCACCTCGACGCCGGGGATCGACCTGGCCGCCTCGAAGAGGGCGTCGCGCTGCGCCTTCGGCAGGTACGTCTCCCTGACCAGGTCCGTCAGGTGGTCGAAGGCGGCCCGGTCGCTCTCGTCGCCCTTGGCCTCGGCCGCCGCCGCGGGCATCTTGTAGAGGCGCGCCCGCATCCCGGCGACGTCCGTCGGCAGCGTGCTCAGGTAGGTGTAGTCGGTGCGGTTCTCGCCCAGCTGGGAGGGGCAGGACTGCAGCACGTGCCAGTCGGAGCCCTGCCAGTTCCTGGCGTCCGCCGGCAGTTGCTCGCCCGGCCACGGCCGGGGCTCGCGACCCTCGATCAGCAGCAGGCCGTTCGCGCTCCCGTCCACCGACTGCCAGATCTTCCTGTGGGTCCGGTAGAGGTGGCGGGTGGTCTTACCGCTCTGGTCGGCCGACATCGACCGGTACATGGTGTCGGACTCGATCAGGATGAACTGGCCGGGGCGGGGAGCCAGCTCGTCGGACGACGAGACGGCGGCCGACTGGGTCACGGCAGTGGCGGGGCCGGTGCCCCCTTGGCCCTGGTTCGACAGGGCCACGGCCACCCCGCCGACCAGGGCGACCGTGACCCCGAACGCGGCCGCGGCCTGCCAGCCGAACCAGGGCAGGCGAAAGCGGCCCCCGTCACGCGCCTGCGCCAGCAGCCGTTCCCGCGCCGTGGCCCTCGCCTCGGCCCCGTACGGCGGCACGGCGGGCCGGCCGTCGGCGAACATGCGGATCTCGTCCTCATCCATGCTGGGGCTCCTCTGCTGCGAAGGGATCGGTGCCGCCGAGAGCCCTGCGCACCTTGACGCGGAGCCGGTGCAGCCTGGACCTGACGGTGCCGACCGGCACGCCGAGCGCGAGCGCCGCGTCCTCGTACGTCAGGTCCGCCCACGCCACGAGCAGCAGCAGGTCGCGCTCGCCCGCGCTGAGCCGGGTGAGCGCCCTGGCCAGTTTGGGCTGGAGCTGCTCGGCGGTCACCCGATCCGCGCTGCGGTCGTCGAAGGTGCCGGGGCGCTCCACGTTCACCTTGGCCATGGCGGCGGTGCGCCGCCGTTCGGCCCTGCGGTGCTGGGCGACGACCTTGGTCGCGATGCCGTACAACCATGGCCTGGCATCGGGCCACGAGCGGTCGTAACGCGCCCGCCGGCGGAACGCGACGAGGAACACCTCCCCCGTCACGTCGTCGGCCAGCTCGCTCCCGAGACGCCGGGCCGCGTACCTGTGGATCTCGTCGGCGTGCCGGTCGAACAGCGCCGCGAAGCTCTCCGGGTCCGCCAGCGAATGCCCGATCAGCGTCGAGTCATCCAGCGTCTCAGGCACATCCTGAACACCCACCACTCTGCCGGTCCTCTCTCATGCGGTCACCCTGTTGTTGACCGCACGCCGGAGGGCGGTTCCACCTTTCTCGCGGCTACGGCAGGCGCCACACCTCCATCCCCTCCGGAGCCGGCTCCGGGGTGAAGCCCGCGCTCTCCAGCTCCGAGACCAGCCGTTCGCGGGCGGGCCAGTGGTTGGTGAGGACCACCTCGTCCTCGCTGATGGACACGCCGTGCTGCCTGACCCGGTAGACGAAGCGCGTGGTGACGCTCTCCCCCTCGGCCTCCAGCACCTGCCCGGCCACCTCGTACGCGTGCCTGCCGACCTGGTACGACCCCATGACCTCGAGATCGCCCGGCACCGGCGCGGACCGCTCCCGCCAGTTGAACACCAGCCGCCCGCCCGGCTCCAGCTGCCTGGCCAGCACCTCCCACAGCGCGGCCCGTTCCTCCGCGTCGAAGCTCTGCAGGACGGAGATCATCACGATCGCCTCGACCGGTTCGTCCACCTCCACGTCGAGCGCCCCATAGGGCAGCACGGTCACCCGACGCAGCGTCGAGGGGTCGGACGCCAGGCGGGAGAGCAGGACCGAGCGCATGCCCAGCGACGGCTCCAGGGCGTAGATCTCGGCCGGCGTCTCCCTGGCGATCAGCTCGGTGATCAGGCCGGTGCCCGCGCCGATCTCGAGCACGCTCCGCCGCACCCCCTGCAGCAGCAGGGGAAGCAGCTCCCGCACCATCGGGACGTGCCCGTCCTCGTGCCAGAGGTCGTAGAACGGCACGGCGGCGGCGTAATCATCCTTGTGCATGCGCTTCAGCGTAGGCGGACGGAGTCGATCGGCCTGACCGCATCGCCGACGGACTCGTACCAGGTGACCTCGTCGGGCAGGGTCAGCGTGGCCACCGCGTTCTGGAACCAGGGCCCGTTCGTGACCCGCCACCTGAACGGCGGCTTCGGGATGCCCGCCAGCCGCGCCAGCAGGCCGCCGACCAGCGTGGCGATCGAGAACTGGGTGAACACGTTGGCCCAGCGCAGCATGCGGCTGAGCGGGTTGCGGATCGGCGAGCAGACGATCTGGTAGATCTGCCCGGCGCCGGCCTTGGCCAGGTAGGAGTAGTGGACGTCGCCCGAGAGGATCAGCACGGGCTTGCCGGTCTTCACCAGCAGCCTCGACAGGTCCTCGAACGAACGCCGGAACGCCGCCCAGTGCTCCAGGTCGATGGCCTGCCGGAACTTCTCCGACCACCGCCGCGCCAGAGGGCCCCACTTGCCGTCGCACAGGGCCTCGTTCCAGTTCTGCACGCCGTGGACGCCCTCGGGGAGGAGGAACGGGATCGACGAGCCGATGATCAGCCGCTCGGCCGGGGCGGCGACCTGCTCCTCCAGCCAGGCCCACTCCCCCGGGTCGAGCATGCGGCGGTCGCCGGGCGTGAGCTGCCTGGCGCACCTGGTGTCCACCATGATCAGGCGGGCGCTGCCGAGGTCGCGGGCGTAGCTCCAGCGGTTGCTGCTCGGCTCGGCGTCGGCCTTCTCCGCGAACTCGTCCAGGGCCGCGCCGCCGTCGCCGTCCATCAGCTTGCGCAGCAGCGGGTCCTCCGCGCGCTCGGCCGGCGAGAGGTTGCCCAGGTGCTGATAGATCCAGTACGCCCCCAGCCCCGCGACGACGCGCCGCTGCCACCACGGCACGGCGGCCATCTGCTCGCGCCACGGCTGGGAGGTGTTCCAGTCGTCACGCAGGTCGTGGTCGTCGAAGATCATCGCGGACGGGACGGTGGACAGCAGCCAGCGGATCTCCTCGTCGGTCCAGGCCAGGCGGTAGAGCTCGGCGTACTCCTCGAAGTCGGCGATCTCCCCCTGCGGCTCCGTGCTCCTGCGGTCGCGGATGTATTCGAGCATCGCGGGCGAGGGGTTGTCGGCGTAGACCTGGTCGCCGAGGAGCACCAGCAGGTCGGGCCACTCGTCGTCGTCGGCCGTGGGGAGGTGCTCGCCGTACGCGCGCAGGACGTCGTCGCCGTGGGTGAGGACGTGCGCCATGTCATGCGGGACGCTGGTGCGGCACGAGCCGAACGCCAGCTTGCGCACCCCGTCGGCGGGCAGCAGCCGGATCCGGCTCGGCGGGCGACCCGCCAGAGGCCATACCTGCTCCCCGTCGAGCCTCACCGAATACGACCCGATATCCTGGGAGAGTTCAACGAGATCCACGATCGCGTAGTGGTGACCGTGCACGGTGAAGGTAGGCGACCGGTAAGACCTGCCGTCCGCCTCGATGGTGACCGTGCAGGGCTCGGCGGTCTCCACCCAGATCGAGGCGCTGACCGAGTCCACGTATCGCAGCATCGGCCCCATCACGAGTGCGGGCATCTCACTCCCCGAGATATTCACGATTCGGCACACTGACCGGACGCAAGCCTGCCAGAGTGGCACGGTCCACAGCACCTCGGGATTTCATCGACTGCTAGGCAAGGTCAAACCCTCCGCCTTAGGATGATCGAGACAACACGCCCAAAGTGGGAGGCAACGGCGCTTCCTGCTTTAAAAAGGGCGTCATAGCAGGAGGATTCTCTTCCATGAGCATCATGGTGCCGTCAAAGACGCCGGCCCTGATCACCCCGGGCCGTCAGGCCCTCGATTCCGCACTCCACCAGCTCGACCAGGCCGCCGAGCAGCTCGGACTCGACGACGGGCTCCGCACGATGCTGGCCACGCCCCGGCGGTCGCTGACCGTCTCGGTCCCGGTCCGGCGCGAGAACGGCCGCATGGACGTCGTGCAGGGCTTCCGCGTCCAGCACAACGTCTCGCGGGGACCCGCCAAGGGCGGGCTCCGGTTTCATCCGGACACCGACATCCACGAGGTCACCGCGCTCGCGATGTGGATGACGTGGAAGTGCGCACTGGTCGGCATCCCGTACGGCGGCGCCAAGGGCGGCGTGGCCGTGGATCCGTCCACGCTCACCGAGCGCGAGCGGGAGCGCATGACCCGCCGCTACGTCAACGAGGTCATGCCGCTGATCGGCCCAGAGCAGGACATCCCGGCTCCGGACGTCGGCACCGACGCGCAGACCATGGCCTGGATCATGGACACCTACAGCGTCCACACCGGCTTCCCGGTGCCCGGCGTCGTCACCGGCAAGCCGAAGACGCTGGGCGGCTCGCACGGACGCGTCTCCGCCACCTCGCGCGGCGTGCAGATCGCGGCGCTGGCCGCGCTCGGCCGCTCGCCCGCCGGCAGCACCGTCGCCGTGCAGGGCTTCGGCAAGGTGGGCGCGCCGGCCGCGCAGTTCCTGGCCGACGCGGGTTGCAAGGTGGTGGCCGTCTCGGACGCCACGGGAGCCGTGTACGCGCGCGGCGGCCTCGACATCCCCGCCCTGGTCGCGTACGCGGCCGAGGCCGGGGGCGTGCGCGGCTTCCGCGAGGCCGACGCGCTGACCCATGACGAGCTGCTGGAGCTGGACGTGGACATCCTCGTCCCGGCGGCCCTCGAAGGCGCGATCACCGAGGCCAACGCGCCCCGGATCCGCGCCCGGCTGATCGTGGAGGGCGCGAACGGCCCCACCACGCCCGAGGCCGACGAGATCCTGACGGCCAACGGCACCACGGTGGTGCCCGACATCCTCGCCAACGCGGGCGGGGTGATCGTGTCCTACCTCGAGTGGGTGCAGAACCTGCAGGCCTACTCGTGGAGCGCCGAGGAGGTCGAGCTCAAGCTGCGCGAGCTGATGCTGGAGGCGTTCGCCGAGGTGAAGTCGGTGGCGGCCGAACGCGGCCTGACGCTCCGGCAGGCGGCGCACGTCATCGGCGTGGGCCGCGTCGTCGAGGCCCACCAGCTCCGCGGCCTCTACCCGTAACCACACCTCAGTCCCACCGGCTGAACCAACGGTGGGCGCGCCACCACCGCGCGCCCACCCCTCCCCCGAAGCACCTCACCACCCGCGAGGGACCCGCCGACCGTGGCTGAGGTCCCTTTGGGGGAAGCGCGGAAGCGCGCATCGCCCAGCAGCCCGCCGACGACGGCACCGGCTCGCCGCCCGACCCCCGCCCCTCTCCTCCAAAGGACCCCGCCCGCATCAGCGGCGCGCCCCATCACTCGCCCCTCGCCTCTCTCCTCCAAGGGACCCCAGCCCACGTCGGCGGTGCGCCCCGCGACGGCGAGACGACTCCGCCGACCGTGGCTGAGGTCTCCTTGGGGAAAGTGCCGGCAGGCGGGTCAGACGCGGAGTTCGGCGTAGTCGAGGGCCTCCATCAGCCTCTCCAGGTCGCGCATGAGCTGCTCCGTACGCTCCCTCCCGAAGGCCCCCGCGATCAGCCCGTGATGCTCGGCCACCGCCCCGTCCACCCGCGCGAGCAGCTCCGCCCCCCGGTCCGAGACGAACACCGCCACCCGCCGCCGGTCCCCCTTGGACGGCCCGCGGTAGACCAGCGCCCGGTCGATCAGCCGGTCGATCGCCTTGGTCAGCGTCGGGTGCGGCATCAGCACCGCCTCCGCCAGCTCGCCCATCGAGTCGCCGCGCCCGTCGGCCAGCGCCCGCATGATGCGCCACTGCTCGACCGTGACGTCCTCGCCGGCCAGCACCGCGGCCAGCCCGCGGTTGACGCTGCGCTCCGCGCGACTCAGGAGGTACGCGAGTGAGGACCCGAGCCCAGGGGTGGTCATGGAGAAAGGTCCTTTCATCGGAGAGCTAGAACGGAGGATACTCGTCGGCGTGGCGGCGACCGTCGATCCGTTGGAAGCGCGGCTCATACCGTCGGAGTCGATCAGGATCGGCCTGGTCGTGCCCGTGTCGGGGGTGCTCGGCCTGATGGGCCCGTGCGCGATCAACTGCGCGGTGCTGGCCGCCGAGGAGGTCAACGCCGGGGGCGGCGTGCTGGGCAGGCCGGTCGAGCTGGTGCTCATCGACGGCGGCCGGCCCGCGCGCCAGGTGGCGGCCGAGGTGGCCGGGCTGGTCGGCTCGCGGACGGTGCAGGCCGTCGCGGGCGCCCACGCGAGCGACGTGCGGGTGAAGGTCGTGGCCGCGATCGCCGGGCGGGTGCCGTTCGTCTACGCGCCCCCGTACGAGGGCGGCGGCCACGCGCCGGGCGTCTACTTCCTCGGCGAGACCCCCGGCAGGCAGCTCGCGCCGGGCATCGAGTGGCTGGCCGGCACGCGCCGGGCCCGCCGCTGGTACCTGCTGGGCAACGACTACGTCTGGCCGCGCCTGGTGCACGCCGGCGCCCGCAGGCGGCTGCGCGCCCGGGGCGCGAGCGTGGTGGGCGAGAGCTTCGTCCCGTACGGCGGGGCCGTCAGCCTCCTCGACCGGGTGGCGGACGCGCGGCCCGACGCCATCCTGCTGACGCTGATCGGCAGCGACCTCATGGCGTTCAACCGCGCGTACGCGGCCGCCGGGCTCGGCGCGGCCCGGCTGTGCGGGGCGCTGGAGGAGCACGGCCTGCTGGGCGCCGGCGGGGACGTCACCGGCGAGCTGTACGCGTCCATGGGCTACTTCCGCGACCTGTCCACCGACGCCGGTCTCGACTTCGCCGAGCGGTACGCGGCCAGGTTCGGCGCGGACGCCCCCATGCTGAACGCCCACGGCCACGGCTGCTACGAGGCCGTGGCGATGCTGGCCGCGCTGGCGGCGCGGGCGGGGTCGCTGGCCGTGCCGGCGCTCGACGCGGTCGCCGACGGCACCGAGATCACCAGCGCCCGGGGCACGCTCACGCTGATCGGCCGCCAGGTGCGCCATCCCGTGCACCTGGCCAGGGCGGACGGCCTGGGATTCTTTCTAGAGAAACCTTTTCAGTAGAAAGCTTTGGCCCTAGGGTGCGAATCGCCCCCCACGCAGCTAGGAGCCGTGCATGAGCACAGTCGAGCAGTTCGGCTACCGCCAGGAACTCCGGCGTTCCTTAGGCTTCGCCGACCTGATGATCTATGGCTTGATCTTCATGGTGCCGATCGCCCCGTTCGGCATCTTCGGCCACGTCTTCGCCGTCTCCCACGGGATGGTGGCGCTCGCGTACATCATCGGCCTGGTCGCGATGGCGTTCACGGCACTGTCGTACGCGCAGATGGCCCGCGCGTTCCCCATGGCCGGCTCGGTCTACACGTACGCGGGCCGGGGAATCGCCGCCCCCGTCGGGTTCATCGCCGGGTGGTCGATCCTGCTCGACTACGTGCTCGTGCCCTCGCTGCTCTACCTGGTGGCCGGCGTGGCCATGAACTCGTTCGTGCCCGCCGTGCCCGTCTGGCTGTGGCTGGTGGCGTTCGTCGCGCTCAACACGGTCGTGAACTACCTCGGCATCCAGATGACCGCCAGGATCACTCGGATCATGCTGGTGGCCGAGCTCGCGGTGCTGGCGATCTTCCTGGTGGTCGGCGGCGTCGCGCTGGCCCAGGGCAAGGCGCAGACCGGCGCGCTGACCCCGTTCTTCGACTCCGCCGGATTCAGCTGGAGCGTGGTCCTGGCCGCCGCGTCCGTGGCCGTGCTGTCGTTCCTCGGCTTCGACGGCATCTCCACGCTGGCGGAGGAGAACCGCGAGGACGCCCGCCGGCTCGGCCGCTCCATGGTGGCCGCGCTGGGGCTGGCCGCGGTGCTGTTCGTGGCGCAGACCTGGGTCGCCGCGCTCCTCACCCCCGGCCGGGACGTTCTGATCGCGAAGGACGACCCGGCGGGCAGCGCGTTCTACACCACCGCGGAGTTCGCCGGCGGGCACTGGTTGTCGGTGCTGACGGCCGTGGCCACCGCCGTCGCGTGGGGGTTCGCCAACTCGCTGGTGGCGCAGGCGGCCACCTCGCGCCTGCTGTTCGCGATGGGCCGCGACCGCCAGCTCCCCTCGTTCCTCGCGAAGGTGGACCCCAGGCACAAGGTGCCGGTCAACGCGACCCTCGTGGTGGCCGCGCTCTCGCTGATCATCGGTGTCTACATGAGCACGCGGCCGACCGGCATCGGCGAGCTGAGCTCGCTGGTCAACTTCGGCGCCATGGCCGCGTTCCTGCTGCTGCACGTCTCCGTCGTCGTCCACTACGTCATCAGGCGGCGCAGCCGCAACTGGCTCGCGCACCTGGTCGTGCCCGTGGCCGGCATCGTCGTCCTGGTGGCCGTCGTCCTCAACCAGAGCGTCTACGCCCAGTGGGCCGGCGGCATCTGGCTGGCCGTCGGCCTCCTCGTCCTCGGCATCTCGTACGCCCTCGGCCGCCGGCCCGCACTCCCCTCGGAGGTTTGATGAACGTCGTCTCCTACCGCCCCTCCCCGGAGGACCTGAGCTACACCTTCGGGGGACGCTCGGCCGTGGGCAAGGTGCGGCCGGGCACGATCCTGGAGCTCTACACCGAGGACTGCTTCGGCGGCCGCGTGCGGACTGTGGACGACCTGCCGTCGCAGGTGTGCGAGTTCCCCTACCTGAACCCGGTGACGGGCCCCTTTCACGTCGAGGGCGCCGAGCCCGGCGACACGCTGGCCCTGCACTTCGTGAGAATCACCCCGGCCAGGGACTGGGCGGTGTCGACGACGTTCCCCCACTTCGGCGCGCTGACCGGCACCCACACCACGGCCATGCTGCAGCCGCCGCTGGAGGAGCGGGTCTGGCGGTACGACATCGACCTCGACCAGGGCGTGGCCGTCTACCACGCCCGCAACAGCGACTTCAGCGTGGCGCTGCCGCTCGACCCGATGCACGGCACGGTCGGCGTGGCCCCCGCCGCGAACGAGGCCCGCATGACGATCACCCCGGACGCGCACGGCGGCAACATGGACACCCCGGAGCTGCGCGCGGGCGTCACCGTCTACCTGGGCGTCAACGTCGAGGGCGGGATGTTCTCGATCGGCGACGGCCACGGGCTGCAGGGGCACGGTGAGGTCTGCGGCACCGCCGTGGAGTCGGCCATGAACACCGTGGTCGCGGTCGAGCTGATCAAGGGGGTGGCGACGCCGTGGCCGCGACTGGAGGACGATCTGCACCTGATGTCCACCGGTTCGGCCAGGCCGCTGGAGGACGCGTACCGGATCAGCCAGCACGATCTGGTCACCTGGACGTCGGAGCTGACCGGCCTGGACACGCTGGACGCCTACCAGCTCGTCAGCCAGGCCGGGCAGGCGCCCGTCGGCAACGTCTGCGACACCAACTACACGATGGTCGCGAAACTGCCCAAGGCGTATCTGGGCCGGCCGGCCGTCTACGAGTCGGCGCACGCCCGGCTGCGCGCGCTGGGCTCTCGGTACACAAGTTGAGGTAAAGATTGATGTCGCAGGTCAGAGCACTGATCATCGTCGCCTTAAGGTGGGAGTGTGCTCAGGTTGGTGCTGTCTCTGGTCCTGCTCGACCCCACCGCCGTCGCCGAGGTGCCGCAACGTAACGTCCCCGTCCCGAGCGTCCTGACCCCCGACGGCGACCGCCTGGGCTACGCGCCGGTCCCGCGCCCCTACACGGGGGCGCGGCGGCTCACGGGCGTCCTGCTCGGCCGTGACGCCGTGACGCGGGCGAACGTGCTGTGCGGGGGCACGGTGATCGGCTCGCGCAGCCGCAGCCTGGTGGTCACCGCGGCGCACTGCCTCTACCAGCACGGCCGCTCGCTCCAGCAGGTGACCTTCCTGCCCGGCTACGACCTGGGGCAACCGAAGCTGGGGGTCTGGCCCGCCGTGCGCGTGTGGGTGCCGGCCAAGTGGCGCACCGAGCCGTACTCGGCGAGTCTGCTGCCGTACGACGTCGGCTTGGTCGGTGTGGAGCGCCGCGAGCGCCCGCTGGAGGCCGTCACCGGCAAGGGCGTGCGGCCGATGCCCACCACCAGGGGCACGAAGCTGCGCGGGCTCGAACTGCTCGGCTATCCGGCGGGCAAGGGCTATCCGGGCACGAAGATGTACCGGTGCGTGGGCGACGCGACCGAGGGACTCTCCGAGGGGCCCGGGCTGATGATCACGCGCAACTGCCACGCCGCCGCCGGCGGGAGCGGCGGTCCCGCCCTGTACGGCGACGCGCTGGCCGGCGTTGTGTCCTCCTCCAGCCCGATGACCGACACCCAGGGGTACACCGTGCTGACCAGGCTGGGCGAGTCGGTGTTCGGGCGGATGTTCGCCAGGGCCGACAAGGAGATGCTCAAGCTGCCCGGCTGACGATCTCCTCGCAGAGGGCGTGGGTGGCCAGGGCGTCGTCGGCGGCGATCCGGCGGCCCTCGCGCACGGCGGCGAGGAAGTCGAGGCAGATCTGCTCGATGCCGCGCTGCCTGGCGACCGGCACCCAGTCGGGGCGACGGGCGAGCGTCTCGCCGCCCCGGTAGTCGACGACGTCGCCGAGGTTGGCCACGCGGCGCTTGGCGCCGTCGCCCATGGCCTCGCAGGTCTCCTCGCTCGCCCCGCTCGCCCGGTTCATGACGCCGATGGCGGTGAAGCCGTCGCCCGTCAGCTCCAGGACGACGTGCTCGAGGAGGCCGTCCTTCACGCGGATCCGGCTCCTGGTGCCGGTCACCGGGCCGGGGGCGAGGAACCTGAGGGTGTCCACCACGTGGATGAAGTCGTCGAAGATCACCCGTCGCGGCTCGTCGGGCTGGTTGTCGCGGTTCTTCTCCATGAGGACGAGGTGCCGGGGATGGGCGGCGAGCCCGGCGTATCCGGGCGCGTACCGGCGGTTGAAGCCGACCATCAGCGACCTCCCCTCGCTCTCCGCGAGCCGTACGAGCCGCTCCGACTCCTGGAGCGTGTAGGCGATCGGCTTGTCGACGTAGACGTGGATCCCGGCTTTGAGCAGGGGCTCCACGATCTGCGGGTGCGCCTCGGTGGCCGCGTGGACGAACGCCGCGTCGGCCCCCGCCTTGATCACCTCGTCCACGCTCGTGGACCGCCCGGCGATCCGGTAGGTGTCGCCGAGCCGGTCCAGGCGGGCCTGGTTGCGCGTGCAGAGGTGCAGGTCGAGGGAGGGCTGGGCGGCGAGCACGGGGAGGTAGGCCTTCTCCGCGATGTCACCCAGGCCGATCACGGCTATCTTCACGCCTCGAGCGTAGCCTTGAGCGCCACTTCGATCGGCGTAGGCGCGACACCGAACGTGGTCTGGAAGGCCGAGGAGTCGAGCACGAACGGCTGCGTGAACTGGTATCTGACGTGGCCCAGCTCCCCGATCATGGGCGAGAACAGGCCGGCCACCCTGACCAGCGGCCACGGGAGCCGCGCGAACTTGGGCGCGGGCCGCCCGAGCAGCGCGGCCATCCGCTCCCCCAGCTGGCGGAAGCTCAGCGGGTCGCCGGTGGGCACGTGCCACGGCCGGCCCCAGGCCCGCTCGTCGCCGCCGGCCACGATCAGCGCGTCCGCCACGTCGGGCAGGTAGGTCCAGCTGTGCGGCATGTCCGGGGGGTAGACGAGCTGGATGGTCTTGCCCTCCCTGAGCGGCACGAGGAAGCGGTCGCCCAGGTAGGACTGGTCGCTGGCGCCCGGGCCGAAGAAGTCGGAGCCGCGCACCTCGGTCGTCCTGATCCGGCCCGCCTCGTGCGCGGCCAGCGCGTCCCGCCACATCTTCGCCCGCACCCGGAACTTGGGGTTGGCGGAGGCGAGCGGCAGGTCCTCGGTCATGGGGCCGTCGACGGGCCCATACGGGTAGAGGTTGCCGAGCATCACGTAGACGGCGCCGCTCGCCTCGGCGGCGGCCAGGAACGACTCGGCCATCGGCGGCCAGTCGGTGAGCCAGCGGTGGTACTGGGGGTTGACGCAGTTGTAGAGGACGTCGGCCCCCTTGGCCGCCTCGATCAGCCGGGCCTTGTCGGAGATGTCGGCGGCCACCTTGACGGCCCCTTCGGGACCGCTGCCCGAGCGGGTCACGACGGTGACCTCGTGTCCCTGCGCGAGAAGCTTGTTCGCCACATGCGTGCCGACCTGGCCGGAGCCCACGACGACGTGCTTACCCATGATCAGACCTGCTTCCAGACGATGCGGAGAACCGCGTTGACGACGAACACAGCGAAGAAGACGACCGCGGGGGTCACCAGGCCGGAGGCGTAGAGCGCGGCGGCGCCCCCACCGAACCAGAGGATCTCCAGCGCGGCGCGGGCCAGGCCGGTGAGGGGGAACGTGGCGTTGGCGCCCCCGCCGGCCCCGAACAGCGCCCACGCGGCGATGAACAGCGCCGGGGCGCCCACTCCGGCCAGCAGCTTGATCCACCAGGCGGCGCTCAGGGTGAAGCCCCAGTAGCCCACGGAGGCCAGCACGCCGAGCTCCAGGAAGAACATCAGGACGGCGTTGGCGCCTTTGACTGTGCCGAGCATTACGGTCCTCCGTGAACTGTCATTCGCTTACGAGAGCAATGCTCTCTCAAGAGAGCAGCGATCGTCAAGAGCAGTGCTCTCGTTTTTTTGCACCGCTCTGATAGCCTGCTCCCATGACAGCCAGCCGTACCGCCAGAGAACGCGTCAGGGCCGAGCTCACCAGGGAGATCACCGACATCGCGCGCCGCCAGCTCGCCACCGAGGGCGCCGGCGGCCTGTCGCTGCGGGCCGTCGCCCGGGAGATGGGCATGGTCTCCTCGGCCATCTACCGCTACTTCCCGAGCCGCGACGACCTGCTGACCGCGTTGATCATCGACGGCTACAACGCGCTCGGCGAGAGCGTTGAGCGCGCCGACGCCGAGTGCCGGCAGGACGACTACCCGCGCCGGTGGATGACGGCCTGCCACGCCGTACGCGACTGGGCGGTGGCGCACCCGCACGAGTACGCGCTGCTCTACGGCTCCCCCGTGCCCGGCTACCAGGCGCCCCAGGACACGATCGCGGCCCGGGTGCGCGACGTCACCGTGCTGGGCCGGATCGTCTCCGACGCCTGGGCCGCGGGCGCGCTCCAGCCCCCTGCCGGCCAGGCCCCGCCCGAGCTGGCGCAGGAGGCGGAGGCGTTCCGCGGGCTCATGCCCGGCGTGCCCGACGACATGCTCTGGCGCGGCCTGTCCGCGTGGACCGCACTGTACGGGTGGGTCAACTTCGAGGTGTTCGGCCAGTTCAACAACACGATCGAGAACAGGCGCGCGGCGTTCGAGCACTCGATGCGGCTGGCGGGCTCGACCTTCGGGCTTGCTCAGTAAGACGCGGCTGGATCGAGCCGGTCGAGTCGGCCGAGCGACGCAAGCCGTACCGGATCACGAGAGCGGCCGCTCGGCGCTGGGCGAGCAGCTCGCCACCCTGCGCCGCATCGAGCAGGCAGGGGCCAGGCGCACGGGAGCGGTTTGGGGGCTCGCATGATGCGCGATGGCAATGGCGATGCTCAGCCTCTACCCGAAGGCGTGGCGGGAGCGCTACGGCGAGGAGGTCGCCGATCTGGTCGCCTCGCGCCCGGCAGGCGTGCGCACGGTGCTCGACCTGGTCTCGGGCGCGGCCGACGCGTGGCTGCACCACCGGCGGGTCCCGGGGGCCGGGACCTTGGCGGTTCCGCTCGCGGCGGTCCTGGCCTGCATGGGGGCGGCGCTCCTGCTCCTGTGGAACCCTGGCCTGCGCGACACGGCCGACCTGGTCAGCATGCGTGGCGCATGGGCCGGGGCGGCGGGCGCGGGCTCGATCGCCGGCCGGTTGCACGACCTGGCGCGGCTGCTCCACGCCGGGGCGGGCGCCATGGCCGTGCTCTCGGTGACGCCGCTGCTCTCCGCCTGCTTCGCGGCCCGGCGGCGTTCCGCACAGGATCCGATCACCCGGATGACGGCGCGGACGGTGATCGTGACGGCCGTGGTGCTCGTCATACCTGTCGGGCTGGTCGGCCTCGGCTTCGTCAGCATGGCGTACCTGGACGTGGGCTATCCCACCGGACCGCTGGGCGAGGCGATGGTCGGCGGTTTCCTGGTCCCGCCCATCATGGCGCTGGTGCTGGCGCTGCCCATGACGGCGGCGGACTCGACCGCGTTCGGCGCCGAGGTGCGCCGCATGGGCCAGGTCCTCGCGACGGCGGCCATCTGCAACACGCTCGCCTGGGTGCCTGTCGCGATTCTGCTGGTGATGGGCCGGGAGAACGTGTGGTGGTCGTTCGTGGGGACAGTGACGACGAGCGCGCTGGTGAGTGTGTGGATGGCCGCGCTGGTGGCGAGGAGCGCGATCAGGCGTGGCAGGACCGTGATGGGCCAGCTCAGCCCCGCGTGAACAGCGGCACCAGCACCTCGTCCACGATCGCGACGACGAGCTCGTCGGGGATGGGCGAGCCCTCGAAGAGGAAGTGGTGGCGCAGCAGGGCGTGACCGGCGTCCAGGCGGCGCGGGGTGACGGCCTCGGGGGCGACCTCACCGCGCTCGACCGCCCGGCCGACGACCTCCGCCATCAGCCTCCTGGTGGTGCTCTGGGAGTCCTTGCGCAGGGCGCGCAGCGGGGAGCCGCTGCTCAGCGCCTCGCCGAGCAGCCCGCGCATGGCCTCGCCCGCCGGGCCCGACAGCGCCTTCGACGTCATCCTGAGCATGGCTACCAGGTCGTCGCGCAGGTTGCCGGTGTCTGGCGCCGACCCGGGGGCGGGCAGCGAGTTGTAGACCGCGTCCATCACCAGCTCGATGCGGGTGGGCCAGCGCCGGTAGAGCGACGCCTTGCTGGCCTTGGCCCGCTCGGCGACGCGCTCCATGGTCAGCCCGGCGTAGCCGGCCTCGGCCAGCTCGTCGAGCGTCGCCTGGAAGATCGCGGTGTTCAGCGCCTCGCCCCGGCGTCGCGGCAGCTTGCGGTGGTCGGTCACCATGGCATCTTAGAGAGCCCGGGTGACGCGACCGGTGTCGCCGTTCACGGTTACCGGCTGGCCGTCCGCCAGCACGGAGGTGGCCCTGCCGGTGCCCATGACGGCCGGGATGCCGTACTCCCTGGCCACGATCGCGGCGTGCGAGGCCGCGCCGCCGGCGTCCACGACCACGGCCGACGCCAGCTGGAACAGGGGCGTCCACGACGGGTTCGTGTACGGGCAGACGAGCACGTCGCCGCTCTCCAGCTTGGCGAACTCGCTCGGCTCCCTGATCACCTTAACCGGCCCGGTCGTCACGCCGCCGCTGGCCGGCGAGCCGGTGACCAGCGCGTCCCCCGTCTCGCGGACGGGGAAGACGGCCGCGGGGTCGATCAGCCGCACGCCCGACAGCTCCTCCCGCTTGGCCGCCCGCGCCCGGACCGCCTCACGCAGCCGTTCCCGGTCCGCGCCAGCCGTCGCGGTCACGTCGCGGATGGCCTCCAGCTCCGGCAGCCGCAGGTGGAAGACGTCTTCCGGCCGGTCGAGCAGGCCCTGCCCGCGCAGGCGGCGGCCGATCTCCAGGAGGGACCTGCGCAGGATGGGCTGCGGCATCATGAAGTAGAAGTGGCTGTCCTCGCGGAAGGCGACGCCCGCGCGGGCGGCCTCCACCCGCCGCCGCATCCGGGCGCGGCCGCCGGCTGTCAGCCACGGGTGGCGGAGCAGCCGGTCGAGGGCGTCGTCGCCGTCCTTCCGCGCGGGCGGCCCGGCGGTCAGCGCCTTGATCAGGTCGATGACGGTCCCGGGGGCGTCGGACCAGGTGGGCGTGGTGACGAGGATCGGGCTGGAGGTCTCGCGGTGGCCGTACTCGGCCAGGAAGGCCCGCAGCTCCTCCTCGAACTCGGCCGGCCTCGGGCCCCCGTCGAGCGCGCCCGTCCGCCTGGCCAGCTCGGCCAGCCGTTCCAGCGCCTGGTTGGCGTCGGTGGTGCGGGTACGCGCCCCGTGCAGCAGGTCGCCGAAGAGGCGGCCGCGCCCGAGCAGCTTGACCGCCACCAGCAGCCGCAGCAGCGCGAGCCCGGTGCCGGGCAGGTAGTCCGCGCGCAGGCCGGTCACCGGGCCCACCAGGTCCAGGGCCTGCCTGGGCATGCGGACGAGCTCCGCCCACGGCAGCTCCGCCAGGTCGCGGGCGGCCAGCTCCCTGACCCCGGCGAGGTAGGCGCGGAAGCGCGGGTCCTCGGTCCAGCGGGCGGGGTCGAATTTCCTGGCCCTGGCCAGCAGGCTGAACGGGACGGCCGGAAGGTTCCTGGTGGGGCGCGGACTCTGCGGAACGAGCTGGTAGACGACGCCGTCCTCCTCCCGCAGGAACCCCTCGAACACGCCGGCTATGCCGAAGCCGGCCGCCACCCTGGCCATCAGCCCGACGGGGCCGTACGGGATCCAGGTCGTCATGTCGATCGGATAGGGCCGTTCCGGGAGGTACTCCATCAGAACGCTGGCGACGCGACGCTGGGCCGGGTTGAGCCTCCCGAGCGGGGGCGGCGGCAGCGCGGTCATGGGCCGGGCCTGCAGCAGGTGGACGCGACCGCCCGCGTACGCCCACTCGATGTCCTGGGGCCGCCCGAAGTGCGCGGCGACCTCCTTCCCCAGCCTGACCAGCTCCCCAAGCGCCGCGTCGGGCAGGCGCTCCTGAGCGGCCGAGCCTGTCTCTCGCGTCACTCCCCCGTCCGCCGCGCCCCTGATGACGACCTCGCGGCGCCCCGGCGTGAAGGCCGTGCCGGCGTCGGAGATCACGTAGTGGTCGGGCGTGACCAGGCCGGACACGACTGCCTCGCCGAGCCCGCTGCTGGCGTCGACGACGAGCTGCGCGCGGTCGCCGGTGACCGGGTTCGCGGTGAACATGACGCCCGCCAGGTCCGCCTCGACCATGCTCTGCACCACGACCGCGATCCGCACCTCGGAGTCGTCGATGCCGAGCCGGGCGCGGTAGGCGACGGCGCGGTCGGTCCAGAGCGAGCCCCAGCAGCGGCGTACGGCGTCGAGCACCGCCTGCTCTCCCACGACGTTCAGGTACGTGTCCTGCTGGCCGGCGAACGCGGCCCCCGGCAGGTCCTCGGCGGTGGCGCTGGAGCGCACGGCCACGGGCCCGCCGCCGAGGGCGGCGTACGCGCCCGCGACGGCCTCCCGCAGCTCGTCGGGCAGCTCGACCTGCTCGAAGTACGCCCGCGTGCCGTGCCCCTGGGCGATCACGTCGTAGGCGTGGGTGGTGACGACGAAGCCGCCGGGGACGGGGAAGCCGTTCCTGACGAGCTCGCCCAGGTTGGCGCCCTTGCCCCCGGCCATGGCCAGGTCGCCCCGGCCGAAGGAGTCCAGCGGTGCGACGAGTTTCACGATCTCTCCTCGGCGTAGGCGGTGGTACGAAGCGGACGCGCCGGCAGCGCCAGCGCGAGGAAGAACGCCACAGCCAGCAGCGGCGCCATGGCCGCGAAAACCGGCGGCACGGCCGCGGCGAAAGCGTCCCGCATGCTGTCGGGGACGTCGGACGGGTTCGTGGCGGAGATCCCCGACCTCAGCGTGATCAGCGCGCCCACCAGCGCCACCCCGGCGGACGCGCCGATCTGGCGCAGGAAAGTCACCGACGAGGTGGCGGTGCCCAGGTCGGCGTACTCCACGGCGTTCTGGGCGGCCAGCACCATGGTCTGCATGACGAGCCCGACCCCCAGCCCGGTCACCAGCATCGCGCCGGCCAGCGCCAGCGGGTCGCGGCCCGTCAGGCCGATCAGCCCGAGCCCGGCGGCGGCCACGGCCGTGCCCACGATCGGGTACGGCCGGTACCTCCCGGTCCGCGTGATCAGCCGCCCGGACACGACGGTCGTGGCGAGCACACCCGCCATCAGCGCCGTCACCAGCAGCCCCGCCCCCGTCGCGCTGGAGCGCAGTGCGATCTGCAGGTAGGCCGGCATGTACGTGATCGTCCCGAACAACGCGAACCCGATGAGCAGGCTGATCGACACCGGCACCGCGAACGCCCGGTCGCGGAACAGTCGCAGCGGCAGGATCGGGTCCTTGGCGAACCGGGCGCTGACCAGCCACGCCAGCGCCCCGGCGGCCGCCACGCCGAGGTAGACGGGGTTCCTGGTCTGCCCCAGCAGGACCACCCCGACCACGGCGACGGCCAGCGTGACGGCCCCGGCGACGTCGAGCGGCGCCCGACCCGCCTGCCCGCGCGGTCTCGGCAGCCGCAGGGTGACGCTCAGCACGACGAGCGCCAGCACCCCGAGCGGCGGGTAGATCGCGAAGATCCACCGCCAGCTCAGCCGATCGACGAAGAACCCTCCGATCAGCGGCCCGCCCACGGCGGCTACCACGTACATGGCCCCGATGAGCCCGAGGTAGCGGCCCCGCTCGCGCGGGCTCACCACCTCGCCGATGATCGCCTGCGCCCCGATCATCAGCCCGCCGCCGCCCAGGCCCTGCACGGCGCGGAAGGCGATGAACTGGGGCATCGACGTGGCCATCGCGCACAGCACGGCCCCGGTCACGAACACGACGATGGCGGCCTGCATGGTGGGCTTGCGGCCGTACCGGTCGCCAAGCTTGCCGTAGACGGGCATGACCACGGTGGCGGCGGCGAGGTAGGCGCTGACGACGGCGGGCATCTGGCCCAGCCCGCCCAGGCTGCCCGCCACGGCCGGCAGCGCGGGCGCCATGATCGTCTGATCGAGCGCGCCCAGCAGCATCGCCAGCATCAAGCCGGACAGCACGGCGCCCATGAGGCCCTCCTTAGAGAACGAGCCGTTCTCTAAGGAGCATAGGGTTCAACTTGAAGAAACGCAACGTTCACTAATGCCGAAGGCGAGGCTGCTGGGCAACAGCCTCACGCAACCCCCGGACTCCGTAAGCTTGCCTTGCCGCCTGCGATCGAGGAGTTGCCGATGACAGCCTTGCCGGAAGACAGCTGGCTCCACAGCATCCGTCCTCAACCCAGCAGGGTCACAGCCGAGGAGTACGAGGAGCTCCCGGAGGAGATCGCAAGGGCGATCGAGATCGTGGACGGTTACGTGGTCTACTGCGAGGCCCCTGCTCCCGATCATCAGAGCGCAGGCAGGCGGCTGGCCAACCTCCTGGAGCGCTACGCCAGGGACGCGATGAGCCGTGGACATGAGTGCCTCACCGTCAACAACGACGTCGACCTCCGGCTGCGAGACGTACCGCTACTCAACCGCCGCCCCGACGTCGTGATGTATCGATGCCTGGACCGGGAGCGCGGAGAGAAACTCCGTGCGCAGCACGCCCTGCTGGTCGTTGAGATCGTGTCACCCGGCTCGGAAACCCAGGACACAACCGACAAGCTTGGCGAGTATGCCAAGGCCGGTATTCCTCACTACTGGATCGTGCGCCTCGACCAGATCGGCGTGTCCACCATCGAGCGCTACCGGCTCGACCTCGCCTCAATGCTCTACAAACATGTGGGAACACTCATGAAAGAGGCCGATCCCGCCCCTGCGATCACTAACCCGCTGCCGCTCACCATCGACTGGGCGGACCTGCAATTCTGAAGCCCTACCGAGCACCTCGCTCGGGGTTCGTGGATCCACGGACATGATCAGCTCATGCGCATCGCCCAGAAGCGCTACGGCGAGACGTACGCGTGTACTCCCGGCACGTAGAAGGTCGAACCCTTCCTTGGCAGAAACGACTCGACCGCGCTTTCCCTGATCGGGGCGCGGTCGAGTTGATTCGGGCGTGGCCTTGTGGGCGCATGCCAAGCACCGGCCAGGCAGGTCAATGCGGGGTCCGGTGTGACGCTTGTGCTCAGCGCGAGGCGCGGTTGACCGCGGAGATGATGGCCTTGAGCGAGGCCGTCGTGGTGTTGGCGTCGACGCCGACGCCCCACAGCACCTTGCCGTCGACCTCGCACTCCAGGTAGGAGGCGGCCTTGGCGTCGGAGCCGGCGCTCATCGCGTGCTCCACGTAGTCGAGCACGCGCACCTGGATGCCGACCCCCGCCAGGGCGTCGATGAAGGCCGAGATCGGGCCGTTGCCCGCGCCCGCGATCTCGCGGATCTCCCCGTCGAGGCGGACGTCGGCGCCGATGCGGTCCTTGTCGTCCACCGTGGACTCGTGGCGGTGGGCCATCAGGCTGAGGCGGCCCCAGCGGTTGGCCGGGTTGGGCAGGTATTCGTCGCGGAAGATCTCGTACATCGCGGTGGGGCTGATCTCGCCGCCCTCGCTGTCGGTGCGGGCCTGCACCACCTTGGAGAACTCGATCTGCAGCCGGCGCGGCAGGTCGAGCTGGTGGTCGGCCTTCATGATGTAGGCGACGCCGCCCTTGCCCGACTGGCTGTTGACGCGGATGACGGCCTCGTAGGTGCGGCCGATGTCCTTCGGGTCGATCGGCAGGTACGGCACCGCCCAGGTGAACGCGTCGACCGGCACGCCCGCCGCGGCCGCGTCGCGCTCGAGGTGCTCGAAGCCCTTCTTGATGGCGTCCTGGTGGGAGCCGGAGAAGGCGGTGTAGACCAGCTCGCCGCCCCACGGGTGGCGCGGGTGCACGGGCAGCTGGTTGCAGTATTCGGTGATCCGGCGGATCTCGTCGATGTCACTGAAGTCGATCTCGGGGTCGACGCCCTGGGAGAACAGGTTCATGCCCAGGGTGACGAGGCAGACGTTGCCGGTGCGCTCGCCGTTGCCGAACAGGCAGCCCTCGATGCGGTCGGCGCCCGCCATGTAGCCCAGCTCGGCGGCGGCCACGGCGCTGCCGCGGTCGTTGTGCGGGTGCAGCGACAGGACGATCGAGTCGCGGTGCTTGAGGTTGCGGTGCATCCACTCGATCTGGTCGGCGTAGATGTTGGGGGTGGCCATCTCGACCGTGGCCGGCAGGTTGATGATGACCTTGCGGTCGGGGGTGGGCTGCCACACGTCGTTGACCGCGTCGCACACCTCGACGGCGTATTGGAGCTCGGTGCCGGTGAACGACTCGGGAGAGTACTGGAAGTAGACGTCGACGTCGGTCGCGTCGGCGAGCTTCTTGACCAGCTTGGCGCCCTCGACGGCGATGGCGGTGATGCCCTCCTTGTCCAGGCCGAACACGACGCGGCGCTGGAGGGTGGAGGTCGAGTTGTACAGGTGGACGATGGCCTGCTTGGCGCCCTCGATGGCCTCGAAGGTGCGCTCGATCAGCTCCGGCCTGGCCTGGGTCAGCACCTGGATGACCACGTCGTCGGGGACGCGGCCCTCTTCGATGATCTGGCGGATGAAGTCGAAGTCGGTCTGCGAGGCGGCCGGGAAGCCGACCTCGATCTCCTTGTAGCCCATGCGTACGAGCAGCTCGAACATCTGCAGCTTGCGATGGGAGTCCATCGGGTCGATCAGGGCCTGGTTGCCGTCCCGCAGGTCCACCGCGCACCAGCGGGGCGCCTTGGTGATGACCTTGTCGGGCCAGGTGCGGTCGGTCAGGCGGATGGGTTCGAACGCCTGATAGCGATGGGTCGGCATAGGGCTGGGCTGCTGGGCGGTCATGTCTGCTGGCTCCTCGTCGGTCGGAAGAAAGCGGCCGACGCGCATGACTGGCTCCGCGGCGAGGGAGCCGGCCTCAGTGGCCCCCGCCGCGGCAGCTAAGAAGCAGTCCGCGCAGCATGCCCTGCACGTTACCAGACGTCTCGCGGTGCACTGCTCCGGATCTCAGATCCTGAGAAGGCGGCGCGTCGCCCTCAGTCCGGTACCAGGACGCTGAGGCAGGTCACGCATCCTTCCAGCCGCTCGAACGCTTCCCTGACCTGGGCTTGTATTCGGAACGTCAGTCGGGACGCCTCTGGTTCTCGATGTACGTCCGGTTCCGATCGCGGCGACATGGGCTATACGGTAATGTGTTCGATTGTGAGGCTGATGGTGCAGGTGAAGCTCCTGCCGACACCCGAGCAGGCGGCGGCCCTGGAGGCCACGCTGCGCGCCGCCAACAAGGCCGCCGACCTCGTCTCACGGGTCGCCTTCCAGCAGCAGTGCTTCCGTAACTTCGACCTGCGTAAGCACACCTACGAGCACGTCAAGGCCGCCTTCGGACTGGCCGCGCAAGCCGCTCAGCACGTGATCAAGAAGGTCTGCGACGCCTACCGCACCCTGCATGCCAACCTGGCCGCCGGACACCTGGGCAAGCCAGGATCGGCGCGGCGGGTCAAAGCCGAGGGCAAACCGATCTCCTTCCGCCCCCAGGCGGCCCAGCCATACGACGACCGGTGCCTGTCCTGGCAGCACGGGGATCGGACAGTGTCAATCTGGACGACGGCCGGGCGGCTGCGCAGCCTCGCGTTCACCGGCTCCGACCAGCAGCTCACGCTGCTGAGCAAGCATCGCAAGGGTGAGTCCGACCTGGTGTGGCGGGAGGACATGTGGTTCCTGCACGCCACCGTCGACGTGCCGGACGTCCCCATCATCGCGCCGGACGGGTTCCTCGGGGTGGATCTGGGCATCGCCAACATCGCCACCACCAGCACCGGCGTCCGGCACAGCGGCAAGGGCCTGAACGCGGTCCGGCATCGCAACCGTGAGCTGCGTCGCCGCCTGCAGACCAAGGCCACCGAGTCGGCCAAGCGGCTGCTGAAACGGCGCCACCGTAAGGAGTCCCGCTTCGCCGCGAACGTCAACCATGTCATCGCCAAGCAAGTCGTGACCGAGGCAGAACGCACCGGACAAGGGATCGCTCTGGAGGACCTCCAGGGCATCCGCGACCGGGTACGGCTTCGCAAGCCCCAGCGGGTCACGCTGCATTCGTGGAGCTTCCAGCAACTGGGAGCCTTCATCGGCTACAAGGCGGCCCGGGCCGGGGTCGCTGTGATCCACGTGGACCCGTCCTACACCTCCCAGCAATGCTCGCACTGCGGGCACGTGGACAAGAACAACCGGCTCGATCAGGAAACCTTTTCCTGCACGTCGTGCGGCTTCGCTGAGCACGCCGACGTCAACGCAGCCCGCAACATCGCCTCACGCGGTGCGGCGGGCTGGGCAGTGAGTCACGCTGCCTGACGCGGACCGGACCGTCGACGCCATCGACGGCGAGGAGCTGCAAGCTCGGTCGTTTAGTTTAGGCCGAGAAGCTGACGTGCAGCACGCCGGTCAGAAGATCCACAGGCCCGTGAGCTGCGCGATCCCCTCGTCATTGGTGCGCGCCGACCTCCCGCCATCGGAGGTGTGCCTCGTCCCCTAAGGACCTCAGCCGAAGTGCGGCGGGGAACGGGCCCCCGGGGCGGAAGGTGGTGACGGTGACTAGAGTTCAGACATGCGGGACGACGAAATTCTCACCAGGATCAGTGCTCTGGTCGACGAGGAGCACGAGCTGCGCAACAGGCTGACCCAAGGCGAGGTGACCACGGACGAGGAGCAGGAGCGCATCAAGCAGCTGGAGACGGCGCTAGACCAGTGCTGGGACCTGCTCAGGCAGCGCCGGGCCAGGCGGAGCGCGGGCGAGGACCCCGACAACGCCGCCGCCCGCCCGGCCAACGAGGTCGAGAACTACCGCCAATAAATTCGCTCGCCCCGGCCGTCGTCCGTGCGATTTGCTGGGCACATGTGGATCCAGCCCATCGACCTCGACCGGCCGGGCGACCTGGTCACGGGCCTGCACGAGGCGTACACGGTGGCCTACTCCGACGATCCGGGCCCCCTGATGTCGCTCGCCCACTTCCGCCACGACATCGCCAGGCACTCGCCGGGCGACCGGGTCGAGCTGTGGGCGGTCGTCGAGGACGGGGAGGTCGTCGGCGGCTACGGCCTGTCGCTCTCCCAGCTCGACAACACGCATATGGGCTGGCTCTTCCCCCTCGTCGTGCGCCCCGAGCGGCGCGGCCGGGGGCTGGGCTCGGCGCTGTTCGAGCACGCGCTGGAGAGGCTGCGCCACCACGGCAGAAGCCTGCTCCTCACGGAGACGCCGACCACCGGCGTGGGCGCCCGCTTCGCGCTCGCCCACGGCATGACGGTCGCGGTCGCCGAGGCCCGCCGCGTGCTGGATCTCCGCAAGGCCGACTGGCACGCCCTGGAACGCATGCTCCCCACCGCCGAGGGCTACCGTCTCGAACGCTGGACCGGCCCGGCGGACCCCGGCCTGATCCCCGACCTCTCGACCCTGATGAACGGCATGAACGACGCCCCGCGCGACGCCGGCATCGAGGACTTCGACTTCAGCTCCGAGCGCATCCTCGACCGCGAGGAGGGCATCAAGAAGCGCGGGTTCACCAGCTATTCGATGATCGCACGCCGCGAGTCCGACGGGGCTCCCGCCGGATACACGCGGGTCTACCTCAGCGCCGGCGGCTCCGACGGCTGGGGGCACCAGGCGGACACGACCGTGCTGGCCGGGCACCGGGGCCACCGCCTCGGGCTGCTGCTCAAGCTCGCCAACCTGCTCTGGCTCCACGAGCAGGAGCCCCACCTGGAGCGGATCATCACCTGGAACGCCACCTCCAACGCCCACATGCTGGCCATCAACGAGGCCATGGGCTTCGAGCTGCTCGACGAATGGAACGAATGGCGGCTGGAACTGTAGGCCGTTCGGGGGCGGGGGGCTAACCTGACCCTTTATGACCTTGGAGGCGTTGAGGGACGGGGATCCGCGCCAGGTGGGGCCGTACACGCTCCTGGTCCGCCTGGGCGAGGGCGGCATGGGCGTCGTCTACCTGGGCCAGGCCCCGGACGGCACCCGGGTGGCGGTCAAGCTCATCCACGCCAGGATGGACGCGCACGCGGACTTCAGGCGCCGCTTCGCCCGCGAGGTGGCCGCCGCCAAGCGGGTCGCCCGCTTCTGCACCGCTCCCGTCCTGGACGCCGACGTCGAGGGGGACGTGGCGTACCTGGTCACCGAGTACGTCGAGGGGCCCAGCCTGGGGGACGCCGTCCGGGAGTCGGGGCCGCTGAAGGGCTCGGCGCTGGACGGCCTGGCCGCCGCCATGGCCATGGCCCTGCGCGCCATCCACGGGGCGGGGGTCGTGCACCGCGATCTCAAGCCGTCCAACGTGCTGCTCTCCCAGGTGGGACCCAAGGTCATCGACTTCGGCATCGCACAGCTCATGGACGCGGAGATGAGCAGCGCGATCGTGGGGACGCCGTCGTACATGTCGCCCGAGCAGGTGTCGGGCGCGACCATCGGCCCGGCCTCGGACATCTTCTCGTGGGGCTGCACGGTCGCCTACGCCGCGAGCGGCAAACCGCCGTTCGGCTCGGGCTCGGTCCCCACGATCCTCCTGCGCATCGTCAACGAAGCCCCTGAGCTGCACGGCCTCTCGGGCCCGCTGCGCGATCTGGTGCTCGCCTCGCTGACGAAGAACCCGCGTGAACGCCCGACGGCCCAGGACCTGATGGACCGCCTCAGCCTGGTGGACCCGGGCGCGAACCTCGGCGCGGGAACGGACGCAAGCGGCACCCCGGCATCCACGGACGCGACCGGTCACCCGGCGCGCGCCGACGTGACGACGGCGCCGTCTGACGACCCCCAACCGCCCGGCAGCCCCTTACTCCCCGGCCCGAAGGTGGCGGGCAGGCGGAGGAGGGTGCTCGCCGCGGCGGCGGCCGTCGCCGTGGCCGTGGCAGGCGCGTCCGTGGCCGTCGCCTGGCGCACCCTGGGCACCTCGTCGAGCGCCCGCACCCCGGCCCAGACGACCACCGCCCAGTCCGCCCACTCGGACCAGCAGGCCAGGCCCCAGAACCCGCTCAGAGCCCCAGGCAAGATCACGTTCTACTCCCCGCCTGAGCCGGCCGCCAGCCGCCAGGCCGAGCAGTGGAAGAAGGACCGCCCGAAGGACGCCGAGCTCATGAGCAGGCTGGCCGCCGTCCCCCACGCCATCCGCCTCAAGGGACCCGAGGTCAGGCCGGAGGTCGACGCCACCGTCACCGCGGCCGGGCAGGCGGGCGGCGTCCCGGTGTTCCTGATCAACTCCCTGCCGGGCAGCGAGTGCCGCCCGGCGACCGCCGCCGAGCTGGCGACGTACCAGGAGTGGATCAAGGGCATAGCGAGCACGATAGGCCAGGCCAGGGCGGTGGTGATCCTGGAGCCGGGCGCCACGGTCAAGGTCCCCGGCGTCAAGGAGTGCGACCCGCAGGGCTCGGTGGACCAGCGCTACAGGGACCTCCGCCAGGCCGTCCAGACCCTCAAGGCCAACCCGAACACGGCCGTCTACCTCGACGGCAGCCAGGACTACTACCCGGGCACCGCGATCATGGCCGAGCGGCTGATCAGAGCGGGCATCGACCGGGCGGACGGCTTCTTCCTCAACACGGCGGCCTACCAGCCCACGCAGAAGAGCGTCGCGTACGGCAAGGCGCTGTCGGCCTGCATCAGCGTCCAGCGGGCCACGGGCGTCAAGGACTGCCCGTCGGACGGGAAGGTGGACCCGGCGACGACGCCCCACTTCGTGGTCGACACCGCCAGGAACGGCCAGGGCTCGTGGACCCCGCCGCCGAAGAAGTACCCGGACCCGCAGACGTGGTGCAACCCGCCGGGCCGGGGCGCCGGCGACCGGCCCACGACCGACACGGGCGAGGAGCTGGTGGACGCCTACCTGTGGATCGCGCGGGCGGGCTCGTCCAGCGGCCGGTGCAGGCGCGGGGAGGGCGGGGAGAAGGACCCCGAGCGCGGCGTGGTGTCCCCGGAGGCCGGCGAGTGGTGGCCGGATCTGGCGCTGGAGAGGGCCGAGAAGGCCAACCCGCCATTGTGAGGGGCCGGGGTGGGCCCGAGGTTGCGCCCATGTTAAGCGGACGTTAGATCTCGGCCACCTGCCCTTGTCCGAACATCCTTCTGCGGAGAGGCTCTGGCCTGCACCTACTCCCCCCAGGCACCACACAGGAGGTCTCCGTGAGCAAGGCACGCGTGCCGTGGAAGGCAGTGATCGGCGGCTCCGTCGGCAATCTGGTCGAGTGGTACGACTGGTTCGTCTACACCAGCTTCGCCGTCTATTTCGCCGCGTCCTTCTTCCCCGAGGGCGATAACACGGCGAAGCTGCTCAACACCGCGGCCATCTTCGCCGTCGGCTTCTTCATGCGCCCGCTCGGCGGCTGGCTGCTCGGCCGCTACGCCGACAGGAAGGGCCGCAAGGCGGCGCTCACGCTCACCGTCACCCTCATGTCGGCCAGCGCGCTGCTGATCGCCATCGCACCGACGTACGAGACGGTCGGCTACTTCGGCGCCGTGGTGCTGGTGGTGGCCCGCCTGCTGCAGGGGCTGTCGGTCGGCGGCGAGTACGCGGCCAGCGCCACGTACCTCACCGAGGCCACCCCGCGCGGCCGGCGCGGCTTCGCCTCGAGCTTCCAGTACGTCTCCATGACCGCCGGCCAGCTCGTCGGCCTCGGCCTGCAGATCATCCTGCAGAACACGATGTCCACGGAGGCCCTCGACTCCTACGGCTGGCGCATCCCGTTCGTGATCGGCGCCCTGGGCGCCGCGGTGGTGTTCTACCTGCGCCGCAACCTCCTGGAGACGGAGGCGTACGACGAGGAGGAGCGCGAGGTCGAGCACCAGGGCCGCGGCACGATCAAGCAGCTGCTCGCCCACAAGAAGGAGGCGCTGCTGGTCATCGCGCTGACCATGGGCGGCACGGTCGCGTACTACACCTACACCACGTACCTCACCAAATACCTCAGCATCAGCGCCGGCCTGCCCAAGGAGACGGCCACGCTGGTGAGCTTCTGCGCGCTGTTCATCTTCATGTGCCTGCAGCCGCTGGCCGGTGGGCTGTCGGACCGGATCGGGCGCCGGCCGCTGCTGATCACGTTCGGGATCGGGTCGATGCTGGGCACGGTGCCGCTGATGACGGCGCTCGGCGGGGTCACGGGGTTCGCGGGCGCGCTCGTGCTCTCCCTGATCGGCCTGATCATCGTCACCGGCTACACCTCGATCAACGCGGTGGTGAAGGCCGAGCTGTTCCCGACGAACGTGCGCGCGCTCGGCGTCGCCCTCCCCTACGCCATCGCGAACGCCCTGTTCGGCGGCACCGCCGAGTACGTGGCGCTGTGGTTCAAGAACAACAAGATCGAGTCCGGCTACTTCTGGTACGTCTCCGCCTGCGCCGCCGTGTCGCTCGTGGTCTACCTCACCATGCGCGAGACCAGGGACGCCGCCCTCTCCCGCGCCGAGCAGGCTTCGGAGGATGTGGTCACGGCCCGCGTCTAACCTGGGGCCATGCGAGTTCTCCTGGTCGAGGACGACGATCGGCTCGCGTCCGCGCTCACCACGGCCCTCGCCCGGCACGGCCATCAGGTCACCCGTGCCGGGCTGGCCGTCGACGCCCTCCGCCTGGCGGGGGGCGTCGATTTCGTCCTGCTCGACCTCGGTCTGCCCGACATGGACGGCCTCGACGTGCTGCGCCGCCTGCGCCGGGTGTCGGCGGTGCCGCTCATCGTGGTCACGGCCCGCACGGAGGAGCGCGAGGTGCTGCGCGGGCTGCGGTCCGGGGCCGACGACTACCTGGTCAAGCCGTTCCGCACGGTGGAGCTGATGGCCCGTATGGAGGCGGTGGTCCGGCGCGGCACCAGGCCGATGCCGGCCCGCGACGACGTGGTGAGCGTCGGCGACGTCCGCATCGATCTTGAGTCCCGGCAGGTCACGGTGGCCGGCGAGCCGGTGACGCTGACGAGGCGGGAGTTCGACGTGCTGGCGATGCTGGCGCGCGAGCCCGGCGTGGTGCGCGGCCGGGAGGAGATCCTCGACGAGGTCTGGGGCGACCCGCTGCTGTCGGCGTCCCGCTCGCTCGACGTGCACGTGGCCAACCTGCGCTCCAAGACCGGCCGCCCTGGGCTGGTGGAGACGCTGCGCGGCACCGGCTACCGGCTGGGCTCGACGGCGTGAACTCCCGCCTGGTGGTCACGTTCACCACGCTGATCGTCTTCCTGATCGCGGCGCTGGCCGTGCCGCTGGGCCTCGCCTACGCCTCCCACCGTACGAACCGCCTGCTCCTCGACCGCCGCGCCGACGCCACCCGCTTCGCGGAGCTGGCCGACCAGGCGGCCAGGGAGGACGACCGCTCGGGGCTGATCGCCGAGATCGACCGCTACGCCGAGCTCTACGGGGCGGCGGTGCGCGTACGCGACCGCGACGGCTCCGTCCTGGCCACCGCGGGCCGCTTCGAGGCCGACGACCGGGAGGCCACCCGCCTGGCGCTGTCCGGCCGCACGACCGAGGAGCTGCCCACGATCAGCCCGTTCGGGCCGGCCACGGTGCTGCTGGCCGAACCGGCGGGCCGGGACGCGCAGCTGTCCGGCGTGGTGCTGCTGGAGGCCCCCACCGACCGGGCCAGGCAGGACGTGTCGCTGGTGTGGGGCGCGCTGCTGGTCGGCGCGCTGGTGGCGCTGGGCTACTCGGCGCTGGCGGCCAGGCGGCTGGCCCGCTGGATCCTGCGGCCCGTCACCGAGCTCGACCGCACCACGCGGGCCATCGCGCAGGGCAGGCTCGACGCGCGGGCGCATCCCGGCGCGGGGCCCTCCGAGCTGCGGCGGCTGGAGGAGCGCTTCAACACCATGGCCGACGCGGTCTCCGGCGCGATGGAGCGGCAGCGGGCGTTCGTGGCGGACGCCTCCCACGAGCTGCGCACCCCGCTCACGGTGCTGGGGCTGCGGCTGGAGAACCTGGAGCCGCATCTGCGGGGCGAGGGCACGGCCGAGTTCGAGGAGGCGATGGCGGAGCTGGACCGGCTGACGCTGCTGGTGGAGGACCTGCTGGCGCTGGCGAAGGTGGAGGCGGGCGCGGGCGTCGAGGGCAAGGAGATCCCGCTGGCGCCCCGGCTGGGGGCGTGGCGGGAGGTGTACGCGGCCAAGGGCGTCCACCTCATAACCGAAATTCCGGAAGTGGCGGTCGTTCCGGAGGCGGCGGCCAGGGTCGCGGACATCGCGCTCGACAACGCCCAGAAGTTCGTGCCCGAGGGCGGCACCGTCACGGTCACCCTGGAGGACGGGGTGCTGCGGGTCGCGGACGACGGGCCCGGGCTCGGCGAGGAGGAGCGGGCGGAGGCTCTGGGGCGGTTCTGGCGGTCCGGGGCCCACGCGAACGTGCCGGGCAGCGGACTGGGCCTGGCCATCGCCGCCGAGCTGGCCAGGGCGTGCGGGGCCACGCTGGCGCTGCTGCCCGCCGTACCGCACGGTCTGGTCGTGGAGCTGCGCCTGAGGGCTCAGCCGTAGGCGGAGCGGTAGTAGCGGGCGGCGCCCGGGTGGAGCGGGACGACGCCGGTGCCGATGGCGTAGCGCATGTCGAGCCGCCCGCCCGGCGCCGACGGGGCCTGGAGGCGGTCGCGGGCGCCGAAGAGGATCTCGGTGATCGAGTACGCCAGATCGTCCGGGAGCGTGGTCCGGCACATCAGGTAGCTGGGGGTGCCGATGGTCGGCACCGGCCGGCCGCTGCCGTACACGCCGGCGGGCACCAGCCCGTGCTCGTAGAGCGGGCCGAACCGGCGGCGCAGGACCGTCACCAGCGGCTCCAGCGGCACGAGCTCGATGTCCTCCAGAGAGGTCAGGACCGGCGTGGGCACCCCGCCCGACCAGAAGAACGCCTCGATCCCCCCGTCGCGCAGCGCCTTGACCGACTCGTCCAGGCCCAGCCTGGCGACCTCGGCGGGCTCGGTCAGGTCGGCCACGGCCAGCACGCGGGTGGCGGTCACCGCCGTGCCCGAGCCCTCCAGCCCGATGGAGACCGCCCGCCCCGCCAGGTCCTTGACCGCCACGATGCCGGAGCCCCGCCGCACCACCAGGTGGACGTAGTTCATGTAAACCCGGGCCAGCGCCGAGACCGGCTGGTGGCGCACCCTGACGGCGTCGTCGGCGCTGTCGGCCAGCGCGAACGCCACGTCGGCCCGCCCGTCGGTCATCATCGTCAGGTTCTGCACACTGGCCGCGGTCTTCATCACCCGCACCATGAGCCCGTCCTGTCGCAGCTCCCGCGCGAGCCCGTCGCCGAGCTGCTCGTAGATCCCGCCCGTCACGCCGGTCGCCAGCCGCAGCTCGGCCCGCCTGCCGTCGGCCGCCGAGCACCCGGCCGCCAGCGCGGCGAGCCCCAGGAAGGCGCGGCGAGATATCGGCATGAAATCACGTTATCCGGTCCACCAGAATGGACATGTGAGCGAACGGGACGCACGCCTACTCATCGCCTCAGAGCTGACGATGTTCCTGCCGGTGAGCAGGCGCCAGGAGTGGCAGCGGGTGACGCTGGACGGCACCTCAACGCTGGGTCACCACGTCGAGTCGCTCGGCATCCCGCTGACCGAGGTGGGGCCGATGGTCGCCGGCGGCCGCGGGGTGCCGCCGTCGTACCAGCTCGTGGCCGGCGACGTGGTGGAGGTCCACCCGG